>CAVPNR010000001.1:0-8875 GCA_963706645.1 uncultured Acidobacteriaceae bacterium
TAAGAAGGGCGCCCGGCTTCCGGCATTCGGAAGCCGGGTCGCCAACGAGATTGGATTTTGACTTTTAAGCTAGAAGCTAAGAGCTAGTAGCTAGAAGCTGAGGTTTCCCATGCGTCACAAAGTTGCTGGATATAAACTCGGACGGAACACCGCGCACCGGCGCTCGCTGCTGCGCAACCTGGTCACCTCGGTGATCGTGGAAGAGCGTATCGAGACCACGGTTCCCAAGGCTAAGGCCGCGAAGCCCATCGTCGAGAAGATGATTACGCTCGGCAAGCGGGGCGATCTCGCGGCGCGGCGTCTGGCTGCGGCGTACCTGATGACCGATGCGGCCGTGGTGAAGTTGTTCGACACGGTCGGGCCGCGCTTCGGCGATCGCAACGGCGGCTACACGCGCATCATCCGCACCCACTGGAATAAGGGTGACGGCGCCGACAAGGCTTTCCTCGAACTGCTGGGCAGCGAGAAGATCCTCGACGAAAAGCGCGAGAAGCGTGCCGAAGTCCGCGCCAAGAAAGCCGCCGAAACCAAGAAGGCCATGGAAGAGGCGGAAGCGCAAGCGCAGGTGGAGCGCGAGGCTGCACCGGTCGAAGGCAAAGAAGAAGACAAGAAAGAGTAGTGTGCTACTGTTCTTGCGAAGGGCGCGGCCACTGGGTCGCGCCTTTTGTTTTGTTATCTCCTTTGCCGCACTCGTACATGTCCCACCGTGTCTCCCAGTGGTAATCTTTCGCCGCTTCCCCGATCTCTTTAAACTCTCCTCTAATGGCCTTCACTCGAACACAAATTGGGATTGCCGTCGGCGCCGGCGTTCTGCTGGTGGGAGTGTTTGTCGGCTACCTCTGGTGGCTGAGCAATCAGGGGCCAGTGCTCGCGCGTTCGGACGATCACGATCCGCTGACCGGGCTTCCGGTGAGCATCAAGATGAATCCGCTGCGCGACCGCTCGACGGAGAAGGCCGCGAATAAATTCTTGCGCGAAATCCGCGACGGCCACTGCGACGACGTGCTATCCAAGTGGGAGCACGACTACCACAAGAAATACGCGAAGTACATTTGCGCCTCTGAGGCGCAGCACCCGCTGCTCACCTGGGAACTGGTCGATTGGGAAGAGGCAGGGCCGCTGATCGTCCTGCATTATCGCGGCAAGCGGGAGACCAACGCGGGTCCGGGTCAGGCGGGCATTGATCAGGATTTGTTTACCGTCACCGTAGCACGCCAGGGTGGCAACTGGCTCGTGACGAAGTACGACGCGATGTACTGAGAACACCTCTCAGCTGCCAGTACTCACTGCCTAAATGCTCAGTTGCCCGATGCTGGAAGATCAGCCTGCTACCTGCTTCCCCCTTCGGTCCAGCCTACGTGATAAAACTGCTTCATGCCCGCACCCTCCCCTGACCCTCACCCCTCTGCTGCGCGGAATATCTACGCCTTCGGCATCACTTCCTTTCTAAACGACACAGCGACCGAGATGGCATATTGGGTTCTGCCCGCGTTTCTGGTTTCGCTGGGCGCGGGGCCGGCGCAGTTGGGGCTGATTGAAGGGCTGGCCGAGAGTGTTGCGTCGTTTGCCAAGCTTTTCTCGGGATATCTCACGGATCGCATCGAGCGGCGGAAGCCTCTGGTCGTGGCGGGATATTTCGTCGCGAACGCGGTGAAACCGCTGCTCGCATTGGCGAGCGCGTGGTGGCACATCCTGCTGATCCGGTTCAGCGACCGACTGGCCAAGGGAGTGCGCGGGGCGCCGCGCGATGTGATGGTCGCGGAGTCAGTGCCGAAGGAACGGTTGGGATCGGCGTACGGTCTGATTCAGTCGATGGATTCGGCGGGGGCGATTGCGGGGCCTCTGGCAGCTCTGGTGCTGCTGGCGCGATACGGAATTCGAGGCGTGTTTTGGGCGGCTGCGATTCCCGGGGCGCTATGCGTGATGGTGGCGCTGTTCGGGATTCGTGAAACCAAACGCAAGTCGTCCCCAGGTCGCGAATCGTCGCTCGTACAGAAGGCCTCCTCCATTCCAATTGCAGCCAGCGCGTCGCTCCCCGGTTCGTTCTACATGGTGCTCATCGCGGTGACCCTGTTCTCGCTGGGGAATTCCAGCGACATGTTCCTGGTGATGCGGGCGCAGAATGTGGGCATTCGAGTGGCTCTGGCGCCGCTGCTGGGGCTAGTCTTCAACATCACATACACGCTGGGGTCGTGGCCGGCAGGTTGGTTCAGCGACCATTTCTCCCGGCGCTGGATCGCAGCCGCGGGGTATCTGATTTTCGCGGGAGTTTATTTTGTGTTCGGGCGGGCGCCGTCGACGCTTGCGATCTGGATCACGATGTCGGTTTATGGCCTGTACTACGCGCTGACACAGCCGGTGCTGAAGGCACTGGTAGTGGAGACCGTGGGAGCCGACGTGCGGGGAAAGGCGTTGGGCGTGTATTTTTTTGTAACGAGTGTCGCTACCTTGGCGGCCAGTCTGATTACCGGTGAATTGTGGAAGCATTACGGGGCGAGTGTACCGTTCTATTTCTCCGCGGGGCTGGCGGCCGTCTCAGCGACCTTGCTTGTGCTTAAGCCCGAGGCGCCCATTCGTGGGAGAAGCTGAAGCGCGCGGCCACCTGTATTTTCTGACAGTTTCGCCGTTCGGGCGGATCGCCTAGCCTGCTGTGGAAGATCGGCCTCGGGGAGCGATGTCTCTTGGACTCCAGGATCCACCGAACATGCACGAATCTCGATCAGCTTTGTCCTCCGTCAGATCCTCCAGCTTGTTGACCGGCCTCGAGCAGGCCGATGTAGAGGCCATCCTCGACGCTGCATTGATACGCCGGATCTCGGCCAAGGACAATGTCATCACAGGTGGTCATCGAGCGTCCCATATGTTTCTAGTGCAGAGTGGCCGGGCACGCTACTACCACCTGACCAAGCACGGCGAGGTCGTCCTGCTGGCGCGGCTTGTACCCGGAGACGTGATTGGATTGGTAGCGTTGCTGAGGACTCAATCGACATATATGGCGACGGCGGAAGCTGTATCCGATTGCGAACTGCTGTCCTGGGACCATTCTGCCATCCGGAAGTTAGCTCACCGCTATCCCCTGCTGGGGGAGAATGCATTACACATTGGTCTTGATTACGTGAGGGCCTACATCGAACGGCATGTTGGGCTGGTTACCAAAACCGCAGAGGAGAGACTGGCCGAGACGCTGCTGCGGCTCAGCGACAAATCGGGCGAAGTCCATCGCGATGGAATCGAAATTCGCGCGACCAACGATGAACTCGGGGCGCTAGCAGACATCAGCCCGTTTACCGCCAGCCGTCTGGTGAGCAATTGGGCGCGGGCCGGGACCGTTTCCAAGGGGCGCGGGCGGCTTCTTGTCCACGACCCGGAAGCGCTGATGATTGACTAACGGATGGCAGCGGCAGGCGCCACGTTCAAGAACATCAATTTATGCTTGATTGCTGCAGAGCAAAGACAGGGAGCGGCTTCCAGACTATCCTTCCAGCAATGCCCTTCCCCAGGGCTTTCTGTATCAAGGTTAGTGACTGATCATTTCGACGCGTGCGCCGAAATTCGGTGCACGCGTCGAGGACGCTGCAGCCTCTCAGCGGTCGACGACCCTCCGAGACATTCTTATCCAAAGAAACACAAGAATCTGAGCGCCGATTCCGGCGCAAGTGTCGAGTACAACATCGTAGGGCGTACCGGTGCGGGAAGGGAGGAAGCTCTGGTGCCACTCGTCGAGGCTCGCCACGAATGCAGTTCCGAGCACGGCAATGTTCGCCCAGCGGTAGGTCCACCTGGGATTTCCGAGGGCAGGCAGGGTTTCACGCCAGGCGCGAAAGAGGAGGATGCTCAACAAGCCGTAACCGAAGACGTGGCCGCCCTTACGCATATAGAAGTGGATCGGCTGGAACTGCTGCCAAGTCATACCAAACAGGTAATGCAGCGCGGGGAAAAGAAAACGGCTGGTGTTGTGGGCGGAGAGGTACTTCGTCGACTCAATGGCGATGACGATCAGCCACAGGACAGCGGCGATCCACGCTTTCAGAGCTTGGTGGCGATCGGTGGTCAAGCGGGTGGGAAGCCTGTCGTCACGAAATCCCCACTTCTCGCAAAAGACGCGAGAAATGGGGCACCCACATTTATCTTCAGGTCGCGTCGGACTACCGCGCTACTCGATGGCATAGTTTGGCGCCTCGCGGGTGATCATGACGTCGTGCACATGGCTCTCGCGGAGGCCGGCGCCGCTGATGCGGACGAAGCGTGTCTTCTGCAGTAACTCGGGAATCGTACCGCAGCCGCAGTAACCCATGCCGGATTTCAATCCGCCGACCATCTGGTGGACGATCATGGCCACGGACCCGCGGTAAGGAACGCGTCCTTCAATGCCTTCGGGGACGAGTTTGGCGAGGCGGTTGGAATCCCCGTCGCCAGCAGAGATTGAGGCTGACGAATCGCCTTCTGTGCTCTGGAAGTAGCGCTCGCTGGAGCCTTGGGCCATGGCGCCGATCGACCCCATGCCGCGATACGACTTGAACGAGCGGCCTTGGTAGAGGATCAGTTCGCCGGGACTTTCGTCGGTGCCGGCGAAAAGAGATCCGATCATGACGGCGCTCGCGCCCGCGGCCAGCGCCTTGGTCACATCGCCGGAATACTTGATGCCGCCGTCGGCGATGATGGGGACGCCCGAGTCTCTCGTGGCGCGGTAGGCTTCGGCGATCGCGGTAATCTGCGGCACGCCGGCGCCGGTGACGACGCGCGTGGTACAGATCGAACCCGGGCCGATGCCAACCTTAATTCCATCGGCTCCGGCGCGCGTCAGTTCGCAAGCGCCGTCGAAGGTGGCCACGTTGCCGGCCAGCAATTCGATGTGGGGCAGCTTCGATTTCACCAGCTTCACTGCGTCGAGAACTTTGGTGGAATGACCATGGGCGCTGTCGATAGCGAGGACGTCGACTTTGGCTTCCGCAAGCTCCTGCGCGCGCTCGAGGAAATCTCCCGTGGCGCCAATGGCTGCGCCTACACGCAGGCGGCCCTGGGAATCTTTCGCCGCGTTGGGATATTTCAGCTTCTTCTGAATGTCCTTAACTGTGATTAAGCCTTTGAGGTTGTACTTGTCATCGACGACGAGAAGTTTTTCCACGCGGTGCTGGTGAAGGATTTTTTCCGCCTCTTCGAGCGTGGTTCCCACCGGCACGGTGATGAGATTTTTCTTGGTCATCACTTTATCGATGGGAATGTCGAAGCGGGTTTCAAAGCGCAGGTCGCGGTTGGTGAGGATGCCCACCAGTTTTCCGTGCTCGGTGATGGGCACGCCTGAAATCTTGTATTTGCGCATGACTTCGAGCGCGTCGCTGACGCGGTCGGTGGGCGACATTGTGACTGGGTCGACGATCATGCCGCTTTCCGAGCGCTTCACTTTGTCGACCTCGTTCGCCTGCTGCTCGATGGTCAGGTTGCGGTGAATGATTCCAAGACCGCCCTGTTGCGCGAGCGCGATGGCCATGTGCGATTCGGTCACGGTATCCATGGCGGCGCTGACGATGGGAATGTTCAGGCTGATGTTGCGGGTCAGCTGCGTCTGGGTGACGGCCTGCGCGGGAATGACGTCGGAGCGGGCGGGCAGCAAAAGGACGTCATCGAAAGTAAGAGCCTCAGGAACGGGAAAATGAATCATAAGTTTTTCGGGACTCTCCCAGCCGTGGGGTAATTCTTCATTCTAGAGAGGGCGGGGAATTGAGGCAAATCGACCTGCGGAGGTGATGAGTGTTATGGAGGACTTACACTCAAGTGCCCAGCGCAAGGCTAGACGAGCGCAGTGGGGATGTTTCGCCAATGAGTGGATGCGACCAAGCGTTGACCTGACCCTCGACCCCACCTAACATGTTTAGCCAATGCCGACTCCGTCGCAACCCATGGGGCAGACGGTTTCCCACTACCGCATCCTCCGCAGGATCGGAGGCGGTGGTATGGGTGTGGTTTACGAGGCAGAAGACCTTAAGCTCGGTCGCCACCTGGCCCTCAAATTCCTACCCGACGATCTTGCCAACGACTCGCAACTTCTGAGCCGTTTCCAGCGGGAGGCCAAGGCTGCATCCTCTTTGAACCATCCGAACATATGCACGATCTACGAGATTGACGAGGCGGATGGGCGCAGCTTCATCGCCATGGAACTGCTGGAAGGGCAGACGCTCCGGCACCGGATTGCTGGCAAGCCGATGGAGATCGAGGCGGTGCTCGACCTGGGAATCCAGATTGCCGAAGCGCTCGACGCTGCCCACTCGAAGGGCATCGTCCACCGGGACATCAAGCCCGAGAACATCTTCGTCACGAATCGAGGTCAGGCCAAGATTCTGGATTTTGGCCTCGCCAAGGTGGCACCGGTGCCCAGCGACTCGGCACTTACCAATGAGCCCCAACATTCTACGGTGACCTTGGAAGAGCAACTGACATCTCCTGGAAGCGCGCTGGGAACGATTTCGTACATGTCGCCAGAGCAAGTGCGCGCCAAGCAGGTGGATGCCCGAACCGACCTGTTCTCTTTCGGAGCCGTGCTGTACGAGATGGCGACTGGAGCGTTGGCTTTCCGGGGCGAGAGTACCGGTGTGATCTTCGACTGCATCATGAACCGCACGCCTCCACCAATCGTGCGTTTGAACCCCCGGCTCCCCATCGAACTGGGACGGATTATCGATAAGTGTTTGGAGAAAGATCGCGACTTGCGCTACCAGCACGCGTCCGACATCCGGGCCGATCTGCAAAGGCTGAAGCGCGGCACTGAATCGGAGCTGGCGAAAATCAGTACGCCGGTCACTCCCCCAATCAGCACCGGAAAACGTTGGAAGATAGTCGTTCCGGCTTTCTTTCTGATTCTCGCGTTGTCAGTGGCCAGCTACGTGCGCTCTCGCCATAGTGCCAAGCTAACCGACAAGGACACCATTGTCCTTGCGGACTTTACCAACGCCACTGGAGATCCCGTGTTTGACGACACATTGCGGCAAGGTATGGCCGTGCAGCTCGCCCAATCGCCTTTTCTGAGCCTTATCTCGGAGGAGCGAATCCAGCAGACTCTGGGCCTAATGGGGCAGCCCGCGGATGCGCGCCTCACTCCCGCGGTCGCTCTGGAAATCTGTGAGCGAACCGACAGTGCCGCGGTCCTCGACGGATCGATCGCCAGGCTTGGCAGTCAGTATGTGCTCGGGTTGCGAGCCCGGGATTGCCGCACCGGACAAGTGCTTGCCGAGGAGCAGGCTCAAGCTGCGAGAGAAGAAGATGTGCTGAATGCTCTGGGCGAAATTGCGAGCAAGTTCAGAACTCGGGTCGGTGAATCACTCACCACGGTCGAGAAACACAACACTCCGCTAGCGGAGGCGACCACACCGTCGCTCGAAGCCTTGCGCGCCCTAACTACCGCTTACAAGGTTGCTGGCTCCTCCGGTTCGGCCGCTGCGGTGCCCTTTTTCAAGCGTGCCATCGCGATTGATCCCAACTTCGCCGCCGCCCATGCAGCACTAGGGCGCATGTATGGCGACATTGGAGAACCAGTTCTTTCTGCCGAGAGCACCAGCAAGGCTTATGAGTTGCGCGATCGCGCCAGCGACAACGAAAAGTTCTTCATTACCGCTTCCTACGAGATGCAGGTTACAGGAAACATGGAAAAGGCTCGCGAAACCTGCGAACTGTGGGCGCAGACTTACCCACGTGAATACGCCCCTCACGGGTTTCTCTCCGGCATCATCTACCCCACACTCGCAAACTATGAAAAGGTCGTCGAGGAAGCCGAAGCGTCGGTCGCACTCGCTCGGGGATTTACCTTCGGCTATCTCAATCTCTCTCTCGGCCATCAAGAGCTTGGCCACTTGCCGGAAGCTGAGAATGCCCTACAGCGGGCCGCCAAGCTCAAACTGGAAAACCCAGCCTTCTCGATTCAGAGCTACGATCTCGCTTTCCTAAAGGGTGACCAGGCAGCTATGGACCGGGAAGTGGATCGGGCCAGGGGCAAAGCGGGGGCTGAGCAAGACATGGACAACCACCAGGCTTTTGTACTGGGATATTTCGGTCATGTGCAGCAGGCCAGGAGAATGTCGCAACGGGCGTCAGAGTTGGCTGAGCGGTCCACCGAGTCGGGAAGTGTGGCTCAGTACGAAATCGGTTCGGCACTCCGGGAAGCCTTTTTCGGGAACGTGCCTGCCGCGCGGCGAGACGCGATGGCTGCCCTTCAACTCTCCAAAGATCGTGGAGTGGAATATGGCGCTGCCTTTGTCTTCGCCGTCGTGGGAGATTCTTCGCAAGCGCAAGCTCTCGCGAATGATATGGAAAAGCGTTTTCCCGAAGACACCTCAGTCCGATTCAATTACCTGGCCACGGCCCGCGCACTTCTCGCTCTTAACCGCAACGAGCCTTTCAAGGCGATCAAAGTGCTCCAAGTCGCAGCTCCGTACGATCTGGCATCACCCCCCAGCAGTTTTCATGGTTTCTTTGGGTCCCTCTATCCGGTCTATGTGCGTGGCCAAGCCTACCTGGCTGCACACCGCGGTGCCGAAGCCGCCGCGGAATTCCAGAAAATCCTCGACCATCGAGGGATTGTCGTCAGTGATCCCGTAGGCGTAGCAGCGCGTCTGCAATCAGGCCGAGCCTTCGCTTTGTCTGGAGATACCGCCAAGGCCAAGGCTGCCTATCGGGACTTTCTCGCCCTCTGGAAGGACGCCGACCCCGACATCCCAGTCCTGAAGCAAGCTAAGGCGGAGTACGCGAAGCTGCAGTAAGGGGGAAAGTTCTGCCTCGTCGCTTGCTGTTTGCCGGCAACTGTTGCAATCACCTTAGCGCTCAGAACCTCACGTCTCGACTCGCCCCGGTTTGTCTTTTACCCCCCGGGCGCGTATATTAGAGAACT
>CAVPNR010000002.1:0-82611 GCA_963706645.1 uncultured Acidobacteriaceae bacterium
AGGGCGTGACCTTGGGCGGCACAGGCAAAGAGCACGGCAAGCGGCATCCTACGCTCGAAGACAATGTAGTCGTCGGGGGCGGCGCGAAGATTCTCGGCAACATTATTGTCGGCAAGAATTGCCGGATCGGCGCCGGATCGGTCGTGCTGCGCAATGTTCCCGAGAACTCCACAGTCGTCGGCGTGCCCGGACACATCATATTTCGCGAAGGCAAGCGCGTGGTCATTACCGATCCCAAGCAGATCAACGACCCGCTCTCGGAGGCGCTTGCGGCCGTGGCGACCGAAGTGAACAAGCTCCGCGAGCGCGTTCAGCATTTGGAAGGTTCCGGAACGCAGGGCGAACCACCCTCGGAGTCGATGCAAAGAATCATGGAAGACATCGACTACCAGATCTAGCGCCGAGTCCGGCGCGACGGAATCCTACCGCGACATCTCTCCGTCCAGCATCCGCCAAATGCCCAGTGGATTGCCCTCTTTCAGCGCATCAGGGAGCGCGCTGTCTGGAAATCCCTGATAGCAGACCAGCCGCGCGAACCGGAAAATCGCTTGGCTTCCCACCGACGTGGACCGTCCATCCGATGTCGAAGGATACGGGCCTCCATGCACCATGGCGTGCGTAACTTCGACCCCGGTTGGAAAACCGTTGAACACCAGCCGTCCAACCTTGTTTTCGAGAATCGCAATCAGGTCGGCAAAGTCGTGCAGATCCTGTTCGGTGCCGTGAATCGTTGCAGTCAAGTGACCTTCGAGTCCACGGGCAATCGCGAGAACCTCGTCTCTGGTCGAGTGCCGCACGAGCAGAGTCGTAGGTCCAAAAATCTCCGCATCCAGATCCGAACCAAGAAAAGACGCCGCATCGGTTTCGAATAGCGCAGCGCTCACAGCGAAGCTCGCGTCAGTTGCCGCGTGCGGACCCTCAGCCATCAGTTTGACCGCCGCGTCCGTCTTGCGCGTCGCGACCGAGGAGTCATACGAAGAGTGAATCGCTTCGGTCAAGAGATGAAATGGAGCCGATGCCCCAACCAGATGCTGCAATTTCTTCGCAAACGCCGCAGCGTCGGAGCCTTCTGGAAGAAAAACCATCCCAGGCTTCGTGCAGAATTGCCCGGCCCCCAGAGTGAAGGATCCATGCAGGGCCGCAGCGATTGTTTCGCCACGCTCCCGCAACGCGCCCGGCAGAACAAACACCGGATTCGTGCTGCTCATCTCCGCATAGAATGGAATCGGCTCAGGACGCGACGCGGCCACGTCCATCAGAATTCTTCCGGCGACTCGTGAGCCCGTGAACCCGCCCGCCTTCACCAGAGGATGCTTCATCAACGCCGTCCCAATTTGTGCACCGCTGCCGAACAGAAGCGAGAACACTCCCTCCGGCAAGCCGCATTCCCGAACGCTTTCCCGCACGGCGCGACCGACCAATTCACTAGTGCCCGGATGCGCTGCATGTGCCTTCACGATCACGGTGTTGCCACCCGCCAGTGCCGAAGCTGTATCTCCTCCAGCGACCGAGAACGCTAGTGGAAAATTGCTTGCCCCGAACACCACAACAGGACCCAGCGGCCGCAGCATCGAGCGAATGTCAGGCTTGGACGCGGGCTTACGATCGGGCAAAGCGCGGTCGATTCGCGCCTGCACCCACGATCCTTCCTCAGCTACCTGAGCAAACAGACGAAGCTGGGCACATGTGCGAGCGAGCTCTCCCTGCAGTCGTGCTTGCGGCAAAGCGGTCTCTTGCGCGGCACGCGCGATCACATCCTCCGCAATCGATTCAATCTTCGCTGCAATGGCGCGCAGGAACACCCCTCGGTCTCGTCCAGAAACGTGCTGGTAGACCTCGAACGCCTCGCTGGACAGTCGAGCCGCGAGTTCAACTTCTTCGGCCGTTGCCGGAATAAATCCAGGCTGCAAGCGTTCGCCGGTCGTGGGATTCGTCGCATACATCGCCTCGCCCGCGCCCGTGCCTTCCCGAAATCCGATCAGCGACCGGCCTGCGATTTTTATTTTGGATGAAGTCGTCGGCATTTTATTTCCCTGTCGGTAATGCATAGCCAGACACCGACTGCGGCCGGGACTGCAACGCATCACGAATGATCTTCTTATTATGCTCGAGTTCGGGGCCCGCCAACTCCAGGCGTGGCGGCCGCACCCGTGGATTACCGATTCCAACTTCGGCCTGCACCAGCTTGATGAGCTGAACGAAATTCGGAACGGTGTCCATTCGCAGCAACGGCAGGAACCAGCGATAGATTTCGAAAGCCTTATCGGTATCCCCGTTGATTCCGCAGTTGAACAGTTCCACCGATTCGTGCGGCAGAGCGTTCGCCAGGCCGGCAATCCATCCCGTCGCTCCAACTCCAATTGCTTCCAACACGGCATCATCGACTCCTACACAAATCTCGAGCCGGCTGCCAAGCAATGCTCGGATCGCCGAGACTCGCCGCACATCCGTGCTCGATTCCTTCACCGCCGCGAGATTTTCATATTCCGTCGCCAGTTCGCCAACCTGTTCTGGGAAAAAATCAGTCCCGTAAGCCACCGGATTGTTGTAAAGCATGCAGGGGAGGGACGTAGCGCTAAAAACAGCGGCAACATGGGCCTTCATCTCGCGCCAGTCTCCCTTGTAGACATAAGGAGGCAACACCATCAGGCCATCGCAGCCCACGTTCGCGGCAACCTTCGCCATCGATACAGCCTCCGCGGTCGAGAGTGCCGAAATCGCCGCGACCACCGGCGCGCGTCCGTGAACGGCTTTGACGCACGTGCGGAGCACCGCAACCCTCTCTTCGAGCGTCAGAGTTGCGCCTTCCCCCAGCGACCCGAGGGCCACGATTCCAGTGCATCCGTTATCGAGAAGCAGGCGGCAATGCTTCACCATAAACGCGTGATCGATGCTGAGATCGGTATTGAAGCAAGTAGTGATTGCGGGCATCACGCCCTTCCAGTTCATCGCAAGCCTCCCTCATCCCTGAGTGCGAACGACTCCGGCCAGACTTTCGACGCGTGCGGGGAAAACCGGCGGCCGGGCCGAATCCGGAGTCCACTGAAAAAGAAACTGTGTGGCCGGCCCGCATACTCGTCCCTGGCACGGGCCCATACCGCAACGCGTCTGCAACTTCGCCGACCGCCATGACCGATGGTCCTGCAAACGTGCATACGGAACGTCTTCGCAGCGGCAGACCAGCGTCTCAGCGGACGGCAAGTCCCTCAACTCCGGGCGCAGACGGAATGTCCGATCCAATATTCGTGCAAAGCGACGTGCCTTGCGATGTGCTGCGAACAGTTTTCGCGATGCGGTCGCGTGCCCAGCTGCAGCTAGACCGGCGATCTGTCCCTCAACCAGAGCCAACTCCACACCGCCAATACTAGTCGGTTCCCCTGCGCAGAAAACTCCCTTGACCGAGCTCTGCTGCAAGTCGTCTACCTGCACATAGCCGCCACTCAACTTGCAGCCCAGCAGCGATTGCAACTCCACATTTGGAACCAGATGAAATCCGCAAGCCAGATAGTCGCACGGGATAACTTCCGTCTTGCCGTTTCGAGAAATAGTAACGCTTTCAACCGCCGAACCGCCGTGCGCCGCCAATGGCCAACAATTCGCGGCAAACGGAATGCCGGCCAGTTGCTTCTTCAATTGCAAGGCTTGAGCTATCTTTCCCGGGTAGCCCAACAGCCCTGCACCGAATCGCGCTAGCCTGCTCCACGGTGCCTGCTCGCAGATCACTGGAATCTCGGCACCCTGCTTGCGCAGGTAGGCCGCGACCGCGAGCAGCAACGGCCCCGATCCGGCGACCACTACGAGCTTGCCGCGTATGGGCAGTCCAGATTTCACCATCGCCTGCAGGCCCCCGGCTCCCATCACGTTCGGTAGAGTCCAGCCGGGAAAGGGCAGGAACCTCTCCCGCGCACCCGTTGCCAGAACCAAACTCGTATAGCTCAATTCGCAGAGATCATTGGCGCACTCGGCCAAAAGTACGCCAGCTTCCGGCTGATGACACACTCTCATCCCGAATCGCTTTGTGATATTGCTGTTACACAGTCGCTCGGCCCATCTCGCAGCCTCTGGGCCGCGTTCGTCTCCGGAACCTCTCCAGACTTGGCCGCCGCAGGACGGATTGTCGTCGACGATTCCGACGCGAACGCTGCACTCCGCCGCCCGCACCGCGGCTGCCATGCCTGCGGGCCCTGCCCCAATCACCAGCACGTCGAAGCGCAGCCGCGAATCAGCCATCAGTTCTCACTTCCATTCCCGCTTCGCAAAGGATCTGGCAACTCCGGCAATGTGGGATTCCGTTAATCGAAACGCGGCACTCGTAGCAGATCCCCATCCCGCACAAAGGCCCACGAGGCTCCCCGCTTACTGAGGTTCGGGACGCTTGCCCGGCGATCGCCACCGCAACCGCAACCGTTGCGCCTGGCTCGACACCCACGGGCGAACCGTTCACACTCAACGTCACCGACGTAGCGTCAGGCATGTGCAACTTCCTTCCCCACACGCGAAGGCAAGTACGGCTCAATTGGAATTTCGGGCTTCGTCCCAGTGATCTGATCCACCAGAATTCTCGCCGTGGCCAGTGAAGTCGTGATTCCCAGCCCCTCATGCCCGGTCGCGAGGAGCAGAGAGTTGTCTCCTGGCCACGGGCCAATCAGCGGCAACTTGTCCGGCGTAGCCGCACGGAATCCAGTCCAGGTGCGTACCGCCGACATCGGTCCCAGCCCCGGCAGGTATTCCTGTGCGCGCTGCAACATGCGCTGCAGGATTTCCTGATCAACCTCCTTGTGTTCTGCCCCGTACTGTCGGGACGATCCAATCAAAATCTGTCCGGTGCGCCGTGGCTGCACATTGAAGGCCACCGAATCGCGGCTCACCGAATGTGCGCTCTTCAAGTACCCAAGCTCCACTAACTGATGCCGCAGAAATCCGGGATACCGATCGGTAATCACAAGATGTCCCTTGCGCTTCTTGATCTCGATTCCGCCCAGCAGCTCCGGCGCCCAGGCTCCCGCTGCGTTCACAATCCTTTCACCGTGGATCTCGGTACCGTCCGACAGCCGCACGCCCCCTTTTCCAATCTCCGTAGCGACTGCGCCCAAGCGAAGTTCCGCCCTGTGTTTCTGCGCGCGTTCCATCAGGAAACGGGCCGCGCACGGCGGATAGAGCACCGCGTCCGCCGCCACGAGCAGGCCACCTGCCATGCCGCCGCGCAAATTGGGTTCGAGTCTCTGCAAAGCCTGCGCGTCAAGCACGGTAGTCCGAACTCCGCGCTCTCCATAGTACGAATGCTTGCGCGACACCTCGGCCATTTCTTCTTCGTCGGCCGCGACCCAGATTGTGCCGCACGGCTCGTATTCGACATCCACCGGCAATTCCGGCCGCAACGCCTGCCAGAGTTGCTGCGAGTATCGCGTCAGGGCAAACTGTGCCTCGGAGTCGTCCATGACGACGATGTGCCCCATCCCAGCCGCAGTGGCCCCGCCGCCCACCATGTCTCGGTCGACGACTGCGACCCGCATCCCGCGGCGCGCGAACTCGTCCGCGCAGGCTGCCCCCACGATTCCCGCGCCCACAATCACCACGTCAAAGGTCGCACCGCTCATGTTATTGACTCAACGTCGAACACGACATTGCACTCGATCTTTCGCGAATTCGACGATTAGTGTAGACAATATCCATTACCGTTGCACTGCTACCCTAGAGTGGAGAAACCGATGCCGCACTTCGGATCATGGTCTCGCAGGCACTTCTTAACCGCGGCCGCGGGCGCCGCTGGATCAACCCTGCTTCCTAAAGCTTTGATGGCCGCTCGTCCACAAGATCCTGTCGTCGACTCTACCCAAAAGGATGGCAAGCCCGTCCATCGCGAGAAAGTTGCCTGGAAAGCGTCGCCCTTTCCGTTAAGGCAAGTGCGGCTCGGCGACGGCCCGTGCAAGACCGCGATGGAAGCCGACCGGAAATATCTGCACTCTTTGCCACCCGATCGTCTCCTTCACACCTTCCGCATTACCGCTGGAATCACCACGACCGCGCAGCCGCTGGGAGGATGGGAAGCGCCTGACTGCGAACTTCGCGGCCATTACGCCGGCGGCCACTACCTGTCTGCTTGCGCTCTGATGTATGCCGCGTGCGGGGATGAAGACCTGAAGAACAACGCCGCCACAGTCGTAACCGGACTCAGCCAATGCCAGGCCGATCTGAAGAGTGGCTACCTCAGCGCTTTCCCGGTCGAATTTTTCGATCGCCTCCGCGAGCGCCAGCAAGTCTGGGCTCCCTTCTACACGATCCACAAAATCATGGCCGGCCTTCTCGACATGTATGTCTACTGCGGCGACGAGCAGGCTCTAGACGTGGCCCAGAAAATGGCCGCCTGGGTCGATCGCTATACCGAGTCGCTCAGCTACGAACACATGCAGCGCGTCCTTGGCACCGAATTCGGAGGCATGGGCGAAGTGCTCTGCAATCTCTACGCCGTGACTGGCAAGCAGGACTATCTCGAGATCGCGCCGCGTTTCGACAAAAAGCAGTGCTTCGACCCGCTCGCAGCCCACCGCGACGAACTCAAAGGCCTGCACGTGAACACGCACATCCCGCAGGTGATCGCCGCGGCGCGCTACTACGAACTCACCGGCGAACGCCGCTATCGCGACATCGCCGAATATTTCTGGAATGAAGTCGTCACAGAACGCTCCTACTGCACCGGCGGCACCAGCAACGGCGAGTCGTGGAACACCGATCCTGGCAAACTCTCCACCGAATTGGGTCCCGATACTACCGAGTGCTGCTGCGCCTACAACATGATGAAGTTGTCGCGCCATCTGTTTGGCTGGTCGCCCGACGCCCGCCTCATGGACTACTACGAGCGCACCCTCTTCAATCACCGTCTCGGCACCATCAATCCCGAAGACGGCACCATGATGTATTACCTGCCGCTCGCTTCGGGATATTGGAAGACCTTCGGCAAGCCTCTGGATGCTTTCTGGTGTTGTACTGGCACGGGATCCGAGGAATATGCCAAGCTGGTCGACACCATCTATTTCCACGACGACGATTCGCTCTACGTGAATCTCTATATCGATTCGCAACTGGAGTGGCCCGAGAAAGGCGTTCAGCTTAAGCAGGAGACTCGTTTTCCCGAGCAGCAGGGAACCACGATTACTGTTTCCACCAAGAGCCCGGCTCAACTGGCAATCAACCTCCGCATTCCGTACTGGGCGCGGGGTGGCAGCGTGAGAGTCAACGGGACGACGGTGCCGGCATTTTCGAGTCCCAGCAGTTATCTGACGCTCAACCGTATCTGGGAGACTGGGGACAAGATCGAACTCAGTCTCCCGATGGCGCTGCACATCGACAGCATGCCCGACGACTCGACCATCCAAGCCGCGATGTACGGCCCGCTGGTGCTGGCGGGTCGGTTTGACGAGGTCACGAGAGACATGTCCTACAGCGGCCCAGGCCCAAAGTCAAGCGCCCAGAGCAAGGTGCCCGACATAGTATCGAATCCCGTTCACCCCACGGCGTGGATTGAACCCGATGCGAAGCAAGCCCTCACTTTCCACGCAGTCGGCCAGCCACAACCCATCACACTGGTTCCTTTGAACCAAGTGATTCACGAACGCTACGCGGTTTATTGGAAGGTGAGAGCATCGTAACGTCGGGGAACTCCTCTATGCCCTCCGTGTCCTGTGTTAAGCCTCTTGCGCCCCAAGCAAGATCAGGATGAAGTCTTTGACAAACGTATGGGCCTCCGTTTAATGTTCCGTTGCGTAAACGTTTACGAAAACGATTTTGCGCGCTCAATTTTTGAACGCAGAGGATTCCCAGTTTTCCCCAAATGCTGCTGAAGTCACTGCGCGAAGAGGTGCTGGAAGCGAACCTGGAACTGGTTCGTCGCGGCCTTGTGCTCTACACTTTCGGCAATGCCAGCGGCATGGATCGAGGCGAAGGACTCGTCGCCATCAAGCCCAGCGGTGTTCCCTATGAAGAACTCACGCCCGAGCAGATTGTGATTTCCGATCTCGCGGGCAAAATCATCGACGGAACCCTGCGTCCGTCTTCGGACCTCGCAACCCATCTTGAGTTGTACAAGCACTTTCCAGGCATTGGAGGCGTGGCCCACACGCACTCGGAATTTGCCACTGCATGGGCCCAGGCAGAAACCCCGATTCCATGTTTCGGCACCACGCACGCGGATTCTTTCCACGGCCCGATTCCCGTCACGGAGCATCTGAGTTCGAAAGAAATAGAGGGCGACTACGAACTGGAAACAGGCAGCGCCATCTGCCGTACGTTTTCAAAGCTGGATCCCAACGCGATTCCGGCGGTGCTGGTCGCCGGCCACGCTCCCTTTTGTTGGGGAGCCAACGCCGCTGAGGCGGCCCATCACGCAGTGATTCTCGAATTCGTGGCGCGCATGGCGCTCCACACTTTGTCGATCAACGCTGAATCCCGGCCGCTGGCGCGCGCATTGCACGACAAGCATTTCCTGCGCAAGCACGGCCGCAACGCCTACTACGGACAGGTAAAAAATTAATGACTCCTGCTCTGCTGGTGCTGAGCTCCTCCACGCTGGTGCATCTCTCACCAGTCGACATGGTCATCATCGTTTTCTACTTCGCCCTTGTGCTCGCGATCGGCCTCTACCTGAAAGAACAAGCGAACACCGGTGAAGACTTTTTCATGGCCGGCCGTGAAATGACGGCCTGGGTCGCAGGTCTCGCATTCCTCTCGGCGAATTTGGGATCGCTCGAACTGATGGGCTGGGCGGGCAATTCGTACAAGTATGGAATCCTGGCGGCGCACTGGTATTGGATCGGCGCCATCCCCGCGATGCTGTTCCTCGCGCTGGTGATGATGCCCTTCTACCACATTTGCAAGACGCACTCCGTTCCAGGATATCTCAAACTTCGCTACGGTCCGGGTGCTCAGGCCATCTCTTCGATTTCATTCGCGTTCATGACGGTTCTGATGAGCGGCATCAACATGTACGCCATGGCCGTCGTGATGAGGGTCGTGCTGGGATGGGATATCAACGTCAGCATTTTGATTTCTTCCGTCACCGTCATGATTTATGTGGCTCTTGGCGGTTTGCGTTCAGCAATCTTCAATGAGGTTCTGCAATTTTTTCTGATCTGGGCGGGAGCGCTGTTGATCCCGATTCTGGGCTTGATTGAGGCGGGCGGGTGGAGCGGACTCAAGGCAAAGATACTCCAGAACCTTACGGAACAGCATGTGGCTAATCCCGGCTCGTACACGCATGCATGGTCGACCTTGGGTCATTTCACCGACAACCCTATGGGCATCAACTGGGTCGGCATCGTGTTTGGTCTCGGGGCAGTCATTTCCATGGGCTACTGGACTACGGATTTTCTGGTCGTGCAACGTGTCCTGGCTGCGAAAGATCTGCGCTCTGCCAAACTAGCGCCCATCATCGGCGCTGCCTTCAAGATGATGGTTCCTTTCATCGTCATTCTTCCAGGCCTGCTCGGTCTGGCATTGCTTCGCGATCCCCACACCGGCAGTCTGCTGCGCCTCGTGCCGGCCGATCTCGCATGGTCCCCAGCCGGACAGGCGCAGGGGTTGCACGGTTATGACGAAGTCTTGCCGCTGATGTTGGCGCGCTACTGCGGACCTGGCTTGCTCGGTCTCGGCATTACCGCCCTCATCGCAGGCTTCATGTCCGGAATGGCGGGCAATGTCAGCGCCTTTACCACGGTTTGGACCTATGACATTTATGGCGCCCTGATCAACAAGAACGCGTCAGACGATTCGAAAGTGCGCATGGGCCGCTGGTGCACGGTGATCGGAGTCGTCGTCAGCATCTTCACGGCGTACCTGGTAATGCACGCTCAAAGCATCATGGACTACGTCCAGGCGCTCTTCAGTTTCTTCATCGCGCCGCTGTTCGGCACAGTGATTCTCGGCATGCTCTGGAAGCGGGCTACGCCAGCTGCTGGTTTCTGGGGATTGCTGACAGGAACCTTGTCCTCAGTCGGCATGTATGTATGGGTTAAAGTCGACCCGAGCGCCGTCCGATACGTAGCTCTTTCGTCTCAAGCGCAAGATCAGGCGCAAAACATGATGCGCGCGCTCTGGTGCTGCTCGATCTGCGTGATCGTAACCGTCGTAGTCAGCTACATGACGCAACCCAAACCCGAATCCGAGCTGAAGGATTTGGTTTACGGCCTGACGCCGATTCCGAAGGAAGAGCATGTTTCCATGTTCCACAGCCCGGTTTTCTGGGGAGTCGTGGTGGCGATTGTGTTTGTCATTTTGCAAATCATTTTCTGGTAGGAGGAAACCATGAAATCCGGCGGATCGTTGTCGATTTGGTACTTCATCGGCATTTCTTTGGCCGTGAACGGCGCCATCATCTGCGGCACCGGGATCTACGAATTGATCTCCCCACCGGAGCATCAGGTGGTTCTCTACAACCTGCACGCGAATGTGTGGTGGGGAGCGGTCCTGCTGATTCTTGGCCTGATCTTCAGCTTGCGATTTTCACCTGCGAAAGAGCGGGCGCGGATGGCTGGCAATTCTTAATTGCTTCCGTTCATAGAAGGAAGAAGGGTTTGTATGTCTGAAAAGAAAATGACGATGGGCGTCATCATCGGGAATCGCGGATTCTTTCCCGATCAGTTGGCAAAATCCGGACGCGAAGAAATGATCCAGGCGCTGGCGAAGGCCGGCATGGATTGTGTGGTGCTAGCCCCGGAAGAGAGCAAGCACGGCGCGGTTGAGACTCACGAGGAGGCCAAACGCTGCGCTGCGCTGTTCCAAAAGAATCGGGACGAGATCGATGGTGTGATCGTGTCGCTGCCGAACTTTGGCGACGAGCGCGCGATTGCCGACACCATGCGCATGGCCCGGCTCGACGTCCCAATACTGGTGCAGGCGACGCCGGACGACGCGGCCAACATGACAATCCTGCACCGCCGCGACAGCTTCTGCGGAAAGATGTCGGCATGTAACAATCTCCGCCAGTATGGCATTCCCTATTCGCTGACGAAACTGCACACCGTCAGTCCGGACTCGAAAGAGTTCGCGAACGACCTCGCATGGTTTTCGGCGGTATGCCGCGTGGCCAACGGCATGCGCAACCTGCGCGTAGGCAGCATCGGTGCGCGGCCCACAGCATTTAACACCGTCCGCTACAGCGAGAAGCTCCTCGAAGCTCACGGCATCTCGACCGAGACGCTCGATCTGTCCGAAGTGTTCGGCCGCATCGCCAAGCTGAAAGACGATCACTCTGGAGTGCAGGGCAAGCTTGCCGACATTCGCAAGTACGTGACAACCGGTGGCGTTCCGGATGCAGCCCTCATCAAGATGGCGAAACTCGGCTACGTCATCGATGACTGGATGAAACAGACCGACGTCAAGATCAGCGCCGTGCAATGTTGGACCTCGATGGAAGAATATTTCGGTGTCGTCCCCTGCACCATCATGAGCATGATGAGCAACAATCTGCTGCCGGCCGCCTGCGAAGTCGACGTGTGTGGCACACTGAGCATGCATGCGCTCGCTCTGGCCTCGCAAACGCCCAGCGCTCTGCTCGACTGGAACAACAATTACGGCGACGATCCCAACAAGGCCGTCTGCTTCCATTGCAGCAACCTGCCCAAACATTTCTTCCAGGATGTGCGGATGGACTTCCAGGAGATCATCGCCGGAACGGTCGGCAAGGAGAACACGTTCGGTACCGTCGTCGGCCGCGTGAAGCCGGGTGCGATGAGCTTCGCGCGCTTCTCGACCGACGACACCGCCGGAGTGATCCGCGGATACGTCGGCGAAGGCTCGTTCACCAGCGATGCGCTGAATACATTTGGCGGCGTGGGTGTGGTACAAATTGCCAACCTGCAGAAGTTGCTGCATTACATCTGCGAAAACGGCTTCGAGCATCACGTCGCTGCAAATTTCTCAACCACAGCGGCTGCAGTGCACGAAGCGTCGATACGGTACTTGGGATACCAGATGCACTGGCACGGAAATTGACTCCCACATAGAGGTGGAAGAGCGGCCCCTTTAGGGCCGCGTAAAGAGCAGCCTCCTCGGATCAGGCTTTAGCCGCTGTTTTTGCGAACCGCTGGCCGTCGTTTTCCGAGGCGCTTCGAGAATCTAGATCATGGCCATTGTGGCGGGAGTCGATTTCGGCACGCTCAGCGTGCGGGTTTCCATCGTAGACAGCGAGCGCGGCCTGCTGGCCTCTGCCATCTCCGAATACCCTCTGCATCGCAAGCGCGAAGATCCCGACTTCGCGACTCAATCCCACGAAGATCACATGTGTGCCCTGGCCGAGGCCACTCGGCAGGCTGTAAGGTCCGCAGGAATCGCTGGCGATCAGGTGCTGTCGATCGCCCTCGATACCACGGGCTCCAGCGTGATTCCGGTCGGCGAGGGAATGGTTCCTCTCGATGACTACTACTTGTGGTGCGACCACCGCGGCAAACAGGAAGCCGCGCAGATTACAGAACTGGCGCGACTCGAAAAGCTGGAAGCGATTGAGTGGTGCGGCGGCGTGTATTCCTCCGAATGGGGATTCGCCAAGCTGCTGCACTGGCTGCGCCACAATCCCGACAAACGCTCAAAATTTGTAAGCGCATTCGAACACTGCGACATGGTCGCAGCCACACTGTGCGAAATCACTGATGCTCGTCGCGTGAAGCGCAGCGTCTGCGCCATGGGGCATAAGTGGATGTGGAACGCGTCCCTCGGTGGCCTTCCGCCGGAGAGTTTTCTAGCGAAAGTCGACCCACTTCTGGCGGGCGTGCGCCCGAAGCTCGAAGGCGAGTATGCGACCTCCGACCAGATCGCCGGAACGTTAGCACCGCACTGGGCGGAGAAGCTCGGGTTGCGCGCGGGAATACCGATTCCCGTCGGCGCCTTCGATGCACACTGGGACGCGATCGGCGCGGGCGCAAAAGAAGGCGATGTCGTCAACGTTGTGGGCACGTCCACGTGCATCATCGCCTACGCGGCTAAGCCGCGGTTGATCCCTGGCGTTTGCGGAGTTGTACCGGGCAGCGTGCATCCGCAGTTCACGGGCATCGAAGCGGGACTCTCCGCGACCGGGGACATTTTTAGCGCGATCGCCAAACGAGCGAACACCACAGTCGAAGAGTTGAGCAAGGGACTAGAAAACTATCATGCTGGTCAAACTGGCCTGCTGCGCATGACCTGGGACAACGGCGACCGAACCGTTCTGGTGAACCCAAATCTCGGCGGCATGACGCTGGGATGGAACTTGCTGCACACCGCGCAAGACGAGCTGTTCTCGGCCATTGAAGGAACGGCACTTCATACCCGTGTGATTCTGGATCGCATGAACGAATACGGCGCGCCCACGCAGCGCGTCATCAACGGCGGAGGCATCCCGCAGAGCAATCCCGTGCTCAACCAGGTCTACGCGAATGTGCTGGGGCGTCCGGTGCTGGTGCCGAGTGGCAAAGTAACGGGCCTGGGCTCGGCGATCTTTGCCTTCCTCGCTGCCGGAAGTTTCAACTCCATTACAGAAGCGCAGGATAAGATCTGTCCCATGCACATTGTCTACCAGCCGCAGGCAGACACGCAGGATGTATATCGCGAGCTCTACGATATGTACCGCAAGATCTACTTCGACTTCGGCAGGCCGGAAGGATCGGCCTTCGGGCATGTGCTTCCACAGTTGATTCGGATTGCTCGCGGGTAATTCGGTTTCATGTCAAACCGCCTGCGCGCCGTGCGATACGCCACTGATCCTGTAATCCTAAGTCGGATATCCATTTCTCCAGGTAGGTTCGGTCCAGTGCTTCCCATCTCAGCTTCAAAATAGCCGCGGCGTCTTCAATTTGGCGCTGCGAGTTCGCCAGCTTTGCCCATTCGAGCTTCGCGACGACTATGTCCTCGGCGCTTGCCACAAAAAGTCGCGCCCCCTGCAACTCCACCGATTGCCGACGATCGAACTCCTGTCGACTGAAGGCTCGTGACTTGCGAAAAATCAAATCAATCTTCCAGCCGGTGCGTAAGTCGATTACGTTGAACAAAGATTCGCGCCGCTGAGCTTCGAGAGCTGCTTCCAAGTCCGCGTAGTATTCCTCGCTCGGCAAGCTCTGAACGAAAGTCCGCAATTGCGAGGCGGTCGCTTCGATTACAAAATCGATGTCTTGGGTCGATTTTGGGATTCCGTAAAGCGCGCTGGCGAATGACCCGGTCAGCATATAGAGTATGCCGGCTTGATCGAGCGCTGCGGTGACTCTTTCGAAGACCTCCGGGAGGCTCATCGCAACCGCGCGGGCAGAGGGTTTGGTAGGAAGGCGAGTCGCAGCAACTCCCGAGCAACGTGTGCATCATCCCACCCCGGATGATCTCGCCGAATTCCTGCCCTGGCCAGATCCCTGGCGAACAAGCTCATCTCGAATGCCAGAAGAAGGCGCCGTTCTCCCGACATTCCGCGCTGAACCTGGAGCTGAATCTCTTGCGCCGCGCGAGTAGTATCGGAGATCGACACCGCAGAATGTTACCACGCCATGAGGTCCCACGATTACAAGAGGAACGGGAGCTTCGCTATCCTCCAGCTATGGCCCCGATAATCAGGAAAGGCTCCTTCCCTGACACCACTGCATCAGGCAACGGCGCGTCCGGGGACTCGTGGGTCAAATCTTCCTGGCAGGCAAAGAATCGCAAGAACGCGCGCCGCTGCTTGGTGACGTGGTCGCGGATCGAGCCCCTCAGCATGGGATACGTCGCCTCAACTGCATCCAGCACCGAGCGCTGCGTCACCGGACCGTCGACTTGAATCTCGATTTCGTGCCCCACGTGCGCCAGCGTGCGAAGATGTTGCGGGAGCTCAACTCGAATGACTACCGGCATCTCAACCGCATCCTCACTTTACGTATGTCTCTTGCATATAAGAATCTTTCCACTGACCGCCCGCACGAATCCAGATTTCTCCAAAGACACTCTTTGCCTTCGACACTTCGCCGCCGGACTTGCCCTCGTAGTGCGCGATATAGGTAACCAACGCGGCATTTGGCCCGATCGATTTCACGGTGAAATCGCTGAGCGTGTAATTGAGGAGTTCAAACTCATCCACGGAATTGACTTCGGCCTTCTTGTCAGCGAACGTGCTCATGCCCTCCTCGAACTGGCGGAAGCCGCCATCCAGCATTGCCGAAAGAGCCGCTTTGTCTTTGTTCTTGTAAGCCTCCCAGAGCTTGCGCACTTGTGCTTCGATCGGAGGAGGCGCCGTCTTGGCTGCCGGCTGCTTCCCCTGTGCTGCTGCCGCACTCGCAAACGACAACAACAATGCAACCGCAACCAGTGCTCTTCTCATTTGTCTCCTTGGGAAAAACCTCAGCGACGCTACCATCCTGAGAGCGGCAAAGTCAAAGACCCCATCCTCTCGCAAAAAGACGCGAGAAGGATGGGACACCCTCGCAATTTCTGAATTTCGATTACGCGAGCGTTTGCACTTCCACCGAGAGCACGGCCGGCAGATCGCGGACGATCGGATTCCAGCTGTCCCCCGCGTCGGCAGAGCAGTACACCTGCCCGCCCGAGGTGCCGAAGTAAATGCCGCATTTGTCGAGCGTATCCACGGCCATCGCATCGCGCAGCACGTTGACGTAGCAATTCTCTTGCGGCAAGCCCTTGGTCAGCGCCTCCCATTCATTGCCCCCGGCGCGGCTGCGATACACCCGTAGCTTGCCGTCCATCACGTAGTGCTCGCCGTCACTCTTGATGGGGATCACATAAACCGTCTCCGGCTCGTGCGAGTGCACGTCGATAACGAAGCCGAAGTCAGTCGGCAGATTGCCGCTGATCTTTGTCCACTGGTCACCGGCGTTATCTGAGCGCATGACGTCCCAATGCTTCTGCATGAATAGCACGCCCGGACGCTTCGGATTCATCGCGATGTGATGCACGCAGTGGCCGATCTCAGCGGTCGGATTCGGAATGTATTTTGAATAGAGACCTTTGTTGATCGGCTTCCAACTCTTTCCACCATCGTCGGTACGGAAAGCGCCCGCCGCCGAGATCGCAATGTAGATGCGGTCTGGATTGCTGGGATCGAGTATCACCGTGTGCAGGCACATGCCTCCCGCGCCTGGCTGCCACTTCGGGCCGGTACCGTGTCCGCGCAGGCCGGGCAGTTCGTGCCAGTTCTGTCCGCCGTCGGTCGAGCGAAACAGCGCGGCATCTTCGACTCCGGCATACACGGTGTCGGGATCGGTGAGCGACGGTTCGAGATGCCATACCCGCTTGAACTCCCAGGGATGCTGCGTGCCGTCATACCACTGATGCGTCGTGAGAGGCGCAGCGGCTGCGTCGTAAACAAACTTGTTGCTCTCGCCCTTGGGCGTGCCGCCCGGACCACCCGTTTCGCCCGGAGGAGTTCCCGGCTGATGCCAGGTTTTGCCGCCGTCGTCGGACCGTTGAATGACCTGGCCGAACCATCCGCTGGTCTGCGACGCGTAAATGCGATTCGGATCGACTGCCGATCCCTTCAGGTGATACAGCTCCCACCCGGCAAAATGCGGCCCGCTCACCTCCCAGTTTTGGCGTTTGCCGTCGGCTGTGAGAATGAATGCGCCCTTGCGCGTGCCTACCAGAACCCGTACCTTACTCATGCGACTCTCCTGTGCAGGATTTTCCGGGAATCGATTTTATACGATTCTACCCCTACGAATTTGGCTGGGGTCAATCTGCCCTGAGGAAAATTGGCGACGAGGGTGGCCAGGTCAAGACGATGAACACAGTGGCATTGTTAGTGTTTCAAGTCCTTTGCGGGTTCGTAGACCCGCACATAATCCACCAGCATGGTCTGCGGGAATATGCTGGTCGCGTCCGGATTTCCCGGCCAGTCGCCGCCCACCGCCACATTGAGCAATAGGAAGAAGGGATGGTCGTAAACCCACTTCGTACCCTTCGGCAAATCCGCTGGCGTGCGTGTCGCATATAGATGATCATCGACGTAGAAGCGGATCGCATTCGGTTCCCACTCGACGGCGAAAATGTGAAAATCGTCGGCAAAGCTCGGGTTGCCCGGCAGAGAAAAGGATGAGCCGATGCCGCCCGCGCCGGAATATCCCGGCCCGTGAATCGTGCCGTGCACAATCGCGGGTTCCTTGCCGATGTTCTCCATGATGTCAATCTCGCCGCAATCGGGCCAGCCGGGTTTTTCAATGTCATTGCCCAGCATCCAAAAAGCGGGCCAGATGCCCTGCCCGCGCGGAATCTTCATGCGCGCTTCGAAGCGTCCGTAAGTCTGCGAAAATTTGCCCAGCGTCTTCAACCGGGCGGAAGTGTAATTCCTCGATACGCCCTCAGTGCCGATGTATTTCTCTGGCAGCACCTTGATCACAAGGTTGCCATCCTGTTGCCAGGCATTCTGAATTCGGTTGGTGTAGTACTCAAGCTCGTTGTTGCCCCATCCGCCACCGCCGGTTTCGGGAACCCACTTCGACGAGTCGACCGCCGATCCGTTCGGTCCGTTGAACTCGTCGCTCCAAACCAGCTTCCACCCGGGGCCAGCGGCCTGCGAGCCGTTAGTTTGTGCAATCGCAGTCATAACCCACACGCAGGCGAAAATTATTGCGAATAAGGAACCGCGCTGCCATTTGAATCTCATCTTTGCTCCGTGATCTTCGGAATGTTTTACCTATACTTTCGAACAATACTCACACACTCTACTCCCGCACTATACTCACGACGAACCGATTCCTGCCAGGAGAACTCTGTGTCGAACGAACAGACAAGACGTACCTTCCTGAAGTTATCTGCCGTGGGACTTACCGCAACCGCGACTGCCGACCTAGCTTCCGCCCTCGCACCTTCCGCAGCCCCGCCACCAGCGGGAGACATCTCGGTACGCGTCACGAGAGGTAAACTCCGCTACGCTGCCGCGGACAGTCTAACGTGGCGGACAGCCAGCACCACGGCTGCGAACGCGATTGTGCTCGATCCCAGCAAGAAGTATCAGGAGATACTCGGTTTCGGCGCGGCCTTTACCGATGCGGCTTGCTACATGTTCAACCAGCTCTCCGTGCCTGTCCGCGAAGAGTTGTTTCACGACCTGTTTCATCCCTCGGAAATGGCGATGAACGTCTGCCGAACCTGCATTGGATCCAGCGACTATTCCACCGAAGTGTTCAGCTACGACGAAGGCGATCCCGATCCCGAGATGAAGCGATTCTCCATCGCGCACGATCAAGCCTACGTGCTGCCGATGTTGCGTCTGGCGCGTAAGCAGAACCCGGATTTGTTTCTGTTTTCGTCGCCATGGAGCCCTCCCGGATGGATGAAGGCTGGTGGCTCGATGCTGGGCGGCTCGATGCGGCAGCACTACTTCGGCCCCTATGCGCTGTATTTTGTGAAGTTCCTGCAGGCCTACGCAGCGGAAGGCGTCCCGGTGCAAGCTGTCACCGTGCAAAATGAAGTCGATACCGATCAGGATGGCCGCATGCCAGCCTGTTCATGGCCTCAGGAATATGAGATTGGATTCGTCAAGAATCACCTTGGCCCCGCGCTTCAGCAGAGTGGCCTGCCCACAAAGATCTGGATGCTTGACCATAACTACAACCTGTGGGGCCGCGCGATCTGCGAGCTCGACGAAGAGGGCTTGCGTAAATATTGCAACGCCATCGCATTCCACGGATACGTCGGCACTCCCGAAATGATGGACAAGGTGCACGACGCGCATCCCGACGCCCAGCTGTATTGGACGGAAGGCGGTCCCGACTACACGTCCCCTGTTTATGCAACCGAATGGGCAACTTGGGGCCAGACGTTCACGCAGGCGATCCGACATTGGTGTCAGGCGATCAGCGGATGGAATCTGGCGCTCGATGAAAAAGGCCGGCCGAACATCGGGCCGTTTCCATGCGGGGGCATGGTGACGATCAATTCGCAGACGAAAGAGATCACTCGGAGCGGACAATATTGGGCGTTCGCGCATTTCTCCCGTCAGGTGCGGCGAGGGGCCAAACGGTTCGAGTCCACCAGCAAGCTTGCCGACGTAGACCAGGTGGCCTTCGAGAACCCGGATGGACAAAAAGTTCTGGTCGTAACGAATTCCGGTCCGGTGAAGACGGCAACCCTGAAACAAGCCGACAAGATCGCCGAGCTTAACTTGCCGGCGGATTCGATGACCACCCTATCTTGGAAATGATTCAGGTCATCCTGGGCTCATCGAGTGGAAAGAATTACATGCCGCTTTCTGCTCTGCGGATCTCGCTGGCTTAAAACCGCTTAAGAACCAAGGCCTTAGCTTTTGGCACCTCTTGTGCAACCTTTTACACGTTCCCGTCCTCAGATAGAGGCTAGTTGCTTCGCCGGAGAAGCGACGGACGCACAGGTTCGCGTCCTTTCGAGTCAACTCGAGCGGTTCGTCTGGCGCCCTCGTCTCCTGACGCGATCCTGTGGACCGCGCCGCATGTCTGAAGGCTGTTGTCCGTCAGCAGTCCGAATCATACGGCAGTGTCTCTTGTTCCCGGTGATTTCTAGGGTTAAGACCGCCCGCGTGGGCTTCGGAGGACGTGCCAGATGCGATTGCTTAGCGCCAGGCTGATCGTCTCGCTCGTTATCGGCATCACGCTGGTTTCGCTGTGCACCTCCTACTACCAGGTGATGGTGCTAAACCGGGGGCTGCAAAAAGATCTGCAACGCCGCGCCGAGGTGCTGGGCGATAGTCTTGCCCGGAACGTGGAACGTGACTTGGAGCGCGACGCGCAGCACCCCCTGCAGCGAACGGTCCAGCAATTCGCCAACCGTGAGCATCTGGCCGGGCTGGCCGTCTATGACCCGCAGGGCCACCCCATCGCCGTCACCACCAGCATTCAGCCGCTGATGGCGACAGCGCCCGCGATTGTCCTTCAATCCCTCCAGCAGAATCATAGTGCCAGCGCCTTTGTGCGAATGGGAAGCGCCTCGATCCACATCTATGCCGTGCCCTTGCACCGGGGAGATGATCTGATCGGCAGTCTCGCCATCGTTCATGACTCCGGATACATCCGGCAAGAGAGTCTACGGATTTGGCGCGAGACCTTCCTCAGCGCCCTGGCACACGTTGTCCTGATTGTCCTGATTACGCTGCTGATCGTGCGCTGGAGCATCGCTGGACCCATTGCGCGAACGGCGCACTGGATGAAGGCCCTGCGCACGGGCCGAGGTACGGTGCGGATCAAAGTCCCGGATCTGGAGATGTTTCGTCCTTTGGCGCGGGAAGTGGCCACCTTTGCCGAGAGCCTGAACACGGCGCGCTCGGCCGCCGAGTTGGAAGCTCGACTGCGTGAGAGTGGAGAGTCGATGTGGACCTCTGATCGCCTCGCGGTGCATGTGCGCGCCAAATTGCAAGACGGCAGACTCTTTGTCGTTTCGAACCGCGAACCCTACACGCACGTAAGGCGCGGAAAATCCATCGAGGTTAACGTTCCGGCCAGCGGCCTGGTGACCGCGCTCGAACCCGTCCTCCGTGCCTGCGATGGAACGTGGGTGGCGCACGGATCGGGCGATGCCGATACGGAAATGGTGGATGCGAACGACCGGCTGCCGGTTCCACCGGACGATCCGCGTTACACGCTGCGTCGAGTCTGGCTGACCAAAGATGAGGAGGAAGGATATTACTACGGTTTCGCGAACGAGGGGTTGTGGCCTCTCTGCCACATCGCGCACACGCGCCCGCTGTTCCGCGCCGCCGACTGGAAGTGCTATCAGGAAGTCAACCGCAAATTCGCCGATGCCCTGCTCGAAGAGATGGAGAACGTCAGCCGGCCGGTGGTGCT
The DNA here is from genome assembly GCA_963706645.1 of uncultured Acidobacteriaceae bacterium. Lineage (GTDB taxonomy): Bacteria > Acidobacteriota > Terriglobia > Terriglobales > Acidobacteriaceae > Sulfotelmatobacter. The sequence continues at coordinate 20,751 of CAVPNR010000002.1, forward strand.
GGTGCAGGACTATCACTTTGCGCTGCTGCCTCGCATGATCAAGAAGCGCAGGCCAGATGCGCGCGTGGCCCTCTTCTGGCATATTCCGTGGCCGAATCCGGAGGCTTTTGGGATTTGTCCATGGCAACGCGAACTAGTGGACGGCCTGCTGGGCGCCGATCTCCTCGGATTCCATATTCAGGCGCATTGCACCAACTTCCTGCAGACCGTCGATCGCATCGTCGAATCGCGCATCGATTGGGAACACTTCTCGGTGCAGCGTCTCGACCATCGCACTTCGGTGCGTCCCTTCCCCATCAGCGTGGAACTGACGGACGCCGCGAACGCAACCGGGCCTCCGCGCGAATCGGCCTATGAAGAACGGGCGTCGTTGCTGAAGAGCCTCGGTGTGCAGGCTGCGCTCATGGGTGTCGGTGTCGACCGGATGGATTACACCAAGGGAATCCTGGAGAGATTTCTGGCGATCGAACGCTTTCTGGAAAAGTATCCGCGCTACCAGGGAGTGTTTACCTTCGTGCAGATTGGCGCCCCTACGCGCACCCACATCAAACGCTATCACGACCTGCAAGCTGAAGTGGAGGCCGAGGCCGATCGCATCAATTGGAGATTTCAGGCGGACCAATGGAAGCCGATCATCCTGCTGAACCGCCAGCACAGTCATAAGGAGATCGAGCCGTACTACCGCGCCGCCGATCTGTGTCTGGTAACTTCGCTGCACGATGGCATGAATCTGGTGGCGAAGGAATTCGTCGCTACTCGAAGCGACGAGCGTGGCGTCCTGATTCTCAGTTGTTTCACCGGAGCCGCCCGCGAGTTGCGCGATGCCCTTCAGGTGAATCCCTACGACATCGATCAGACCGCAGAGGCGATCTGCGCGGCCCTCGAGATGCAACCCGAAGAGAAGCAAATACGCATGCAGCACATGCGAAAACTGGTGCGCGAAAACAATGTGTACCGCTGGGCCGGAACCCTAATTGGCGAACTCTGCGAAGTGCGCCTGGATGTCGCGGAAGAGGGCGGCAACCGGTTCCGCGCAGGCGCTTCGGTTGGATAACGCGCGCCCAGAGACAACCCCGCATCCCCAACCCGCTACTTAACACCATTACAAAGCTGCAACCTCATGCGCAAACCAGACAAGCCGTTTTACTTCAACACATCGGAGAACCTGCTGCGCATCGGCAGGCAGAAGGTCAGCACTCTCTCCGAGCTATGGCAGGCCCTGCAAACTCGGCCCCATGATTCGATCTTTCAGCATACGTTCCGCACTTTGGAATACGAACGTAAAGCTGCTGCTGCTGCTGTTCCTAATTCTGGAGCGTGCAAAAACCTGCCGTGGTACAGGGCGGTAAGACACATAGCGCCGGCAGACCATCGGCGCTATGGTGGCGAAATTCTGTTGATTTTCTAAGCGCGTTCCCGAGCCCCGGCTTCCACGCCAAGCCGCTCGTTCGGCAGATCGAAGTAGGCGCTTGGCAGTTTGGGAACCACCTTCATCCGGCGAGGAGCCGTTTCCTTTTCAATCTGCCGCAGAACCGTATCCGCGGCCGACTCTCCCAACTCCGACAGCCACGCGTGCATCTCTTCGGCCAATGGTTCTGGAAAGTCCATGTACTCGAGTTCCACCGACGCGACGGGCAAAGTCAGTCCCTGCGGCAGAATGGCGTCAATCGCGATGACACCCTCGATCCCGCGTTGCTGAAGTTGAACCGGAATGGTGTTCCACTCGGAAGCGCAATCAAAAGTTGCGAGCGCCAGCAGGTAACCCCTGCGATGCAGCAGTCTTTGCACTCCGGCCACAACTCTTGCCACCGGCGCGCGGCCAATGTCAGACGTGACAGCCGCAACCACGCGGGTGCGTTTGGTTCGCAAAGATCGCGCCCAGAGATTCGGACGATAATTCAATTCGCCAGCCGCGCGGAAGACCCGCTCCTTGGTTCGCTGCGGAATCGCCCACGATGCAGGTGTATTGTTTAGCACGGCAGAAACCGAACACGGCGCTAATCCAACCCGTTCGGCGACCGTGCGCAGGCTTACGATAGATTTTTTGTCCGACACTTCTCCCCCTCATCCCAATTGCAGGATTCTCAAACGCCCCGACCTTTTCAGTTGCCGGTGCAGGCCTTCTTGCAGACGACGATTAACGACAGGAACCCATTCGCGGGGAACCCAAACTGCCCAAAGTCTGGATGGTCTTCTGCCACTCTGCAGAAGATGTCCCACTACTTTGAGCCAGGCATGGGGAATAGTCCAACTCAAAAAATCCATTGTAAAGATCAGTCCAGCGATAGCGGATCGGTCAGCCGCGCGAAAGCCTGATGATCCTCCTTCCCTTCGTTACGCTTACGCCCTTGCCGCTATCACTTAGGTAGCGACCGATTAAGCTCTACAGAAAAGACTGTATGGGTCTGACGCGACCGCTGCGTCAAATTTGATTTGTGTCACCTCGTCGCCTCGACCTTCGCATTCGCGAACTGTGTGCCCGTGCCGTATCGGCAGACGATAAGAGTTTCGCGCCGATTCTTTCGGAGCTCCGGTCGGCCCTTCACGAGCACGCGGCCAAGATGCGCGAGATGGCAGTGCGACAAATATCACCACAAAGAAAACACAGGCTCCGACGTTCGGAGGAAGAGCCATGCCAGTCGACGCTAACGCCAACCAGCGATTGAAGGAATTGATCGCCAAAATTGAATTGGAACAGAATCCGAAAGAGTTTTCCGTTCTCGTCGAAGAACTCAACCGTCTGCTTGAGAGGGGGCCGTCGCTGCAGGTGCGGCCTGCTGCCCGATCCTGAGTACCTTCAACGAAGGTCCTGCATTGGCCCTGCGGTCCGTGCCAAACTACTTGCCTTCAAAATGACCTTGTTGCCGCGCTTCCTCGCACGCCTCGACTGGATCACGCCCCGTCATCTGTTTGTACCAGGCTGGATGGAACGTCCAAGCCCACGCCTCGCTGACTGCGCCGCGAATCATCGCCTGAAACGTTCCCGGCTCGCCAATCGTGCTCAGGTAAATGTGGATGAAGATTCCGCCCAGCATGATGATGGCGGAAATATCGTGCAGGATGTAGCTGACCGCTACCGCCCACCGACCAAACGTGCGCGTGCCTGCCCACAGAATAATTCCGGTGACTAGATAAACCGCGCAACCTCCCACGATCTCCCAGAACTGCGCTTTCTGCCCAGCATTGAAAAACCCGGTTTCGGGCGGATCCTGCTTCTCTTTTCCGCTGACGATATTTCGGATGTTCCGCATCCACTTCGTGTCGGCCGCTGTCCACGTCATCGGCCTGATCCAGTTCAGCATCTGCAGCCCGAAGAAAACCACGAATCCCAGACCGAACCACGGATGCATCTCGCGGCTGAGCGGTCCGCCGCCAAAGATCGGTGTGAACCAGCGGAATAGCCATGGCAGATATATCCCGAATCCCGTGAACAGCGCGAGGAAAAAGAAAAGCGCAACCATCCAATGCAGGAAGCGCGTGTACACCCGGTGCCGCAGTAGTTCGCCTACGCGGACTTCGTTTTGTCCGATCTGATCGAAGGCGTCGCGCGCTTTATCGTCGAATCGTTCAATCGCAGTGGACATCAGACGCCCTCCTTCTTAAGCGGCGGTTCCGGCTGCGGCCGCCGCGGTCCGACGGTGACGTAGTGCAGCAGCACGCCCAGTAATCCGAACAGCGCAAATGTCCCCAGCACCGGCTTGAATAGCCACTTCCACACGGTATAACTCCACGGAATCACCGGGTTCTTCGGCAGGCCGCCGTAGCGCTCAGGATTTTCCGCATCGTGCAAAACGTAGACCACGTGCGTGCCGCCGATCGACTGCGGATCGTACACACCGGCATGCTCGAATCCAAAGTTCTCGCGGAGTTGTTTGGCCCGCTCTTCCGCGATGTACATCATGTCTTCCTTGGTCCCAAATTTCAGGCATCCCGTCGGGCATGCCTTGATGCAAGCCGGCTCCAGCCCTCCGCCTACACGGTCTGAGCACAGTGTGCACTTGTAAACTTTCTTCGTCGCCGGATTGAACTTCGGAATGTCATACGGACATCCCGAGACGCAGAACTCGCAGCCAATGCAGTTCTCTTGCTGGAAGTCGACAATCCCATTGGTGTACTGCACGATCGCGCCATCGGCCGGACACGCGCGCAGGCAACCGGGATCGGCGCAGTGCATGCACTGGTCCTTGCGCATGAGCCATTGGATCGTGCCGTCCTCGCGCTGGTGCTCGTTGAACTTGATCAGGTTCCAGAAATTCCAGCGCGTCTCCGGCATCGTCTGGTAAGTGTTATCGAACGTGGTGGGACTGAACGGCATGTCGTTCCACTCGACGCACGCCACCTCGCAAGCCTTGCATCCAATGCAGATCGTGGTATCGATCAGCTTGCACACTTCCGGATCGCGCTGCATGTCGAACCCGGCTGCTGGCCCGGAGTGTCCCGAGATTTGCCGAATCTGAAGTGTCTTGCGGTCGCTCATTCTTGCCTGCTCGTGTAAATCTCGCCCTTCCGATGGCGTCTTGTTCCCGCCTCCACATCAAGCTTCGAACAAACGTGGAAGAGCGGCCCTTCAGAGCCTGCCCTGAGCCTGTCGAAGGGGCCGCGAAACCGCGGCCCATAATCTCAGGGCTTTAGCCCCCGTGCTAATCCACATTCACACTTTCTCGATCTTCACCAGAAACCCCTTGAACTCCGGCGTGAATGCATTCGGATCAATTACTGTCGGCGTCAGTTGGTTTGCCAGTGTCTTCGCCGTTTTCCCCTCGTCTTCAGCAATTCCGCGGAATCCCCAATGAATCGGGAGACCAATCTGAAACATTTCCTTGCCGTCGATCTTCATCGGCCGGATGCGCCGCGTGACCATCGCCTTCGCAATGTAATGGCTGCGCGCGCTGGTGACTTTGACTCTTTCTCCGCCACGAATCCCCATGCGGTCCGCAAGCTCAGCCGGAACTTCCACGAAGGGCTCCGGTACCAGTTGCACGTTCATCGGATTGTTCTTCGTCCAGTAGTGATAGTGCTCGGTTAAGCGGTACGTGGTGCAGATCACGTTGAAGCCCTGGTCGACCGTGCCGTACTTGTCCATGTCGGTCTTGTATTTCTTCACTACCGGATTGTTGGACTGGTTCGGGTGCAAGGGATTTGCGATCGGACTCTCCATGGGCTCGTAGAATTCGGGGAATGGCCCATCGGCCATCGCGCCGAGCGGCACAAACAGCCGCCCCACGCCCTCCGGATTCATGATGAAGGGTCCCATATGGTCTTTCGGCGGCGAGTCCGGCTTGAAGTCGGGCACGTCGACTCCCGCCCAGGCTTGCTTCCCCTCATCCCACCAAACCTGACGGCGAGGCGGATCCCATGGTTTGCCCTCAACATCGCACGACGCGCGGTTGTACAACACGCGTCGGTTCATCGGCCACGACCACGCCCAGTTCGGATAAACGCCAAGGCCCGATGGATCCTCGGTCCCGCGGCGCTGAGTGAGGGCTCCCGCCTCGGTCCAGGATCCGCAGTAAAGCCAATTGCCGGAGAGCGTGGTGCCGTCATCCTTCAGCCAAGAGAATCCCGGCAGTTGTTGTCCTGCCTTGATCGTCACGTTCGTCTTGGGGTCTGTGATGTCGGCAAGCGCTTTCCCGTTGATCTCTTTGGCGATCTCCGACAACGACGGGTTATACGGATTCGTGTACGCGAACGTCGCATTCAGGACCGGGTCGGGAAACTTCCCGCCTTCCTTCTTGTAGAGTTCACGCACTTTCAGGAAAATCGTCGCCAGGATTTCCTGATCCAATCGGGCCTGACCCGGCGGTGGCAGCGCCACGTTCTTCCACTGCAGCCAGCGCGCGGAATTTACGAACGTCCCATCCTTCTCCGCAAATCCAGCGCCCGGCAAGCGATAGACCGTGGTGTTGATCTGCTTCATGTCGTCCGTTGAGATACCCGGAGCGCGCCAGAACTCGCTGGTCTCATCCGGATAAATCTCGCAGACCACCAGCCAGTCGGCTTTTTTCAAAGCATCAATGTTCTTCTCCGAATCGGGCCCGATCATCACGCCATTCATGCCGAACGCGAACAACCCCTTGACCTTGCCTTCGTACATGTCATTCCAGATGTTCACCCAGGAATAGTTCCGGTCGATCTTCGGCAGGTAGTGAAAGGCGTAATCATTTTCTTTGGTCGCCGCGTTGCCGTACATTGCTTTCAAGAATGACACCGCAAACTTCGGTGTGTTCGACCAGTAGTTGAACGAATCCCACGGATCTGGCTTGGAACTCGTCGGAGTAATCCTCTTCAGATACGTGGCGAGATCCGCGTCAGACGGATTGGGCATCTTCAAATAGCCCGGCAGTATGTCGAAGATGCCGGCCATGTCGGTCGCGCCCTGAATGTTCGAGTGCCCGCGTAGAGCATTTACCCCACCCCCCGCGCGTCCGATATTCCCCATCAGCAATTGCAGCATCGCGGCCGTACGAATGATCTGCGTGCCAAAACTATGCTGGGTCCATCCGACCGCATAGATGATGGTCGAGACCTTCTTCATGTCCCCGTCTTTGCGGACCGAAGTGTAAAGATCGGCCGCTTTCAGGAACAGGTCTTTTGGAATGCCCGTGATTCGCTCGACCATCTCCGGCGTATAGCGCTCGTATTGTTTCTTCAACAGTTGAAACACGCAGCGCGGATGCTGCAGGGAAAAATCAAATGCAATCTTTGGTGGCAACGCTGGTGCGACCGCAGCTCCGCCTTTGGCTCCCGCCGGACTCGCACCCTGGTAACCCTGCCCCTCCTGTTTCGGAGCGCCCGCTTGCCCAGCAGTCTGAGTGTGCGATGCGGGTGGCTCTTGGCCGGCGGGAGTTGGCATGACAGGCTTGCCCTCCAGGTTCCCGCCTTCTTCGTAGTTCCAGGTTGCCTTGTCGTAAACCTGCTTCTCGTGATCGAAGCCCGAGTACAGTCCGTCGTCTGGAAGCTTAAAGCCGTCCTTAATAATGAACGCAGCGTTCGTGTAATTGACCAGATAATCGTGGGCGATGCGGTTGTTTTGAATTGCGTAGTTGATCATGCCGCCAAGAAACGCGATGTCGGCGCCCGCGCGAATCTGCAGATACATATCCGCAGTCGCGGCCGTCCGCGTGAGGCGCGGATCGACCACGATCGTCTTCGCATTGCGGTGAATCTTGGCTTCAATCGCCCACTTGAAGCCGCAAGGATGGTTCTCGGCTGGATTTCCGCCCATGATCAACATCATGTCGGTGTTCTTGATGTCGATCCAGCCATTGGTCATCGCCCCGCGTCCGAATGTTGGCCCCAAACTGGAGACCGTAGGGCCGTGTCAAACCCGGGCCTGGTTTTCCAGGTAGCAGACCCCCAGGCTGCGCATGCTCTTGACCACCAGATAATTAAACTCGTTGGTGTCGGTGCAGCCGCCGGTGAAGGCCATGCCTTCGCAGCGATTGACGGTATGACCGTTCGCGTCTTTCTCAACAAACGTGTCGTCGCGCGTCTTCTTCACCTTCTGTGCGATCTCGTCGTAGGCCTGCTCCCACGGAATGTCTTCCCATTCCGTCGCGCCCGGCCGCCGCACTTGCGGCTTGAGAAGCCGGCGATCATTCATAATGTCCTGCTCGAGCGACGACCCCTTGGGACACAGCGTTCCGCGGTTGATGGGGTGGTCGGGATCGCCCTCTACGTGCACCACCTGCGGGATCGCGTTCTTGGCCTTGTCGCCCAGCGTGTAAATAATGACACCGCAGCTCACAGAACAATAGGGACACGTGCTGCGCGTCTCGCTGGCTCGTGAAATTTTCAGGTTCTGGGTTTGGGCGTAGACCGGAGTGAGATCGAAGCCAAGTACAGAGAGGCCTGCACCACCGAGGATGGTGCCCTTGAGAAAAGTCCTGCGGGAGAATTCCATGAAAACCTCCAGCAACTACCGCGCGCGTTCTACTGCGATGCGGACCCTGATCACCTAGGATGTGAGACGGAGGTTGAAGGTTGCGGCCGCCGCAATACTTTACTCCCGGCGACCGGAGTGTAGCCCAGACAGAATTGGGAGACTATACCTCCGCTACCCGAAAAGAGTCAATCAGGAAGAAGTCGTCGGGAAGAAGTCGTAGCGATCCCTGTGTCTAGCAGCCGACACCAGAAGACTGCCATCCCGCATCCATGATTGCCCCGATCATGAACTGAGACGATAATGGCGCGATGTCCGTCTCTCCCTGGCAGCGGCGCATCCACCGCGCGCAAGAGCTAACCGAACAGCACCCATTCGCAGCCGAGATTCTTGGCTTCTACATTCACGTCGCCCGCTTTCAGGAAGAGCTGCATCAACGGTTGAGCGCCGTTCTGCAGTCCCCGATAGCTTCTGCGGATCGCGACCTTACACTACCGGAACTGTCAGAACTCAGTTCGAGATTTGAAGCGTTTCTGGCGATGGCCGAAGCGCATGGCCCAAAGCCGTTGGCCGGACTGAGCCATGAACTGCGCGCGGAGGGTCGCGGCGCATGGTCCGAGCTGTTGCAAAACGGATGGACAGCGCACTCTCCATCCCGCGCCCCGGGAGTCCTCGCCCAGGCTTTCCTCCAGCCCTATGCCGAACTGCTGCGTTCGCGAGCCCAGCCTCGCCCCAGTCAGACTTCGCACGCCCTTTGTCCTTTCTGTAATCGCAAGCCTACTCTCGGCATACTGCGGCAGATGGGCGACGGCGGTGCGCGCTCCATGGTCTGTTCCTTCTGCCTTGCCGAATGGGAGTTCCGACGCCTCGTCTGTCCCGGATGCGGCGAGGAGAATGATAAGAAACTCGCCGTCTACAACGCCAGCGACTTCGACTACATTCGCGTCGAATGCTGCGACACCTGCAAGACCTACATCAAAACTATCGACCTGACGAAGAACGGCCGGGCCGACCCGCTAGTCGACGAACTCGGTTCGGCGCCCCTCGACCTCTGGGCCCGCGAGCACGGCTACGCCAAGCTGCAAAGCAATCTGCTCGGGATGTAAAAAACAGAGACGTTGTCATCCTGAGCGGAGCCGCTCTTCAGGCGAAGTGAAGGATCTCGCGTGCACATGCGTTATCCTCGACAGATGCCAGCGCGCATTCCAGCCCAGGATCAAAAGCTGATCCAGATCGTAGACTCCGCGTTAGCCGATGCGACGCAACGCAGCGGCAAGTGGCTGGCCTGCCGCCCGGGATGCACGCAGTGCTGCATCGGCGCATTCCCCATCAATCAACTCGATGCTCTGCGCTTGCGCCGAGGCATCGCCGACTTGGAAAAGTTCGACCCCAATCGTGCCGCGCGCATCCGTCAGCGTGCCCGCGAGTCCGTTGCCCGGCTGACGCCGGAGTTTCCCGGCGATCCCGTCACTGGCCTGTTGCACGAAGGGAAAGACGCGGAGCAAAAGTTCGAGGGGTTTGCGAATGATGAGCCCTGTCCGGTGCTCGACCCCGAGACGGGACTCTGTGAGCTCTACGAGTCGCGCCCCATGACCTGCCGCGTCTTCGGACCTCCGGTAAGGTCGGAAGACGGTCTGGGCGTTTGCGAACTCTGCTTTCAGGGAGCGTCCGACAAAGAGATCGCTGCGTGTGAGATGAAACCTGATCCGGACGATCTCGAATCGCGCCTGCTCAAGGAACTCGAGAAGAACACTGGCGAGCAAGGAGTTACGATCATCGCCTTCTGCCTCGCATCCTGATCAGACTGAATCAGGCCTGCTTCTTCTCGAGCTCTGCCCAACGCGCGTAGAGTTCATCCACTGCATGCTGTGCTTTCTCGAGATCCGCGTGGGCGTTCATCAGGCGTGTGGCGTCGCTGGAGATGGCCGGGTCTTCGGCGGCTGTCCTCTTCGCATCTAACACCTGTTCTGCCGCTGCAACGCGTTCCTCGATGCTGGCATATTCGCGGGCTTCCAGGTACGAGAGCTTCTTCTTCGATGATGTTGACTGCGGCACTGCTCGCGGAGTGTCGCGAGCCTCGGTCTGTGCCGCTTGCAGCCGATCTGCCTGCCAGGTCTCCCATTGCGAGTAGTCGGCAAAGCGCTCGGCGCCGCCCTGACCATCCAGGCCAAGCACGATGGTCGACACCCGATCGAGCATGTAGCGATCATGTGTCACGAGCACGAGCGAGCCTCGAAACTCAAGCAGACTTTCCTCCAAAATCTCAAGTGTCGGAATGTCGAGGTCGTTAGTGGGCTCGTCCAGCAAAAGAACGTCGGCAGGCTGAAGCATGAGTTGCGCAATCAGCACTCGCGCCCGCTCTCCGCCGGAGAGCCGATCCACCGGTTGGTTCAGCTGTTCGCCCTTGAACAGAAATTTCGCCGCCCACGACGCGACGTGAACCACGCGATCCTGGTAGATGACAGAGTCTCCCTCCGGAGCCAGCGCCCGCCGCAACGTCACCGTCGGATCGAGCTCGCGGCGCTGGTCGAAGTACACAATGCGCAACTTTTCCGCCCGTCGAATCTCTCCTTCGGTCGCTGCAACTTCCCCGCGTAACAGGCGCAGGAGTGTAGTCTTGCCGCTGCCGTTCGGACCCACTAACCCAACCCTGAGCCCCGCGGAAATAATGAAGTTCAAACCCTGAAACAGCCGCCGGCCGCCGATTTCATACGACACGCCCTGCAACTCGATCAGCCGCTTCGTCTTGCGGTCGGTGGCAGAGAAGTCGATTTGCGCGGTGCTGCTGCGGGTGCGCGTGTTCAGGTCCGCGAGTTCTTCCATTAATTCACCGGCCTTGCCGATGCGCGCCTTTGATTTTCGAGTGCGCGCCTTGGCCCCGCGGCGCAGCCATTCGATCTCCGAGTGAACCAGGTTTTCCAGGGCCTCCTGCCGCTTCGACTGCGCGTGCAGAAATTCTTCCTTCTTCTCCAGGAACGTGCTGTAGCGTCCTTTCACCCGCAGCAATCCGTCGGGATACACGCGGCTGAGTTCCGCCATCTCGGTGGCAACGTTTTCCAGGAAGTAGCGATCGTGGCTGATGACCACGCAAGCGAAGCCAGCCTGCTCCAGCACTTCTTCGAGCCACTCGATGCCCGCCAAGTCGAGATGATTCGTGGGCTCATCGAGCAGCAGGATGTCGGGGCCCTGCACCAATGCCTCGGCGATCGCCAGCCGCTTCTGCCATCCGCCGGAGAGCGCGGACGCTTCGGCATCCAGGTCCACAAAGCCGGCGCGTCCAAGCGTCTCGGCGAAGCGCGTTCCACGCTCCGACTCGGGCACGGCGGACTGTTTCAGTGCCGCATCGACCACCGACCGCACCGTGTCGCCGGCGCGGAATGCCGACTCCTGTTCCACATAGCTCAGCCGAATCCGTTTGCGGACGGCGATCTCCCCATCATCTGTGTCTTCTGTCCCGGCGAGAATCCGCAGCAGCGTGGATTTCCCCGACCCATTCGGGCCAATCAGTCCAATACGATCTCCCTCAGAAACCGTGAACGACACATTCTGAAAAAGCGGGTCGGCGCCAAAGGCTTTCGAGATGCTGCGGACATTGATCAGAGGTGGCAACGCGATTCGATCTCCTGGGGGCGAATAAAGGTCTAGCTTGAGATTATCAGGAAGGGCCACGTGGGGCAGGCGGGTGAGCCTGGATGTCGACCGCTGTGCCGGCCGGGCGGGGACTGCAGTGACTGTGCCTCTCAGATTTTTTTTCGTCACTTTTTCTAAAATCCTCATTTCAAATCACTTATGGGCACAGGATCGGGTTGATGGCCGGTAAAATATTGAGCCACAAGGACTTGCATGTAAAATATTCCAAAATAAGGAGTTAGCTGCGGACTTCCGACCGTTCTCTTCCGGCGCCTTTGGTAAGGCATTTGCTTTCTTATGGTTATGCATCAACGTCCGGGGGCTTTGGCGGCAAAATATTGCGAAATAAGGGTTTAGGACGAAACGACCCGGAGAGAGCACCGCAGCCTGCCTGCCCGTCGAGTTGAGGAGTTTCTCGCGCACGGAGCCATTGTGAGCGTTTGAATTTTCTCAGTAAAGGTTGTTCGTCACAGGAATTGAACTTCTTGCTGTGGAAATCTATGGAAGAGACTGTCGGGCTCGTGCGGTTTTTGTGAGCGGACTTTCGGTCGAGGCCTCAGGCCGGAGGAACTCCCAACAAAGAGGCAGCGGGACCAATGGGTGAAACGGCGATGTGTCGCCGACTATCCCAGTAGCCGGCTCAGGTAACACTTCTCAACCGAACTCCTACGTTGGTTGACACGCTTTGTAGTATCTTTTTGTCGACGCCAACGCCCGACGAATAGGGCATGCCAACCCTACGTATCCAGTTGCTAGCTAGGGCTGAGCGTTGGACGCCACTTCATTCACTTGGACGTGCTTTGATGCGGCTCTTCGTACTGTCCTTGGCTACCGCTCTGCTGATTCCAACCATCGTTTTTGCACAACAACATAGGACAGTCGATGCTGGCCGTGCCACCGCACCGGGCCAGCCGATTCCCCTGCTGACTCAAGAAAGCCTTCTTCCGCCACCCTCCGTTCCGGTGCAGGAGTGGTTGAACGGGCCCGATCGTCAAGATTTTGCCTGGAAGGTTCAGATCTCTCAGGATCTGACGCTCCAGCAGCGGCACTTGATTCAGGTACGGGCAATCGTTAAGGAAAGTGATTTGCCGGGAGGTGTGCCGCGACCCGAGCTTCACATCGTGACCAAGGTTGCGGACGAACACGGGAACTGGCTCGACGGACAGTCATACACGCACTTCGTTCAGCCCGCCAAGTTCTCCAGGAATGATTCCGTTCATCCCTTCGCGAATCTCTACCTTCGACCGGGCGATTACATCATCGCGATGATTGCTTACGATCCGGTGAATCACAGCGGAAACGTGTGGCGCACCAAACTCACTGTTTCCCCTGCCAGCGGGCCGTTGGCTGATCTTGGCCGGGACTTTCCGGTAGTCGAGTTCCTTCCGCCGGCAGCTGCCGCTCTCGGTTTGACGAGTGCGGATTGTCAGGGCCAGCGTCATCTCGTCCACTTTCTCGTTGTTGATAGCCATGATGATGTGCTCCTGCGCCGAAGCGGTGCTCTCAATCGCCGCTTGCGCATCCGTGCTTGCGTCGTAACGCGGCCTGACGTAGTCCCAAAGGCTGGGGCACGCGAGGCCGGTCGCTATGCGCAAGAAAAGGACCCAGCCGATTTATCATCGGAGAACGCTCCGGCTGCCAGACCTCGATCATTCCAAGCTAGTAGTGCTCAACAGCCTCGGCTCGCCCGATTCGCGCCGCATCGAAGAATATGCCTCGACCAGTTTATTTGGGGGCTGGCCTACCTAACTTAGGGGGCGCCGCGCTGCGCGGTCTCGCAGGGTGGACACGATGCTCTCGAAGCCAACACTCTTAGTGGGCCGTCGCACCGGTCACGAAGGCTAGGGCAGCCGGTTTCTCGTTACGATAGAAATTGCAGACGCGGGCCAGCCACCTGCAGTTTTAAGGGAGGCATAAGCACCCAGAACCTCAGCCAGTTTTCGCAATCAAGGCTTCGGCTTTGGATTGGCGCGGAGGTCTTCTTCGGATGCGCCCCAATTCGGGAGGAGATGGGCCATGGGATATGTGACTAAGGCAGGTCTTTGTCGCCGCTTCTCCCGGAGAATGAACATGATCGCCAGTAGAAATCCAGTTAACGCTCCGAGGCATGCTTCCGTAATGGAGAGGCTGTTGAAAGTCCGAAGGCCCTGGCCGGTCAAAAGGAATCCCGCATATCCCATGCTTACCGTCCAGAGAATTAAGCGAACTGAGTACATAGGGGGTTCACGTCTTGCAACAAATATTGCCACAGTTCGCGGCTGTGGAGTAAGAGTTTTTGAGTTCTACCGAAAGGATGGGCCCCTGACACTTCGGAGTCCGGCCTACAGCCCTTTCCCTTCAAGAGGACATGGGGGGTCTACCAGGCTGGCTTGCCGTCTTTGAAACGTAGCGTTAGAGTCTCTCCGCCTTTCACCACTTCGCGGGCCAGCGTCAAGTCTGCTCCTTCCTGCTTCACCCTGGAGCCCGTAACCTCAATCTGTTCCTGCGGCTTAAACTCGATCCCCATGTCGTCGAGAAACTTCTTGGGACAGAGAAAAATTTGAACATTATCCGCACCGTTCTTCAACGTTAAATAAGCGACGGCCTTTGCGCCCGAGGGAGGAACCAGTTTCACTTCCTCAATGACTCCCTTGACGGTGCCTTCGGTGGCTGGATCGTATTTTGGCGGCGCCTGCGAAAACGCAGAAGTGGCCAGGAAGGTAACGGCGGCGAGCTTCAGGAGATGGCGGTAGATCGGGCCGTACGCATTCATGGCAGGCCCTCCAGCCGCGAATAGTAGGCCTCTAACGATGCAAAATCAATGAGATTGTGACGCGGGATTGCTGTCTCCTCTTATACTCGTTGCGATGCGAGCCACCGGTTCGAGACGTGTCGCACTGCGGTTTGCAGTCTTGGGAGCGGCCTTGCTCGGCGCTGCGTCGGCTCCCACTCTGACTTCCGCCGAGACCGGAGCGGAGGCCTGGCTGCGCTACTCCGCGCTGGACCCGCATGTAGCCAGGACCTATCAGCGCCTCCCTGACGAGATTGTGTTGTTCGGCGATTCCGCAGTGCTCAACACAGCGCAGAGGGAGCTGGTCACGGGCGTTGCGCAAATGCTCGGGAAAACCTTGCACGTGCAAGCAAGCTCGCCGTCGCGAAACGCCATCATTCTCGGAAACCTGACGCAGCTGCGCGCGCTCGCCCCTGCGCTACGTCCACCGCAAGAGCTGAAGCCCGATGGTTACTGGCTAAAAGCGGCGAAGATCCACGGATTCGAATGTCTTTTAGTCGCCTCCTCCAACGAACGCGGGGTTCTTTACGGTGTGTTCGCGCTGCTGAGCAAGATCGCGCGCGCCGAGAGTCTCGCAGCTATCGACGAAGTGCAGCAGCCGTATGCGCCGATCCGCTGGGTGAACCAGTGGGACAATCTCGACGGCCACATCGAGCGCGGCTACGGCGGCCCGTCGATCTTCTTCGCCGATGGCAACGTTCGCGGCGACCTGACCCGCGCTGGGGAATATGCTCGGCTGCTGGCGTCGATCGGCATCAACGGATGCACCATTAACAACGTGAACGCCGCCCCGGGCATTCTGGAAGACGCCTTCATTGCGCGAGTCAGCCGCATCGCCGACGTGTTCCGACCGTGGGGCGTGCAGCTGTCTCTGGCGGTCGATCTAAGCAGCCCGAAAATCATCGGCGGTCTCGACACGTTTGATCCGCTGGATCCGCGGGTCGCGGAATGGTGGCGTAAGAAGGCTGACGAGATCTACCGGCACATTCCGGACTTCGGCGGTTTCGTGGTGAAGGCGGACTCCGAAGGAAGGCTCGGTCCCTCCACCTACGGCCGAACGCCAGCCGACGCCGCGAATGTTATCGCGCGCGCCCTCAAGCCGCACGACGGCGTCGTGTTCTACCGCGCCTTCGTCTACAACCATCATCTCGACTGGCACGATCTGAAGAACGACCGCGCGAAAGCGGCGTACGACAATTTCCATCCGCTTGACGGAGCCTTCGACGACAACGTCATCATTCAAATCAAAAACGGCCCCATCGACTTCCAGGTGCGCGAACCAGCCTCGCCGCTGTTCGCCGGCCTACGCCGCACCAACGAAGCCATCGAGCTGCAGATCACGCAGGAATACACCGGACAACAGCGCCATCTATGCTTTCTCGTGCCGATGTGGAAGGAAGTTCTCGACTTCGACATGCGCGTCGACTCGAATGCCACGCCGGTCAAGGACCTGGTCGCTGGCCGAACTTTCCATCGTCCCGTCGGCGGCTTCGTGGGCGTAGCCAACGTCGGCATGGATGCCAATTGGCTCGGCAGTCCGCTCGCCATGGCCAATCTCTATGGCTTTGGACGCCTCGCCTGGGATCCCAACCTCAGCTCCGAAAAAATTATCGACGAGTGGACGCGCCTCGCCTTCGGCAGCGATCCCGTCGTGGTCAAAACAATCACTGCGATGCAACTCAACTCGTGGCATGTGTATGAGAGTTACACCGGTCCACTGGGTGCAGGTACGCTCACCAACATTGTGGGAAATCATTACGACCCCGGTCCGCAATCTTCCGAAGAAAATGGGTGGGGACAATGGCACCGCGCGGATCATCAGGGAATCGGCATGGATCGCACCGTCGCGACCGGCACTGGATACATCGGCCAGTATCCGCCGGAGGTACAAAAGCTGTACGAATCGCTGGCCGACTGCCCTGACAACCTGCTGCTGTTTTTCCATCACGTGCCGTATACGTACGTGCTGCATTCCGGAAAGACTGTCATTCAACACGTGTACGATTCCCACTACGACGGCGCGGATCAGGCCCGCGACTTCATTGCGCAGTGGCAGTTGCTGCAGGGCCATGTCGACCAGGATCGCTATCGTAACATCCTGCAGCGCCTGCAATATCAGGCGGGCCAAGCCATCGTGTGGCGCGACGCAATTTGTCAGTGGATCTTTCGGCTTTCTGGGATTCCAGACCAGAAGGGTCGCATCCAGGTGGCTTCCGGCCCCACAGACACGCCGGATCGACACTAGCCTTCCGCATAGTTGCGCATTTTGCCAAGTTCCGTTAACGTTTACGCTTCCGGCGACCGGACAGCCCTCCCCCGAGGGCTATTTTGAAGCACCTCCGGTCGCCGGCGGGAACGCGGGCAAAGAAAAATGGGCAAAGCTCCCACGACTCTGCGTGACATTGCAAAAGCGCTGGGCACCTCGATCGGATCTGTGCATCGAGCACTTCATGACAACCCAGGTGTAAGTCCACTCACCAAAGACAGAGTCTTGCAGATGGCAAGAACTCTCGGGTACCGGCCAAATCTTGCGGCGCGGTATTTGTCTTCCAAAAAAACTCTGCGAATCTCGGTCAACACTCTCCACGGAACTACATCGTTTTGGGACGAGGTGCGAGCCGGTATTCGTGAAGCTGCGGATTCGATCCTGTTGGAAAATGTAGAGGTCGAATTTCGCACCTATCCGCATCTCGACGAAGGGGAAGAAGAGGCATTCGAAGCGGCCATCAACGACAAAGTGGATGGCATCATCAGCTTTCCGAGCCGTCCCCAGGTCTTGCGGGCCTGGATCCGCCGCGCCTCCCGCGCCCGAATTCCCGTCGTCTGTGTCGCCACCGATGCTCCCCATAGTGGACGACTGGGCATCGTCGCGATCGACACACTGGCCAGCGGATCGATTGCCGCCGATCTGATGGGCAGATTCATTGGCCCTCGCCCAGGATCGGTCGCGATCACCCTTTTCGACATGGCGATCACCGAGCACGCCGAGAAGTTCGCTGCATTCGACAGTACCTTGCGATCTCTTTATCCCAACCTTCGCCTGCTGAGGCCTATCGAAGATCACGACGTAGAGGCGGAAGCCTACAACAAGTGCCGCAGGTTGTTTGAAAAAACTCCGGACCTGTCCGGAGTCTACGTATCCACGGAAGCCTCAATCCCTGTACTGAATGCGGCGCGTGATGCAAAGTTGCTGGATCGTTTGACCATCATCACCACCGATCTATTTCCCGACCTGGTTTCTCAGATTCGTTCGGGCGCCGTCGCCGCGACCATTTACCAGCGGCCGCGCGCGCAAGGCCAGATCGCATTCCGCATGCTGCACGAGTTTCTTGTGGAGAGCGCCACTCGATCCCATCAGGTTGCGTTGGCTCCGCATTTGGTGATGCGCGGGAATCTGGATTTCTTCCTGCAGAGACAAACTCAGGAATCGGTCAAGGAAAAAGAAGAGCAGGCCCAGGAAGTACGGACAGAACTGGCGGAAGACTTCGCTTAGCCCAGCCGTCGCGGTGCGAGCGCTAACGGGAAAACCTCGAGGAGGGAACATCGCGTACCTCGGTATTGACGTAGGCACCGGCGGCACCCGCGCGCTGGTGATGGACGAGGCCGGTAAGGTCATCGCCTCCGGATCGGAAGACCACGAGCCGTTCCACAGCCCGCGGCCCGGTTGGGCCGAGCAGGATCCCCGCGACTGGTGGCGCGCCTGCGGAGCCGCGGTTCATAAAGCGCTCAAGTCCTCCAACCTGAGCGCGAATGATATCGCCTGCGTCGGGTTCTCGGGTCAAATGCACGGTGCGGTCCTGCTCGACTCCGCCGATGAGGTCGTGCGCAGCGCCATTATCTGGTGTGACCAGCGCAGCGAAGCGCAGACTCACGAACTCGAGAAATTGTTTGGCCGCGACGCGCTGATCCAGCTGACCTGTAATCCTCCGCTCACCAATTTCACGCTGACCAAGCTGCTTTGGGTGCGCGAGACCGAGCCCGCAAACTGGGCCCGTGTCGCGCATGTCATGCTGCCGAAAGACTACGTGCGCTTCCGGCTCACGGGTGAGCGCGCCATCGACATGGCCGATGCGTCGGGCACGCTTCTGCTCGATGTCGCCAACCGCCGTTGGTCGACCGAAGTGTTGCGCAAGTCCGGCATTGATGCGGGCTTACTTCCCGCGCTGTATGAATCTCCTGATGTTTGCGGGAAAGTATCTGGCTCCGGCGCGGAGGCTACGGGCTTGCGAGTTGGAACTCCGGTCGTCGCTGGAGCCGGCGATCAGGCTGCTGGTGCCGTCGGCATGGGCATCGCGCGCGCCGGAGCAGTCAGCGCCACCATCGGAACATCCGGCGTTGTCTTTGCTGCGACCGATCGTCCCGCACTCGATCCGCAAGGACGTCTCCACACTTTCTGCCACGCCATTCCAGGACGCTGGCATGTGATGGGCGTTACGCAGTCTGCGGGATTATCGCTGCGCTGGTTCCGTGATCGCTTCGGTGTGCTGTCAGGTGTGAAGACTAACGATGGGCGCGATCCCTACGACATTCTCGCGGACGAGGCTGCCGCAGCGCCCGCCGGGTCCGAGGGCGCATTCTGGGTGCCTTATCTCATGGGCGAACGCACGCCGCATCTCGACCCCAACGCTCGTGCGGCTCTGCTTGGGCTAACGGCGTCTCACACCCGCGGACACATCATTCGCGCCGTCATGGAAGGCGTTGCCTACAGCCTGAAAGATACATTCACGATCTTCGAAGAGATGAAGATTCCGGTAACGTCGATCCGCTTGGGCGGTGGTGGCGCGCGATCGCCACTGTGGCGCCAGATTCAGGCAGATGTTTACGCGCACGAAGTG
Source organism: uncultured Acidobacteriaceae bacterium (assembly GCA_963706645.1). Classification (GTDB taxonomy): domain Bacteria; phylum Acidobacteriota; class Terriglobia; order Terriglobales; family Acidobacteriaceae; genus Sulfotelmatobacter. Next base: position 39,868 of record CAVPNR010000002.1, read on the forward strand.
GAAATTGTTGCAGCCGAAGAAGGCGCAGCCTATGGCGCAGCGATTCTGGCAGGAACCGGAGCCGGTGCGTGGAGTTCCGTGGACGAAGCGTGCGACAACGTGGTGCGGGTGGCCTCGCGGATTCCCTTGAGCCAAACGAATTCAAAAACCATGCAGCAGAACTATCGCACCTATCGCAAAATCTACCCTGCGCTACATCAGGTGTTGGAGTAATTCTTCACCACCAAGGACACGAAGGTTTTCTCTCATAAGGGTTTCCTTCATGTCCTCAGTGGTTCAGGCCTTTGCCTTCCAGCAAAGTGCGTTATTTTGCCGGCTCCTTCATCACCACGACCCGGTCCCCCGCCACATCCTTCATCTGCTGCACAATCCCCGAAGGCCATCGAATCTCCACCAGATCGGCAGACGCATATTTCCCCAGTCCGAAATGCACCGGCCCTGCGCTCGACGACGCATATCCCGCGCTCGTAGTCATGTGGTTGTACTGTGGCCCGGACTTCGTTACGACTTTGATCCGCGCTCCAATGCCGTCTCGGTTGCTCTTCGTCCCCTGTAGCTTGAACTCGATCCAGTGATTGTCGCCCGGACTCTGGTTGATCCAGATCTCCGCCGGCGCATTGATCGCACTCACCACTACGTCGAGACGCCCATCTCCGTTCAGGTCGCCAACAGCGGAGCCCCTGTGCCGCGAAGGAGGCTGAGCTGTAAGTCCGGCCTCCGCCGTCAGGGCTGCAAACTTCATGCCCCCCAGATTCCGGAAAACAGTATTCGGCTGGGCTACAGCGAGATTTTGCGACGCCAGAAGCGACTGCACATGCCCGCGTGAAACGAAGATGTCCTTCCACCCATCGTTATCAAAATCGGCAATCGTCGGTGAATACCCTGCCATGGGCAGACTCAGCTTCGTCATGTTGCTCTCGCGAGTAACTTCGACAAAGCTTCCTTTCCCCGTGTTTTTGTATACGGGAAACGTCTCCCCATCGAGCGCAACCAGAACAATGTCGGGATAGCCATCGTTATCCAGATCGCGAAAATCGACGCCCATGCCGGAAATGTAGACTCCATCCTCCCGCAGCGCGAGGTTCTCTTCGAAGGCAACCTCTTCAAACTTGCCGCCTCCCTTGTTTTTGTAGAAGGAGTTCATCAGCTTGTCGTTGGGAACGATCAGGTCCATCTTGCCCGAGAGCTCAGAGTCGGCCGCCGCGACGCCCATCCCCTTGCCCGGATGCGCGCGGAACCCTGCCTCGACCGAAGCATCGCGGAACGTTCCATCGCCGTTATTGATGAAGAGTTGGTTCGGGCGTGGGCTTGTAAAACTTCGGATGGCAATAGTCGCGATGTCCATAGCCCTCGCACACGGGCTCATGATCGAAGTCCCACTTCAGGTAGTTGATGACGACGAGGTCGAGCAATCCATCATTGTTCACGTCAACCCACGCACCCGCGACCGACCACAGCGGCCCGTACTCTGCATCCGGCTTGTTCAGCCCGGCCTTGGTCGTGACATCCGTGAACGTGCCGTTGCCGTTGTTGTGGTAAAGCGTGTTGCGATACACGCCTGCCACAAAAATATCTTCGTAGCCGTCGTTGTCGTAGTCCCCAATGGCGACGCCGGTGTCGTAGCCGGTACCGGCCAGTCCGGCCTTCTCGGTGACATCCGTGAAATGCCCATGACCGTCGTTCTCGAACAGCCGGTTGGAATATTTCGCGGAAGTTTTGCGGAGCGTCTTGAGGTCCGCTCCGTTGGTGAAGAAGATGTCGAGCTTGCCATCGTTGTTGTAGTCGAAGACGGCCACGCCGCCGGCCATGGTCTCGGGAGCATGGCGTTCGGGCGTCTCGTCGCTGTCCAGCTTGAAGTCGATGGGCTCGTAGGCGAAGCGGATTGGGCTTTCGGCGGCGGGCTGAGTCGAAGAAACGGACGGATTCGGCGATGACTGCGGAGGCACAGCCGCGTGCGGCATCCATACCGCGAGCAAAGGCAGCACTGTTAGCGAGCAGGCAAACCAGCGGATATTCATCTCTCGGGGCACATGGGGCCTGCTCTCATCTTAACCCGGGTGTCAGGACAAGCGACTGGCGAGCCGTGCTCGGGGCGTCTGGTGTGCCGATCAGTGCTATCGGGATTTTGCGCGAACTCTTTTCTACTGCCACCCATAAGAGGACGGAACACTCAAGTTATAATGGCGGCCACGCATGGCTCTCGCTCCCGGCACAAAACTCGGTCCTTATGAAGTTCAGTCACTACTTGGCGCGGGAGGCATGGGCGAAGTCTACCGTGCCCGCGACATCCGCTTGCAGCGTGATGTTGCCATCAAAGTCCTGCCGTCTTCGCTGGCACGAGACGAAGACCGTCTACGCCGCTTCGAGCAGGAGGCGAAGTCCGTAGCTTCGCTCAACCATCCCAATCTGCTTACCGTTTTTGATGTGGGAACGCTGCCTGACCCGACGAACGCAAGCGGTGTGGCCGCGTCGCCTTACATCGTCTCAGAATTGTTGGAAGGTTCAACGCTGCGCGCCCGCTTGGCCGAAGGCGCCATGGGGCAGCGCAAGGTGCTCGACTACGGGGTGCAGATTGCCAGTGGTTTGGCCGCGGCGCACGAGCGTGGCATCGTCCATCGCGACATCAAGCCGGAAAATATTTTTATCACCAAAGACGACCGGGTGAAGATTCTCGACTTCGGCCTAGCCAAACTGACGCAATCCGAATTCGATTCGCAAACATCGATGCCGACCGCGACCAACGAGACCGAACTCGGGCTGGTGCTGGGAACGATGGGCTACATGTCGCCGGAGCAGTTGCGGGGCAAGAAAGTCGACGCCCGCAGCGACATTTTCAGCTTTGGCGCTGTTCTATATGAAATGCTGTCGCGCCGCCGCGCCTTTCATGGTGACAACACGGCCGATGTGGTCAGCGCCATCCTGAACCAGCAGCCCGCCGAACTGACCGTAACCAATCAGGAGATCTCACCGTCGCTCGATCACATTGTTCGGCATTGCCTGGAGAAAGATCCGCTGCTGCGCTTCCAGTCGGCGCGAGATCTCGCCTTTCAGCTGAACGTCATGCGCGAGACGCGCAGTTCCACCGCAATCGGCGCGGTCAGTCACGGCGAAGAGGAGAAACGATCGCGGCCATGGACGCTAGCGGCAGCGGGCGCGGTGGCGCTTGTTCTTCTGCTGGCCGGAACGTGGTTCCTGGCGCGGTCTACGGCTCATCTGGAACCGCCAAAGTTCACTCAACTTACCTTCCAACAGGGATTCGTAGAAGCGGCGCGCTTTCTGTCCGACGGCAAGAATTTCATCTCTGCTTCTCGCTGGGGTTCCGATGCAGATATGGCACTGTTCACAGGGACCGTGGAGACACCCGGGCTTCGCCCGCTCGGCATTCCGGTTTCCTCACTCCTCTCGGTTTCTTCTACGGGGGATCTGCTCGTGCTCCAGGATGCCCATGGGATCGGACCCGGCTACGTTCGCGTTGGCCGGCTGGCGCGGCTGGCGGTCTCTGGTGGTGCACCGCGACCGTTGCAGGAAAATGTGCAATACGCCGATTGGGCGCCCAACGGCACGGATTTCGCTGTCGTCCGCTTCGCTCCCGATCGCCACGTCTACCGATTGGAATATCCGTCGGGCAAGGTTCTATACGAAACTCCCGGATGGATCAGCCATCCCCGCTTCTCGCGCGATGGTAAGCACATCGCCTTTCTCGATCATCCAGTTTTCGGTGACGACCTGGGAATGGTTGCGGTGGTCGATCTGGAGGGGAATCACAAGCAACTCAGCGGCACCTTTGGTTCGACCCAAGGGTTGGCGTGGTCGCCGGATCAGTCGGAGATCTGGTTCAGCGCGGTCAAGAGCGGCATCTACCGCTCGCTATACGCGACCTCACTGCGCGGCCGCGAGCGGCCTCTGCTTGCCGCCCCGGGAAACGTCGATATCCAGGACGTGCTTCCCAATGGGAACGTTCTACTCAATGTAACTGACGAGCGTCTGGAACTCATGGTGTTTACCCCCGACCATCCGGAAGGCCGCGATTTCACCTGGATGGACTGGGCGTATGGAGCGCGATTTTCCGCCGACAGCAAGTCGATCCTGTTCGGTGACCAGCACAGCGGAGATTCGTACGGAACATTTCTCCGGAACCTGGATGGCTCTCCCGCGGTGCGCTTGGGAGACGGCGATCCCATGGATCTCTCGCCCGATAACAAATGGGCGATCAGCCGTTTGCCTTCTAAACCTAACCAGATTCTCCTGCTGCCTACGGGAACGGGAGAGGCTCGACAACTTACCCACTCGAACGTTAGCCACCTTTATGGGCGATGGTTGCTGGATGGGCGAATCGTAAGCGTGGGAAACGAGGCCGGACATCCTGAGCGCACCTACCTAGTTGACATGGACGGCAACGAGAAGCCGCTCACCCCCGAGGGCATCCTTGCCCGTGCGGTCAGTTCCGATGGCAAGAACCTGATCGTAACCAACCTCGATTCGACCCAATTTCAGTTGTTCCCGGTAGATGGCGGGCAGCCGCAGCCTCTCTCTCAGCTGCAAAAAGGCGACACCCCGCAGGATTTCACTTCGGACGATAAGGCGATTTTACTGCGGCGAACAGGGAAGGATGCGGCGATCGAAATCTGGCGGCTAGAGTTGGCCACAGGCAAGCGGACGCTGCTCCGCAGCCTCAGCCCTCCCGGGGCGCGGGCGGTCGCCAGGGGATTGAATGTGGTCTCTTCCCGCGACGAAAAAAGCTACGCCTACACCTACCATCCGGCGCTTTCGACGGAATACATGGTACAAGGAATTCGCTGAAGTGAAGATCGCTGCACAACGCAGACGGCCCGATCGCCGCCACTGACAGCTCGAGCAACCTTCGTGCACCATCGAGCCAGCGCTGACTGCTTACTCGGGCAATTTCTGTTCGCCCTGAATCATCAAGTGAGAATCAGCGTGGGGTGCCCCGGTTCCCGGCTGGCCTCCGCCGACCGTAATCACGTAGTCGCCTGTAGAGACGAAGCGGTCTCCCGCTTCGTTCACATAGCTTAAGTCCCGAGGAGTCAGTGTCAGCTTCACGTGTGTCTGCTCGCCCGCTTTCAGGTGGACCCGGGTGAATCCGCGCAGAGCATGCAACGGTGCACCGGGCAGCTTGGGGAAGCTGATGTAAAGTTCGGCCACTTCGTCGCCATCCCGCTTGCCAGTATTCTTCACATCCACCTCAACATCCAGCGGATTACCGGCCTGCAACTGCGGATTCGAAAGTTTCATGCCGCTGTATTCGAAGGTCGTGTAACTCAGTCCATGCCCGAATCCATATAGAGGCTCGCCGGTGAAGTAACGATACGTGCGGTTCTTCATGGCGTAATCGTCGAATTCCGGCAACTGCTCCAGACCTTTATAGAAGGTCACGGACAACCGTCCGGCGGGATTGTTCACGCCCGCGAGGGTCTGCGCGATCGCCGTGCCACCCTCTTCTCCCGAGTACCACGCTTCGAGGATCGCGTTGGCATGATCGTTGGCCCAGTTCACGGCCAGCGCGCTGCCATTCATCAGGACAACCACGAGCGGCTTGCCCGTCCCCTTCAAAGCTCCCAGGAGCGCTTCTTCCTCCGCCGGAAGGTTGAGGCTGGTGCGATCGCCGCCTTTGAATCCCGGGACGTCGACCTTCATCTCCTCGCCCTCAAGCTTTGAGGTGATGCCAACCACGGCCACCACGACATCCGCTTGGCGAGCCGCAGACACAGCCGCCACGAGTGGATCGACACTCGTAGAAAGCCAAATCAACTTCGTCGTGCGCCCACCCGCCTGATACTCGATCTTGATCGCGTAGCGATGCCCTTTCTCCAACTGAACGGTCGCTAGCTGCGGATTCGGATCGTGACCGATGTCGTCATCCACAATTAGTTTCCCGTCGAGCCACAGGCGCTGCATCGAACCCATTAGTCCGACTTGATACGTGCCAGATTCCGCGGGCGTCAGAAATCCGGTCCAGCGGACGGAAAAATCTTTCATCCCGCTGGGCACCGGCAATGCATGGGCATCCGGATGAGAGAGTTGAAGATCGACGTAGGGATCGACCCGAACCAGCTGCGGCGTGCCGGAGATTTCTCCAGAAAAGTATTCGCCCTTGAGGCCGGGCTTGCCGTCGTCTGTGGACAATACCGAAGTTTCAATGACCGGATGCTCGCGCAGAAAGTTCGTTCCGGGCTCGAACGAGACTTGAGCGCCAGCAAACTGCTTGCGAATCCCTTCCAGCGCCGTGACCGCGTGCGAGGCTGTCCCACTGTAGTTGCCGTGCAGCACCTGGGTAGAGTCGGCCAACGGGCCCGCCACGAGAATTTTCTTTACGCCCGCCGCCAAAGGAAGCGTGCCATCATTTTTCAGTAGGACCATCGATTCGCGCGCGATCTTCAGCGCGAGTTCGCGGTGCGCCGCGCTGTCGATCTCGGAATCCGGCGTCTTGGCATAGGGCACCATGTCGGGCGGGTCGAACATTCCGAGCTTCATGCGCGCCGTAAACAGACGCCGCAATGAAACATCGAGATCGGCCTCGGTGAGCAGGCCCTGCTTCACTGCATCCACGAACGGTTTGTAATCGTGGTCATCTTTTGTGATGGTGAAAAAGTCCGCGCACTCGTTATCCATGCCCGCCTTGATCGCGGCGGCTGCGGCTTCGGCCTGGCTCTTCACGAACTTGTGCCCCTGATAAATGTCGACGATCGCGTCGCAATCCGATACCACGTACCCGTTGAACTTCCACGCTCCGCGAAGTGTGTCTTTCAGCAGGAACGTGTTGGCGCACGCCGGCTGTCCATTGACGCGGTTGTACGCGCACATCACAGACTCCGCCTTCCCTTCGGTGACACTCGCGCGGAATGCCGGTAAATACGTGTCCTCCATATCGTGCTTCGAAACCAGCACATCAACCGTGTGCCGTGTCGTCTCCGGCCCGCTGTGCACAGCGAAATGCTTCGGGGTCGAGATCACCCGAAAATACTTCGGATCATCTCCCTGCAGTCCGGTCACGAACGCCACACCCATGCGCCCGGTAAGAAACGGATCCTCACCGTACGTCTCCTGTCCACGCCCCCAACGCGGATCGCGAAAGATATTGATATTCGGCGACCAGAAATCCAGCCCTTCCATAATGTCTCGCCGTCCCGCCCGCACCGCCTGGTTGTGCTTCGCCCGGGCTTCCGTCCCAATGACGATTGCCATCTCGTGAATCAATGAGTCATCAAAGGTCGCCGCAAGCCCGACCGGCTCGGGAAACACGGTCGCCGTTCCCGCATTCGCTACCCCGTGCAGAGCCTCACTCCACCAGTCGTAATTCGGCACCTTCAGGTCAGGAATGGCCCGCGCCTGATTGACCAGCTGCGTAGCCTTCTGCTCCAGCGTCATGCGCTTGATCAGATCATCCACACGAACATTGATCGGCTGGGATGGGTCCAGATACACCGCTCCTCCGGCTGTTTGTGCGCCAGCACGAACAAGAATGAGAACCACAAAGAATGCCATCTGCAGGGTGGATCGCATACGCATTGCCATGAAGATTTCCTCCCCAACCCGCGCGGTCAATGAAGCAGGCGAGAGCGCTGGCTGATTGGTAGATGTAAGTTGCGTTAACGATTACGGTTGACCGTCGCTTGTAGCACAGCGGAATCGCCCGGTCAAGAAGACCAGTCACAGTCGAGTCGCAAAACTCGTGCTAATAAGGCCGATTTGGGATCGGAGTTTACTTCGCCGGCAGCAGGTCGCTGCCGGCTAGCACATACGTCGTCAGCTTATCCAACTTAATATTGGTTCGCTTGGAAACCAGCGCAACTTCTCCATCGGCGCCGCGGGTGCTGTCCACATCTTCCATGAGCACTCGGTGATTGCCGGCGATCGCTGTCGGAGTGTCCGGGACTGCCGACCCCTGATCGGAACCGCTTCCCGGAAACGGCTTGTAAACCTTCGAATTCGGATCGGGATACTGCCCTTCTCCATTCCAGGTCCGGTTCGCGGGTTGCTGGGGTGCGTACTGGAGATCCTGGCCGGACGCTGTTCGAGAGGGGTAATACCAGGCCGTCAAATAGACCTTGACCGGAGCCGACCCATCTTTCCACTGCACCGAATCCATTCGAAGAGCCACGCGGGACGGGTCCGTCTTGGTCTTTGCAACCGACTCCACCACCTCGCCTGAGAAGACGGCGTTTCTTGGAATTACGGTCCCGTCCATTAATGTCGCCACCCACAGCTTTGCCTGGATTTTGGTTCCGACCGGTGTTTTGCCTGCGGTCACGCTCTGCTGAAGGATTACGGGAAACTCTCGCATGCCAGAAGGAAGGGTATCGGGTCGCTTCTGTTGGCCCAGGAGGGCGTAAGAACCAGCCACGCAGAGTACCAAAGTAAGTACTGTTATCTTCACGGTCCGCATGGAAATATACCCCCTTCGTCCAAGAACCGGAAATTCCCCGGAAACTATTGGTCTGCCGCAGGAATCGGCACTTGTTATCGCAAGAGTATACGCCTACTTCGCAACAGGAGGCCCTTCTGAGCAGCCAAAACCGCGGCAAATCCTCTGTACTATATCGATTTTCTTCTTGACAACGGTCATCGAGGGGGGCTATCACCGTAAACGTTTACAGTTTCAGGGGTAGTCCCAGTCCTAGATAACCGCTGACCAAACGCTCGCGAGCGACTAATCGCGACCAACTAACTCGGAGGCTTCACCATGAAATCCCTCTCGCCCATGTTTGCCGGGAGTTTTGGCCTGGCTGTGAGACGCAACGGCTCTCGCCTTGCAGTCCTGCTTGCAGCTTTCTTCGTAATCTTCGCCGCCCAAGCCCTGGCTCAGGAAGCGACCATCCTCGGCACAGTGACCGACCCCACAGGCGCGGCAGTCCCCAATGCGGGCATCATCATTACCAATACCGATACCGGTGTAACGCGTAACTCGGCCACCAACAGTGACGGCCAGTACACGGCTCCTGACCTCCATATCGGTACCTATACGATTCGCGTCACCGCGAGCGGATTCAAGGCCACCGAGCAGAAGAATGTTGTTCTTGCCGTCGGCGACCGCACTCGTCTCGACTTCAAGCTTCAGGTCGGCAGCACTCAAGAGCAAGTGACCGTCGAGGCGAATGCGGTCGCTGTCCAGACCGATAGCGGCGACGTAGACACCGTTATTAACGGGCAGCAAGTATCCAACCTCGGCATCAACGGCCGCAGCTTGTACTCTCTGTTTGCTTTGGCGCCCGGCGCTTCCAGCATCCAGAGCGACCGTATTAATTTCACGCCCGTCAGTGGCGACAGCAATGTCAGCATCAACGGCCAGCGAGCCGGTCACAACCTGCAACTGCTCGACGGCGGCGAAAACCTCGATCGCGGCGGCAGCAGCGGCAGCGTCATGCCCTCGATCGATTCGATCGCTGAGTTCCGCAACATGACGTCAAACTACAGCGCTGAGTACGGCCTGTCCTCCGCTGCGACCATCAGCACGGTCATCAAGTCCGGCACCAAGCAGTTCCACGCGTCCGCTTGGGAGTACTTCCGCAACGACGCTCTCAATGCGCGTAACTACTTCAACCCGGCACCGCAGAAAGTTGCTGAGTTGCGCTACAACATCTACGGCTTCAACCTCGGCGGTCAGGTTCCGCTGTGGAAGGAGCACCCGACTTTCTTCTTCTACAACCAGGAGTGGCGCCGCGAAGTTGACGGCGGCCTGCTCAACAACACGTTCCCGATGGGAAGTATGTATCCCGACGCCAACGGCGCAGGAACCGGTGCGGTGTTCCCGACCACTTTCGGTACTAAGTCATCGATCCTTACGGTTCCGACCGGGATCGCGAACTTTGGCGCGAACTGCTCCCCTGCCGTGAAGGCGACGTTAGTACCCGGCAGTCCTTTTCCGAATAACACGATTCCGGACTGTCTGATCGACGCCAACGCTGCGTCACTGTTGACTGCCGGCGGCCCCTACGGCGGCATCTTCCCTAAGCCGAACGTTGGAACACAATTCCAGGGCGGCAACAATTCTCCGACCAATCTGACGGAAGAAATCGCCCGGGTCGACCATACCTTCAGCAGCAAGTTCTCGGTATTCGGCCACTGGGTTTCCGAGCAGATCTCGCAGACCTACGGCACCACGATGTGGAGCGGTGACAGTTCTCCCGCCATCAGCAACACGTTTGGTAACCCTTCGTACAGCGCGGTGGTTCACACCACATATGTGATCAGCCCGACGCTGCTGAACGAAGCTTCCTTTAACTACAACGGAAACCGGATTAACATCATTCCGGCTGGATTGGTTTCAGCTCCGTCCAATTTCACATTCAACCGCCTGTTCACTGGCCCGAACGTCGACAACCGCATCCCATCCATCGCTCTGAGTGGCGTCGTGGGGTCCCAATACACCTCCAACTGGATGCCATGGATTAACAAAGCGGACGATTATCAGATCCGCGACGATGTGTCATGGACCAGGGGAGCACACCAGTTCAAGATGGGTGGAAGCTGGGCGCTGTACAAGAAGATCCAAGACTATTTCGCCAATACCCAGGGCAACTTTACTTTCAACGGCGCTTACACAGGCGTTGATTTTGGCGACTACCTCCTCGGCTACGGCCAGTCCTATAACGAGGACGCCGTGAAGTCCAGCGGTCACTGGAACAACGTCTCGTGGGCTGCCTACATCCAGGACAACTGGCGTGTAAACAGCCGCCTCACGTTGAACTTGGGCCTGCGCTGGGATGGCGTTCCGCACACGTACGAAGCAAACAACCAGTCTGCCAACTTCTATCCCAACCTCTACAACGCGTCCGCCGCCGCTACTTTTGACGCGAACGGGAATATCTGCAGTCCGAACTCCGTTCCGTTGTGCCCCGGCGGAAGCAGTCCCGGATTAGGCACGAGTCCGAACCCCATCTTGGCCGGGTTGCAGTTCTATGAGAACGGCATTGGGATCGGTGGCGTGAATGGCATCCCGAAGGGTCTGGTACAAAACCATTGGGCTGCTTTCGGCCCGCGTATTGGCTTTGCCTATGACCTCACCGGCCAGGGCAAGACGGTCATCCGCGGTGGATTCGGCATCATGTATGAACGGATTCAGGGCAACGATATGTACAACGGCGCTACGAATACTCCGTTCGACGCGCATCCGGTTCTCAACAACGTCTCACTCTCGAACCCCGGCATGGACATCACGACCGGCAATACCATATCGTCCGCAAATTTGCCGGTTCTGGCAGTCGGACAGACCGGAATCCAATACAGCAACTACAAGCTCCCGGCAAGCTATCAGTACAGCTTGGGCATGCAGCAGGCGCTCGGTGCCCGCGCGGTGCTGTCCGTGTCTTACGTAGGCAGCCAGGCGCGGCATCAGAATGACTATCTCCAGACCAACCTTCCGCCTATGGCCGACCTGCCGACTCTGTTGGCGAACAAGGGAGCTGGTCTTAACCAGGAAGTCCAGTACCTTGGTTTCGGCGGCATCAGGATGGCTGAAAACGAGGCTAACGCTCACTACAACGCCCTCCAGATCGACGTGCACGGGCAAGTCACCAGAGAGCTTCAGTTGCAGACAGGCTACACCTATTCGAAGGCGGTGGATGCAACCACCTCCAACGGTAGCGGCGGCGACTTGAACAACGTTACGAACCCCTACGCAGGATGGCGGTACGATAGTGGCCCCGGCCTCTACGATCGGAACAACGTCCTGTTCTTCAACTTTGTCTACGACATCCCGCTCTTCAAGAACGGCAGCCGCCTGCTGAAGGCAACGCTGGGTGGATGGGCCCTCTCGGGCATCATCACCGCGGAGTCGGGAGCGCCACTTAACATGGGAGTGAACTCGACCAACATCAGTAGCGTGCTTTCCAACACGGGCGACCGGCCAGATGTGAACGGTGCCATCTCCTATCCCAAGACCGTGGCTCAATGGTTTAATCCATCGGTCTTTTCGGCTCCACTCTGCCTCACGGGCCCGGACTGCTACGGCAACCTTGGACATAATGCGGTGCGCGGCCCCGGCCGTGACAACTGGAACATGTCGCTCCTGAAGAACTTTGCCATCACTGAGCGCTTCCGCCTGCAGTTCCGTGCAGATGCGTTCAACATGTGGAATCACACACAGTTCAAGGGTGATTACAATAACGGCGGCATCAGCACCAACGTTGGGGCCAGCAACTTTGGCGCTATAACGAACGCATTCGACGGCAGGCAGTTCCAACTCGCTCTGAAGCTGCTCTTCTAGGTTGCTTCAGTCGCTTTATCTATGCCCCGCTCGCGCTCAATACGAGTCGAGCGGGGCATATTTACGTGCTCACCGTTCTCCCATCCACCCTGTAACTCTCTTTGCCACGCCGGCATCGAAAGGCTGTGCGCTGCCTGCGAACGGACATGATTGTTTGCGCGAAGCAGTAGATGTTTCCGTTCCGTAAGATTGAGATCCCTGAGTCTCAAGCATGAAGACGTGGAAGTCCGAACTCGTTATCGTCGCGCTGCTCTTGCCAGTCCTGATATCGGTCAGGACCGTTGCCCAGTCGCCGACCCCGGCGGATGCCATTGCGCTCGAGCAGCAGGGGAAGTTGCCGGAAGCTGCCGCCGCGTGGCGCGCTGTGACCGCGCGCAATCCGCACGATGCTGCGGCTTTCGCTAGTCTGGGTGTCGTTCTTTCCAAAGAACAGAAATATTCCGAAGCCGCTGCCGCCTACAAGCAAGCCCTGGCTATCGATCCCAAGCTCCCCACGATTCAACTCAACCTCGGCCTCGCCGAGTTCAAACAGGGCCACTTCCACGCCGCCGCTGCAGCCCTGCGTGCGGCATTAGCGGCGGACCCCACCAACAACCAGGCGCGCACATTGCTGGGCCTCAGCTACTACGGCGAGCAGCGTTTCGCCGATGCCGTCACTTACCTCGAGCCCGTGGCCAAGAGCGACCCCGCCAACACGGAGCTGCACCGCCTCCTGGCGCAAAGCTGCTTGTGGGCGAAGAACTATCCCTGCGCCCTGGAAGAATTCCGCCAACTGCTGCAGCAAGATCCCGATTCCGCCGCCACCCATATCCTGCTGGGCGAGGCCCTGGACGGCTTGGGCAAGACTTCAGAAGCCATCACCGAATTCGAAGCGGCCGCGAAGATTTCTCCTTCGGAGCCCAACGTGCACTTCGGCCTCGGATACCTGCACTGGAAGTCGCAACAGTATGACGAGGCGCGCCAAGAGTTCGAACGCGAACTCGCCCTCGACCCCAACCACGCCCAAGCCCTGGCTTATCTCGGCGACATCGCATGGAAGAACAACCATCCCGACGAGGCCCTATCGCTGCTCAAACGCGCGATGAGCGCTCAGAAAAACCTGCGCATCGTCTACGTCGACCTGGGCGCCATCTACATGCAGCAAAAGAATTACAAAGAGGCTCAACCCGCTCTTCTTCGCGCCGTCGCTCTCGATCCCACGGTGCCCGACGCTCATTACCAGTTGGGTCGCCTGTATCAGGCGATGGGAAAGCCGGCAGAAGCGGAAAAAGAGCTGCACCAAGTTCAGGAACTGCACAAGAAGGCAGAAGACAGCCTGGTCGGGAAGATCTCTTCTTCTCCGCCAGCATTGAATCCATCGGAGGCTAAATAACGTGACTGCAAGAGCGAAGGGGGAATCCATGAGCAAGACGAACTACCAGCCCAAGCCCGAACACAAGTTTTCTTTCGGATTGTGGACGCTGGGCAACCGCGGTCGCGATCCCTTCGGCGACGCCGTCCGCCGCACCATGCCCCCTAACGAAATCGCGTCCGTACTGGGCGAGATCGGCGCCTGGGGTGTCAACCTGCACGACAACGACCTGGTCCCGATTGACGCCACGCCCGCGGAGCGCGACCGCATCGTCCGCGAGTTCAAGAAGGCCTGTCAGCAAGCCGGAGTTGTCGTCCCCATGGCGACCGTGAACTTGTTTTTTCATCCCGTCTTCCGCGACGGCGCTTTTACCGCCAATGATCCCGAAGTGCGCGCCTATGCGCTGCAGAAGACCCTCCGCGCCATGGACCTCGGCGCCGAGCTGGGCGCGAAAATCTTTGTCCTGTGGGGAGGCCGCGAGGGTGTCGAGACCGATGCCTGCCGCCGCGCCGATGAAGCCGTCAAGCACCTGCGCGAGGCCGTCAACTATCTTTGTGAATACAGCGTCGCCCAGGGATACAAGTACCGCTTCGCCCTCGAAGCCAAGCCCAACGAGCCGCGCGGCGACATCTACATGGCCACCACTGGACACTATCTTGGCTTCATTCCCACGCTCGATCATCCCGAGATGGTCGGCGTCAACCCCGAGGTCGCGCACGAACAGATGGCCGGCCTCAACTTCATGCACGGCGTTGCGCAAGCTTGGGAAGCCGGCAAGCTCTTCCACATAGACTTGAACGATCAGGCTCCCGGACGCTACGACCAGGATCTGCGCTTCGGCTCGAACAATCCCAAGTCCGCCTTCTGGCTGGTGAAATTCCTGGAAGATGTCGGCTACAACGGCCCGCGCCATTTCGACGCACACGCCTACCGCACTGAAGATTACGACGGAGTGAAAGACTTCGCCCGTGGCTGCATGCGCACTTATTTAATCTTGAAGGAGAAGGCTGCTCGCTGGAACGCCGACGGCGACATACAAGCGATTCTCAAGGAAATTTCCGCGGAAGTCCCAGGAACTCCGAAGGCCGGGCGTCACTCTGCCAAGGGATCGGCAGCCCTGTTGTCCCACGTCTTCGACAAAGACGGGATCCTGCAAAAGCGCCTGCCCTACGAAAAGCTCGACCAGCTAACTATCGATATTCTGCTTGGAGTCAGGTAGCGGGGGCAAGAGCGGTAGATAACAACCATGGAAGAGCGGCACTTCAGCGCCGCGTTGGGAGAGATGAAAGACAGGGGCTTAGCCCCTGTGGTTGGGCATAGATGCGCTACGCCCGCCCCTTCTTCGCCGCGCGCGCCGCCTCTTTCCCGGCAACTTCCCACGGACGCTTCGGCCGGTCCACAGGCGCCTTGTCGCGGTCCTCAATGCGATCGTACTGGTACGACTCGCTCACGGTCCCCAGCGATTCGTTGTATAAGCTGGGCAGACCCAGCCCTTCCTTCAATTCCTCAGAGAACGTCTGCAGCGCCTTCAGATGGTCGGCCGTGGCTGGAATTTCAGTCTTGGAGGTCTTCAGAAACTGCTGGTACCCTCGGTTCACCAGCTTCGAAATCTCACTGCCAATCAAGTAGCCGGGATAGGCAAAGATCTTCACCGTATCGTCCGGCCCCTTCTGGATGGCTGCCGATACGTTATATTTCCTCAGAAAGACGCGAACGGTGGCGCCCGGCGCGTCCGTCACGTCGAACCCGTGATCGCGCAGCCAGGCTAGCGCTTCCTCATAGGTTCGTGCTTCAATGGTTTTAGGCATTGCGTTTTAATTTCAACCTTTCCTTGCCGGCGAACGCTCGTCTATTAGATGCATCCTTTATAAGGACCGACCGTAACTTTACGCAAGCTGCATCGCCCGGCGAAACTACTCATCTAATCAAACTACTACATATCTCGTTTCGGGCCCTATAGCACATTACGTTGGTCACGGCGTTTCGGTTCATCGATGGCACACGGATCTTCAAGAATGGCGGCAATGTCGGCTCCAGCACCACACAATCGATCGCTCGAAGCGGCGTCAGGACTGGGTGAAACGCTTGGCCACAGCCTGATTGAGCGCATCGGCAACACGCCGCTGCTGCGTCTGGACGCGCTCACCGCCGAACTGCCGGGCGTAGCACTTCTGGGTAAGGCCGAATGGTACAACCCCGGTGGATCGGTCAAAGACCGTGCCGCCGCCAGCATCGTCTGGGAAGCCCGCCGCCGCGGCCAACTCCGCCCCGGCCAGATTCTGCTCGACTCCACCAGCGGCAACACTGGCATTGCTTATGCCATGCTGGGCGCCGCCGAAGGATTCCCCGTCACCCTCTGCATGCCCCAGAATGTTTCGCGCGAGCGCAAGCAGATCCTGCAGGGCTACGGCGCCAACATTCTTTATACGGATCCGGCCGATGGTTCCGACGGCGCCATCCGCATGGCGCGCGAATTGGCCGCCAAGCACCCCGATCAATACTTTTACGCTGACCAGTATTCCAACGAAGCCAACTGGAGAGCGCACTATCACGGCACAGCGAACGAGATCTGGCAGCAGACGCAAGGCAGAGTCACGCACTTCGTCTCCATGCTCGGTACCAGCGGAACCTTCGTTGGAACCACGCGCCGCCTGAAAGAACTGAACCCTGCGGTGCAGTGCATCTCGCTGCAGCCCGACTCGTCGTTTCACGGAATCGAAGGGGCCAAGCACATGGCCAGTGCGATCATCCCGAAAATATATGATCCGCGGCTTGCCGATCGGAATCTCGAAATCTCGACTGAAGACGCGTACGCCATGGCTCGGAATCTCTCGCGCAACGCCGGATTGCTGGTAGGCATTTCCGCCGCCGCCGCCGTTGTGGGAAGTTTGCAGATCGCCCGCGATCTGCAGCCGCAAAAAAAAGGACAGGAGGCCGTCATCGTAACCATCCTCTGCGACTCCGGCGAAAAGTACCTGAGCGAACGCTTTTGGACCGAAGAGTGAAATTGCTGATTGATGATTTCTGATTGCTGATTGAACCCCCACGATACAGGCTTTTCAATCAACAATCAGAAATCAGCAATCAACAATCGCTCTCCATGCTCAAACTCACACGCGCAGACTACGACGCCCTCCGCCAACACGGCGAAGAAACATACCCCCACGAGTGCTGTGGCATCCTGCTCGGCCGCATGGACGACGACGGTACTCGCGCCGTCACTTCCACGGCCCGCTGCGGCAACACCCGCACCGATTCCGCCCACAACCGCTACAACATCGACCCTAAGGAACTCGTCCGGATCCAGCGCGAGGGCCGCGAGCGCGGAGAAGACATCGTCGGTTTCTACCACTCCCACCCCGACCACCCCGCCCAATGGTCCAAGACAGACCTGGCTGAAGCGCACTGGTTCGGCTGCTCCTACGTCATCACCAGCGTCGAAAAAGGAAAGGCCGCCCTGACGAACTCATTCGAACTCACGGGTTCCGACGAAGCCGACAAGCGCCTGGTAGACGAACCAATCAAAGTGGACTGACGAGATGCTTACGTGCAGACAGCCGCCCTCGGTTGTCCGCCGAGCGAAGCTAACTCGACGGACGGCCGAAGGCGGCCGTCCCCACATTCATCAAAATCCAAATTCCTTGCTGGGCGCGGGAAGTGCGCGATTTTCACAGGCTGCAAATAAGCTTTTGCTTCGATTGCAAGGGTGTCTCCGCCCGATGAATGCGGCGAAAAGCTTTGTCTGACGCGGCTTTCCGCGAAAACCAATTGCGTAGCTGCACTATTTTCGGTCACCGGCTTGTGGACGGCGTGCACTCGATTGGAAACACGTGTACTTACAGGCGCGTATTTTTCGTTGACGGAAAAAATAGAAGGAGTACAACAAGATCGTTCTTTGACAGCTTCTTAAGTTTTTCCGGTTGGTGCGGCGTCCGGGGCTCAAGCGGAGTCACTGTTCTGATCGCGAGGTTGGGACGGAGGGCGAGCAAGGGTCTATAGCAAAGCGCTGGTTGAGGAGAACGAAGAAGAGATGTCGGAGCAAGATAGAGTTCCGAGGCGTAGGGTAGGTTTATCCGGTTGGCGGTGAGCCCGGAGCCCAAGCGAAGATCGCGCGCAGTTCCCCGCAAGGGAAGCAGCGAGAGCAGGTCGAGCGAGGGTCAAACGCGAGCTACTGGCCGAGACGAATGGACCCCACACCACCTCGGAACTCTTATTTTTTTGGAGCTATGAGCTACGAGTCTTGAGCTATGAGTTGCTGGCTTCTCGCTTCATAGCTACCCCGCAGTCGTAGTTTCAGGCTTGTGTGGGGATAGCCGCCCTCGGCTGTCCGCCGGGCGAAGCCCCGGCAGGACTTAACGACCATCTCTCACTTCACCGCATTCCCCGGCCCACCCACCGCATAAATCCGCGGAATTCTCTGCTCCAGCCCCGGCAGCGTCGGGAACGCCGCATGCGGCTCGCTCTGATACCAGTACGCAACCGAGAAATAATTGTCCGATCGCACATTCGCGTGCCCATGCTCAATGGTCGCCCGCAGTGACTTTGTGAACGGAATCGGAGAATCCAGGTGGAACCGGTAGAGCGACCACCGCCCGCCGGCCACTTCCTGCCCTACTACCGGCGCGCCAAACAACTGATACGCAAATGGACGCCCGCCAAAATCCCACGCTCCCAGAAAATAATCCTCCGAGCCGGTTCCATTGATCGAAGGCAAGCTCTCGCCATCGACAAAAAACATGTCATCGCCCTCGCCCCACCACCCATCCTGATTCTCCAGCACCGACATGGTCACACCCACAAAGTGCCCGTGCCCGGTCGCCTCCATCCAAACGTAGTTGCCATCGCCATTCAGATTCTTCTTGTCGTTAACGATCGCATCGCCATTGGACTTCCACTGATTCGTCCACCCCTTCGCCGGCGCGGCCTGCCGGTACTGCGCGTGGAAATACAGCAGATCTGCCGGCAGGTCTTTGCTGTAAGCCCGGTAGTCGATATTGAAATAAAACGCGTCGGTCTTTTGTTTCCCTTCGTTGGTCACGGTGATGCGCGCGTGCTTCTGAAACGGCATTGGGAAGAAGCTGTTCAGCGCCTTGTCCGCCCCTACCGACAGCGGCTGAGACTGGTACAGGTGATAATCCCCCAGCCCCAGCCCGAAGAAATCGCCAATGGGGCTCTCGACGCTGGGCGTACCTTCCCCGTCCCAATACATGCGCAGCACCAGAGCCTTCAAATGATTCGGATCGTCACTCGCGATCGTCACCCACACATGGCTGATCAGCCCCGGCCCAGCCTCGTCGAGCAGCGTGAGAGTCTCTCCCGGCGCAATGCTCCGCGCATCCGCATTCCCGCCCGTCCGGTCATAGCTGGAAACGCGCTTCTGTACGTAATCCTTGGCCTGCGGCAGCGACGTAATCAAGGTAGAAGGAGTCTGCGAGAAAAGAGGAAGAGGAAGTGTCAGAAAGTAAAACGTAATCAGAGGAAGAAGCTTTTTCACGGGACTCTCCGCTATGTGTCTTTACTGCTGCAAGCCGAGGCGTGGTGATTCTATCCCGTTTTCAGCCACATCGTAACCTGCTAATCGACGAAGGAAGGATTTGACGAGGGAAGGATTTGTGGAAGGGCACGGCTTCAGCCGTGCCGTAAGAGCAGCAAAATGATGATGGGCTTTAGCCCCTGAGGGCGTCGGTCGGGGACATGCTCGAACCGCCTCAAGCGAACGAACTCAGAATCTCCTCTGCAAACGCCGCGCAGCTCGCACGGTCAGGAACCGCAGACGCAACGCGCTCGGGATACTCATCATAAGTGCGATCGTCGAGCAACCTGCCATTCTTGGCCTTCCTCACTCCGCCCCACTGCTTGAAGAAAAACGGAACGTGATATTTGCGGCATTGATCGCGCACCGAGATCACCCACTCCTTGTGCATCGGACGAGCGCCGGGCCCGCTCTCGCCGCCAACAATCGCCCAACTGATCCCAGAGAGATTGAATTCGCCGAGACCCTCGAGCAGCGGCTCTATGGAAAGGAACCGGACTCGCGCCGGTGCATTTTGCAGATGGCCGATCCTGGGCAGACCATACTTCTTGTCCTCGACGCTGACGCCCCACCAGATGTGCTCCTGTTCCGCCGCAAAACGCAGGGGGCCGCTCAAGAGTTCCATCAATCTTTCCGATCGCTTGGTGAGCACTTGAAACGTGTGCCACTTGGCAGTGACCATCACCCGGCAGACGGCTTCGATGTAGCTCTCAGCAACGCCTTCCTGGAAGAGATCGCTCATCGAATTCACAAACACAAGCTTCGGCGATCGCCAGGTAAAAGGCTCGGTCAACTTTTCAGGGACGAGCCGCAGGTCAAACCCCTGCTCATACGGATGTCCCTTAACCCCGCGAAACCGCTCCGCAAACGTCTCGGCGTAGCAGTGCTTGCACCCCGGGCTGATCTTTGTGCATCCGCGTACGGGGTTCCAGGTCGCGTCGGTCCATTCGATGTGGGAATTAAGAGACATTGTGGTTGAATAAATTTGAGCTGGTCGTCCGTATACTTTAGCGCATCGTCCCACAGCTTATATGCAAGTGGGTGACGCGAAAATAGTCCAACCGCATATAACGGATAGTTCTTTTCGTAGTAGAAGATTTTCCGCATCGAGTAAAAAGGTGGAGGAATATAGTCCATTCCCGCCATGCTCGAAGCAAATTCCAGATCGGCGATGAAGTGGGGAAAGTCGGTTCCATTTTGCTTCGCATCCCGCCACCGTTCTAGCCAAGACTCCGAGCTCCTAAGAGTTGATTGATCTTCGAGGGGTTTCTTACGTATTGCTGTTCGGCACGAAGAGCATCCATATAAAGGGCCAGCAATACCGCACAAAATCTACCATTCAATCTCTCGCGCCGAGATGAGCTTGCAGCTCGCAAACTTAATGCCAGTCATTTGGTCAACAAAAGAGTGGAAAGTGCGCGCGCCACGTGGAAGTTTCCATCCTGAAAAGGGTGGATTTGAGTGAACTGTGATGAAGCCGGCTGCGAATTGCGGCGACATTCTCGTCGCAATCGCCCGGGAACGAATGTCACGTCCGTTCGGAGACGTGGTCCGGACGCAGTATCATGGATTGTGCCATCGGGGCGCAGCGGATTATTCGGATGGGACTTGTACACCCCGCGTTCGAGCTTAATCTCGATTCGACGACCCGACGGATCCACCGCGACGGTCGTTTTTTGATGACGGGTTATCAGAGCTTGCAATGCCTGACTCGCTTTTCGGAGCGAATCTGCTTCGCAAACAAATAGTACTTATCGAAGGCTGATCTATTTTAAGGCTCAGAGCGTTAATCGGGGAGCCTGGAATGATCCGATCGGTGTCCCGAATTCGACTGTATCCAGCCCCAGAGTAGAGTTCGATATAAACTCGCTTCTGGAACTTCTCCTTCATTGCGCCAGAGAACTGAGCTGCATAGTAGGCGACGAGCCTATGCTTTTCTTCGGTCCAGAGGCCGACATCGTTAATAGCTGGAAGGACCATCTGGCTGGAACTTCAATCGTATTGCAGTCTCGGGCGGTCACATGCGGGAATTCTACTGCCGAGTGAGTCTTCTCAACTAGCACGTGCCGCGGCAGAACCAGAAGAGTAATCAGGTCGGCTATTCACAGCGGAATATTCCCGTGCTTCTTCGGCGGATTCTTATCCCGCTTCGTCTCCAGCATGGCCAGCGCCTGGATCAGTTTTTTTCGCGTCTCCCGCGGCTGGATGACCGCATCCACAAAGCCGCGGTCGGCGGCCACATACGGATTGGCGAAGCGTTCCCGGAACTCATCTATTTTTTCGCGGCGAAGTTGCTCCCGGTTCGCGGCCGCGTCGAGTTCGCGTTTGTATACGATGTCCACCGCGCCCTCCGGCCCCATGACTGCAATCTCCGCAGTCGGCCACGCATAATTCACATCTGTGCGGATGTGCTTCGACGCCATCACACAATAAGCCCCGCCGTACGCCTTGCGCGTGATCACCGTCAGCTTGGGCACCGTTGCCTCGGCAAACGCAAACAGCAGCTTGGCCCCATGCTTGATGATCCCGCCATACTCTTGCGCCGTCCCCGGCAGAAATCCCGGCACGTCCTCAAACGTCACCAGCGGGATGTTGAAGCAATCACAGAAGCGAACAAACCGTGCGCCCTTCACCGACGCATTAATGTCCAGCGTTCCCGCCAACACCGACGGCTGGTTCGCCACGATCCCCACTGAGCGCCCATCGAGCCGCGCAAATCCCACGACAATATTCTTCGCGTAGTGTTCCTGCACTTCGAAGAAGTAAGCATCGTCGACCACTGCGTGAATCACATCTTTAATGTCGTAAGGCTGGTTCGACTGCGCCGGAACAATCTTGTCGAGCGCCGAATCCGCCCGGTCGACGGGATCGGTGCAGACCTTCCGCGGCGGCTCATCCAGATTATTCGACGGCAAAAAGCTCAACAGCTCCCGCACCATCGACAGACATTCCGCATCATCGTGCGCGAGAAAGTGCGCCACGCCTGAGGTTTCGTTGTGCGTCATCGCGCCGCCCAACTGATCTTTCGTGACTTCTTCCAGCGTCACCGTCTTGATCACGTCCGGCCCGGTGATGAACATGTACGAAGTCTTATCCACCATCAGCACGAAGTCGGTGATGGCCGGAGAATATACAGCCCCTCCCGCGCACGGCCCCATGATTGCCGAGATCTGCGGCACCACTCCACTGTAGATCGTGTTGCGCAAAAATATGTCCGCGTACCCGGCCAGCGACATCACGCCTTCCTGAATCCGCGCTCCCCCGGAATCGTTCAGCCCGATCACCGGGGCGCCCATCTTCGCGGCCAGGTCCATGATCTTCACAATCTTCCCGGCATTCGTTTCAGATAGGGATCCGCCAAACACCGTGAAGTCCTGCGCAAACACGTACACCAGCCGTCCCTCGATGCGCCCGTAGCCCGTGATAAATCCGTCGCCATAGATTTTCTGCTCGGCCATCCCGAAGTCATTGCAGCGGTGCGTGACCAGCTTGTCGGTCTCCTCAAACGTTCCTTCGTCGAGCAGGAACTCGATGCGCTCGCGCGCCGACATCTTTCCTTCTTTATGCTGACGCTCGCGCCGCTTCGCGCCCCCGCCGTCTTCGGCCAACTGGTTCCGCTTATTGAGTTCGGCGACTTTTTGTTCGAGATTCATGGGCAAGGATTATAGCCTCTGGCCGCGGGCCCGGCGTATGAAGCAAATCACAATCAAGCAAATCACACAGACACTCATAGAAGAGCAGGTCGCCAGTGCCCCGGATCGCAGCCTATTTCGATGCGGCGGCCGCTATCGGTGCAACGGTGCTCTTAAAGTCTTCCAGCAGAGCGGTCATGCCAGTTCGTAGTTCTTCTGCCGGTTCTTGGTCATGCCAGCCGGCTCGACATAATTTGTAAATGGTCCACAACGCGACGTGCGTCTTGGGATCAATGAAGATCAACTTGAACTGAGCTATCGCGCTCTCGTACTTTTCAGTGAAGCCGATCTCAAGCACGAGATCTGCGTCGGCGGGAACCGGCACCACTTCATATCGATCCGGTGATTCTTTCATTGTACGAGTCGATTACACGACCCGACGGCCCCATTTCTCGCGCGTTCTTTGCGCGACAAGTGGGTCTTTGAATTCCCGCCAATCCCGCGCACTTGTGCGCCGCTAGGTCACAGCCGATAGGCCGGTTTGCGTTACACTTCCCTCGTGTCTCTCACCGACCAGATGGGCTTCAGCTTCCGCCCGCCCGAGCGCCGGGTCTGGAAAGTCCGCGAACTGGTCGGCGCGGTCCGCTCGCACATCGAACGCGAATACTCCGACGCGTGGGTGGAAGGCGAGATCTCCAACTTCCGCTCCCCCGATTCAGGCCATCTCTACTTCACACTGAAAGACGGCAATGCACAGATTCGCGTGGTCATGTTTCGCTCCTCCGCGCGGCTCATGCGTTTCCGCCCCGCTGACGGCCTGCAGGTGGTTGTCCGCGGTCGCGTCACCGTCTACGAAGATCGCGGCGAACTCCAGATCTCCGCCGAGCACATCGAGCCCAAAGGCGCCGGCTCCCTGCAGCTTGCCTTTGAACAACTCAAAGCCAAACTCGAAGCCGAAGGCTTGTTCGCTGCGGAGCGCCGAAAGCCGATACCGACGCTGCCTTCGCGCATTGGCCTCGTCACTTCCGCGCAGGCAGCCGCACTCCGTGACATTCTGAACGTGCTGCAGCGCCGCCATCATTCCGTGAATGTGCTGATTTATCCCGCACAGGTGCAGGGCGATGCCGCTTCGCACGAGGTCGCTGCCGGCGTCCGCTTCTTCAACCAGCACGACAATGTTGACGTCATCATCGTCGCGCGCGGCGGTGGCTCCGCCGAAGACCTGGCCGCATTCAACGATGAAGCCCTCGCCCGCACCATAGCAGCGTCTGAAATCCCCTTGATCTCCGCCGTTGGCCACGAGACCGATTTCACCATCGCCGATTTCGTTGCCGACCTCCGCGCCCCCACGCCCTCGGCGGCCGCGGAGCTGGTCATTCGCTCCCGTCAGGAAGTCGAAGATCATGCCGCCGCCTTGCACGAGCGCCTCAGCCGCGCCATGCGCTACCGCCTTCTGATGGGCCGCCAGGCCCTCACAGAACTCGCGCGGCACGGCGCCTTCGCCCGCATGATGGAGCTAATCCGCCAGCACCAGCAAAAGCTCGACGACCTTACTCACCGTATGGAACTGGCCGAGCGCAACCTGCTCGAGCAAATGCGCCGCCGCTGGGAACTGATCTCCGCCTCCGTGCGCCACTACGATTTACGGCTTGTCCTTTCCGGCGTGCGGAAGCAACTCGACAGTGGCACTGCAGCCCTGGTTGCCATCATGCGCAACGTTCTCCTGCAGCATCGCGTGCGCAGCGAGCGTTTGCAGACCGCTCTCGAGTCGCTGTCTCCCCTGGCAATTCTGGACCGCGGATATGCGCTGGTCTTCGATTCCCAAGGCAAGCTGCTAAAGGACGCGCGGGGCCTGAATGTCGGCGACGAAATTTCCGCCCGCCTCGCTCACGGCGAGATACGAGCAGCAGTGACCAAAAAGCAAGAATAGCCTGAGCACCATAGCGTTCTTGCAATTTCCTGTAAAAGTTCGTAAGACCGCCCAATGCCTTAAATCAGCTGCATTACAATGGTTTTCAAATCAGGGCTTTGGTAGGATGCGCAGCAGCTTTCGCGAGGCAACTGCTCAGCGGCGCGCGAGTGAACCGTGGAAGGGCGCGGCTTCAGCCGTGCCGTTAGCAGTTGGGAGAAATTGCGGGCTTTAGCCCCCGAGGGCGCTCGCAGATCGGCACAGGAGCGATTCGAGTGACGCCAGTCATCACGTCGTGGACGCAAGGCGCGTGGATCGCGCTCGACATTCTCCTCGTCGCTCTGCTCATCTACCAGGTCCTGATCATGATTCGCGGCACCCGCGCCGTTCCCATGCTCGTGGGACTGCTCGTCGTTGCCATCACCTTCTATCTGGCACGCATTGGTGAACTCACCACGCTCAACTGGGTCGTGAGCCACGTGCTCCCCTACCTCGTGTTCGCGCTGATCGTCGTCTTCCAGTCGGAGATTCGCCACGTGCTCGCCGACCTA
Organism: uncultured Acidobacteriaceae bacterium; assembly: GCA_963706645.1. Taxonomy (GTDB): domain Bacteria; phylum Acidobacteriota; class Terriglobia; order Terriglobales; family Acidobacteriaceae; genus Sulfotelmatobacter. The sequence continues at coordinate 65,067 of CAVPNR010000002.1, forward strand.
GGCAGAAGGCTGACTTTCTTCAGTGGATCTTCCGCCGACAGCGACTCCTACGACGACATCGTTCTGGCCGCCAATCTTTTCTCGCAGCACCAAACCGGCGCTCTCATCGTCATCGAACGCGAAATCGGACTGCGCACTCACATCGAAAGCGGTGTCCCCCTCGATGCCCGCCTCTCCTACGATTTGCTGGCCACGATTTTCCGTCCCAGCGCCCCGCTGCACGATGGCGCCGTCATCGTGCAAAAAGACCGCATCGCCGCCGCCGCTTGCTTCCTGCCGCTTTCCATGAATCCGCTGCTCTCCACACAACTCGGAACGCGTCATCGCGCCGGCATCGGCATCACCGAAGAGACGGACGCCATCGCCGTTATTTGCTCCGAAGAGACCGGCGCGATCAGTCTCGCCATTGGCGGCAAAATCGAGCGCGACCTCACGGTCGAGCAACTCCGCGAGCGTTTGGGCAGTGAACTGCGCCGCTATTTGGCGCCCGTCACCCTGCCCACGTCGATCGCGCAGAATAACGGAGAGGACTCCGACGTGCTTCTCGACTCGCCCCTCCACGATCCCACGCAGCAGCGCAAGCCAGAATCCGGCGCGCCAGCGGAGCCCCGGCCATGATCCAATTCTTCCAGCACCACGTCTTCCACAATTTTGGACTCAAGGTGTTATCTCTGCTTCTCGCCACTGGGTTGTGGTTCCTGATCTCGCGCGACGAGCAACCTGCGGAAGTCGCGCTCCACGCGCCCATCGTCTTTCAGCACGTGCCCTCGCAACTGGAGATCAGTTCCGAGTCCATCCAGGAAGCGCAAATCCGCGTGCGGGGCCCGGAACGGGTCATCCGCCAGCTGCAAGCGAACGAGGTTCACGCCGAAATCGACCTAGCCGACGTCAAATCGGGCGAACGCACTTTCGATCTTACTTCTCAGCAGGTTCGTCACCCCGGCGACATCACCGTGGTCCAGGTCGTGCCCAGCCAGTTGCACCTGGCTTTCGATACTCGCATGACGCGGGAAGTCGAAATTCACCCCCGCGTGACCGGGAACTTTGCCGAAGGGGAACAGATCGTCAAAGTCGACTCCGATCCGTCCCGTATCATGATCACCGGCCCGCGCCATCACGTCGAGAAAATCGACGCCGCTACGACCGATCCCATCGACGCCACTGGAACCCGCGGCAGCGCCGTCTTCACCACGAATGTGTACGTCTCCGATCCACTGGTTCAGGTGGCGCAGGCCACCTCGATTCGCGTTACCGTCCTGGTCGAGAAAGTCGGCACCGCCGCAACGCATTGAGCAGCGGCTGTGTAACGCGGTTTTGCAAGCATAGCCGCCACGGAGACAATGGCGTCATCCCGAGCGGAGCCGTTCTTCAGGCGCAGCGAGGGGATCTCGCGCTCAGCAGAACTGCCGGTTAGATGCTTTCCTCAATCCTCATTTATCATCGGTAGTTCTCCTTTCTTTTTATGAGCGACCAAAGACAGTTGTTCGGAACCGACGGCATTCGCGGCGTCGCAGGGGAATTCCCGCTCACCAAGCAGAGTACCTATTTGATTGGCCGCGCCCTCGGCCATGATCTGGTTCGCGCCAACGCCCGGGCTCAGGCAGTCATCGGCCAGGACACCCGTGAATCCAGCGGATGGATCGCCGACCGCGTCGCCGAAGGCCTCGCTGCGGTGGGCGTCGACGTTCACAGCGCCGGCGTGATCACGACTCCCGGCGTGGCCTACCTTGCGCGTTCACGGGCACTGGCGGCCGGGGTGGTCATTTCCGCGTCGCACAATCCGTGGACTGACAACGGCATCAAAGTCTTTTCCGGCGATGGCTTCAAACTTACCGATGACCGTGAACTCGCCATCGAAAAAGAAATCTTCGCGCTGCTGCAGAATGCCGCTGCCGCAGACGATACGGCGCTCAAGATTCCCAAGCCATCGCTCCCCGGCGAGGCGGGCCTGCGTCATGCGTATGTGAAATCGCTCGCAGAGGGCGTGAAGTCTGACCTGAGTAAACTACGCGTGCTGGTGGATTGCGCCAACGGAGCGGCCACTGCCGAGGCGCCGGAACTGTTCCGCACCTTGGGAATTCAAGCGACCTTTATCCACGTCTCGCCCGACGGGAAGAATATCAACGAAGGCTGCGGCGCGTTACATCCCGAGACCCTCGGGAAAATTGTCGCGGAATCTCCCGGCAAGTTCGACTTGGGCGTGACCTTCGATGGCGACGCCGACCGCGCCCTGTTCTGCGATGCCGCTGGCCGCGTCGTGAACGGCGATGGCGTATTGCTCGCCGCCGCTCGCGACATGCATGCTCGAGGAAAGCTGAAAGCCGACACCGTCGTTTCCACCACCATGTCGAACATGGGCCTGGAGATCGCGCTGAAGAAATCCGGCATCCGCATGCTGCGCGCCAACGTAGGGGACAAATACGTGCTCGAAGAAATGTTGAAGACCGGCGCCACGCTCGGCGGTGAGCAATCCGGCCACATCATCTTCCGCGATTGCGACGCCACGACCGGCGACGGCCTGCTCACTGCCTTGCGCCTCATGGACATTGTCGTGCGATCGGGAAAGCCCCTGGCCCAGTTGGTCGGCGACTTAAAAGTCTTCCCGCAGAAAATCCAAAATATTCGCGTCCGCGAAAAAATCCCCTTCGTCCAAATCCCCGCTGTCCAGTTGGCAATTGAAGCAGCGGAACGCGACCTGAACGGCAACGGCCGCGTAGTAGTCCGCTATTCAGGAACCGAAGCGTTGGCCCGTGTGATGGTCGAAGCCGAATCCGAAGACAAAATGCGCGCCCTCACCGCCGCAATCGCCGCTGAAATTCAAAAAGCCCTGGGAGTGTAGTGAGATTTATGTGGGGACAGACGCCATCGGCTGTCCGCCGGGTGCCGCCCGGCAGCTGCTGCCATGCCCTTGCCGGCCTAACGCTTTTTGCGCTTGCCCTTCGCCCGCACCGGCTCTTCCTCGAACACCGCGAACTGAATCTTCTTCTCCACCGGATCAATCCGATCCACCAGCACCCGAATCTTCTGTCCCAGACTGTAGATCTTCCGCGACCGCTGCCCAATAATCTCGCGCGTGTTCTCGTGATACGTGTACCGGTCGTCAGTCAAAGTATTCAGCGGTACCAGTCCCTCAATGAACAGATCCGTCAGCTCCACGAAAAATCCAAACTTGGTCACGCTGGTGATCAGCCCATCGAAGTCTTCGCCCACACGGTCCTGCATGAACTTCACTTTCTTGCCTTCGATCAGCTCCCGCTCGGCATCGGCCGCCCGCCTCTCCGCCCGGCTCGACTCCTCTGCAATCTCATGCAATTCTTCAATCCCAATCGGCCCGCCCAAGGACTCATGTGGTGCGGACCTGCCCTGAGCGTCAGTCGAAGGGGCCCCCGTCCGCGTGTCGCCAGAAACGACCCGACGCTTAGACCAAGGGGAAGCTTTCTCCTCGATCTGAGGGTGCCCCACCCTTGTCGCGTTCTTTGCGACAGAGTGGGGAATTTGACCTGGAGTTTGACTCTGATCTTGCGCCGGGTGCCCCATTTCTCGCGCTTTTTGCGAGAAGTGGGGATTTTGATTCCTACTTTCCCGCAGCACGTCCTTCAACACCCGATGCACAATCAAATCCGGGTACCTCCGGATCGGCGACGTAAAATGCGTATACGAAGTTGCCGCCAGCGCAAAGTGCCCCAGATTCTCCTCCGAATAGCGCGCCTGCTTGAGCGACCGCAGCATGAGGTAACTCAGAATCCGTTCCTCCGGCTTTCCCGCAATCTTCTCCGTGAGCTTCTGATACATGCGCGGCGTGATGTGCACTTCCTTCGGTACTTCAATCTCTCTCGCCCGCTTGCCCGTACCATACGCCGAACGCCGGTCGGTTTTCGTTTGCACTCGATGAATCGGCAGCGCTCCCACACCCAGCGAATATCCAAACGTCGCCGCTATCACCTCAAAGTCGTATACGCGCTTCGCATCCGGTTTCTCGTGGATGCGGTACAACGACCCCACATGTCTCGATTCCAGATCGTGCGCCACACACTCGTTGGCCGAGAGCATAAATTCTTCAATCAGCCGGTGCGCGATATTCCGTTCCGACCGCGCAATGCTCTTCATCATCCCAAACTCGTCGAACTCAATCACCGGCTCCGGCAGATCGAAGTCAATCGATCCCCGCCGCTCCCGCTTGCGGTTCAGAATCAGCGCCAGGTCGCGCATCAGCTCAAATGTCGCCACCAGCGGCGCATATCGCCCGCGCGCGGCCGCATCCCCTTCCAGCACTGCGTTCACCGAGGTATACGTCATGCGCTCCACCGACCGGATCACGCCCTCACTCAACTCGTAGCTGACGATCTCGCCGCGGTGATCCATCTCCATCACGCACGACAGCACCAGCCGTTCCACCTGCGGACGCAAGCTGCATATGTCCGTCGAAAGTTCCAGCGGCAGCATCGGCACGGCACGGTCCGGAAAATAAACGCTGGTGCCGCGCAGCCGCGCCTCCTGATCGAGCGCAGACCCGGGCGTCACATACTGCGCCACATCGGCAATATGCACCTGCAACTCGAAATTCCCGTTCTCGAGTATGCGCACGTAGACGGCATCATCAAAGTCGCGCGCCGTCTCGCCGTCGATGGTCACAATCGGCAGCCCGCGAAAATCCCGCCGTCGCTCCAGTTCCGTCGAAGGGATGACCGCCGACGCATCTTGTGCCTCCTCAAGCGCTGCCGCTGGAAAATGATGCGGCAGATGAAACTTGCGAATCGTGATCTCGACATCAACCCCGAAATCATCCTCGCGCCCCAGAATCTCAGTCACCCGCCCCCGCGGATTCTGCGTAGGCGAAGGCCAGTCGGTGATCTCAACATCCACGACGAGTCCTTCCAGATCGTCCCACTCGGTTCGCCGCGCCACCTCGTTCCCCAACACGCGATCGACAGAGGTTTTCCTTTGTGATCTCTGTGTCCTCTGGGGTGAGGATTTGCTCTCTCCGGCAGGTGTAGCGGAAGTTTCCGGCCGTTCCATTCCCGCCGGAATCAAAATCTCCTGCGTAATCTTGCTATCGATGGGCCGCACATATCCACCACGACTGCCGTAATGAAAAATTCCAACCACTGTTGGATGCGCCCGCATTACCGGCCGCACGATGCGGCCCTCAGCACGCCCGTCCGGCCTCACGTTGACGATGTCAACCAGCACCAGATCTCCGTGCATGGCATTACCGATGAGATGTGGCGCGATGAAGATGTCGCCTGTGAGCTTCGCCTTGAGCGCCGGGCTCAGCGACTTCGCGTCCGGAATCACAAATCCGAATCCGTCGCGGTGCATGGTCAGCCGTCCCGCAACCAGATTCTTGTCGGCAGCCGCAGCTGGCAGAGCGTAGCGATCCGAGTCCACCGGAAGCAGTGTCCCTCGCGCGACCATCTTCTGCAGCAGCGCATCCAGTTCGCGCCGTTCGTTCCCGTGCAGCCCGAGTTCACGCACCAGCTGCTTGAACCCCGCTGCACGCTTGGGCTGCTTCGCAATGTGTTTCAGGATTGTTGATTCAGGAAGCATAGGCGCTGTCCGAGATCAGCCCCATCGCCTTCGGGCCCAGGGCAGACTAAGAACAGCTCTCAGCATACCGCAAACCGTTTTGTCATCCTGAGCAACGCGAAGGACCTGTGCAATTTCCGGCAGGTTGCACAGGTCCCGTCGACTTCGCTCAGGGCAGGCTCTTCGGTCCGCCAAAAGGCGCGGACCTCAGGATGACAATCGCGTTCGGTCTACCACGAATCCCCGCCTTCGCGCGGCGGCCACGTCCCCAGCGCGCGCCGCACCATCGCGATCTGTCCCACGTGATAGCTGTTGTGCGCCACCATCTGCCAGAGAACGGCCTCGAGCGTTCCGGCAAGTTTCTTGTCACCGTCGTGCGCGCTCTCGATCTCGCGCTGCAACTCCTGCGGAGAAGATTTCGCCAGCCCGGCAAACTCCTCTAAGTAGCTTCGCCAGCCCAGCCTTCAGCCGCTCCCACTCCTGCGCATCAACCGGCGACGGCGCGGGCGGGAAGCTCTCCGAATTGTGTTCAGGGTATTCCGGTCTCTTCCCCCGAATCCGCCGCAGCTCATACTCCATCCAGTAATTCATGTGGGAGACGAGTTGCCCGACCGAGTGCGGAAATCCCTCGACCTGTCGCGCCCCCAGCTCCGCAGACAGATCCTCCACGCACGCGATCGGATCCGCATGCGCCCCCTTGCCTCGAAGTAGTTCTGTCAGCGCTCGCTGTGTCATGGACGAAACCAAGAAAGCTCCTCGGCGTGCCCTGCGCCCTCTATATCGAACACTTTCAACGGCCCCCTACTCCCCGCCAATCCGAAACCTCATCCCAGCCCGAAAATTTATTGGCAGCGCCGGATACCCAACTACCTCGTTATATCTGCGGTCCAAGCCGTTCTCCACATTCGCATAGAGCGTCACTCGCGGCCTCACCGCGTACCATCCCCCAAAATCCACGCGCACATATCCCGCCGCATGATCGATCCCAAAGCCCAGAAAGTCCGAGTCCGGCCGCGGGCCCACGTAACTCCCCGCGAGACTCCCCCCCCACCGCGTCCCCAGATATGACAGCAATGCCGTCGCCGAATGCTTTGGCCGCCGCAGCAGCGGCTGCCCCGGATCGTAGAGGGAATTGATGGGTGCCGGATTCTCCAGAATCTGCGTCGACGTATACGTGTACGCCCCGTTCAACAGCAGTCGAGGACTCAGCTTCGCCTGCACCCCCGCCTCGAACCCATGCGCCAGAGCCTTATTCACGTTGGAGTATTCGCCCACAAAGTTCACGAAGTCCACAGTGACATAATTAATCTGGTCGCGGAACAGATTGTTGAAGTAGGTCGCGGTGAAGACATACTTCCCCCTTTCGAAATCCTGTTGGATCCCCGCCTCGAATGCCCGGGTGTGCTCCGGCCGCAATCCTGGATTCGGAATGTTATACGGGTCCGGCGGAATTCCGTTGAACGTCTCCTCCAGCCGCGGCTCCTTGAACGCCGTCGCATAAGAAAACCGCAAACGCGTCCCGGAAAAAATCTCCTCCCCGCGCAGCGCCTGCCAGGTCAGCGCAACCCGAGGCACTCCGATGTTGCCGTAAGCGCTGTTGTGTACGAAGCGGCCGCCCACAATCGCCGACATGGTCTTCCACGTCACCTGTTGCTGCCCGTAAAGGTCATTGCTCAGTCGCTGACCATGCGTCTGCGCTCCATAATCAAGATTGCCCACAAAACCGTTCTCGTTCTCTACGCGATATCCGAAAGTCGTATGCGCCCAGCTTCTCTCCGCATAGTCTCCCTGATACTCAAAACCCACGCGATTGATGTGGTCGACTTCGTGGGATGGAAAGTCAAACACTCGATCCGGATCTCCATTGAGGTTGAGCTCGTTGTAGCGATAGACGTAGTCGAATCCCGTGAAGTGATGCTGCCATCCCGATGGCCCCGTCACCGCCACTTCAGCGCTGCCCAGCAGGCTATTCAATTGCGACCAGTCGCTCGGGTCCGGCGGCTGCAGAGTCGCGCCATTGAAATTCCACTCTCCTGAATCGCCCGTATGACTGTTGGAATGCCGAACCCGCACACGCAAGGTAGCCCGATCGTTCAGCCGCGCACCCACATTCGCGCCTTCGAGAGAATCAGAGTAAGTGTTGTTGATCCCCGCGCCGTTGGTATTGAGTTGGCTGCCGAACAGGTTGTAATCGAAACGTCCGCGCGCTCCTGCCAGCGCCGCGTACCCTCTAGCGGTTTCAAAATTCCCTCCGTCGGCGCCAAAAGATAATTCTGGAACCCGCGTGCTCCCCTCACTCGTCCAAACCTGCACCACGCTGGTCATTGCGTCTGATCCGTAGAGCGTGCTCTGCGCGCCTCGCACAAATTCCATTCGGTCGGCCTGATCCAACCGCAGCGTCCCGAAGTCAAACGTTCCGCCCGGTTCATTGATCGTGACTCCGTCCACAATCACCTTGTTGTAGCGCGACTCGCCTCCGCGCACGAACAGCGACGTCAGTCCTCCGCGCTGGCCCGCATCGTTAACAATTGCACCGGGCAGGAACCGGACCGCATCGCTCGCCGCAATCGGCTGGATGGTTGTCAACTGCGCCCCGCTCAGCGAGTCCACGTCGGCTCCCGCAGCCTGCGCCGGGACCGGAGTGCGCATCCCGCTCACCACCACGGTTTCCGATGCAGTCGCCAGCCGCAGATTCGCCGTCACTTCCGCTTGCGATGTCGCGTTTTCGGTCCATGCCGCGAAACCTGGCGCCAACACCTGAATCCGGTACGCTCCCGATCCCGGAATCGGAAGAACCGCAATCCCTTCCGCCGACGTGCTTTGCGTGGCCAGAATTTTGCCGTCGCTCGTGCCGATCAGCGACACTTGTGCCCCACCCACAGCGGCAGCCTGCGGATCCACCACTTTCACTTTGAGATCGGCCGCCACCGCAGCCACGGAAAAAAAGAGAACTCCAAGAAGAACGCCAGCGAGTACGCGCATACTTTCCTCCTTTGCACGCGAAAGAGGTTGCAGTAGACGGATCGCGCCGGTCTCCTGGCTTCGCGAGTAAGGATCGTTAGATCCGGTAACGCCCCCGGCCTTCCCGGAATTCCTTCCAGTGGCCGATGGCAGTTTCCTCGCTTACAGTTGCGCGGCAGCGCGGGATTCTCACCCGCTTCCCTGTCTTCGCCGAGCGGCAAAGACGCGCGTTCCGAAAGACATCACAGGTCAAAGAGCTAAGATCAAAGAGCCGACATCCACGGTCAGAAACAACCGTCGCCAGCAATCTAACGGCTGCCGATAGCGAAGTCAAATCCGCATCGGATCAACTGAGGACGTTTCGACGAAACGCATAATTCGCACGAAGAAACAAAGCCTTCGTGATACTTCGCGTCCTTCGTGGTCCGTGGTTTTGTGTCAACGCTTCAGCCTCCCCACCACGTACATCACAATCGTCAACACCACACTCACCATTACCGACGTCGCCAACGGAAAATAGAAAGTTGTATGCTTTCCTCGATACACGATATCTCCGGGCAGTCGCCCCAACGGCAGATTCGCCCGCCCTGCCAACATCACCACTATGCCCGCCACCACCAGTACCAACCCAAGCCCAATCAGCAGCTTACCCAGATCCGACATGGCTTAAAACTCCTGCGCGAGAGAAGAAGTGGGCTAAAGAAGAAAGACCCATCCCCTTTTCGCCCTTTCCCCTGTAGGCTATATCAACCATCGGTCATCCCGTGACCGCACCCTAGGAGGCCTGCACGATGCCGCTACACCAACTCCCCGTGATCCGCTCCCTGTTCCGAAGTCTACCAGCGCTCCTGCTCTTCGCCGCCCTGTGCTCCCCGGCCGTTCACTCCCAGGATGTTCTCACCTACCACAACAACAACTCCCGCACCGGCTTCGACAGCCAGGAGACTACTCTTACGCTGGCCAACGTGAACTCCACCACCTTCGGCAAGCTCTTCGAAGTTTCCGCCGACGGCCTGGTCGATGCAGAACCGCTCTACCTCTCCAGCGTGTCCATCTCCGGCGTGACCCACAATCTGCTGATCGTCGCCACCGAGCACGACACCGTCTACGCCTACGATGCCGATACTGGAACCAACCTCTGGCAGATCACCACCCTCAAATCCGGCGAGACCACTTCTGACAAGCGAAGCTGCGCGCAAGTTTCGCCCGAGATCGGCATCACCTCAACTCCCGTTATCCTTCGCCGCAAAGCCGGGAACCCCGTCATCTACGTCGTCGCCATGTCGAAAGACGGTTCCGGCGACTACCACCAGCGGCTGCATGCCCTTGACGCCACCAGCGGCGCCGAATTGTTTCACGGCCCTGTTGACATCACCGCACAATATCCTGGTACTGGAGACAACAGTTCCAACGGCTTCGTGATCTTCGATCCCGCCCAATACAAAGAGCGCGCCGGCCTTCTCCTCATCAACAACACGGTGTATCTGGGCTGGGCTTCGCACTGCGACTTCCGTCCCTATACCGGATGGATCATGGGCTACAACGCTTCCACCCTTGCGCAGACCAGCGTTCTCAACCTGACGCCTAACGGCAACGCCGGCGCGATCTGGAACTCCGGCGCCGGCATGGCTGCCGACAACGCCGGCAACATCTTCCTGCTCGACGCCAACGGAGTCTTCGACACCACTCTGAATTCTTCCGGATTCCCCGAGTCCGGCGACTACGGCAACGCCTTCCTCCATCTCACGACCAATGGTGGACTCGCTGTCGCCGACTATTTCGAGATGTACAACCAGTCCACCGAGAACAGCTTTGACACCGATCTCGGATCTGGCGGCGCCGTGCTGGTTAACGAGAAAGATGCCACCGGAAAGATGTGGCAACTCGCCATCGGCGCAGGTAAAGACGCCAACCTCTACGTCGTCGACCGCACCAACATGGGCAAGTTCAATTCCAAGACCAACCACGTCTATCAGGAAGTCCAAGGCGTGCTCAAGGCCGGAATCTGGTCCATGCCCGCGGCCATGAACACCAGCATCTACTACGGACCCAAAGACTCTCCCATCGCCGAGTATCAATTCAGCAACGCCAAACTGCGCCCCTCCGCGATCGCGAAAACCGCAAACTCGTTCGCCTATCCTGGAGCCACCCCCAGTATTTCCGCCAACGCCGGCCAGAACGCCATCCTCTGGGCCGCCGAAAATACCAACCCCGCCGTCCTCCACGCCTACAACGCCAAGACCTTGGTCGAGATCTACAACACCAACCAGGCCGCCAACGGACGCGACCAGTTCGGTGCCGGCAACAAATACATCACCCCCATGATCGCCAACGGCAAGGTGTACGTTGGCACAACGAACGGCGTAGGCGTCTTCGGCCTATTAGCAGGAAAATAAAAGAAACAGAATAAAACGGGTGTCCCACCCTTCTCGCGCAGTTCGCGAGAGGGTGGGGTTTTTTGACTTTAGGTTTTTGACTTTGAATTTTTGACTTAAGGACTTCGACTCTGAGGTGAGCTAGAACTTCTGACTTCAGCTCCGCCCCTACTCGTGCCGCAGCGCCTCAATCGGATCGAGCCGCGAGGCCCGGAACGCCGGAATCATCCCGCTGACCAGGCCCACCATCCCAAGAATCAGCGTCGACGCAATCAGCGTCCCCGGCGCAATGATCAGCCGGATGTCCCCCGCCTCGCCGTTCTTGGCGAACGCACTGTACAGCGTGAGCCTTCCCACCGACAGCGCAACCACGTACGCCAGGATCACTCCCAGCACGCCTCCGATCGCCGTGATCGTCAGCGCCTCCGCGAGGAACTGCATCAGGATGTACCGTCGCGGCGCGCCCAGCGCCTTCTGCACGCCGATCTCCCGCGTCCGCTGCGTCACCGACACAAGCATGATGTTCATCAGCCCCACGCCGCCGATCCCCAGCGTCAGCGTGCCTATGAATCCCATCAGCACCTTCAATCCAATCGTAATAATTTCGAACTGGTGCACCTGCGTCATCAGGTTGAACACGAACACAGCCTGCCGGTCTGTCTGGTTGAATTTGTGCTCCGTCGCCATGATCGAGCGCACCGTTTGTTCCAGGCTCTCGTACTCCGGAGTCTGGTAGGTAAACCAGATCGTGTCCAGGTAATGCGTGCTCTTCAGATCGCTCATCGTGGTGAAGGGAACGTAGACCACGCGATTGATATCGTCATTGCCCTCCTGCATTTTCCCCTTTAGCACGCCAATGACTTCGAAGCTCAGGCCGTCCAGTCGGATATGTTCGCCCACCGCATTGCGCCCAGAAAAAAGCTTATCCTTCGCTTCGGACCCGATCACCGCAACCCTGGCCCGCTCGATTTCGTCTTCCGCGTTGTAGAACCTTCCCTGATCGACTTTGAGCGATCGAATGTCCAGCACATTGGGATAATTCCCGGTGACCGCCCAGGTGAAAACCCGCGTGTCGTATTGCACGCTCGATTGCTTACTCACCTCCGGCGTGATGCGCGTGATCTGCGGAAGGTTCGTCGTGAGTGTGTCGACATCGTCCTCGGTAAAGCGCACCAGGACTCCAGCCTTCTGTCCGCCCGCTTGCATCGAAGTGCGGTTCGGAACCACAATCACCAGCTTATTGCCAAAATTCGCAAAAATATTCGCGCACGCCTGACCAAAGCCGTCGCCATATGCCAGCAGCATCACCACCGTGGCAATGCCCCAGGCCATGCCCAGCATGGTCAGCGCCGTCCGGCGCCGATTGTGCCGCATCGCTCCGTAGGCCTCATGAAATAAATCACGAAACATGAATGGCTCTTAGAATCCCTCTTGTCGCAGCGCTTCCACCGGTTGCAGCATCGCCGCTCGCCGCGCAGGATACAGACCCGCCACCACTCCCGCCACGGTTAAGCTCCCAATCGCCAGCACCGCCGACATCGGCACCAGTTTCGGAGGATCAAATCCTCCCGGCCCCTGGATTCCTCCCAGCAGCCCCATCAAGCCCGCCGCCAGCGCCATGCCGATCACCCCGCTCCCCAACGTCAGCAGCAATCCTTCCAGGAAGAAGTGAAACAGAATGCTCCGGTTCGTCGCGCCCAAGGCCTTGCGCAATCCGATCTCATGCGTTCTTTCGCTGACCGCCACCAGCATGATGTTGATTACGCCGATCGCTCCCAGCGCCAGCGTCACCATTCCCACCGCTCCCAGGAACATGTTCATCACATCGAAAATCGTTCCCACCATTTTCGATTCCTGGATCGAATCCCACCCGTCAAACGCGTTTTCATCGTTGGCATCGAAGCCATGATTGCGTGCAATGATCTTGTGCACATCATCCTGCGCCAGTTTGTGTTCCGCCGTCGTGTAAGGCTGGTATTCAATAAACGAAATCGAATTCAGGTGGTTCTCCCCCTTCAGCGGGAAGTTCGTGGCCATCACCGTGAATGGGATGTAGCCCCGCATGTTCAGCCATGTATTCTCACCCCGGCCAAGATGCGGCATGCTGCCGATGACGTCGAACCGAATTCCGTTCAGCAGAATGAATGCGCCCAGCGAGGGCCGCCCCGGAAACAGCGTCTTCAACAGTTCATTCCCCAATACGATCACGTTCCGCTCTTGCTTCAAATCCATTTCATTCAGCCATCGTCCCTCTTTGAGCGGGAGATAACTGATTTCGTTCAGCTGCGGCTCTACTCCCAGAATCTCCACGCTGGCACTGGCGAACTCGCTCACCTGATGCAGGTCTGAACGCGAAAGCACGGGCGCGGCCATGCCCACGTGCGGCGCCTGCGTCCGTATATCCACGTAATCCTGATAGGTCAGCAAATACGGCCGCGCGGAGTTCATGCTGCCCGCTACCGCCGGCGCACGCCCCGGAAAGATGAACATGATGTTGCGCCCGAACTCGGCCAGCTCGCGCTTGTTCCCCGACCGGAATCCTTCGCCCACGCCGACGAGCAGCAGCAGCGATCCCACGCCCCAGGCGATCCCGAACATGGTCAGAAATGACCGCAGCTTATGCGTCCACAGGTTGCGGAAGATTTGCGCGAAAATGTCCCAAATTGTGCGCATATGAATAAAGACGGTCGGAGCCTTCAGTTGTTACAAGCTGGCCGAATTAATTGCCGGACGATATTGCCGGACGATGCAGGTCCTGAAGCGGGCCTTCCCTGAGCCAACTCTATAGTCTGATGCGACTTAGCAGCGGCGGGTGGTATCTCCTGAGGCGGTGGCTAGGCTGCTACGGCTCCAGTCTGGCCTGCAGTTCCCGCATGGCAGCGATCCAGTCATTCAGCCCGTCGGCCTCCATCCACAAGTCTTTCAATTCCCCACTTTTCCGCACCCGGTCCATGGCTTGCACGGCCGCGGCGTTCAGTTCCGGAGTCATTGCCTGCGGATGTTTCCTGGCCCACTCCACGACGGCGGGCGGCGCTCCATCCGCCGGAGAGCCCTTCAGCGCCGCCACCACCTCGGCTGCAGCAATCGTCTCGCAGGCGACGGGCGCTTCCAGATATTCCGCGCTGGCGCCCTGAACCAGAATCTTCGTCAGCCCATCCGGCGAAATTTTTCCCAACCCCAGCACCCAATCCGCCGCGTCATCATTCTCAAAGCTCCCCGTACCCCAAGCTCCCACAAGATCCTCCTCAACGCATTTTGGTTGGATGCGTCGATTATAAAAGGGTGCCCCACCCTTCTCGCGTACTTTGCGAGAGAGCGGGGATTTTGATCTTTGTCTCTGCGAGAGAATTTGGCGGTTGCCCCATCCTAGCCGCGTCTTTATCTGTCTAGGGGTGGGGGGGTGTTGATGTCCGATCTAGATAACTGCCTACCCAAAAAACGATCTAGTCTTTGCATCACAAAGTACTTGACACTTTCCATCCGCGGAGTTACTCTATCTCCATGTTCGACCCGCGGCCTCACCGTCCTCGGCGCTTCCACCGATCTACCGAGCGTAGCTCCGCGCCGTCGCGCACCGCCCCCGAAGTTTTCGAAGACCTCCGCTTCATTCGCGACACCATGGAGCGCTCCGCCGCCTTCACCGCCGTCTCCGGCTGGGGACAGGTCCTTCTCGGCTTCACCGCCTTAGCTGCCGCCTGGCTCGCCGCTCAACAAACTTCTCCGTTCGCCTGGCTCCGCGTCTGGCTCGCCGAAGGCCTTCTCGCCGTCGCCATCGGATTACTTGCCTGCACCTGGAAAGCGAACCGCCGTGGCCTGCCCCTGTTTTCCGGTCCGGCCCGCAAAGTCGCGCTCAGCCTCGCTCCCCCGCTGGTAGCCGGAGCCTTTCTGACATTCCTCTTGTTCCGTGCGGGTCTGCAATCGGCCCTGCCCGCAACCTGGCTCTTGCTCTATGGCGCCGGCATCATCACCGGTGGCGCCTTCTCCGTTCAGATCGTTCCTGTCATGGGCCTGTGCTTCATGCTGCTCGGCGGACTTACCGTTCTCGGCCCCTCTGCTTGGGGCAACTGGTTCCTGGCCGCAGGCTTCGGCGGACTCCACATCCTCTTCGGACTCTTCATCGCCAGGAGGCACGGTGGCTAGACCTCTTCCATCTCACGGCAAGCACGCCAAGCACGAGTCCCCTCATCGTGAGAACGTCCAGGAAAAGGTTCGCGAGAAGACTCGTGCGCGCGCGCATGACGAAGTCCGAGAGCACGCTCCGGTCGCTCCCGAACTTCCCGAACTCGATCGCCTGATTCACGAGCGCATCCGCCTCGGCATCGTCAGCGCCCTCGCCACCAACGATTCGCTCAGCTTCAACGACCTTAAGCGCGTGCTCAAAACCACCGACGGCAACCTCAGCGTGCACGCCCGCAAGCTCGAAGAAGCCCAATACATTTCCTGCGTGAAGTTTTTTGAAGGACGCGTACCCCGCACCGAATACCGCCTCACCGCCACCGGCCGCCGCGCTCTCGCCGAGTACCTCGACCAGATGGAAGAGTGGATCCGCGTCACCCGCGAAGAATAGGGCCGCAAAAAGTTTTGTCTCTACGCTTTGCAATGTAAAGTACATTGTCACCAGGAGGAGCAGTCATGTGGAACGCGCACATCGCCAGCAACATGAATTTCCCCGCGCCCCTCGCCCTCCTCGGATTCCTCGCCGCCATCGGCGGCCTCTTCCTCTCTGTCGCTGCGGCCCTAATTTTCTGGTTCGCACGCAAACCAAAATTCGCCCGCATCACCGCCATCGTTGCCGGAGCCGCCGCCATTATTTATTTGGCTCTACTGCTCTCGTTCTCCGCAGCCAGCCACGAAACCGCCCTGGCCCACGGACAGGAAAAATACTTCTGCGAGATCGACTGCCACCTCGCCTACTCCGTCCTCGACGCTCGCACCCAGCCCGACGGCCATCTCGTCGTTACCCTCCGTACCCGCTTCGACGAGACCACCACGTCGCCCAGCCGTCCCAAAGATGCCTCGCTCACTCCGTCGCCGCGCGAAGCCCGCCTCATCGATAGCAACGGACGCGAGTACGCCCCCGTCGCAACGGCAGGCACCCCGCTCCTCACGCCGCTCAAGCCGGCTGACTCCTACACCACGCAACTCGAATTCAATCTCCCCAAAGACGCCACCAGTCTCCGCCTCCTGATCAACACGATCCCGCAATGGCCCGACCGCATTGTCATCGGCGACGAAAACAGCCTGCTCCACAAGAAAACCTACTTCGCTTTGTGAGTCGCACGCGCACTGCTCTTGTGAAGCGGACACTCCTGTCCGCTGCTTTTGAATTGGATCATGTGGGGACGGCCGCCTTCGGCTGTCCGTCGAGCGCAGCTCGACGCGCGACACCGATGCTACAATCCCCGCAATGACCCGCCTTGCATTCGCTCTCTGTCTGACAACATTCCTCACCGCACAATCCCAGCAGCCAGTCGAAATCACCGCCGAGCCTCATCACCACCAGACCTTTGCCAACGCTCAGGTCCGCGTCTTCAGCGTCGAACTCCCCCCGCACGCCGAGACTCTGATGCACTGGCACCGTCACGATTACATCTACGTCACGCTCGGCGACTCCGAAGTCGTCAACACCGTCCAGGGCAAAGAACCCGTCACCGTCAAACTGCAAGACGGACAAACCGGATTCCTCTCCGGCAACGTCGCCCATGTCGCCCGGAACGTCCGCGACCAGCCCTTTCGCAACGTTGATGTCGAATTCCTGCAGGACGACAAAGTCCGCCACGCGCCCGCTCACTGGGACGCGGCTCATCCCGAAGACGACCGCGGCCTCGACATCCTGCACGGCGGCACCAAAGAAATCCTCTTCGTCAAAGATGGCGTCCGCGTCTCCGAAATCGACCTTGAGCCTGACGGCGTCATGCCCTCCATTCCTCGCTCAGGCCCGGTCCTGCTCGTCGCCATCAATGATCTCGACCTCTTCACCAACGATCCGCGCACCCACGGCGGCCACGAGCCCAACCCGGCGGCGCCCAGCCACCTCGGTTCTGGAAATACCCTCTGGCTCCCGAATGGTTTCCAGCGCCCCATCATCAACGCCGGCCACCACCCCGCCAAATTCATAACGCTGGAATTTCACTGAGGGAAGGAAAGAGAAGAAAGGATTCCCTAGAGCGAAAGCATGTGGGGACAGCCGCCCTCGGCTGTCCGTCGAGCGCAGCTCGACTCTATTACTTCACCACAACAATCACGGGATGCTCGGGCGTGCGCTCCCTGCACACCACCGCCTCCCGCCACGCCCCCAGCTCCGCCAGCAGCTCTGCAACGCGAATCCCGCCAAACTCTTCCGGACACGCCGCCAGATTCCGCCGCGCCCGCGCCATCAGCGAATAAGCCCCCACCATATTTCCCGTCGAATGATGATGCAACGCCACCGCTGCCTGAATCAGCCCCTGCAGAAATCGCTTCTCCATCCCATGCGACTCCCGCCACACGTCCTCCCAAACCTCATGCGCGTCATAAAACTCCCGCGCATTGAAATGCCGGATCCCAACCTGATATCGCTCCCCAAAAGTCATGTCGAAGATTCTACGTGGGGAGTCGAATGGATGTTGCGCGGGCGCCCGCCCCACATTTAAGAAGCCAGGGTGCCCCCTCCCCGTCGGTCTATTGTAATCATCGAGTTAGCG
>CAVPNR010000003.1:0-49389 GCA_963706645.1 uncultured Acidobacteriaceae bacterium
GACCGGGGCTGAACGGTATGCGCACCGACGTTGCGCAGGTCCCGGTCGCCGCGTCAACCGAGAGCTTCTCGTCAAGGCCTCTGATGGCCCCGCCCGCCTTAGGGGCAGAGACCGAAGGGAGCAGATCTACAGGACGAGGCAGCTTCGGCTCTGTGATGCCGCCACCGGCTGGCCGCGGCTCGGCTTTCGGGGAAGGCGTGTCGGCGACCTCGGCATCGCGCCCTACCAGCTGCGGTTCCACTTCCACCCCCCGAATTGGGTGTAACACACTCAGGAACCAGTGAGAACCCCTCGCCCCGTCCTTGAACGCATCTGCACCGACCTCGGAACCTCACTGATTCAGGGGATTCGCGCCCTGGTCATGAAACCATTGCTGTAAAAGAAAATGTCGCTGACGTTGCTGTTGTTGTTGCCGGCAGAGCCGGTGACTTCCGCGGTGGCATTGATGGCGCGCGCTACGCTGTAGCCATTGCTGGTGAGAGTGCCAAGATCGGTGATGGCGTAGGAAGTTTGCGCGGAGCAGAGTGAGGATGCGGCGGTCAGGGCGCAAGCGAGAGTGGCGAGGGTGGCGGCTGCTTTCATGGCTAACTCCTTCGAGCGTGGCGATGTGACAGCGAATTTTTCCATGGCAGGACTTCTTAGTTGTCAAAGGATTGTCAAAATGGACGAAGAGTGCGGGCATTCCAATGATCCGACTGGTGTGCGTGAGATCCTTCCCTCCGCCTGAAGAACGGCTCCAGTCACGATGACTCCGGCCGATATTTACTCATTCCGGAGCTTCGGTCCAGTGGACTCGGCGGCCTTCGCGGCTGCTCTTGTGCGGAGCATAGGGCCGCACGGTGCGCAGCGCCTGCTCCGGTGTGACGTCGAGCGGAGCTTTTTTTCGATCGCATCGCGCACGTTGGCGTAGTACCCGCGATAGTCGCCGCGCGCAGTCTTCACTTTGCGAGTTTCGCCATTCACCAGGCTCAGAGTTCCCCAGCGATCCTCCGATTCAACGCCCCAGTTCGCGCCCCAGTCGGGCCATCGGGGCAGTTGGGGCTGCGCAGAATTTCTTCCTGCGGATCCATGCCATATTTGATGAAAGATCCTTCGGTCCCGTGAATCAGCAGATGAGCACCGGGGGCGTAGGCGATGATGCGCGCGCGCAGCGTGGCGCAGATGCGGATATTCCATGTGCACGTCGAAGGCGTCGTCGACCTGCGAGGTCGGGCGCTGGCAGAATGCCGTGGCCCAAATCGTTTCGGGCGTGCCAAACAAAACCAGCGCCTGATCGATCAAGTGCGGGCCCAGGTCCCAGAGAACGCCGGCCGCGGGATAGTCCGCCTTCTCGCGCCAGGCGCCCGGTTTGGAGTCGAGGCGGAAGCGGTCGAAGCGCGCTTCGTATTCGGCGACCGCGCCCAGGTGCGCGCTTTCAGGAGTTCTTTCACGGTGTGAAACTCTCCGTCCCAGCGGCGGTCCTGATACACGGTGACGAGGCGGCCGCGATCGGCGGCGAGGCGCACCAGTTGCTCGGCTTCGGCCATGGTGGGCGTGAAGGGCTTGTCGACGACTACGTCGCGGTCGGCTTCGAGACAAGCTTTCGTGTAGGAGTAGTGCGAATCATTCGGCGTGGCGACGACCACAGGCTGATCGTCTTGTCAGAGAGCATTTCGTCGAGCGTGCGCGCCACACGAACTTCGGGATATTTCTGCTTCGCGTTCGAGCCATGGCGTTCGAGGATGCAGGCCAGTTCCATGCTGGGACGCCACGAATTACGGGCGCATGAAACGCCTGGCCCGCGAGACCAAATCCGATTAAACCGACTCGTACCATTATTTCTCCCCCGAGCGTCCAGACTCTTCAAGTCCAGTCTAAATTCAGCGATCCTTCACGCGCCGCACAAATTTTAATCCGGACCAGACTTCGGTCACTGCGCATACTTTCACGTCGACCAGACCTGCAGCCAGTCCGATTTCGCGCACGATGTTCTCATCGAGATCGGTCGCGACGCCGGAACTTTTTTTAGGCAAACTCACCCAAAACATTCCGGCGGGCGTCAGCAACTTGCTGATGCGCTTGAATTCTTTCGTCAGGTCAGTTTCGATTTCACAAACACGATCACGAAGTCGGTGGGGTTCTTGCGTCACGGATTCAGTCTCGCATTCGGCGAGCCGGCACTCAACTCTCCCGCAACTTCGGGAGGTGCATCCAGCAGCGACACGGAGTCCGGGTTTGATCCCCAGCTTCTTCGGAAGTGGTGTACCAGAATATCCGGGCATGAAGTTTGATCGTTCCCCTATGGCCGGAGCTCGAAAGCCAACTATTGCGTTGGCGCGTACCAGCCGCGGCGCGAGCGCACCCGGAAATTCTTGCGGTCGTTGGCCTCGATTTCGATGGAGCGATAGTGCCCGTCGGTTTTGAAGTCGCGGGCTTGTAGGAGATCGCGTACTGGCTGCGGAGTTCGTCTTGAATCTCGGCAAAGGCGTTGGCCACGTCGCGAATCTGGAACGGAGGAACGGGCGTCCACCGGTGGCGTCGGCGATGCGATCGAGCACTTGTCGCCGGCCTGGTGCCGCTCACGTTGGTGCTGATCGTGTAGACGATGGCCTCGGCGCGCTGCGCCATTTCGATCGCCTCTTCGCGAGTGACGTGGCTCTGGTTGTCGTCGCCGTCGCTGAGCAGAATGATGGCGCGGCGCACGGTGATCGACTTCGGGGCCTTAAGGGCTGTCGCGGCAAACATAATACAACGCGTCGTAGAGCGCCGTGCCGCCGCCAGGACGCAGTGCGTGCACTCCATGCGCCAGCAATTCGCTGTTGTCGGTGAAATCCTGGGTGACTTCGGGCGTCACGTCAAAACCGATCACAAATGCCTGATCTTTGCGGGGTTGAATCGTCTGTTTCAGAAACTCAATGGCGGATTCCTGCTCGAACTTGAAGCGGTCGCGGACAGAGTTGCTGGCATCGATGAGCAGACCGACCTCGAGCGGAAGGTTCGTTTCGGCGTGGAAGCTGCGGATGATCTCAGGCGGCTTGTTATCGTCGAGGACACGAAAATCGTTCTGTTTGAGATCGGTGATGCGCCGCCCGTGCTTGTCGGTTACCGTGAACACGACGTTCACTTCGTTGGGGCGCACACTGATGACGGCAACGGCTTCGGTGTCGCTCGCGGCGGCTGCATCGGCAGCTTTCTGATCTTGTCCCGTGGTGCCGCCAGCGGGCGGAGTATGGGAGACGGCGTTTGTTGCGAAGCGATCGGCGACGAAGCCGGAGCAGAGGAGGTTGGAGCGGCTGACGCGGGAGCCGTGGAGACTGGAGCGGATGTAGCGGGAGTGGCCGACTGTGGCGTTGCGTTACCCACAAGCAGAAGCAGAGCAATTCCAAAAGTCGCGATCAATCTGATCCCCAGAGTTTCCATGTGTCTCAATATTATAATCTGCCGGGCGGCAGGAGATTCAATCCGAAGGCCAGTCGGCCTACGGGCCGGTCGGGGAGGCTTTGCCGGCGGCGTCTTTCTCGATAGTCGCCAGGAATGCTTGCAGTTCCGCCGGGAGGGGGCTTTGGAGCGCAATCTGTCTGGCCGTGCGCGGATGAGTCAGGGCCAACTGCGCCGCATGCAGGAAGTTGCGCGGGAGAGAAATAGCGCCGCCTTCATCAGTGGCGCGGCCGCGCCTGGCGCGCATCTCGCGCGGTGCACCATAGAGCGCGTCGCCCACAACCGGATGTCCCAGCGACGCCATGTGGACGCGAATCTGGTGGGTACGCCCGGTATCGATTTTCACCTCGACCAGCGCGAACTTGCCAAAAGGCGTGTCGAGCCGTCGGATCACATTGTAGTGCGAGAGGGCGTCGCGGCCGCCCGTGCCGCGGGTGGTCATGCGGATGCGGCGAATCCGGTCGCGACTGATGCTGGCTGAGATCGTGCCGCGATCTTTTTTCGGCCAACCGTGAACGAGGGCGATGTAGGTCTTCTTCACTTCGCGGCGGGCAAATTGTTCGGCCAGCTTGCGATGCGCTTCGTCATTCTTCGCCACGACGATGAGCCCGCTGGTTTCCTTGTCGAGACGGTGGACGATGCCCGGCCGCATCTCTCCGCCCACGCCCGACAGGGTGGCGAAGTGATGGAGCAGGGCGTTCACCAGGGTGCCGCGGTTGCGATCGTCTTCGGTGGCTCCTGCGCCGGCGTGCACCATCATTCCTGCGGCCTTGTTGATGATGGCAAGATCGGCATCTTCGTAGACGATGTCGAGAGGAATCTCCTCAGCTATGGCGCGAAGCGGAGGCCGTTCGGCTGAACCGAGGACAGCAACGCGCTCGCCGCCCCGCAGCTTCAGCGAGGGTTTCGCGGGCACATCATTCACCAGCACTTTTTGTTCGGAGATCAGTTGCTGCACGCGGGCGCGGCTTACGTCGAGATGAGCGGCCAGAAGCTGATCGAGGCGTTTGCCGACGTCGTCGGCTGTAACCGAGATGAGGATGGGGAAGGCTTCTGCCATGCAGGAAACCATATTACAGGCAGCTCATAATTGCCGCGGGATGCGCCGTAGAGGCGGAGTCCCTGGGTTCCGTGATTGCTGTAACTTTTGCCAGTGTCCGGAACCCCTGAAGCCCTCTACGCTAGCTTGTTCCTTTTGCAAGTCGAGGACACGTACATGTCAAAAGCCAGAGCAACCGTTGGAATCGACGGCCGTCCGCTGCCCATCCTGCCGCCGGAACGCGACGAGCGCGTTTGGGCGAAACTGGTGCGCATTATGTTCTACACCCCGGGCTTTCTGGCCATGCTGTTGCTGAAGGCCGGAGAACCGGAGGCCTTTGGCATCACAGTCGAACTGCTGATGCTGTCGAGCGCGGCCGCGATTGTGGGTGGACTGTATGTGGGAACGCAATCGTCGAAGGAGGGTGCCGATGAGGCGTCAAAAATCGGTACCTGGAGCGGGTCGCTGGTGCTCGAGTTGCTGGCGGTGGTGCCTTTGCTGTGCTCGTTGCCCTCGTTATTTCACGAGCTAGCCCATAGCAGGTTGCTGCATGCAGTAGCCCCAGGTACGGTCGACATTTCGCTGGGCGCTTCCGAACTGCTGCCGATGGTGGCGATTCTGCCGTTCATGATCTACCAGCTCGCGGGGTTCGGCACCCTGGACTATATCGTATCGAAGCCGGTGAATTGGGCGATTAACTTCGCCATTCTCGTCTTGATTATTGCCAGCTATGTGGCCAACCGCGAAGGCCAGTATGGTTTGGAAAAGATGTTCGCGTCACTTCTGGTCGTGATCATGGCTTTTACCGTGTTGTACGGCGTGCTGAAGCTGAAGCAGATGCAGACGATTTACGACGCGCAATGCCCGCCGAAGGCTGCGAAGTAGCTGGGCGTCGGGCCTGGCGGTCATTGAGAAAAGTTTTTGTCTCCCTTGGCGATGCGATAATATTTCGCGGTCCTGGGGAATGAAGAGAATCTTTTCATCGCTGATCGTTTTGTCTCTCGCGATTAGTGCCTGTCCGTGGTTCCTCGGGCAGACTTCTCATCGTACTTCCACGGCCTCTCCCGCCGAGTACACCTTCACGGTCGTCCGAGTGTTTCCACACGACACCGCTGCATATACACAGGGCCTCGCGTATCGCGACGGATATCTTTATGAGGGCACGGGGCGAAATGGGCAGTCCTCTCTGCGAAAGGTGCGCCTAGAAACGGGCGAGGTTGCGCAGCAGGTCAACCTGGGGAATGAGTTCTTCGGCGAGGGGATCGCCATCATCAAGGACCAGGTATTCCAGTTGACCTGGACATCTGGGGTCGGATTTGTCTATGACTGGAATACCTTCCGCCTGTTGCGGAGATTTTCATATACAGGCGAAGGATGGGGGCTCGCGACCGATGGGCGCGAACTTTTCCTGAGTGACGGCACGGCGGAGATTCGGGTTCTGGATCCCGAGACTTTTCAGGTGAAGCGCCGCATCAAGGTCCACGATGGATCGACGGCGATCGATCAACTGAACGAACTGGAGTGGGTGGACGGGCAGATTTTCGCCAATGTCTGGCATATGAATCGCATTGCGCGAATTTCTCCGCAGACCGGGGAAGTCGTGGGTTGGATCGATCTCATGGGACTGCTCAGCTCCGTGTATCGTCTCGAACCCGAGGCCGTGCTGAATGGGATCGCATACGATCCGGTTGGAAAACGGTTGTTTGTGACGGGGAAACTATGGCCCAGTGTGTTTGAGATCAGGCTTTTGCCGAAAGGTCGCAGCAAATCGTGAGGAGTGGAGGGTATGCTCGCCAGAAGGCGTGGGGTTTATATCTTAGCGATTGGACGTTCCGAGGTGTTGCATGGGAGACTTCGAGAAACTCATTGACGCTGCGCAGCGCGGCAACCTGACGGAAGTTAAGGCGATTCTTCTCCGCGGTGCCCAACTTATCAACCAACGGGATGACCGAGGTGCCACCGCGCTTCATTATGCGGCACTTGGCGGACATCGCGAGGCTGCTCAGGCATTGGTGGAACAGGGCGCGGACATCAACTGCAGAGACGGTGAATATAGTGCGACGCCTGCAGGGTGGGCGATCGAATACTTGCGTGAAATGGGTGGGGTTCTGGGGATTGAGTTGGACGACTTTGCCTACGCCATACAGCGAGGTGACGTCGAGTGGGTGGCACGTTTTCTAAAACGCTTCCCTGCTCTGCGGGGAGCGAATGACATACATGGCGTGTCGTTCCAGCAGCTTGCCCAGGAGTTGGGCAATCCAGAGATCGCGAAGTTGTTTGGAACGGAGGCAGCTTTGTGAGCGTTGGTCCATTCTGACCTTAGCTGGCCAAATTCCTTAAGATCGGCCTGCGATGCCTGGCTTCCCGCTCTGTGGACAACTTCCGATGTGGAATAGGGTTCGAAATAGGGGTAGGATTAATACTGGCGGTTCGGCTTCCCAGGCGTTCGACCGCTGTTTCGGTGGAGGGTACTGATATGCGGCATTCCACCTTGTTCAAGACTCTTCTCGCAAGCTTCGCTTCTTTCGTGCTGATTTGTCTGCCCGTCCCGGCCTCGGCCCAACATGGCGGTGGTGGCCATGGTGGCGGCGGTGGTGGTGGTGGTTTCCACGGGGGAGGGGGCGGCGGATTCCACGGCGGCGGGGGCTACTCCGGGGGTGGTTTCCACGGCGGAGGCTATGGTGGGGGCGGATATCATGGCGGATCGTCCTATGGCGGATATCGCGGGGGCGGGTATCGAGGCGGAATGTATGGCGGTGGCGGCCACTCTGGAACCGCTGGACGGGCTTGGTCGTTCGAGCGTGGAGGCGTGCGGAATACTTCGCCCGGCTTCCATTCGTTTGCCAGGTCCGGCAGCGGAGGCATGTCAGCAGCTCGCGGCGGAGCAATGGGCGCGTCGCGGGGCGCAGGCGCGGGCGCTCACGTCTCCCGCATTGCTGACGGGAATTTTCATTCCTTCGGCGGGGTCCACACTACGAATGCTTCGATCAACCATGCTGGCTTTGTGGGAGCCGGCAGCCTGAGCTATCACGGCGCAGCAGCCTGGCACGGCGGCTGGGGTGGTTGGGGCTGGCACGGTGGTTGGGGCTGGGGCGGTTGGGGCTGGCACGGTGGATGGGGTTGGGGTTGGGGTGGTGGTTGGGGTTGCTGGGGCTGCGGCTGGGGCTGGGGATGGGGATGGGCTTGGAGTCCCTTCTATGCCTGGCCACCCTACTACTACAGTCCGTGGTGGTCCGACAACCCGGATTACCTGGCGTACTAGAACGATGGGTATGACGGACGCCTGATGGGCGCAGGCGGGCGATCAGGCAGAACGCAATAGAAGGTTGTCGATCAGGCGCGTTCTGCCCACATAGGCTGCGACTGCGACCAACGCGCCGTTGGACACTTCTTGGACAGGGTCGAGCGTGTCGGGATTCACCACTTCGAAGTAGTCCAGGCGCACGAAACTCTCTCGTGCGAATTCCTCGAGCCCGGCGGACCGGAGTTTGGCGGCATTCCTCTCTCCCGCTTCAGCCAGCGCCTGCACTCGCTGCAGCGAATGGTGTAGCACTAGAGCCTGTTTTCGCTGCTCGGAGTCGAGATAGGCGTTGCGTGAACTCATGGCCAGCCCATCGGCCTCGCGCACGATCGGGCACACGACAATCTCCACCGGCAAATTCAGATCACGCACCATGCGGCGGATGATGGCTACCTGCGCCGCATCTTTCTGCCCAAAGAAGGCTGCGTCTGGTTCGACGGCGTGAAACAGTTTTGCCACCACAGTCGCAACTCCACGAAAGTGTCCGGGCCGCGAGCGGCCGTCCAGCTTTTCACTCAGGCTTTCCACCGTCACCCAGGTCACTGCGCCCGCCGGATACATTTCCTCCACTGAGGGCGCGAACAGCAGTTGCACACCTTCGCGCTTGAGCATTTCGCGGTCGCAGTCGAATGATCGCGGATACTTCGCCAAGTCCTCGTTGGGTCCGAATTGCGTGGGGTTGATGAAGATCGATGCCGCGACTACATCGGACGAGGCGCGAGCCGCCCGCACCAGCGACAGGTGGCCTTCATGTAGGGCCCCCATCGTAGGGACAAATCCCAAGCGCTTACCCGCGCTCCGCACAGCGCGCGACGCAGCCCTCATTTCGTGAATGGTGGCGCAGATTTTCAAGAGTGGGTTGATCGGCAAGGCGTGGGCCTCATGACGAGGGTACCCATTTGATGGCGATATGTGCTCCCTCGAGCATCCCGCCGACGATGCCGCGGTTGCGGCGAATCTCTACTCGTTCCTGCTCGGAACCCTTAGTGTTCTCGGTCGCCGCGACGATGCGTCCGTAGGGCCAGTTCGATGCGGGCAGCGCGGCGAGCGCAGGCAGCAACTCGCCCGGCTTGAGGCGGATCTCGGCACTGTCAGCGACATCCAGCAACGCCACGCCGTCAGGGCGAACGATGAGGTAAGGGTTGCGCCAATTCTTCATGTCGTGAATGCGCTCGACTTGAGCCTGGTCCGCCGCGGGAATGGCTTGCAACACAACTTCGGGAGGCGGTGGCTGTGCGGCACCCTGGTTCGAGGAACACCCCACCAAAGAGGCAGCCAGGACGACCATCGACACTCCGATGCGAAGAGACTTGCCGATCACGGTGCCGAAGTTACCTCACCATCGCGGGGACGTCGTTCTTGGCCGCCCAGACGAGCGCGACGATCCATCCAATGATGCTCCATCCCAGGAAAAGGTTGAGTAGAAAGATCGCTAAGAGGTCCCGCTTGCTCCTGGCCAGCGCAATGATCGACGGCAAGAAATACAGCAGGAACGGCAAGCCGAAAAAGAAATGGAAGAATAATATCGTTGAGAGAACCATGGAAGCTCCTCCTTACGCTCTAGCCTAGCACCATCCCGGGTAAACCGGCACGGCACCGAGTGGGCGCGACTACTTCTGTATTAATGATACGCGCAAGGTACGGGGTTTGTTCCGCCGCTACCGTCCCATTGCCCGCTTTCGAGCCAGCACCGTGTCGAGTCCCGCCTTGGTTTCTTTCGGCAGGTGATACGACTCCTCGTCCTTCGGATATTGGTGCGAGCGCACATCCGCACGAAAAGCCTGCACCGCGTTGGTGACCAGTGCCGCCGCGTCTCCGTAACGCCGCACAAATTTTGCCGGAGGTCCGAAGGTCAGATTCAGAATATCGTGAAACACCAGCACCTGACCGTCGCAGTCGGGGCCCGCTCCAATGCCGATGGTTGGAGCGCTGATCTCCGCCGTAATCATCGCCGCCACTTCGCGCGGGATGCCCTCAAGATAGAGACAGGCCACGCCGGCGCGGTCGAGGGCCACGGCATCGCGCATGAGTTGTTCGATCCCGCCGAGACTCTTGCCCTGAACCTTGTATCCGCCCATCACGTTGACCGACTGCGGCGTGAGGCCAATGTGCCCGGCGACAGGAATCTCGGCGTCAATGATTTGACGAATCAAGTCTGCGCGTTTTTCGCCGCCTTCAATCTTCACGACCTCGGCGCCGCCTTCCTTTACAAAGCGGGCGGCATTGCTGACGGCGGTTTTGGAGTCGAGTTGATACGAGCCGTAAGGCATGTCGGCCACTAGCAGTGCGTTCTTCACAGCGCGCCGGACGGCTTTTACATGATGCAGCATCTCGTCCATGGTTACCGAAAGCGTGTTCTCGTAGCCGAGCATGGTTTGCGCCAGCGAATCGCCGACCAGCACCATGTCGATGCCGGCCTCGTCGACCAGACGCGCCGAGGCGTAGTCGTAGGCGGTGAGGCAAGTGATGGGTTCGTGGTGGAGTTTCTG
Organism: uncultured Acidobacteriaceae bacterium; assembly: GCA_963706645.1. Taxonomy (GTDB): domain Bacteria; phylum Acidobacteriota; class Terriglobia; order Terriglobales; family Acidobacteriaceae; genus Sulfotelmatobacter. The sequence goes on from CAVPNR010000003.1 coordinate 10,247, forward strand.
ATCGCGGAGAGTCGCGGTCGTAACCTTATGGCGAGGCTCGCCGATAGGGGTCAAACTCATGATGTCCTCCAGTGCCCCTCCGCCTCTGGCGGATAGAGCCTGTGCACGCATCGTGGCGTCTACAGATCCGATGACGCTGAGGTTATTGTAGCCGCAAAGAGGATCGCGAGTCGATACTACGGTAATTCGTTTGCGGGGCTCGAAGCGCTAGGCTCGTTACATCAATATAAGGGTAAGTAATATATTTGCATAGTAGAGTAATTTCTTGTATAAGATAGTAATGGCAGAACCCAATGCCTTCGAGGCAGCGCTCCAGGAAGCACGGAAATCACTCAAGGACGCCTACGAGGAGCGCGCTGTACTAGAGCAGCGCATCGTGAGCTTGAAGCAGACAATAGATGGGCTTACATCCCTCTGTGAGCCAGAACCACGCGTCGAAATTAGACGGCGCGACCCTGAGACCGGCTTCGACATCCGGTCCAGTTTCAGGCTGTCCTTTGCCATCCGTCAGATCTTTTCCGATTCTAGGGAGTACATGCTTACGCCGACGGAAGTGCGTGACGCATTGCTCAAAATGGGCCTCAATCTCGCCGAGAAATATAAGCAGCCTCTGGTACCGATCCACAACACATTGAAACGCTTGGAAGCTCAAGGCGAACTGGTCGCCTTGAGAGACGATACGGGCGATCTCCGCGGATATCGATGGGTGTCTCCTCTTGCTCGCGCCGTGGCTGAGGTTGACTCGAATCACCCGATGGAGCAACTTCTTCGCCGGCACGAGATTCCGATTGATCCTGGCTCGTTGCCGCCTGAGGTTAGGGCTGGGCTGTATGGACTGCACACGAAGGCCACTACCGCGTCCTCTCTCGGAACGAAGGACGGCAAAAGAAAATGACTTTAACTCGAAACGCAAGAGCGACCCCACCTAACGAGCAGCGCTCTTAGCAGGGGATCGACATGGCGAGAAACGTGAACGTGACTTGATTGCCAGATACAAAAGGCTCTTCCGCTCTTCACCCGAAGCCGCGATCTTCGCGGTCTACGGAATGATCCACCTGATCGTGCTCCTAGTTACCGCTGAGGTCGAGCAGATGAAATCGCTTCTTCACGCCCTAGGTCTCCGATAATGAGCAATAGAAAGTATGAAATGTACACTGGCCGCATCCCCGCGAGAGGTCAAATCACGATCCCCGCCGAGTTGCGCAAACGACTTGGAATCAGGGCGGACACGCGCTTCAACTGGATCGAAGAGAAGGGCAGACTGGTGCTAATCCCGATGACCGCGCGTGGGATCAAAGAAATCATGGGATTTCTCAAGCCCAAACCCGGCGAGACCTCCGCGTTTGAAGAATTGTTCAAAGAGCGGGCACGGGAGCGGCAGCGAGAAGATATTAAAGCGGCACAGTACGATGCTGAGTTCAAGGGAAAGAGGGCCAAAGCAGAGAAGATCATACGACGCTATCGCAACACTCTACGCTCACTGGCAAAGTAAAAGCTGACCGCGCCGAGCCAACGACTAACGACCATCCACCAACGACGGTTCTCACGCTCCCACCGCGTCTTGCCCGCCGAGTGGGAGGAAATACTGCGTGCCCTTGATTGGTTCGGTGACTTTGCGCAGGAGTTCCTGCAGGTCTTCATTGCGGTCGACGAAATCGATCTCGGAGGTGTTAACGATCAGCAGGTCTGACGAGGTGTAGTGAAAAAAGAAGTGCTCGTAGGCCTTGACCACTTCTTCGAGATACTCGTCGCTTACCGCGCGCTCGCCGGGGGCGTTCTTCTTCTTGAGGCGTTTTTTCAGCACATCCGGCGTGGCCTGAAGATAAATCACCAGGTCGGGCGTGGGTAGCAGCTCGCGGAAGTGGTTGTAATAACGGTTGTAAGTGTCGAGTTCGTGGTCGGTGAGATTGAGGCAGGCGAAGAGCTTGTCTTTTTCGAAAATAAAATCCGAGACCACAACTCTTTGCGACTGTGGACCCAGATCGAGTGCCTGAAGTTGCTCGAAGCGCCTCACCAGAAAGGTAAACTGCGCCTGAAACGCGGCGCCGCGATCTCCTTCATAAAAGGAATCCAGAAACGGATTCGCGTCCGGCTCCATCACGCGCTGGGCATTCAACCGCTCGGCGAGAATGCGTGCCAGCGTGCTCTTGCCTACGCGGATCGGCCCCTCTACAGCAATGTACCGGGGCAGTTCGAAAAGATTGGCCATGAGTTCGTGCGATGTCTCGGAATTGAGAGGATATCTCGGATAAGGCTGAGTGGCAATTGCGGGATGAGTTAACAGCGGGGAAGGACGATTTCAGATTGCGGATTTCAGATTGTAGGTTAGGTTCCCACGACCGCCATGTGAATCTGAAATCTGAAATCCTCAGTCTGTAATCCTTTAGAATCCCTGCATGCTCGGCCTAGCTCTGACGGGGCTCACCTCAGCCGCTGTCATCACTGCGGGATATCAGTCTATGGTGCCCACCGGGCAGTGGTACGGCCGCACCTTCACGGGGCTCGCGCGAGGTACGAAACAACTGGCGCTCACCTATGACGATGGACCTAACGATCCGCATACGTTTCGACTGCTGGAAGTACTGGCCAAGCACGATGTGCGCGCAACCTTCTTCCTAATCGGACGCTACGTAAAGCAGCGTCCCGAGATCGCACGTGAGGTTGCCAAGGCTGGCCATGTCGTCGGCAATCACACGTTTGCACATCCGCTACTGACTTTGAAGAGCACGCCAGAAGTTCGGCAGGAACTCTGCGACTGCCGGTCGACCATACAGGATGCCATCGGAGAGCACTCCAATCTCTTCCGCCCTCCGTTTGGAGGACGCCGTCCCGCGGTCCTGCGAATTGCCCGCGAATTGGGCCTGAACCCAATCATGTGGAATGTGACCGGATACGACTGGAACACGCCACCGTCGGCTGTGATCGAGCGGAAGGTGAGCAGGCAGATTCGCGGTGGCGACGTCATCCTCCTCCACGACGGCGGGCACAAGCAGATGGGTGCAGATCGCTCCCAGACAGTCGCCGCTACGGATCATTTGATTTCGCGTTACAGATCCGAAGGATATGAGTTCGTTACTGTCCCTCAAATGCTCGGAGCGGCAACTCAGAACCCGTAACGAGCGACGATTTTCTTTTCCTTCTTACTAATCACTGCAATCGCGGCGTGTTCGGCGGGCAGAGTGAATGCCAGCGGCACGCCGGTGGCCTGGTCGCGCAGACTGATGCCTGTGTCGTTCGCGGAGTCGGAGACCATGACGTAGAGCATGGAGTCCGCGAGGACGGTGGGAAACACGAGCACACCGGGCGGGAGCAGCGATTGTTGAATAAACATTGGCGTGATGTTCAGATGTGCTGCGACGTAGGCGTAAAGGTCGGCCGTCGAGCGCGAGTCTTCGGAGAGTTCAACGGGGTAGGACGTCCAGAAGATGCGGCCTTTGCCGTGTGGAATTTCCTTCAGAGTCGAACCATCGTCGAAACGCAGAGAGTCGAGCCAGTTCTGTTGCTGCTGTCCAAATGCGAGTGCGAGGGAACGAGTGCCCAGGCTGATAGTCGCGTTGTGATAGGTGAGCGGTTCGACGTGGGAGGCGAGCCCGAGGTTGGCGGCGCGGTGGATGATTTGCCAGTGTTCATCGCGATCGACGGGGCCAGTGACGAGGAGGTTGCCTCCCGCGTCGACATAAGTTAATAGAGCCTGCCATGCTTTTTCGCCCAGCACTTGCGGAGAGGGCAAGATCGCCAACTTCGGTGTGCCTAACTTTTCGATTTGATTCTCGGCAATCACGTAAGCGGGTATATGTGTGTCGTAGGTCAAAGCGCGGACTGCGTTTTGCTGCGCCGCGACTTGGAATTCCGCGATCGCGCTGTACTGCGCCGCTTGTGACGTCACGATTGCAATCGACGGCAACTGGGGCTCTCGGAGATGCTCCTGCAACGACGGCGCGAATTGGGCGAAGGCGCGGAGGAGCGTTGCTTCAGGCTTCTCGGTGTAATCGGTGCGCACGGCGCCGATGGGGGTTTCGTTGCTCTCCGTCATGTCGGAGTTCGTGTTCCAGAGCCATTCGATGGAGCCGGAACCTTGAATGAACGACGTCGCGATTTTGCGTTCGAGGAGAGCGGCTTCGCTTTCCGTCGTGCGGCGGGCGATCTCGTCGAGATTCAACTCCCGCTGCAGGCCGGTTTCCTGGATGAGCATGGCTTTGCCAGGCTGCTTGCCGGCGAGGGAATCCCACAGAATTTGATCGTTGAGCCACCAGGAGTGGTTGGTGGTGAAGTCGACGGAGGCGCCCCAGAAGGCGGGCGAGAGTCGGTCTTGAATGCCGCCTTCGTCCTGGCCGACGGTGACGAGTTGCTGCGAGCCCGCGGCGCGGATGGTGTCGCGCATGGTGCGCGCCCAGTGGGCGAAAGACTCCTGCGCGAAGAGGAAGTAGTCGTTCAGCCGGAGCGAGTTCGTTCCGGTGTACATGCCGCGGGCGGAGAATTCTTCTTCCGTGGGCAACGACACCATGCCTGCTACGGAGCCTGGCGGAACATTCCACAGCGCGGCGAGTTTTGCGCGGTCGGGATGGCGCTCGTTCAGCCATTGATTCCAGGCAGCAAGTTCGATGGAGTCGCCGTTGGGGCGCGTCTTCCACAAGTGCTTTGAGAAGCTGGGCTCGTTGATCAGATCCCAGGCGAGGTATGGCACGTCGTGGAAGCGCGCGACGACAGCGGAGATCAGCGTCTGCTGGCGGCGGACGGCCTGGGGATCGAGGAAGGCGTTGGCGCCTCCAAGGACGTCTGGCAGGAATGCGAAAAAGTTGAACTGCACCGGCAGGCCATACCTGCGGGCCGTCATCAAGTAGGCCTCGAGCGTGCGCAGAGTGCGTTCGTAGGGCTGACCGTTTTCGTCGCAGAACTTGTCCCAGCCGGTCCACCATCCGGTGCGAATCATGTTGAGTCCGGCATCGTGAATCTGGGAAAGATCCTGATTCCAGACATACACGTTGGGATGCTCGAAGAAGAGGCGCTGGACTTCGCTCGACATGTACGTTGTACCGACGACGGCGAGGGGCCGGCCGTCGACTTCGAAGTAGTCGTGGTTGACACCCAGGTGCGGGCCGGAACGGAGAAAGGATTCGTCGCGGATCCAGAAGGCGGAATGGTAGACCGCGCGTACGTGGTCGCCTTCGAGCAGTTGCGCTTCGATGATGTAGAGGCCCTTGCCTTCGGGAGAAGGCAACACGACGGGATCGGTGGGTGTCGCGGTTACGGTCGAGCGGTTCGTGGGCTGCGCCTCGGGGTATGTCGTGATCTTCAGAGAAATCGGTGACTTCGGTTGCACCGCGGCGTGCCATTGCACTTGCAGTTCTACGGGCTCGCCGTGGAGGTAGAGGGGCAACGCGGGGCTCACGGTGAATTCTTCGGCGCCTTGCAGGGCGCGGTCGACCAGCGACTGGACGAGAGTCGCTTTGTCGAAGAAGTCGCGCGAGAGTTCCGCGTTCACGAAAATCCAGCGGCCGCCGTCAAATCCGTTGCGATAGTGATCCACTTGCAGGACCGGAGCAGAGAGCTTGCGACCGTCTTTTTCGCCCCAGGCGAGCGTGTCGAGGCGGGCGTCGAGTGAGCCGGCGGCGCCTCCGCGGTGGTAGAGGTCGACGGCGCTGAGCCGGATCACGGGGCTGAAGGCGCGCTTCCAGGCAAAGGCGGGAAGCTGCAGAGGACTTTCGGGATTCGGCTGGAATTGCAGGCCTTCGGAGCCGGGAGTGTCCTGATACTGGTCGATCATGAGCGGACGGATGCAGCGGACACTGTAGTCGCGCAGATGCCATCCGCCGCGGTCGCGATAGGCGGCGCGGGTGAAGGGCATGCCGCCGAGGACAAGCAGATTGCCTCCGCGATCGAGGAATTGCTTGATGGCGGGCCAGGCATCTTCGGGAAAGGCGGAGCCGTTGGGAAGGATCAGGAGTCGCGTGGTGGGCGCGGCGAGGGCATCGCGAAGGTGGTCGGCGTTGGCCTGTTGTGCTCCGGAGAACAACGCGGCGAACTGCTGCGGCGAGGGGACAGCGGTGTCAGCTGCGGGAAAGCCTAGTTCCGCGAAGACGACCACGGGCGAGGCGGCGGTTTGGGCGAGGAGCGTGAGTGGAATGAGCAGAAAGAAGAGGGCTGCGACTGCGAAGACTCCCGATGTGCGCATGATGGCCTGATTCTGAGAGATGCCAAGGGGTAGAAACAGTGCAGTCTCCAGCAAGGGTAAAGGAATGTCAAGCGAGGAGAATCGATTTTGTAGGGTATCAATTCGAGCTGGGAAGAAGAAAAATGAGTAAAAGCGCACTCGGGCGATGCTATGATGGCGCGTTCTTAAGATTTCAGGCCTTTTGGAAGGGTGGACACAGCACTCATGGCAATCGCGGCCCCCAACACTTCTACCACGACTGCGGCGCCGGGCACGGGGCAGAACTACACTGCTCCTCTGGCGACGGTGACGACGCTGTTCTTCATGTGGGGGTTTCTGACCTGCCTGAATGACATTCTGGTTCCGCATTTGAAATCGATTTTCGACCTGAATTATGCGGAGGTCATGCTGATTCAGTTCGCGTTCTTCGGAGCGTATTTTGTTTTCTCTTTACCATCCGCGAGAGTGGTCGACGCAATCGGCTATCAGCGGTCGATGGTGGTGGGTTTGCTCACCATGGGGCTTGGAGCCTTCCTGTTCGTGCCAGCGGCGATGGTCCCGTCGTTTCCCTTATTTCTGGGAGCGCTGATTGTGCTTGCGGCCGGGATTACGTGTCTACAGGTGGCAGCGAATCCTTACGTCACGGTTCTAGGAAAACCGGAGACGGCTTCAAGCCGACTGAATCTCACGCAGGCATTCAACTCGCTAGGCACTTTCCTGGCGCCGTTTTTTGGAGGGTTGCTAATTCTGAGTGCTGCCCCCAAGACCATGCAGGAGATCCGAGCGATGGCGCCCGACGTTCTCCAAGCTTACCGCTTGCATGAGGCTGCGACGGTCAAGACGCCGTATGTGGGCCTAGGCATTGCATTGGTGGTACTAGCGATTGCGATCGGCAGCTTCAAGTTGCCGACCATCGAGCATGCACAGCACAAAGTCGGGGAGAAGGTGAATGATTCTATCTGGAGGCACCCGAGCTTAATTTTCGGTGCAATCGGTATCTTCGTATATGTGGGCGGCGAAGTCTCGATCGGAAGCTTCCTGGTAAATTACTTTGGCCAGCCTGAGATTGGTGGCCTGACGGAAAAGGTTGCGGCAAGCTTTGTTGCTTTCTACTGGGGCGGGGCGATGGTCGGACGCTTCATCGGGTCCGCGCTTCTACAGAAGATGAGCACGCGAGGGCTGCTGGGCATTTGCGCCGTGTGTGCGGCTGCCCTGGTCGCGATCTCGATGCTGACCACTGGACATACCGCGATGTATAGCATCATCCTCGTCGGATTCTTCAATTCGATCATGTTCCCGAGCATCTTCACGTTGGGAGTGGCTGAACTGGGGCCCCTCACAGGCGACGGCTCCGGCGTCATGATCATGGCAATTGTTGGCGGAGCCATTATTCCAGTGGCACAAGGGTGGATCGCCGATCGGATCGGCATTCATCACGCGTTCTTCCTGCCAGTGATTTGTTATCTGTACATCCTGTTCTTTGCTTTAAGCGGATCGAAGCCGAATAGCCAGCGTTACGCCAAGGCGTGAGGAACACTGCGATAGAGTGCATAGGCTCTTCGCTTCGCTAAAATTACAAGGTGTGTGGAATCACTGACACGGGCCGGGCATTTGGTAACATGTTTCACGAAGTACGACTGGAACGATCGAAGCGATCATGGGGCAAATCAAGAAGCCCGGCCAGAAACCAGAAGTCATCACTCTCAAGGCCGTCGCCCAACATATCGGACTGACTCCCGGGACGGTGTCGGCGGTTTTGAACGATTCGCCGTCAGCCCGCTCCATCCCACAAGAGACCAAGAATCGCATCCACGCGGCGGCCAAGGAACTCAACTACCGGCCTAATTTTTTCGCGCGCACGCTGCGCAACAAGCGCACCTACACCATCGGCGTGATTGCGGAAGAGATTGGCGACTCTTATAGTTCGCCGATCATCAGCGGTATTGAGCAGTATTTGAGGAAGCGGGATTATTTCTTCCTGACGGTGGTGCACCGGCACGATCCGGTCTTGTTGAATCGATATTCGCAATTGCTGTCGGAGCGGGGAGTCGAGGGCATCATCACTGTGGATACAACTGTGCAGGAGGCGCCTGCACTGCCTACGGTGGCGATTGCCGGCCACAAGAAGTTGAAGGGCGTCACCAACATTACGCTCGATCACGTGCGAGCCGCCGTTCTGGCGTTGAAGCACTTCAAGGAAATGTCGCACGAGCGCATTGCCTTCATGAAGGGAAACCCATTGAGTTCGGATGCGAAGGACCGCTGGGACGCGATCTGCCAGGTGGCGGCGGAGATGGGGATAAAGATCGATCCCGAGCTGACGGTTCAGATCGACACGGACGACCCGACGCCGATGCTAGGCTATCCATTCACCAAGCAACTATTGGCTCGCAACAAGCCCTTCACTGCTCTGTTTGCTTACAACGACATTTCGGCGATCGGTGCGATTCGCGCGATTCAAGAGCAGGGACTGCGGGTGCCGCAAGATATTTCGGTGATGGGGTTCGACGACATTCCGGGGGCAGCATTTCACACTCCGAGCCTGACCACGGTGCAACAGCCGTTGAACCGCATGGGAGACGTGGCGGCTCAGGTCCTGCTGGAACGCATTGAGGGGAAGAAGGAATATTCTTCGGACATCGCGATTGAGCCGGAACTGGTCGTGCGGGAATCAAGCGCGAGGGCTCCCGGGACTTCTTAAGGTCGCAGTTTCGATATAGTAGCGTTGAGCCTGTCTCGCCATTCATGGTTCCCTCCGACGCACCCAAAGCCTCAACTTCCGCTAAGCCGCTGACGTTTGCTGCGTACGCCTCGTTCGTGCCCATCGGAATCGCGACGGTGCTTCTGGGACCGATGCTTCCGACGCTGTCGGCGCGATGGTCCTTGAATTACTCCCAGGCGGGAGCGCTGTTCACCGCACAGTATCTGGCTTCGACCTTGGCGGTCGCCCTCTCGGGCGTGCTGGTTTCGCGCTGGGGATTTCGATTTGCAATCAAGACGGGACTCCTGTTGATGGGCGCGGGAGTGGGGCTGCTGCTGACAGGTCCCAAGTGGCTCGGGATCTTCTGCATCGGGGCGTACGGAGGAGGGCTGGGTCTGTCCGTTCCGGCGGCGAATTTGCTAGTGGCGGCGGTTAATCCGGGGCGGCGCAGCGCGACGCTGAATCTGCTGAATTTTTGCTGGAGCGCAGGCGCCGTGGCTTGCCCGTTTCTGGTGGCGGCCGCCGTAAAGACTCATCAGGTGCCCGTCTTCCTCGGGGCCGTGGCGGGGTTTGCTCTGTTGATGGCGATCGGAATCGCGGCAATGCCTGCGTCGATCATTGAGCCTTCGGCGAAGAAAGATGTCGCGCAGAAGACGGACCTTGCCATTCCGTGGGCGCACGGCGCTTTGCCGATGTTGGCAGCGCTCTTCTTCCTTTACGTCGGCGTGGAGAACGGTTTCGGGGGATGGGTCGCGTCGTACGCGAAGAGTCTGGGTAATCTAACTCCAGCGATGGCCCTGATGACTCCTTCATTTTTCTATGCGGCGATGCTGCTCGGCAGAATTCTGGCGCCGATGTTGTTACGACTGGCTGACGAAATCCGGCTGGTGCAGATCGGACTGCTGGTAGCGTGTGCGGGCATGGGCGGTCTTGTCTTATCTCATGGATTGCGTGGGGTGGTGGCGAGCGCTTGCCTGGCGGGAATAGGGCTTTCGTACGTTTATCCCATTACGATCTCGCTGTTGTCGGTGAAGTTTGGAGCCGGGTCGGCGCGATTGGGGTCCGTGATGTTTACGCTGTCGAATATTGGTGGGGGATTGATGCCGTGGATGGTAGGAGTCTCGTCGAATCATTTCGGAAGTCTGAAATCGGGGCTTGCAGTGCCTTTGATCGGATGCGCGACGATGTACGTTTTGTATTTGCGAGAGGGGAAGTCGTCAGCGGAATCCGCAGTCTAGGTTCTGAGAAATCTCGCCGCCAGGCGAGAGAGGCGCACCACACGATATAGGGAAAACAGCGGCGCGGGGAGACGGACGGCTTGCCACTCGCTTGGTCCCGGCGTAAGGGCAAGCCGCTGCAGAAATCGCACGCGATCGAGCGGCCGTTCGCGCAGACGCATCATCAAGCGGAAGTAGGCCAGGGAATCGACGTTGAATGCAGCCTCGCTGGCGATGTGACTTTGAATTTCGTCTACCAAGGCCAGTGATCCCAAATCCTCCGGAACGTTCGCTTGCGCAGCCAGCGGAATTGGCGCGCCCAAGAGGCGATTCGCCAGGAGCATGGTGACCCGTAGGATTCGCACAATTCCGAGAGGTTTCGCCTGCGATGCGATCCAGACCCAATCCAGCGTTGGGATGCTCATGAGTCGTGCGATGTCGCAGAGCCAGATCAGGCGTCCCCATACGTGTTTGGCGGCGTGTGCCGAGAGGACGAGAAGTAAATCTTCGAATGAGGGCGTTTTCATCAAATGTCCGGCGACGGTGATGCTGACGGCGCGCTGGAACAGTGCGTCCATGTCGAAATCAACTGTGTAAAAGCTGGGCTGAATCGCCCACTGCACCTCGAGGAGATTCGGTCCGGCGGCGCCGTCGAAGGCACATTCGTAGCCGGATTTGAGGTAAGCGCGTTCTTCCGCTGCCGAAAGAGCGAGATGAGGCGTGTAGCCGAGTTCACGGACGGCGTCGCGGGTACGGGCGAAATCGCGCGAGCGGATCAGCAGGTCGATATCTCCAGCGTGCCTCAGTGCAATGTCTCCGTAAGCCAGTTCCGCCAAAGCCACGCCTTTGTAGGGCATGACTTCAATGCCGAGCGCAGCCAGGCACTCCACGATGCGGATTAGCTCTCGCGACAGGAATAAGGCTTTGTGCAGGTTGATCTGATTGCGCCGCCTGAGTGTGGACAGCTCGGCGGGAGGAACGGCATCGGCGTCGGCGGCTTCAATGCCAGTGAGGGCCTGACAAAGGAGCGGCTGAGCTCCGTGACGGTCGGCGAGATCGAGAAGAAGGTTCCAGCGAAGAGGCTCGCGCAACAAGAGACGGAGGCGGTCTAACTTTTCCGAGCGGGGAATTTCGGAACAGGCGGCCTGCAGGAAGGACCACTCGGCTGCAAGTGTGGAGCTAGTGCCGGGCATGTCAGTGGGACTGGAGAGAGCAAGTCCAGATCACGCGATTGCGCCAGCAGGCGAACGGCTCGCAGAGACCGGAAGCGCTCGAATCTGCACCAGATTGGCATTCCTCAAGCCCGCGCCTGCGTTCTTCTTGGCGAGCATGTTGGCCGAGGGAACTCCGGTTCTGGCGAAAGACCTTTCGCAATCCTGCGAGGATGGGCCGCGCATGTTTCCTTCCAGGAACGCCAGCCCGGGACACCGCGAACAGCTTGAAACGTGGGTACACGAAGTGCAGGTCGTCAGGTCCTTCACACGGATCGAGCGCACATCATTCATCGCGTCGGAATGTCGCCAGATGTCGATGAAGGGTTTCGTCCTCACGTTTCCCGTCGGCAAAGGAAACTGCACGCAAGGATAGACGTCGCCGTAAGGCGAAACATAGCAACTGGTGTGGCCGGCGCTGCAGGGGAGGTTTTCCAGTGCGTCCTCGTCGGGGTTGGTGGAGATAGCGCAAAATTCTTCGACGTCGCCGACCAGCGACGGATCGCGGAAGACCTGCCGCAAAGTGCTCTGGTCGACGCCCAGGCTCAGGACCGAGCGGTTTCCGTCCATCATCGGGGTGATGGTCGGATCGAGCGTGCATTCCACACCCAGTTCCGCGGCCAGGGCGCGAACGCCCGGATAGTCCTGCATATTCTGCGTCATCAGAACATTGGCGATGATAACCCGCAAACCCTGGGACTTGAGAAAACGGACCGCATCGAGCGAGCGTTTGAGCGAATTGGGCACGAGAGTGATGGCGTCGTGCACTTCCGGCCGATGCGAGTAGATGCTGATCTGGACCGACTCGACACCGAGATCGCGGATACGGGCCGCCTCGTGCTCGCGAATCAACATTGCATTGGTTTTGAGCTTTACGCAGAACATCAACGTACGGCGAGCATATTCGAGGAGGTCGAAGAAATCCTTACGCAGGAAGATCTCGCCGCCGCTCAGCGTCAGAATAAACACACCCGCCTCCGCCATTTCGTGGAGCAGGTGTTTGATCTCCGCCGTGGTCATCTCGCCGTGGTCGTCATGATCGAGATAGCAGTGTACGCAGCGCTCGTTGCAGCGGTAGGTCAAGTCGAGTTGAACGCTGAGCGGGACATTCAGCCTCAGCGCCTTCTCGGTCATTTGCTCGAGGAGGCCGTTCATCTGGATTCCCCCGCCGGTGGCTTCCGCTGGGCGATCGGTTCTTCTGAGATTTGGAGGATGCCATGGCTGGCCAGTTCTCGTGCCAGAGTTTCCGCATCGTGCAACGCCTCGGCAGGCCCAACTTCGAACTCCTGGCAAATTCGGTGCTCGACAATTTCGTCGAGGGGAGTAGCGCCGTCCGCCGACTGCCAAAGAATGGTCGCCGTCTTATTGAGGGTAAAGAGGGTGGAGTCGTGACCGGACATGATCATCATCTCGCCGTCGAGATTGCGTGCGGCCACTCGCGGATTGCGTGCAAGGTAAAGCCTGCTCATCCAATGAACTCCCAGACCCGGGCATCGGGCACAAAGGTAAGGCGGAACACCGGGACTCGGCATACGAAGTCAAAGGCGGACCGAAAAACCGATTGCACCAGTTCCTCATCCTCCGCGAAAAACAGAAGATTGGCAAGCAGAGATCGAACTGCTTCTCCAGACGGAATCGCATCGATGCGATTCTCTGAGCCCTGGGCCAGCAGGTACAGAGCGGCGAGAGGGGCCGAGACATTTTCGCCTAGCTTGGCCAGTTCTCCGGTAAACGGAGTGCCGTAGGCGATGTAGCCCGCATCCTGCTTGCGCACGTACGAGATCTCGTCGGTCAACAGGGTGACGCCGGGGGGAGCTAGCCGGGAAATGGTCGTCTTGCCCGCACCGGAAACGCCGGCGAACAAGAAAGCCTTGCCGTTGCGGATGGCGCTGGCGGAGTGCGCCAGGAAACCGCCCTGCCTGGCCAGCACGAGCGTGTGCACGATGCGAAGTACGGCATCGATGGAGTAGGGATTTGCTGTCTGGCGAATCCGGCCAGTGCGGGCCGCCGGTTCCCACTCAGCGAGAAAATCTCCAGCCTGCAAGGACCAACGGCCGAGGCGTTGGCTGACATGCACGCCGATGTCGGGAACTGGGTAGACAGGCGGAGTGATGTCGACGTCAAACTCGATCTCTGCCGGTTCTGTCGAGCCCAGAAACCCGGCGTAGCGATCCTGCAATATGTCGAGGAAAGCCGGGTCGGTCGTGTTGACGCGGACCGGCATCTCGCCAATTGCAATGACGAGACTCAGGCGTTCGACTTCTGCGGTCAATTCCGGCAAGGGACTTCCCGATTCCTATGAATTTTGCAGGCCGTGTACACCCACAACGACACGGGCAGCGAACGTAGAACGCCGAAATACGGCCGCGATCAGCCGTGCTGGAAAGCGCAGACTCGTGGCCGGTTTCACCCGCTTCCCCTTCCTCATGATGAATGCGACCTTCCCTAGAAGCTCGTCGTGAGCTACCGGAGCATCGCGGCGAGACAGGGCGTCACCCTGAGTCTGCACCATCGACTTTCCCGACCCGCTGTTCTTAGTGATCACGCGGTGGGCAACAAACCGGCGACCGTTGCTGAACAATACGACATCACCGTCGAGGACGTCGGACTTGCAGGCACGCTCGACGACCAGCGAGTCGCCCGGCCAAATGGTGGGCAGCATACTCCAGCCCGTGACTTGCAATCGCAAAGTTCCAGACGAACGCAGTACCTCGCCCGCCAGATCACATTTGAGGGCGTGCGCTTCGTCCGGTACTTGTGGCGCCGATGTCATGACGCACTGGGACGCGCGACGCACGAGCTTTGCGTGGTGCCGATCTTCCCGCAGGACAAGGCCGTAGTAACAAACACCTGTTCGAAGCGGAACGACGGTTTCTCGTACGGCTTCTTGATCAATGGAGTGCGCGGACTATCGGAGGACATATCGTTCATCGTCATAGGGGGACCCAATCTGTACTTGTCTATTGTAATGCCGATTGTGACGCCTGCACGGCGCAGCCGCCGGTGCCGCCAGAAGTGGTGCAAGTTTGGTTGCCTTGCGTCGAGTAATAGACTTGCGACGCGCCAGCCAAGGTGCCAGTCGGAACCGTGTTATCCATAATAATGCCGCTGGTGCCTCCGGCGGCAGCAGCGCTGAAGGTGGCAATGGGGCCCAAGTTTCGCCACCGGACCGTATTGTCGACGGTCCCGCCGTTTATCGTGGTGCTCCAGGTCGGATGACCCTGGACGGCCGTTCGCGATGTGCCGGCTGTCAGCACCCATTCGACATTATTGTTGCTGTCGAGAATCACAGTACCGGCGGCGTAGGCGTGACTCGAAAGCCAGGTAGGGTGCGCAGCGACATGGGGACCCTGGTTGGTCCAGCGCAGCGTTCCGGCGTCCGTTGTGCTCCCCTGAGTTGTAGCGTTCCAGGCGGGATGCCCTAGCGCGGCTGTTCTCGACGTTCCCGCCACTCGGACGACTTGAACATGGAGGTTGGTATCCAGTATTTCCTGGCCAATTGTGTAAGCAGTCGAGGGTTTCCAGGGCTGGACATTGAAGTTCATGACGCAGCCACCCGCCGCGCAGTTATTCCCCGAGCCGCTGGCCTGAGCGCTGGCGAATATCCACTCGGCAGTGCCTCCCGCAGCGTTTGGGTTAGAAATATCGCTGACGGGCGAGCACCCGGTGGTAGCGCTGGTCAGTACGGGGCCGGTGAGTGCCGTCCCCATCACGCCGGCCGCTATCGGAACCTGGTAGAGGGTAGGAGACCCGGCAGTGTTTCCGCAAACGTAGAGATTTCCGGTGGCATTGCCCGAAGCAAGGTACGTACTGTCGAAGCCGCCTTCATATAGAGGACTGGGATTCGGAGGAGCGACCTTGCTGGTGCCAACGGTAATCTTTGCCCCGAAGTTGCCGCCGGCGAAGGTGGTAGTGAACTGCACAACGGCCGCGCATGGCACGAATCCCGGACAGTCTGTGGCGCCGTCGTCGGAAACAAAGACATAAACTTTCCCGGACGTCGAATCGACGATGGGGCCGGCGACTAGGCCCGCACCCTTGTCAATCTGGCTGGACGCAGTGGCCACTCCAGTGGAACTGACGCGATAGAAGTATCCACCATAATCGCCTACCAAGACGTTGCCTGAGACTTGATCGTAGACGGGGCTGGAGAGAGGGGTCGGGTTAGTGGTATTGACCTGAACCGGGAAGCCGCCTGTGGTCGCCTCAGCCGGCGTTCCACGAAACGCTCCCGTAATTTTGTGCAGCCAACCGCTGGCTCCACCAACCCAGAGGACATCGTGGCTGTAGTCGGGGAAAACGGACGAGGTGATGTCATCAACAGAGGTTCCCAAACCACTTTTCAGAAAGATTTCGGTCATGCACGGTGCGGTACAGGTGTGATAGGCGCTGTTCGCAACCGGCACGAGGGTCGTCGGAGAGGCCACAGTGCCGCTGCCGGCGGCCCACTTCAGCAGAACCAGAATCCCGACTGAACTATTCGTCTCGACGAATGCCACCTGCTTTCCGTCGGAGGAGATTGTCGGTGACGTCTTGACCTGGCCGCCCGTGTTGAAGGCCCAATAGACCGTCGGCTTGGTTCCGGTGCAGCCAGAATAAAGATTGTCGTAACCAACCACGCTGGCTTGGGTCGCCGATCCCAAGAGACCAGTGCCGAAGACGACGTAATCTGGTGCGGCCGCGCTGCCGCAGCTTGCCGTGGTGATTTGAAACGAAAACTTCGCGGGATAATTGCCCGCGCCAACGGAGGCGCCGGTTCCGAGGTCCTCCGACCAGTCCGCTTGCTGGTCCGGGTTTCCACGAAAGCCAAGATTGGCGGGCATGGTCTGATCGGGCTCTGGGTCCGACACGACGGGCGTCACTGCCTGCCGGTAAAATTGCTGCCAGTAGCGCGGATCATTGGTAACTTGCCGGACCTGTTCGAAGGTCGAAGGCTGAGAAAAGATGACATGCCGGTGGCTCCAGTCGGTAGGAAGGCCGTCCTGACTGGGGCTGGCGGCTTGACCGGTTAACACCCACCCTAGAACCAATAATCCAGACAGGCTCACACCCAAGCGGAGAAATCGTGCGGCGGTACCGTTCATTGTCCTGACTCCATGGGTCGCGCGAGATGCAATGACTTGCGGGCGGTACTCAAAAATCTCCCGATGTTCGATCCGTCCCTAGTTTAGTGAGCTGCAATTCAGGCTGACTCATCGTTTACTCCCATCGATGGTCTTCTCCAAAGTCGCATGCTCGAGACGCCAAGGGAAAGCGGACGTAGGCTTCCCGCTGGTTGGCTGGATTGGGGGCGATTTTACTCTTAATCGAGAGCGCAAGCAAACAAGGTTTTCGCGTCCACACAGCGACGTGATGCGGCTTCAAGAGCACAGGACGCGGCTGGAGGATTGTCCGAAGCCGCGGAGAGATCGTCGGCTCGCGCATCAAAATCTGTGCCCGGTTCGCGATTTCATCCGTTGCCCGTACAATAGAAACAATGGAACCTCTGCCGCCGACGACATCATCCAAATAGTTCAGCGATCGCAGCTGGCAGATCATAAACCGGCAGACCAGATCCATATCCCACGGAGGCTAACGAGACAGATTGGAAGCACACGAGAGAGTAGCTGAAGATACGGAGCAAGGCGTACCGCCGAGTGAAGTCAGGAACGTTCTGAGCCTGGAAGAGATTGCGGATCTCGCAGCGGAAGGTGGCAAGCCGGCCGAGACGCTGATGAATGTGGTTGCCCTCATCGCCAAGAGATTTCGCACCGACGTTTGTTCGGCGTACTTGTTGGAACCGGATCGAGCCAATCTGGTATTGGCGGCAACTGTCGGACTTCGCCGGGAGTGTATCGGCAGCCTGAGGATGGCTGTGCACGAGGGGCTGACCGGCCTCGTGGCGGAGATGGTGCGGCCGGTTGCGGTGGAACAAGTGAAGAACCATCCCCGGTTCAAGTATTTTAGGGACGCCGGCGAGGATGCCTACCAGTCGTTCTTGGGTGTCCCACTGATCGAGCGCGGCGTTCTACAGGGTGTACTGGTCGTGCAGACGATCGAGGCCCGTGTTTTCACCGAAGACGAAATCCGGATGCTAACGGAAGCGGCCACTCAGGTAGCTCCGGTGGTGAGCGAAGCGCGAACGCTCGATCGTTTCATTGCTCCGTTGCAAGAGCGGCTATGGGCGTTGGCGCGGAATTTGTGGTGGAGTTGGGACCATAATTCGTCGAGCCTGTTTCTCGATCTCGATCCCGCGCGCTGGAACGAACTCAACCACAATCCCATCGCGCTGCTCAGTGAACTTCCTCTCGCCAAACTGGAGACACGCGCGGCTGAGCTCATGCTGCACAGCCGGGTGAACTACGCATATCGGCGATTGCTGGAGTATCTCGAAGCTGATCGCACTTGGGGAACGAGGCACGCGGGAGTGTTGCGGCCTCACCCGGTGGCGTATTTCTCGGCGGAGTTTGGACTCCACGAGTCTCTACCAGTGTATTCCGGCGGACTGGGAGTGCTGGCGGGAGATCACATCAAGAGCGCATCGGATCTAGACATTCCTCTGGTGGGCATCGGCCTTTTCTATGGCCAGGGCTACTTCCGGCAGAGGCTCGATGGAAACGGATGGCAGCGGGAAGAATATCTCAAGACCGACGTCAATCAGATGCCGATGGAAGTGGCGATCGGTAAAGACGGCAGGCCGGTCGTCGTGGAAATCGAGACCCGCAGCGGCCGGATTCGGGCGAAAGTCTGGCGCGTAGAAGTGGGTCGTCGCGACCTGCTGCTGCTTGATTCCGACGTGGAAGGGAATGCTCCCGAGGACCGCGAACTGACCTCGCGCTTGTACGGCGGAGATCTCCGCATCCGTATTCGTCAGGAATTGCTGCTGGGCGTAGGCGGATTACGTGCGCTGAAGGCGTTGGGAATTTCTCCTGGCGTTCTTCACTTAAACGAAGGCCACAGCGCGTTTGCGGTGCTGGAAGCCATTCGCATGCGGATGGAAGAGGAAGGGCTGGCGTTTGACGCGGCGGTTCCGCGAGTGTCCCGCGAGGTCGTGTTCACGACCCATACTCCGGTTCCTGCCGGGCACGACCGTTTCGATGCCGGACTCATCGAGGAGCACATTGGTCCGCTTCGCGAGGCGCTGGGACTTTCGCAGGAAAGTCTAATGGGCCTCGGTCGCGAGAATTCCGGGAATGGGGACGAAACGTTTTGTATGACGGTGCTGGCGCTGCGCCTTTCGCGGCGCGCCAATGCCGTCTCGGCGCTGCATGCCGAGGTGTCGCGGCATATGTGGACCGGGCTGTATCGCGACAAGGTGGAAGACGACGTTCCCATTGGGCACATCACGAACGGAGTGCACGTCCCCTCGTGGTTGGCGCCGCAGATGTTCCGCCTCTATGACCGTCACCTGGGTACTGACTGGCACCAGCGCAGCAGCGAAGCCAAGATCTGGCTGGGAATCGAGAATGTGGATGACGGCGAGTTGTGGGAGACGCACCTCAACCTCAAGTCGCAACTCATCGAGTTCGTGCGGCGGCGGGCGGTCGAACAAGCCAAGCGCCGCGCAGAGTCTCGCGAGGAGTTGCAGCGCCTGGAGCGGGTGCTGAGTCCGGATGCACTCACCATCGGGTTCGCTCGCCGGTTCGCCACCTACAAGCGCGCCAATCTGATTTTGACGGACATCGAAAGGCTGGCGTCGATGGTGAATGATCCAAACCGGCCGGTGCAGTTCGTGTTTGCCGGCAAGGCGCATCCGCTGGATGAGCCGGGCAAGCGAGTGCTGCAGCAGATTGCCGATTTGATGCGGGATCCGAAGTTCCGCGACAAGTTCGTGTTTGTCGAAGACTATGACATCAACGTCGGACGGCGATTTGTGCAGGGCGTCGACGTGTGGCTCAATAATCCGCGGAGGCCGTTGGAAGCGTCGGGCACGAGCGGTCAGAAAGTTGTGCTGAACGGTGGGTTAAATCTTTCCGTTCTCGATGGCTGGTGGGCTGAAGCCTTCGACGGGATGAACGGCTTTTCGATCGGAACCGGCAGGACGCACTCTAACATGAATGTGCACGATGCTCGCGACGGAGAAGACCTGATGCGCACACTTCGCGAAGAGGTGATTCCACTTTATTACCAGCGCGATCGCGATGGGCTGCCGCGAGGGTGGATCAAACGGATGAAGCGGACGATCCGCACGCTGGGCTGGCGTTTCAATGCCGACCGCATGGTGATGGATTACACGCAGAAGTGCTATGTTCCGGCAGCCGGTGGGACATCGAGCGACATGCGGGCCAGTTCGTAAGATCGGCTCCGTGGAGAAGTCGCGGGCACTGGTTTGAGAAGAATACACTTGAACCATGCAGCGAAGAACATTCATCAAAGTTGCGAGCGTTTGCGGCGGCGTGGCTGCAGTGCCGGCTGCATTGTGGCTAAGTTCGAGATGGAGCACGGCTGAAGCGGCAACGGACGCGAGCCCCATCGTTTTCAATCAACTCGGATATCTTCCGAGCGCGACGAAGTTGGTCACGCTGCGTGCGCCGTCCACAACTTTCACGGTGCGGGCCGTCAACGGCAGTCCTCCTGTTCTGCAAGGAAAGCCAGACGCTGCTCGCGACGACTCTGCTTCGGGCGATCGAATTCAGATTGCCGATATCTCGCAGGTGCGCCAGCCTGGCATGTACTTTCTCGAAACCGATGCGGGCAAGAGCGCGCCCTTTGAAATCGGAAGTGATGTGTATCGTCAGGCTCTGTGGCTGACGACGCGGGGATATTACGGCCAGCGCTGTGGTTGCAATGTGGATTTGGGAAATGGTTATTCCCATCCTGCATGTCATTTGACCGCCGAGTTTCACAAGACATCCGGAAAAAGCGGAGCGTGCAAGAGTCACGGCGGCTGGCATGATGCCGGCGACTACGGCCGGTACGCGGTGAATTCCGGTATCTCGACTGGAACGCTGCTCTGGGCGTGGGAAATGTTTAGCGGAGCGGTGAGTAAACTGGATCTCAAGATTCCTGAATCGGGTGGAAAGGTCCCGGACTTTCTCGCCGAAGTTCGTTGGAATCTCGATTGGATGCTGAGCATGCAAGACGCTGATGGCGGAGTGTGGCACAAGCAGACGAGCGAGAACTTCTGCGGGTTCGTAATGCCGCAGGACGATCACATGATCAGCTATGTGATCGGGACTGGATCAACTCCGTTCAAGAGCACTTGTGCGACGGCGGATTTGGCTGCGGTTGCGGCGATTGCCGCACGATGCTATGGATCCTTCGACGACGCCTATGCCAAGACATGCCTGGATGCGGCGAAGCGGGCGTATGCTTGGGCGGACAAGAATCCGAATGTGCAGTTTCAGAATCCCCAAGGTATTCGCACCGGCGAGTATGGCGACGGCGACTGCCGCGACGAGATGCTTTGGGCCGCTGCGGAATTGTGGCGCACGAGCGGCGAGGAGTCATATCGCCAGGCATTCGAGACCGGTGTTGCGTATCTGCGTACAGGCAACGTGCTTCGCGTGAAGGCGCCGGCCTGGAATGATCTGTCGGCGCTTGCGCTCTGGACGTATGCGATGACCGACCGGAAAGGTGCGTCCGGAGAATTGCTGGCACAAATTCTTGAATCGAGCGCGCGCGAAGCCGGCGCGTTAGTTCAGAACAGCCGCCAGAACGGTTACGGAAATACGCTGTCGCTATCGGACTACATCTGGGGATCGAATGGATTGGCTGGCAATCAGTCGCTGCAATTGATCGTTACGGACCGCTTGCAGAAGAAGGATGACTTCCGTCAGGCTGCCGCGGAGAATCTTCACTACTTGATCGGACGCAATTGCTGGGATTTATCTTGGGTCACGCAGTTGGGGACGAAACCGTTCCAGCACCCCCATCACCGTCCGAGCGGCGCCGACAACATTGCCGCCCCATGGCCAGGGCTCCTCTCGGGCGGGCCCAATGCGCATCCCTCTGATCGTGTCGGCTGGGTTCTGCCGAAACGCCCGCCGATGCAGATGTATAAGGACGACGAGGCAGCTTATTCCATAAACGAAATCTGCATTAACTGGAACGCGCCTTTGGTTTTTCTGCTGGCTGCATTGAACTCGTAATCAAGGATTGAGCAGTCGGGCATCGCTATTCAGGAGCGATGCTGGATAATGTCGTATTCTCGCCACCAGAAAATCGGGACGGTTGAGGACGATATCCATTGCGCGTACGCAACTTGTATTTCTTGAGTTGATCGCCCACGAGTCTCACGCTGATCGCCCGCCAGCCATTGTTGGTGTTGGGCTTCGGGTAGTAGCTCAGCGAGTAGAGATGGGCCAAATCGTCGCGGACGGAAGCGAATGCCCGGTGTTCGTCTCTCCAGTCCTTGGCGAAGTAAGCTTTGCCCCCGGTGGCGGCAGTCATTCGGTCAAAGACCGCGGTCGAGACCGGTTCCAGTTTTGCCTTCTGTGTGCTGATCATGTAGATAGAAACGCCTGCAGACTGGGCAAATTCAGCGACATCTTCAGGTGGTACCACACTGGAATTATCAGGTCCGTTCGAGAACACTACGACGACTTTCCTGCCGGTGTTCTGTGCGGCGTCCTTCAAGGTCAGCAGAAGAGCGTTGTAGAGTGCCGCTTCATCTCCGGCCACGGTCGAGCGCACGGCCTGTACCACTTGGGTCCGGTCGGCAGTAAGGGGTGCGACCCGCGAGAGATCGCGGCTGTAGGAATAGAGTGCAATCCTGTCCACGCTTTCGAGTGATCGGATGAACTCGGTGATCGCGTCTTGTGCAAAGACGAAGCCACGGTACATGTAGTTGCTGGTATCAAACAGAACGAATACATTCGCGCCCCTCAGCTGTGAGTCAGAAGGTGACCCCGGCAGGTCGCCGGAAGGTCCGGACGAGTCCTGTCCTGCCAATTCTCTGAGACTGCGGGCCGGTGCATTGCCCTCCGCAAACGTGGCCGTCTTCTCCGAAATCCCATCCTCAAAGATGGCAAAATCGTTCGGACGGAGTCCCGTCACGTACTTTCCATTCTTGTCGGTCACTGCCACGTTAAGCTGGACCATGTTGACTACAACGTGAAAATCCGGGCTGTCCTGGGCCTTGACGTTCGCTTCGTCTCCGAGAAGGAATCCCAGAGGAATGAGAATCAGTGGAAGCAATTTCCTGATCATGAATTTCTAGTTTCCTACTCTGCGGTCGCGCACCAGACCGCTGAATTGCAAAATCGAGTGGATCGAATGCAACCTCAAGGCCGAGCACTGCTGATTCTCAACGGCGTGAACTTGCCCTCACGGAACTCTGCTCCTGTTTCACGCATCGCGCGCAGGAGCTCCGCCCAATCCTCAAAGTCAGTGGCGAAAATCTTCTCGACCAGCTTTCGAGTTAGCTGAGGCACAAGGTGGTTCAGCATGACGGGTGAATATCCACCTTCATCGGCCAGCCGAGCCCAATACAGATTCGGCGAGTCCCACGATTCCGCCAGAAAACGGCTGGAGTATCCGGCGAGCGGCGGCATGGGAACCATGTTCAGGAGTTCGAGCCCGTAGTTTTGAGCCAGACTGGGATGCGGCGTGCCGAAATGATGCGACAGGCGATTCCAATCAGCCTGTTCGGGATGTTGCCGGCAAAGTTCATCGAGTTCCTGCGTGGCCGGTCCGCTCACTGCGGGTTGATCGGGGAATCGCCGGCGAAACTCCGCCTCCAGATAAAACGTGTCTGCGGGCATCATTTGAGGAAGCAATCCTGCAGCGTGGCCTGTGCGCAGAGCATCTTCCACCTGTCTTGATCGCTGTGGAAGCAACCGCGTCGACAGAATAATGAGGACCTGGCCACGCAATGCCTCATCCTTTTCAGAAGCGATCAGGAGTTCTTCTCCCGCGCGCTGATAGAGGGCGATCGCATGAAGCTCCACTGGGCTGATGTCCCACCAGCGGGGCACGGTAGAGCTGGCCAGTAACTCTGGCGTTAGTTCCTTCCAGATGAGGGCCTGAACACTGTCCGGCGAAATGAAGTCCTGCTCAAGATCCGCCAAGGCGTAGGGGAGATCGGCAAGCGAGCCGACGAAATGGGCGCCTCCGCCCGCGGGAGAACCCTGGCCCAGCAGCTCCGGTGCCTGCCAGAGTGTCTTCATACCTCCAACCGTTTCTCCAGCAAAGTCGTGGGAGCGGACGAAGAGCGGATTATTGTGCAGTGCCTGCGCACCGGGGGGCTCGTAGTATGCGTAGTTCAAGCCAACGAGAGTGTCGCGCAGAAACGATGCGAGCTGACCGCGAGCTTCGTCAATTTGCGCGGGCGAGGCAGCCGGCGACTTGAGGACTTTCGGTATGTCGCTCCTCATCTGCACATCGGTGTGATGGTTGTTGTAGACGCCTGCCGCCCATTCCGATCTCTCGCCGTTGGTGAAGATTGGCCGCGGCATCTCAAACTCTCGCGTCTGGGCAGCCAGGTGGATGATGTATTCGGGCGGCTGTTTCCCGTGGGCTTTTTCGGATAACGCATCCCCGACCGTGATCAGCGTATCGAGAGAAACCAGCCGCTGATCGTCCAGCACGGAACGAAGCCGGATCGCAAGTTCTCGATGGATCTGCTTCCCCTCTGGAGTATTCTGGCGCGGCCCCGCGAGCAGTTCGATGATTTCATCCTGCGAAGGTCGCGGGCTGCCGGTCGAGAATCGGAATAATTCTCCCAGGGAATTTCGCCCTGCATCGTACAGTTGAGAGGCGGATCGGATCGTGGCGAAGGGACTGACCACCTGCTGCCATGACTGGTCCAGTTGCGCCGTTGGAATCTCTCCCTGCCGGGACAGAATCTGCCAGATTCCGACACTTGCCTGGAAGGTTCCGAAAGCGTTCCCGCGAATCGCCATGGGCAGCTTGTTCAGCTCTTGAGCGACGTCGAAAAACAGAGTGATCGACTCGTCGCTTAATTGCGGAAACTCGGAAAAGATTCGGTACTGATCGCTGAATTCCTCAAACCTTCGCGTCAGCAATCGGACCGTCGGCGCCGACAGGCGGTGTTCGGGAGATCGTCGGCTGTCAAGCTCACTGATCGTGATGAACATCTGCAGAGGTCCATTGTCGGTGGGCGCCCGCGAAAGCGCGAACATCTTTTGGATGAGCTGATCGGCACCGTTCAGGCTGGAAGACTGTTTTCCCACCTTGCGGGCGAAGTTCGAATTGTGTGACTGGAGAATCTCTTTCCAGATGTCTAGATTCCCGGGGATGAGTGGCTCACCGTTGTTCGTGAACTGAAGGCGACTGACAAGGAGCAACAGCGCAGGCGCCGGTCGGAATGAACCTCGCGTGGCAGGGGAGGAAGGATCGGGAGCGCGTAGCCCCTCATAAAAGAGGCGCAGCCGGTGCGGGTCGGTGAAATACGCCTGCCGAGCTCCAGTCACCCGCGCCAGCGCGTCGAAATAAGCGACCAGCCAACCCTTATCTTTGGCGAGCAACTTGGAGACAAACGCGGCAGGCACAGCCGGGCTGGCTCCGACCAGATCTTTCCAGGCAGGTTCAGCGGCCGCGCCTCCCGGAACGTTGACGCGGCCCGCTTTAATGCTGATGACCCTGCCATAGAAATCAAGGACGGCAGCGTAGGGAAGCAGCTTCCCGAGTCCGATCGATTGTCGCAATGTGTTTCTGGTTTCGGGGTCGAGCCGGGAGAGAGCCCAATACAGGCGCGCGACGGCTGGGTCGGCCAGGATCGTGTCCAGCAAGTCTCGGCTGTTTTCTTTGTAATTCTTCGTGCTCACCCTGGTCCAATCGCCCTCGGCAAAGAGCACTGGCAAGGGGGAAGCGACGAAAGGGTACTCGAAAGGCTTGCCGCCTTGCAGGGTCTGCTCGAGTGCGGGTAGAGGAAATCCGGAATCGATAGCCAGGAAAGCTCTCTCCGGATCCGCCGTCTGCAACGAGGTTCCGGGAGTACCACAATCGGCCTGCGTTCGATATCCGAGAATTTGAAGTAGAGGTCTTGCATCGTCACAATTCGAAACCCGAATGACCATGCCATTCGCGGCAGCTAAAGCTGCCAGTTCCCTGGCCTGCACAACGTAGCGCCTCAACAGGATCAGGAACTCGGTGGGGCGAGTGATCTCAAAACCCTCCGTGAACACATTGCGGCTGAGCAAAGGCAGGACTTCGTCAGGCTCAATCTTTTGACTGATCCCGGCCATACGAAGAAAGGATCGTTGCGGACCTGGGATGACGGGTTGCGGCGCAGCCGACAGCGTCCCGTCTTCTGAAGACAAGGCTGCGCCAGAGTCGGAGTTTGTCGAGTGAACTGCCAGAGGAAGCTTCCCGCTAACAGCGAACACATCGCAACTCAGGAGTGAAAAGACAACGAAGGCGGACAGGCAAAGAGGAGGCTTCACGGCTGGATTCCCCTAGGAGAGAGCGAGACTTCACTTCACCGGAAAGCTACTGCGGAAGGCAGGGGATGTCTTCCATTCGCGAAACCGAATTGTCGTTCCAGGTTTGGTGAAGCCGACCCTTGCTCCAGAATGTCGATGTCGGCAAAAATACCTCATCTTGAGTGACTATCCAAGCTGTTTTTTCGGGATTTTCTGGAGCATAGAGTTTCCAAGGCAAAATCGCGCCCGCACCTTCTGGTCTGACGAGAGCGCGGAAGAGGTTTTTGAAGCGCAGGAAAGAAGGTAGGTGGGATGAGCCGACATTGCTTGATGGGAATCAACCGAGGTACCAAATGTGGTCAATTCGGAACTGGCGAAGCCGGCACTGACTTACAACCCGCTGAAAACAAGGGCAATGGCGGTACAGGGAGGGATTCTCTGAATGCCACTTCTCGAAACTGCTGAAACGCAGTACGTCCCTCATCCTGAGTCACCCGCCTGAAACGCCGCTTCGTTCAGCGTAGAACTCGGGGAGTCTACCAGACATACGTCCCCGCCGACTCCGCAGGCATCTCCGTCCGAAAGACTTTCGCGTGATACTTCACTGCGAAGGCCTTCGGAAAATTCCCAGTGTTCGAAACTACCAGCGCCAGCTTGCCTTCCGAGGTCAGAAAGGCCACGCTGGCCAGTTGCTCCATCTCGCTCGAAGCTACCCGGACCGAGCCCGGCGGCACGAACTGCGAGAAATGTTCGACCACATAGAAAGCGACATTCTTCGTCGCAGAATCGCCGTCGAGCGTGATCGCACCGGAACATCCGGTGCATCCTCCGTTGTTAGTGTGAGGCCCGTTCTGGGGATCGGCCGCCAGATTCCAGAGCAGCACGTTTCGGCTCCAGTTCCGTGTCGAGCCAATCATCACCTGCCTCACCGGTTCCGCAATCCCAAGCGGCCCCTCGCTGCGTCGGCCCGTCACTGACTGCTCCGTCATGTACAAGCTTTTCTTTGGATAGGCATCATGCACCTGCGTCAGAACGCTCGTCTCGCCACCGTACAGGTGAAAGGCCGTCCCATCCACATACTTGCTCGCCGCAGGATCGCCCAAGATCGATAGCGGATACGAAGGCACATCCGGGTTGTGATCGTAGAGCAGAATCTTCGTTCGAATCCCCGCCTTCTCAAAGGCAGGCCCCAGATCCTTCGCAATGAACGTGTCCTGTTGCTGCGCAAACATCACCATGCTCGGCGTGTTCTTTGGATTCAGCGGCTCATTCTCAACCGTGATCGCATCAATTGCGATACCCTCTGCTCGCATCCCCTCAATGTACTTCACGAAATATTTGGCGAATGCGCCGTAATATTCTGGCTTGAGTTCGCCACCCTTGACATCATTGTTCGTCTTCATCCAGGCCGGAGCAGACCAGGGCGATCCCAGGATCTTGATCCCCGGTCGAATCGCCAAAATCTGCTTCAGCACCGGAATTACATCCGCGCGATCCGGGCCCAGGTTGAACTTCGCCATCTCCACATCGGTCTCGCCTGCCGGCAGATCATCGTATGAGAACACGCGCTCGTTCATATCGGAGGCCCCGATGCTGACCCGCAAGTAGCTCACTCCGATCCCGTCGTCACCCGTAGTAAACAGTTCCTTCAACAGGGCCGCACGTGCTCGGTTGCTCATGCGCATCAGCAGTTGCGCACTTCCTCCCGTCAGCGCAAAGCCAAAACCGTCCATGGTCTGGAAGTGCTGCGCATCGTCAACCGTCAGCAGAGGTAACTTGCCCGCATCCGAGGAAAAGTGCAGCGCGGTCTGCGGCGCCACTATGTTGGCCCGGTCAGGCGTCGTCAGCCAGAGCCGTACCACCCGCTCCTGCTGCGCGCTGGACTGCAGGGAAGAGAACAGCAAAGCACAAGAAGAAAACAGTACCAATCTCAGTTTCATGAGAGCTCCCGCTTTTACGAATGGCCAGACCGTTCCAAAACAGCGTTTGTTCCTGCGAAACAACACTCCTGCGCGGCTTGCCAATAATAAAAGCAGGGCGAAACCCTGACAACCGTGTCATTTTGAAGTCGCGAATGAATCTCCGAATCGAGGGCATAGATGTCGGAGCCTCCGCGGTCAGGACACAGACCAGCCCTCTCCAGGTGCTTGGGTGATCTCGTATGCGAGTCTTACCTCATGCGGAACAAGTACGGAGGGCGGCGGGTAAGTCGCTCTCCCCAAGCGCTCGGGAAGGAATGATGGCGGAGAGGGAGGAATTCTCTAACTCCCATTTCCAGCAAGTGCGGATGAATCCTACACTTCGGCGATAATACTCTGTATTTGTTAGGCTTACAAGCGATCGGCTCTTTATCTCCAGTTTCCATAGTTTCTCTTATTCGGTGCATTTCCGCGTAAAACGGTATCAGTGGTATCAGTCGAAGAGCGGGCACGTGCTTCTCCATAGCTTGTGGAAGCAACGGCGGAGGTGGCATTGAGCCGTTACCGTCTTGGCACGTTCATGCGATGCGGATCTGTGCCAACGTTGTCCCACGGACAGCAGCGAGGTCGAGCTCGGTGACGCACGATGCAGGTGATCCAGGAACGGTTGGCCGAATCCGCGCCGAACCATTGGCCGCCGAGGAGTGTACTCCTGGTAACTGGTGCGTCTCTCTTGTGACTACTAGACTGCCGACAATGCCAGTGGTCACCGGGAGGGATGGACCTCGCAGGGGACTGGGTGCTTGGCCAAATAGCACTGAGAACACAACTTCAATCGATGCCAGAGAACGGAATGCCAACTTGCATCTGGAGGAACCTAGTTCGAGCTTCGTCGTTCGGAGCCACCGTATTTCTTCTATTCGTCGGTTTGGGTACGTCGCCGCGCGCGGCCTCTGCGCAGATTTCTCCCGGACCATTGTCGCGGCCGCACCAATCGTTAAACGGATCCACCAACTGCGCGAGTTGCCATAAGTTTGGCGGGCAGGCTGCGCTGAAATGTCTGGACTGCCATGCCGAGATCGCTACCCGGCTTTCTGCGCGCAAGGGGCTACACGCGACGTACAACATTCCTACCGGCTCCAGCCAGGAATGCGCCCGGTGCCACTCGGAGCACAACGGGGAAGACTTTCCTCTGATCAAGTGGGACATTAAGATCTTCAATCACAAAGACACGGGATATCTGCTGGAAGGCAAGCATGAAGGCTTAGCTTGTAATAAGTGCCACAATCCATCCCGCATCTCGCAACAGGAACGTGCGTCCATCAAAATCAAAGATCCCAGCCGGACTTACCTGGGCCTGTCGACTGGCTGCGTCAGTTGCCACGAAGACCAGCACAAGGGTCGCCTCGGACAGAACTGTTTGCAATGCCACAATTTCGTGGACTGGAAGAGTATCAATGTCAGCCAGTCGGGCCAATCTCAATTCGATCACTCGAAGACGCGATATCCGCTGACCGGCATGCATACCCAGGTGCAGTGCGCCAAGTGCCATACGAACGGAGCGGACGGCAAGCCGCAATACGTGGGCCTCCCGTTCAACCAGTGCGCCGATTGCCACAAAGACCCGCACCATGGAAGCTTCCCGCAAAGCTGCCAGTCGTGCCACAGCACTAGCGGATGGAAGAAGATTTCCTTGCAAGCCGTGAACGAGCGCTTCGATCACTCCAAGACGAAGTTCCCGCTGGAAGGCAAGCATGCCAGTGTCGATTGCGGACAGTGCCACGCAGGCGGCGATTTCAAAAAGCCGCTCGTATTCCAGAAGTGCATGGACTGCCACAAGCCCGATCCGCATAATGGGCAGTTTGCCAAGCGTCCGGACGGCGGCGAGTGCGCTTCCTGCCACAACGTGAAGGGATGGAAGCCTTCGACATTTACGGTGAAGGAGCACGCCTCGAGCGCATATCCATTGCAGGGTGGGCATGCGCGCCTGGAGTGTGCGCAGTGCCATATCCCAAAAGGGAAGGACACTCTATTCAAGGTCAAGTTCGAGCGCTGTATCGACTGTCACACTGACAAGCACGCTGCGCAATTTGCCGACGCTCCTTACTTCAACGCTTGCGACCGCTGCCACAATCTTGAGGGTTACAAGCCGTCCACGTTCAGTTTGGCGAAACACAAGCAGACGCATTTTGTGCTGACGGGCGGGCACGTTGCTGTGCCGTGCGCCGACTGTCACAAGGAATCAGCGGAGTTCCAGCCAAAGCCGGCGGTCATTTATCACTGGAAGAATCTGAATTGCACGAGTTGCCACGCAGATCCGCATAAGGGACAGTTCAAGGAGCGCATGCAGCAGGCTCGAGCCGACGGTTCGACGGTTGGCTGCGAGGCTTGCCACACCACCAAATCGTGGAAGGAACTGTCGGGCTTCGACCACTCGAAGACAAAATTTGCGTTGCTCGGGGCGCATCGCGCGACTGCGTGCATCGATTGCCATAAGGCGCCCAACCTTGAAACCAAACTCTTAAACGTGGACTTCAAGGCTGCGCCCACTCAGTGCGAGGACTGCCACCAAGACATTCACGGAAAGCAGTTTGCCAAAGACGACATCACGAGGTGCGCTGAATGCCACACCAGCATGAAGTGGAAGCCGTCGCTCTTCGATCACGAGAAGCGGACGACATTCCCCTTGCGCGGTGCCCACCAGAACGTGCGCTGCGAGGAATGCCACAAGGTGACGAAGGTGATCGCCACCAAGACCGTACTCTTCTACAAGCCCACGCCGAAGGACTGTGCCGCCTGCCACGGGCCTACGAATCCTGTGCTCCGATCAAAGTAGCCGCGGAATTCGAATCTGTGAAATGCGGGTTCAATTGTTGCGAAATGCAACATGCCCTTCTGGCAGCGGAGGTTGGACAACCTTCCAGTGCTGACGAGGATCGCTCACATTCTCATCAGCTATTTCTAATGAAATAAAAATCACTCAAAGCAAAAAATACGAGGCAACGCGAAGAACTTACCATTCACTCTTAGGTAATACCGACCTTGTTGGGAATCCGATCAATGAACCAATCGCGCGCCAGACCGGGCCTTCAGTAACGTTTCTAGAGGGGATCCAAATCGCTACTCTATGTGGACAGAAAATTGCATCACTCGTCGTAAATCTTCATACCAGTTCTTTTCTGATGCAGCGCGGGGTAAAGCAAGGGGCGAGTCATGTCGGCGTGGGGGGGCGTACTCAATCTAATTGCAGTACTGCTGTTGTCGTTTCCCGCACTTTCGGGAAGCGCGCCGGCGCAGGCCTCCGGAGGTACACACAGTCCGCACGGAAATTTGAACGTGCCTTGCCAAAACTGCCATACGGCGGCCGGATGGAAGCCGGTCCGGGCGGTTCCTGAGTTCGATCACAATCAGACGCGATACCCGCTGCGCGGCATGCATCAATCCCTGACGTGCATTCAATGCCACGTCAAGCCCGTGTTTTCCAACGTCGGACAACGATGCCAAGACTGCCATGCGGACATTCACAAGCGGCAATTGGGAGCGAATTGCGAGCAGTGCCACACGGTGCGTGGCTGGCAGGTTTCAATCCAGCAGATCCAGGAGCATAACAACCGCTTCCCGCTGACCGGAGCGCACGCGGCAGTCGACTGCGACTCTTGCCACAAGGGCATGGCCAATAGCAAATACGTGACGATGTCGACGCAATGCTATTCCTGTCACGCGGCTGATTTCACAGGGACGTCCAATCCCAACCACGCGAGTGCCAAGTTTTCCACCACGTGTGACAGTTGCCACTCCACCGACAACTGGCTCAATGCAAGGTTCGATCACTCTTCAGTGGGATTTCCCCTGACTGGCGGGCATGCCGTGCCGCCCCGACAATGTGCCGATTGCCATACCAACAACAACTACAACCTGACCAGCACCACCTGCATTAGCTGTCACCTGAAGGACTTCCAGGGCACTACGAACCCCAATCACGTCTCGGCAAACTTCCCCTCGACCTGCCAGCAGTGCCATACGACGGTTGCGTGGACCCCGGCGACCTTCGATCACTCGATGGTGAACTTCGCGTTGACCGGCGCGCACACGGTGCCGCCGCGGCAGTGTACCGATTGCCACGTTAACAACAACTACAACCTGACCAGCACCACTTGCGTCTCGTGTCACTTGAAGGATTTCAACAACGCGACGAATCCGAACCACGTGGCCGGCGGCTTTGCGCAGACTTGCGAGACTTGCCACAATACCTCGGCCTGGCAACCGGCGACGTTCGATCACTCGAAGTCGGGATTCCCGCTGACCGGCGCCCACACCGTTCCGCCGCGCCAGTGTTCGGATTGTCATGTCAACAACAACTACAACATCACCACCACGGCTTGCGTCAGTTGCCACCAGACCGACTACAACAATGCGACGACGCCGGTGCCGCATGCGGGCTTTCCGACGACGTGCGAACAGTGCCATGACACGGTGTTGTGGACCGATGGCAAGTTTGATCACTCCACTACTGGCTTTACGCTCACGGGCCTGCATACCGTTCCGCCGCGCCAGTGTACCGATTGCCACGTTAACAACAACTACACGCTGAATAGCACAGCTTGCGTCACGTGCCACTTAAAGGACTACCAGGGAACGACGAATCCGAATCACGTCACGGGAAACTTCCCCCAGACTTGTGACCAGTGCCACAGCACGTCGACCTGGTTGAATGCAACTTTCAACCACAACAGCACTGGCTTTGTGCTGACGGGTGCCCACACCGTGCCGCCGCGGCAGTGTACGGATTGTCACGTCAACAATAACTACAACCTGACGAGCACGGCGTGCGTGTCGTGCCATCAGACCGACTACAACAACGCGACCACTCCGGTGAACCATATTGCGGCGGGATTCCCGACGACATGTGAGACCTGCCACGACAGCGTGCTCTGGACCGATGCCACCTTTAACCACACCACCACTGGTTTTCAGCTGACGGGCGCGCACACGGTGCCACCTCGGCAGTGTACCGACTGCCACGTTAACAACAACTATGCCCTGAACAGCACATTGTGTTACTCGTGCCATCAGAAGGATTATTCTGGTACCACGAATCCGGCACACGCGTCGGCTGGCTTCCCGACCACGTGCGAGCTGTGCCACGACACGACAGTGTGGACGGACTCCACCTTTAACCACAACACGACGACGTTCCCGCTGACGGGTTCGCATACAGTGCCGCCACGGGTGTGTACCGATTGCCACGTCAACGGTAATTACACAACTCTGCCTATCACCTGTATTGGCTGCCACCAGACCGATTACAACAACACGACGAATCCGGGGCACGCAGCGCAACAGCAGTTCTTCCCGACCACCTGCCAGAACTGTCACAACACGACGGCCTGGACGGGCGCCACCTTCAACCACACGCAGTACTCGCCGTTCCCGACCAGCCATGGGAATGCGAACAACGTGTGCTCGACATGCCATACCAACTCGAACGACTATTCCGTCTTCCAATGCACCGGTTGTCATGGCGGAAACAACGCGAACAATTTCCAGCATGCCCACGTCTCTGGGTATGTCTACAACAGCATTAATTGTTACCAGTGTCATCGGAACGGACAAGGCGGGGGATAAACGAGTTGGCGGATGACGCGCTCAATCAAGTGCGAATGGCGGCAACCATAGATTTCAGGCGGCAGGTGAAGCGCCAGCGAGTGTCAGCAGGGAATGATGGCAGTGCAGAAACAGCTCGGGACGTGGATGCTCTTGTTGGCTTGTGCCACGGCGCAGAATGCATTCTGGCCCGGCGACAGTGCAGACCCTGACCACGGCTGGCCAGGGAGCGGATCTGCGCGTTGAAATTATCCTCAGTGCCCCGGTGAAGCCTTCGTTTGAGACAGCTTCGAATCCCGACCGGATTCTGCTCGACCTTCCCGATACCCACTCCAATGACGCGAGTAAAAAGTGTTGCGGTGAATGCGGATGGTGTGCGCCGCGTACGCACAGGGCAGCACAGCACGAGCCCGCTGGTTACGCGAGTAGTCCTCGACCTCGATCAGACCCATCCTTACACGGTAAAGACGGAAGGGAACCAGATCGTCATCACGATAAGCGCCGTGAGAATGCGCAGAAAGACCACACAAGGCGCGCCAGTAGCGGCAACTTCGGGCAATTTGATTGGGGTGTTCCATCGGCGACACGAGACAGCGATACCACTCCCGGAACAAAGTTCAGCGGATTTCCCGCGCCTTTTCCGCCTGCCTCGACTGCGGGTCCCGCGTTCGAGCCAGCTTCCAATAATTCCTCAGTTGCAGCAGTTCCTACTACACCCTTGACAGCACCTCAATCGCAGAGCCAACCTCGTCTGGCTCAACGGCCAGCGCAGCAGGCTGGAGCAAGCGGTGCCGCGACAGACGACAGTCGCGCAGAAGCGGTAGCGCCGGCGTGCCGCCCCCTGTTGCCCCAGCTCTTCCTCGGCTTCAGC
This sequence comes from uncultured Acidobacteriaceae bacterium, assembly GCA_963706645.1. GTDB lineage: Bacteria > Acidobacteriota > Terriglobia > Terriglobales > Acidobacteriaceae > Sulfotelmatobacter. The sequence continues at coordinate 44,227 of CAVPNR010000003.1, forward strand.
AGCAACCCCTACCCCCGTTGCCGCGCCAGTCGACAAGTTGCTGTCCCAGTGACCACGAAGAATGAAGAGCCCGCTGCGTTGGCTGCCAGCGCTCCCGCAATCTCGCCCAGTCCTGCCCCAGAAAAATCCACCGTCATCGCGCGGTCGGATGATCCGAGTTTGCGCACTATCTTCAAGGTGAAGTATGTCGCCGAAGGAGTTGCCTATCTGGAAGGCGGGCGCGCTCAAGGCCTCAAAGAAGGAATGAAGTTGGAGGTCGAAGAGACAAATGTTCCGGCGACGCAAGGGGACAGTGCCAGCGCAGCCGATCCGCACACGGTTGCGGAACTGGAGGTCTGCGGTTGCTGAAACATCGGCGGTCACGGACATTCACTCCCAGAAGCGACCGGTCAAGGCCGGCGACCTGGCATATCTCTCAACCGGTGATGCAGAAGCGCTAGTGCAGCAGCGAGCGCTGAGTGCGACGCGACAATATCCCGCAGTCATTTCATTCACAGAGGGCGACACACTGGACGAAGAAGCCCGGGAAGAAGTTCCTCGGCCTCCGTTGCCTTCGGTGAACCGGGCACGCGGGCGCATCGGGTTTGATGCAATCGAAACGATCAGCCACGGCACGAGCAATGTGACCAGCTCCGACGTCGGGGTGGTGTTTCGCGGAGACATCACGCGAATCGGCGGCACTTACTGGAATCTCAGCGGCTACTGGCGCGGACGCCTGACGAAGGAATCGGTCGCAGCCAGCAAACTCTGCAGGACCTAATCAACCGTACTTATCACTTAAATATGACGTACGACAATCCCAACTCGACGCTGGTCGCGGGATTCGGCCGCCTGTATCTGCCTTGGGCTCCCAGCCTCGACACGATCGACGGCGGGTACTTTGGGAAGAGGCTATCGAAAGGTGCGACGCTGGGGGTTTTTGGCGGATCGACTCCTGATCCTTCGTCGTGGGATTACAGTCCGAACCGCGTCATCAGCGGCGCCTTCATCAATTTCGAAGGTGGCGAATATGACCGATTTCATTACAGCAGCACCAGCGGCGCGGGAGTCAGCATGGTAAGTTGGGCGGTCGACCGGCCGTTTATTTTTTTCGAAGACTCGCTCTCATTCAAGCGCAACATCGCCATCTATGAGTCGGCACAACTCGATAACCCCAGGGAAATACGGTAACACCTTCTCCCGGCGCCGGGCTGGGCCGGAACTTTTTCACGTTTCGGGTGAATCCGCACCCTCGGATCGAGTTAGATCTTAACTACAACTATTTTCGCGATATCCCGACGTTTGACACGAATCTGGTCGGAACCGGGCTGCTCGACAAATATCTCTTCCAGGGGTTTAGCGCGGGAGGGCGGGTCGAGGTGTGGGATCAGGTTTGGCTTTCCACAAATTTGGGCCGGAGCAGCGGTACCGGAGACGCGAAGAGTTCCTTGAACCAAATGTACGGCATCACCTTCGGACGCCTGCCGTGGGTGAAGTGCGAGCCGATGCTCACTACGCGCGATTCAGTGGATCGTTCGGCAATGGTTCGTATGAGTCGGTTTCGTTGTCGCGGCAAATGAGTGACCGGTTGCGGCTGGAAGTTCTGATGGGACAGCAGAATTTTGCGTCCACTTTGACGACCAATAATCGCGGCCGCTTCGTCACCGGTACGGTAGAGACCACACTCGGGCCGCACTATTACCTGCAGAGCAGTTTCACAACAAATCGCGGAGACCTAAGCTATGACCAGTTCATGTTCTCCATCGGTTACCGCTTCGACTCGAAGAGGAGGGGCGAATAATGGACGAGACGAAAAATATTTCGCGGTGTGGACGCAATGCCTCGGCTGTTGTTCTTGCCGTGATTATTCTCGGTTGGGCTTGGAGTTGCCGGAACTACGTCGGCGTGGCGCCGGAAGCGGAGAGACTGAGCGACCTGCTTGCGCGCACCGCCAATCAGACGTCGGTATTCCTCGAGCAGTTTTCCGATGTGAAGTGCACCGAACAGGTGAGGCAGGAAAAACTGGGGAAAGACGACAAGGTCGAACTCAAGGAAGACTCGACCTACGACTATCTTGTCATTCTGACCAACGCAGGAGGCGAGTTAAATCTTTCGGAATCGCGAATCCCGGTGCATGAGGCGAAGCGCGACCGCAAGAATACCTCCATGCTGCTGAGCAACGGATTCGCCACATTGTTCCTTGTCTTTCATCCGTATTATGCCGAGGCGTTTAAGTTCGCGTTGGCGGGAGAGGATGTCATTGGCGGCCGGGCGCTGGAGAAGGTTAGCTTTGAACATGTTCCAGGGATGAAATCTCCGGCTGCACTGGCTCTGCGCGGACGAGAGTATCCGCTGGAACTCACAGGGACAGCATGGATCGATCCGACCACGGGAGCGATCGCGAAGATTGAAGCGGGAATCGCCGACAGCCTGCAAGACGTCGGCCTGAAGGCGCTAAGTTCCGAGATCGACTTCGCTCCGGTTCCATTCTCCGATTCGAAGCAAGTGTACTGGTTTCCGACACAGGCGCGCGTGGAGGTCGAAACCGCCAGGCAGCACTGGCGTAACTTGCACCAATTTAGTGCATACAAGAAATTCACAGTGAGCACCGAGGAACAGGTAACTCAAAAATGAGTGCGAATGCAACCGCTACTGCCCGCATCGCCAACAGGGCAAAGACCGTGCCGGACGCGGAGAGAGGCCATCGTGTGCGCCTCTATGCCCTCTACGCCATCGCGATTGCGTCGAATCTTGCCATCTTCTTTTACGGCTTCGACTATTACAAACTGTCCTCCGTCGATCGGCCATTTTCGCCCAAGCACCACCTGCTACGGCCGAGCGGACCGATTGGACTCTACCTGGGATTTGCGGGAGTAGCGCTGTTCCTGGGAATTTTTCTGTATCCGATCCGCAAGCACTGGGCGTGGCTGGGGACGAAGGGCAGCACGCGGCACTGGCTTGATATTCATGTACTGATGGGCCTGACGGCGCCATTCATTGTCGCGTTCCACTCGACCCTGAAATTCAAGGGCATCGCGGGCATGGCGTTCTGGATCATGTTCGCGGTCTCGACCAGCGGCGTGGTCGGGCGGTACCTTTACGCGCAGATCCCTCGCAAGGTAAGCACTGCCGAATTGTCGATGAAGGAATTGCAGGAATTGCAGGAACACCTGTCGCAACAACTGGCGGCCCAGAAGCTCTTGCCAGAAGCGGACCTTCGCGCCTTGTTACGGATGCCCGACGCGAATCGAGTGGCGAGGCTGCCTATCGTCGTGGCGCTTCCGTACATGATGGTTCTGGATGTGATTCGCATGTTCCGTGTGGCGGGGCTCCGCCGACATGCGCTGAGCTTCGGCGAATCCCTGAAGACCATGGCAGGATTTCTCCCGACGCGCAATCGGGAACTTGAAAAGATAATCCGCGCGGCGGCAGAAGAGGCTGCGCTGTCGAAGCGAGTGCTCTTTCTCTCGCGCTCGCAAAAAGTCTTCCATCTTTGGCACGTGGTACACAAGCCCTTCAGCTATGCCTTCGCCGTGTTGGCTCTCTTGCACATCGGGCTGCAACTCGTTTTGGGGTACTTCTAAGCCGACATGGACACAATTATCACGTACGCGATTGGCGGCATTATCTGCCTCTTTTTCCTCATGGGATACCTGAGGAACCTGAAGAAGAAAGAGGCGCGAGCGCGGGAAGCGGCGGAAAAAGGGAAAGCTGTATTCCGAGGGACCCAAGGCGCAGCATCCGCATATCGATACGAACTACTGCATCGGCTGTGGAACGTGCACCAGCGTATGCCCCGAAGGCGATGTGTTGGCGATGATTGGCGGCAAGGCGGTGATCGTCAACGGCCACAAGTGTATCGGACACGGGCTGTGCGCGGACGCCTGTCCGGTGGGGGCGATTACGATGGTGATGGCGAGTCCGAGCATGGCGGCGGACATGCCGTACCTGTCACCGGAATATGAGACATCGGTGCCGAACCTGTTTATCGTAGGCGAACTCGGCGGGTTAGCTCTAATCAAGAATGCAGTGAATCAGGGGCGCGACTGTGTGGACACGATTGCGGCGCGATTGAAGGCGAGTGCTGCGGTTCAACCGGTTCCCTGCGTGCACGATCTTCTCGTGATCGGAGCAGGTCCTGGGGGAATCAGCGCTTCGCTGCGGGCGATTGAACACAAGCTCAACTACCTGACGATTGAGCGTGACGAGATTGGCGGCACCGTTGCGAAGTATCCTCGGCAGAAATTGGTGATGACGAGTCCCGTGGAATTTCCCATGTACGGCAGGTTCAAGAAGATGCAACTTTCCAAAGAGAACCTTCTTGCCTTCTGGGACATGATCCTGAACCGGGCGGACTTCAACGTGTCTACTGGGGAGAAGGTGGAGGACGTCAAGCGGGGCGCCGACGGAATCTTCACGGTTGTGACCCCAACGAATCAGTATCGCGGCCGCGCGGTGATCCTGGCCTGGGACGAGCCGGCGAACCGCGCAAGCTCGGAATCAAAGGAGAGGAACTGCCCAAGGTGATGTATCGGCTGATCGAGGCGGATCACTACATCAATAAGAAAATTCTGGTGGTAGGCGGCGGCGACAGTGCGGTGGAAGCCGCCATGGGCCTGGCGAGCCAGACCGGGAACCAGGTGACATTGTCGTATCGCAGCGAACGCTTCAGCCGCATCAAGGAACGGAATCAGAAACGAATCGAAGAGTTCGTGAGCTCTGAGAAGTTGCGCGTGCTGTTCAACTCAAACCCGGTGGAGTTCAAGCCGGAATCAGTGATGCTGGATGTCAAGGGCGACCTGCAGGAAATTCAGAACGACTTTGTGTGGATCTTTGCTGGCGGCACTCCACCCAATGACTTCCTCAAGAGGATTGGCGTGGGCTTCGGGACACGCGACCTGACGCTCGAGGCGAGCAAAGAAGCCAAGAATGCCGAGGCGGAACGAAAACAGTTGGCTCACCAACCAAGAAGAAGACATTCAGTCGTCAACACCTACATTTCGACCGCTGGTCAGTTGATAAGCGATGGTTCATCACCTCACTCTCACGAACAGGGCGCGCTCCATCTCGGCGCGAAGAGTTAGAACACCTTGACCTTTACTTGGTTTTCTGTTGGACTTTTTGGGACATGTGTTTCATTGGGACCCCCCGGTGCGGATTCTGGATGACACCGGGCCACGGCTA
>CAVPNR010000004.1:0-194017 GCA_963706645.1 uncultured Acidobacteriaceae bacterium
AAAATAGATGGCGGAGAGGGTGGGATTTGAACCCACGATACCCGTTAAGGTATGTCCGCTTTCGAGGCGGATCGTTTCAACCACTCACGCACCTCTCCGCGTCGGACAAATTATGAAATTGTGGGATCCTTCGCGGCAGCAACGCGCTTAGGATTCTTAGTGCTTCATCGTTGCTGCCTTAGCGACCGACGGCTCCGAAAGAACGTCTGCAGCACTTCCGCGCTGCGCCCGGCGAGCACTCCGCCGCAAACCTCAATCTTATGGTTCAGTTGCGGATGATTCAGGACCTGCATCACCGAGTGCACGCCTCCCGCCTTAGGGTCATCCGCGCCATACACTAGGCGCCGGATCCGGGCGTGAACCATTGCGCCCGCGCACATGGCGCATGGCTCAATTGTAACAAACAGTTCACTGCCTTCCAGGCGATGGTTACCAACGGTAGCACCGGCTTCGCGCAGAGCGATGACCTCGGCGTGCGCCGTCGGGTCGGAGTCCGCGATGTTACGGTTCCAGCCACGACCCACTATCCGGCCTTTATGCACAACCACCGCGCCCACCGGCACTTCTCCCGCTTCGAGCGCGCGCTGGGCGCAACGCAGTGCCTCTTCCATCCACAGCTCGTCTGGATGGAGTTCGTCCGAATGAGATCCGGCGGAATCGCATGCGTCTCTGGTCTTCAGACGCTTACCATGGGTTGTCTTGTGAGGGGACACGAGGTCAGTGCTCGGCAGTATATTAGCGGGTTTGATGCCGAAACGCAGAACACTTAAGTCAAAACAGGCAACTCAGCACCGCAGTCTGTCGACCGAAACTCAGATCGTGCTCAGCACCGTCCGCACGACTTCCGGAACAACCGCGCGAACTACAGCCGGAACCACGATTCGGCATACCGGGTAGGCAAGCAAGACCGCAGGCACCACCAGCATTAGCCACGTCCTCGTCGGCAGGTTTGTAAAGTAGGCCTTCATAACATCCTCTCTTGATCAGTACGAATCGGCCACGGGAAAAGTTCCCCAGCATGCGCCTGTCCCAAGTGCCGTCCCTGCAATCATTAAGACCGGATTATTGGGTTAGACGCTTGAGAGTGAGAAGGGTCAGAGTCTATGTTTATGGGAGCGCCCTCGCCATGGTTTTGGCGATTTGCCAGATAATGGTATGCTAACGGCGTTATGGGCATGCCGAGTTTGCTGCGCAAAGTCTTCCTCGTCGATCTGCTGCAGGGACTAAAGATTACGTTCCGGTATCAAGATCCCAAGGAAATCTACACCGAGCAGTATCCTCTGGAGCGGCCGCAAGTGGCCGAGCGCTACCGTGGGGCGCCGCGGTTGAACGTTAACCCTGACACCGACGAGACCATGTGCATTGCCTGCGACCTGTGCGCGCTGGCCTGTCCCGAACATCTGATCGTGGTCTCGAGCGAGCGCAACGAGAAAACGCGCCGCAAGGAACTCACCAACTTCACCTATGATCTGAGCCGCTGCATGTTCTGCGGCCTCTGCGAAGATGCATGTCCCACAGATGCGCTCGAGTTGACGCAGGATTTCGAACTCGCCAGCTACGACCGCGTGGGCTGGATTTGGGACCGCGAGACGCTGGAAAAAGGTCCGCACCCCACGCAGTATCGAAAATAAACTCTCAGCTTTTAGGGAAACGAATTGCGACGCCGTCGTGTGCGCCTTCCCGCCGCCGAACCCACCAACATTCCCCGCGTGACCTCGATCACTGCCGCGATAACCGAGTCCGTCTTATCGTTTCACCGACTCTGGGAAAAGAGCACACACCCATGCCTACTGCAACCAAAGTGGATGTCTACCGGCAGTTCCGCTCCGAATACATCACCCCCAAGAAACCGTCGCTGGTCGAGGTCAAGCCAGCCCGCTACCTTGCGTTCACCGGCCGTGGAGAGCCAGGTGGCCCGGCATTTCAGGCCGCTACCGGCGCCCTTTACAACGTCGCGTTCACCGTCAAAATGGCGCGCAAATTCGCTGGACAGGATTACACCGTCTGCAAGTTGGAAGGACTCTGGTGGGCAGACGATCCGGAACAATGCTTCGCCAATCAGCCGCGTGAGACCTGGAACTGGAAGCTGATGATTCGCGTTCCCAACTTCGTCGAAGAGAACGATCTGAGAGCCGCCACCGAAAACCTGCTGGCCAAGGGCAAACCGACTGAGATTAGCAACGTAAGACTGGAAGTCCTCGACGAAGGCAACTGCATGCAGATTTTGCACGTCGGCCCCTACGAGCAGGAATCGGCAACTATGACGCAACTGCAGGCCTTCGCCCAGAAGAATGGGCTGGAGTTCCACGGCCTGCACCACGAAATTTACTTGAGCGATCCGCGGCGTGTGGCGCCCGCAAAGCTGAAGACAATTCTACGAATCCCGGTTCGACGGTCCGCGTAACAAAACGATCAGACGAAGCTAATCCGGCTTGACGAGTCTTTTCTCGGGCAGGAAGTACATTGCCGGAATCAGCGCGAAGATGAAAAACGACGCGTAGACCGACACATACGCCAGCGGCACAGAAGAAAGATAGAGCGCCGCCGAAAAGAGGTTCTTCCGCTGGATAGAGCGGTGGTAATCGGCCAGGTTGCCGTCACGCTGATCCTGTTCCACCAGAATGATCCGCAGCAGGTAAAAGGCCGACGAACACAGCACCAGGTCCAGCCCGTAGAGCGCCACCGCCAGCGGCTCGTGATAATTCTTTCCCAAATAGTCGGTGACGAACGGAACCAGCGACATCCAGAACAGCAAGTACAGATTCGACCACAGCAGCCGCGCCGTGACGTTGTGAACTGCATGGATCAAGTGATGGTGGTTCACCCACATAATCGCCACCACCAGAAAACTAAGCCCGTAGCTGAGGAAGATGGGCGCAACCTTCCACAATCCCGCAAGTGTAGGCTGCGAAGGCGCATGCAACTCGAGCACCATGATCGTCACGATGATGGCGATCACGCCGTCGCTGAACGCCTCGATCCGGCCCGTTGTCATCTCGCTGTGCGGCATGCGGAGAATCTCGCAGATCAGATTTGGGATTTCAGATTGAATATCCGTGCCACGTTTCCAATCAACAATCTGAAATCTGAAATCTGAAATCTCAGGCTACCCCGGTTGCTGCTGCGTCATGCAGTGCATCGCGCCCAGTCCCCAGATGAAGTCTCCTGAATAGATGGGCACGATCTCGCGGGAAGGGAATAGTTCTGCCAGCGTGTTGAGGGCGATCCGATCATTTGGACGATTAAATACTGGGGCCAGCACAACTCCATTCGCGATGTAAAAGTTGGCATAGCTCGCCGGCAGTCGCCGGCCCTCGAAAATCACCGGCTGCGGCATGGGCAGTTCGACGATCGTCAACTGTCTGCCGTCCTGGTCGCGGGCTGCCTGCAACCGACGCAGATTCGCGAGCAGAGGGGCGTGGTTCACGTCCTTCGAGTCCCGCTCCACCATGGTGACAACGGTATTTTTCGACACGAAACGAGCAAGGTCGTCGACATGCCCGTGGGTATCGTCGCCGAAAATCCCACGACCCAACCATATCGTATTAGGAGCGCCGAGATAATCGGCAAACGCCTTTTCGTAATTCACCCGTGCCATATGCGGATTCCGCTCCTGCACCTTACTGAGCAGACATTCTTCCGTGGTGAGAATCGTGCCGGCTCCGTTGACGTCGATCGATCCGCCTTCCAGGACAATCCTCTCTCTCATAGACATCGGCCGAATCTCGTCCGCGCGCGCAGCTTTCGCCACCAGGCTGCCAATCTTTTCGTCATGACGCCAGTTCGAATACTTCGCCCACGCGTTGAAGCGGAACTTTAACGCGATGTCGAATTGTTTCTGTGCGGACAACTGCCCTCGGCTGTCCTGCCGGGCAACGCCCGGCTGGGGACTAAGCCCGGGACTGAGGAAGATGCACCCAGAGTCCCGCAGCCAGATGCGATTGGTTGCCCACCGATGGAATCGGATATTCGCCGAAAAGGCATCGCCTCGTTCCAGAACTCTGCGCGCCTGTCTCGCGGCTGCCCCGGTGTTGACAATCAACTCCACGCGCTCACGTTTCGCTAGGTTGCGTATGATCTCGGCATACACCCATGGAATCGGCTCGAACTTGCCCGGCCAATCCCCGTGATAGTGCGGCCACGCAAGCCATGTGGCAGCATGCGGCGCCCACTCGGCAGGCATTCGATATCCCTGGGCGAAAGGAGAAGGCTCGACGGATTCTCGCTGAGCCTTATTTCTTTTCCGCGGCGTCATAGCACTCAAGGTTCTTGATTTTCGGAGGCGGCGAATTCTTGAAGGCGTCCGTCAGCAAATAGGTTCCCGACGTCTGATCGAGGCCGACTTGGGTCGCGAACTTCGCATCTTTTTCATCGCACGAGTGATCGCGAACAGCTTTCACCGTCAGCGGCAAGGCGCCGCCGAAATATTTTGCGTCGAGCTGAGTCGTGCCATAGCCCACAAACACGATTTTCAAATATTTCGTTTTTGGACCGGGCGTCTCGATAATCACAGCCTCTTTGTTCGCCACGAAAGACGCCACTTTGGCTGCGTGCAGCAGAGGGTCGTAGGCCACCATCTTTCCCGACAGGCTGGATGTTCTGGCAAAGCATGCGAGACCCAGTGCTGCTATCGCGACCCCAGTCAGAAAAACCTTGTTCCGCTCTATCATTCGAGATTCCCTAGTCGATCAACCGGTTGATGATGGGCGCATACGCGTCAATTCGGCGGTCGCGCAGGAACGGCCAATTCCGCCGAATATCTTCCAGAGCCTTCAGGTCCACATCGCCAACCAGAATTTCCTCCCGGTCGTGCGATCCCTCCGCTAATACGCGCCCGAACGGATCACAGAAGAACGAGCCGCCCCAGAACTCCAGTCCCGCGCCGGGCGCCGACTTGCCGCGGATGTTCCCGGTTTCAAATCCCACCCGGTTCACCACCGCGACGTAAACACCGTTCGCAATTGCGTGAGCCCGCTGGATCGTCCGCCAGGCATCGTGTTGCGCGACGCCGAACTCCGCCTTCTCGGCGGGATGCCATCCGATGGCTGTGGGATAGAAGAGGATCTGCGCTCCTTGTAATGCTGTCAGCCGCGCGCCCTCGGGATACCACTGATCCCAGCACACGAGCGTGCCAAGGCGGCCGGCGCTGGTATCCAGCGCACGGAATCCCAAGTCTCCCGGAGTGAAGTAGAACTTTTCGTAATAGAGCGGATCGTCCGGAATGTGCATCTTGCGGTAGAGTCCGCGCAGGGAACCGTCGCTATCGAATATAGCCGCTGTGTTGTGGTAAACGCCGGCTGCCCGCTTCTCGAACAGCGACGCGATCACCACAACTCCGTTCTTGCGCGCCGCGGCCGCTACCTTTTCACTGGCTGGTCCAGGGATCGTTTCCGCCAGATCAAACAGCGCATGATCCTCACGCTGGCAGAAATACTGTGTCTGGAAAAGCTCGGGCAGGCAAACTACCTGCGCGCCGCGTCCGGCAGCATCCGCAACTCTGCCAAGCGCTTTCTCAAGATTTTGTTCCGGCTCTGGACCGCACGACATCTGCACCAGCGCCACGCGAAATTTTTCTGGGGGCACGCGTTCCGTCCTCAGCGATCAATATAGCATCGGCGATGCCAGCGGGGCCGGTCCGACGCCGCGCGCGAACTCTGCAGCACCGCGACCGCTCTCAGAACAACTGCGAATGACCCATTCCTCCCGAGAATGCGCACAGTGGTTCGATTTATATGCAAGATTCTGCAACCCCGCGTGAATCCGATGCTCTCCAGCGATAAAAATGACATTGTCACGGCGCTGAAAAACGAAAAACCGTTATACAATCGGGGCCGCTCTGTACTGTTGTGATTGGACATTTTTTTAATTTTGTCCTTTCGCGAAAGACAGCAGCTCTAGTTCCTGGGGCCCAAGGATTCGAGAAAATAAGGAGAATACTGTGATACGAAGACTGAGTACATTTGTGCTGACAATCGTCGCGCTTGTGTCGGTCGTGAATGTTGGCCATGCGCAACAGCCCTTGATGACACGGCACACGCGAGATGAGGTTACCAGCCGAGTAGCCCCTCTCGTCGGCCATGTGTCCGCCACGCAGAACCTGCGTCTCGTTCTTGTTCTGCAGCACCGCAATCAATCGGAGTTGGATCAGTTCTTGAAGGATGTCTCCGATCCTTCCAATCCCTCCTATCGCCATTTCCTCACCGTGGAGCAGTTCACCGAAAAATTCGGCCCCACCCGCGAGGACTATGAAGCTCTGAAAAACTGGGCTCGCCAGAACGGACTCAGCATCAACGGCTCTTCGCGCAATCGCATGATCCTGCCGGTCACCGGATCGGTGCAGAATATCGAAAAAGCCCTTCATGTGACGATGGGCCTTTATAAACATCCGACCGAAAAACGGAACTTCTTCGCACCCGACCGCGAACCTATGCCGAACACTCCTGTCCGCTTGTGGAGCATCGGCGGCCTCGACAATTTCTCGACGCCGGTTTCGATGGTCTCGCGTCGCGATCCGAATATTGTGGACTCGGATAGTGTCATCGCCAACGCCACTACTGGATCCTGCCCTTCAAAATCTTTCTGCGGCAGCGACATGAGGGCGGCATACTACGGTGGAACTCTCACTGGCGCCGGCCAGTCTGTTGGCATCTTTGAGTTCGTCGGCACCGATTTGGCTGATCTGACTACGTATTACAAGAACGCCGGCCAAACCAACAACGTACCGGTCACTCTCCTGTCGGTCGACGGCCAGAGCACGAGTTGCCTCGCCAGTGCGGGTTGCGACGATACCGAACAAACTTTGGATATGACTCAGGCGCTCGGCATGGCTCCTGGTCTGTCCAGCCTCGTCATGTACATCGGGAAGGGCGGTCTCTCTGGGCAGACGCTCGACGATCCCGGCATCCTGAACGCAATGGCCACCGCCAGCCCGCTGAACGCTCAGCTGAGCTGCTCCTGGGCATGGAGACCGCCGGATCCGAGCACCGACGACCCATTCTTCCAACAGTTCGCCGCGCAGGGTCAGAACTTTTTCACCGCTGCTGGCGATAGTGCGAAGTGGACCAGCAGTATTTTTGTTTGGCCCGCAGACGACCCGTATGTTACTTCAGTCGGCGGAACAGACCTAACCACAGCCAGTGCGGGCGGTGCTTGGGCTTCCGAAACTGCTTGGTCCTCCAGCGGTGGCGGCATCACACCCAATAACTTTGCCATTCCTTCCTGGCAGGTCGCGGCAGCAGCCGGTTGCGCAAAGTGCTCTCAGACCCTGCGCAACGGCCCTGACATTTCGGCCAACGCCAATTACACCTTTTACGTCTGCGCCGACCAGACCTCTTGCACCGCAAATCTGTACGGCGGAACCAGCTTTGCGGCGCCCATGTGGGCTGGCTTCATGGCTCTCGTCAATCAACAAGCTGTAGCGAACGGTCAATCCCCGCTCGGCTTCGTCAACCCGGCCCTTTACGCGATCCTCGGCGGATCGAGCTACTCGACTGACTTCCACGACATCACCAGTGGCAGCAATGGGTTCTCGGCAACCGCTGGCTACGATCTTGTAACTGGCATCGGCAGCCCGAACGGACAGGCTCTCGTCGATTCGCTCGCGGGTACTTCGTCAGGTACGTTCACGGTGACGGATGCGCCCAAGGTCCTGAGCGTCGCTCGCGGCGCCGCAGGCCTGTCGAAGATCACCACCACTGTTTCCGGTGGCTTCAACTCGGCGATCACATTGACGGCCTCTGGACAAGGTGCCGGCGTGAAGGTCACGTTCAATCCCAGCACCATTCCGGCGCCGGGCTCGGGACGCGCAGCCATGCAAGTCAAAGTGGCTCCAACTGCAAAGACTGGAACCCGCACCATCACTATCACTGCGAAGGGTGGAGGCGTGACCCAAACCGCGACTCTCACCTTGACCATCAAGTGATCTCATAAACCACCTCGCTCCTGCTCCGGCAGTCAGCGACTCGCAGCCCGGACCTTCACGGTCCGGGCTTTTTTTGTCTTCCATTCATGTCGAGCCACAAAGTGGGCTGTCAACGCCGTGGCGTCCTTTCACACCCTTCCTGTAAAGTATCCTGTCGGGGAAAATTGCAAGCAGCTCGGAGGCTCGCGGTGAAGCACAACAATCACGGCAACTCGAAGGATCACTCTCAGCATGGTCAGGGACACGCCGCCGGTGGCGAAGGCACAGACCGCCATCTGCATAATCCAATCGAAGACCGCCTGATTCCGCTCGAGCCGCTCGATCTCGCGAAGATTCATTCGATCGATGGCCTGGTGCGCGCTATGTCCAAGACCGCCTTCACGGGGCGCCAGCTTGGCGAGGCTGCTGATGTTCTCGAAGCGATGGCGCTCGACGAAGATGCATTCATCGTGATGACGCTGGCCGGGGCTATGACCGTCGCCAAGCAAGGATTGATCGTCACGGAGCTAATCGACCGCGGCATTGTCAATGCGATCGTCTCGACGGGTGCGCTCATGGCCCACGGTCTGGTCGAGGCCACAGGCCGAGCCCACTTCCGCGCGAATCCTGATGTTTCCGACGAGCAACTCTACGAACAGGGGTACAACCGCGTCTACGACACGCTTGAGCCCGAACAAAACCTCGATGACGTCGAAGAAGTTATGGCTGCCGTCCTTGAGGCTTGGGACCACAATGAAGTCATGTGCTCCTACAAACTGAATCACGCCATCGGCGCCTACCTCGCCAAGCGCGACGAGAACCAGCGCGGAATCTTGAAGTCAGCGTACGAACAGGGCGTGCCGGTTTTTGTACCCGCGTTCAGCGACTCAGAACTCGGTCTCGACACCGCTCTGAACAACCGTCTGCGCGAATCGACGGGAAGACACAAGATCCGCTTCGACCCCTTTGAAGACCTCGAGCATTTTGCCGCAACTCTTCTGCGCCAGAAAAAACTCGGAATCTTCACCATCGGCGGCGGCGTTCCGCGCAACTGGTCGCAGCAATTCGGTCCCTTCATCGAACTCCGACACCGGCGCCTCGGCGAGAACGTACCCTTGAAGCGCTACCACTACGGCCTCCGAATCTGTCCCGAGCCAGTTCACTGGGGCGGATTGTCCGGCAGCCCCTACAGCGAGGCCATTTCATGGGGCAAGTTCGTGCCACCGTCGGAAGGCGGAAAATTTGGTGAGGTCTTCGTCGACGCGACCGTGGGCCTGCCCATCATCGTTGCCGCCGTGCTAGAACGGTTGGGAAAGAATCACAAGGGCGCGAAAAAAGGAAAGAAAGAAATCGCCAAACGGAAATAGGAAGCTCGACTGCTAAGCAATCAAACTGGGCAAAGGAATAGACCCTGCCGATTTCCGAGATCGTTCAACGGCACAACTCTCTTCCTGGTTTTCTGGGGTAAAGGTGTGAGAAGGGGATTACGCGTTGCTCTCGCAAGTCGCCGAGTCCTGTGCGGCAAACTCCGGGTTGGAGTCGCCCTCTTGAAGGTCATGGTTTCCGGTCCGCAACCGACGATAAAGCGGCGCAAGGATACTATTTTCAAGCACTTCTGACTCAGCCTGAAACCAATCCTGCAAGGCCTGGCCTTCTGTTTGCCCGCGCGTCTCGTATAGCTGCTTCGCCCGCGAACGTACCTTTCGTTCCACCAACTGCACCATCAGGGTCTGTTGCTTCTTTCTGCGTGTTTCAATATCCACGGTCGGTCTCATCCTCGATCTGTTTTCTTTTTCTACGACTTCAATCATAGCTGATTCCTGTTAACGGAGTATTACATTCGACAGCATGCGATGATTACCAAAGTTTTACTACCCAATAGATGCCCATTTCCGCCCAAATGATTCATTATTGTATTTGCTGTCAATCACTTAGCCGATGCCAGAAGTCCACTCAAATCATTCACACGCGTGCCCTCAGTTGCGGAGAAATGGCGGGCGCAGCATCCGAAAGCTGGGGTCGGCACACCGATCCCACGACACGCACGACACGCTCCGCGACTCAACGATTGTGTGTGAGGGGAAGGACTCGCGCTTAGTCGAAGATCAGCACCGCGGAGGCGATTACGGTAGTCCAGAGGGCGCGTTTGTCGCCCACGGCCGACTGGGTCACGTTCGCTGTGCGCACGATCTTGTTCGAGAGGCGGTAGATCTGCTTCTTTTCGTCCCAGGACCGGTCCGGGTCGAATTCTACGTTGAGCGTAGTCGCTAGCATTTCGGCGGCGAGTTCTTCGGCATACTCCCCAGCCGCGTCTTCGGTCTCGCCAAACGAGTGATGCTCGCTAAGGTAGCCGTAGGTGTTCCGGTCGGCAGGAATGGCCACGCCAATCGATGAAGCCAGCAAACGATGCGGTTCACGCGTGGAGTTCTCCGCCACCACGGCAAAAACAACTTCCCCGGGATGCAGATACTTCACGCCCTCTTTCCGCGCTAATAGTTTGCAGTTGGGAGGAAAGATCGACGAAACCCGCACCAGGTTCTGGGCAGCGATACCGGCGTCACGCAACGCCAATTCGAACGAAGTCAGACGCTCGCGGTGTTTTCCCACGCCCTTGGTAAAGAAAATCCGCTTCGGAACCATGTCTTTGCCCAATTCCGTGATCCTCCAAAAGAAAAATGAGTGTTAAGAATGCACAATCTAACACAATGTTTTGTAAAGGAAAGATGAATTTACGTCCCAGAGTCGAAAAAAATGCGGGGAGCGCTGGCGCGCATCCCCGCTTTTATGCCCGGATGGTGTAGGGGGAGGGCCCGGGCAAAACTCTCAAAGCCTCACTTGGCGGCGACAGCCTTGCTCACGTCAATCTCCGTGCCATTGATCGTTCCGGTCACCGTGGCTTTCTTGCCGGCTTGCTGATCGAGCAGCGCCAGCACCGTCTTGTCACTGGTATTCAAAGCATAAATCTTGTCGCCCACAACCAGAGCGTACTTCGATCCGTGCGCGACGCAGGTGCGCGTGCACTCTGCTGGCGTGCCTTCCATGTGCTTCGTGCCGCACATGGCGTCGCCCACTTCGCCCGTCAGCGTTTGCTTGCCGGCGGCCATCGCCGGATGGTTCACCCACAGACTCGCCGCACCGACCACCACCGCGATCAAGATCCAACGTTCCCAACTACGGTTCATTCCGTCTCTCCTTCCAACCTGATGCACCCGCTATCGCGATCCGCGAAAACTTGCGGGCCAGTGTATCAACTGATCCTGATTGCACAAGTGCTCTTTGCGTCGCAAAAAATTCCCGGTGGTGCTCGGCTGGAGTGGGGTCAGAGTACTCGCAGATTGAACGCATCGAGAAACCGCGTGCGTTTTGTTCCAAAAACCGAACAAACTCGCCGCAGCCCGCCAGCGCCTATTTCGGTGCCTTCACCGAGTAAATGAGGTCAACGTCAACCGTCCTATCCCGAAGGTTGGGGGTCACGTGCGATGTGACATCCCAGTCGAGGTTCGCGGGCAGCAGTTTGTGCGCTGCAACCAAATACTCGCTCAAGTATGTCGCATCGTAGATATCCCCTGGTCGAATCCTCCAGGCTGCTCGCAGCTTCGCCATTAGGCTATTATCCAGGCCGCGGAATTCGAGTTCGCCCATGTGATACTGGGATCCTTCCTTCACCTCGAGGCGAAGCAAAACCGTCCCAGCTGCCTCGTCAAATACCGCTGTGGGGGTGATGGTGGTGGTCATAAACCCGCGCGATCCGTAAAGCTTCTGTACGTCCTTCAGGTTATCCCCTAAGCGAAC
Organism: uncultured Acidobacteriaceae bacterium; assembly: GCA_963706645.1. Lineage (GTDB taxonomy): Bacteria > Acidobacteriota > Terriglobia > Terriglobales > Acidobacteriaceae > Sulfotelmatobacter. The sequence goes on from CAVPNR010000004.1 coordinate 11,693, forward strand.
CGTATTCGCAGGCTGTCCGGGCTCAGCGCGCACCATCTTCTGCAACGTTTCGGTAGGGAACTCCTTGTTTCCCGACCACTCCAGATTCTTCAGCTTGTACTGCTGCCCCGGCGTGACTGCAAAGGTCACATCGACGATGGTCTGATTGCGCGGTCCGTCCTCGTTTTCTGCAGAAGGCTGCTTCACGACTTTTGGCTCCGGTTCGCCGAATTGCGCCTTCAAGTACCCTCGTGCGTAGTAGACGGGAAGAAGCTGGCGCTGCACCAGTTGGTTCAACCGGCTGCGGGAATATTCGTGGTCGGGAAGCCTCTCGCCCGCCGCCTCCAGCGCCGGCACCTCGTCTGCTCCCGCGCCTGAAAACTCAATGTGGCGCACCTGAATGAGGACATCGGTGACGTGGTAATTGATCGACTCGACAGGCCCGTCAGGCTTGCCGGCGCGCACATACTCGACGTGCCCGGGGATTGCGTTCTCCACCAGCATGGCCTGCAGTACGTCAGAAACCTCCGCGGCCAGCCCTCCGAACAGCGGCAGTTCTCCATCAAACAACGGGGAATGCTCCTTGATGCGCTTGAGCAGTTCCGCGTCCGAAAACCAGACGAAGTCTTCAAAGCGTGCGGGCACGAACTTGTCGACGTCGGTGACGTGCAATTCGAGCTTGATTCCGGCCGAAGAATACGAATAGTTGTAGGCGATGTCGGTGAAGACTCCCGTGTCGCCCAGCGTCCGCGCCGCTTTCTTGAAGTCGTCTTCGTTGACGATCGTGCCCATCTGCAATCCCGTCGCTGCCGCGATGGCAGCCTCCGGGAACCGCTTGCTCCCGCTGACCTTGATAGCGATCAACTGCCGGGCCGACTCCGGCATTTGCGCCAGAGGCTTCTGCGGGGCCGTTCCTAGCCCCGTGTCCGGCACGCTAAGCGCGATCAGAAGAATCAACGGCAGTAGCAGTAGTCTGGGGATCGCCTTGGTCATCGGCTTGGAATCTGCGCCAACTCCTCCGCAGGCTTGTGTTTCACCGCGATGTCAATAAATGCCAGCGCGGCACGGCTGAGCGCCTTGTCTTTGCGGAAGACCAGCGCCAGATCGCGCCGTACTTGCGCGTCCGCGAGCGGAATCGCCGCCAGAACTTTAGCTCTCACGTCGTCCTCCACATTCGAGCGCGCGATGAACCCGACGCCCACATCCGCCGCCACGAAACGCTTCAGCAATTCGCTGGAATCCAGTTCCATGCTGACATTCGGTTTCAGCCGCCGCTCATGGAAGAGTTGCTCAATGGCGTCTCGCGTATGTCCCGCCTTCGGTACCACGAGCGGAAACTTGGCCGCATCGGCGATCGTCGCAGACTTCAGTCGTCCCAGCGGGTGCTGCGGCGGGGCAATCAGAATCAACTCATCGCGATGGATCAGCACCACCGTCAGCCGGGGGTCCGTCACCGGAAGAGAGATGACCCCGAAATCGACCGAGTTGTCGACGATCGACTCGAGAATCTTTCCATAGTCCGCGCGCTTGATGTTTACCGATACGTCAGGATACTGCTTCTTGAAATCGGCGAACACATAGGGCAGAATGTGCAAGCAAGTTCCTTCGTTCGCCCCCACAATCAGTTCGCCCCGCGGCACACGTTCCATCTCGGCGATCGCCACCAGCATTGCCTTACGCGCGTCCAGCGTTTCTTCCACGTATTTCTGGAACGCCTTGCCGGCAGCTGTCAGCGATACCTTGCCGCCCGAGCGGTCGAACAGTTTTGCTCCAACCTCTTCCTCCAACCCGCGAATCTGTGAAGAGATCGCTGGCTGCGTCCGAAAACGTTTCTCCGCCGCCCGTGAGAACGAAGCGTGCCGCGCTACTTCGAGAAACGTTTCGAGCTGATCAAAATCCATAAGAGAAGTTGCAAGCTTTCAATATCCGGCTGCCAGTGGAACCGTTTTCACCTACGAGCCCTTGGGTTAGCTGCTTTGGCAACGGTTTTGGGTAGGGCACGGCTTCAGCCGTGCCGCTAGCAGTCGCAGAGACTCCGGGCTTTAGCCCCTGAGGGTCGCCTTTTAAGATCGTCCAGAGCATCCTGTGCAACCACTTCACCAAGGCTTACTGATAGCTGACACCTCTAAGTATAAAGTCGCGTTATCCCCGCCATAAAAACATTCGAATTGCCAGCATCCGCCGCTGCCTTTAGACTCTCTCGGTCCCGCTCAACGCGACCGATTGTAGCAGCCTGCCCGTCTGCAGGACGCCCCGCAAAGGTTCGCTCTGTTTCGGCAGGGAAGTTGCGCCCGGCAAGGAGTTTTGATGGCTGACGCCAAGAAAGTTCTCGAGTTCGCCCGGCACCACGACGCGAAGATTCTCGACCTCCGCTTCACCGACATTCCCGGACTTTGGCACCACGTTTCCTATCCCATCGGGCAACTAACGGAATCTTCCTTTGAAGACGGCTTCGGCATCGATGGCTCCTCCATTCGCGGCTGGGCAGGCATCCATGAAAGCGACATGCTGCTCAAGCCGGATGCGAACTTTCACTTGCTTGACCCCTTCACCGAAGTGCCCACACTCGTCCTCGTCTGTGATGTGGTCGATCCCGTGACCAAGCAACGTTACGACCGCGATCCCCGCTACATCGCCCGCAAGGCCGAACTCTTCCTGGCCTCAACCGGAATTGCCGACACCGCCTACTTCGGCGCCGAAGCCGAGTTCTTCATCTTCGACAATGTGCGCTTCGACCAGCGCGAGCAATACGGCTTTTATTTCATCGACGCCGAAGAAGGCCGCTGGAACTCGGGCAGGGAAGAGAACAACCTCGGCTACCGCCCCCGCTACCGGGAGGGCTATTTTCCTGTGGCGCCCACCGACCACTATCAAGACCTGCGCAGTGAGATGGTCCTCACTATGCAGAATTGTGGCATCGACGTGGAATGCCACCATCATGAGGTAGCTTCAGGGGGTCAGACGGAAATCGATCTGAAGTTCGACTCGCTCGTCCGCTCCGCCGACAAGATGCTGCTCTACAAATACATTGTGAAGAATGTGGCGAATCTCCAGGGCAAGACGGTAACGTTCATGCCCAAGCCGATCTTTGGCGACAACGGAAGCGGCATGCACACGCATCAATCGCTGTGGAAGGGTGACGCTCCGCTCTTCGCCGGCGATGGATACGCCGGCCTCTCGCAACTCGCCCTGTGGTATGTCGGCGGACTCATCAAGCACGGCCCCGCGCTCTCGGCGATCATCGCGCCCACCACCAACTCCTACAAGCGCCTCGTCCCCGGCTTCGAGGCTCCGGTGAATCTCGCCTACTCTCGCCGCAACCGCTCGGCCGCCTGCCGCATTCCGATGTATTCCATCGCGCCCAAAGCCAAGCGCGTCGAGTTCCGCCCTCCGGACCCGAGCTGCAATCCCTACCTCGCCTTCGCCGCCATGCTCATGGCCGGCCTCGACGGCATCGAAAACAAAATGGACCCCGGCCAGCCCCTCGACAAAGACCTCTACGAACTCGATCCCGAGCAGCTGTCGAACATCCCTTCAATGCCCGGCTCACTCGAAGACGCCCTCGACGCCCTGGAGCGTGACCACGCCTTCCTGCTGAAAGGCGATGTCTTCACCGAGGAACTGCTACGCACCTACGTCGACTACAAGCGCACCAAAGAAGTAGACGCCATCCGCCAGCGCCCTCATCCCTACGAGTTCGCGCTGTACTACGATATATAAGGAGTGAATTGGGAAGAGCACGACATTCAGTCGTGCCTATGAAAATTCCAAACACATGTAGGCTTTAGCCGCTGAAGTCGCGCTGGAATGCCGGTAAAGAATCAGGGCCATAATATCCTCCTTGATCTACGGCAACCACAAACGACAGAGCGAGGCCGAAGGCCGGAAACGGGAGCACTGAAAGAGGAATGGAACTTTGAAATCGCCCCGGCAAATTCAACAGATAAGCTCCGGCAGCGTGAAGGCAACTCGATGGGAGGAAGCACGCAGCCAAGAAGTCCTCTCTCGCCTGCCGAAATGGTCGGAGTATCTAGTCGAGGGCTCGGCTGCTTCCCCAGCGTTTATGGATAACGTCGAAGATCTCCCAACGCGCGAACGCAAGGGGCAGCGCTAACTCTATTTCAGCAGCTTCTCAATCGCCGCAGTCACTTCCTTCGAATCCGGCGTAACCGCCGGCTCAAAGCGCTGCACCACTTTCCCATCACGATCCACCAGGAACTTGGTGAAGTTCCACTTGATGTCGCCCGCGATCCCAGCGCCCGTCTCTTTCGTCAGATAGACATAAAGCGGCGCCTGATCCGCGCCCTTCACCGAAATCTTCGCGTACATCGGAAACGTCACGCTGTACTTGCGGGAGCAGAACGTCTTGATCTCTTCGTTCGTTCCCGGCTCCTGCGCACCAAAATTATTGGCAGGGAAGCCGAGAATCACGAATCCCTGATCCTTGTACTTCTCGTAAATGCTCTCCAGAGCGCTGTATTGCGGAGTGTAACCGCACTGGCTGGCCACATTCACCAGCAGCACCACTTTGCCCTTGTACTCACCCAGCGGCGCCGGCTTGCCGTCGATCGAATTCAGCGTGAAGGTATATACGCCTGAACCTGCAAATAACGATGTGGCCATAATCAGCAATGCTCCGAAAGAAAGAATCATTCCCATCTTGCCTGATGTGTTGGATCGACGCGAAGACAACGATGTCATTCCAGTCTCCTGTGGTGCGGATCTCGATCGTGCGATGGGTGTCCGTTAAGGAACGTGATTGAAGATACGGGCAGAATGATGCGAAACGCAACGGTAGAAATGTAAATTTTGTGTCTTGCGGATCAACCAGCGCCGGGGCTATACCGCGGTTCGAACAGAACTGTCCTTCACCATCCGCTCCAGAACTCGTACTCGCTTCCCGGGAAGCGGGATGTCGGCGATTTGTGGCCGTGCAACTTCACAACTGCTCACAGACAGGAATGCGTCTCCCATGTTGTCCAGCGCGGAAGCCGAGCGCCCCAGTACCATCAGCAGATACTTCTGGGCGATCGGACGGTCGGCCGGATGGATCAGCGTCCACCACCGCCGGACCGACTCCTGCACCTCTGCCTCGCTCTTTTCTCCCACCACGAGGGAATCGATCAGCCGGTAAACCTTACTCTTAATCGCTTGGTACGAGACGGAAATCTCTTGGGGCATAGGGTTCCTGAATTAAGCTGTACTCCCGTACAGTGCAATCCTCCAACCAAACCCGTAATCCCCTGTTTTGGCGTCATTTACAGCGATTTGCACTAACATGAACGTACTATGAATGGAATAAATCCCGTATGGGATATGAATTCTGGAAGGATTCCGTCTTCAACTGGTCGGCTGCTCCGGCCAATGCACATCTTTTCACTCGGGGGCAGTGGAATTCCACGCAACGTCGCTGGATCAAGTTCGATCGAAGTGACACCGTGAGCCGGTCCTTCTTTAGGCGCCTGACCGTCCGGTCTCTCACCAAAACCGGTTACCCCGATCACAACTCGGGCGACTGTTTGGACTCCGTGCCGTCATCCACTCGCTTGATACAATGTGGCGCTCTACTCAACCGGAAGTTCGTCGAGTCCTGACTTCGCCAATCGTGGACGCAGGCCGAACCAGAATCCGGCATCTCCATCACAAATGGAACTCGTCTCGGAGGCGAAATGAAGCGATGGGCGTGGCTGTTGGCCGTTCCAATACTGATATCACTCGCAGGTGCACAGGTCTCATCATCCCTCAACTCGCAGACAAATCCTCCGCAGACCACCAGTTCGCAGGGCACATGGCACGACGCAACCAGCAGCGACCGTATGTTCTTCCCTAAAGACACGTTGTGGGGCTGGGTGCAGGTTGACCTGGCGCCTCCTCACAACGAGGTTGATCCCAACCAATGCGCTGGGAATGCCGGTCAGTACGGCGGCGTCAACGCACCCTGCAGTCTGTTCGCGCGCTACATGATCTGGGGAATACTGGAGGTTCGTCCCTTCGGCCGCGGCCCACTGCGTCGCCTCATGGTGTACGGAGCGCCCACATTCCTCTTCGGCAAGACCATCCCCAAGACGCTCTACACTTGGTCCCCCGATGCCATCGGAATCGAGCACTCCTGGGGAGCGGGAATCTATTTGAATAAGGGATTCGAATTCCGCATCACCCAGCATTTCCTCTTCGACCGTCTGGGCGCGCGCGACACCTATCTTGGCCCCGCCGATCTGGGCACCAACGGCCCTTGGGGCCGCTTCATGACAGTAGGTGTTCGTAAGACCTTCGGCACCCGCCGGTGGTAATCGTTGGTAGCGCCAACCCTAGCGTCGGCTGTCCGTTGGGCGTCTCGCTCACGGTTCCTAAGGGTGTCGCTGCCCGGTTGGATGCCTCTGATTAGCCGGAGTCATTGGCTGGCTGAGCGCTCTTAAATGGCCCAATGCTTTGGGGCGCTCGGTGCTTTCGGATGGTTCAGGGCTTCTGTGGCACCGGCGCTTTTGGGTGGCGCAGCGCTTTCAGCGCTGCGATAGGAGAATCTCTTCTTCGTCACGGGCTTTCAGCCCCTGAGGAGCCAAAACTTCAAGCCGCAACCGGCATCGCTGGCCGCCGTATCACCCGCCGGACGAGCCAGATAACCAAAGCTAGGAGAGCGCCCAATATCACCAACGGCAGCCCAAACACCAGAAACAGCCAGCCCGTCCCGCTGAAATTGGTGACATCGCCGTTCACCACCGCTTCAGAGTCCCGGCGAAGTCGCCCTCCGAACACAGTCACATCGCCCGCGATCTTCACTCCTTTGTCCAGACGCACATCTCCGCCGAACGAAGTCATGTCACCGGCGATCTGCCCGTCGTCCTCAACCACCACGCTGCCCCCAAAGGTGGTCACGTCGCCTGCGATATGCCCGCGCACCCGCACGCTGCAGGCAAAACACGTCACGTCCGACACTTCTTCGCCAGGCGCGATGCTGATATCGTGTCCGAACTGTGTTCGGTCGCGAGAGCCGTCGGCGAACGCCGCGCTCGAAAGCGCTCCAGCAAGAGCCATTAACGCAACGATCGTGAGTACAACGCGAAAGCTGGACTTCATAGAACCCCCACAGTCGACGGATCGCGGACCTAGTACCGGAATTATGGCACACCCAGGGCGAAACCAAGAATAATCTGCCCTTTCCGCGCCGGTTCTTTATAATTGTCAGTTTCCTAAAATCGGGGTTCAAACATTCATAGCGGAGGTTGTGCATGGCTGGCTCTTATAACGGCGTAGCTGTACCCGCGGACGGAAAGAAGATCGGTTATGCAAACGGCAAGTACGACGTTCCCGATAACCCCATCATTCCCTTCATCGAAGGCGACGGCACCGGCCGCGACATCTGGAAAGCCTCGCTCCGCGTGTTCAACGCCGCAGTCGAGAAGGCCTACAAAGGCAAGCGCCGCGTTGCCTGGTACGAAGTCTTCGCCGGGGAGAAAGCCAAGGCCAAGTTCGACACCTGGCTGCCCGATGATTCCGTCGACGCCGTCCGCGAGTTTCGCGTCGCCATCAAAGGCCCGCTGACCACTCCCGTGGGCGGCGGCATCCGCTCCCTTAACGTCGCCCTGCGCCAGATTCTCGATCTCTATTGTTGTGTCCGCCCGGTGAAGTACTACAAAGGCGTGCCTTCGCCCGTGAAGCATCCCGAGCGCATGAACGTCGTCATCTTCCGCGAGAACACCGAAGACGTCTACGCCGGCGTCGAGTGGGAGCAGGGAACCGCCGACTGCGCCCGCCTCATCGAGTTCCTCAACAAAGACATGCTCAAAGGCGGCAAGAAGCAGATCCGCCTCGACTCCGGCATCGGCATCAAGCCCATCTCCATCACGGGAACGAAGCGCCTGGTCCGCATGGCCATCCAGCATGCGATCACAAACGGTCTGAAGTCTGTCACGCTGGTGCACAAAGGCAACATCCAGAAATTCACCGAAGGCGCCTTCCGCCTCTGGGGATACGAAGTTGCCACCCAGGAATTCCGCGACAGAGTCATCACCGAACGCGAAAGCTGGATCGTCGGCAACAAAGACAAAGATCCCAACCTGACCGTCGCGCAGAACGCCGAAGCGGTTGAACCCGGCATGGAGTTTGCTCCGCCCGCCTTCCGCCAGGCCGTCGAAAAAGAAGTGAAAGCAGTTCTCGATGCCATCTATAGCACACACGGCAACGGCGCGTGGAAGAAGAAGATCATGATCAACGACCGCATCGCCGACTCGATCTTCCAGCAAGTCGTCACTCGCGCCGACGAATACTCCGTGCTGGCCTGCCCGAACCTGAACGGCGACTACATCTCCGACGCCTGCGCCGCCCAGGTTGGCGGCCTCGGAATCGCGCCCGGCGCGAATATTGGCGACGGCTTTGCCATCTTCGAAGCCACGCACGGCACCGCCCCGAAGTACGCTGACAAAGACGTGATCAATCCCGGCTCGGTGATCCTCTCCGGCGTTATGATGTTCCGCCATCTCGGCTGGAACGAAGCCGCCGACCTGATCGAGCAGAGCATGGAGCGCACCATCGAGCAGAAGAAGGTCACCTACGACTTCGAGCGCCTAATGCCCGGCTCCACCAAAGTCAAAACCAGCGAATTCGCCGGACACATGATCGAGAACATGGACGCAGTCGTGCTGGTGTAGTCTTCGGCCCTTCTGAGGGCACCACTTGTGAAACAGCAAGCGCTCTAGTGCGGAAGAGCGGTCGGGGAAGAGCAGTCGGGGAAGGGCAGCCCTGAAGAGCGCCTAGTGGAAGAGCGGCGCTTTAGCGCCGCGTTCGCAGCTAAGAAAAACTGGGCTTTAGCCACTGAGGTTCTTATAGAAAGGAATCATATGCGTAAAAAAGTCAGCATCGTAGGCTCAGGCAACGTAGGTGCAACGGCCGCCCACTGGATCGCCTCCAAGGAACTCGCCGACGTCGTTCTCATCGACATCATCGAGGGCGTCCCGCAGGGCAAAGGACTCGACCTCCTCGAAGCCATGCCCATCGAGAAGCGCGACTCCTACGTGACCGGCACCAACGACTACAAAGATACCGCGAACTCCGACATCGTGGTCATCACTGCCGGCATTCCCCGCAAGCCCGGCATGAGCCGCGACGACCTCCTCAACACGAATTACAACATCATGAAGGCGGTCGTCGGCGAAGTGGTTAAGCATTCGCCCAAATGCATCCTGATTATCGTCTCCAACCCGCTTGACGCGATGGCGCAAGCCGCCTACAAGCTCAGCGGATTCCCCCGCGAGCGCGTCATTGGCATGGCCGGCGTCCTCGACTCCGCCCGCTTCCGTGCCTTCATCGCCGACGAACTCAAAGTCAGCGTCGAAAACGTCACCGCTTTCGTCCTCGGAGGCCACGGCGACACCATGGTCCCCCTGCCGCGCTACTCCACGGTCGCCGGAATCCCCATCACCGAGTTGATCGAGAAGTCTCGTCTCGAAGCCATCGTCCAGCGCACTCGCGACGGCGGCGCCGAAATCGTCAAGCATCTCAAAACTGGCTCGGCTTACTACGCTCCCTCTGCCGCCGCCACCGAGATGGTCGAAGCCATCCTGAAAGACAAAAAGAAAATTCTCCCCTGCGCCGCCTACCTGCAAGGCGAGTACGGCATCAACGGCCTCTACGTTGGAGTTCCCGTGAAGCTGGGCGAAAAGGGAATCGAGCAGATCATCGAAATCAAGCTAGCGCCGGAAGAGAAGGCGGGCCTGGACAAGAGCGCCGCCGCAGTGAAAGAGTTATGCGCTGTGATCGGGGTCTAGTCCGTGAGTCCAGGCACCGGGAAGGGCACGACTTCAAGTCGTGCCGCCCTTGACCGGCTAGAGGAACTCGGCTTCAGCCGCTGCGGGCGATGTCACAGATCATCAAGTATTGAGATATGAAAGAAATCGCCATTTCCGAGTTCAAGGCCAAGTGCTTCCGCATCCTGGAAGAGGTCCGCAAGACGCGCAAGGCGATTCGCGTAACCCGCTTCGGCAAGCCCGTTGCTGAAATCATTCCACCATCTTCCGCAGAGGGGACGGGAAGGCGGCTCGGGTCTATGGTCGGAACAGGGAAAATCATCGGCGACATCGTTGGCCCGACCGGCAGTCTTGACGATTGGGAAGCCGCCAAGTGAATCCGCTCACTGTTGACACTCTTATTTCGCTCCCTGCGCCCGCTGCGCCAGAAAATCCTCCTGGCACTTCTTCGCCCCAGCGACCAGTTCCGGGAACTCAGGCGCGCTCCTGAGCGGGGCCCAAATAGAATCATTCCGCAACCCCTCATACGGACAATAGTGCCCTTCAATCGAACTCTTGATCATCCGCAGCGCGAGTTCCTTCTGCCCGCAGAAAAGCGCGTCACTCGCCACGACATAATGCGTTTCGGGATCGGGATCCGCAAGAGTGTCGGCCCCCTCTTGCTGCGCGAGCTTCGCGGCATTCTCTGAACCGCGATGATCGACGCACGCCAGCATAACCGCGGTCCACGGCTGATCCCTGAATTTCTCGGCAAGGTCCCGCGCGGGTCCCAACTTCCCGTCACGAATGTAAAGCCGGATCATATTGCTCGCCGCCCAGGCTGATCCTGAATCCAGGTCGAGAAATTCCTTCGCCCGCGCGTAGTTGCCCAGTTGTTCGAACGAGAACACGCACGAGCGAAATGCATAATTCCCTGGGTCCAGTGCCAATGCGGTATCGCATTCGCGTGCAGATTCCTCGACTGCCCCGCCATAACGAAGGACATACGACAAGGCAAAATGAGCGCTCGCCTTCTCCGGATGGCGATCCACCAGCGCCTTCGCATCCTGATAGGCCCTGATGAATTGACCTCGCTCCACCTGCGCGCCTGTCAACTCTCCGGCTGGCTCGATGAAGTTCGGATCGAGCGCCAGAGCCCGTTCAAACGCGGCGTTCGCCCGTTGAAAGGCCGCTTGACCACCATTCGAGTACGCAGAGTCGTAGTGGTATCGCCGCCCCAGAGCATTCCACGCCGGCGCATAGGAAGGATCCAGTCCCACAGCGCGCTCCAGCATGACAATCCCATCTTTATTGGGAGCCGGATCGTGCGGCACCGCAATGCTGCGCAGGTATAAATCGTAAGCCTCTTCGTTCTTTGGACGCGTCGCTCCTTCCGCCGAATCTGCTCCCGCGCCTAGCGCTGGAACCAGTCCCTGACGCACCTTCGCCGTGATCTGTCCCCGCATCGCGATCATGTCTGGCGCGGCTACGGTCATCGTGTCGCGCCACTCGGTGCGGTTGTTCTCCACGTCGATCGCTTCGAGCGTAATCTGCAGCTGCGAGCCTTCCTTCAGAAAGTGCCCAGTCACCACGTCCGTTACGTGCATCGCGCGACCCGCCTCCTGCACATCAAGCGTCGGCGAGTCGTACTTGCTGGTCGTCGAGAACGGACGAATCGACAACGAACGAACATAGCTCAGCGATGTCGCAATCTCGTCCGCCAGCCCCAGCCGGAGGAAATCCAGGTCCTTCTCCGCGCCCATGTTCTGCAGCGGCAACACCGCAACCGTTCGCGGGCTGGCAGAACTCACTGCGGGCGGTGCCGTCTTCCGTCCCTGCCAATAAAGCACACCCAACACAATCGTCGCGATCGCCCCGACACCCAATGCGATCTTCCTGTATGAGAATCTCCCGGCCACCGCAGCACCGCTCTCGACGACTGCGCTGCGCTGTCCCGAACTCCCCTGACCTGCTCCGCTCGCGGTTCTCGCCGACGATTCCGATAACTGGCTTCGCCCCGAATCCGTGTCCCGCTTCAGCCGCTGCAGATCGCTGCGCATCTCCGAGGCATGCTGATAGCGCAGGTTGATGTCCTTCTCCAGCGCTTTGTTGATGATGTCTTCCAGCCGCGCCGGCACTTCGTGATTCAGGCGCACCGCAGGCACCGGCGCCCGGTTCATGATCGCTTCGCAAATTACCGCCGAGCTCTCGCCGTGGAAGGGAACATCTCCCGTCGCCATCTCATACAACACGGCGCCGAACGAAAACAGGTCGCTGCGCCCATCCAACTCGCGCCCGCGCACTTGCTCCGGCGACATATACGCCACCGTACCCATCATCGTGCCCGGACTGGTCAGATGTGCCTCGTCCAGCGTTTGCGTCTTGTCGAGAGACTTTTCCGCGCCTCGCCCTGCGGCCACTTTCGCCAGCCCAAAGTCGAGTATCTTCGCGTGCCCGCGCTTCGTGATGAAGATGTTCGCGGGCTTGATGTCGCGGTGCACAATCCCCTCGGCGTGAGCAGCATCCAGCGCATCGGCGATTTCAATCGCCAAAGCAACCAGCCTCTCGTTCTCCATGGGCTTCGAGCCGATGGCATGCTTGAGTGTCATGCCATCCAGGAACTCCATGGCAATAAACGCCTGGCCCTGGTACTCATCAATCTCGTAAATCGTGCAAATGTTGGGATGGTTCAGTGCTGACGCAGCCTGGGCCTCGCGCTGGAAGCGGGCCAGCGCCTGCGGATCTTTCGCAACGTCATCGGGAAGGAACTTGAGCGCAACAAAGCGGCGGAGTTTGAGGTCCTCCGCCTTGTACACCACGCCCATGCCGCCGCCGCCCAACTTCTCGACGAGACGGTAGTGAGAGATAGTTTGCCCGATCACTGCAGCAGAATCCTACGTTGGCACTTGGGGCAAGTCAATGAAACGCGCGGCCGGTGACCGATCATACTTTCTCGATCGTCACCTTCTTCAACACCACATCCTTGTTCGGACGATTCTGCCGGTTCTGCGGAACTCCGGTGATCTTCACCGCGACGTCCTGCCCTTCGACTACCTCGCCGAAAATCGTGTGCTTGCCCGTCAGCCAATCGGTGGGCACGGTCGTAATGAAGAACTGTGATCCATTCGTGTTCGGCCCGGCATTGGCCATGGCCAGCTTGCCCGGCTTATCGAACTTGTGCGGCGATCCCTTGGTCTCGTCCTCGAACTGATATCCCGGCCCGCCCATTCCCGTGCCCTGCGGATCTCCACCCTGAATCATGAAATCAGGGATCACTCGATGAAAAATCGTTCCATCGTACAGCCGGTCCTTCGATTTCTTGCGCGTCGAAGGATGCGTCCACTCCCGTTTGCCTTCCGCAAGGTCCACAAAGTTGGCAACTGTTTTTGGCGCGTCTTTTTCAAATAGCCGGCAGACAATCGTTCCTTCCGAAGTTTCGAACGTCGCATAAAGTCCAGGTTGTCGAGTCATAAAATTTCCTTTCAAAATTGATCGTTAGTCGTGATCAGGATGATGTGGAGACAGCCGCCTCGGCTGTCCCGCCTGGGCGAATCCCGGCGGAATTAGTTGGAACTCGCCGGTGGCTTCGTCGCCGCAGCCGCTGGCTTCTTCACGGTCGTCCCCGCCCCCGGCTTCGGCGCCGTCCCCGTGCCGCGCACAATCGCGATGTGAATAATCTTCACCGGACGAAACGGTTTGTCACTCGAGGGATCCCTCGACATGCGCGCGATCTGCTTCACCAGTTCGACGGAAGCCTCATCGCATTGCCCGAAGATCGTGTACCCGCCATTCAGATGCGGCACAGCCACTTCGGTGATGAAAAACTGCGAGCCGTTGGTCCCCGGCCCGGAGTTGGCATAAGCCAGTCGTCCCGGCTTGTCGAAGAGCAAATCAGCGGAAACTTCGTTCTTGAACTCGTATCCCGGTGAACCCGTGCCATTGCCCGCCGGATCCCCGCCCTGAATCATGAACTCAGGAATCACACGATGAAAGATGGTCCCGTCATACAAGGGCACTCCATGCTTCGTCGCGCCGCTCACTGGATTCTTCCAGTCCTTGGTCCCGCTCGCCAGCCCGATGAAATTCGCTACCCCGACTGGTGCCTTGTCGGGAAACAGCGTGCAAGTGATTTTTCCCGCCGTCGTATTGATAATCGCCGTCGGCTTGGTCGAGGTCGCAAGGGTCGCTGCATTGTTCGGCTTGGCAGTAGTGCCTGTCGGCGCTGCGGGTGCAGTCTTGCTAGAACTCGCCTGCCCCCACACAGCGATTGCACTCATCATCACTATCACTAAAATCGCGAATGTCTTACGCATAACGCTCCTTGCAAATGAGTATTGCCAACCGCGCAACGTTGCATTGTACGACACTCACACCAACACCCACAGTTTCCTCAGAGGGGATTGGCGACTCAGTGTCGGCACACCGTATTCCTTGTCATGCTGAGCGGAGCCGCTCTTCAGGCGAACCGAAGGATCTCAAGCTGAGCTACAGCCGGTCGCGTGCAGTACGGACCCAGGAACCTACTTTGCCGCCGCCTGCACCTCGTGGCTCACGCCCTCCACTTCCCGAAACACCCGCATCAGATTCCCGCCCAGAATCTTCTTAATGTCCTCTGCGCTATACCCGCGATCGAGCAGCGCTTGCGTTATCTTCGGCAAGTCTGCAGCCGAGTCGATCCCCTGCGGCGTCGCCCCACTGACGCCGTCAAAATCGGAGCCCAGCCCCACATGATCGATCCCCGCCACCTTCGCAATGTGATCGATATGATCAATCAGCGACTTCAGCGGCGGGCGCGGAATCTTCGCCATCCACTCCCGCTCAATCCGGTCGATGTCCACATAGTTCACCGGCTTGCCCTCAGCCTTGAGTTGGTCCGTGTACTTCTGAACCGCGGCGGCTGTATCTTTTTGCTGCGCCATCATGGCCTTGCGAAAGTCTTCATCGATAAAACCGTTGTAGAAATTCACCTGCACCACGCCATCGTTCTTGGCCACTGCCCGCAGCATCTCGTCTGTCATATTGCGCGGGGCATTCGTCAGCGCCCGCGCCGACGAATGCGACGCGATCACCGGAGCTTTGGTCGTGGCCATCACATCCCAGAATGTTTTGTCGGCCACGTGCGAAATGTCGACCATCATCCCCAACCGGTTCATCTCCAGCACCACCTGCTTGCCGAAATCCGTCAGCCCGTTATGGTGCTGTACTTTCGGATCATCAATATCCCCCGAAGAGTCGGCCCACTCATTCGTGTTCGACCATGACAGCGTCATGTAGCGCACGCCCAGCCGGTAGTAGTCGCGCAGCAGATGCATGTCATTTTCGATCGAGTGCCCACCTTCGATCCCCATCAGCGCGGCCAGTTTGTGCTCCTTGTGCGCCCGGTCAATGTCGGCGGGCGAAAACGCCATCATCATCTGGTCCGGATGCCGCGCCGCCTGCAAATACACCGAATCGATCAGATCGAATGTATGTCGCGCAAACCGCCCCTGGTTGGTCTCCGGATCCACCCAGATCGAGAAAAACTCCGCCCCCAGATTCCCGCGCCGTGCCTTGTCGAGGCTGATGTGGCCAATATCTTTCGGATCCGTGGAGCCGATGTCGAAGCCTTCGTCGAGGAAGCGCTGCGGGGTATCGGCATGCGTGTCCACCACCAGCGCGGAATCATGAAGCTTCTGAGCCCGCGCGCTGACGACGCCGTCGGACGGCGTGTTCGATGTCTTGTCCGGGGTTTGGGCAGTCGCCATCGAAAGGGCGGATAGGACAAATAGGCAGCACAACAAACGATGCGAGGAAGTCATAGTGTGTGCGATGGAGTGACTGTGCAAGCCAACGATTGTATAGCCAATGCGTAAGCGGAACCAAATCCTCCTTCTACAAGATATTCGCAGATCGTATGAAACGTTGCCTGCCCTCCTCGCACTATCCAACGAGGTAAACATATGGTCGTCGCAGCAAGAACGTCCCACCCCTCGGTCTCCGGCCGCAAACACACTTGGAAATCGCAGGTTCGGCCACTGCTTCTCTGGATGCTGTTCGCAACTGGCTTGGCGATCGAAGGCTTCGCGCCCCGTCTCAAAATCGACCATCACGCGTTCGTCATGCCAACGATGCTTACCGCCGAGTCTGCGCCCGTGCGTCCTGACGCCATCGTCGATCGCGAACGCAGAATGCAGTTGGCCGCCAGCCTGCTGCTTCTGGGCAGCGCGGTTGGCCTTGCTCTCTTCTATCAGCGGCAGATTTCCGCCGCGCTTGTCCCCCCAAAAGTCTCTCACCCGCCGAGTCGTTAAGGCTCGAAACCTGCAACCAGACGATCGCGTCCAACCAGCCGCAATCGTCGCATTTTTCTGGAACTCGTTTCCAGAACACCTTAGAGGAGGACAGTTCAATGTCGAGAATCGCTCAATCACGCCTGGGCACTTTGCTTGCCGTTGCCATCGTGGCCCTCACCACGTTTGCTGTGAGCCTGCATGCCGCTCAGACTTTCACCACGCCGAATGAAACGGTAGTCAACTACAACCTCGCCGCCGGAGCCAGCACTTCCGCAATCACCCCAGTGAGTAACGAACCCGTGTTCGTTCAGGGCGTTCAAACCACGCTGGGTTATCGCGGAGTGGGGCACGTCAGCCTGTTGCGCGTTCCTTCAAGCTTCCTGGAGTGGACGGGGATCGAGTCACCGTATTCTGCCAGCATCACATCCGGTTTCAGCGGCACCAAAGGAACCCATATCCTGTTCCTCGATTACAGTCACTTGGTTGATATCCAGGTGGACACCACCGACGCGTTCCTGATTCACAACGGAAATTCCATCGCACAAACCGGAACGGTCACGCTGATCTGGTAATCGAAAGAAACTTGGCCGCGCGTCTTCGGGCAGGCGCGCGGAATTTCTCTTGTACTGTTTCGTCACCCACGAAGAGCCGCTAGCGCTTTCTCTATGCAGTCTGCAGTCGGAAGTTCGGTGTCGATAACGGTCTTGGCGTGAGTGACCGCCTCGAACCTCGCCCTCACCTCAACATAAAGCTGGAAATCGCGATTGCCCGCGACATGCGCTCCGCCCTGCGCATCCGCCGCCAGTCTCCGCCGAGCCGTTTCCTCCGAACACACGCACTCCAGAATCCGCCATGCCTGTCCCAATGATTCAGCAGCCCCAACCACATTTTCAATCTGATAGCGCCGCGAAAAAGGACGACCATCCAGAAAAATCACGCGCCCCGGATCCCATCCCAACAGATATCCAGCAGTCTCTACCATCACCCGTAGGCAAAAATCATCTTGCCGCGAGGAATATTCAATCTCGGACGGCAAAAAGACCGCGTGCCGGATCTCATCCTTACCCAGCACCCGTCCCGCCATGCGCTTAGCCAACTCGCGCGCCAGCGTGCTCTTCCCTGAGCCCGGAAGCCCAGCCATCATCACAATCATAAGAAGGAATCGTAACGGAAGTCTCGCGGAAGTAGCTACAAGGAAGGAGAACTCTGAAACTTTGAAACGTGAAACCTGGTTTATTTCGTCCCGCTGCCCAACGCCACCTGCGTCTCCGGCTTCTCGCTGTCCGGATGCTCCACTGGAATAATCGTCTGCGTCTCGCGCCAGTCCGAATACAGTCCGCTCACCATGATATGGAACACCCACTGGTGCCGCTCTTCTTCCGGTTCCACCAGGCCGAGCGCCTTCATGTAAAACAGGTAGTGCTCCATCCACTTCACTTGTTCTTTGGTCATGCCGCGCCGCTGCAGGTCCACGGTCACGCCCGCCAAGTGGGATGAGGCCGTATCTCCGTCCGCCGGAGCCGCATTGCGGTTATGCCGCCGCAGCTTCTTCTGGACTTTCACCGTCCGCACCGCCGAGTTCACCTGAATCTGATCGTGAAAGCGGTTGTAGTAGGCCTGGCTCAAATCATCCACAAAATCGAGCGTCCACGGACGGCAATATCTCCGCGAAGGATCCAACCGCGGATCGAAGCGCAGTGTCTCCCCAGCGCGAATCTCCAGCAGGGAACCGTCCGCCTTCAAAGCTTCCAGTTCGGTTTCATTCTGAATGCGCGGCAGGTCGAGCCGGTTAATCTCCGCATTCTGAATCAGCAACGACTCGTGCGAGGGCCGGAACATCGGATTCCACCGTAGCCACCGGAATCGCCGGTGATGCACGTTCGCGCGGTGCACCGCAAAGGCGCTGCCCGACATCCCCCCGCATACCATGGCCAGAAGGAATACCGCCGCGAATTGGAATCGAACGAACTTTCTCAAGGTTCCCGTGTGGGGCAGGCACGGTGCCCGCCGAACTGCTAATATCGCCTCACGACTCTTCTCTGTGAGTGCGGCTATTCTAAGCCATGCTGTCAAGTGGCCCAGCTCAAACCGCCACCGGACTCGTTACTTGCGTACCCAAGGCACCCCTTCAAGGTGGTTACTTACCCTCCACGAAAGAAGATGTCCTGCTGTTCTATCGGCAAATCACGGGCCATTCTTGAGTTTTCGCAGGAATCCGCCTATGTCCGCAGCTCGCCTCTACTTGGCGCGATTTGGACGTTGCCTGAACCCACCCGGTTGGGCGGCTTTCTAGACATTAGTGACAAATTTTAGCGCCGCAAAAGGTCACCCAGCGCTTGCTTCATCACCTGACCACCGACCTCAGAAATGGACTTGGTCAGCGGAATGTCCTTGGGACAAACCTCCACGCAGTTCTGGGCATAGCCGCATTCCTGTATGCCGCCATCGCCCATCAGCGCCGTCAATCGCTCCCGTTCCAGCGCCTTGCCTGTGGGATGCGTATTAAACAGCCGCACCTGGGCGATGGTCGCCGCTCCCACGAAACCCGTCTCCTCATTGAACTGCGGGCACGCCTCCATGCAGCAGCAACACGAAATGCACCGCGAAATAGGATAAGCGGCTTCCTGCTCCTCTGCCGACATGCGCGGCCCGGCTCCCAGGTCGTAGGTTCCGTCGATCGGCACCCATGCCTTGACGGCCTTCAGATTTTCAAAAATCACGCTGCGGTCCACCGCCAGATCGCGCACCACAGGGAACTTCGAAAACGGCTCCAACCGGATCGGCTGTTCCAGATTGTCAATCAGCGCCGAGCACGCCATGCGCGCCTTCCCATTGATCAGCATGGCGCACGATCCGCAGACTTCCTCGAGACAATTCGAGTCGTAAGTGATGGGCGTGGTCGCCTTGCCCTCGCGAGTGGACGGTTCAACCGCAATGTCCATCAGCGCCGAAATCACGTTCATGTTGGGCCGGTAGGGAACTGAGAACTCCTCCCAATAGGCCTTGGAAGTAGGAGTGTTCTGCCGCTTGATCTTGATGATGACAGATTTATCAGCCATTCGCTCTCAGCCTTTTATATTCTTTGTCATCCTGAGCGAAGCGAAGGATCTATGCACTCTGCCGGCGCCCGCAAACTCCATAGATCCTTCGCTGCACTCAGGATGACAACACGAAATAGGAACCCTCAGTACTTCCTCGCCCGCGGCGGAATCAACGACGTATCCACCGCCTCAAACTCAAACTTCGGTTCATCCGCGTCCGGCGCAAAATACGCTTTCGTCGTCTTCAGCCAGTTCTTGTCGTCGCGCTCCGGGAAGTCCGGCTTGTAATGCGCTCCGCGCGACTCATCCCGCATGCCCGCGCCCTGCGCAATCACCCGCGCCAACTGCAGCATGTTATAAAGCTGCCGCGCAAACACCACGGTCGTATTCGCCCACTGCGTGCGATCGCTCAAGTTGATCTTCCCATAGCGATCGAGCATCTCTACCAGCGTGGCGTCGGTCTGCTTCAACGCCTTGTTGTAGCGGATGACCGTGCAATCCTTCGTCATCAACTCGCCGAGTTCGCGCCACAACTTGAACGGATTCTCGGTACCATCCGCCTTCATCAGATGGGCATTGATGTCTTCTTGCTGCTTCTGCTCCGCCGCAAAGCATCCATTCCCGTCAGACGTCGCCTGCAGCCCGCGCGCATACTTCACCGCGTTGGGCCCGGCAATCCCGCCACCGTAGATGCACGACATCAGTGAGTTCGCTCCCAGCCGGTTCGCCCCGTGATATTGGTACTCACATTCGCCCGCCGCGTAAATCCCAGGAATGTTCGTGGCCTGCTTGAAGTCCACCCACAGCCCGCCCATGGTGTAATGCATGCCGGGGAAGATCTTCATCGGCGTGTCCCGCGGATCGTCGCCCACAAACTTCTCGTAAATCTCGAGAATCCCTTCCAGCTTGCGGTCGAGAATCTTGCGGTCGATGTGCGTCAGGTCGAGATACACCATCGGCTTGCCGTCGATCCCCAGGTTGTATTCATAAACGACCTTGAAGATCGCCCGCGTCGCCACATCGCGCGGCACCAGGTTCCCGTACTTCGGATACCACTCCTCGAGGAAATACCACCGCTCATTCTGCGGAATCGATTTCGGATCGCGGTTGTCGCCCGCCTTCTTCGGCACCCACACGCGCCCGCCCTCGCCGCGCGCCGACTCCGACATCAAGCGCAATTTATCTTCGCCCGGAATGCAGGTGGGATGCACCTGAATGAATTCGCCGTTGGCGTAGTAACAGCCCTGCTGGTAGAGCGCGGACTGCGCCGATCCTGTACACACCACGGAATTAGTGGACTTGCCAAAGATCGCGCCGTTCCCGCCGGTGCAGATGATGATCGCGTCTGCCGGGAACGTCCGCACTTCCATCGACCGCAGATCCATCGCGCAGATGCCGCGGCACACACGGTTTCCGTCGAGCACCGCCGACAGAAATTCCCAGTGCTCGAACTTCTTCACCTTGCCTTCGGACTCGTAACGCCGCACCTGCTCATCGAGCGCATACAGCAATTGTTGTCCGGTAGTCGCTCCGGCAAAGGCCGTGCGGTTGAACAGCGTCCCGCCGAAGCGGCGGAAATCGAGCAGTCCTTCCGGCGTGCGGTTGAACGGCACGCCCATGCGATCCAGTAGGTCAATGATCCCCGGCGCCGCTTCGCACATGTCCTTCACCGGCGGCTGATTGGCCAGGAAGTCGCCACCGTAAATCGTGTCGTCAAAATGATTCCAGGTCGAGTCGCCCTCGCCCTTCAGGTTCTTCGCTGCATTGATCCCGCCCTGCGCGCACACTGAATGCGACCGCTTCACTGGCACAATCGAAAACAAATCGACGTTCGCGCCCATCTCCGCGATTTTGATCACCGCCGACAACCCGGCGAGCCCGCCGCCGATCACAATGATTTTGGGAGTCGCCATCTTATTGCACCGGCTTTCTGTTGCTGGCGGTCTGTGCGCCCGCTTTATGAGGGGAATGAATTGGGGAATGAATCATAGTGCGGTTCTGGTCATCGACCGCCACCGGATGCGAGCGGAACGAATACAGGCTCGCAAACCCCGCCGCGCACAACACCAGAAATAGCGCCAGGCATACACGCAACAATCTCTTCTGCGCCTTGTCCCCCGACACAATCCCCCACTTCGCCGAGAACAGCCAGATGCCGTACGCGAAGTGCCACGAAGCCGCCACCAGTCCCACCACGTAGAACAGGAACATTCCCGTGTGCATCACTTCCATCTGCACTTTCGTGAAGGAATATGCTGGATTATCGTGCAGGTCGACGCCGGTAAACCGCATCGTGTACGTATGCCACAGGATGTAAACGAACGCGATCCCGCCCGTCCAGCGCTGCGCCGTATACATCCAGTTCCCGCTCCACGGATACGCCGTCGTATTTCCGTCGCCGCGATACCAGATGTAGAACCCGTAAAGCGCATGAAACAAAATCGGCAGCCAGATCCCAAACAGTTCGAGAAAAAATACCAGCGGCAGGTTCGCCAGAAAGCTCACTTGGCGCGCATACGCATCCGGCCCGGTGATGGCCGTCGAGTTCGAAATCAGAATGTGTTCAAACAGGAAGGCGCCCACCGGAACGATCCCCGAAAGGGAATGCAGCCGGCGCAACAAGAATGAATATCCCTGACCAGCGCGCAACGGAGCCACTCCATGCGCGACCACGGGAGCAGTAGAACTGGCTGACGCCACGAATCGCTCCTTATGAGTTTGGCGATGAGAAAATAACTTTTTATTATCCGGTGCAAGGAGAATTTAAGTCAAGGAAGCATGGCAGTATGCGACGCTGATCCCCAATCCCGCGAGGGAAAACCATGCGAACTAAATCCTTCGTGATGCTTCGTGTCCTTCGTGGTAAAAGGTTTTTCTTACTGCGACTCCAGCACTCGCCGCAGTTCCACGAACGATTCGACAACAACATCCGCGCCCGCAGCCGACAGCTTGCCCGCATCAAAAGTCGTCGTAATGCCAACAGTAACGCACCCCGCAGCCTTCCCGGCCACAATTCCATTGATCGAGTCCTCGATGATCCAGCACTCCCCTGCGCCCACACCAAGCTCCCGCATCGCCATCAGAAACACCTCCGGATCTGGCTTCGGACGCGGTCTCCACCCATGATCCACGATCACCTCAAACGCATCACCGATGCCCAGCCTCTCCAAAGCAGCCTCACGATTCCGCGGCGTGGCCGACGTGGCCAAGGCAATCCGGTACCGCGACTTCACCCACCCCACAAACTCAACCGCCCCAGGCACAGCCTGCTGCTCATTCTCAATGCTCTCGTAGAACTCCCGCTTCAGGCGCGACAACTCTGCCAACCGCTCCATGCCGCCATGCTCGCGCAAAATCTCCGGCAGCATCGTCTCGTCCGGACGCCCCTTGTAACTGTCGTACACCGCTTCTGACAACTCGATCCCGAGCTGCCGAAATGCCAACTCCTTCGCCCGCTTGTGCAGCGGTTCGGAATCCACCAGCACTCCGTCCATGTCGAAGATCAGCGCGCAAGGCGTCTTGAACCTCGGAGATGTCACGCCTGCTCAGACTCCCGCGACCCCGCATCGCACCATTCCAGAAACTGCCGGAACGCCGCCCCGCGATGGCTATACCGCGCCTTCTCCTCCGCGCTCAACTCCGCAAACGTCTTCTGAATCTGCGGAAAATAAAATAGCGGATCATATCCAAACCCACCCGTCCCCCGTGGCGCATCTAGAATGATTCCCTCCGCCGTCCCGCGAAACGTAGCCAGCGTGCGCCCATCGCGCGCCGCCGCCAGCACGCACACGAACCGTCCCGTCCGTTTCTCCGCAGGAACGTGCCGCAGTTCGCGCAGCACGCGAGCATTGTTCGCTTCGTCATCGGTATTCTCGTCAGCCAAATGCGGCTGGACGCTAAATAGATCAGGCGCTGCATACCTTGCCGAATGCACTCCCGGAGCCCCGCCCAGCGCATCCACCTCCAGCCCCGAATCATCCGCCACTACAATTTCTCCCACCGCATGCCGCGAATATTCCTCCGCCTTCTTGCGCGCATTGTCCTCAAACGTAAGCCCATCCTCGACCACAGCGGGCAGGGAAGCGAACCCGGGAATGCTCCCGATCTCAATCCCATGCGGCGCCGCCGCCCCAGCAAAATCCCGCACCTTCCCCGGATTCGAAGTAGCAATCAAAATTCGTCGCATGAAGTCAGACCGACAACCCGTTGTTGTCATCCTGAGGCGCGTTCTTTGCGCCGAAGGACCTATGTACTTTGCTGGCGTCGAGGAAGACAGTCGCAAAATCTAGCCGGCCGAAGTTCGAGACCTGACGCCCGAAGTCCGAACCCGGCTCATCGCCATCCAACCCATCACAGCAACCGCGGCGAGGAACGAAATCCATCCCCCCACCGCCCGATCCCATGTCCTTACAAATCGAATCTCCACCCGATTCATCCCCGTACCGACCGGGACCAGCATCTGTCCCGTCTCTGCCCGCGCACCCGTCTCCACCACCCGCCCATTCACTTCCACCCGCCACGCCGGATACTGAAACAGCCGCAGCGCCACCTGATCTGCCGCCGACATCTCTGCCGTAAACGTCTTCGATTCAGCATCCCACTGCTGCACATGAATCGCCGCGTGCGCCGGACCCTCCACGGTCACGTTGCGCGCCTCTTTGTCGATCGCCGAAGGATCCGCCCCCACCGGCGTGTATTCTTCCACGCCTTCGTAGCCCACGCCCGTCACCATGTTGTCCTGCATCTCGCGCAGATCGCTGGCATTGTCCCACCACGGTGCCTGCGCATAGCGCCAAGCCCCCACGATCACCAGAATCGAAACTGCAACAAGCGCCGCGCGCCACCACCACCGCCGCAAGCCCACCGTCACCAGCAGAGAGAAGATCATGCTTAAACACAACAGCCAACGCCACGGAAATTGCATGAATTGCATCTTCGGCAAAACCTTCCACAGCACTGCCGCCACCGGAAACATCAGCACGCTGCACGCAATTGCCCATGCCACCAGTACACTCCAAAGTTCGCGCTCCGTCTCCCGCCACCGTCGCGCAGCCCACGCTGCCACCCCGATTACCACCATCTCCCAGACCGCGAGCCAGGTCACGATCCGGTTGAACGCGTCGTGATCCGCGTCCGTCGTATGGACAAACAAAAAATTATCCGCTGGACGCGATCCGGCCGACACCGCCTGCGCAATATCAATCCAGCGCTGCTCGTAAATCGCTGGCAGCAGATAGAACGCCGCCAGGCACGCTCCCAACCCCACCGCCCCCGCGCCCACCAGCAGCAATCTCAGTGATCGCCGCTGCCATGCAAGAAACACCAGCAACAGTGCCAGCGAATAGTGAATCATCACCGCCGCCGGAGCATTCGTCAGCCACGCCGCCGCCAGTACCAAGGCCAGTGGCAGCAGCGCCCGCCGGCCCTCTTCTACAGCCTTCAACACACATAGCAGCAACAATGGCACCAGGCAGCTCGCCAGCAATTCGGCAAACGCGCTTCGCCAGTAAACAATCACCAGATGATAGGGATTCACTGCATAGAGGACCGCCACGAAGATGACATCGCGCCGTTCGAACTTCAGAGGATCCAGGCATCGCCGCGCGAGAATGAACATCGCCAGGCCCGCGGCCACCAGCACGACCCACAGGTAAACGCAGGATGCAACCGTCCACGGAAAAATCGCGCTCAACACCGCGCCCAGTGTCCACGAAGCCGGAGGATAAAAGACAAACCGCGGCTCACCATACCCAAAGTGCGCTAGCGCCGCCCACCGCGGGTACAAAATCCCATGCTTCCATTGCGCCAGCACCTCGAGCCACGAATACAGATGAAATTCCACATCGTGCCCCGACGGCGTTCCAAAGAAAAAGAAAGGAATTTCTACCGCGAAAGCCGCGCTGGCAATCGCCAGCAGAGGCGCCCACAGCAGTCCCGCACCGCTCTGTCCACCAACCCGAGATTCCGCCTTGCTGGTCTTGCCCAGACTCGCTCCCCTCGACGCCCGAACTCGAATGCGTCCTACGGAAAACACAGTCTACTTTAACGGAGATTTAACATGGCTGAAATCATCTCGCAATGCGCATCCCGTACCGTACTCGCAATGGGGTGGAACAGACCACGAAGAGTTGAGGGACCCGCACCAAAGACGGGGTTCGGGTTCCTCGGTTCTTCGACACGCTGCCACCGCTAAAGCCTCCCGCTCCCGCGTACCTTACCCGCCTTGCCGCTCACTTGCAATTTCTCGTGAACGCTCATCTGCCCATCGACCTGCCCCGGGAGGCTTTCGCGCGCAATGGCGCGTCAGTCCCCGAAACAGACTGGGTCGCAGGCCACTCAGGAAACAAAATTAGAGATGATAGGAGGGAACTCTTGAGGTAGTGTCCTAGCTGCGCTGGTGCTGCAGCTCAGCCAGAAAATCGTCCTGCTGCAGTGACGCGCCCCGCCGCAACAGCTCGAGCAGCGGGTCCTCGAGCTCTTCGCCGGACTCATCCACCTTCTTCTCGCCCGACTCGAATTGTGTGAGGTCCGCAACCAGTGCTCGCGGGGAAATAATCAGTTCCAGCATCGTCGCGGGACAATTCCGCAGGAACTCGATCAGATTGGCCACCTGTGCGCGCTGCTCTGCCGTGCGGGAAGGGAACTCAACTCCCATTCCCTGTCCGGGATGTGCCACGCGCACCATGCCTTCGGTGTGAACTTCATGTTCTTGCGCCTTGAGACACAGATCAACCAGCGCTCGCTCCGGGAAAGGCGCATCGGTTTGCACGTAGCACCCTCCCAGGCTCAGATCTGTCAACTTGCAGTGCGGCACAGTTTCATCGGCATCCGCACCCACAGCCGCGGCCGCGGACTGCAGCCACGCCTTCAGTTCGTCCTTCGCCGACTCTGCAACATCCAGAAAGTGAACCCCGGTCTGCCCATTGGAATTCGCCCACGCCACCTGCCCGTGCGCTTCGATTTCAGTGGCCGCATCCGGCAACTGGAAACGAAAAGCCAGCAACGATCCTGCCACCTGCGACTCGGCCGTCAGTACTTCCATCCCGGTTTCCGACAAATCCAGAAGAATGCCGTCCAGCTTGCGCGTATCCGGCAACGCGATCTCCACCGGCGCCTGCACCGGAATCCGGATCGCCCGGCGCCGCTCCCGGCTCAACAGAGCCGCAGCCGCGCGCAGTCCGGCTTTCGCTGCCTCCTCAGAGATCGGTTTGTACAACACGAAGTGCGCCCCACCGCTCAAGATGTCGCGCACCTTCCCGCTATCGGCAACCAGCGCCACACTCAGCGGGTTTGTGCCCAACTGCTGCGCTTGTCGCAATACACTCTCCGCTAGCTCCGGATTATCAAAATCGACAATCAGGGCTTCGAACTTCTGCTGCTGGATTCGGGCAAGCGTGGTCTCCGGATCGCTGGAGCGGTCCATCGCAATGCCGAAGGCGGGCAGTACTCTGCCCAGCACGTCAGAAGCGGAATCGTCGGTCGAAACCAGTAATGCCTGAAGAGTCATAAGTACGTTGGATCTCTGAGGCCGTTGCGTTTACGGCCAGCGCGGAGCGGTCGGACGGCCTGCTTTGGAAGGAGCCTGGCTGCTGGAATTCGCACCAGCCTTCGCCGCCATTGCATCCCCGCTGATGGTAGCGTCGTCTACCTCCGCCAGCACCCCGTTGTCGTCATCGTCGTTCTCGGCCAGCAAGGGTGCCACTTCTCGCAGCTTTTCCGCTGCCTGCTGGAGCATCTCGATCTGCTTGCCAAGTTGGGCGTATTTCGCCTGCTTCTGCCGCAGGACCTCATGAATATCTTTCATACAACCCCCTGTTGGCAATCTAAGGAGCCCATGCCCGATGGGTCAACGGTAATCCCCCCGCTCAGATTACCGGGGTAATGGCGATAGAACTAGCAGACCGACTTGGGAGCAATGAAAAGCCCCGCCATTCCTGGCGGGGCTTTCGATTCAGGAGACTGTAATTCGAGGACGCTCTACGCTTTCAGCTTGCGACGGATTACTCCGGCAAGACCAACCAGCCCTGTGCCCAAAAGCGTCAGGCTGCCCGGCTCCGGTACCACAATATTTGTGTCACCGCTCGAGATCGTCGTCGAACCGTTGAAGAACCCCTTCCCGGTATTGATCGTCAACTGAACGGTCGCTCCATTCACCCATGAACCGCCGATCCATGTCCCGGAAATTGAACCGGTTAGCGTGTAGTTGTGCGTTCCGTTGGCCAGCGTGACCAGAGTCCAAGTCACCGGACCATCGAAGCTTCCGCTGAACAGCGTCCCGTTCGGAATGCCATTCGTCCCGTTGCCCGTAATCATGAACGACCCGCCGGCAGCAAATGTTCCGCCCATCTGGAGACTCCCAGACGCCATCGCCCCGGTCGTGAACGTCAAACTACCCAAATCGTCACCCGTGATCAGCCCGAGTCCATTCAATCCATTAACTGCAATCAGCACCGAGCCACTCAGGCTCAATCCCGAACTGCTGCCAGATAATGTGCCGCCACTGTTCGTAAAGTCGACCGAACTGGTGGCAAAAGCCGCCATCGGCAAGGCAAGAGCTAGCAGAACCGTCCACAGAATCCGTTTCATAAATCAAACTCCTCCTGAATCGTACTTCGGACGACGTACCCAGATAGAGAATCCCGATCAAATCAAAGCATTCCGAGTACCAAATCGGGAACTATAGCAACGCATTGCAAGCAAATGAGTTAATCGTTTCACGACCAACCCCTCAAAATGCCATAGTGCAAACTCCTGCACACTTGAAACATCCTTTTGCTACCTGCGCCACTCGACTTCCTGGGAACGCAACACCTTAAACCTGTCGTCCATACGTTTTCAAGTGGCCCACTCGTGCCCGCCATGGCACGAAAGTGGCATTCTCAAACCCCGGGAAAGCGGATAGCCTGTGCGGTGAGCAGTTCTGGGGGAGGGCTGTTCGGGCGTCCTGCAACTCACACGAGTTGCAGGACGCTTCTTACTTTTAGTCGGCCTTCTATTCCTTATCCCGTCAGAGAAGGTAGCTTGGCAGCTGATCCCAGCAGAAAGATCGTTCCCACCACAATGCTGTAAGCGGATGTCACGAGCGTCAGCGCCCGCAGCGCATTGGGGCGTGCCAGCGTCGCCGAGAATAACCCCGCAGCCGAGGCGCACATCAGCGTATTCATCACCACCAGCCCCACAATGAACATCAGCAACCCCAGCAGTCCCGCACCCGTCCCGCCCAGGTTTGCCGCCATCAGAAACAGTAGAATCTGCGTAGGAGTCTCCGCGCCCAGCCCGTGAATCACGCCCACTAGAAACGTTGAGGTCGTGCCATATCCGTCCTTGAATACCTGCGGTGCTTCCACCCGCGTCCCGCCAAAAATGCGGCTCAGCCGCCAGTAGACCCACAACGCCCCGTTGATCACCAGCGTGATTCTTGTTCGCGGGCGAGCATGGCTGTGCGTCGAAGGACGAAAAAATGTTCCCAGCACATACACGCCCAGCACCAGCAGAGTGATCCCCACCAGCCGTTCCGCCCAGCGATCGCTGGCCGCCGGCAGGGCGATGCGAAACACCACTGCCGCCGACCCTAGAATGGCCACGGTCGTCGCGTGCCCCGCCACATACAACAGCCCGTAGCGCATGGCGTCGCGCGCTTTCGATTGCACGCTGCTGATGTCGGTGATGGCCGCGATGTGGTCGTAGTCCAACCCATGCCGGAACCCCAGCACCGCGGCCGAAATCAGGGCAAGTCGTAGATTGACAGGATCAACCAAACAGGGATTCCGCGTGGCAAATTCGCAAATCGCATCCGCAAGCCGCGCTGGTCTTGTAGGCTAGCACACTCTGGACCGAGCCCTGACTGATTGCACTGAATTGTAGATTGGTATTTGGCGCGCCGTCCTCTCAGCTACGCGCCTGAACTTGGCTTGGCAGGCTCGACCTTGACCATCTCGCCCGTACCAATCAGTTCCCGCAGCCGTCGCGAAAGAATCGCCGCCAGCGACCGGTAGAACCGCGACCCCAGATGAGGAAACAGCTCGAACAGCGACTGCAGCGTCGGCCGGTCCAGGTAGTAGGCCTCGACCTCGTCTTTGGCCACCACATTCGCCGACGCCGGCAGCTCGTCCAGAAACGAAATTTCCCCGCACGGCTCTCCGGGGACAATCCCCAAAGCCGTCCCCTGCATCGGGATCTGCACCGACGCCGTCCCCTTCAGCAGTAGGTACATGCCATGCGTCCGCTTGCCCTTCGACACAATCGCCTCGCCGGCTTTGAATTGCCGCCGAACCGCCTTATCCGCGATCAGCGCCCAGTCATTGGGCGTCAGATACACCAAGCCGTTCTTGGTGCTCGACAAAATGGACACGTCTTGCTGCTGGCTTGCTTTCGACATGGCGCGCTTACCCGATAGCCGAAACGACTCACCCGGGAGCGATTTGACCGAACAGAAACGGAGCAAATCGACGACAAAAGCAACAGGGCTGAATGGAGATTAGCAGAAAGCTGGTTCAAGAGCACCGCGCCGGAACCTCGGAAGGTAAGTCCTTTGCAAAGAGGAGGAAAAAGAGGTTTGAAAAAGATGGTGCGCCCTGAGAGATTCGAACTCCCGACCTACTGGTTCGTAGCCAGTCGCTCTATCCAACTGAGCTAAGGGCGCATTTCTGTTGGGATGGAATTACTACCTTGCCGATTATAACGAAGATTCGCCTGCGTGAAAAACGGAAACCCAACATAAATCGTTTTCAACATCCCGCCATGGCCCCTCCGTTGCCTCGATCACCCGAAGTAATTCTTTCCCGGCTCCGCGCAATTCCTACCGAGGCAAATTCCGCGTCGGCTCCCATTCTCAACGATTTACGGATGGCATGTCGGTTGCAACAACACAGGGCAGACGAAGTGGCGCGCAACGGGGTGCTTCAGAGAATAACTTCGGCCAGAGGTTTTCTGTGAGCACCCCTTGCTTTCTCTCCTAGCCACTAGTCAGCCCTCCCCCAATCTCAGATTGACCAACGATTCTCTGTATCCTCAGTGTCCTCCGTGGTTAGTTAGCCTCAGGCCAGCGCGACCGGTTCCCGCACATCCACGCCCGCATTCCGCAGCAACTTCGCTACCGCGTCCTGTTTCATCCGCGACGCGTCAAACTCCACCCGTACCGTCCGCTCCTTCGCATTGAACTGCACGCGCCGGATGCCATACACCTCCCGCATCGTGTCGATCGCCCGCAGTTCGTTCTCCCCCGGAATCGCTCCGTAGTTAAAAACCACTTCCAGATAAGTCATGTGCTCAACCCTTCGGTATGATGATTCGGAAGTCCCGGCCGTCCCGCCGGGATGAATCCAATATAGAGCATTCGCGATCCAACAACACAAGGCCCAGCCGCGGAGCGGCTACAGAATGCAGCCCACAGCGCGAGCTGTGGTTAGTGGTCAAGAAATGTGACCACGCCCCAAAGGGGCGAAAGAAAGCCAATGACGCAGACGCACAGGTGCCGATGACACCCCCCATCACGACCGAACGCGACCCCGTCTGCGGAATGACCGTAAATCCCGCCACCGCAAAACACGTCCACGAACACGCCGGAAAAAACTACTACTTCTGCTGCGCCGGTTGCGTTGAAAAATTCAAAGTAAATCCGCAAACGTATCTGAACAAACCTGCCGCATCGGGCTTGGTAACTCTCGGAATGCCCTCCGCCGCCCCCCCATTGTCATCCCGAGCGGAGCCTCCGTTTCGCGAACGCGAAAGGGAGGCGCAGTCGAGGGACCTTGGGTCCGTCCCCGCCTCCGCCTCCTACGTCTGCCCCATGTGCCCAGATGTCCGCAAGTCCAAGCCCGGAGCCTGCCCCTCCTGCGGCATGGCCCTCGAACCCGACGTCCCGCTCGCCTCGACGCGCACCGAATACACCTGCCCCATGCACCCCGAAATCGTGCGCGACCAGCCCGGATCGTGCCCCATCTGCGGCATGGCCCTCGAGCCCCGCACGATCACCGCAACGCAAGAAGAGAATCCCGAACTCCGCGACATGACGCGCCGCTTCTGGGTCGCCGTCGTCCTCACCGCGCCCCTACTCGCGATCGCGATGGGGAGCATGTTCTGGCGTGAGGAGCTCATGCGCATACTGGCGCCGATTGGCGTAACTGGCGTTCACCTGAATCTGCCCCGCTTCGAATTCCTCCTCGCCACGCCCGTCGTCCTCTGGTGCGGTCTCCCATTCTTCCAGCGCTTCTGGACGTCCCTCGTCAATCGCAGCCCCAACATGTTCACGCTGATCGGCCTCGGTACCGGCGTCGCCTACATCTACAGCGTGGTCGCCACCTTCGCGCCCAGAATTTTCCCCGCCTCCCTGCGCACGATGTCAACCGGGAGCATGGGCGGATATCCCGACGTCTACTTCGAAGCCGCCGCCGCCATCACCACGCTCGTCCTCCTCGGACAGGTCATGGAACTCCGCGCCCGCAGCCGCACCAGCGCCGCCATCCGCGCTCTCTTGGATCTGAGTCCGAAAACCGCACGCCTGATCACCGCGGACGGACCGGCTGGCGAGGTTACCGAAAAAGACATTCCTCTCGACCAGGTGAAACCGGGAGACAAACTCCGTGTCCGCCCCGGAGAAAAAGTTCCCGTCGATGGCGTCGTCCTCGAAGGCCGCAGTTCCATCGACGAATCCATGATCACCGGCGAATCCTTTCCCGTCGAAAAGGAACCCAACAGGAAAGTCATCGGCGCAACCATCAACGCCACCGGATCGTTCATCATGCGCGCCGAGCGCGTCGGCTCCGAAACGTTACTCGCCCGCATCGTCCAACTCGTCGGACAAGCCCAGCGCAGCCGCGCCCCCATCCAGCGCCTCGCCGATCGCGTTGCCGCCTGGTTCGTGCCGGCAGTCGTCGCAGTCGCCGCCATCACCTTCGCCGCCTGGTTCCTGTTCGGCCCGCAGCCGCGCCTCGCGCACGCGCTGGTGAACGCCGTCGCAGTTCTAATCATCGCCTGCCCCTGCGCCCTTGGACTCGCCACTCCCATGGCCATCATGGTCGGCACCGGCCGCGGCGCCCACGCCGGGGTCCTAATCAAAAATGCCGAAGCCCTCGAGACCATGGAAAAGGTCGACACGTTAGTCGTCGACAAAACCGGTACGCTCACCGAAGGCAAGCCGCGAGTCACTGACATCACGCCTCTCAAGACAATGCGGGATGAAGAACTGCTTCGATTAGTCGCCAGTCTCGAGCGTGCTAGCGAACATCCTCTCGCAGCCTCGATCCTAGCCGCGGCCAAGGAACGGGGTCTGAAGCTTGCAAATGTGACCGATTTTCACTCTCTTTCGGGCAGAGGCATAACTGGCATTGTCGAAGGGAAATTCATCGCCGCTGGAAATGAACTGCTCATGCATGACCAGTCAGTCTCAGTGCCGGACAAGTCGGGATATGCCTTCCGTTCGGGCGCAACAGTGATCACAGTTGCGATCGATGGTGAATTC
This sequence comes from uncultured Acidobacteriaceae bacterium, assembly GCA_963706645.1. GTDB lineage: Bacteria > Acidobacteriota > Terriglobia > Terriglobales > Acidobacteriaceae > Sulfotelmatobacter. The sequence continues at coordinate 44,160 of CAVPNR010000004.1, forward strand.
ACTGGGTGGATCTCCGCCGGCGACCCCGTAAAATTCGGCCTGCACGATGTGATTGATGATTTGATGCGGGCAGGGCTGCGCATCGTAATGCTCACGGGAGACAATCGCGCAACAGCAGCAGCGGTAGCGAGATCGCTAAACATCACCGACTTCGAAGCCGAAGTCCTCCCCGCAGGCAAACTCGAAGTCATCCGCAAACTCCAGCAGCAGGGAAGAGTCGTCGCCATGGCCGGGGACGGCATCAACGACGCCCCCGCCCTCGCGCGAGCCGACGTCGGCATCGCCATGGGCACCGGCACCGACATCGCCATGGAAAGCGGCGGCATCACCCTCGTCAAAGGAGACCTCACCGGCATCCTCCGCGCGCGCAAACTCAGCCAGGCCACCATGCGCAACATCCGCCAGAATCTTTTCTTCGCCTTCATCTACAACGCCGTCGGCGTGCCCATCGCCGCCGGCGTGCTCTATCCCTTCTTCGGCATCCTGCTCAGCCCCATCTTCGCCGCCGCAGCCATGAGCTTCAGTTCAGTGTCAGTAATCACCAACGCCCTCCGCCTCCGCCACACCAAACTGTAATTCCACAACCAACCCCAAGCCATGTCATGCTGAGCGGAGATTGAGCTTCGCTTTTCGAAGCTCAATCGGAGTCGAAGCATCCCTACCCCATCAAAAACCGTGTAGGACAGACACCCTTCGACTTCGCTCAGGGCAGGCTCTGTCCGCCCTTTGACTTTGCCTTTGGTTTTCTGGATCGATGTGGCGCGGGCGCCCCCGCCCGCGGCTCTTGACGTTGCTCTTGACTCGCTTTTTAGACATCGAGAAAGACGGGAAGGGCCCGACTTCAGTCGGGCCGTTGCATCGCACCCCTCTCGTCGGCTTTACAGTCTGCTGAGGAGCGCTTTTAGAACGACGACGCGCGCATCCGGAAGCCGAACAGCGGAAGCCGGTTCTACAGCTTCCCCAGAAAATCCGTAATCTCCGGTTCCGTCCAGTCCACAGCCCCAATAAACTTCCGCCGCATCACCCCGTTGCGGTCGATGATGTACGTCTCCGGAAACCTCGCCGTCCCATACAGTGAATTGCTTTTCTGATCCGGATCCCGCACCGTCAGCAGATTCACATTGTGATCTTTCACGAACTGCCTGTACGCGCTCTCATCGACATCCACGCTCACGGCGAGCACGGTAACGCCCTTCGCCTTCATGCGCCGCTGCATCTCCACCAACGACGGCATCTCCTCCACGCATGGCGGACACCACGTCGCCCAGAAATTCAGCACCACAACCTGCCCACGATACTGGCTCAGCATGATCTTGTTTTGGGAATCCTGCACGGTGAAATCCGGCGCGTTCGACCCAATCCGCGGCGGCCGCGTCCCGCTGTAACAACCCGAAAGCCCGAGCAGTAGAAGCCCAGAGAGAAGAAAAGCAGGAAGCTGAAGCGCGCGTCGCACCTAGCTATAATAATAGATTCGTTAGTCTGAAGGGATGGGGAAGAACCTTGAATCAAGCCGCGGAAGCCTGCCCTGAGCGATTCGAAGGGCAGCGTCATGGGAAAGCCCAGCACGGAAGTGGCCCCAGAGCGCGGAATATAGAAGGTGACGAGTCCCCAGGGGACGAAACAACTAAGCCCAGCGCTTCAGCGCTGGGTGGATTGGTAGGTGGTGGAACAAGTCCCGGAGGGACGACACCTTCTTGCTCACGCGCTAGCTCGGATTCTATGGTCACAACGGAAACAATCACTGCGCCGCCACAAATATCCGTCATCGTCCCCGCGCGCAACGAGGAAGCCTCCCTCGCCGACTGCCTCCAGTCTCTCATCACCCAGACCGGCGTCACCGTCGAAATCATCGTCGTCGACGACCACTCCACTGACCGCACCCGCGAAATCGCCTCGTCGTTCGCCGAAGCGAGAGTCATCGAAGCCGGCCCACTCCCCGCAGGCTGGACCGGCAAGAACAACGCCGTCACCGCCGGAGCCCAAGCCGCCCGCGGCGCATGGCTCCTGTTCACCGACGCCGACACCGTCCACCTTCCAGGATCTCTCGCAGCCGCGCTAAACGAAGCCCAGGAGAATGGTGCGGAACTACTTTCTTATTCTCCGGAGCAGATCGCCGTCACCTTCTGGGAAATGGCAACCCTGCCCGTCGTCTTCGCCGAACTGGCACGGCAATATTCACCGTCAAAAGTCAGCGATCCCGCTTCTCCGATTGCTGCAGCCAACGGCCAATACATCCTCATCCGCCGCGACACCTATGACGCCGTCGGCGGCCATGCCGCCATCGCCGGTGACATTCTCGAAGACGTCGCCCTCGCGCGCGCCGTGAAAACTTCAGGCCGAAAGATTCGCTTCCGCTATGGTGCGAACGCCGTCCGCACCCGCATGTACCGCAACTACCGCCAACTCCGCGATGGCTGGACCAAGAACCTCGCATTGCTGTTCCCAAACCCTGGCCGGCTCGCTGCAAAAACGCTGGTCTCTTGGGGAATCCCGCTTGGCTTCCTGCTCTGGCCCATAGCGATGATGCTCGGCGCCGAGCTAACCAATCAGACGGCATCCACCTCACAACTACACAGCGAATTCTTGATGCTCGGAACCGTTGTGGATCACTGGTGGTGGGTTACGATTGTGGGCTCGGGGTTCACCTGGTTGACGCTTCGTCTCAACCGCGCCAACTTTACGTGGGATATGACCGTGCTAGGCGCCCTCTTCGGCATGCCCATGTTCGCCTATTTACTGCTACGCTCGAAGCGAGCGCACGCCAATGGCAGCGTCTCCTGGAAAGGCAGATCCTACAATCCGAAAGGACCCGTGAACGATTTCCCCCATCACCTACCCACTACCACAGGACGACTCTCATGAAACTGACTCTCGCCCTCTTGATCCCGATCATTCTTTCGCTCGTACTCTCCACCCTCGCCACTCCGCCCAGCATTCGCGGAGGGCACGCAGTCGCCGCCTCCCAGGAAGAAGCACCCGCCGTTTCGACCCAGACATTGATCGAACCCGGCGCCCGTATCGGCCCCCTCAAACTCGGCGACACCCGCGACCGCGCCCTCGAACTCTTCCCCAAGAAAAGCGAAGATCAGGAATGGACGAACACCTGCGGCACGACCCTCGACTGGGTCGACTCGCAAAATCCCACCGGGCACGGCGACCTCTTCATTCGCCTCAACAAGAAAGGAAAAATCTTTCAGATCGAATCCGCCACCACCCGCTTCCGCACTGCCGAAGGCATTACGATCTTCGACCACGCCGACAAAGTCGCCGAGAACTACAAAGACCTCCGCGCCTACACGCTGTTGACTGCGCCCGTGCCCGCTCTCGGAGACCGCCCCCTCGTCTACTGGATCGACAAGAAAAACGGCATCGCCTTCGTATTCGCTTACTATCCCAAGGAGCGCAAACGCTACGTCTACAAAGTCATCGTGTTTGAACCCAACAAAACTTTTTGTCCGGAGGAAGAAACCGTCAACTCTCCGAAGTGGCAGGCGATTCCGTCATACAAACTGGAACCACCCTCAGAACTCGCTCCAAACCTGAACTGACGAGATCTGTTCAGTTGGCAACGAATAACCGGCAACAGTTCACTTATGGTCTATCTCACGCGCAAAGCCGAATTTTCCGCCTCGCACTATTATCACAATCCCGACTTCACCCCGGAAGAAAACCGCCGCCTCTTCGGCAAATGCAATAACCCCCACGGACACGGCCACAACTACACCCTCGAAGTCACCGTGAAGGGTGAGGTCGATCCCCGCTCCGGCTTCGTCGTCGATCTCAAGCAACTCAAAGAGATCATGCACCGCGAAGTGCTTGACGCCATGGATCACCGCTTCCTCAACAAAGAAGTCCCCGAATTCTTCACTCAGATTCCGACCACCGAAAATCTCGCCATCGCCTGCTGGCAGCGCCTCGAATCCAAACTGCACCAGGCCCGCCTCCACCGCGTCCGCGTCTACGAAACCCCAGACCTCTTCGTCGATTTCTACGGTGAACAATGAAATTCTTGCTCACAAGATGTCGGCGTCATCCTGAGCGGAGCCGCATTTCAGGCGAGGCGAAGGATCTCGCAGATTCGGGTGGAAGAGCGGCCTTTCAGGGCCGCGTTAAACACGCTCAATCGAGTTGCGCTTTAGCCCCCGTGCTCGTCTCGGAGGCCGCATGAAAGCCCACCTGACCCGCCGCTACCACTTCTCGTCCTCCCACCGCCTGCACAACGCCGACATGTCCCCCGACGAAAACCTCGCAACTTACGGCAAATGCAATAACCCCCACGGACACGGACACAACTACACTCTCGAAGTCACCGTCAGCGGCCCCGTCGATCCCGCCACGGGCATGGTCTGCAACCTCGTCGATCTCGACGGATTCGTCGAAAGGGAAGTGCTTTCTCGCTTCGACTTGGAGAATTTGAATACCCTGAAAGAATTCGCCCAACATGTGCCCACGACGGAAAATCTCTCCATCGAGATCTTCGAAATTTTGCAGCGGGGCTTCGAAAAAGCGCATCTTGAAAGAGTACGACTCGAAGAAACTATGATGAACTCCTTCGAATACGCCGGCACAAACGAGTTGCGTCACTAGCTTTTCCGACTGTCATCCTGAGGCGCGTCTTTTGCGCCGAAGGATCTATGCAACTTGCTGCCGGCGGGATGAGAATGTGTAATAGATAGGCAAGGCTGATCCAGCCCACTTATGAAACCAGTCCCGATCGAACAGACGAAAGAGTCCGCCACCCTCACCAGCGCCACCTACGAAGATCTGGTCCGCGAAACGCTAGTCCGTCTCGGCGAAGATCCTGACCGCGAAGGCCTGGCCTCAACTCCCGAGCGAGTCCACAAAGCCATGAAGTTCCTCACCAAGGGATATCAGGAAGATCCCGAAGCCCTCCTCAAAGGCGCGCTCTTCACCGTGAACTACGACGAAATGGTCATCGTCAAAGACATCGAAATGTTCAGCCTCTGCGAGCATCATCTGCTCCCATTTTTCGGCAAGGTACACGTCGCCTACATCCCCAACGGACGCGTCATCGGCCTCAGCAAAATTCCGCGCCTCATCGAACTCTTCTCTCGCCGCTTCCAAATCCAGGAGCGCCTTACCACCCAGATCGCCGAAACCATCCAGAAAGTCATCGAACCCCAGGGCGTCGGCGTGGTCATCGAAGCCCGTCACCTCTGCATGATGATGCGCGGCGTCGAAAAACAGCACTCCGCCGCCGTCACGTCGTCAATGCTAGGCTGCTTCCGCCAGGAAGAAGAAACGCGATCCGAGTTCCTCTCCCTGATCCGCCAGCGCCCCAACAGCGTCTAGAGGTTGCCGAAAAGGCTATGAATGTTTCCACCACCCTAGAAGAGTGGCCTTTTCAGGCCCGCGCTAAGGAGCGTGCATGGAAGAGTGTCCCTTCAGGTCCACCTCAAGCAGCGTGCATGGAAGAGCGTCCCATCAGGTCCGCGTTGAGGAGCGTGCATGGAAGAGCGTCCCTTTAGGGCCGCGTTAAGGAGCGCGGGCTTTAGCCCCGTGGTTGCCTTCCGCCTCTATCGTGCGGATCGATGATGTAAGATCATGCCGCCATGAAAACCGGGCCCACGCAACACTCAAGTAAAGCTTTAAGCGATCAGGTGGCCCTAATCACCGGAGCCACGCGCGGCATCGGCCTTGCCCTAGCCCGCGCTCTCGCCGCTCACGACTGCAACTTAATCCTCACCGCCCGCGACGAAAAAGCCTTAACCCGCGCCAGCAGGGAATTCTCCTCGGCAAAAATCAAAGTCCTCACCCATTCTTGCGACATTCGCGATCCCCACGACGTCGACGCCCTCTTCCGCGCCGCCCGCCGCCAATTCAAGCGTCTCGATATCCTCATCAACAACGCTGGCATCGCCCACGCCAACCTCCCCATAGAGAAACTTCCGCTTCCCGTTTGGAAAGATGTCCTCGATACCAACCTCACCGGCACCTTCCTCGTCACGCAAGCCGCGCTCGCCATCATGAAACGCGGAGGCACGATCGTGAACAACCTTTCCGTCGCCGCCACCCGCGTCTTTCCTGGATCCGCCGCCTACACCTCCAGCAAGCACGCTGCTCTTGGCCTCACCAACACTCTCCGCGAAGAACTTCGCCCCCGCGGCATCCGCGTCATTGCGCTGCTCCCCGGTGCGACCGACACTGACATCTGGACCACTCTCTGGCCCCAAGCTCCCCGCAAGAAAATGATGTCTCCCGAAACCGTCGCCGCTGCCACCCTGCAAGCGATCCTCCTGCCAGCAAACGCAACTGTAGAGTCCCTCGAAATCCGCCCCACGCTCGGCACCCTGTAGCGGTTCACCAAACCTCGTATGGCAACTCCCTCAGGAGAGACATCTCGTGTGGCACGCACACTCCTGTCCGCCCATTTTTTGACGTTCCTCCTAATCTTCGTTCGCTGCGGCGGCACCACGACTTCAGAGGTTGCGGAAAAACTACAAACGCGTGTACGAAATCCCAAACGCGTGTACAACTACGAACGCTTGCACAACTACAAACGCGTGTACAGCTACAAACGCTTGCACAAGTACAAACGCTTGAACTACCGTGGAAGAGCGTCCCTTCAGGGCCGCGTTGAGCGCAGAATCAGTGTGGGCTTCAGCCCCTGTGGTCGCTTATTCACCGATGAGCCCTGAGGTTTGCTTGCCCGTATCCGCCGATGGACCCAACTCGAACTCCTTGCGACCCTTTCCTCCCGCTTCCAGTCCAATTACAATGCTGACCGCCAATCCATCGTCCCACCCGAATCCCGCCCGAAAAAGTAAAGCAGATGTTTTGTCATCCTGAGCGAGGATTGAGCTTCGCGAATGCGAAGCTCAACCGCAGTCGAAGGATCCCTATCTTACCGACATCCTTGAGCCGTGGACGAGAACATCCCGTGTGGGACGGACAGTCTTGTCGTTAGCTTTTGACTTTGTATCTTGGTCTCTTGAGAGGGAAAAGAACGAGAAGATATAGCTCGGGTGCCCCATTTCTCGCGCGATCTTTGCCCGAGAAGTGGGGTTTTGTAGTCTTCACCGGTAGGCGTAAGGCGTCCGCCTCCTCCGCTCCGGAAACAGCTTCGCCATCACCAGCCCCGAAACAAATCCACCCACGTGCGCCCAGAACGCCACGCCTCCCATGTCACCCCCCGCATGGGCCATCGACAACGTCTGCGCTCCCGACAGAAAATTGAGCACGAACCATTCGCCCAGCACTACCCACGCCGGCAGATAAAGGACAAACACGAAGAACCACGTCAGCACCCGCGCTCGCGGATACAAGATGAAATACGCACCCAACACTCCCGCAATCGCTCCGCTCGCTCCCACCGTCGGTACATTCGAGTGCGGATAAATCGCCACCTGCGCCGCCATCGCAAACAGCCCGCATAGCACGTAGAACAACAGATACGTGAAGTGTCCGAGGTAGTCTTCGATATTGTCCCCGAAGATATACAGGAACCACATGTTTCCCAGCACGTGCCCCCAGCCCGCGTGCAGAAACATCGACGTGAAAAATGGGAGCACCACCTGTTCCAGCGAATACCGCGGCGAGCCTGCCAGAAACGCTGCCAGATGCGCCGGCACTTCGCCGAATTGCCGCGCAAATAGCTCAGCGCCTCGCGGATCCGTCACCTGCTGCAGAAATTGCAACAGGTAAATCAGAATGTTGAGTCCGATTAGAAATATATTCACGTACGGCGTGCTGTATCGTGGTTGGTCGTCTTTAAGGGGAAGCATGGAAGATTTGGTAAGTTAGTATTACAGGGTACAACAGTTCTCGTGGATCTCCACTCTGCCGATGATTTTCGGTAGTCGGCTACTTTGAAGTAGCCTACGATCATGATTCTCGGTGGCCGCGGCGCTTTGCGCGCTGCGATAACACCTGTGCTCTAAACTGTCGGGTTTTAGCCCCCGGCGGTACGCTCTTCGCAATTCCCTCATGAACTCCGTCCTCATCATCGACAAGCCCTCCGGACTCACCTCGCACGACGTGGTCAACCGCGCCCGCCGCATTCTCCGCGAACGATCCATCGGACATCTCGGCACCCTCGATCCCATGGCCACCGGCGTCCTCCCGCTCGTTACCGGCAACCTGACGCGCCTCGCCCAGTTCTATACCGCATCCGAAAAAACCTACGAAGGCACCATCCGCTTCGGCTTCGCCACCGATACTTACGATGCTCAAGGCGACGCCACCACGGAACCCAAACCCGTCAGCCTACGCGCCGAAGAAATCGAGTCCCTAGCCGTCCGCTTCCGCGGCGTCATCCAGCAAACTCCGCCTCCATTCTCCGCCAAAAAAATCAAAGGCGTCCCCGCCTACAAACTGGCCCGCCAGCAGAAAGAAGTAAAACTCGAGCCAGTGCAGGTCGAGATCAAGGAATTCGAAATCCTCCAAGTCACCGCCGACCGCGTCCGCTTCCGTGCCCACGTCACTTCCGGAACCTACATGCGCTCGGTCGCCCACGATATGGGAAGGGAACTAGCCTGCGGCGCGCATCTCGAATCCCTCCGCCGCACCGCCGTCGCCGAATTCACCCTCGCAGACGCCCACACCTTAGAAGAACTCGCCGAAGCCGCAAATCGATGTCATCCCGACCAACTGACGGAAGCAGCAGGAAATCGTCATCCCGACCGGAGCTTGTCTTTCCCGGAGGGAAAGACAAGCGGAGTGGAGGGACCTAGTGTTACGGGTGCCCCATCCTTCTCGCGTTCTTTGGGAGAGGGTGGGGATTTTGATTCCCTTGACGCTCTTTGCGTTCACCCACGAAAACTGCTCCCCCAACTCCCCTCCGTCACCGCCGACGAAGCCACCGTCGCCCGTATCCGCAGCGGACGCACCGTCAATCTCCCCGACCTCTCCCGCGCCCGCCAAATTAAGGTCTTCAGCGGTCAACGTGACCTGATCGCCATCGCCACCCGCGTAGCCGGCACCCTATTCCACCCGAAACTGGTTCTCTGTAGCTAACCCCCTCACTTCTTCCGCTCAAGTCGTTGCTGAAACAACGCATGCACGACCGTGGAAGAGCGGCCATTCCAGGGCCGCGTAAGAACGTGAAATCAATGTGGGCTTCAGCCCCTGTGGGTCGACTTCCCCGAACCCCTCACTTCTTCCTGCTTAAGAACACCGCCAGCCTCCGCGCATTACCCACGTCGCGGAGGTTCGTCGCGATTTGGTATTGTCGTCGAGTCCGCGTGAGTGGGTCATCTCTCGGCCGCTCGATCTACTGCCGCCACTCTTCGCGCCTTGACGCTTTCTCCCACACCCCTTTACTGTGATCGCACCCATGAAGCTCTCCGTCGTCATGCCCGTCTATAACGAGCAGGCCACCCTTCGCGAGGTCATCTCCCGGGTGCTCGCCGTCCCTCTGGAGATCGAACTCATCTGCGTCGACGACGGTTCCCGCGACGGCTCCCGCGAGATTCTCTCTGAGCTGCAGTTCGCCCATCCTCAGATTCGCGTCATGCTCCAGCCCAAGAACATGGGCAAGGGCGCCGCCCTCCGACGCGGCATCCAGGAGGCCACCGGAGACTTCATCGTCATCCAGGATGCCGACCTCGAATACGATCCCGCCGACTATCAGGCATTACTTCATCCTTTACTTGAAGGCAAGGCCGACGTGGTGTACGGATCCCGTTTCCTTGGAGCCGCCCCCCACCGCGTCCTCTATTTCTGGCACTACGTCGCCAATCGCATCCTCACGCTTCTTTCCAACGCCCTCACGAACATCAACCTTAGTGACATGGAGACCTGCTACAAAGTCTTTCGCCGCGAAATCCTCCAGTCCATTCCGATCGAAGAAAACCGCTTCGGCTTCGAGCCCGAAATCACCGTAAAGGTCGCCAAGCGCCGCCTTCGGATCTATGAAGTCGGCATCAGCTATTGGGGACGCACCTACGAAGAAGGCAAAAAGATCGGCTGGCGAGACGGCTTTCGCGCTCTCTGGTGCCTCGTGAAGTACATGCTGAAGGGAAGCTAGATGTAGGACCACGTGCCCGCGTGGGAGTGCCCTTCGAGGTTTCGCCTTGAACTCCGGCCAGGCAGCTGCATATGTAATGTCCGATAACAGGTATTATGTAAACAGACAAGGAAGGGCGAAACAGCAGGCGGGAATCTCAACCGTCAAATTGACTGGATCTTACTGGCAACTGGCTACCGGCAACTCAACTCCCTACATCTTGTACTTCCCTAAATCGTCGTCGCCCAGCCCCTCCAGATACTTCCGCAACTCCTCCGAGGTCACCCGGTCCGACATATTCGCCGCCAGCTTCGAAGTCTTCAACACGATTTCTTCCACGAAGATCGGGCAATCCACCCGAAGCGCCAGCGCCAGCGCATCCGACGGACGCGAATCAATGCTGATCACCTCGCCGCCGCGCTCCAGCCAGATCACCGCATAAAACGTATCCTCGCGCAACTCGGTCACCACGACCTTGTGCACCTGCGTCTCCAACCCCGTCAGTACGTTCTTGATTAAGTCATGCGTCATCGGACGCGGCGCGCTGACTTTCTCCATCTCCATCGCAATCGCATTCGCCTCGTAAACCCCCACCCAGATCGGCAGCACGGTGTCTCCGCCCACATCCTTCAACACCACAATCGGCATATTCGTAACCGGATCCATCATTAGGCCGCGGATTGTCATTTCTACTTCCATGGGGGGTCTCCTGCTAAATTCCATTCTTATATCACCAATTCGCCGAGCAGGCTGTTGGGAAAACTTCCAGTCACCAGGATCGGCGCGTAGGCTCCGGGTTTGGGATTCGCGTGCTCGGGGGCCGTGAAGTTCAGGGTTTTGTTGTGGGTGGTGCGGCCGATGTATTGGGCGCGGACCTCGTTCTTACCTTCAACCATTACTTCACATCTTGTACCGATGTATTTCTCGTAGCGGACCCGTTGGATCTCGCGCTGCCTGGCCATCAAGACTTCGAGGCGGCGGGCTTTTTCCTCGTCCGGGATCGCGTCGTCCAGTTTTAGTGACGGCGTGTTTGGCCTCGGCGAATACTTGAAGGCGAAGACGGCGTCGTAGACGACTTCGTCCAGCAGGTCTAATGTCTCGGCGAAGTCGGCTTCGGTTTCTCCGGGGAATCCTACGATCACGTCGGTGGTGATGCTGATTTCGCGCTTCGCGGCCTTCATCCAGGCGATGCGCTCCATGTATTGCTCGCGGGTGTAGAGGCGCTGCATGGCGTCGAGCACACGCGTCGATCCGCTCTGCACGGGCAGGTGCACGTGGTCGCACAGCGTAGGGACGGCGTCGATCGCGTCGACGATATCGCGTCCGAAGTCGCGCGGGTGTGAAGTCGTGAAGCGCACGCGGCGGATGCCGGGAACTTCTCCCACGGCGGCCAGCAACTCGGCAAAAGTTTTTCTGGCGGCCGGATTCCCTTCCGAATCCTTGTATGAATTTACGTTCTGGCCGAGCAATTGAATTTCCGTGTAGCCGAGATCGGCCATCTGGCGGGCTTCGGCGAGGACCGATTGCGAGGTGCGGCTGCGCTCCTTGCCCCGCGTATAGGGCACCACGCAGTAAGCACAGAACTTGTCGCAGCCTTCGATGATGGTGATGTATCCGCGATGCGGATTGGTGCGCGCAGTGAATTCGGTTTCGAAGCAGGCGTCGGTCTGGCGGTCGTCGAGGCCAGTGATGCGAACCAGGCTTTCGGCCTCCGGCTTTCGGCTTCCGGACCTCGCTCCGAACTTCCCCGTTTCCGCTATAACCGAGGCGTCATCCCGAAGACCCGCGTTTTCACCGGCGGGTCGAGGGATCTCGCGTGTGGCAGCTGACGCGGCTTCCAGTTGCGCCAGCATGCTCGGCAGTTTGTTGTACGACGCCGATCCGCACACCAGCGACACATAGGGCGCGCGCTCGAAAATCTTTTCGCCTTCCTGCTGCGCGACGCAACCGAGCACGCCGAACGTCTTGCCCTGCTTTTTATATTTCTTGTAATCGGAGAGCCGGTTGAACACCTTCTGCTCGGCCTTATCGCGGATCGAGCACGTGTTGTACAGCACCAGGTCGGCCGCCTCGACGGTCTCCACCTGGCGATAGCCTTCCTGAATGAGCGTGCCCACGACTTTTTCGGAGTCGTGAACGTTCATCTGGCAGCCGAAGGTTTCGAGATAAAACGTCTTCTGCGGCTTTTGCAGATTGCTTTGTGGAACCCCAGACATATAAGGAAAGTATAGCGCGAGGGTGCCCATCCTAACGTCGCGGTTTTTGCGACGTTAGGGTGGGGATTTTGACTTTCGACGGGGATCAAAACCCAAGAGATTCAATTTAGTGAATCCCACCCTTGTCGCACAAAACGCGAAAAGGATGGGGCACCCGGCGGGTGGGTCCGTATCAAGGTCCCCTCTTCTCCGCTAACTGATCCTTGTGAGTCAGTGGCGGTCGAGACAAGCGACAATCCCAGCCCAATCGTTTCGTCGAGGTCTGGCGAAAGTTCGCCATAGCGCTCATCAACGCCGAAAAAGGCGAAGTAAAAGCGCAAGCTTGCGATAAGGCCTGTTCTATAAGAGGGGATGTCAAGAACATTCTTCTTCCTCCGCCGGAAGCGCGGATATGGTTCGCGGCATCCAGTCCCTTGTCAGATAAGAGTGACGCTCGAGTCTTGTGTTTTGCCCTGTGGTTTCGGGTTTTGCTTTGCTCCATCTCAGCAGCTGCATGTTCATTAGTAGCGACAACGCCGATTGGTTTCTGAAACTGGCAAGCACTCGTGGTTGTACGGTGTCAACCATGGTTCTATCTGCGACTCGAGGCCTAGTGCTTTTTCGGGTTATCCGAGAGGGCATAGGGTTAACACAGAGGCTCAGTGCCACAGGCACTGTGCGCCTACAGGCCATAAGGATGCTCACCCTCGAACCCGAGCGTCTCAAGAACCAACTGGCCACCACCAGAAAAAGATCAGCGGAGATGGAGGGCTCTTCCCATGAGACGCTCAAGCGGCTTGTGATTTCAGTTTGTCAGCGTCGAAGTTTTCTCCCTTCTTCCATAGAGTTAGCGTGATGGCTGCAATCTTGCGCGCCAGCGTGAGACGCGCCATCGTTGGCTTGATACCTTTGGCCAGTGATCTCTGGTAGAAATCCTGGAACGGGCCGGGCAGTACACTGGCCCTGGTGGCCGCACCTTTGAACAAGCCTTTCAGATCATGATTGTGGTCCTTGTTCAGACCGCGAATGGAGATCTGTTTCTTAGAACGTCGCAGTCCGCCTTTGACATAGCAATATTCCGCACTGGTGCGGGTTTCCAAAGCAAGTCCGCTGTAAGCCCAAAGCTGTCGCTTAGTGCGAAAACGATGCGGGGTCTGGATCAGCGCCACCGCCAAGGCGGAGCGAATCGGTCCCAGTGAGGGAATCTGCCGTAGTTTGACGGTGATGGCATGCTTGCGACTCTCCGCCAACAGCTCGCGGCGCGCTTCCTGGCGCAAGTGCTGCAACATGTCCAGTTGCTGGTAGAGTCGTTCGGCTCGGCGACGGACGCCGGCTTCCTTGATCTTGCCCAGCCACTCGGCTCGATGACGGGGATAGTAGACGTCGCGGCCGGCACAGGGGATCGCCCAGCTGCGATAGACCGCTTTCAACCGACACATGACTCGGGTCAGATCTTTGACGATGGTCAGGTAGCTCCGGGCTAGCTCGCGCAGCATGCGCACGCCCGTCTCGCCATGGTAGACCGAGCTGAGCTTGTTCAGGTACAACAGTTCGGCCAACTTGTGGGCGTCGATACGATCACTTTTGTTTCCGTCTTTGAGCAGAGCATTTTTTCGCGGATTGCACACCACCAGCTTGGCCACATGAGGCTTCAGTAAATCATACAGCCACGCGGCCCAAGTTCCTTCTTCGAAGGTGACCGATAAAGTTCCGCGCAACCCCGCAAAGAACTCCAGAATGGTCGCGGCTTTTGTTTCCAGAATTGATTCCATGACTAACTTGCCAGTGGAATCCAATACTGCCACCGAGATGGTTGCTTGATGAACGTCGAGCCCAATATACTTTTCGCTATTCATGGAGGGTGTTCCTTTCGTAGGGAATGATGCTTGCGCTCATAACCTACTCCTAAAGGGACGCCCTCTTATAATGCGTTAGCGACAGTTGGTAGTGCTGCATATCAACGGCCTCGCTTTAGCATCCCTGACTGTGGCATCATGCCCTTGTGAAACGGCACCGCATCTGGATGATGGTGGCAGTGATTGCCGCTGTGATTTGGGTCTTCCTTTTTTCCCAGTCAAAACCCGTGACACAGTTAATCCACTTTTCTCGGTGAACCAAAACCATCGGCAAGGGCAACGTCCGCGCTTTTTGAGAAATTCTCGCCAAGCCTTGCGGGGTTGGCTTTGAGCGCTATCGCCTGATCAGTTACGCTCGGTTTCCATAAACTCCGGCTATATTCTGAGCATGATGAACTCGGGAAGGCGTCTCCGTTCTGTCTACTGGTTGCCGCTCGCTCATCTCAGCGTCTGCATTGTGGCCATGAGTGGTTTTGTAGTGCCGCAGCTACAGTTCTTAGGAATACTGATGACATTCGTGAATATAGTCGATCTTCCTATTTCATTCGTTGCTTTCGCGTTATCTTTTCACCATGACGCGCTTGCTTGGACTTGGATGGTTGTTGTCGGCACCCTGTGGTGGTACTTCCTGTCAAGAGCGGCACAATTCCTCCGCCGCAAATACACAGGCAGGACAAGCGCAAATCATTGAGTTTTTCGCTCTCTAGGCCAGCACCTGAAATCCTAGTTGGCATAACATCCCCATATCACTCAATGACCAGCGGTCAAAACGTGTAATGGCCTGCTAACAACAGCTACAGTGAGGTGTGGAACTCTTCTCAAGCTTGGCGTACATTTACTTGCACATGAAACGGCTGATTGTTCTATTTGGCTTCGCTGCGGTCTGCCTTTTGACTGTCCGAACACTGCCCGTCTCGGCTGCGGAGAACCCTCCCCTTGTCGAGGCAGAAGGCCGCACAATCGTAGCATTCTTCCCTCCGGTTAGCGACGCCGAGTTGCAAAAGGATGCCGATACGAACGAAGCCTTGAGCGACTTCCGGTTGTATGCGACTCACGTCCGCGAACCGCTCAAGAACGCAGGCATCGAGTTCCATGAACTGTACGCACACTCTTTTCGCGTTCGCGTCGGAAAAGCCGTAACCACTTTCCGTCCAGCCAAAGCGGACATTGGATACTACCTCGTCGTTCCGGGCAAAAAACCGCGCATCGAGTACGGTGTTCTGACCGACACCGATTTGTTGCGTGTCGCTAACGACTACTTCGGCACACAGGCTAAATGAAGGTAGCTCGATGACTGGCGAAACATCTCGATATCACTCATCATCCCGCAAAAAGGCGAAGGAAAAGCGCATGCTTGTGCTATGGCCTGATTTTGTCAGTTGATCGAGCAGTGATCGTATGGCAAACTCGGAGCCGCAAAGCGTCTCAGGCACCACCGAGCTAAAGAGGCTATTCGTAGAGCGGCCAGCTTGGATTGCAGGACGCATTCGCCGAATGAATATAGACCGTATCTCATACGTCATCACCGAGCCGGTTCACTTGTTGGGCTTCCTCTTCTTGATCGTGGCCGGGATTTCGATGTTTACCGGGAAAACTCTTACACGCGGTCAAGGTTTGGTGAGCCGCGCCAAAGAGCCGAAGACGTTTTGGTTCATAGTAGCAGTGTCGTTCTTAGCTGGCATAATCTTCATTCTGTCTCACAAATAAACTGAGACACTATCGCATATCCGACTGGCTTGTCAGTTCCCGAATTGACGGAGAATCCCCATAGCACTCAGAATGGCCGGAACAGGGATTAATGAGATGGTCCGCCGCGAGTAGGATTTGACTCGGCGGTATTACATCAGGAGGATCATCACATGAACATCGCATCCATCGGCATCGATCTGGGCAAGACCACCTTTCACCTGGTTGCATTAGGAGAGCACAACAAGATTCTGGTTCGGAAAAAGTTCTCTCGCCCGCAACTGCTGGCCTACACCGCGAACCTGCCGGCCTCCTTAATCGGACTGGAGGCATGTGCGGGAGCACACTTCATGGGAGCCGCCTTGCGAGCACAAGGGCACCAGGTGCAGCTCATCCCTGCGCAGTTCGTCAAACCCTATCGCAAGTCGAACAAGAACGACTTCATCGATGCGGAAGCGATCGCCGAAGCCGTGACCAAGCAGAACATGCGCTTTGTGCAGATCAAAACGCAGGAGCAACTCGATTGGCAGGCCATGCACCGTGTGCGCGATCGACTGATGCAGCGTCGCACGGCGCTGATCAACGAGATCCGCGGATTCTTGCTGGAACGCGGCCTCACCTTCGCGGCGCGGCCCATCTACCTGCGCAAGAACCTACCCACCGTGATTGAAGATGCCGAGCAGAACCTGAGCCCGCGCCTGCGCTGGCTGCTGGATCGGTTGTGGCAGGAGTGGAAGCAAACGGAGATAGACATTAAGGCGATCACCGACGAGATCGAGCGCATTAGTAACGATGATGCGCGTTGCCGGCGGCTGCGCCAAATTCCCGGCTTTGGCCCGCTGGTCTCCACCGCCACCGTGGCCGCCATCGGCAACGGAGCTGCTTTTCGCCGGGGACGTGACTTCGCGGCCTGGGTTGGCGTGGTGCCACGGCAGTACTCCACCGGGGGCAAGCAGAAGCTGTTCGGCATCAGCAAGCGCGGCAACATCTATCTACGTCGCATGCTGATCCACGGTGCCCGCGCGGTACTGCTTCGCGTTAAGTACGACACCGGAGGATTCGGGCAGTGGGTGCACCGGTTGGCGCAGCGTGCTCCACGTAATAAGGTCGTGGTGGCGATCGCCAACAAGCTGGCTCGCATGGCCTGGGCCGTGTTGTCCAGCGGCAAAGAGTATCGACATCAGCCGCTGCAACAGGTGGCCGCTTGATGGCCGTGGAAAAGACGCTACGCTTGGAAAGCACAGAACGCTTTCCACTTTTCCACCGCCACGACGACGAAGTTTGCTGAAAGTTCCACCAAGGTCTGCTGAGGAGAGAAGGAGACGAAAGAACAGTCCAACGGCGTGCCGGAAAACCTGGACACTCAAACGCGTCCCTGGTGACCGAGGGATTTTAAAGGACCGGCACGTGCGGATCATCATCAAGTGCCCGGAGAGCGATTCTCCACTAAGAGGCCGGATACATTTACGCAGACTGTCCCTTCGCCCAACTTCAAACCTCTTGCAGTCCGGCGGCGGACCATACATTCTGAGTGTAACGGCCTGCTAACGACAGTTGACATTGCAAGGTTAAAACCTTGCACATAGAATGACGCCGCATGTCGTATTCGATACAGATCACACGCGACAACCTAATTGATCGGCTCCAGAACTCAGTTCCCGATTTTTCGATCAATCCAGACTGGCGGGACGGTACCTTGGGTTATCCCATCACGAATGACCTAGCGCGTTTCATTTGTGATCGGGCGGGAATAGAAGAGTTTGAGCCCTCAGTGAGCGTTATGGCCCAGCAGTTGTGGGACTCGCGCGTGGTCAAGGACAATTCTTGATGTTGTGGGCGCAGCCCGAGGCGATCATGTATAGCGCGATCAACCACCAGCCAGCCAGGGGCGTACCAACCAGAAACCAGAGAGCGCGCCACTTAAACTTCGTGAATGCGACGACAACCCAAGCGACCCACACCAGCGCAAGGAACATGCTCACTTTTATGGCTCCGTCCATAGCACCGGGTGCCGTTACGAAAGGTACGGAGATGCTAAGGACCACGATGACGAGCGACACGATGAACGATGATCGAAAGGTGCCGCTCAGCGCCTTAACCGTCGTGGGCATTGCATTCATCTGGCCTCATGTTAGCCACAAGAATCAGGGCACAGCAAGGTTACCGCTGGCGGCACTTTTTCCGATGATTGGCGTGAAATCCCATCTCTAACAATGTCGGCACCGTCAAGCACGATCTGCGCACACGGCTGCATGCACTCGGAGAAGAGCGCCATTGGGCTCTCTTAGGTGATCGCGAGTTATCGGTCTGGTGCCGTTGGAGGAAAATAGAGCATTCGGCGGGAATGCTTCATTGAGCCGAAATAGGAGGCTTCCTCTTGCGCGCTAGAAAGAGCGACAAACCGAAAAAAAGAAGTGGAATCGCATACCCACGCACCACGACAAGTGGATTGACTTCCCTGATCCCGTAGTCCTTCTGGCCGTCACTATGTTCGTAGCACGCAAATGCTACGAGCACGGGCTCGGGATGCTTCTCGAACCACGCGATAGTAATGTCCTGCGAGACCTCAATTTTCTCAATGGTTCGCGGTTCAGCGTAGTGAATCTGAGTCGTGGTTTGATAGCCGTACCCAATTTTCATGGTTCTCTTCAAAGCTCCGACAGTAGCAATGGTTTGCTGAACAACCGTGTCTGAGTCTAGGGGAGGAGGCTCGCGCCCTTCCAAGGCAGTGATAAATGCTTGCAGATTCTTGTTCGGAAACACGACCGAATACAAGAAAGGAAGAAACGTCGTGCACATAAAAAAACCAGACATCACCAGCAGCACGATGGCGTAGACCGGGCGGCTCGATTTGAAAGCCAAACTGTTCTCCTACCTGCGTTTTTTGCGGCCCGTAGGATACCACGGGTAGAACCAGCAAGCAGGACTTCTGAGCGTAACTGCCGATTACAAGAGTCAATTGCAGGGGGCTCGAGAAACGCTTCACAAATCGTTGGAATCTATCAGTTTTGACAGTTTGTCTTGAGGGTAGCGCCTCGCTCTAATAGCCTCCAGTCATATGGAAGCCTGTCAGTCTCACACCCGAAAGTCTGCCACGGAGCCTTGTTTATCAATTCAGCGAGGAGCAATCAAATGCCGGAAAAAGTGAAGACCATGCCAAGGAAGCCGAACATTCTGTTCATCATGGCTGACGATATCGGATGGTTCAACGTCAGCGCCTACAATCACGGCCTGATGGGGTACCGCACGCCGAACATCGACCGGATCGCCGCAAGACTTCATCCCGACCTTCGCGGCGGCGAACGGCGAGCCTGATCTGGTCGAGAAGGTGAAAAAGGGCTACACGATCGGCGGCAAGTCTTTCAAGGTCCATCTCGATGGTGTCAACCTCTTGCCGTTCCTTTCGGGCAAGCAGGAAAAGTCACCGCGGGAAGGCTTCATTTATTGGAGTGACGACGGCGACTGTATGGGAATGCGGATTGGCCGGTTCAAGATTGTCTTCGCCGAACAGCGCAGTGTAGGCCTGGACGTCTGGCGTGAGCCCTTGTCGCTGATGCGCATCCCGAAGTTCTTCGACCTCCGCGCCGATCCGTTCGAACGCGGAGAAGAGAGCTTCAAGTACAACGACTGGTTCCTGGAGAACATCCCTCTCCAGTATGTCGCCCCGCCGCTGCTCATGAAATGGCTCGAGAGCTTCAAGGAGTTCCCGCCACGGCAGAAGCCAGCAAGCTTTAGCATCGACCAAGTGATGGAGAAAATGACGGAACGGGCGGCGTAATTTCTCCATCGCCGTTTTGGAGTGAAACTGAGTCACTGGTGGCCGTCCTCAATGTTGCGAGAGGACGGCCGCTAGGGATTTGATTCCTCCAGATTGAGCGATGAGATGCTGGCAGCGAGATGCACAGATCCTTCGCTTTGCTCAGGATGACAACGGGTTGCTGCGTCCCACTTTGTTTGGCCGGCAGCCGAGAGCGAACCTCAGCGGCTAAAGCCGGATCGTATGGGGCTGCTTATCGGCACGACTGAAAGTCGTGCCCTTCCCCATCTGTGCATCGATTCGGGCACACGACGCAGCGCACCGGAAGGTCCCTACATCGGCAGACTGAGGGGATATCTTTCCAGCCTCTTGCTTGGGGGCGGCAGGCGAGGAGGCACCAGGCTTCGCGGTATTTTTCGAATTGGGCGCGGGATTTGTGGCGAGCATTGGGATAGAAGTGGATGCCTTTGCGGCGTCCGATGGCCTCGATGGGGATGATGTACCAGATGTCTTCGGGGACAATGTAGGCGACGAAGAAATCGATTTCTGCGGGGGTGTAGGGGACGCCGCTAGCTCCGGCGGTCTTGACGCGGTAGCGATGCTCCGCATAACCGGTAGCGGACTTGACTTGGACGCGGAGGAATCCGCGGCCGCGTTCGACGACGGAGTCGTAGCGCTCGCTGTCTCCCCAGGGGAGGCAAACGGTGAATTCGAGGTGGGTGGCACGGGCGAGGAAGGCGGCTTCGGCGGCTTCTCCGCGACGCTTGCGGGTGGGGATAGCGACGGCGTGGAGGGTGATGATTCCGGTGAGGTCTGGGAGGAAGAGGTCTTCCCTGCTGGGTTGGATCAGGATTAAGGGTGCGTTTCGCATAAAAGACAAGGCGCAGCTCGTGGGCTGCGCCTGACTCTCCTTCTTATGAAATTGATCGCCTAAAACACGAAAAGCGCGGCCCGGAGGCTGCGCTTTCTGAAATCTATCCTTCTACATCTATTATCTCAAGTTGGAGGGGGTAAAGTGGCAAAAATAGGAACTTTATTTCTGCTTGCGAATGTGGGGCTTGCGGGGAATCGGGTAGTTTAGGGGGCTTGACAAGAATTTCCACAAAACCGGGTAAAGATCATAATCCCCACTCTAACGTCGCAGAGACGCGACGTTAGAATGGGGCACCCCGGATCACATCCCACCCTCCGGTCAGAGGGGTCATTGATTCGACGGTTCCTCCACGAAGGCTTCGAGCCAGCCCAGGACCCGCTTCCAGCCTTCGCCATGGCTGGTGGCGGACTCTGCGCTGGCGAAACCGTCCTGACGAACGCGGACCAGCGTGCCTGTGCCGGATTTGCGGGGACCGCTGGGCGCCAGTCCGTGCACGCTGTGAGGAATGAGTTCCCAACGGACGACGGTTTTCTCAGGGCCGCTGTAGCTGCCGATCCAGGTGTGGACGAGCAGGCGGGGAGGATCGACTTCGAGATATTCGCCCTCGACGTAAAAGGCTTTACCGTCGGCGCCGATGCCGTCGCTGCGCCACTTGCCGCCGACGCGGACGTCCATGGTGGATTTGGTGACGTGGTAGAGGCCGGATTGTCCCCACCACTTCGGAAGCTGGGCGGGATCGCTGATGGCCTGGAAGACGCGGGCGGGAGGAGCGGCGATGAAGATTTCGGCGATGACGGCGGTCTGGTCGGGGGTGATGGTGGCGGTGGCCATGTTGATCTCCTGAGTATTTGAAAATCCCCACTCTAACGTCACAAAGAACGCGACGTTAGAATGGGGCACCCTCTGTTCTATCCCTCTACGAACTTCTTTAGCATTTCGACTACTTCGGGCCAGCCAGCGCTGTAATCCTTGCGGGCGGCGGCTTCTTGCGCGAGACCGCTGTGTGTCACTTTCACGTGCGTTCCCGTTTGTGTGGGCGTGAGCTCCCAACGGACTACAGTGGGGCGAGCGATGTCGTCGTGCCAGTTGGCAAGCCAGGTGTAGACGAGGAGGCGCGGAGGATCATATTCGAGAATCTCGCCGTGGCAATCGAACTGGCGGACGCCGTTGACGACGACGGAGCCGGCCTCGGTGGCGTAGCCGTAACGGCCGCCGGGGCGCGGGTCCATCTCCCAGAATTTCGCGGGACACTCCGGGGAACCGAACCAGCGCTTGAGTTCGGAGGCGGTGGTCAGAGCCTGAAAGACGCGGGCCGCAGGGGCGACGATGTCGACCTCGCTCACAATGGCGTCGAGGTCGGGGGTGATAGCTGTCGGCATTCGCGATTCTCCTGTGTCGGGTTTGTAGCCCTTCTGTCGTCACAAATCAAAAACAAAAGTCGGAAGCTGGACGGACAGGGTGGACATTCCCACACGTGCTGTCCGTCCGACATGATCCGATTACATTTTGGCTTCAGTCCTGCGGTAGAGGTCGAAGAATCGTTTCAGCTCCTTGCCATGATCGACGAAGGTCCAGTCTTCGGTGTGGTGGTTGTCATCGAGCATGGTGAGAACCACGCTTTGCATGTGGCCCGCGCCGGGAGCGATGTTGGTGCCGTCGAAGAAGGTGAAAGTGACGGTCTTGCCGTCAGGCGACTGACTAGCTTGCATCCGCGGCTCATTGCCGGCTGCACAGTAATGAGTCATGAGGAGCTTATTCGGGCCATCCATGTTGATCATCGAGATCATTCCATGGTCGCCCTGGATTTCGCTCATGAGAGCGGAGCCGCCAGCGGTTTCGCGGAAGGAGACGAGCAGGGGTTTACCGTCAGAGGTCTTCCCTTCCCACGAGCCTGCAAGCGATTTGAGTTGGGTGAAAGATTTTTGGGCGTCGGATTGAGCGAGGGCGGCGGTGGCGGCAAGAGCGACGAAGATTACGGCGGCGATGCGAGTGGATTTTGTCATGACGGTTTTCCTTTCTATCCTTTCTCCTGAGAGATTCTCCTGCGAGATTATGGTTTCGGTTTACGCGAGGATTGTGTCTCGCGCGCGTATTCGGTTTCGACGAACGATTTCAGGTTGTTGAGACTGGCTTGCCAGAAGACGCGGTATTGCTCGATCCAGGAATCGACGGCGCGGAGGGGTTCGGGATTCAACTCATAAACCCGGTTGCGGCCTTCGCGGTGCTCGCGGACCAGATGGGCGCGGCGCAGGAGGCGGAGGTGCTTGGAGATCGCAGGACGGGAGACGGGGAAGGCTTCGGCGATCTGCCCGGCAGGCTGGCTGCCCCGGCGGAGCAGATCGAGGACGGCGCGGCGGGTCGGGTCGGAGAGCGCCTGGAAGGTGGCTTCGGTGCGTTGGGGGCCGGGATATGTAACCGAACGGTTCCGCATAATGCGTAACCTTATCGTTACGCGATTAAGATGTCAAGAACTTTTTTGGAAGGATCAAATCTTCCGTCGTCCAAGCCAAACATCCCCATCCTCTTTCGCAACGAAGGCGAAAGAAGGATGGGACACCCGGTGGATGGTGCCCGATACCTTCTTTATTTCTTTCCGTTCGTGATTAAGTCGAGGAAGGCCTGGTGGATGCGGGGGTCGTCGGAGAGTTCGGGGTGGAAGGTGGCGGCCATGGTTTTCCCCTGGCGAACGGCTACGGGGTCGTGCCCTTCTGTCGCGAGGACTTCGACGCCTTCACCGACGTGCTCGATTTTGGGAGCGCGGATGAATACCATTTCGATGGGCGAGGTGCCGAAGAGGCCTTCGCGGATGGAGCTGTCGATCTGGCGTCCGTAAGCGTTGCGGCGGATGCGGATGTTGAGTGCGCCGAGGCCTTCCTGCTGTGGGTTCTCGACTTCGGTGGCGAGGAGGATGGCCCCGGCGCATGTGCCGAAGGTGGGCTTTGAGTGGACGAAGTCTTTCAGCTTAGCGAATCCATCTTCGCCGAGCAGTTTGAGGAACGTGCCGGATTCTCCGCCGGGAATGACGAGACCGTCGAGGGCGTCGAGTTGCTCGGGTTTCTTGACGAGGATGACCTCGGCGCCGAGTTCTTCGAGACGGCGGCGGTGAGCGTCGAAATCACCTTGCAGGGCCAGAACTCCGATTTTCATGGTAGTTCGATTTTAGCGGATGGGTTTGGGAAGCATCGCGGCTGCGGGCAGAAGACAATTCACCACAGAGGAAGAGGAGGACGCGGAGGGTGTCGGGGAGCTTGCAATAGCGGGGCCCCACGCGTGTTGTTGACTTCGAGTGGGGGCATACCTAAGATTGCGCGAACATCGGGGCGCTGCATTTCCATGATTGGGTTGACCATTTCGCATTACCGCATCGTCGAAAAGCTGGGGGGCGGCGGGATGGGAGTGGTGTATAAGGCCGAGGACTCGCGGCTGCAGCGATTCGTTGCGCTGAAATTCCTTCCAGAGTTGATTGCGCGGGATCCGCAGGCGCTGGCGCGGTTTCGGCGCGAGGCGCAGGCGGCGTCGGCGTTGAACCATCCCAACATCTGCACGATTTATGACATTGGCGAGCAGGACGGGCGGACGTTTATCGCGATGGAGTTTCTGGAGGGGACGACCCTTAAGGACCGCATTGCGCGAAAACCGCTGGAGATTGAGACCGTCGTGGAACTAGGGTTGCAAATTGCCGATGCGCTGGATGCGGCGCATGCCAAGGGGATCGTGCATCGTGATATCAAGCCGGCGAATATTTTTGTGACGACGCGGGGGCTGGCGAAGGTGATGGATTTCGGTCTGGCGAAGATGGAACACAGGCCGGACAGCGCGGGCAACAGCGCTGGGCCGACGATGGATGTGGATGAGGAGCATCTGACGAGCCCGGGAACGTCGCTCGGGACGGTGGCGTATATGTCACCGGAGCAAGCGCTGGGAAAGCCGCTGGATGCGCGCACGGATTTGTTTTCGTTCGGGGCGGTGCTCTATGAGATGGCGACGGGAAGCATGCCGTTCCGGGGAGAGACTTCAGCGGTACTGTTTGACGGGATCTTGCACAAGGCGCCAACGCCTGCGGCGCGGCTGAATCCGGAGATCCCGGCCGAGCTGGAACGGATCATCACGAAAGCCATGGAGAAGGACCGCGACGTGCGCTACCAAAGCGCGGCGGAGTTGCGGGCAGATTTGAAGCGGTTCAAGCGGGATACGTCGTCAGGTTCGGTGGCGGCGGTGCCGGTTTCGAACTCTGGTGCGTGGCGAAAGAAACCGGCGGCGTGGATTACGGGCATCGCGGTCGTGGTCCTTCTGGCGATGGCGGGGTGGATTGTGTTGCGAACGCCACGGCAGGGCATACGGTCGGTGGCGGTGTTGCCATTTACGACTGGGAATCAAGACTCAGACTCGGACGACCTGAGCGACGGGTTGACTGCGGCAGTAATCGACACTATCTCGCAGGTGCCCGACGTGCGCGTGATGTCGCGCAGTTCAGTGGGCCGTTACAAGCAGCAGAACGTGGACTCACAAAAAGCAGGGCACGACCTGAACGTGGATGCGGTGCTGACGGGGCGCATTACGCAACGCGGCGGTCAGATCATGGTGAGCACGGAACTGGTGAAAGTCGCGGATGGAAGCCATCTGTGGGGTCGGCAGTACCAGCGGGATGCAGCCGATACATTGGCGTTGCAGCAGCAGATTGGAAGTGATCTGTCGCAAAGGCTGCAACCGAGTTTGAGCGGAGAGCAGAAGCAGAAACTGGCACGACTTCCGACCCAGAACCCGCAGGCGTATCAGCTTTATGTGAAAGGCAGGTATTTTCAGGATCGCTGGGAATCAGCCGACCGGGCGAAGGCGTTGGACTTTTTTCAGCAGGCGATTGCCAACGATCCGACCTATGCGGACGCGTATTCCGGCCTGGCGGAGGCCTACGCGTTGCAAGCGTTCTTTGGTGAGGCGGGGCCGGAAAAGCGAGCCCTGGGAATCGCGGCCGCAAGAAAGGCTGTGGAGTTAGATGGCACGCTCGCGGACGCGCATGCTGCACTGGGGTTGAGTCTGTTCCTCGATTTGAAATGGGCGGACAGCCAGCGCGAACTCGAGCAAGCCGTTTCCCTGAACGCAAATAGCATTACGGCACACCTTTACTACGGCTGGTATCTGGCGTTCACAGGGCGTTTTCCCGAGAGTCTGGAACAGATGAATCTGGCGCAGGCGCTGAATCCGCTGTCACTCGCTATTTCCTATACCACGGGGAACATCTTGTACTTCCACAGGGAGTACGATCGCTCGATCGAGCAATACCACCGCACGCTGGCCATCGACCCGGAGAACCCTTCCGCCTTCGACAGTCTGGGAGATGCGTACCTGGTGAAGGGCAATTGCGCGGAGGCTACGAAAAACTACGCTCGCGGGGAAGAACTGCATGGGCGTCCGGAATATGCCGTCGCGTTGAAGAGCAGCTTTCAATCGTCCGGATGCGCGGGAATGATGCGGACGCAGCTTGGAATCAGTAGTGACCCGAAGTCGCAGGAGTTTGATCCGACTGCGGCCGCGGCTCTCTCAGCGCTCCTGGGAAAAAAGGACGATGCGTTTAGATTTTTGGAAAAAGCGTACGAAGACCGCACCGGGATCGTCTTTCTCAAAGTTGAACCGCAACTGGACAATATAAGATCCGACCCGCGCTATGCCGAACTGCTGCAACGTGTCGGGCTCGCGCAGTAGCGGATGCAGTTGGGGAGTTGGTCGAGGACGGCGGCGGGGAGAACAGACTCAGGACGTACGCTGCGTCGCCATTTTCGATGGCTTTCAGGCAGCGGTGGGCCTGATCGAGATTCTGTTCGGTAGGCATGACGGGAAAAAATCTTCTACCACAGAGGACACGGAGGACACAGAGGGAGTTTGAGGCCCAGAGACTGATGGCGGGATTGCTTTTGGGCTTTTACGGCACGATTGAGGTCGTGCCCATCCTGCTTGGTCAGAGCGGGAGGGCGCTGGGGAATCGGGTTTGGAAGTCGAGAAGGCCGACCCATTCGGGACTGATCGTGATCCGCACCATGGAGGAGACCATCGCGCCGAGATTCTTGACCCAGGCTTTTCCTTGATCCGGTCCGAAATAGCGCTCTGCGGCGGTGGCATATTCAGGAACAATTCCGTTTATCGACTCGAGGCGCGCGGTGCCCCGTACCAGCAGAACCTTGTGAGGGAATGCGTTGTCGTCGATGGTGAGCGAGACTTTGGGATTCCTGGCCAGAGCTTTGAGTTTCGGCGCTTTGGGCGGCGAGGCCATGACGATGTCGTGGCCATTCCAGTGGAACCAGATGGGGATGACGCGCGGCGTACCGTCGGTTGCGATGTAGGCGAGGCGGGCGGGAATCTTGGAGTTGAGCAGTTCTTGCGATGCGGGATGCTGCAGAAGGGCGAGGTCGCCTTGTTTGCAGGGCATGGGTACCTCCATTCGACGGTCGGCGAAGTATAACTCTAGGGGAGGCGGTTCAACCACAGAGGACGCGGACGACACAGAGGAATTTGACTCGACGATGGATGGAGCGGAGCCTCTATCTTGAAAGACGGAGTGGCACGACTGAAGTCGTGCCACTCCCGGATTTCACTTCGGCCGCGACTTACCAGCCTCGAGTTTGGAGCATTTGGGCTTCGTCTAAGCCGGCTACGGCCAGGCCTTTCATGGCGCCCTGGAGGTCTTCACTGACTTCAAGTAATACTTTAGGGTCGTTGAAATGCGTGGCGGCTTTCACGATGGCGCGCGCGCGCTTCTCCGCTTCGACTGGATCGGCGAACGTTGTGCTGTCCTTCATGAAGATGCCCGACCCTACGAAAACTGCTTCCGCTCCGAGTTGCATAACAAGGCTGGCATCCGCTGGCGTCGCGATTCCACCGGCGCTGAAATTTGGGACAGGCAGCTTCCCAGCTTTGGCGACCATGCGGATCAGTTCGTAGGGGGCCTGGTGCTCTTTGGCCTTGGCGTAGAGTTCTTCTTCGCCGAGGACGGTGAGGATTTTCATTTCCTGAACGATCTGGCGGATGTGCTTGACGGCGTGGACGACGTCGCCGGTACCGGCTTCTCCCTTGGTACGGATCATGCAGGCGCCTTCGGCGATGCGGCGGAGGGCTTCGCCGAGATTGCGAGCTCCGCAGACGAAGGGGACCTTGAAGGCATGCTTGTCGACGTGGTGGGACTCGTCGGCTGGGGTGAGGACTTCGGATTCGTCGATGTAATCGACGCCGAGTTCCTGAAGAATTTGGGCTTCGGCGAAGTGGCCGATGCGGCACTTGGCCATGACGGGAATGGACACGGCGGCCATGATCTCGCGAATCTTTTTGGGGCTCGCCATGCGGGCGACGCCGCCTTCGGCGCGGATTTGCGCCGGGACGCGCTCGAGGGCCATGACGGCGACGGCGCCGGCTCGTTCGGCGATGGTGGCCTGGTCGGCGTTGGTGACGTCCATGATCACGCCGCCTTTGAGCATTTCGGCGAGGCCGGTCTTGAGACGGAGAGACGTGTTGTTGGAACCGTTGTTCTGGGACATGAGTTGAACCCGTGGATACCTTTTCGCGATCGCGAAGGATGAGCCGACGGCTTGAGCCGGGCGGCGCTGGTTCTATTCTAGCGCCCTTCGGGGGATTCACGGAACCCCCGCGGTCGAGTTCGGGACGGCCGCCCGCGGCGTATGGAACGATGGTAGGGATCCTTCGACTGCGTGGTCGTCCACTTTGTGGACGACCACTTCGCTCAGGATGACAACGGAAGATAGAAGTCAAAATCCCCCGTCTCACGCAAGAGACGCGTGAGAAATGGGGCACCCGCTTTAGTTTTGCTGACAGCTGATGGCTGACAGCTGACAGCTATCTCTCTACGAATTTGCCGAACATTTTTTCGGGGTCGATGGCAATGAAGACGCCCTTGCTGCGGGCGAAGACTTCTCCTTTTTCGTTGAGGATTTCGGCTTCGTTGATGTGCTGGCGGCCGTGGACGCTCACTTCCCTGCCCTCGACGTGCAGCGGTTTGTGCAGCGGGACGGGCTTGAGGTATTGGACGGTCATCTCTTTCGTTAGCGCGATCACGTGATGGAGTTTGTTTACTTTTCCCATCGCA
Organism: uncultured Acidobacteriaceae bacterium; assembly: GCA_963706645.1. Taxonomy (GTDB): domain Bacteria; phylum Acidobacteriota; class Terriglobia; order Terriglobales; family Acidobacteriaceae; genus Sulfotelmatobacter. The sequence goes on from CAVPNR010000004.1 coordinate 72,584, forward strand.
TCGTCAAGGATGGTCGCGATGATGCCGCCGTGGCAGTGGCCGGGGGGGCCGGTGTAGCGCTTGCCCAGACGGAATTTGCAGACGAAGGTTTGGCGTTCTTCGTCGAGGGTGAACTTGAGGCGCATGCCGTCCGGGTTGTTCTGGCCGCAGGCGAAGCAGTAGTTCTTCTGGAGTTTGATGTAGCGGGTTTCGTGGCCGTGGACTTCGGACTTTCTGGGCATGGAGAGATTTTATCGCGGATGCAAAAGGCTTGAACCACGAAGGACACGAAGGTTCACGAAGGAAGAACGGAACTCCGTCCTTCTCTCTTGTGGCGAATTCCTGTATACATATCGGTTTTGGATTCTGCGATGGATAGCTATAGGCGTTGCAAGCAAATTGCATAGGTCCTTCGGCGGGCAAAGTGCGCCCGCCTCAGGATGACAAGCAGTTATGATTTTTGGATTGGAGCCTTTCATGAACTCACTCGCCATTCTTGTTCTCATTTTTTCGCTTACATTTATCACGCCACTCGCGGCACAACGGGCGCCGGACAAGAAGCCGGATGCTCCGGCTGCAGCGTCGGCGCCACACAAGAAAGAAGCCAAGAAGGACGAGAAGAAAGAAGAACCGAAGGAAGAGAAGAAGGGCGGGATGACCGCGGACACTTTTTCGGGGCTGAAGTTCCGGTTGATTGGGCCAGCGGTGGCTTCGGGGCGGGTGATGTCCATCGCCGTCAATCCGAAGAACAAGTTTGAGTATTACGTGGGCGTGGCGTCGGGCGGCGTGTGGAAGACGGTGAATGACGGGACGACGTGGACCCCGGTGTTCGATGGCGAGGGATCGTATTCGATTGGGTGGGTGGCGCTCGATCCGAATGATGCGTCCGTGGTGTGGGTGGGAACGGGCGAGAGCAATTCCCAGCGCAGCGTCGCTTATGGCGATGGGATTTACCGGTCGGTCGATGGGGGAAAGAGCTGGGAGAATCTTGGGCTGAAGAAGTCGGAACATATCGGGCGGGTGGCGATCGATCCGCGGGATTCGAAGGTGGTGTATGTGGCGGCGGAAGGGCCGCTGTGGGGAGCGGGTGGGGATCGCGGGCTCTATAAATCCACCGATGGCGGAAAGACTTGGAAGGCCGTGCTGAGCATCAGCGAGAACACGGGCGTGGTGGATGTAGCGATCGATCCGTCGAATCCGGACATTGTGTATGCGGCGGCGTACCAGCGGCGGCGGCATGTGTTCACGCTGATTGATGGCGGGCCGGAGAGCGCGATTTACAAGTCGACCGACGCTGGCGCGACGTGGAACAAGTTGAAGTCGGGGCTGCCTCGGCGGATATGGGGAGGATTGGGCTGGCGGTTTCTGCGGCAGATCCGAATGTGGTGTATGCGACGGTTGAGGCGGCGGATGGGAAGGGTGGAATTTTCCGGTCGAGCGATAAGGGCGCGACTTGGGAAAAGCGCAACGAGTTCGATCAGGGCGCGATGTATTACGCGCGAGCGGTGACGGATCCGAAGAATGTGGACCGTATTTTTGTGATGGCGGTGCAACTGCGCGAATCGCTCGATGGAGGCAAGACGCTGCAGAAGGTGAGCGAGACGAATCATCACGGGGACAATCACGCGATGTGGATCGATCCCGACAACACCGAACACTGGCTCTTTGGGTCGGATGGCGGGATGTATGAGACCTGGGATAACGCGAAGACGTGGGAGTTCAAGGCGAATCTGCCGACGGTGCAGTTTTATGACGTCGCGGTCGACAATGCACTTCCTTTCTACAACGTGTGCGGCGGGACGCAGGATAACTTTTCGTGGTGTGGGCCTTCGCGCACGCGGAATTTGAACGGGATTATGAATGCCGACTGGTATGTCACGACCGGGGGAGATGGATTTCGGTCGCAGGTGGATCCGGTGGATGCGAATACGGTGTATTCCGAGTCGCAGTATGGCGTACTGGTGCGGTATGACAAGCCGACGGGGCAGGAGTTGGTGCTGCAGCCGCTGGAGGGTAAGGGCGAGCCGCCGCTGCGGTGGAATTGGGATTCGCCGATTATTGTGAGTCCGCACTCGCATACGCGGCTTTATTTTGCGGCGAACAAATTATTCCGCAGCGACGACCGCGGGGACACGTGGAAGGCGATCAGTGGAGATTTGACGCGGCAGATTGATCGCAACAAACTGCCGGTGATGGGGAAGGTGTGGGGTCCGGATGCGGTGGCGAAGAATCAGTCGACGTCGTTTTACGGAAATATTGTGGCGCTGGCGGAGTCTCCGAAGAAAGAGGGACTTCTGTATGTGGGGACGGACGACGGATTGATTCAGGTGACCAGCGATGGCGGGGCGAGTTGGACGAAGTATGAGAAGTTTGCGGGCGTGCCGGAGATGACGTATGTGAGCCGGCTGGCGGCGTCGAATTTCGACGTGAGTACGGTGTATGCGGCTTTTGATAATCACAAGAATTCGGACTTCAAACCGTATTTGCTGAAGTCTTCTGACGCGGGCAAGACCTGGACTTCGATCGCCGGTGATCTGCCTGTGAATGGGCCGGTATTGGCGTTTGTGGAAGATACGGTGAATCCGAATCTTTTGTTTGCGGGCACGGAGTTTGGGGCGTTCTTCACGATTGATGGCGGCGCGCACTGGGTGCAGTTGAAAGGTGGGCTTCCGACGATCGCGGTGCGCGACATGGTGATTCAGGCGCGTGAGGGCGATCTGGTGATCGCGACGTTTGGACGCGGATTTTATGTTTTGGATGACATCACGCCGCTGCGGCAGATGAAGGCTGGGTCGACCGAGCAAGCGGTCGCGGTGTTTCCGGTGAAGGATGCTCTGCTGTATGTGGAGCGGCATCCGCTGGGCGGACCGAAGAAGGGGTTTCAGGGAGATGCGTTTTATACGGCGGAGAATCCGCCGTACGGAGCGGTGTTTACGGCGTACTTAAAGGAAAAGATTAAGACGAAGAAGGACAAGCGACAGGAGGCGGAGAAGGATGCGGCAAAGAAAAATGTGACGGCGCCGTATCCGACGAATGATGAGTTGCGAGCCGAGGCCGAGGAGGCGAAGCCGGAAGTTTATTTTGTGGTGTACGACGAGAGTGGGGCGGCGATCCGGCGGGTGGATGCGAGCTCGGACGCGGGGTTCCAGCGGGTGGCTTGGAATCTGCGGTATTCGGCTCCGCAGGTTCCTAAGCATGCTGACGACGGCGAGGAGGATTTTCCGGATTCCGGGGATCTGGGGGCGCTGGTGCTTTCAGGGACCTACTCTGCGCGGCTGTTCCAGCGAGTCGGCGGGGCGGTGACGGAATTGGCGGGGTCACAGACGTTCAAGGTCGTCACCGAGGGCTTGGGTTCGATGACTGCCGCGGATCGTGCGGCGCAAGAACAGTTCATGAGCAAGGTGACCCGGCTATATCGAGCGGTGTCAGGGGCGCTCCATACAGCAGAGGGTGTGGAGTCTCGCGTGAAGGCGATCCGGGCGGCGTTACGGGAGGCTCCGGCGGTGGAGAAACAACTGGGTGCGGTCGCCGATGGAATTGAACAAAGGAATCGGGAGATCTTGGTGGCATTGCGCGGGGACGTGGAGATGGCGAAGAGGAGCGAACCCATATCGTCGTCGATCAGCGACCGGGTGAGTTCGGTGATGGATGGAGAGCGGTTCTCGCTGGCAAAGCCGACGCAGTCGCACATTGACTCGTACAACATTGCGGCAGCGGAATTTGCGGAGCAGCTTGCGAAACTGCATACGCTCGTCGAGGTTGATTTGACGAAGCTTGAGAAGGATATGGAAGCGGCTGGGGCTCCGTGGACGCCGGGGAGAGTGCCGGAGTGGTCGGAGAAGTAGGAACCTTCAACCACGAAGGACACTAAGGTTCACGAAGGGAACCTCGGCTTTTCACTTTTGAGAGGTTCTCGGGGGTAGGGATCCTTCGACTGCGTAAGTGGTCGCCTTCGCGAACCATTTACTTCGCTCAGGATGACAATTGGGCGTGCGTGCTCATCGCCGGAAACAGTGATGGCGTCGGGACAGTCGGCGGCGATCTTGTGAGCCTTAGCTTCGGCGAGCTTGCGAGTCAGTTGCGCGGGATCATCGTCGCGGATGGCCTTTTCGTCGATTCGGCTGGGGCGCGTTTCGTAAAGGAGGCCGAGCAAGTCCATGGCTCGCTTGCGAAACGGGGATTCCGAGGCGAGAACGATCCTCGTTTCCATTCTCCTGTAGAAAAAATTAACACAGCACTCGAGTCAGAGTGCGAGGTAGCCCTTTCGATAATTTCTTCCTCAATATCTCCTTGCATTCTTCGCGCGTGGCTGTGTTACACTCGCCGCCGACTGGTGCTTGCGTTGTGGGACGCGGAAACGGTCGTGGGGAAATCGTCTCGTGCCCGGAGGGCTGGGGAATGGGCCTCGCGTTAATGGTCTTGATTTGGCTGATCACTCTGACCAGCACGTACTTCTTTGTTGCCAAAACCTGGTGGTTGCCCGTGGGCGCTTCTGCCGCTACGGGTTTCATTGACGGACAGTTCACTCTCACGTTCATCCTCATGGGGATCGTGTTTCTCGCGGCGCAGCTTGGGCTGGGATACATCGTATGGAAGTATCGCGAGACTCCCTCTTCGCCTCCAGTTTCGTATTCGCACGGCAGCACCACGCTGGAAGTGACCTGGACGCTGCTTACGACGGTGCTGTTCATCGGGCTGAACCTGATGGGCAGCAGCGTGTGGGCGAGCCAACGCTTTGATGCGGCTGAGGCTGGGGCGGTGCAGGTGGAAGTCACCGGCATGCAGTTCGCCTGGTACTTCCGCTATCCAGGACCGGATGGGAAATATGGGTCGACGAGTCCGAAGCTGATGGATCCGTCGGCGGGCGGCGAGGCTGCGGTGGGACTCAGCCAGACCGATCCCGCGGCGAAAGATGACGTCGTGACAGGAACGATGTATCTGCCGGTCAATCGCGAAGTCGATGTGAGCCTGCGGGCGGTGGATGTGATTCACAGCTTCTTTGTGCCGAACTTGCGTTTCAAGCAGGACGCGGTGCCGGGGCTGAACATTCACATGCACTTCAAGCCGACGGCGATTGGCGAGTACGAGATTGCCTGCGCGGAACTTTGCGGGCTGGGACACTACAAAATGCACGGCATGGTGCATGTTGTCAGCCAGGAGGATTTCGACAAGTGGCTGGCGGCTCGGGAGGCGGAGAAACAATAACATGGTCGCAATGGAGAACCCGCACGCGCACGCTCCTCAGGGTTTCATACGGAAATACATTTTCAGCCTCGATCACAAAGTCATTGGGCTTCAGTATTTCTTCCTGGCACTGACAGCGGTTTTTGTCGGCATGTTTCTGTCACTGTTGATGCGCATTCACCTGGTCTGGCCAAACGCGGTGTTGCCACTGGTGGGCGAGATCAAGCCGGAAGCGTATCTCAGCCTGCTCACGATGCACGGCACCATCATGGTGTTCTTCGTGCTGACGACGGCGCCACAGGGCGGGTTCGGAAATTACTTTCTGCCGATTCAGATTGGCGCGCCGGACATGGCGTTCCCAGTCCTGAACATGCTTTCGTTCTGGACAACGTTCGTGGGATTCATCGTGATTCTCTGCGCGTTCTTTGTGACCGGGGGAGCACCGCTGCACGGGTGGACGGGGTACGCGCCGCTGAGCGCGCTGCCATCAGCCGGGCCGGGTGAACAACTCGGGGCCGATTTGTGGATCACGAGTATAGCGATTTTCTGCGTTGCGTCGCTGATGGGGGCATTGAACTTCATCACGACAACGCTGGACTTGCGCGCGAAGGGCATGACGCTGATGCGCATGCCGCTGACCGTGTGGTCGTGGTTCATCACGGCGATTCTTGGGCTGCTTGCGTTCGGCGTGCTGCTGTCGGCGGGAATTCTGCTGCTGATGGACCGCAATCTGGGGACAAGCTTTTATGTGCCCCTGGTGGTGGTGAACGGGCAGATCATGGGGCACAAGGGCGGATCACCGCTGCTGTGGCAGCATCTGTTCTGGTTCTTCGGACATCCCGAGGTGTACATCGCGATTCTGCCGGGCATGGGTGTAGCGTCGCAGGTTCTGTCGACGTTCTCGCGGAAACCGATTTTTGGGTACCGGGCGATGGTGTACGCGATGCTGTCGATCGGGTTCTTCGGGTTTATGGTGTGGGGCCACCACATGTTCATGAGCGGGATGAGCCCTTACTCCGCGTTTGCGTTCTCGCTGCTGACCATGTGCATTGGCGTACCGTCGGCCATCAAGACGTTTAACTGGCTGGGGACAATGTACAAGGGTCGCATTCGGTTCCAAACGCCGATGCTTTATGCCATCGGATTCGTCTCGTTGTTCGTGTCGGGCGGGCTGAGCGGGCCGTTCCTGGCGCAACCGGTGCTCGATATTCAACTGCACGACACTTATTTTGTCGTCGGGCACTTCCACCTGATCATGGGCGTGGCGGCGATCTTCGGAATGTTTGCGGCGACCTATTACTGGTTTCCGAAAATGTTCGGGCGGATGATGAATGAAACATGGGGAAAGGTCCACTTCTTCCTCACACTGGCCGGAACCTATGCCATCTTCATGCCGATGCACTATCTGGGCCTGGCGGGCGGAACGCGCCGGTACTCGCAATACACGGAAGTGGCATATCTGCAAAAGCTGATGCCGCTTCACCAGTTCATGACCTATGCGGCGATCATTACGATCGCAGCGCAGTTCATTTTTGTAGCGAACCTGTTCTGGAGCATGTTCAAGGGGCCGAAGGCGAGCGACAATCCATGGGAAGCGACGACCCTGGAGTGGACGACGGCGACTCCGCCACCACACGACAATTTTGGCGGAGTGACTCCGGTGGTCTATCACGGGCCGTATGAGTACGGGGTGCCGGGGGCGCCGAAGGATTACGTAATGCAGACGGATCCGGCAACGGTTGCGACGCATTGAAGAAACCACGGGGCTGAAGCCCGAAACGCTTTCTGGAACGGGTTACGCGGCCCTGAAGGGCCGCTCTTCCACGGTGGGTTTAGGGATCGCGGTCGGTTTCAAGGGTTGCGGTTGGGATCAGGGGTGGAGGCGGTTTCAAGGGTAAGGGCTGGGTTTAAGCGCGGCGGGTTCGTTTAGGGTAGTGACGACGCTCGGAATAGCATTATGGCGACTTATACACCGACAACTCCGATCGATCATATTGGGCACGGGCATAAGCCTCCGCTGCCGCCTGCGGGTGGCGGCGATGATGGGCGCGGCGGCGGGGACATTCCGAACTACGGAGCGCGGTTGCGGCGGGCGCGGCTGGGGCTGGCTTGCGGGATTGCCACCGTGTGCATGGTGTTCATCTCGCTGACCAGCGCGTATATCGTGAGGCAAGGGCTGCCGACGTTTGATGGGGCCTCGAACACGTATGTGCGCGATTGGGGGCGGGTGGATTTGCCATGGCTACTGCTCGCGATCAATACAGCGGTGCTCCTGGTCAGCAGTGTCACGATGGAATTTGCGCGTCGGAAGGCGGCGCTGCAAGCGGCCTTGGCGCCGGTGAAGTCGATTCCTGGAGTTTCGGTGGGGGATGAGAAATCTTTCCCGTGGCTGGGGATTACGGTCCTGTTGGGGATTGCGTTTCTTTCGGGACAGTGGCTGGCGTGGGGAGAGTTGCACGCTCGCGGGTTCTTTGTGGATACGAATCCCAACAGCTCGTTTGTGTTTTTGCTGACGATTGCGCACGCGGTGCATCTGGCGGGGGGAATGATCGCCCTGATTTGGGCGGCGAGCTCTTCCCTGCTGCACAAACCGGTGGAGGCGCGGCGGATCGTCGTGGACATCACGGCCTGGTACTGGCATTTCATGATGGTGCTATGGATTTATGTTTTTGCGCTGTTGGGATTTGCGAGATAGAAGGTCAAGAGCGTGAACCACTAAGGACACTAAGGTTCACGAAGGTTGCATAGATCCTTCGGCGGGCAAAAGGCGCCCGCCTCGGGATGACAGTGGAAAGGGGAACTTGAGGGATGGCTGACGCCACGCTTCAGCACGATGTCGTGCACGCGGTGCCGGGAGCTTATGAGGCGCCGTTGTTTGGGGCCTATTCGAAGAAAGTGGGGATGTGGCTATTTCTGGCCTCGGACTCGCTGACCTTCGGAGCGCTGCTGTTTGCGTTTTGCTACACGCGGATCTATACCGCGTGGCCCACGCCGTTTCACGTGCAGAGCATTATTAATTCCACCATCATGACGGCGTGCCTACTGTCGAGTTCGCTGACCATGGTGATGGCGGTGTTCGCGGCGCAGCGCAGCGACCGGACGTGGACTCGCTACTGGTTGCTCGCCACTATGGCGTTTGGCACGGCATTCATCGTGCTGCATGGCATGGAGTGGAGCAAATTGATCGGCGAAGGGCTGACGCTGCCGATGTTTCCAAAGCCGGCGCACGCGGCCGTGGGAGAGATGGCCGACATTTCGAAGAACACTCCGCAGTTCGCTGCTACGTTCTTTGGATTGACCGCGATGCACATGCTGCACGTGACGATCGGCGTGATCTATCTGGGAGTGATCGCGTTTCGGAAGGCATTTCTGCCGGTGCTGGCTGTACTGTGGGCCGCGGGATATTTTCTGATTCCGTCGGACAATGTTTTTCACTACGGGATTCATGCGCTGGGGCTGGGGTTGATTGTGGCGACGATCATCCTGATTCTGAAGCCGAAGGATTATGACGCGCAGGATGTGGAGGTGTCTGGGCTGTACTGGCACTTCGTCGATCTGGTGTGGATGTTTATCTTTCCGCTGGTGTATTTGTTGTCGACCAAGATTACGCAGTGATTGAAGTACCTCAGGGGCTAAAGCCCTCGCCAGAGCGAAAGGCAAGATCGCAGCGCTGAAAGCGCTGCGCCACCCAAAAGCCAGGTGGCAAGAGCGAGAAGAAGTCCGATCAAAAGCGAGGATACGTTCGATGAGCGATGCCGCAACGCATGATGACAGCAAGGGACAGTATTTCTGGGTGTGGGGAGCGCTGCTGGTTTTGACCGCGATCGAAGTGGTGCTGGGATACAAGCAGGTCTTTGCTCCCGCGCGCATGCTGGAAGTGTTGCTGGTTCTGTCTATTGTCAAGTCGGCGCTGATCATCGCCTACTTCATGCACCTGAAGTTTGAAAAGGCACTGATGCGCTGGATGTTGGTGATCTCGGTGACAGCGTGCTTCATCATTATGTTTTTCTTCTTCTTTCCGGATGCGGACCGGATTTTGCGGTTGGGAGTGCAGTAGTCATGAGTAGCCGGAGATGCCGTCTGGGGATTTTGTTATTGCTCGGCGCGTTGTGGGCCGCGCCGGCGTTCGCGCAGGGGTGCGCGATGTGCAATGCCAATGCGAAAGCTACGCCCAAGGATGCGCAGCGGGCGATCAACCGGGCCATTTTTGTGATGCTGGCGCCGCCGGTAACGATTATGGTGGTTGGGTTTGGATTCGCAGTCCGGTATGGCAAGCGGCGGGATGAGGAGAACGGGGCTACAACTGAGGATTAGTCTGGAGCGAACGTGAGTATTGACGGCACGAACTGGCTTCTAAGCGCAGTCTACGCGGTGATTGGTTTGCCTGTGTTCGTATTGGCCGCACCTCTCTCTCGGCGCTACAACACAAGGACTACAGCATTGCGAGAGCGGCATCCCAACGTCAATCCGCCGCCCACTCCCGAATGGCGGGCGCGGAATACCAAAATCATGACCGTTATGTTCCGAGTTGCTGGCGGGTTCTTTGTCCTACTGTCGGGGTTGACCTTTCTCGGCAGCGTTAAGCCGAATTAACTTCGTTCCTCTGCGTTTATCGTCTAACCACAAGAAATTTCCCTGCTTTATAATAGAAAGATTCGATCAGCCTTGCGGAAGGCTCTGAGCGGATGCGCTCGGGGCGGCGCGGGGCTATCGGGGCCCTGATCCGATGTCTTCTGACCCTACGCAGACTCGTGTCCAATCCTACGGAAAACATTGTGGTGCGCGGAGCACGCGTCCATAACCTCAAGAATATTGATTTTGAGGTCCCGCACAATTCGTTGACGGTGGTGACGGGCGTGTCCGGATCGGGGAAATCTTCGCTCGCCTTCGACACGATTTATGCCGAGGGGCAGCGGCGGTACGTCGAATCGTTGTCGGCGTATGCGCGGCAGTTTCTGGAGCGGATTGAGAAGCCGGACGCGGACACGATTGACGGGATCGCGCCGGCCGTGGCGATCCGGCAGAAGAACACGACGCGGAATCCGCGGTCGACGGTGGCGACGGCGACCGAGATTTACGACTACCTGCGGCTGCTGTTTGCGCGGGTGGGGCGGACCTACTGTGCGAAGTGCGGGCGCGAGGTGAAGAAGGATACGGTCGATGAGGTGGCGGACGCGATTCTGGCGTTGGATCCGGAGACGCGGTTGCAGGTGTTGTTTCCGCTGCAGCGGGCTGGGGTGGATGGAACCGAAACGACCAGCAAGACCGACAAATCCACGAAGTCGAAAAAATCCCCACTTCTCGCAAAAGGCGCGAGAAATGGGGCACCCGCGTTGACCGACACGTTGAAGACTCGGCTTTTCGATTTGCGGAAGGCTGGGTTTAACCGGCTTTATCAGGCGGGGGAAGTTTTTGAGTTTTCTACGCCGGAGTCGTTGCTGGATATTAACTTTGCGGAGCCGGTTTACGTGTTGGTGGATCGGCTGGTTGTTTCGGCGGAGGCTCGGACTCGCATTGTCGACGCGATTGAGACCGCTTATCGGGAGGCGGGCGAGGTTATCTTTGAACTTCCAGAGAGCGAGGAGCAGCAGGCCAGGATGCTGCGGTTTGCGCAGAGGTTTGAGTGTAAGGATTGCAACTTGCGGTATGAGGAGCCGGAGCCGCGGCTTTTTTCTTTTAACAATCCTTATGGGGCGTGCCCGCGGTGCCAGGGGTTTGGAAATACGATCGACTTCGATCTCGATCTGGTGATTCCGGACAAGCTGAAGACGATCGCGGATTGCCCGATTGAGCCTTGGACGAAGCCGAAGTATCGTCCTCTGTTTACCGACCTGAAGCGGTTTGCCAAGTCGGCGGGAATTCCGCTGGACGTGCCTTGGGCTGACCTCGACGAGGAACACAGGAACTTGATCCTCAACGGTGAGGGGAAGTTTCTGGGAGTGCGCGGGTTCTTCAATCATCTGGAGCGCAAGAAATACAAGCTACATGTGCGCGTGTTTCTGAGCCGGTACCGCGGGTATTCGCTGTGTCCGGATTGCAATGGGTCGCGGTTGCGGCTGGAGGCGCGGCAGGTCAGGGTCAACGGGAAGAACATTTGCGAGGTGTGCGCGCTGACGGTCGAGGATGCGCTACGGTTCTTCGAGAAGGTGGAGCTGAGTCCGGAGGAAGCGGAGATTGCGGAGAAGTTGCTGGAGGAGATTCGGGAGCGGCTGCGATTTCTGAATGATGTGGGCCTGGAGTATCTGACGCTGGACCGTTTGTCGTCTACGCTTTCAGGCGGTGAGGCGCAGAGGATTCAGCTGGCGACTTCGCTGGGATCGCGGCTGGTGGGAACGTTGTATGTGCTGGATGAGCCATCGATTGGGCTGCATCCGCGGGACACGCACCGGCTGATCAAGATTCTGCATGACCTGCGGAATCTGGGGAACACGATTCTGGTGGTGGAGCACGATCCGGACATCATGCGGGCGGCCGACCGGATTCTCGACCTGGGGCCTGGGGCCGGAGAGAACGGCGGCAAGCTTGTGGCCGAGGGGACTTACGAAGAGATTCTGCATAATCCGGTGTCGCTGACTGGGAGGTATCTGTCGGAGGATTTGCGGATTCAAGCGCCGGTGGTGCGGCGGAAGCCGGGAGTGCAGCAGATCAAGATACGCGGCGTACGGGCGAACAATTTGAAGGGCGTCGACATCAGCATTCCACTAGGGATGATTGTGGCGATCACCGGAGTTTCGGGGTCAGGCAAATCGACGCTGCTGCATCAGGTGCTGTACCGGGCTCTGGCGCAGGCAAAGAAGCAATCGGGAAATGGGGCGACAGGGCCGGCCGCGAGTTGGGAGAGCCTGGAGGGCGATCAGTTTATTGAGGAAGTGGTGCTGGTCGACCAGTCGCCGATTGGAAGGACCCCCCGCTCGAATCCGGTGACGTATATCAAAGCGTTCGATGCGATCCGCGATCTGTTCGCTTCCCTGCCCGAGGCGAAGAAGCGCGGGTTTGGGGCAGGGCATTTTTCCTTCAACATTCCGGGCGGGCGCTGTGAGACGTGCCAGGGCGACGGCACGGTTACGGTGGAGATGCAGTTCCTGGCTGACGTGGAGCTGATTTGCGAGGAGTGCAAGGGCACGCGCTACAAGCCGACTGTGCTCGACGTGCGTTATCGCGGAAAGAATATTCACGAAGTCCTGAATCTGACGGTGAAGGAGGCGCTGAAGTTCTTTGCCGAGGCTCCCAAGATCACGGAAAAGCTACGGTCCCTGGAAGAAGTTGGGCTGGGATATCTACGGCTGGGACAGTCGGCTACGACACTTTCGGGCGGCGAGGCGCAGCGCATGAAGCTGGCGGCGCATCTGCAGCCAGCGTCGAAGGAGGCGAGCCGGGGCAATGGGAGCGAGGGGCGGCTGAAGAGGCGCCTGCTTTACATCTTTGATGAGCCTACAACGGGGCTGCATTTTGACGACGTCAGCAAACTTCTGGCGGCGTTTCGGCGTCTGATTGAAGCAGGGGGATCGATTGTCGTCATCGAGCACAATCTGGAAGTCATCAAGACATCGGATTGGGTGATCGATCTGGGACCCGAGGGCGGGAGCCGGGGCGGCAAGGTTGTGGGGGCTGGACCGCCGGAGGCGATTGCGAAGCTGGCGGGATCGTACACGGGAAAATATCTGGCGCGCGTGCTGAATGGAAACGGAAACTTGCGCTCCCATAGCTCCTAAACCTAGCTTGTAAATAAGGCTCGTAAATATGGCTCGCAGATATGGTTCGTAAATTCGGGGCGGCCGGTACAGTTGCAATCGCGCTACTCGTGGCGTGCATTCCGGCGCTCGCGGCGGCGCAAGCGACGAATCCACCTGCGGCGCAGAGCAATTCGCAGGACGAGGGTTCTTCTTCCAGCGTACGTCACAAGCCAAAGACGAATTCCGGTCAGAACGTCCATCACACCACAGTAGCCGAGGAAGTTGGGCCTCCGCCTGAACTCGCGAAGGCGGAAGCACTCATTCAGAAACAGGATTACGCCGGGGCTGAGCCCTTGCTGAAAAAAGTACTCGAGGCAGACGCGGGAGATGATCCGGCAAATTATGTGGCGTGGTTTGAACTTGGTTTTGTGGAGAACGGGCTGGGCAGGCGGGATGAATCGATTGCCGCGTATCGCAAGTCGGTGGCGGCGAAGGCGGATGTTTTTGAGTCGAACTTGAACTTAGGCTTGCAACTCGCCAAAGCTGGAGAGCCGGACGCTGCGCAATATCTGCTGGCCGCCACACAACTCAAACCCACCAGTCACGTCGCGGAGGGTCATGCGCGGGCATGGATCTCTCTGGCGCATGTGCTGGAAGCGACCAAGCCGGATGAGGCGATTGCGGACTACCGGCAGGCGGCCGTATTACAGCCAAAGGATCCCGAGCCGCACCTGGCTGCGGGCGCGCTTCTGGAAAAGCAAGGTAAGTTTGCGGACGCGGAAAGCGAATACAAGCAGGCCCTGGCGCTCGGTCCGTCGTCCGATGCGCTGACAGCTCTCGCCAACATCTACATGCGGGGACACCGCTTGCCTGAGGCCGAAGCGGAGTTGAAGAAACTGGTGGCGGCGCATCCGGAGCAGGCCGACGCGCACATTCAACTGGGAAGAGTGTTGGCGGCGGACGGCAAGTATGACGAGGCGATTGCCGAATTGCAGCTCGGCGAAAAACTGGCTCCCGCGGATATTTCACTGCAACGCGATCTTGCCGACCTGTACGTGATCGCCAAGAAATACGATCAGGCCGAAGCGGCTTATCGCGCGCTCTTGGTGGCCAGCCCCAACGATGCGGCGCTTCATCAGAGTTTGGGCAAGACGCTGGTCGAAGAGAAGAAATTCGTCGAGGCGCAGAAAGAATTCGAGACAGCGGTAAAATTCAAACCCGATTTCGGCGAGGCTTATGGGGACCTGGCTTTCGCCGCCAGTGAGAACAAGGACTATCCGCTAACCCTGAAGGCACTGGACATGCGGGTGAAGTACCTGCCCGAGGAGCCGGTCACCTACTTTTTGCGGGCTTCGGCGTATGACCATCTGAGAGACGTCAAGCGGGCGGTGCTGAATTTTCACCTCTTCCTCAACTCGGCTCACGGGAAGTATCCTGAACAGGAGTGGCAGGCGAAGCACCGGCTGATTGCGCTGGAGCCCAAAAAATAGTTTCGGCACAGGGCGGGATGATGCTTGGGGTAGCGTGCAGATTGAGATGCTGGGGAGTGGTCATGCTGATCGCGGCGCTGGCCACGATCAGGGCGGAAGCCTTGCCCAGCAAGGATGTCCCGGTCGAGCAGTTGAAGGCCAAGCTCGCGTCGACGAGCCTTGGAGACCGGCCTCACCTGTGCGTGCAGATTGCGGAAAAGCAACTGGCGGAAGCCGACAAGGAATACGCGGCGAGCGAGTTTGAGAAGGGCCAGGCCGCGCTTACGGACGTGGTGGCATATTCAGAATTGGCCCGGGACTACGCGATTCAAACGCGCAAGTATCAAAAGCAGTCGGAGATTGCGGTGCGCACGATGACGCGCAAGCTGACTGAACTGATGCACTCGCTGGGTCATGACGACCAGGTGCCGGTGCAGGACGCCATCAACCGCCTGCAACGGGTGCGCGATGATCTGTTGATGGCCATGTTTCCGAAAGGAGCAAAATGACTAGTTTCCTGGTTCGGTCATGGGTTTGTGTGGTGCTTTTGGTGACAGGTGGATACGTGGCGCAAGCGCAGCGGCACCGTGAACCACTGACGCAAGCGGAGATCGACCAGATTCGGGATGCCAGTTGGGAGCCGAAACAGAGGCTCACGCTCTACGTGGAGTTCACTCGGGCCCGGCTGGTGAAATTGGAGGAAATGCGGAACGATCCCAAGACCAAGAATCGTCCGCGGCAGACGCATGACTTGCTGGACGACATTCAATTGCTTTATGACGAATTAAACGACAACATCGACACGTACGTCGACCGCAAGGACGATATTCGTAAGCCGCTGAAGACGATTATTGAGGCTGACACGGAGTTTCAGGCAAAGCTGCGTGCGCTGAAGGATGCGGCAGATGTTTCGGCAGCGGAGGCCCAGGAATATCAGTTCGTCTTGAACAACGTTCTCGACACGGTGGATACGTCGACCGAGGATCATCGCAAGCTGCTGGCGGACCAGGAAGATGCGGCAAAGCATAAAAAGCTGAATTCGAATACGAATGCGAAGTATGGGGGGAAGCCGGAGTAGGGCGGACTCGAGCGCCCGACCTCGGACTTAAGCGAACCAAATGGCGCCCCTCAGGGGCTAAAGCCCGCGCTGATCTTGCGCGCCTTAACGCGGCCCCGAAGGGCCGCTCTTTCACATTCGGGCACGCGTCAGTGGCGGGCACGCACACCTGCCGGGCACGCCTCATTGGCGGACAGGCTTCCGTAACGGGCAGGCTTTTGCATCCTGCAGGCTTCTATTCTGCCCGCTTTCGGACCGTGCACGACTCCGAATCTTCGAGGCTTCTGCGTCGTGTAGTCTTCCGTATCATGCAGGCCTCCGTATCATGCACACCTCCGTCGCACAGAGGCGGGCAGGTGTCCCTGATGTCTAAGGTCTTGGTTCCGACACTCGTGCTAATCTAGGCTTACCGTGCGTGAAGGGCTGCTGGAAATCTTTCAGGAAAGCTATCGGGAGTTGCGTCCTGCATCTTCTATCCCAGAGTTAAAGATCGAATTCTTTGCCTTTGCCAACGTGAATAACACGATTCGCCTGCGGGAGGGGCGGTTGCTGGTGCGGCTCTCGGACTTGCTGGAAGGGGCGCCGGAAGGCGTGCTGCGGGCCATCGCGCATATTCTGCTGGCCAAGATGTATCGCGAGCCCATCGACCGCGGACACGCAGCACGCTATCGCAAGTATGTGGCGAGCCACGAGATCGTGCGGAAGACACATCTCGTCCGACAGATACGGGGGCGGAAGCGGCTGCGCCCCGCACGGGGACATTTCTATGATCTGGACGGGGTTTTTGAGAAGCTGAACATGCGCTTCTTTCACGGGCTGATGGCGCGACCTCGCATGAGTTGGAGCCAGACCAAGACCCGCCGTATTCTCGGGCACTATGATCCGGCACACAACACGATCATCATCAGCCGTATCTTCGATCAATTCTCCATGCCGGCGTATGTGCTGGAATATATCGTGTATCACGAGATGCTGCATCTGAAGCATCCGGTAAAGCTGCGGGGGAGCCGGCGGTGCGTGCACTCGGCGGAGTTTCAGGCCGAGGAGAAGCTATTTCCTCATGCAGCGGAAGCGAACGCGTTTCTGAAACGTCTATAAACGGTAGCGCCCGACAACTTGAGGGCCGAGGGAAACAATCAACAGTCCGACAGAGTGTTTGTAAGGTGCTCGATGGAGTCTACGTTCAAGGGATTCAGCCGCGCGTCGCGCTACCCTGGAAAGATAACGTACAAATCAAATTCACAGCGGAGTCATTCATGAAAGCGATTCTGAGAGTTTTCAAGCTCGCGATGGCGGGCGCAGGGCTTTTCGCGGTTGTCGGATTCCCACAAACTTTGCCCGCGCAGGAGACTCACGGCATTGCCCTGTCCAGCATCGATCGTTCGGTCAAACCCGGTGATGATTTCTATCGATTCGCTAACGGCGAATGGCTCAAACACACCCAGATTCCGCCAGACCGTGTCGAGGTAGACGTGTGGACGAAGCTGGGAGACCTGAGCAACAAACGCACCGCCGACCTGATCGCGGAGATTGCGAAGTCCAACCCTCCGGCCGGTTCCAGCGCGCGTAAGGTGGCTGACCTCTATAACTCTTATATGGATGAGGCGGGGATCGAGGCTAAGGGATTGGCGCCACTTCGACCGCATCTCGACGCGATCGCTGCGATCAAAGACAAGCGCGAGCTGGCGCGTGCTTTGGGCGAGAGCTTGCGCGCGGACGTGGACGCGCTCAACAACACGAACTATCACACGCCGAATCTGTTTGGCTTGTGGGTGGCTCCAGGCTTCAACGATTCGGACCACTATTCGGGCTACCTGATGCAGGGTGGGCTGCAATTGCCGGACCGCGAGTACTACGTTTCCGACAGCGAGGAGATGGCGAAGGTTCGCACGCAGTACCAAGCGCACGTGGGCGCCATGCTGAAGCTCGCGGGATTTTCGGATGCGGAGGGACGTGCAGCTCGAATCGTAGAACTGGAACACGCCATCGCGCAGACTCACCGTACCTTGGCGGACAACGAGAACATCCACAACGCGAACAATACGTGGACACAGTCGGACTTTCCGGCGAAAGCGCCGGGGTTGGACTGGGCGGAGTACTTCCGCGGGGCCGGTCTCAGCCAGCAGAAGAGCTTCATCGTGTGGCAGCCTGAGGCCTTCACAGGTGAGTCGGCGTTGGTTGCGTCCACTGCTTTGGAGACCTGGAAGGATTGGCTGGCGTTTCACCTGATCGATGCATATGGAGGAGTGCTGCCGAAGGCTCTGGTCGAGGAACGGTTTGGATTTTTTGGCAAAACGCTTTCGGGGGCGCAGCAGCAGCGTCCGCGATGGCAGCGTGGGGTAGGGGTGGTGGACGGCTATCTCGGCGACGTGGTCGGGAAAGAATACGCGCAGCGCTATTTCTCTCCGGAAGCCAAAGCGCAGGCTGATGCCATGGTGGCCAATTTAATCGCGGCATTTCGCAAGCGCATTGAAGCGCTCTCGTGGATGGACGCAACCACCAAGGCTGAGGCGGAGGCGAAGTTGTCAACGTTGTATGTTGGCGTGGGATATCCCGAGACATGGCACGATTATTCGAATTTTGAAGTGAAGGCGGATGACATTTTCGGGAACCTGTGGCGGGGAGATCTGGCGGATTATCAGCGGCAGATCGCGCGTTTGGGAAAAGACGTAGACCGTCACGAGTGGTCGATGACGCCGCAAACGGTGAATGCGGTGAATCTGCCGCTGCAGAATGCGCTGAATTTTCCAGCAGCAATTTTGCAGCCGCCGTTTTTCGATCCGCTGGCTCCCGCGGCCGCGAATTACGGCGCGATTGGAACTGTCATTGGCCACGAGATCAGCCACACCTTCGACTCGGAGGGTGCGGCCTTCGATTCCAAAGGGCGGGTGCGGAACTGGTGGACGCCGGAGGATCTGAAGCATTTCGAGGCGGCGACGGCGCAGCTGGCGGCGCAGTATGACACCTACAAACCGTTCCCGGATCTGGCGATCAACGGGAAGCAGACGCTGTCGGAAAACATCGCTGACGTGGCGGGAATTGCGGCGGCGTATGACGGGTACCGCGCCTCTCTGGCGGGAAAGACTGCGCCGGTGCAGGGTGATTACTCGGGCGATCAGCAGTTCTTTATTGCGTTTGGGCAGAACTGGGGAACGAAGGTGCGGGACGCTGCGCTGCGCCAGGAAGTGATGACGGATCCGCATGCTCCGGACGAGTATCGAGCCGCCACGGTGCGAAACATCGATGCCTGGTACGCGGCGTTCGAGGTGAAGGCGGGAGAGAAGCTGTATCTGGCGCCGGGGGATCGCGTCCGGATCTGGTGAGAAGCGGGCTGGCGCGCGACGCACGCTTCTCAGGGATTACTGCCGAATGCGGATGACGGCGCGTTGCGCTCGATACGGTCCACATGTTTGAAACCCGGAGGAATCTCAAAAAGGGCCGGATCGAGTGGACCTTGTTCGAACTGGGTCAAGCGGGTTTCAAACCTTGTGACGGTCCCGTCTGGAAGATTGGACGGGCTTTTTGAGGTCTGGGTCAGATCAACGGCAAAGCCCGTCTCCCGATTCCCGATCGTGACGAATTCCGGTTTCTCCATGAGTTCCCTTCCATTTCCCACACTCAGGGAACTCCAAATGAACCCGTGCGTTCCCTCGGCCCGCTTCGGGTCACACGACAATTGCGGGTCGAAATCGATATACCAGCCGTCGGACACCGATTCCTGCGGCGAGGAATGCGAGCCCGCAAGTGGAGTCTGGGTGGTTGTCGTGATGACGTGGCGGGCCGTGCGCCCGAAAATCTCTTTCCGCTCGCCCGTGTCGGTGGTCTTGATTTCCACGCGGATGGTTGGCGTGGTGGACTGGCGGATGGGGGCGTCGAGGCCTCGTGCTTTCAGTTCGTCCGGGGTCAGCGGCTTGGGAGGGTACGGCGCGGAAATATATTCTTGGGTGTCAAGATTCAGCTCGAAGGACTGTCCTAGGTCGCAGCGCACGATCCTGGCCAGACGCGGACCGTATGCCGGTTCCGTTCCGTGCCTTGTTCCGAAGGAATTCCGGTATTCCACGCGCTGCCGGTCTGGCTGGAGGTAGGTCGTCCTTTGAGTTTGATGGCCTTTCAGGTCCGACTGCACCGTAATCGTGATCCCTGAGCGGTCCGAGGACTGCAGGAACGAGGTCGCCAGGGCGAGCAAGAAGAGGTATGAAAAAGACATGCGCCAGTCCTCACCAGGAAATCGTTTCATCAGGCTAGCCTTGGGGTGGAGTCGGGTCAAGTCTTTCGAATGGCCGAAAAAGGCGTCAACCACAAAGAACACGGAGGTTCACGAAGGAATCTTTTTGGGCAAGTAAGACTAGCCCTTCCCTGCAAGCAGAAGCCGTTCAAGGCGCTATTCCGACCGTGTGATCCCAATCACAAGCGATTGTGAGGCAGCGGATTGACGGGCGCGGCGGGGGGAGACTATCCTTGAAGTTGAAATTGAAATTCATTTTCAAAATCAAAGGTACTCCTTAAATGCTCCAGGCTTTCATTATTACGCTTCGCGAAGGGGTGGAGGCGGCCCTGATTGTCGGCATCACCCTGGCTTACCTGACCAAGATCGGGAGGCAGGAACTGCGCAAGACGGTATATGCGGCGCTGGCCGCGGCGTTCCTCGGCAGTATTGGCGTGGCTGTGGTCATTTCGCGCACGCACCTGAATGAGGACGTTTTTGAAGGCTGGGTCATGCTGGTGGCCGCTTTCTTCGTTGTCACCATGGTCGTTTTCATGATGAAGACGGGACGGAAGTTGAAGGGAGAGATCGAGGGCAAGGTCGGGCTGCTGGCGGGCAACGACGCGTGGGTGGGGCTATTCGTTTTCATATTTCTGATGGTGCTGCGCGAGGGCGCGGAGACCGTGCTGATTCTCTCCGCGGTGTCGTTGAACTCGACCGAACTGATGAGTTTTTTGGGAACGCTTCTGGGACTGTTGGCCGCGATTGCCTTTGGCGTGATGTTCGTGAAGGGCAGCGTGCGCATCAACCTGCAGAAGTTCTTCA
Organism: uncultured Acidobacteriaceae bacterium; assembly: GCA_963706645.1. Taxonomy (GTDB): domain Bacteria; phylum Acidobacteriota; class Terriglobia; order Terriglobales; family Acidobacteriaceae; genus Sulfotelmatobacter. The sequence goes on from CAVPNR010000004.1 coordinate 92,975, forward strand.
AGGTCACAACGGCCATCATGTTCCTGGTCGCGGCGCAGTTGCTGATTTCGGGGCTGCATGAACTTTCCGAGAGCGGCGTAATTCCGTCGTCCAAGCGCGAGATGGCGCTGATTGGGCCGATCGTCAGTAATGAGTGGTTTTTCTTCGTGACGGTCTTCGCGCTGGCGGCTCTGATGATCCTGTTCGAGGCCAAGCGGCGGGAACCGGTCTTGGTCGCCACTGCTTCCCCTGCGGAGCGCCGCAAGGCCACGTGGAGCGCCCGGCGCGAACGCATGTGGATGATTTCCGTACTGACTTTTTCGTTTGTGTTCATCGCACTGATTACGGCCGAATTTGTGTATGCCAAGAGCGTCAGCAATATCCCCGCCGGGACCGAAGTGACTTTCACGAACGGGCGCGTGAGTATTCCGCTGGCGCAGGTTGCGGACGGCGATCTGCACCGCTTCCAAGCGAAGGAGAACGGGACGGCGATCCGCTTCTGGCTGTACCGGAAGCCGGACGGGAAAATCGCGACCGTGTTTGATGCGTGCGAGATTTGCGGGTCGGTCGGTTTTTACAAAAGCGGGAATGGAGTCGTCTGCAAGAATTGCGCTGCGCCGATTAATCCACAGTCGGTGGGGACGGCGGGCGGGTGCAACCCGGTGCCGCTGAAGGCCACGCAGACGGCGGACGCGGTCATCATTGAGGAGGCGGACGTTGCGGCCGGCGGTCGCATGTTCGCGCAACAGTAAGCGATGTTCGTCCGGCTCGTGTACGAATCGTTCCGGCGCCAGAAGCGGCGCAAGTTGCTGGCGGGAGCGGCCATTACGTTGGGCGTGACCGTGGCGACGGCGATGATTGCCGTGGCGACCGACATCGGCGACAAGATCAACCGCGAGCTGCGCACCATCGGCGCCAACCTGGTTGTGACCCCGCAGGAAGATTCGCTCGACGTGGAAATTGGCGGGGTGAATCTCAAGCCTCCCACGGACGGAGCGTTTCTCGACGAAGCCGACCTGCCCAAAATCAAAGGGATTTTCTGGCACAACAACATTACGGCGTTTGCGCCCATGCTTCCGGTGAATACTGCATTGGAGCGGAATGGGAAGCAGCAGGACGTGACGCTGTTGGGAACGTATTTTGCAAAGCAAGTTTCGTTCGGGACGGACCGGTTCACCACGGGCGTGCGGTCAACGTACCCGTGGTGGAAGGTTTCTGGAGCATGGCCGGAGGATTCTTCGCGGGACGCTTTGCTGGGGGAACGACTGGCGTCGCGGTTGGGTGCTAAGGCCGGGGACGAGATCACGGTTGCCGCCCGGCCGTTGCGGGTGAGCGGGATACTCTCCACGGGCGGAGCCGAAGACGACGAGATTGTTACCTCTCTCGCCGTAGCCCAGGAAATTCTAGGGAGGCCTGGCGCGGTCAAACGAGTTTATGTGAGTGCGCTGACCAAGCCCGAGGATGCGTTTGGGCGGCGCGATCCAAAGAGCTTGTCGGGGGCGATCTACGACCGGTGGTATTGCACGCCGTATCCGCAGGCGATTGCGTTGCAGCTGACCGAGGCGATGTCGCACTCGCATGCGGAGCAGATCCGGCAGGTTTCGCAGAATGAAGGCGCGGTGCTGACGCGAATCGAAGGACTCATCTTCCTGATCACGCTGGCAGCTTTATTTGCATCGGCGCTGGCGGTCTCGGCGGCGATGGCGACTACGATTTTTGAACGGCGGGCCGAGGTTGGGCTGATGAAAGCCTTGGGCGCGGGCAAGCTCACAGTGGCGGCGATCTTTTTTGCGGAGGCCACGCTGCTGGCGTTGATTGGCGGGCTGGCGGGATTTGTTGTCGGCTCCGGTCTGGCTCATCAGATTGGACATTCCATCTTCAACTCGGATATTTCGATTCCGCCGGTGCTGTTGCCGGTGATCCTGGCGATTGCGGTGATGGTGACATTTGCGGGGAGCGCGGCGGCCATTCGGCGGGCGGTGGGATTGGATCCGGTGTTTGCGCTGCGGGGGGAATTGTGAGCGCGCCCCTCTCTCATTCCGCGAGGGATCTGGCCGCGAGTCGGGCGCAGGGTCGGCATACGTCGATGTTTCTGCGGATGCTGGTGCGGGCAGCGGTGCTGCGGCGCGGGCGGGCGGTGTCTGCGCTATTCGCGATGGTGGTGGCGGCGGCGGTAACGACGGCCATGCTCAATCTTTATGTGGATGTGCAGGCGAAGCTGCGGCGAGAGTTTCGCAACTACGGGGCGAATATCATTCTGGTCGGCAAGGACGGCGCTTCCCTTCCTGCGGGTACGCTCGGGCAGGTCGATTCCGTTCTGGCGGGACGCGGGATTGCCGCGCCGTTTGGGCTAGTGGTAGCGCGGACCGCAGATGGGCAGCCGATTGTGGTGGCGGGCACGGATTTTGAGCGGGTGAAGCAGTTGAATAAGTGGTGGAAGGTGAGTGCGTGGCCCAGGGCTACGGAAATCCGCACTTCTGGCGCCAAAGACGCGCCAGAAATGGGGCACCCGGAATCTTCCTCCTCAGCTTTGATTGGTGTGCGCGCTTTGACTACGGTCGCACCGAAGAATCAGGCGTTCGATTTGACCTTCCAAGGGCGAACTCTGCACGTGACCCCTGTTGGAACCGTGCGGACGGGGGCGGCTGAGGACAGCCGCATCTATGTTTCGCTCGGCGATTTCGTGGCGTGGACCGGAGTGCAACCGTCGACGATCGAAGTTGCTGCTTCGGGATCTCCCGAGGAAGTTGCCGGGATCATGAACCAATTGGCGCAGGCGATTCCGGCGGGAGAGGTTCGTCCGGTGCGACAGATTATGGAGGGCGAGGCGCGCGTGCTGGGCAAGACTCGCGCGACCCTGCTGGCGGCCGCTGCGCTGATCATTCTGACTGCAGCCTTATGCGTGCTTTCGACGCTCATGGGCTGGGTGTTTGACCGGCGGCGCGACTTTGCCATCATGAAGGCTTTGGGCGCATCGGGACGATTGCTCGGCGGATTCTTCGCGGCTGAGGCTGCGGTGCTCGGGGCGACGGGCGCAGTGATTGGTTTTTTGATTGGGATCGGCATCGCGGCGTGGATCGGGCGGGTTAACTTTCACGCTCCTGTGATGCCGCGTTTGAGTGTGCTGCCAGTGGTGCTGGCTGGTAGCATGGCGGTAACGCTGTTGTCGGCGATCCTCCCAATCTCGCTGCTGCGCCGGGTGCAGCCAGCGGTGATTCTGAGGGGAGAGTGAAATGATTCAGATCAAAGATGTGACGAAGCTCTACCCCGCCAAGGAAACGGGGAACGGATCGGGCAAGGACAACATCCATGCCCTGGACCATATCTCGCTGCACGTCACGCAGGGAGAATGGTTGTCGATCATGGGTCCGTCGGGTTCTGGGAAATCGACGCTGGTCAATCTGATTGGCTGCCTCGACCGGCCGTCGTCGGGCGAGATCTGGCTCGATGGTGTGAACGTGGCGGCGATTTCGGCCGCCGACCTGAACCGCGCGCGTGCGGAAAAGATTGGATTCATCTTTCAGCAGTTTCACCTGATTCCCTTCCTCACCGCGGTGGAGAACGTCATGCTGGCGCAGTATTTTCACAGTATGACCAACGAGAAAGAAGCGATTGAAGCGCTGGGTCGAGTGGGGATGGGGGATCGCGCACATCACTTGCCTTCGCAGTTGTCGGGGGGCGAGCAGCAGCGGGTGTGTATTGCGCGGGCGCTCATCAACGATCCGCGAATCATTCTGGCGGATGAGCCTACGGGGAACCTCGATGCGATGAATGAGGAGATTGTGCTGCGGCTGCTGCGCGAGTTTCACCAGCAGGGGCGCACGATTGTGATGGTCACGCACGATCCGGTGATGGCGCGGCTGGCCGACCGGAGGATCGAGTTGCATCACGGCAAGATCGCGTCGCAGGAGATCTTCTCGCTGGCAGACGAAGAGCAACTCGACGAAGTTCTGGAAGAGCTTTGGGTACTGGCCGAGCACGGGGAGATCGCCGAAGTCGAGCGCATGGAAGTGCATGGGGCGCTGCCGGTGAGCCTGGCGATCGAGAAGATGATCGAGATGGGGATGGTGGTGTCGATGCCGCATCCTCCGCAGGCGCACGATCATAAGCCGTTTGTGAATCCCTGCCATGATGCGCTGAAACCGGTGGCGACGTCCGTCGGCGACGGCACTCTGATTGTCGAATTGACTGCGCGAGGGCGCGAGCGGGCGGGGAACATTATCCGGCGGCACCGGCTGGCGGAGCGCCTGTTTACCGACAGTCTGGCGATGGACAGCGAGACTGAAATCGAACAGCAGGCGTGCAAGTTCGAGCACATTCTTTCGCCGGAAGCGACGGATAAGATATGCACGTTCCTGGGGCATCCGCGAACGTGCCCGCATGGAGCGCCGATTCCGCCGGGGCCGTGCTGCGGGTCTAGGCCCGTGCAAACTTTTGCGTTAGACTCCTCTTCAGCATCCACTAGTTAGCAGCATGGCAGAGACGCGGCGTGAATTCCAACAACTCGCAAGAATGAGACTGAAGGACGCCCGTGTTTTGATTCGAGGTGGAAACATTGAAGCGGCTTACTACCTGACTGGACTTGCGGTTGAATGCGGTGTGAAGGCCTGCAGCGCCAAGAACACCAAGCGGCATGATTTTCCGCCGAACCAAAGCGCCATCAAGGATATCTACACACATGATTTGGTTAAGCTAGTAGGCGCTGCAAAGCTCCAAGCGGCGTTGGATGCCGAAAGGCGGAGAAACGCTCCCTTCAACAACAAATGGGACGTGGTCAAAGATTGGAGCATCAATAGTAGATACGCCGTCAGTGGACTGAATGCTAGGGACCTATATCGTGCGGTCGCAGGCAGGAACGGAGTAATGCAATGGCTACGGCAACGCTGGTAAACAATGACATTGAGATCGGGCGACGAATCGTCTCCGCACTCACGCGAGCCTCGATCCCGGTAACTGTGTATCTTTGGGCGTTCATTCCGCAATTGCAGGAATGGCAGTTCATGGTAGCCACCCCGCTGCTCGACACCAAGGGTCCCCTCGCTGCGTATGGTGAAGTGAACAAGGCATTGCAGAAGGAAGGGGTTTTCGATGATGTTCCGCTCAGGCGAATCTTTCTGAGGAGTCCTAATGACAGGGTGCTGAAGTCCCTCGAAAAGGAAAGTAAAGCGGTTCCCCAGGAGGCATTCAGGGTCGTCAATGAGCAGATTGCTGGAAATTTTGTTGAGGATGCCTATATATACAGCGTCTCGATTGACGTTATGCGGCCAGAGTCGCGGCCAGGAACGGAACCGCAGTATCTTGTGATCTATACGCCATATTCAGGACCCGGAGGAGCAGTGCCGACCGTTCGGTTGCAGGGCGGAGAGCAACTGAGAGAATTTCTGGAACGGAGGATAGGCATTCGGCGGGACGTAGTACAAAACACCCTCAGGGAGCTTGATGAAAAGGGAGACGCTGTCATTCCGAATGTTCAACTCAAGCGCTCGGAACTGAAGCGTCTCGAACTCGCATAGAGTGGCCACACGGCGTCCTACGATCGGCGTATTTGATTCCGGATTTGGCGGGCTGACCGTCCTTAAAGCGTTACTTGAACTTATTCCGGGCGCGGATTATGCCTATTTTGGCGACACGGCGCGCCTTCCCTACGGGTCAAAGTCGGTTGAAACCGTGGCGCGCTATGCGGTCGAAGCCGCACATTATCTTGAATTGCATGGGGCACAGATGCTGGTCATCGCCTGCAACACGGCGACGGCTCTTGCGCTGGATCGCATCACCGATGGGGCGCATGTGCCGGTTGTGGGCGTGATTGAGCCGGGGGCTTCGGCCGCGGCGGCTGCGTCCAAGAATCAGAAGATCGTCGTCATCGGGACCGATGCTACGGTTAGCAGCCATGCTTACCGCAAGGCTCTGGAGGCTCGCGGGTTGAATGCGCGAGAGAAGGCTTGCCCGCTGCTGGTTCCGCTGGTTGAAGAGGGCTGGGTGGAGCACCCAGTGACCGAGCAGGTGGCGCGGATTTACCTGGCGGAGGCTTTCGCAGACGGATTTCACGACGCTGACACGCTGGTTCTCGGCTGCACACACTATCCGCTGCTCAAGCCTCTGTTGCATCGTGTTACACCCGGACATGTGAGCATCGTCGATTCGGCGGAGTCGACCGCACGGGCGGTGGCTTCGCGGCTGCGGGAGTTGGTCCCGGCTGGGGTTGAGGGCGAGGAGCGGCGAGGGCGTCCGCGGCTGAAGTTCTTTGCTACCGATTCGGTGGAGAAGTTCCGGCGGCTGGGGGAGCGGTTTCTAGGGCATCCGATCGAAGATGTGCAGCATGTGGATTTGAAGGAATGATTTTGGGAGCAAAAATCGGATAGCCCGGCGTGAGATCTGAGAATTAATCTGTTCCCCGGCAGTTGGGGTCGTGCGAATGAACATTTTCTATCATCCCTCCGGGATTTCTCCCTCCTGCTGTGGCGTGACCCAGCGCTGAAGCGCTGGGCTAAATTATTTCTATGCATGTGCTCGACAATGTGATCTGGCAGGCGCTGACTACTCGGGATGCGCAATTTGCCGAGAGCTTCGAGGAGGCGCGGCGGTTTGTGCGCGAAGTCGGGCCGCTGGGCGCGTTTCGTGAGCACGGGGCGAAGGGCTACGCGTCTTTGGCGGGGCTGGTTGAACCTGGCGGGACCGTGGGGCTATTTCTCGATGATGCGTACGAAGCACGAGCCGGTTGGGACTTTGTGGCTGGTGCGCCTTTGCTGCAGATGGTGTGCGACAACGGCTCGACGCCCGTCCGACCAAGGTCCGGCAAGGAGATCCCAGAACTCGTGGAACTGGGCACGCAAGATTCTCCCGAGATGATCGAACTGACCGGGATGACTAAGCCGGGGCCGTTTGGCCCTCGCACCCACGAACTGGGCACTTATTTGGGGATTCGATCGCAGGGACAGCTGGTTGCGATGGCGGGAGAGCGCTTGAAAGTTCCGGGGCGCACCGAGGTGAGTGCGGTCTGCACGCATCCGGAGCACACGGGCAAGGGCTACGCTGGAATTCTCATGGCGGAAGTACTGAAGCGGATTCGGGAGCATGGAGAGACGCCGTTCCTGCATGTGAGAGCGGACAACGGGCGTGCGATTGAGATCTACAAGAGACTCGGGTTTCGCGAAAGGAAGCTAGGGCACTTCGCGGTTTTGCGGAAGACCTAGTAGGACCGAGTCAGTGGACCGGTGTGGCGGCGAGACGCCGCCACTACAGCCGGCGAGTCGTCGGCGCTACGACGAAAACTCAGTACAGGTGGAAGTCGACTTCCACGGCGATCTCGACGCGCACGGGGTGGCCGTCTTTCATGGCGGGCTCGAACTTCCAGTTCTTCACCGCTTCAATGGCTTTCTCATCGAGTCCCATGCCCAGGCTGCTCAGCACGCGAATGTTGCTGGGACGGCCGTCAGTTCCCACGATCAAGCCGAGGGTACAAACGCCCTGATATTTCGCTTTACGAGCTTCTTCGGAGAATTCCGGCTCTGGAGCGTAAATCTGGCGTGGCGGGGAAACGCCGCCGCCGACATGGAAGATGCCTCCACCAGTACCGCCGCCTTCACCGGGGCCGAAACCTGGTCCCTTGCCCGATCCAACGCCGCCACCGCTCCCTGAACCGATACCGCTGCCAGAGCCCGTGCCGTTGGAGGGCAGCATGGCGTGGGACATGGGATCGCCCAGATTCGGCATGTTGTTGGAAGCCAGCTGCACTTGCGGAGGAATCACGATGGTCGGTTCCACCGCGAGTTTGGGGTGATCATTGCGGATGACCACGACGGGTGGCGTAATCTGCGTCATGGAAAACTTAGGGAGCTTACCCCTGCTCGCCTGCAAGACATCGCGATCGCCACCGCCGCCGCCGCCGCCGACTTGAGTTTTGGAGGGCTTCAAAGCCGGGATATCGCCAGGGTCGACCAGCGTAACGGTAACCTTCGTCGCAGGGGCCGCATTCACCACGTGGCGTCCGAGCATATAGCCCGCGATCACGACTCCCACGATCAGGAAGTGGACACCCGTCGAACCCAAGGCACCATTTCTCCAATTGTTATAGAAGCCCCATATATCTTTGACCGGCTCCGGCTTCGATTCGAGCTTGAGAGGCGGAAGTTTCTTGGGGAAGAAAAAGTCGTCCAGTTCGCGGAACAGGGACTTGTACAGGGGTTCTTCGAAGGTAGTGTTCGCCAGCAGGAGGTGCAATTCTGGCTCGTTGCTGGGGCCGTTCGGGTTGATTGGTTCGGATCCCATAATTCTGGTCTGGACACCCCTTGCCGGTCTGCGCGGACCAGCCTGCTAGTTTCGCTGCCCGGTCGCGCCCTCTGTACACAGATGAGCGCCACTCATCCCAAGTTGCATGGACTTCTGTCCGTTTTTTGTCAATCAGGTACTGGCCGGAGGTCCCCACGTAGAGTGACCGGAGTGCCTGCTTCCCTAAAATTGTACCTCTAGTCGACCCATTGCGACAGTGGATTCCTTTGTGCTTGGCAAATGCCGGAAAGACATGTCCCGGGGATCCATCACACTGAGGGAAAAAGCCTCGACCGCGAAGGACACGAAGTTGCACGAAGGAAACTCGAGGAAATAGAGCCCTTGTGATACTTCGTGTCCTTCGTGGTTCAGAGGATCACATCCTGGCGCTGCATGGACGTTCCCTGCGGCGGTCCCTATAATGAAGAGATTCAATCATTTGGGAGACGCGAACCGAGTGCCCTTCGAGCTCAAAAAGACCATCAATCTGCCGAAAACTGACTTTCCGATGAAGGCCAACCTGCCTCAGAACGAGCCCAAAATGCTCGAACGCTGGGAGCAGACGGGCATCTACGAGCGCATCCGGAAGGCTCGAAAAGGCGCGCCCCGCTTCATTCTGCACGACGGGCCTCCATACACCAGCGGGCCCATCCACATGGGCACGGCGATGAATAAGTGCCTGAAGGATTTCATCGTCAAGTCGAAGACCATGGCGGGATTCGACGCGCCTTATGTGCCCGGGTGGGACTGCCACGGGCTGCCCATCGAGATCAAAGTCGACAAGGAACTGGGCGGCAAGAAGCTGCAGATGAAGGCCACCGACGTGCGCGCCGAGTGCCGCAAGTACGCGCAGAAATTTCTCGACCTGCAGCGGATGCAGTTTAAGCGTATCGGCGTCTTCGGGAGGTTCGACCGGCCCTATGCCACGATGACTCCGCAGTACGAGTCGGTGGTGCTGTCGACGTTCTTTTCGTTTTACGAGAACGGGTTCGTGTACAAGGGGCTGCGCGCCGTGTACTGGTGCATGCATGACGAGACCGCGCTGGCCGAGGCCGAAGTCGAGTATGAGAACCATACCAGCATCACCGTGTGGGTGAAGTATGGACTGCTCGACGATCCAGCGACGATCGATCCAGCGCTGGCGGGGAAGAAAGTCTCGACCATTATTTGGACGACAACCCCGTGGACGCTTCCGGCTTCGATGGCGGTCGCGTTTCATCCGGATGAAGAGTACGTCGCGCTCGAATCGGGCGGCGAGGTTTACATCGTGGCGTCGCGGCTGGCGGCGGATGCAGCGGCCAAGTGCAATCTGGCCGATCCGAAGCCGCTGGCGCACTTCCCCGGGCGGAAGCTGGAGCGGCTGAACTTTCAGCATCCGTTTCTGGAGCGCAAGATTCTGGGTGTGCTGGCGGACTACGTCACGATGGACACCGGGACAGGCGTGGTTCACACGGCGCCGTCGCATGGCGCCGAGGACTTTATCACCGGCATGAAATATGGGCTCGACGCTACGAGCAACGTCGATGAGAAGGGGATCCTGCGCAACGGACTGCCGGAGTACACGGGCAAGCGCGTGTGGGAGGCAAACCAGCCAATCGTCGATCTGGTGCGCAGCCGCGGGGCGCTGCTGCATACGGAGAAGACGGAACACTCGTATCCGCACTGCTGGCGCTGCCATAATCCGGTGATCTTTCGCGCGACCGAGCAGTGGTTCATTTCGATGGAAACGCCGATGCCGGGCGGGGCCGGCAAGAACGACACGCTGCGCACGCGCACGCTGGAGGGAATCAGGAAGGTGAAGTGGGACCCGGCTTGGGGCGAAGAGCGGCTGTCGAACATGATCCAGACGCGGCCCGACTGGTGCATCTCGCGGCAGCGCGTGTGGGGTGTGCCCATCGCAGTGTTCCTGTGCGAGGGGTGCGGCAAGCCGCTCAACGATCACGCGGTCAACAAGAAAGTCGTGGAGCTGTTCAAGAAGTCTGGAGCCGATGCCTGGTTTACGCCGGAGTCGGACACAATTCTTCCCGCGGGGACGAAGTGTCCGCATTGCGGCGGCACGAAGTTCGAAAAGGAAACTGACATCTTCGACGTGTGGCTGGAGTCGGGCGCGAGCTACCTGGCGCTTGTAGATGATGAACCGGATTATCCCTGGCCGTCTGACCTGTATCTCGAGGGCGGCGACCAGTATCGCGGATGGTTTCAGTCTTCCCTGCTCTGCGCCATGGGGACGCATGCCAGCCCGCCATACAAGGGCGTAGTGACACCTGGTTGGACGCTCGACGAGAAGGGCCAGGCCATGTCGAAGTCGCGGGGGAATGACGTGGACCCCGTGGACATATCGAGCCGGCTCGGTGGTGAAGTTGTGCGGCTGTGGGTGGCGTCGGTCGACTTCCGCGAAGACGTGGTCGGGTCGGAAGCGCTGATGCTGCGGGTGGCGGAGAACTATCGCAAGATCCGCAACACGTTCCGCTACGTGCTGGGAAATGTGGGGGACTTCGATCCGCAAGCGGATGCGGTTCCGTTCGAGGAGATGGATGCGCTCGACCAGTACATGCTGCGGCAGACCTGCGCGTTCGTGGCGGATGTGCGGAGCGCCTACGAAGAGTACGCGTTTCACAAGATTTATCACCGCGTAAACCATTTCTGCATCGTGGACCTGAGCGCGTTTTATTTCGACGTGCTGAAGGACCGGCTGTATATTTCGGCGCCGAAATCGCAGGCGCGGCGCTCGGCGCAGACCGCTGTGTGGCGCATTGGCGAGGCGCTGGTGCGGATGCTCGCTCCCATCATGAGCTTCACCTGCGAAGAAATCTGGCCGTATCTGCCGAAAGTTGCTTCGCGCGAAGAGAGCGTGCACCTGGCACAGTTTCCGACGACGACTGAAATTCTGGGCGACGCGGCTCTGAAAGCAGGGAGTTCGAAGTCAGATGAGGAATGGACGAGCCTGCGCGGTGTGCGCGATGAAGTGCTCAAGGCACTGGAGGAAGCGCGGAACAACAAGCTGATCGGCACCGGGCTGGAAGCGCAAGTGGCAATCACCGCGTCGGATCCCTTGTATTCATTGCTACAGCGCCATGCTGAGCAACTCCGGTATCTGTTCATTGTGTCCGCAGTGACGCTAATCCAGGGTTCGGGCAATGGAACCGGAGGCGTGCACATTGAGGTGAAGAAGGCTGACGGCGCCAAGTGCGAGCGCTGCTGGAACTATTCCATACACGTCGGGGAAGACAAGACGTACCCGACAGTCTGCGAGCGCTGCAGCGCGGTGCTGAAGGAACTGGAAGCGCACGCTCACTGATGAAACCTTCTTCGGCGCGCACCATCCATTTTCTGCTTGCTCTGCTGGTTGTGTTGCTCGACCGCTGGTCGAAGCGGCTCGTGGCCGCGCACATCGCGATGTACACGCACATCCAGATTATTCCGGGATTCTTTCGGATCACGCACACCGAGAACACGGGCGCGGCGTTCAGCCTGTTTGCGGATTCTCCATCGCACTGGAAGACGGCGCTGCTGATCGGGTTCTCGCTAATCGCGATGGTGATCGTGTCGGTGCTGTTGTGGAGGCAGGCGCATGCACTGACGCTGACGGGGATTGCGCTGTCACTGATTCTGGGTGGCGCGGTGGGTAACCTGTGGGACCGCGTGGCCAGCGGGCGCGTGGTCGATTTTCTTCTGTTGTATGTGAAGTCGTACCAGTGGCCGGTCTTCAACCTGGCGGATAGTGCGATCGTCGTGGGCGCATCGCTGCTCGTAATCGAGATTCTGTTCGCGCATCACACGCCATCGGAGACATAGCTTTTAGCGAAGCTCCAATTGGCCCGCGCCGACATGGGCATGGACCCGAAACTTGCCGGGTCCGCGATGATCAAACGAGCGAAACAGCCCTCCCTTGGAAATGTCGAAGGCCGATGCCTCCAAATCGCCCGTCAGTACTGAAGCATCGACGTACCCATTCTCGTCGGGGCGGCCGATCTCCATTGTGAGGTGGCCAGCATGAATCTCCACATCTTTGTCCCCTCGAATGCCGTCGATATTCATCTCTCCGGCAAACATGCGAGCATACAGGTTCGACGTCTTCGGAACCTCAACTCTTAGCTCAAAGTTGTTGTGGGGGCATCCCCTCACGCGGATCGCGGCCTGGTCGCCGTTCACCTGGATTCGAACTCGGACTTCCTTCTCCTCGTCTGCCCGCATGGTATAGGAGACATGGATCTGGCTGTCGTCTCTGCCCGTCACCTCGATGGCACCGGGGCAAAGCGACATCCGGACCCGGCCGCCGGAAACAAACTTGGCTTCAACCGGACTCTTGCCGACGTCTTCCGTGTCCGAGGATTGCGCCTGGGCCCTCGGAAGAAATAGTACCAGCGTGCAGATCGCTACCAGCATTACCAAGGCATTTCGCATGCGCACACCTCCGGTCTTCATAGGAATACGGAAGAGTCGCAGCGGAAGTTCCGTGGAATTAAGAGCCGGTTAGGGGGTACCGTAGAGTTGCTTATAGACGTTGGCATTGCGCATGATGGCCTGGACGTATTCGCGGGTTTCGGTGAATGGGATCGACTCTACAAACTCCGCTGAATCTCGATACTTGCCCTGTCCCATCCATTCCTCCACGCGGTCCGAGCCCGCGTTGTAAGCGGCCAAAGCGTTTTCGAACGATCCGCCAAATTTGTCGACCATGCCGCGGAAGTAGTGTGTGCCGAGCTGTAGATTCACGGTGGGCGTAAACAGTTGGGTCGGGGCGTAGCGCTTCAATTCGACCTGGTGGGCGACAACCTTGCCAGTCTTGGGCAGCAACTGCATGAGACCGACCGCGTTGGCGCGCGAAACCGCCAGAGGGTTGAACTCTGATTCCTGACGGATGAGCGAGGCCACCAGATAGGGGTCGAGGTCATTGGCGGCTGAGAATCGTTTCAGGTCAGCCCAGTAGGGTCGCGGGAAGAGAGCTTCCCAATAGACGCGCGGCAGGGTGGGAATGTCGACGGCGAAATAGCTGGGCACGGAACGCTTCATCACTTCGATGGCGCGGTCGTAGTGGCCGGTGTCGATGTAGAGCTGCGCGGTCTCGGCCGGGCCCCAGTTGCCGCCGTCGGCGCTGGCGGCTGCCTGCATTTCACGCACAGCAAAATCGACCAGGCCACCGTTGCCCAGCAACTGCGCTTTTTGCAGGTGGAGATCGTCGGTTGGCGGTTCCTGCAGTGTCACCTTCTCGCCGTGCTCAAGCGGCGGAATATGATCGAGCAGCGGGTATCGCCCTGGCGGATCCGTTCCGGGTGGAAGCTTTTGCAAGCGTTGCCGGCCCAGTTCCGCATAGTAATAATTGCGATAGCGGTCCGATAATTTCTGGTAGTAGGCGCGGGCCATCGCGAGCTGGTTGTCTTCTTCGGCCAGGCGGGCGCGCCAGTACAACGCCGCAGAAGTCTCGTTGCCTCCGGGGTACATCCCAATCTGCTCGTCGAACAATTTCTTGGCCTCGTCATTGCGGCCAAAGCGCAGGGTCAGCCAAGCGGCTTTCCAGTGCGCGTAAGAGGCGCGCGATCCGTTGGGGAAACGCTGCTGCAGTTCACGAAAGGCGTCGAGCGCCTGATCGTACTCGTGATGCACCAGGTGCAGATTCGCCACGGAGAGTAACGCCCCTTCCAACCATGGACTGGTGGGTGCGGCTTCGCGAAGTTGGTCCACCGTGCTGTAGAAGGATGCGTTCTCTTCTGAAGCCCAGGCGACCTCGCCGAGAATGTATAAGCGCTGCGCGCTCTGTTCGGGAGTTGCACCCACAAGAGTGGTCAGTTCCGACTTAGCCTCGCGATTGCGGCCGCTTCGGTGGAGCGCGTCAGCCAGCGCGAGTTCTGCCGCCGGGCGCGATTCCGGGGCGGCATGGATCGCAAGCTCGCGGTATTCGTCGACGGCATCGTTGTAGCGCTTGGCCTTCATCAGCAGGTCAGCGCGGGTTTTGCGTTGCGCCAGCGTGGGCTGAGGCGCACCTGGAAGTTTTTTCAACTCGGCATTCGCCGCATCGGCTTCGGCCGCGGTTGGCATGTTGTAGTAGACGTTCGCGAGCGCTTCAGCAGCTTTTTCTTTCTGGCCGAGCGTGGCATAGGCGCGGCCCAGAGTAAACTCGTAGTCCGATCTCGCGGGCAGGCGATCTTTTTCCAGCAGTTCGACGGCTTCGGCGGCGCGTCCTTCGGTCAGCAACGCCGTGGCATAACTCAAGTGAGCGTCGCGAACCAGCAAAGAATCCGGATACGTCGTATGGAAGTTGGCGAGCGCGGCGAGACCCTCGGCCTGATGGCCGGTCTGGAGGTAACAGGTTCCGAGGTAGTAGGCGACGTAATCGCCGAGGTCCCCGGCGCGAGGCTTAGCGCGGCTGAGAGGATCGATGGCCTTGGCGCAATCGTGATCGAGGACGTGAGCGTATCCGAGGACGAGCCACGCCAGTGCTCCGGCGTCTTCCTGGGAGTGGGCTCGCGCGTAGGCTTCGACTCCGGCATATCCCGCCGGAGAACGATCGAGAATTAACTGCTGCGCCATAGGGCGTAAGCTGCTGGAGGCGACGAAGGCCTCACGGATGCGGCGCACTCGGGGCGAGATTTGCCTGTGCTTTTTCGCGGTCGAACGGGTGGACACTGTCTTCTTGGCAGGAGTGTGAGTGCCCGGCGCGGTGGCAGATTTTGCCGGTGAAGTTTTGTGCGGCGCCGGCTTCGGGGCAGGCTGGTCCTGCGCGGGTTTCTTGGCGGTCGGTGCAGCCTGTTTTTCGGATGTATCGGCGGCTGAAGTAGAAGCCTGCTGGCCGATCGGCGATGCGGCCGAGCACGTGCCGCTCAGAAGCCCGCACAAAACGGCGAGCGCCAGCACCCCCGACCACTTGAGACCCAATGGAACCACCTTAGTATTCTTGCGCGCGGAAACGCGACAGGCCAACTGTTAATAGATGCAACTGCGAACTTGGGAGTACTCAGGGGCTAAAGCCCGATTTCTTCTTTAACACGCTTTGCGCGGCCCTAAAGGGCCGCTCTTCCACTGCCCTACGCGTCGCTCAAAGGGCCGCTCTTCTATAAGTCATTCGCGGACCTCAACAGGGCCACCCTTCCCCATGCCCTGCGTCGCCTTCAAGAGGCTGATCTTCAACATTCAGAACCACTACTTGCGGAAGTTCGCGCCCATGACGGAATAGTCATCTTCCGCCAGGCTGCGGACGACTTCCTTCTGAAAGTAGTCGCCACTCGCGGCTGCGGTGCTGCCGTATCGTTTCTGGAACGTGGTGCGACTCTTTTCAATGTCTTCTTTCAGGCGATCGTATAGATCCTTATTACGGCGGCCTTCGGCCACCTTGGCCTGGTTGTACAGCTTGATTTCATCGACCAGCAGGCGCGCAAAGCGCTGCGCCTTGCGATGAGTGTCGGCGTCTTCGGCGGACATGCCGGCAAATGGGTCTGCGGCGGCGGCTGGTGCCGACGCTGCCGCACCCGCCGAAGCAGCGTGCGCTGCAACTTCCACGACTTCCGCGGCTGGTTCCGGCTCAGGAGCGGCTTTCGCCACATGTTTCGGAGGTGCGGAAGCGAACGGATCGGAAAACGCGCTGACGGTCTGCACGGGCGCGGCGACCGGAGGCCGCTCGATGCTGGGGACGGCCTCGACAACCTCTTTCTGGGCCTGCTTGCGCAGCGACGTCACTTCCAGCCACGCACTCGTCGCCATGACCAGAATTTCCAACGAGGGGCCGTCGAGAACGCCTTCGGAGCCGCCATCGGCATAGAGCAGAGCGGCAACTTTATCTTTGAGGACCAGCGGCAGAACGATGATCTGCTCGTTTTCAGGTCCTCCAAACTGTTTCACGAAACGGCGGTCCATCTCAGCAATGTTGGCAGGAGCGACGATACGATTCTGATAGGCGTGAGCCGCGGGGCCGGTGGTCATGTCGAGCGGAAAATCTTTGACGGCATCGTCGTCGCCGAGGCCGCGGCCCTGCCATCCTGTGGCGGATCCGGCTTTCACGACGAAGAGTGCGACCCGCGAACCGTAGGCGCTGCCCGCATCGAGCAAGCCGCGCAGAATTTCTTTTTGCGTAGTGCCCGTGTGAATACTGGCGACGGCTTGCGCAAGATTGCTGTGGGTAGAGTTTCCGGCGCCCTCTGAGGCCGGAACGGCGGGCGCCGCGGGCAACTCCGCGAGGACGCGCTCAACCAATTCCGCCTGCAACTTTGGAAGCGCGCGATCGAGAACCTGCGCCACCGCACGCGCGACGATTTGCTGGAGTTCCTTGCTATCCGCCATGCTCAGAGAACCATTCCCAATACCCGAGTCTTCGCCTGCCACCGCATCGCACCGAAAAAACACTACCCTAACTGCTGATTATACGGCACTTGTGTGGCAGCATCAGAGTACTTCGGTACCTGTTCGTCCGCGTCAAAACCTGCCTTTTGGAACTCTAACGCAAACTTTTCTTACCGCCTATGCCAAAGCCGTTTCACAATCCAGCGGGTTACCAAGTAGAATAACAGTTCGATTTCGCGCTTGCTTCAGGGGAATCGGGTTGCGGTTCGAACTCAGGTCGTGATTTACCGGGAAAATACTGCATCGCCAGAACAATGGGAGCCATCCAAAACAAAGTAGCTGGACCAGTTAGCGAAGAGTTGACCCTTGTCCAAGCGGCCAAGCGAGGGGATGACTCGGCGTTTGAAGAACTGGTCCGCCGATACGACCGCAACGTATTCCGGATCGCGCAGCACATCACGCAGAATCGTGAAGACGCGGAAGATGTGGTGCAGGAAGCGTTCCTGAAAGCGTACGGCAACCTGAAACAGTTTCAGGAGCAGTCGAAATTTTATACGTGGCTGGTCCGGATCGCAGTCAACGAAGCGCTGATGAAGTTGCGCCGGCGCAAGCCAGAGCGCACGGTTTCGTTAGACGAAGATATCAAGACGGAAGACGACTCCCTGCCCCGCGAGATTGCGGACTGGAGCCCGAATCCGGAGCAGCAATACACGCAAGCGGAATTGCGAGAGATTTTGAGTAAGACCATCCAGGGGCTCCCCCCGGGCTTCCGGACGGTGTTCGTGCTGCGAGACGTAGAAGGGCTTTCGACGGAAGAGACCGCGGCCGCGCTCGAGTTGAGCGTACCGGCGGTTAAGTCGAGGCTGCTGCGGGCTCGCTTGCAGCTTCGAGAGCGGTTGGGACGATACTTCCAGCGAAGAGAGAGTGGCAATGGCAAGGATGGCGGTAAGAGCGATGAAGTTAAAACGGGCGATGCTCCGAGTGGAGATGGCAACCAGTGAAATGCTCTGAATTTTTGACCGAGTTGACCAATTATTTGGACGGCGTCCTCGACGAGAAAACCAAAGCCGAGTTGGAAAACCATCTTTCCTGGTGCCATAACTGCTACGTCGTCTGCGACACAACCAAAAAGACCATCGAGATCTACCGCGACTCCCAACTCTACGAGTTGCCGGAAGATCTGCGCAGTCGGCTGCGGTCGGCCATCATGACCAAGTGCCAGCAGCAGAAGAAACGCGGCCCGCAGAGCGTATAAAGATCGTATGAAACGTTTTGCCCCCTTCCGTAACTATATCTAGGGAATAGGCTTCTGGCCTTTCCTTGCCAGGGTTGGCTTCTTTTACGAAATTCTCAACCATTTTGGCAATCAGTGAATCTAAGTATTTGAGTGGAAGCGTTCCACAGACACCATGGAGGGGGCGCGCACTCTCAGTACAACCCGGGACTCGGCATACAGCTCAGGTATGGAAGGTGGGTCATGATTGCAGAATTGATGGATGCGGTTTTTGGATGCAGGCACGCACACTATAGCTTTCCGGTAACTATTCGCGGGGCAAAACGGCGCCCGCAGGCGGCGGCGTTGACGGGAACTTACGTCGCTTGTCTCGATTGCGGCAGAGAATTTCCTTATGACTGGCAAGAGATGAAAGTCATCACTTCGCCAGAGCGTCATCGCGAGCGTCTGGCCGCGCTGGCGAAGCACGCCGCGTAAGGCGAGAGGCTGAGACCGCACGCTTAGCATCAGGGTGTGATTTTCCCCTACCCCGGAGCCGCAGGCAAGCGCCTGCGGCTCGTCGCTTTTAGCCACAAAATAAAACGCCCCGCTAAGCGGGGCATTTTATTTTCATCTCGCTAACGAGGTCGATCAGCGTGTTGGGTAGTCGGCCGGAATCGGCACGGGAACCCGCTTGTCGAGCGGCAGAAATTCGCGCTCGCCAGGTCCGGTATAAACCTGTCGCGGCCGAGCGATTTTCTGCTCGGGATCGGTGATGAGTTCCTGCCACTGCGCCAGCCATCCCGCAGTCCGCGGGATCGCAAACAGCACCGTGAACATTTCGGGGCGGAAGCCCATCGCCTGATACATGATCCCGGAATAGAAGTCGACGTTGGGATACAGTTTGCGCTTCACGAAATAGTCGTCTTCGAGAGCGATGCGTTCCAGTTCCAGTGCAATGTCGAGTTTCGGACTGCGTCCCGTAACCTGAAACACCTGTTCGGCGCTCCAGCGGATGATCTTCGCCCGGGGATCGTAGTTCTTATAGATGCGGTGTCCGAAGCCCATCAGTTTGATCTCGCCTTCCTTGACCCGCTTGATGTAGGCCGGAACTTTGTCCTTCGTGCCGATCTCGTCCAGCATCTTCAAAACTTCTTCGTTCGCGCCGCCGTGCAGAGGTCCAGCGAGAGCTGAGGCGGCCGACGCTACCGACAGATACGGATCAGCCTGTGAGCTGCTCACCGAGCGCATGGCGTTGGTGCTGCAGTTCTGCTCGTGGTCGGCATGCAGAATGAAGAGGATGTCGAGGGCGCGTGCAATCGCGGGATTGGCCACGTACTTGGGCTCGACCATCTTCCACAGCATGTTCATGAAGTTTTCGGTGTAGCTCAGATCGTTGTCCGGATAGACGTATGGGAAACCTACATTGTGCCGATACGACATGGCCGCGATCGACGGCACTTTGCCGATCAACCGGGCAATCTGGTGCGAACGGTTGGCCGAATCATGGACGTGCTTGGCATCGGGATATACGCTCGACAACGCCGCGATGGTGCTCACGAACATCGCCATCGGATGCGAGGAGTAACGGAAACCTTCCATGAACTTCTTGGTGGTTTCGTGCAGCATGGTGTGGTGCGTAATGTTATAGACCCACGCGTTTAGTTCTTTTTCGGTGGGCAGTTCGCCGTTGAGCAACAGGTAGGCGACTTCGAGGAAGGTGCAGCGCTCGGCCAGAACTTCAATGGGATATCCGCGATAGCGCAGAATTCCCTTATCACCATCGATGTAGGTGATTGCGCTTCGGCACGACGCCGTGTTCATGAATGCCGGGTCGTAGGTCATCAGCCCGAAGTCGTCGGAGGCAGTTTTGATCTGGCGCAAATCCATCGCCCGGATGGTGCCGTTATCCACCGGGACGGTGTAGGTCTTGTTGGTACGATTGTCGGTGATGGTGAGTGTATTTTCTGCCATGGAAATAGTCCGCCTTATGCGCGCTCTGATATCGGGCATTACCGAGCCTAAGTGCGTTCCCGAGTCTGATCTGTGATCAGAATCACACGAACTTGTGACGCAATGCAAAAAGCAATTCTATGCCAAATCGAGCTTCAACGCGGGTGCGACCTGGGTTTCGCCTTGGGGTTCAACATGTTGCCCGGCCGTTCGGATGGCGCTCCGGGCAGGCTTCTCCGCCTCAAGGCGTCGCCGTCGGCCTGAAGGCGTAATAGCCCTGGCGCGCCTGGACCGTGAGCTTCTCGGGGCCGTTCAGGGCTACTTTGAGCTTGTGGAACTTGCCGTCGAGCTTCTGCGGCGAGAATCCGAGGACGTAGATGTAGTCAGGGGTGTCGGCGGTGCGGCGGAAGCCCTCGTCGAGATCATTGTTGTTGTGGAAGAACGTTCCCCCAGTGCTGTAGGCCAGGTTGGCGAGCACGTCGGTCCGTTCCAAGGCCTCGTCGCGATCGAGTTGGGCCCTCAATACTGGATCGGCCGGATGACTCTCATTGGGGGGCGGAGTTGGAGTCGTCAGGCCGCGTACGTCCAGGGTGTTGACGACGATGTCAGAACGTAAGGCGCGGTCAATCAGTTCCGCGAAGGCCTGTCGTGTATCGACTGTTTGCGTCAGGAATCCAGGAGAGACCAGCACGACGCTGCGGCCGCCCGGAGTGGCCGCCGTTCTTTGGACTACATCCCGCAAAATGCTGAGTGTGCTTTGAATCTCGGCACTGCTCGCGTTCAGTACCTCATGCGCCATCGCCCTTGCTAACCGCTCGGCCCGCTCCTTCTCGGCTGGCGATTCCGCCATCCCGGCAGAGGCGCAATTGATGGCGTCTTGCGTGGCCATGCCTAAGGTCTCGCGGTCATCCTGATTCACGATCAAATCCGCCATGTAAGGAGTCATAGGGGGACATTGCGGACCGGAGTTCAGAGGATGCGGCCTCAGGCTCTTCAGCGTGTCTCGAATTCTTTGGCGATCGGCCGTGAAGTTAATGCCGCTCTGTCCCGAAGTGACGAAGATCGCCGCGCGATCTTCGGGACGCAGAGCGGCCAGATGCCGTGCGGCGGCAGCAGTCGCACTCGAAAGATCGGAAAACGTTGTGTGGATATCATCGAACACGTAAGCAACATCGCGCCCGGCAGTGGCTGGAGCATTGTTCAGGCTCGAGGGCGCGCCAGTAGTGGTGGCGACCGACGGCTTGTCTGTGTAGGCTGGGGTAGTTGCTCTCTGCGCTGAGAAACTCGAAATCACCTGAGGCTTGCCGTTATCGAACAGCTGGAAATCTTCTTTCTTGAGATTCCCCACCGCACGGCCCTTTGCATCGCGAAGCACGACGCTGACCTGCACCAACTTCACGCTCACCTTCAGGGTTGTGAGGCCTTCTTTCGTTGCCGGCGGTGTCGCTTCTTTCGCAGCCTCGAGCTTGGCGCTGGCTTCGAGCGCCTCCTGATTCTTCTGGCGCGTCTGTTCCAGCAGGACTATTCTCTGTCGCACTGCACCTGCGAAGACATTCAACTCCCGCGCTTGCTCGGCTTCCAGGCGGGCCGCATCTTCGCGCACTGCATCCTCGCGAAGGATGGAGTAGATCTGATTGTCCTCCGCCAGCTGTAGCTGCAGTTCTTCCGGAGTCGCGGTTCCGCCAGCAGCGGATCCCGCGGTAAGGGTCGCCGGCGCATCGAGGAGCATGCGGGTCTTGGCCCGGAATTTATGGCAGTTTCGGAATTGCACCACGTTGCGCCTTAACTCTTCTCCCTGTTGCCGGGTCGCGATGGATGCAGCGACGGGCAGAGCGAAGGACGTGCCATCCGCAAAGGCAACGTCTTCATAGTCGGTCTGAAGATCGGCGCTTTGCGTGGGAAAATTCTTCGGGATATCAGTCGCGACGGAACGAAAGCGGAGTAGGTCTCCGGTTTTTTGGTCAACCCAAAGTTCTCCGCCATAGGGCGGAGCAACAAGACGATCTTCGGTGCGGAGGCGCCACAGAGGATCGTTCTGCCTCACAATCTGGTAGGTAAAAACCCAGGCGGCATGGCCATTCAAGGTATTTGCACCCGAAAACTCGAAGATGGCGTGATTATGCAGGTCGAAGATGGCGCGCAGATTGCTGCCGAATTCTCCTGTGGACCACTGGCCGGGCGCATTGCTGATCGCGCTGGGAGCGGCTTTGCCGTTCAATTTGATCTCGGTATACGACTCGTTCCCGTCCTCGTACCGGACCAGAGCCGTAATCAGATCGCGGGGCACCTTGCTGTCGCCGCGATAGCGGGAGGTCTGCTGGTCGCAAATGAAATTCGGCATTCGTTGCGGCAGGCTCATGGCATATTCGCATACGCCGCGCAAAGATTCGGAGTGAGCCACATCGGTGGGAAGCCACTTGCAGAAGTCGGTTCCGATCATCGCGACATCGATTTTCGCGGGAGCCTTCTGGGTGGCGGATGTTTCTCCCGGAGCAAGCTCTCGGTGGGGGACGTTACCACCTTTTTTCAGTTCCGCGAACACCACGCCGGCTAGTTGCGAGACTGCGGAGAATACCGCGTCCTTGAGGGAAGACGCATCCTCCGACTTCGCCGAACCGACCGCATATTCCGCGCTGTCCGCCACGCGCTCGAGTTGGTATTCCATCTTGGCAGCAAATACCGGAAAAGTGTCGATTGTGCCCGTCATGGACGAAGGCACGGATTTTTCTGAAGTTAGCAGGTCGGTCAGGTGGCTGAAGAGGACGAACTGACAGTCCTTCCCTTTCGCTTCGGCAAGCGCGACGTTGCCCTGCGAGGCCTCCAGCGGCACCGCCTGTACCCGCAGATTAAGCTTCTTGTCGGGCTTTTGCTGGTTGAGTCCCTTCACCAGACGATCGCGCGCTTCCGTGACCGAGATCTTGTCGGTGCCACTGCGCAGGAGCGCGACTCCGATACGGACCACATCCTTATCCTGGGCGAACGTGGGAAGGCACAAGAGGCAAACGACAGGAAGCAACGGTCGTGGAAATCGACGGCGCATCGCTTGAGTGCCAATCAGCAACTCTGGGCGAGACCATCATACAACGGGCGGACGACGGGCCTCATCTGGGCGGTCCAGCAAACAAAACCGGCGGCCGCGGCCGCCGGTGGAAGGAAAAATCAGAACCTGACAGCCGAGGCGGCTGTCGCCACATCACCCGATCACCCTAGTTCGACGAGTCATCCCGGCGTTTCAGCGTTGGGCGATCATCGTCGCTCTTGGTCGAGTCGGTACCCGTGCTGTCGGTTGGATTCGATGTCCGCCGCAAGCTGGGCTTGTTGGAATCCTTCTCGTCGATAACTTTGTGCTTGTTCTCGATCGCTGCCAGCCGCGCCTTTACCTGGTCGAACTCTGAAGTGGTTACCACATATTGCGGCTTCGCGGGAAGAATCTTGCGGATCTCCTCCTGCGATTTTTCGATGCGATCTGGAGTCTGCGGGTGAGTATCGAAGGCCTTCGACAGAGTGCCGGGCTTCTTCTTCTCCATGGCCTGAATCTTTTCGAAGAACGACACGAACGCCGACGGATCATACCCTGCGCGGTACATGTACTCGATGCCCAGGTAATCGGCCTCGGCCTCGAAGCCGCGCGAGAAGTGCAGGAACGTCAGCGGAATGCCAAGTCCCAAGCCTTCATAAATTCCATAGCCGATGGCACCACCCATGAAAATGGCGGGAAGCGAAGCCATCTGCATCAGGTTGAGACGCGTCATTTCGCGTCCGTAATGGCAGGCGGCAACGTGCGCGATCTCGTGCGCCATCACGCCGGCCATTTCTGCTTCTTCATCGGCCGCAAGAATCAGGCCGGAATTGACGTAGAAAAATCCCCCCGGCAAGGCCATGGCGTTGACAACGTCGGAGTCGATGACTTTGATGGTGAATGGAACCTGCGCATCGGAATTGCGCACCAGGTTCTGTCCGACCCGGTTTACGTACTCGGTAATCACGGGATCGTTGACCAGCTTGATCTGCGATTCAATCTGTTGCGCGTACTGCCGCCCCCGCGCGACCTGCCCTTCCACGGTGTACCAGTTGCCCACACCCCGCCCGCAGCCGACATTGCGGTTCCCCACGGCATCGACGTCGGTCTTGCCGCCGTCGTGCTTAATCTGGCTGTCATCCTGCGTCGGCAGCGCAGCTGGCGCCTGATTGGGCGCATTCTGCACGTCACCGGATTTCGGCTGATCTTTGTCTTGATCTGAAACTTGCGCGAACGTCCAGGGTCCCACACTGAACGCCGCCAATGCCGTCGCGATTGCCAGCCATCTGAGTTTCATAGGGGGTACTCCTTGAGCCTGATTATACGCCCGGTCGGGAAGACACCAAGGCTCAATCTAGGGTCTGTTGGTTGGACGCACTTGGGTTGCCCGGGGTTATCCGGGCAGGCTGGAACGGCGCGGAGGGGGTCGGAGATACGACTCGCCTGCTTCGCCGGGGCACAAAATCTTCCAAGCGAGAGGCGTATTTACATGACCTTTGGTCATTGTTTCTATTGGCGCCCCACCAGAACTCTTAAACTTGGCACTGCCTGCACCCAAAGCCCCGCCGGACGAGGTTTCCCCTTGACTATGCACATCCTACGGCGGACAATTGGCGACGGTTTGCCGGTCTCCCCAAACCGGCTACGAACCAGACCGAACCCTCTCTGCCTCTTTTGACAATTGACCTTGCTTAGACGGATTGAAGTGTGCCGCAATTTCGACAGCCGTCTGAGTACGGTGTAGGACCAAAAGAACCGAACCCTTTGAATACTGCCTCAGAACCGTGAAACGCTGCACATGCTCAATCAGGTTCGCAACGAGGATGGACTGCAATCGCTAGGATGTATGTTGCAGCCGTCCGGAACACCCTCCGAAGGAGAAAAGCCATGACGATTCGCAAGTCCGCACTCCGGGGCGCACAGTTCGTATTGTTCCTAGTTCTGGCAGGCATGGGATCTGCCGTCAATCTGTCGGCATCAGTCTACGTAGATCCGTGCGCGCAGGCTCTGCCAGTCGGGTCCGCAACCGGGTGCGGCGCGTTGATCACCGTAACCGCGGTTGATGCGAACGGGAACGCCATTGCCTTCAGCGTAACCATCCCAAATAACGGCAGCGGTCCCGGTAATGGGAATCCCTATGACGGCGACGATGACACATTGGTGGGGATCGTAAACAGTTCTGGTGGGACGCTGACTTCCATTACTCTCAACTCGACGGACACTTCGTTCGGAGGGATCTTCGGTTTCGACCAGGATGGACCCTGCGGCTACGGAGGCCTGACCGTCAACTGCTTTAACGGAGCCGAGGCTCGCGTAGACCCGGGCGACTACCAGGGTCCGAACAACTCATTTACGATTCCAGCGGGAACGTCTTGCGCGAGTTTCGGCACATGCTACACGACCGGGACGGTAAATTTCACGAGCGCAATTCCGAATGGGGGAAGCACCTGGTTCGCTTTGGAAGGTCTGCCACAGTCTGTCACGGAAGTAACGCAGACCGGACAACCGATCAACCCGAACAACCCAGCGAACCTGTCCCAGCCCTTCGTGTTCAACAACACGCCGGACCAGCATGTGGAAATTGATTTCGACTACACCACCGCTTTCAACAGCGGTGACCCTGACCTCATTGTAGTCAGCAACACCATTCCGTCGGTCGCCAACCAGGGGCTCACGCAAGCGGCCTACCAGGCAATGGTGGCGGGAACGTCCCTTGCCATGACCAACTGCTTCACGGCGCCGGGCGAGGGCACGGACGCCAGCGGCAATCCCCTGTGCGTCCAGATGACGATTACGTGCACGAACGCGGACTCGAATGCTTCTGCCGGCGATAACTGCCCGCAGTCCAGCGAGCGAAATCTGTATTGGGCTCTGCAATTAAATACTCCGGGAACCGGAATGACGATCCCCGCTGGTACCGGGCCCGTCATTCCTGAGGGCAGCGACAACTGGTCGCCGGCGCCTGGCAGTTGCGTATTCGAGGGGCCAGAGACGGGGAATTTGTGCCCGCAGAGCACATTGACGCAGTTTGAATTGCTGTCGTTGGACAACGGGCCAAGGTCGGGCGGAACGGGTACGACGACGAACTCCTCTTTCGTCGCGGGTTGCTGCGCGGCGGAATGGAATACAGTAGCGAGCGTTCCGGTATGGTCGCATAGCACGACGATTCCAGTGTCGCTTACAACCAATCCGCCAAGCCCTGCCAACCCAACCAACGGTTGGGTCGCAGCGCCGAACAAGAGCATCACACTGGGCGAGGAGAACCTCGGCGCGACACCCGATACTACGTTCCCGGTGGCTGGCGATCAGACATTTACAAATTCGATTGCCTGCCCTGGTGCCTGGCCGGCGTTTGGCACCGTACCGCCGCCGTTCACAGCCAGCGGGAATGTGACCGTTTCCGGAGAAGGAAACTATGAGGTGCACTACTTCTCGACCGGTTGCGACAACCAGGAAGAGCTGGTGTTTCCCAGTAACATAAACGCGGCGAGTACCAAAAATCTGGCCACGTTCAAGACCGCGCCGTTCAGTGTAGATATGACTGCGCCGACCGTGACAATTACCCTGAACCCGCCGAGCGGTTATGTAGCCCAGAATGCACCGTTGACCGCCTCGGTTGTATGTTCCGACCCTTCCAGTCCAACCGTCTCGGGTTTGTTCTCGGGGCTAAGCCAATGCGGATCGCAAAGCGCGCCTCAAATGTTTAGCGGTCAGCAAACTGAAAGCCTCAGCCCGATACCGCTGAGCACCTCAACCCTCGGAACAAACACGTTCACTGCGATGGCGAAAGACGTGGCCGGGAACACCTTGACCACAGCCGTTTCCTACCAGGTGGTCGGACCGGACAACGTTGCAGTCGCAATGATCGGCAACCTCCTGGTCAAGACCGGAACGAACCTGACGTACGACATCTTTGTGGTGAACGGCGGGCCAAATGCAGCCGCCTTAACGACAATCACAGACGTTCTTCCGGCCGGTACCACCCTGGTGAGTTCCGGCTACGCCATTGACTCTTGTACCTTCACCAAGGGTCAACCACCAAACTGCTCGATTATGCCTCCGACAAATTCCTGCGGGAGCGTTGCTCCAGGTTCCTGTAGCATCGGCACGCTACCAGCATGGACGAGCAAGAATCCAGTTGGCGCGGTCGTCCAGATCACGGTAAACGTAACTGCCAAGGCGAATACCACGATCAAGAACACGGCTTCGGTGAGCGGTGCAAACTCTAATTCTGATACGAATTACACGACGGCGACGTGGTATACGGCGGTCACGAAATAGACCAGCTGGATTCTTGGCAATCGCAGGGCCGGGCCGAATACGCCCGGCCTTTCCTTTTGAAGAGCTGATTGAAGATGGACGCTTAATTGCCGGCAGCCGCGAAGCGCGAGGCTTCCGTAAACATAAACTTCAGATCGGAGCGCTCAAGCAGTTTTTCTGCCCCGGGCTCTCTACGCATGTCGTCGATCAGGCTAAGGGTCTGCCGATAGTGGCCGCGAGCTTCGTCACTCTTTCCACCGAGGCGGAGCGCGTTGCCGAGCAAATAGTGAATGCGCGCGGTTTGATAGCGCGCGCCGAGTTTCTCGCTTTTGCTCAAGGCTGTGCGTAGTTCCTGCTGGGCGTGGGAGTAGTCCTTGCTGCGGATCATGGCTTCGGCCGTGTCGGCAGAGCTCTCGAGGGACAAATACTTCAGGTTGCGGCTGTCGGCCTGTTGCGTCAGGTCGCGTAACTCGCGCGGGGCCGGGGAAGTATTTCCTTCGCTCATGGCCGCTTCCGCGAGATGCAATTTGGCAACAAGGACCTGGCCGGGATCCGTCGCACGCGAGGCAGCACGTACGGCTCGATCATAAAAAGTCCCAGCCAGTTTGCGGTCGCCGAGGTAAAACTGAACATCTCCTTGAGTGGTAAACAGTTCGGTCTGCAGGTTTGCGTTCCGCAGGTCGTGGGCTATGGTCTGAGCTTCCTGCAAAAGGGCCGCAGACTCCGCTCCTCGTCCCGCCTGGGCCAGGGCGTCAGCAAGGTCGATGAGGAGTTCCGCCATGTCGTCACTGCGGTCACCCAGAGCGCGATAGCCATTCACTGCGTCTTGCATGGCATTGACGGCGGCCCCGAAGCGTCCTTGAGACTGCAACACCATCCCAATGTTATGAGATTCATAGGCCGCGCCTCGAGCATTGCCAGCCTTGCGCCACAAATCCAGCGCACGCATCGAGGTGGCTAGTGCTTGATCGTATTGTCCAGTAGTGCCGTAGACCTGGCCCAGAGCGCTCAAGGTCTCTGCGATCGCTGCTGGAAGGTTGAGCTTTTCCCGCAACTGCAGCGCCTGTTGGAGGTAGGTCAAAGCGTTATCGGTGTCACCTTTGCCCAGATAGACGCCGCCGATATTATTCAGGCACAAAGACTCGTAATTTTGGTCGCCCATGTCGCGCTGGATCTGCAGCGATTCCTTGTAGTTTTGCAGGGCCTTGTCATAATCGCCTTTGGATTCGTAAACCACGCCCATGTCGATCAGCGTGTCGCCGACCTCTTTCTTCATGCCAATTTCGCGCTGAAGCCGAAGGGCGTCGTTGTAATCGGCGAGGGCGAGATCGACTTTTCCCTGGGTGTTCTGAACCACCGCCATTTCGACCAGGTTGCCGGCCAAGTTGCGTTTCAAGCCAAGGCGACGGTTAATGGCCATCGCATCCTGGTAGCTGCGCGTGGCGTCATCGGGCTTGTTCATGAGGCGATAGGAGATTCCCATCGATTGCAGAATCAGCGCCTTCAATTCCTGGGCATCCATCTCGACCGCCAGCGACAGCCCCTTGTTCAAGGGATCGAGGGCGGCTTGCGGATTGCTGTTCACGATTTCGACTACACCCATCTGCCACAGGGCTTTGATGTTCTTCGGATCCGATTGCAAGAGCTTCGACAACTGTCCACGAGCCTTCTCATAAGCGCCGGTCTCGGTATAAAGGCTTCCCAGGGCCGACTCCACATCGGAGCTGTCTGGCATGCTCTTCGCGAGGTTCTCGTAGGCTTCGATGGCTTTCTTGTTATCTTTTATGACCCGCGCATGGGTTGCCTGGATAAGGTACTTTTCGGCCAGGGGCAACGGTTCGCTAAGTTCGACCGCTTTGCGGGAGGCCTGCTCGGCATCGCCATCGTATCCGAGCGCGGAGTCCGCATCGGCTAATCGGGAATAAGCGAGGGCAAATTCTGCGTCCTCCTTAATGGCAGACTGGAAAGCGCTGACCGCATCGAGGTTCTTGCCTTCTCGCAGGAGTTGAACACCCTGGTTGTAGTCTCTTAGGGCCGAAGCTGAACGCGAACTTGGCTGGAAGGAGCTGGCCTTGAGCTCATTGATCACGTCCGGCGAGAAAGCCAGATTGTTGCGGATCGCGGTGGCCAGGCGGTCCACCGCGCCAGGAATATCCTTTTCATCGACTGCTTCAATTCTGAGCGGAACGCTGCGATCATGCTTCAGGTCCCGCAATGTGGCGTCGATGCGTATCTGGCCACCGAATCTCGCATATTCTCCCCAAACCAGGGTGTCGGCATTGGTGAATTCGGCCACGCGGCCGAGGGTCGACGAATCGACGATGGAGTTGGGAGCAATTCGCAGATCGTGGAACACCTGCTGCACGCGATCGGACGAGACCGCACGCAGGTGGGCTGATTGCCCAACATCCGTGCTCAGCATGTCTGCGAGACTGGGACCAAGCCAGTCCCAGGAGGCGTCCCCAGACTTGTTTTGAAATGGAATCACCGCGAGGGAGAGAGCCTGCGCGGTGGCGGTTTTCTTGGCTGACGGCGAGAAAAGCGGCCCTCGGAATACGTAGCCGACAATTGCGAGCGCCAGCACAGTGATGATCCCAGTCACTAGAGGCCAGTGAATCGTGCGTCCCCAGGGCTCGACCGCCGGCTGGAACTGCAAGTTTGCCGCCGCGCCTTTCCCCGAATAAGCGTCCAGATCGCGCAATAGCTCAGCGGCATTCTGGTAGCGCAGTTTCGGATCGCGCTCCAGGCACTTGCTGACGATATTGCTGAGCGGCTTCGGAATCGTCCCATCATGATCGGAGACCGGGATGGCCCGTTCCTGGGTACGCTTGATCAAGCTGGCGACGGCGCTTTCGGCTCCGTACGGCGCTTTCCCCGTCAGTAGCTCGTAGAGGATCAATCCCAGCGTGAACAGATCGGAGCGCTGGTCGAGTTCCTTGGCCAACGCCTGTTCGGGAGACATATATTCCATCGTCCCAACCAGAGCACCGGTCTGAGTCATGCCATCGCCCGCAACGGTGCGCGCCAAGCCGAAGTCCATTAACAGGATCCGCCCGGTGCGATCACGCATGATGTTCTGCGGCTTCAGATCGCGGTGAATGACGCCCACGTTGTGCGTCGCCTCGAGGGCGCGGCAGATCTGCTCCGTGATCTGCACCGCCTCCTCGGGCACGAACTTCTTTTTCTCCTGGATCAGGGCGCGAAGGTCGACGCCTTCGACGTACTCCATGGTGATGAACTTCACGCCATCGGCGTCACCCAGATCGTAGATGCGGATGACATTCTTATGAGTGACCTGGTGCGCGAGCAGGAGTTCCTGTTTGAACCGCGCCAGGATCGAGGGATTCGCCGCCAGTTGAGGACGAATCAGTTTCAGCGCGACGGGACGGTTCAACTCCCGGTCCATCGCCTTGTACACCGCGCCCATGCCACCTTCGCCCAGCAACTGCAGGATCTCGTAGCGGCCACCTAACACGTCGCCGTGTCGCAGGATTGGAGCACCGGTCTGAGCCGGTGAAGGTCCCGGATTGGTAGGGCGAACCGGCGGCCCCTTTCTGACGTACGAGGCATTGGCATCGACGATGGTCGCCTCGGGATCCGCATATGAGTTGGAGAAGTCCACCAGCGTGGCGTCAGGTTCAGGCAGAGGATTCGAGCCGGCGCTGTCCCCTTTCGCGGGAACACTCACGCCGGGCGAATTGGTGGCGTTCTCTCCGTCCTGGGGATCGAATCGAGGATTCCGGTTTTGCATGTTTCGCCTGGCTGGGTCCAGACTGAAGCCCCACAGATACGCCGCACGATGCTGCAGAAAGTCTCTGAAGTATATACCCGGTGGGAAGCGCGCGCACCAAGAACGCTCCTCATCGAGAAGCCTCGGAAGTTAATTCCTGGCGGCGGAGGTTGGCAGCAAACCGTAGACGCTTAGCTTGGTTTGGGTGCCCACATAGACCTTACCGTTGGCGACGGTGGGCACGCTGAACTTTACTGCCGCGCCCGGGTTATCGCGGGCGAATCGCTGGCTGCTGCTGTAGAGCTCCGTGGCCAGGTTGGTCGCGTCGAACGCGTAAAGAACCGCACCGGCGGTGTTTTTATACGTGGAGGTATCCAGAGCCCATACGATGGCGTTGCTGTCCTGGTTAGCAGACGCAGAAGTGGTGGTTCCTGGATATGCAAAGGCTCTCGTGGTCTGGGAGGTCGGAGTCGTGGTCAGCAGTCCGGTGTTCGTATTCAATCCGAAGGCCTTCAGCGTGTCGCCGCTCGCACCGAAGTAAACGCGATTGTTCCACCATGTGGGCGAGGCCCACATGCCCAGCTCGGCTCCACCCAGACACTGCACGATCTGGTTGTTGTTCAGCGCGTTGTAGTGCCCCATGTTGTCGCGGTCGATCAGATAGATGTTCCCTACCTTGTCACCCTGCACAAGGAGATGAAGGTGAGGGCCCTTCAATTGATCGGGCAAGAGCATAGCGCCGCCTGAGCCAATGTCAAAGTCGCCGACATTCAAGTTGGGTCCGTTATAGGGCGTGAAGTAGTCCGACAAAGTGAACGTGCCGCTGCTGGGAGGGGCTAGCCTCACAATGCTCTGGCCATAGTCGGTGCCTGCCGTGTTCGCATCGAAGGCACCGTTTCCGACCGCAAAATAGGTGTTCTGCGCCGCATCGCCTGCCGGACCGGAACCGCTTTCCCAGATCGCACCTTCGTTGCCGTTGGGCGTCGCAACCCAGACTCCCTTTTGTGCCAGAGAAGTGTGATCGTAGGCCATGAGCCAGCCATGGTAGTTCCCGCTGTCGCAGTGAGAGCCCCAGGCGATGTAGACCATTCCGTTCTGAAACAGGAGTGCGGAGCGCTGGTTCTGAATCTTGGGATCAAAACTGATCGTTCCATGCTGTGATCCGCTGCCGCTGCCCGACACCGAGGCCTGAATAAATACCGGACCGCCGAATTTCTCCGCTCCGCTCTTGATGTCGAGCGCATGCAAACGCTGGTAATACTGGCCCTTTTCTTTCGTTCTGGCGATCACATATAAAGTGCCGCCCGTAGTGTCGATGACGGGCGTGCCCACGATGCCGATCTTCGGGCTGAACAGGTCGTTGCAGTTCACCTCCGTCGCGGGCACGGTCGTAACCCCGCCCTTGGGATTGATGAAACTCACGTGCCACAACGGCTGGGCGTTGCTACCGGATTTTCTGTCGGCATCAAAGGCATAGACGCTGTCGTTCATCGTCGCCACGTACACGACGTTGTGCGTTCCGATCCCGGTGATACTCACATTGGGCACGTACAGCGGCTGTGCGTAGATGTAGCCATCGACAAACTGCGAGAATAGCTTGCCGAACGTAGACGGATTCACGTTGCCGGTGGTGAGGATCGTTTCCAGAAGATTGTTGCCGGTGCGGGCCTTGTCGTTATGGTAGGTGGCGACGGTTGCCTGTCCCGTGGCGAAGCCAAGCAAGAAAATCCATAGGAATAACGGAACTAGCAGCTCGCCAAAACAACCCAGGGTTCGGCCCAATGCCTTCCTCATGAAACATTCTCCAATCAACTCGTTCTTTAACCCCTGGTAAATCCAGCGGACAGAAAATCGCAGACGGGCAGGAGAACTTGACCCTTCAATGACGGAAAACTCTTTGGGGAGGAACCGCGGTCCCGTCATCTTCCGATAGGCACCGGTGACCGTCAAGGATGAAAGTTCTTGCATCTACCCGGCGCCAGGTTCGTGCGCGCGAAGAGCTCCGATTGACGTCACCGGCCAGAACCCGTCAAAGTAATAATGACGGATTGCCCTCGATACAAGCGCCGAAGCGCATCTCAGGGTAAGGAGTAACTTTCTTGCCGAGCGCCGACACCTCGACCCTGTCTAGTCCCGCGAGGGCTTACCTGCGTGCTGCGATCCGACGGACGGCTGTGCTTCTCGCGCTCGTCCTCGCCGCTGCGTGCGCCTCTCCGGGGCAAGCGTCCGGACCGGGGGCGCTCGCCGATGCCCAACCCACGACCATTCACGGCACGGTCGTCAACTCGATCACCAATGCTCCCATCAGCCGTGCTCTCGTCTACTCTCCAGACAATCGCTATGCCATGCTCACGGATGGCGAAGGACACTTCGAGTTCACTTTGCCCAAAGAAGGTAACGAAGGTGGAAGCACTTATATCGCCGGCCAGCCTCGCCAGATGTGGCCCGGGGGAGGCTCGGCGAGCCTCGTTTGGCTGATGGCCCGTAAGCCGGGCTATTTGGACGATCCCAACGACAGACGACATGTGGAGACTTCGCCCGGTGGTGATTACACGATTTTCCTCACCCCCGAAGGTCTGATCAAAGGACGAGTCACAACTTCCGAGGCTGATCCTCCCTCGGGCATCAATGTGCAGCTTTATTCCCAGCAGGTGCAGGACGGCATGCCTCGATGGGTGCAGGTGAGCGGTGTGCGGGCAAATTCCGAGGGAGAGTTTCGCTTCGCAGAGCTTCAGCCCGGAACCTATAAGGTGCTGACGAACGAGTGGATGGACAACGATCCTGTCACTGCCATCCCCGGTGCCCAACTCTACGGGTTTCCTCCCGTCTTTTATCCAGGCGTCGCGGATTTTGCCTCGGCCAGCGCGATTGCTCTCGCCGCTGGAGAGACTGTGCAGGCCGATCTGCCGTTGACCCGCCAGCCCTACTACCCCGTATCCATTCCAATCGCCAATGCGGACCA
Source organism: uncultured Acidobacteriaceae bacterium (assembly GCA_963706645.1). Classification (GTDB taxonomy): domain Bacteria; phylum Acidobacteriota; class Terriglobia; order Terriglobales; family Acidobacteriaceae; genus Sulfotelmatobacter. The sequence goes on from CAVPNR010000004.1 coordinate 126,630, forward strand.
GAACGGCGGCATGAACATCACCGTGTCGCTGCAGGGACACCGCGGCCCTGGCTATTCCCTCGGCTACAACGCAGGCAAACAGAGCATCGAGGGAACCCTTCCCAGCGGCAACTATCTTGTCGAGGCGACCACGTACGGCCACGCGTCGTCCACGGGCGCCGGCCATCTCACGGTCGCAGGAGCGCCGACCGTAGGCCCCGCCATGACGCTGATTCCGAGTAGTGCCATCGAGGTTCGCGTCACGGAAGAGTTCACTGCTGCGGAGCCGAACAACTTCACGTCGATGTGGAATGTTGCAGGACGCTCCTTCGAAGTGCACGGTCCTCGCACCTACCTCCAGGTTCGATTGGAAAAGGATGACGATTTCGACCAGCAGCGAACCGCTTTCCCGCGCTCTCCTACCGGACCTAACGATGAATCCTTGGTGATCGACAATCTTTCGCCAGGAAAGTATTGGCTGCGGGCGTCCTCGGGTCGCGGCTATGTCGCCTCGGCAAGCATGGGAGCTGTTGATCTCCTGCACGAACCACTGGTGATCGCGGCGGGTTCGACTGTGCCGATCGAGATCAAGCTGCGCGACGACTTCGCGGAAATCGACGGAACCATAACCGGCATCGCGACCGGATCTATTCCAACTCCCGGAAGCGCTGAGCTGCCGATCTTTTTGTATTGCGTGCCTCTGGCAGACGGCCCCGGGCAATTCGAGGAACTCGGAGCGTCAACGACCGATGGCAAGTTTACGCAGGATCGCATGCCCCCGGGCGCCTACCGGATACTGGCCTTCCCCAATGCTCAACCTCGTCTTCCCTATCGCGACCCAGAAGCGATGAAGGCCTACGACTCTCTGGGCACGGTCGTTCGCTTATCTCCCGGCCAGAAGACGAGCGTGCAGGTGCCGATGATTTCGAGCACTGAGTAATTCATGGTGACTTCCGCAAACTCGGCACGCTCGTTTCTTTTTCTGTTGCTTCTCTGCCTGCTCGGCGCGCAGCCCCAGTGCGCCGCGCGGGCTTCTACCAACACCCAAGCAAGTGCCGGCAGCAGCGATCGAGTAGCCGGAACGGTCGTGAGCAAACTCGACGGCCATCCGCTCGCCCGAGCACGGATCACACTGCGGGACACGAAAGATTCCCGGAAGTTTGAGTCGGTGGTGACCGCGGAAGACGGCAAGTTTGAATTCCACGGCGTGCCCGCGGGGAAATACTCGCTGACTGGCGCGAAGCGTGGATTCATCACCGCCGCCTACGACCAGCACGAACAATTCTCGACCGCGATCGTCACCGGCGCTGGGATCGACACTGAGGCTCTTGTGTTTCGCCTCGCGCCCGCCGCGATGATCAGCGGAAAGATTCTCGACGAATCTGGCGAGCCGCTGCGACACGCGTCGGTGACGCTGTATTCTCAGGATCACAGCAGCGGTATCAACGAGATTCATCCCTCCCACGGGGCCCAGACCGACGATCAGGGCGAGTACGAGATCACATCCCTGACACCCGGAACGTATTTTCTTTCTGCGAACGCCAAGCCCTGGTACGCCATTCATCCCCAGAGCACTCCGCCGGGTTCCGGCTCGGGTCGGAAGAGCCAGCCGGATCCTGCTGAAAACTTCGACCGATCGCTCGACGTGGCCTATCCCGCCACCTACTACTCCGACGTCACAGAACCGGACAGCGCGACGCCGATTCCTATCCGCGGCGGTGAGCATTTGCAAGTGGACATTCACCTGAATCCCGTACCATCGCTTCATCTCCTGTTTCGCGTGCCGGCCGCTACCAATCATGGCTACACGATTCCACAACTCGAACAACCTGCTTTCGATGGTTCGACGTTTTTTCAGGCCGACAGTACGAGCGTCGTTGCGCCGGGACTCGTCGAAATTGCCGGCGTTCCGGCAGGCCGCTACAACATTCTCATCCACGAGCCTGGACAGCCAGGAGTCGCGGTACGAATGAACGGAATTGACGTCGCCAAGGACCACCAGGAGATCAACACCAATAACGCCGAAGCCACAAGTAGTGTCAAAGTATCGGTGAAGGTATCCGGGGCCACCACACTTCCTGACCGGCTTTCGATTGGGCTGCGCTCGTCCGCCAGGATCTTTCCAGGAGGGAAACCAGTTGACGCCAAAGGAGAAGTGGAACTCCCGCAAATGGCGGCGGGGCGCTATGAAATAGTCGTGTGGGGCGGTGCGCAGCCGTACTCAATCCAACAAATGTCGGCGGAGGGCGCCACGATCTCAGGCCGCGCCTTGATTCTGTCTGCTGGAGCTTCTGCAACGGTCTCGCTCACCCTGGTGGCCGGCAGCTCGAATATTGAAGGAACGGCGAAGCGTGCAGGAAAGCCGTTCGCCGGAGCAATGGTCGTGCTGATTCCGAAAGACGCCTTGAAAGATCCTGAGGCGAACCGCGATCTCTACCGCCGCGACCAGAGCGACCTCGACGGGACATTCAGCTTAGGCAATGTGGTTCCCGGTGCTTACACCGTGCTCGCCATCGAGAACGGATGGGACCTGGATTGGTCGCAACCCGCGGCGATCGCCCCCTACTTGAACCGTGGGCAAACGATTCAGGTCGGCAGTCAGGTTGGCCGGACCATTCATCTTGCGGATGCCGTAGAGGTTCAGGCCAAGTAGACCTGGTTAGAAAATCCGCGCGCCACGCTAATTTTGCAATCGACATGATGGCCGCGCCCGTAGGTGATGTGTTCTTTGAGTTTCCGGGTAAGTGGTTTTCGCACATCCGGGTGAATGTTCGCGACCTTTGCCAGAAAAGAAGGCTGGAGCGTTCATCGCAGACCGTCAGCGTTTCCTTCCTTCGTGAACCTTCGTGCCCTTCGTGGTCCCCGCCTTTGATCTTTGACCTTTTGACAAAACACTCAACAACATCAACAATCATCCGCGACCGAAGGAGCCCTCATGCTCGACCGCAGAAATTTCCTCTCCACAGCAGCCACTGGAGTCGCTGCATCTTTCGCCTTCCGCGGCAACCTCTTCGCGCAACTACAGAAGGTTCCACCGCTGCCCGACCGATCCCTGCTCGACAAAAATGAAGACGCGTTCTGGGCCGAGATGCGCAAGCAGTTCATCATCCCCGAAGACGAGGTCTACCTGAACAACGGAACCGTCGGCTCGAGTCCGGCGCCCGTGCTGCGCGCCATTTTCGACAGCTACAACACGACCGAGAAAATGGACCAGCAGGATCCCGAAGACTATCCGATTTGGGGATATGCTGCCTGGAACGAGTTCCGCGATCCGCTGGCCGCCTTCGTCGGCTGCAAGCGTGACGAGATCGCCCTGCTGCGCAACGCGACCGAAGCGAACAGTTACATCGCCAACGGCATCGACATGCAGGCCGGCGACGAAGTGCTGATGACCGATCAGGAGCATCCCGGAGGCGAACATCCATGGGACTTGAAGGCCAAGCGCTACGGCATCGTCGTGAAGAAGGTCACGCTTCCCCGCCCCGTAAAAGATGCCGCGCAAGTTCTGAATCTGTTCAACGACGCCATCACGCCGCGCACGCGCGTGCTGTTCTTCAGCCACATCACGACGTTCTCTGGAGTTGTCTTGCCCGCGAAAGAACTCGCCGCTTTGGCGCGCACGAAAGGGATTCTCTCGGCCGTCGATGGAGCGCACGTTCCAGGCATGATGCGCTTGAACATCACCGACATCGGGTGCGACATGTATTCGGCGAGCCCACACAAGTGGCTGATGGCAACCAAGGGCACGGGATTTCTTTACGTGCGTGACGAAGTGATCGACCGCGTGTGGTGTACCATCGCCACCGAAGGCTGGGACGACACCAAGATTCGAGCGGAACGCTTCCAGCGTATTGGCAGCTCGAATGTGCCCGCACTGTGCGGATTGCGTGCCTCGATCAAACTGGCGAATGATATCGGAATGGACCGCATCGAGCGCCGCCACCGCCAGTCAGCCGACTACATCCTCACTGAAATGAAGAAGCGCGGCGCCGCATCGTGGACTTCTCCCGACCCCGCTCTTCGTTGCGGAATCGTCAGCGTGAACTGCCCACCCGTTCCACGTCTCGATCTGGAGACCTGGCTGTGGAAGACGCACAAGATCCGCATCCGCGGCGGCGATCCGAATAAGCTGCGGCTTTCGACTCCGTACTATTTGCAGAAGCAGGACATCGACCGGTTTCTGGAGAAGTTCGACGAATACAAGCGTGAGAAGGGGTTAGCTTAAGCGAATCACCACGGAGACACAGAGTCACTGAGAAAATCCTTCTGCTATCTTCTCCGTGCCTCGGTGTCTCCGTGGTTCATTGGGTACTCCCATTTTCAGTCGTAGTATTCCAAGCCCAAGTGCGTGATCAATTCCTCGCCCTTCAAGTGACGGAGCGTGTTCTTCAGCTTCATCAACTGGATGAACAGATCATGCTCCGGATACAAGCCCGGAGGCGTCATCGGCGACTTGAAGTAGAAGCTGAGCCACTCCTGAATTCCCAAACCACGCAGTTCAGAAGTGCGCTTCGCCAAGTCGAGGAACAGGACCAGGTCGAGCACGATCGGCGCGGCGAGGATGGAATCGCGGCAGAGGAAGTCAACTTTGATCTGCATGGGATAACCGAGCCATCCGAAAATGTCGATGTTGTCCCATCCTTCTTTGTTGTCGCCGCGCGGCGGATAATAGTTGATCCGGACTTTGTGGTACATGTTTCCGTAGAGTTCGGGATAGAGCCCCGGCTGCAGAATATGCTCCAGCACGCCCAGCTTCGATTCTTCCTTGGTCTTGAACGAGCCCGGATCGTCGAGCACTTCGCCGTCGCGGTTGCCGAGAATGTTGGTGGAATACCATCCGCTCAGGCCGAGCAGTCGCGCTTTGAACGCAGGCGCGAGAACGGTTTTCATCAACGTCTGGCCAGTTTTGAAGTCCTTGCCGCAGATGGGTGCTTCGTTCTTGCGGGAGAGTTCGAGCATGACCGGCAAATCGACGGTCAGGTTCGGCGCGCCGTTGGCGAATGGCACCCCTTCCATCAGCGATGCATAGGCGTAGATCATGGAGGGCGCGATCATCTCGTCGTTCTCTTTTAACGCCTTCTCGAAGGCTTTCACCGACTGGTGCGCTTCGGTGGGTTCGATGTAGGACTCGGTCGATCCGCACCACATGGTGATGAGGCGACTGGCCCCGCTGGTCTTGCGGAAGTCGCGGATGTCGTCGCGCAACTGCTCGGCGAGATCCATCTTGGTCTTGCCCTTCTTCACGTTGGGGCCGTCGATCTTCTTCACGTAATTGTGATCGAAGACGGCGGCGCGCGGCGTGATTGTGGAGAGGAACGGCTTCAACTGCTCGAGCAGGCGGTAGTCGAGCACGCCAGCGTTCGACGCGGCTTCGTACATGTTGTCTTGGAAGATGTCCCATCCGGTAAAGACCAGATCGTCGAGACCGGCGAGAGGCACGAATTCCTTGACCTTGGGAGAACGCGCGTCGGTGCGTTTGCCAAGGCGGACGGTTCCCATCTGGGTGAGCGATCCGATGGGCTTAGCGAGGCCTTTGCGGATGGCCTCTACGCCGGCGACGAAGGTCGTCGCCACCGCGCCCATGCCCGGAATCATGACGCCGAGCTTGCCCTTGGCGGGCTCGATGGTGCCGGTTTCCGTCTTCGACGCGGATCGCTTTGAGGTGCTGGTACGAGCCGCCAGTTTCATCTCGCGCGTGGCGCGCTCCGCGTGAGCCAGAGCCGTTTCCCGGTGCTCATGCTCGCGAGCTGCTGCGGAATTTGCGAACTGCTTGCGGTGGCGGCGGCCGTCGGCATCCCACCAATCGGCCATGAAGACTCCTGGGCGCTTCTGATACATGTGGCTTCCCTTCTGGTGACGGTGGCTGGTCACCGCCACCGCGACTTGGAATCATCTCACCTTCGGCGGGAGTTTGGCAAATGCTGACGGCCAGACGCGTGAAATCGCGCCCAGGATGGTCACTCGCGCAGTGAGTGGAAACCCATTCTCTTGCGATAAGAGTTCGCGGGCTTCGCCACTCGAGACAGCCGAGGCGACTGTCTCCACATATTTCGATCCGCTGACGCACAGTTACTTCCGTACCGCGGCGCGCGTGAATCACCTCGATAGATTTTTTGAGTTGGACTGTTGCACCGGTTGTGTTGCATAGTGGAAGCACTTCGCAGCCGGCTCTGCAGCCAGTCCCGCGAAGCTGCTGTTTGCGTGCCAGCCGAGTCTGCGGCATGCAATTCTTATTGACCCCGTTGATCTCCACCTCAGCCTGAGCCCACGCCATCCGGACTCGCGCCGGTAGTGTGCTCTTCAGACGAGCTCTTCTCAATGAAGACTAAGGAGATTCCATGAAAACCATTCGCAACTACATGTACGCCGCGCTGCTCACGGCGACCGCCCTGAACATCGCACCCAGCCTGGCTTCTGCGCAGGAGGCGGCGAAGGGCAAATTCACGCTGACTCACGCGGCGCACTTGGGAAATGCCACGCTGGCGGCCGGAGAGTACGCGTTTTCCTTCGATCCCGATAACGGGACGCGCATGCTCAATATCAACAAGCTGAGCGGAGCACGCACCGGATACATGGTTCTGGTATCCGATACACAGGATTCGAAGCCGTCAGACATGAGCCGGCTCATCCTTGAGTCGACGCCTGACGGCAGCTATGTCAGCGCCATGCAACTGCCGGAATTCGGCATGACGCTGCGGTTCACGGTGCCGTCGCACACCACGGAAAGACAGATTGCCAAGGCCGGTACCACGGCTGCGGCGTCGGGCCAATAGTCTTTCTGCTTGCCCAGAAAGCCGAGGGCGGATAGCGAACCTGCTATCCGCCCTCGGCATTTGTGTGGACGTTTTTGGGTCGCGACCTGGCCTACAGAATTTACTCCGGCTGGATTTGGGAGTTGCCTCGAACGTCGTCGCTCAACACAATGGCCTCGGCAATTTCCTTCATCGGTTTGCGTTTCTGGCGGCTCTGGCGCTGCAGGGCCAGGTAGGCTTGCTCCTCGTTGAGGCCGAGATCACGCTGCAGAATTCCTTTCGCGCGTTCCACGATCTTTCTGGTCTGCAATTGCTCGGCGAGGGTGGAGTTGGCTTCTTCCAGGCGTGCGAGTTCCAGCTCGGCGCCCACGAGGAATCCGACGGTGGAAATCATGCGAATCTCGCGACGGCGGTAGACGTGATGCTGGCGGTGCTGCAGGTTGATTACGCCTACCACGCGGCCGCGGCACATCAGCGGCACCGACAGAAAAGCTTCATAGCTGTCTTCCGGCAACTCGTGGAAAAACTGGAAGCGGGGATCGTGCACAGCTTCTTCCGGAATCGCTACCGGCTCGCGATGTTCTGCGACCCACCCGGTAATGCCTTGTCCGACGCGGAGTTTCAGGCGGTTGACGACGTCGGGATGAGAATTCTTCGACGCCCGGAGAACGAGTTCGTCGCCTTCGAGAATATAGATAAGGCAGGAGTCGCACTTGACCAGGGCAGAGGCAAAGTCGACGACGCGGGTCAAGACCTCCTGAAATCCGTCGCCTGTATTGAGGCGTTCGCTGATCTCGTGGAGTACATCTACGTGTAAGTCTTCAACTGATATTAGGGATTCCATGCAGTACATTATCGATCTTGTAGAGATTATGTCTAATTCCAAATTTTGATGGGGGCGATAAAGGAATTCCGTCGAGATTGTTACCAATGATTAACATCTTTTGGGGAGTTTGCGCATCGGATTGCGGATGGCGCAGAAGGAAAGAATTCCCCCTCCGCCCGAAACACACGGGAAATGTTTCTACTTCGCCGGTACTACCAGAAACCAGGCCAGCAAACCGAACAGAATTAGAGTCCCGACCAGCGAGAACAGTGTGTGTAACGGGTGAAAATGGAAGTAGGGATTGCGATGGAGGCGATATCGGGTCGCCAGCATAAGACCTCCTCGGCACGCGCCCGGACTGCGAATGGACGTCCTGTCTACACTATTTTCCCACTATTTCAGCTGTAGGGCTGCAGTTTTTTCTGCCCCTGTGTTACACCATTCGAATGGCTGAAAAGATTGCTCTGGTGACTGGTGCGTCCAGCGGGTTTGGATTGCTGACTTCGATAGAACTGGCGAAGGCTGGATTTCGCGTGGTCGCGACCATGCGCGATCTTGGGCGGCGCGCACGACTGGACGAGGCAGTCGCAGCCGCAGGAGTTGGGGCGAAGGCCGATGTGCGCGCCCTCGACGTCACGAAGTTCGACACGCTTCCAGGCTTCGTCGACGGCGTGGTGAGCGATTACGGACGGCTCGACGTGCTGGTGAACAATGCAGGATTCGCGGTGGCTGGATTTGCGGAAGACATCAAGCTGGATGAGTTGCGCCTGCAGTTCGAGACGAATTTCTTCGGCGCGGTTGCCATGACTAAGGCGGCCCTGCCTGCGATGCGTCGGCAGCATTCCGGACACATCATTCAGGTCTCATCAATCGCCGGATTGCATGGGTCGGTCACGGTGAGCAGTTATGCAGCGTCGAAGCATGCGCTCGAAGGATGGAGTGAATCGTTGCGCATGGAAGTGAACTCGCTGGGAATTAAGGTCGTGTTGGTGGAACCGGGAGCGTTTCAGACAGACATCTGGACGCGGGGCGCGGTGATGGGAGAGCAGGTTACGAAGCAGACGTCGCCTAACATTCAGCGAAGCCTGCGAATGCGATCGCGAGTCGAGAAGCTTCCGAAGGCGGACCCGATCGTAGTGGCTCGGACGATTGTTGCGATTGCGCAGGATCCGAATCCGAAGCTGCGCTATCTGGTGGGGCGCGATGCGAAGATCCAGTTGGCGCTGAAACGCATTTTGCCGTGGAAGTGGCACGAGAAGGTCGTCGCTAATTTCCTCAAGATCGATCAGGAATCTTAACCACGGAGGACACGCAGGACGCAGAGCGAGGAACGCCGGTCTCTCTGAAGCGGTTTAAGGTTCCCTCTGTGTCCCCTGTGTCTTCTGTGGTGAAGGCTCTAAGGTTTCGCGTCCAGATCGACCGTCTTGATCGGCAGATCCCAGTGGGCGTCCAGAATTTCGAAGCGGCGCTGTTCTTCGCGCTGGAAGGTTTCCTGGTCGGGATACATTTGCTTTTGCAGTGCGGCCTCGTCGAAGGGCTCATTGGCGACGGTCGCGTTCTTGAAGACAATGGTGACGCGGAAATCCCAGCGGCCGTCTTCAGTGGTGTGGTAGCGAGGCTGCTCCATCCAGACTTTGGTGATCCGGCCCATCTCGGATTCTTTTTTCAGGACGGGATAGTGATTCTTCTTGAAGAGCTTGAGGAATTCGTCAGCGTGCCCCCACTTGGTTTTGTAGTAATACTCGACGACGAAGGGCTTGTCGGACGCGGCGGACTGGGCGCGTCCGGCGATCGGCATCACGATGGTGATGAATAACAGGGCGGCTAGGGCGTGGCGCATGGATCCTCCTTGGACGGGGTGCTTTGCTTGTACACTAAGGGGCGTTTTGCAGCAATAGGCTGGGGCGTTTGTGAGAATTGCTGTGACGCGCCGAAGGCTGCGTTTGTGGACATAGGGATTCTTCGACTGCGTGGCCGATCGCTTTCGCGAGCGGCCACTTCGCTCAGAATGACATGCGAGGGGGGACTGGTCTGTGAACGACGAACAGGAAATCTTGCGGCTCTTTGAGGATGGTGATCGGGCTCTGATCGCGGGCAACGTGGAGGAATTGTCGCGCATTTTCGCCGACGACTATGTGCAGTATGACGAATCTGGCGACGCTTCCACCAAAGCCGAGGTGATAGACAATCTCAAGTCGGGAAGCGTTCGATACGTGTCGATGGCTTCGACGGGGCGGCGGATTCGAGTCTTGCGGGACGACGTCGCGATCGTCCACGGATCAGAAGACGATGTGGTCGAGCAGGGCGGAAGACGCTTCCCTGCCCAGTATCTATATATGGATGTCGTGATGAAGCGCGGTGGACAGTGGCAGATCGTGGCGTCGCAGTTGGCTAGACCCGGTTGACGTCGTTCGCTTCAAGCGCTTACTCACCGCTCATGCCTGACGGTTGCGAGCTGATGCGGTTCTGCCAATGACTCCAGACAAAGTAGGCGATGCCCGCTACGAGCATCACACCGATCACGGCGTCGAATTTGTGGAAATATTTTCCAAGGTCACGCCAGTCTTCGCCGAGCTTCATGCCGAGGTATGCCAGGGCGAGGCACCAGGGCCACGATCCCAAAAATGTGTAGACGTGAAAGCGGCCGCGCGGCATACGGGCGATTCCGGCGGGAAGCGCGATAAATGTGCGGATGACGGGGAGCAGGCGCCCGATGAAGACGGCGAGGTATCCCCAGCGGGCGAAGAAGCGGTCGGACCAGTCGAGTTCGCGGCGTCCCATGAGGATCCACCGGCCGTAGCGTTCGACCAGCGGACGGCCGCCGTAGCATCCGATCTCATAGGCGACCAGCGAGCCGAGGTTGCAGCCGATGGCGCCCGCCGTTGCTAGCCACAGCAGCTTGAAGGTGCCTTGAAAGACGAGGTATCCGCCGAAGGGCATGATCAGTTCGGAGGGCAGAGGAATGCAGGCCGACTCAATCGCCATGAGCAGAGCGATGCCGGCATAGCCGGTGGAGGCGATGACATTGCTAATAAAGACGAACAGGATGGCGAGGAGTTTTTCAGTCATAAGAGCCAGTACTCGGTACTTAGTACTCGGTACTCAGTCAAAGCCGTTGGGCTCCCGCTGAGAACGGAGGACTGGGAACTGAGAACTTATGATCCAGTGTAAAGGATGCGGTTGAAATATCGGCCTAGAAGGAGCCTTCCTGGGTGAAGGCGTATCCGGGTAAGGTCGCACCTTGCGGGCCTTTCGTGACTTTTACGCGGACCGTGGGGGCGTCGGGTGCGGTGATTCCGGCGGGGCGCAGCATGGCGAACTGCGAAAAGACTTCGTTGTAGACCTTGGTCACGAGGTAGTCCTGGCCATCGGCTTCGCTGCGCCAGACCTGCCCGAGTTGAATGGAGTTGACTGCCATGGAATTTTTCCTGACTCTCGCTGAGTTGTTTCCAGACTACCGGGGTGAGAGGGACGCGTCAATTCCCAGAGAGGTTACCGAGGGCCAACGCGCGACATCGCGTTTGGAAGACGCAATTCGCCGAAGATCGTTGTTAGGAAGATCGCTGTTAAGATGTTGGGCCAAGGAGACGATCATGGCTCGTGGTGTAGTTCCGCGTCAGCCCGCCCGCACCGGGCGCCAGGACAAAGTTCGTGTGAAAGATGCTCATGTGGGGACGGGCGCCCTCGCAAGCCTGGCCCGAGCGGAGTCGAGGGGGCCAGGCCGCGGCAAAGCCTCGGCAGCAGCTCCGAAGGGGCGCCAGAATGCCGCAGGGAAATCTGCTCCCATCTCCGCCCCGAAGCTAAAGGGCTACAATCCGGTCGCTCCCGAGCGCGTGGCAGAGATTCTGAAGCGACTGGACCAGCTTTATCCGGAGGTCAAATGCGCACTCACGCATGCCAGCGCTTGGGAACTGCTGGTGGCGACGATTCTGTCGGCGCAGTCGACTGACGTGAACGTGAACCGCGTAACGCCGGAGTTGTTCCGCAAATATCCGACGGTTGGGGCATTTGCCGCGCTGACGCCTGAACAACTCGAGCCCGATGTTCGCTCGACCGGATTTTTCCGCAATAAATCGAAGTCCGTTGTGGGAGCAGCAAAGAAGATCGTCGCGGACTTCGGGGGGCAGGTTCCCGATGACATGGAGAAGCTGCTGACACTGCCTGGGGTCGCGCGCAAGACCGCGAATGTCGTGCTGGGATCGTGGTTTGGGAAGGCTGTCGGGGTGGTGGTCGATACGCATGTGCACCGCATCTCCCGGCGGCTGGAGCTGACGAATCAGAACGATCCGCAGAAGATCGAGCAGGACTTAATGAAGGTCATTCCGCAGGAAAAGTGGATTCTGTTTTCGCATCAGATTATCTGGCACGGGCGAAAGTTGTGCATCGCGCGGAAGCCGAAGTGCGCGGAGTGCGCGCTGGAGAACATTTGCCACGCGGGGGATAAGACCTGGAGCACGGTGGAGATGCATAAGAACGCGAAGGTGTAGGGCCTGCGAAGCACTTCCGGGCCAGTTCTCTGAAACGTCGCTGTCATCCTGAGCGAAGCTAAGGACCTATGCAATTTTCCTTGCCTGGCCATTGTTGTTAGCACTGATACACCGCGTATCTTTGGGCCTGTTCGGCATTCTTCGAGCCACCTTCATCGATACGCCGAGGCTGGATTCGACGCACGTGATTGCAGAGTTCCTTCGCTTCGCTCAGGATGACAGAACGATTACTTAGCCAACTCATCCAGCACCGGCTGGCGCAATCCTCGGAGGTGCGCATCTTTCGGTTGTCCCTGGGCAAACACCACAATTTCGTTCGCTCCTTTGCGCAACCACGGAGCGGGCACATATAGAGTCTGCTGCGGACCGAGATTCCAGAAGCGCCCAAGCGCATGGCCATTGATCCAGACGGCGCCTTTGCCCCAGCCACGGGTGTCGAGGAAGGTGTCGCCGGTGTCGCGGAGATCGAAGTGGCCTCGATAAAACGCCGGCCCGTCGGCAACGTTCTTAAGCGATTCATGAAACTGCAGCTTCGAGAGATCGTCCATTGGAAGTGGGGAAACCTGCCAGCCTGACAACTCCTTGCCGCCGAGAGTCACTGAGCCGTTGATTCCCTGCCGCTCGTTGCGCAACTCGGTCGTGAAATTGATGCGGCCGGTGCCCTCGACGAGGATGCCTAGAGTTGAGTCCGCGCCGACCTCAATCCGCAGCCGGTCTTGCTTCTTGCGCCGATCGAGCGTACCGATGGGCGTGCCATTGACGAAGATGCGAGCGTAACTGCGGAGTTCGTGAATCACTAGCTCGCCGGTCAACGCTTCTTTAATCTTCGTGCGGTAAAGGATGTACCCGTAGGACTGGCCGATTGTTTCCATGGAGCGCGGGCTTTCAACGCGGATAGGAGCCGGCAGGTTCGACCACAGCGGCGTGCTCTGTGTCAGCTCGAATTCCGGGATCTCGATCACGCGTAACGCCGCTGGCGGATCGGGTATGGCCACGCCCGGGCGATGCTTTGTGATTACCTCGCGGAAGGCGAAATACTTTTTCGTCAGCGCGCCCGACTCGCTCACTGGCGAATCGTAGTCGTAGCTGGTCACGTCCGGCTCGTAGTTCTTGTGGTCCCAATTTGCACCGTTCATGAAACCGAAGCTGGTGCCGCCGTGGAACATGTAGAGGTTGATGGAATATTCCTGGCTCAGGATCCAGTCGAGTTCCTGCGCCTGCTGGGCGGCGTCGGTGGTCTGATGTTTCTCACCCCAGTGATCGAACCATCCGTCCCAGTATTCGCCGCTCATCATGGGGCGGCCGGGGCGGAACTTCTGGAGCTTGGCGAATTCTGCTTTGGCTTCGCCTGGACCGAAGTTGACGACGGCGTGAATGTCGGGGAGAGTTCCGGCCGGCAGTTCATCGCCTCCATCGGCGGTGTAGAGCAGGACTTCTCCGAGACCTGCATTTTGCAGCGCGGCGAGAATGCGCTTCATGTAGGCGTGATCATTGCCGAACGAGCCGTACTCGTTTTCGACCTGGACGGCGATGATGGGTCCACCGTGCGTGATTTGCAGAGGGGCGAGTTCCCTGCCGAGTCTTTGCAGCCAGCGCTCCGCCGGACCCAGGAATTTTTCGTCGGCGCTGCGCAGGACAATGTCGGGATCTGCTAGAAGCCAAGCGGGCAGGCTACCCAAATCCCACTCGGCGCAGGCGTATGGGCCGGGGCGCAGGATGACGTAGAGGCCTTCTTCCTGCGCGGTGCGGACAAATGCCGCGACGTCGAGGGATCCCGTGAAATCGTAGACGCCGGGCTTGGGTTCGTGCAAGTTCCAGAAAACATACGTCGAGATAGTGTTCAGCCCCATGGCGCGCGCCTTCTTCAGGCGATCGCGCCAGTACTCACGCGGGATGCGTTCGTAGTGCAGTTCGCCCGAGATGATTTGCAGGGGCTTGCCGTCGAGCACGAAGTGGTCGCCATCGATGCCGATGTGATGAGCCAGCGCGGTGTTCTGGGCGCGCGCGGCTAACGATGCAAACGTGAGTACGACGCACAGAAGGGTCATCAAAGCAGCGCGATAAGGCGTGGAAGTATTCATGGTTGGAGAAGCCGGTCAGCATGAGGCGCAAATCGACGCAACCCGCCTCTGCTAGACTCTCTTTTTTACCTTACCTTGAGGATCCGCGCCATGCGCCGCTGCGCACTCTTTGTTATGGTCGTATTTATGAGTATCGTTATGAGCACCTTCGTTGCTGAAACCGCCGCGCAGACTCTGCCTGCGCCGCAGGCTGTGACCGATCCGAAGCAGATTTCTTCAAAGCCCAACGCGCAGGTCGAGCCGCGCAGCCTGACCATCGAAAAGCTGTATATGACGCGGCAGGTGGGGCGAGCGACGTGGTCTCCCGATGGCAAGAGCGTCGCGTTCATCTCAAACATGAGTGGGAGGAACAACATTTGGCTCGTCCCGTCTGAGGGCGGCTGGCCAGTGCAGTTGACCGTCAGCGACCAGCGGCAGACGGCTCCGGCGTGGTCGCCGGACGGTAAGTGGATCGCTTACCAGTCGGACTATGACGGTGACGAGCAGTGGGACATTTTTCTGGTTTCACCGAAGACTGGCAAGGTCGTGAACCTGACGCAGACGCGCGAGATCGCAGAACTGAATCCGACTTGGTCGCCGGACGGGCGCTACCTGGCGTATGAAGTGAAGCCGAGGACTTCGGCGGCTTATGAGATCGACATCTACGACATGGTGATGCGTGAGGTGAAGCACCTCACCGCCAATACTCCGCAAGATAAGAGCAATATGAATCCGATCTGGTCGAAAGACGGGGCGTACATCGTCTACACGCAGGAGCAAGCCAAGGGGACGGACTCAAACATTTTCGTCGCCCACGTCTCCACAGGAAAGAGCACGCTCCTTACTCCTCACGAGGGCGAGCAACGCTACTTCGCGAATGACATTTCGGCACTCGGCATGTCCGATGCCGAGACAGTGCTGTTCACGTCCAATGCGCAGAACGGTTATGACAACATCGGACGTCTTTTGGTCGGCACCCGGGGCGACCCTCGCCCGGGCGCGATCTCTTGGCTCACTCACGACAAGTGGGAAATTCGCGGGGGCGAGTTCTCGCCCGACGGCAAGCACATTACGTTCAGCGCCAATGTCGATGGGAGCGAAGACATCTACCTGCACGAACTGGCGACGGGAAAGTCGATGGCGCTTGCTATCCCGATAGGTGTGAACGAGCCGGTGGGCGGGCACTCGGCGTTCAGTCCGGATGGGCAGCGGTTGCTCTACAACCACAATGGGCCTACGGCTCCGGGCGATCTGTGGATCTACAACCTCGGCACCAGCAACTCGCAGCAGATTACTCACTCACTCGTCGCGGGCGTGCGCTCGGAGGATATGGTCGAGCCGTATCTGGTGCACTATCCCAGCCGCGACGGTAAGTGGACCATCTCTGCATTTTTGTATGTGCCCTTCAACATGGCGCGCAACGGGCAGAACGCGGCCATCGTTTACATTCACGGCGGACCCACGGCGCAGAGCATGAATTCCTTCAACCGCTTCGTGCAGTTCGCCGCGAATCAGGGATACATGGTGCTGGCGCCCAACTATCGCGGGTCGTCCGGATACGGCAAAGAGTTTCAGCAAGCCAACCTGTTCGACATGGGCGGCGGCGATTTGCAGGATGTGCTGGCGGGCGTTGACTGGATCAAGCAGACCGGGCATCTCGATCCGAAAAAGATTGCCGTCATGGGCGGAAGCTACGGCGGCTACTTGAGCATGATGGCGGTGACGAAGGCTCCCGACGTGTGGGCCGCCGGTGTGCCGATTGTTCCGTTCGTCAACTGGTTCACGGAAATCGAGAATGAAGACCCGGTGCTGCAGCAGTCGGATCTGGCGACCATGGGCGATGTGGTGAAGAACAAGGCGCTGTACGAAGACCGGTCGCCGATCAATTTTATTGATCAGATCAAGGCGCCTCTCTTGCTGCTGGCTGGAGGACATGATCCGCGATGTCCGAAGTCAGAGACGCAGCAAGTCGTCGAGGCGATCAAAAAGCGCGGTGGAACGGTGGAGGCCAAGATTTACGAGAACGAAGGGCACGGGTTCGCGCGCGTGGAGAATCAGATTGACGCGTACAAGCGCGTGGCGGATTTCCTGCTGGCGCATGTAGTGCCGGCGGATTGCAGTTGCTCGGTGACGGAGTAACCTACGCTCTTTCGATTCAAACAGATAAGAGTCATTGCAAATACTTTATTGTACGTACACTTCGCGATCATTCGCAGCTTACGCCTTTCTTATCAATAGCCTACAGCTAACTTATTGATTCCACTGAGATGTGGTTTGGCTGGCGGGCGATTTCAGCGGTGGTATTCCGAGGATGACCTTCCAGGTCCTGTCGAGGGTCAATTGTTAGCGCCAGGGGCCTTGGAGGCTCAGCAAACAGCATCCTGCGCGGCGATGGCGACGGCATGTGCACTTCCTGGCAGATTTGGGGACGTCCAGTATTATCAATAACTTACCGCTAACCCATTGATATCACACGGTCGACAATTATTTCGTCCGATGTGCAACTGCCTCAACGATGGCGCTGACCAGACCGGGGATGGTGAACTCCCGAGCGGCGATGTCAACTGGCAGGCCGAGTTCCCGAAGCGTGGCAGAAGTGACGGGACCGATTGAGGCCATGCGGATTCCAACCAGACTCTTGCGGCGCGCTTTCCCGCTTGAGCCCAGCAGCTCCACAAAATTCCTGACCGTCGAAGAACTGCTGAAAGTGACCACGTCGGGGCGCTTTCTCGGATTCTTCAAGGCAGCGCGCAGGAGGGCGCGAGAAGATTGGGGCACGACGGTTTCGTAGGCTTCGACGACGTCGACGTGCGCTCCGACCTTGCGGAGTTCTGTAGGGATCACGTCGCGCGCGACTTTCGCGCGTACCAGAAGCACGCGCTTCCCTATAACTTTGCTCTTCAAGCTCTTGACGACAGATTCAGCTATGTATTCCTTAGGGACGATGGCGACGTTCGCGCCGCGCTGCTCGATGGCTTTCCTGGTGGCGGGACCGATAGCGGCGATGCTCACATCAGCGAGCAAAGTGTTGTTGAGACGCAGTTTCGACATCCGCTTCCACAGGGCTTCGACGCCATTGACGCTGGTCAGAATGAGCCAGTCGTAGGTTCCGAGGGTCTTCAGCGCTGCGTCGAGTGGTTTGAATGATTTTGGTTTGCGGATTTCGATGAAGGGGATTTCCAGGACTTCTGCACCACGCTTGCGCAGTTCAGCAGAGAGCGCGCCGGCTTGGTGCTTGGCACGACCGACCAGCACGCGGACTCCGGCCAGAGTTTTGCTCATCGGATTCAGTCTGTTGCTCATGGTTGGTGTTGACGGATAGTGCCTGCCCTGAGCCTGCCGAAGGGAGCGTCCGTCCCACGTGGACTCACTCGCTCTCTTTCTTAACGCCTAGATTCTGCTGCTTCATCAGGCCTGAGACGCCGGAGATGGCGGTGTCTGCAGATTTTTCCAGGGAGGTGATCACGTTGGTCTGCTCTTCCTTGGTGCGATTCTGGCTTAGCTTGAACTTCGCTTCGATTTTCGTGGCGGCGATTTCGATGCCGACGATGTGGCTCAGCATGCGCTCGCGGTAGGCGTCACTCAAGCTGGCCCACTGGTCGGCATAGGCGGGCTCGAAGGTGCCAATCAGCTGGTGAAGGACGCCTTGCAGATCCGCTGGGAATGAGAACGTGCGGGCGTTCCCATAGACGTGTACGGCGCCATAGTTCCATGTGGGAACGTTTTCGCGAGTGACGTAGTTCGAGGCGGAGACGTAAGCGTGGGGGCCGTGAAAAACGGTCATGCACGTGGGATTGAGCTCGAGATGACGCCAGTGCGGGTTGGCTTTGGCCACATGGCCGCGGAGCACGAGTTGATCTTTCTTTTGTTCGACAAACACTGGGAGATGCGTCGCGAAGGGGGCGTCGTCCGCGGACGAGACGAGGATCGCGAACGGGTTCGCGCGCATGAATGCGATGGCGTCGGAGTAGTCGTGCACGCGGAAATGTTCGGGAATGTACACGTTGTTTTCTTTCTTTCGTCCCTTCGGTCTTAATTCAACCGCTGGCGCTCTCCTCAGGGGTTACGCCGCTTCGCAGCTGCGCCGGTCGCCCCTGGGTTGGTGCTTGCTCTTTTTTCTTTACGTGGATCAGCTTCTCTACAGCAGCTACAACTTCTCCCAATTCATCCTTTACTTCTACTTGAAACGTCGGCTCGTATTTCGGGAGCGTCTTTAGTTTGTCACGAATGTCGTCCAGTTGGGCGTCGGTCAAGCGAAATTCCGCTCGGACCGTGCCCTTCCCCGGTTTGCGGTAGCGGATGCTGGCGGTCTTGTCCCAGACGATATAGTCGCGGCCCAGGTTCGTCATCAGCATGAGCATATAGAAAGGGTCGGTCATGGCAAAGAGCGATCCTCCAAAATGGGTGCCGACGTAGTTGGCGTTCCACCAGCGCAGCTTCATTTCGACGTCAATGGCCTTCATGTCGGGGGAGATTCTTTTCACGCGGATGCCCATGCCGAGGAAGGGCGGCCAGAGATTTACCCAGCGCCGCAATGCATGGGATGACTTCGTGCCGCCCAGGATCTTGAGGAGAATGCTTGGGCTCATCCTGCTAGCCATTCAGCGCCTAAAGGCGCGTTCCGGGTGAAGGGCTGAACGGCATGCCTGAAGGCGTGCCCTGATACAAACCTGGCGCTTCGCGGCTGGCGGATCACGGTTGCGGAGGCACGGCCAGGCCGCGGCCATAGACGGCGTCGAGGATCTGGTCGCCGCCACGTTTGAGCAGGGCGGCGCCGGCTTTGTTGCCGAGCTTTTCAGCGTCTTCAATCCTTCCGTCGCGGGAGTCGCGGAGGAGTTTCGAGCCGTCGGGGTCGGCGACGATGGACTCCAGGTGCAGCTTTCCATTCCGCATTTCCGCGAAGGCGCCGATGGGAACCTGGCAGCCTCCGCCGAGGCTGTTGAGCAGGGCGCGTTCACAGGTGGTGGCGGCGCGGGCGGCGGGGTCGTTCAGGAATTCCAGATGCTCGCGGGTGGCGGCATCGCCGAGACGGATTTCGATGCCGAGCGCACCTTGGCCTGCGGCGGGGCACATGATGTCCACGGGAATAATTTGTTTGACGAGTTGCGTCTTCCCGAGGCGCTTCAGTCCGGCGGAGGCGAGGATGATGGCATCGTATTCTCCCTGCTCGAGTTTACGCAGGCGGGTGTCGACGTTGCCACGTAAAGGGTGAATGTCGAGGTCGGGACGAACGGCCTTGAGTTGCGCCTGGCGGCGCAGGCTGGAGGTGCCGACGCGCGCGCCCTGGGGCAGTTCCTGGAAGCTCGAATAGTGACGCGAACAGAAGGCGTCGCGCGGGTCTTGGCGTTCGGTGATGGCGGCGATTTCGAATCCCGGGGGAAGTTCGGTGGGCAGATCTTTCAAGGAGTGGACGGCAAGGTCAACGCGTCCGGCGGCGAGCGCTTCTTCGATTTCCTTGGTGAACATTCCCTTGGTGCCGACCATGGCCAGGGCGACGTCGGTGATTTTGTCGCCGGTGGTATGGATGATTTCAATTTCGATTTCATGGCCACGGGCGCGCAGCAGCGCGGAGATGTGGTTGGCTTGCCAGAGGGCAAGTTGGGAGCCGCGGGAGCCGATGCGGAGTTTAGACATGGTAGGAGACTCGAGGCAGGATATCGCAGAAATGCGAAAGGCGGCTGGTTAAGCCGCCTTGAAATGGTGCAGTACCGCGCTTGAGAACCGGTTTAACGCTATCATCCGATAAAGCGTGAGTCAACGAAGACTTGCGAGTTATAGTCAGCATTCTAAGTTTTCTCCCACTCAATCGGCTTAAGTCCGTTTTCTTTCAGGTATTCGTTGGCTTTCTTAAAATGGCCGCAGCCGAAGAAGCTGTGGATTTTGCCATCACGCAAGCTGCGGTAGGCGGAACGCGGCGAAGGGTGCGATGCTTTCAGCACCCGATGTTTCTTGCAGTCGATCAGCGCGCTCTTTTCCAGAGCGCTGCGACCCCAGAGCAGAAAAACGACGGGCTCGCGCTTTTGGTTGACGGCGCGGATAATGGCGTCGGTGAATTCTTCCCAGCCTTTGCCCCTATGCGAGCCGGGACCGGCCTGCCGCACGGTGAGCGTCGAATTCAGCAGCAGCACCCCTTGAGCCGCCCATCCCGTCAGTTCGCCATGGTCCGGCATCTGGACGCGGCAATCTCTTTTGATCTCCTTGTAGATATTGCGAAGGCTCGGTGGGACTTCTTCTAAACCCTTGGGGACCGAGAAGCTAAGGCCATGCGCCTGCCCCTTGCTGTGATACGGGTCCTGGCCGATGATCACCACTTTGATGTCATCGAATGCGGTTGAGTCGAGCGCGTTGAAAATTTTCGTGTCATCCGGATAGATCTTATGTCCAGCGGCTTTCTCGCTCTGCAAAAACCGTTCGAGTCTCTGCAAGAACTTTTCCAGCCTCTCCATCTTGGACCGGTCGAATTCGGCGCCGATTATGTCGCGCCAATTTTTCGCTAGCCTGCTCGATAAGGTCGTCATCGCTGGGTATGATCCCATTGTCTTTCTGCACAGGGGAAAACTCCTCGCATTGCCAGCCGCAGTACAAGCTCGTAGGGATCCTTCGACTGCGTCTGGCGGTTCGCTTCGCTCTCCGCCAGACTCCGCTCAGGATGACAGGACTTGAGGGTGATGCTCAGATGGTCGGGCGGCTGATAGGGCGCGGAGTTCATTGGCGCGTCCCCACTTCGTTCTTCTTGTCCGGGGACGTTGCTTCTTTGTCGTGCAGATTGAACAATCGGCGGACTACGTCGACCACCGTCGTCGCTTCCGATTCTTTCGCTGCCGTCTTCAGCGTGGTGATGGGGGTGTGCATCACTTTGTTGATAATGCCGCGGGTTAGGGCCTCGACGGCCATTTCTTGCTCGGGGGTCAAGCTGGCCCATGCGACCGCGCACGCGATCGATTTCCGCCTGGCGGATCGTTTCCAATGATCTTGCAGCGACACAATCGTGGGCACCACGTCGAGCGTTTGCAGCCGGGCTTCGAAACGCTCGACCTCACTGGTGATGATGGCTTCGGCGAGTTCGGCTTCCTTGCGGCGGTCGGCAACATGGCTGCTGACGGCCTGCTGCAGATCGTCGATGTCGTAGGTGAAGATGCCGTCGAGCTTGCCCATCTCCGGGGAAACGTCGCGGGGGACGGCGATGTCGATGAAAAACATTGGACGGTTCTTGCGGCGCGCGAGGAACTGCTCGCCGTGTTCGCGGCGAAAGATCGCGTGGGGAGAGCCCGTCGAGGTGATGACGATGTCGGCGCGGTCGCACGTGTTATACAAGTCCTCGAACTTGATGGCCTGGCCGTTAAACCTCTGCGCCAGTCCGATCGCACGATCATAGGTGCGATTCGCGACGAAGATGGACGCGCAGCCATGAGCCATGAGGTGGCGGGCGGCGAGTTCGCTCATCTTGCCGGCGCCGATGATGAAGACCGTCTTCCCTTCCAGCGTCCCGAAAATCTTTTTGGCCAGCTCCACTGCTACTGAGGCGATGGACACTGACGAAGATCCAACAGCAGTCTCGCTGCGCACACGCTTGGCGACGGCGAAGGCACGGCTGAAGAGCTGGTCGAGTTGTCCGCGAACCGCGCCGATCGCGCGAGCGGTGGCGTACGCTTCCTTCACTTGGCCGAGGATCTGGGCTTCGCCGACAACCATCGAGTCCAGGCTGGAAGCCACTCGGAACAGGTGGCGGACCGCGTCTTTTTCGCGGAATTCGTAGAGATGCGCGTCGAGTTCGTCGGCGGTAAGGTGAAAGTGGTCATGCAGAAATCCGCGCAGGTCGGCGTGTCCGTTGGTGGTGTGAGCGACGATCTCCACGCGATTGCACGTGGAGATGACCATGCCCTCTTCGATTCCGGGATAGGCGTTGAGCTCGCGGCACGTATCGGGCAGGCGAGACTCAGGGATTGCCAGGCGCTCGCGCACTTCGAGCGGCGCGCTCTTGTGATTCACGCCAATGAGCTGGAATCTCATGAGGCAGCGAACCTGTGGATCGCGGAGAAATAGTTGGCGGCCCATGCGGCCAGCGCGGCCACGAAGGCGAAAGTTGCCAGGAAGGCGGCGCGGCGTCCGCGCCATCCCGAGTTCCAGCGGGTGAAGACCATCACCATGTAGACGGCCCACATCAGCAGCGACAGCAGAATTTTGGGATCGAGGAAATCCATGCGTCCGTAGGTGGTGAGGGCCACGATCGATCCGGTGATCAGGCCGAGGGTCATGAAGGGGAAGCCCAGCAGCAGCGAGCGGTAGCCGATCTGGTCGATCACTTCGAGCGCGGGCAAGAATGAAATCAGGCTGGTGGATTTCTTGGCTTTCAGGCGACGCTCTTGCAGCAGGTAGAGCAGGCTGGCGCCGAAGCTGAGCACCAGTGCGGCATAGCCGGTGAAGATGAGGATGATGTGGGCGATCAGCCATCCCTTGTGCGAGACGAACGTGGTCAGCAGCACCGGTTGCTCATCAACGGCGCCCACAAACGTCAGAAAGAACACGATCGGAAAGACGACGACGCCGGGCGAAGTGGTCTGGTAGATGGCGTAGATGACCATGAAGAACGTCATCGAAAGGAATGCCAGCAAGGATTCCCCGTTGTGCACCGATGCCCAGACGACCTGGCCGGAAAGGAAGAGTTCGGCGAGCGAAACGAAGTGGAAGACCATGCCCAGGCTAGCGGCGTGGAGGGCGATACGGCTGAACAGGTCACTGGTGCGAGTGAGCGCCACGAAGGCGTAGACCAGTCCGATGAAGTAGCACCCCAGTGCGAAACGCAGCCAAAGCAGAGACATAGGCCTTATAAGTTCCGGAATCCCATGAGTTTACCCCAAATCGCGGGTCCGGTCTGTCTTCCTCTTGTACGATCTTCATTTTCCACGGCGGATAGGGTAAGGCAAACAAAGCGGGTCACTTAGGGGTGTGATTAGAATCACAGACTGGACAGCCACGGAGGGTCGAAGCAACCCCAGCGGCTAAAGCCTCAGCTTCATCCGCAGCCAATGGCACGAGTGAACTCGTGCCCTTCCCGGTTGAGAACTCGTTTTCCTACGCATTTCCCGCAGGCCGCTTCACAAGTGTCGCCGACCACGGATCATTTCGGCGCGGGTGCGTTGGCGTGGGGATTCGCGGCGCCTGTGGCGTGGGGATTCGTCATTCCGGAAGGAATGGCGCCAGCCGTGTGACCGGCTCCCATGGATCCCATGTCGCCGGGGGCGAGGCAGGTGACACGGCCGCTGGAGGCGATGCGCAACTGCGATGGACAGTCTCCGCTGGCCAATGCGGCTGACGGGCCCGATCCTTGGGACTGCACCGTAAATAATTTTCCGGCAGCGTTGCCCGCGACGCCGACGGCCATGCCGGGCATGTCGTAGGCGACATAGAAAGGATGCTTGCTCTGACTGGCCTGCATGGCGCAGTCGCCGGCTGCTTTAGACTGATCCGCGGTCGCCTGCACATTGAGGCGTCCGCAGTCGGTGGCGCCGGTTCCGGAGTATTCCTGCAGCTTCTGTTGCACGGCGTCAGGAGACTTGGACGAAGACGCTGCACTCGATGTCGCGACGGGGCTTGTGGACTTCTTGGCGGTCAGAAAGAAAAAAGCGACCATCAGGACAGCGAGGAGGATGATCAGGACAATTCCGAAGTTTTTCATGGCACCCGTGATTGTAAATCTGAGCGGCGCGGTGACGCGAACCAAATCCAAAACAAGAGCTCTCAACACAGAGGTCGCAGAGGACACGGAGGACATAAAGAAAAATCCTCTGTGCGCTCTGTGTCCTCTGTGTTCAGGATTTGGTTGGACTAGGGTTTGGCTGTTAACTGCCGGATCAAATCCACTTCTGCCTGCCGGTAGGGTTTTCCATCGGAGCGCAGGACTTCGTGGAACCACACTGGAGGCTGATCCTTGACGTAAGGATGGTCCCAGGACTCCCATGGATAGTAAGTCTGAGTTTTGCCGGCGACGAATCCCCAGTTGATGGCGCCTACGCGTTCCTGCTTCGCAATGGGCAGGATCGTGTCGAATGTGCTACCCACCGAGCGGGCCATGTATTCGGTGCAGATGACGGGCCGGTGGAAGCGTCGGAGCCATGAGACTTCGGCTTTGAAATCCTCGGGCCAGCTGTAGTTGTGGAACGTGATGATGTCGGACTCGCGCAGTTGAATGCGCTGGATGCCTTCCACGGTGCTCTCGTCCTTCGACGTGTCGATCTCCCATACGCCGCTGGTCAGGGGCTGCGAGGGATTCGCTTCCCGCGCCCACTCGAACGCCTGTGGCAGGAGCGCTGTCACTCGGGCCATCTTGTCGGCATATTTCAATTCTGACTTTGCGTAGTCTCCGCCGCCATACGATCCGGGCTCGTTCCATACGTCCCAGCCCAGGATGCGGTCGTCTTTGGCGAAGGCTCCTACGACTCCCTGAACATATTCCTTCAGCCGCGGATACTGCCTGGGGTCGTCGAGCGCCTTCGCTCCCGGACTCTGCACCCATCCCGAGTTATGCACGCCAGGAATGGGAGCGTGTTGCGGACCCAGTTTCGGCACGGGGTCCCAGCAGGAATCGAAGAGCACGAAGAGCGGGCGAATGTGGTGATGCGAGGCGATCGTGAGGAACTGATCGATACGCTTGCGAAACCCGGCGGCATCTTGCTGCCAGAGCAGATCGTGGAGGAAGACGCGCATGGTGTTCATGCCCATGGCTTCGGCCCAGCCCAATTCCTTGTCGATCTGGGCGGGATCGAAGGTAGCCTCCTGCCACATCTCCAACTCGTTGATCGCCGACTTGGGGATGTAGTTGCTGCCGACGAGCCAGGGTTGCTGCGCGTACCAGTCGTTGGCTTTCTGCTCGGACCAGCGGGTGGTTTGGGAGAAGATGGGACCGGAGAAGAGCACGATCGTAAACAGGACTGAGGTGATGTGGATGTATTTGAGTTTCATAGGAAGTCCGCGATCATTTATATGCTGGCGCCCGAGGCAGGATCAAATGGTGGGTAAGCGCGAGATCCCTCGCTCCGCATGAAAAGCGGCCACGCTCGGGATGACGGCTTCTGTGGTGATCCAGAAATCAGTTATTCGACGCCGAGGCTCGCCAGCGCTTCTTCTAGTAGTCCCGTGTCGATGCTGAGGCGGCGGCCGTGCGTCTTTACGTCTTCGAGTTCGTCGAAGGCGCGGAAGAGACGCAACTTGACGGCGGCATACTGCTCGGCGTCGTTCAAGGGACGTCCGTGGGTCTGGTTCCACGCAGTACGCGTACTGTCGGGAAGGAACACGCTCACAGCGTAGGTGAGCTTGCGGTCCGATGTTACGTCGAAGATGAACTCAGTGGCCGGGGCCTGGGGATCGTCTGGCAGCGCTGCTCTCTGGCCGACGAAGTAGTACTGATAGACGTATCCCTGGGCGCCGGTGTAGGTCTTCAGACGGCGAACGGTCATGCGAACATTATGTCCCGGACAGTGGGCGTTTGTCGCTTCCTGCCCGCTAAGGGTGGTAGTGCAGTCTAAAGCGAGATCCGTATCTGGGCATGCCTTCCAGGCATGCCGCCGAGGGGATTACAGTGCCCAGGCTTTAGCCGCTGCGCCGCGGTGGCCCAGCTCCAGCGGCTAAAGCCCTTCGGAATTGTGGCTCTTTGACGGCATCGCTGAAGCGATGCCCTGATACAGACCTCTTCCACGAGCTGTACCTTTACCCCGCTATGCTGCCCGTTTCTGCAATGGTGTATCGCTGAGATGACTGGCTAGCTTACGAATTGCCAATGCCATCATGAGGCGAGTCATGCCGGTCATCACCATGCTGATCCCGACAAAGGTCCCAATGACCCACAACGAACTCGAGGGCCAGCGATTCCAGATCAGGAAACCCAGAATGAGGGTGATGATTCCATCCAACAGCATCCAAGGGGAGTTACCACTCTTGCGGGTGGCAAAATAAGCGATCACGTCCGCGATGCCTTCAGCGAAAAGGAAGATCCCCAGGACGAGGGTTAGACCGGCGACCCCAGCAGCGGGGCGCGCGATCAGGCTGAATCCGGCCACAAGATAGATCAACGCGACCAGGACCTTCCAAGCGATGGGGCCGATGCCCGTCGACTGAAAGGCGTGAACGAGTTGCGCAACACCCGCGAAGATCACCATCCATCCAATGACAAGGGCCACTCCGATCGATGAAATCATCGGCAGCGCGATTGCCACGACACCGAAAATGATTAATAGGATCGACAACACCAACGACATTCCAGATGCTCTTTTCAATCCAGCTTCCAGTACGGTCATAGTTCCTTCCTGATCCGGCGGTCTGAATTCTCAGACATTCGCCATGTCTCGACGTATCCGCAGCGCACTGCTTTGCGCGGAGGAAGATAGCGTACGTCCGCCGCGGCGGTTCGACAACTGTAAAAATCTACGGTGGCCCGATGGCGACCCGCCGAACGAACGAGAGACTTACGGAAAGCAGTGTCAATTCAATCACTTACTAAGCGCTATGGCCGGCACAGTGCAGGACGCCGAGATAAACGCTCCAAGGACCCACGGCTTCACGATATTGGTGAGCCATCACGCGGGACAGTTGATGGAGATGCGTGAGATCGTGGACTGCCCAGGTCGCCAGAAGTTCCCCGAGCGTGACCGAACCAAGCGCGGGATGCGTCCCTCGCCGTGTGAGGTCTTCCTTTCCTAAATTCAACGCCTGCAGGGCGGCGAGATTCTCACGGCGCAGGCGCGCGAACTCGTCCAGAAGTTGATTGAGGGACTTGCCCTGACTTTCTCTCTCCTGCGCGTAGCGGTCGAAAGGATCGAAAGGCTGCGCTTCTCCTTTTTCGAGGATGATGCGGGCCCGCGTCATCCAGTCGGTGCGCTCCCCGGCGATCAGGTGGCCCACGATGTCGAGGGCATTCCATGTGTCTTCCCCTTCGCTGCTGCGTCCTTCATTGCTATGCACCCAGAGATCGGGCATCCCCCGCAAGAGCACATCCAGGGTTGCGGGCGTGCGCGTCAAGATTGCTACGACATTGGGCAAAGTCAATTCCTTGGTGGTTGACATGGCTAGGTAGATGCGGGGATAGCGGTTCGGTCGCATCGATTAATCTCTCGGAGCATTCCGGCCGATAGGTCTACGGAGGAGACCTCCGCATGCCGTTGCCATGGATCTGGATTCCGCTGGGCGCGCTGGCGCTTTTAGCTCTCTACCAGCAGGTGCGGATTTATCAAATCCACCGGGAGTCGAAAACCAAGGAAGAGTTGTTCCGGATTGTGACCGAGAACGCCGCCGACATGATCGCGTTGGTGGACGTGAAGGGGCGACGGCTCTATAACAGTCCGGCGTACAAGAGAATCCTGGGCTACTCGGCGGCGGAGTTGGGGGAGACTTCCGCGTTTGAGCAAATCCATCCCGACGATCGCTTTCGCGTACTCGACGCGGCGCGGGAGGCTCGCGAGACGGGCACGGGAAAGCGCCTGGACTACCGGATCAAGCACAAAGACGGCAGCTGGCGGGTGCTGGAGTCGGTGGCGAGCACGATCCGGGATGCCAAAGGCGAAGTTGCGAAGCTGGTGATTGTGAATCGCGACATCACGGATCGCAAGCGGGCGGAGCAGCAACTCGAGCACAATCTGTTTCACGATCCGCTCACGGATCTGCCGAACCGCCGGCTTTTCCTGGACCGGCTACAGAGTTCTTTCGTGCGCTCGCGGGATGGCGGACGACCGTACACGCTGCTGCTGTCGAACGTGGATCATTTCAAGGTCTTCAATGAAACCATGGGCTCGGGAGCAGGCGATCATGTTCTGCTGGAGATCAGCCGGCGGCTCGGCGCGCGCTTGCGGCAGGATGAAACGATGACGCGCCGCGAGAGCGGTGGGGCGCCGCCTGACGCAGTATTGTTTCGCCTGGGGGGAGATGAATTCGCGATCCTGCTGGACGGAGTCGACGATCCCAGCGATGCGATGCGAGTCGCCAGGAGTATCCAGGCGGCTGTGGCCGAGCCGTTCTTCGTGGAAACCCGCGAGGTGCGGGTGTCGGCGAGCATTGGGATCGCCTTGAGCACGCGCACGCACGAACGCCCTGAAGATATTTTGAAAGATGCCGACTTGGCGATGCGCCGCGCCAAAGGGCTGGGCGGATCGCGCTGTGAGGTTTTGGATGAAGCCATGCATACGCGTGCCGTCGGGCGGCTGCGGCTGGAAACCGATTTGCAAAAGGCGCTCACCGAGCGCCAGTTTCGCGTCTTTTACCAACCGGTGGTCGAACTCACCACGCGGCGGACCGTGAGTCTGGAGGCTCTGCTGCGTTGGGATCATCCGACGCAGGGCCTGATTTCGCCGTACCGGTTCATCGAGGCTGCGGAAGATACCGGGATGCTGGTTTCCATTGGGCATTGGCTGCTTCTGCAGGCTTGCCGGCAAGTGCGCGATTGGGAAGCTGGACATTTTTCGGAGCAACCCGTGCACATTACGGTGAACGTTTCGGCGCGGCAGTTTGCGGACGCCCGACTGGCGACCGACATTCAGGACGCGCTGCAGCAGACCGGAATCGACCCGGCACGACTGCAACTCGAAATGACGGAGAGCGTGGCCGCCGCGGATCCCAAGCTTACTGTCACTGTCCTTTCTCATTTGAAGCACATGGGAATCGGAGTGATTCTCGACGATTTTGGCACGGGGATGACCTCCTTGCGCGGGCTCAGGCAATTTCCTGTGGACGCGTTGAAGATCGACCGCTCGCTGGTGCGGGAGATGCAGACGGATCGCGCCACCTGCGACATTGTGGAATTAATTATTGCCCTAGCGCACAAGATGAGCCTGCGCGTGATTGCGGAGGGCATCGAGACCCCTCGCCAATTGGAGCGGCTCCTCGAACTGGGGTGCGAGTTCGGGCAAGGCTACTATTTCTCGCAGCCGCTGGAGGCGAAAGCGGCGCAGCGATTTCTGCTGCAGCAGGTCGCGCCGGGCAAGAAGAGCGGCGCGGGCGCGTCGTAGCGCGGGACGACAATCACAGGGAAAGCGGTCCGCTTCACACGGGACCGCTAGCGCGCGCCGTTTCCGAGAGAGACGACTCGTCCGTATTCAGAGGCGCGGCTGAGGCGATCAAACATCCGCCATGCCTCGAGCGAGACTTTGCTGATGGCCTCCTCTCCGTCTCGCTCATTTCGCAGAAACGCCGTCATCACACAAATTACGTAGGGCCGACCTTCGACGAAGACGATGCCGGAATCGTTGCGCACGGCTTCCAGTTCGCCGGGCTTGTTGGCGACCTTGAGATCGGAAGGCAGATCGCGGGGGATGAAGGAACTTTTATTCGTGCTCAGCATCTGGAAAAAGTCGGCCGTTGATTCTTTGTTTAGAAGCTTGCCATGGTAGATCGCATCCAGCAGGGCGGTCATTTCGCGCGGGGTTGAGATGTTTTCGCGGCCTTCCTTGGCGGCTTGCAGGTCCATCATCTTGCGGCGCAGGCGGGTGTGGGTGAGGCCGAGCGACTCGAGCATGGCATTGACGTTCGGCATGCCGACCCGGTCGATGAGCACATTCGTCGCGGAATTATCGCTGACGGCGACCATCATTGTGGCCAGGTCCCGCAGAGTTAGCCGCGTGACTCCGGGCGTGAGTCCTCCCATGATGTCGCTATCGGGAACGAGATCGGACGATTGCACCGTGTACATATCGGTGAGTTTGAGCTTTCCCTGCTGGACTTGCAGGTAGAGGTTGGCCAGAACTGTAATCTTGATCGAACTGGCTTGGGCGAAGACTTCGTCTTCGTGCAGGAAGAAATGGTCGCCGGTGGCGAGGTCTTCGATGGCAACTCCCATCACGCCGTCGAGGTGCTGGTCGACCTGCTGAATACTCGCTTCCAGCTTCTGCCAGAGAATCTTCTGTTTGCCGGGCGAGGGCGCGGCGGTCTGGGCAAGGCAGGTGGAGAGAAGGAGTAGGCAAGCGAGCGAGAGTTTCACGGGAACGGGTCTCCTGAAGGCAGGATTGTAGCAGCCGTTGCGATGAGGGGAATGAGAAGTGGCCGGAAAATGCTTGTTCGGGGTTTGAGCGCTAAGTTGTTAACCGCAACAACGATGTTGGAACCGATAACGTTCAGTGGTGTCCAACACTATATGGACATGTCCTACCTTCACCGCATTCTTGCTCTCTGTCTGTGGTTGGCAGCATGTACTTGTTGCGTTGCTCAGGAAAACTATTTTCCCCGAAGACATTTGGAAAGGGACAGTGGGCGGAGTCTGAGGCCAGCGTTTACTCATTCATTCTGAAAAAGCTGGAAGAGCCTCCACTATTCACCAAGGCACAGAACCCATCGGCCGAGGCTTACAGATTCCTCTGGTTGCGGACTTTCCACAATCCAATCGCAGTGCGCATGGAGGTGCAGCCCGATGGAAGCAGTATTCTGACGATCAAAGTGGCAGACGGTCATGCCGGGTTTCCCCGAACGATTACGAAGCTCATGCAAAGCACCACACGCTCGCTCAGCCGTCAACAGACGGACGAGTTTCGGAAAAAGGCGCAACTCAGGTTTCTGGAATGCCGCAACCCATAAAAAAGGAGGGCCAGCGGCAACGGACTGTGACGGCTGGATACTGGAAGGAATAGAAAAAGGGAATTACCACGTTGTAGTTCGTGCGATTGCGCACAGGTGGCCGGACACTAGCAGGATGGTTCAGAGCTTGGGGCTGATGCTCGCTATCGAGCTTGGTCAAATGGACATACCAGTGGAGGAACGATAGCTGGTGAAAAATCGCCATATCGCTCCTCAATTCAGGTCGGCCAATTCTGAGCGTCTGGAATGGTTGCACGAGCTCTAGTCTGCTTGGCCGATGAGCAGCACGTAGCCATCGGGATCTTGCACGCGAATCTCGCCCTTAGGCATGTAGTCGGGATAGGTGATGGACGAGACCTTCACGCCTGCGGCCAGGAGATGCTCGCGCAAGGCAATCAGATCGGGCGAATAGAGATAGAACAAGACGGCTTGCTGGTCGGCGATGATTGTCCCAGACGCTCGGGCCAACATAAGATCGAGCTTGCTCGCAGCTTAAGTGGACCCACTGCAGATACCCCGCGGGATTCCGCAAGCTGCCACGAACTTCCATTCCTAACTTTTGGTAAAAGTCGACCGCGCGCTGCACGTCGGCGGCGTGCGCCATGGGGATGAGGCCGGTGACTTTGGCTGTCATGATTCGTGACCCTTGCCGCGCTTGGCGCGGCGGACAGCCGAGGGCGGCTGTCCCCACACCTCTCATCTGTCATCTTTTATCGTTCATGTTTAGCCGTCTATTCTTGCTTCGCGCAATTGCTTCACTGCCGTCTCGGAGCTGACCGGGGAATAGTACACCTCTTTAAAGGTGTAGGACTTCGCCTTGGAACTGACGACGGGAAGGATCTCGATGTGCCAGTGGTAGTCGTCGTCGATGGTGCGCCAGTAGCCGAGATTCTTCGAGGGGTGGATGGCGCTGGGAGAGGTGTGCAGGACGAGATGGAAGTCTTCGGTGACGGAGCGCACGCGTTGCAGAGTTCGACGCAGGAGAGCCGCCAGGTTGGTGCGCAATCCGGGCCGGTTTAACCCCGCTCGCTCGAAAGACGAGTCGTGGTAACGCGGCAGGATCCAGGTTTCGTAGGGGACGCGCGGAGCGTAGGGACAGAGAGCAAGATAGTCGCCTCGGGCTTCGATGACCCGCAGGGCCTGACGCTCCTCCTGCTGGATGATGTCGCAGAAGACGCAGCGCTCCTTGCTGACGAAGAACTCGCGGCCAGCGCGGAGTTCGTAGAGCACGCGCCGCGGAACGAACATGGTCGCCGTGATCTGCGACGTCGGGTGGCTGAATTCCTGGCCGGCGTTCTTGCCGTAGTCTTTAAATAAGCTGACGTACTTGATGCGCGGATCGCGTTTCAGGTCGAGGATGCGTTCGGCCGCGAGCCGGAGAAAGTGCGCGATTTCGTCGTCGCTGGCGTTCCACAGATGACGGTCGTGGCTACGGTTTTCGATCAGGACTTCATGAGCACCCACGGAATGCATGCGGTCGTAAATACCGTCGCCGCGGCGGTCGGGCTCACCTTCGATGCGATACAGGGGCCTGGGATGAACGACCGAACGCGCAGACCATGGTGCACCGGGCGAGTTTGGAGATTTCGCGACTTCCTGCAAAGGCGCCGCGGAGGTATCGCAGAAACGGCAGGGAAATTCGAGGCGCGATCCAGGATCGGCAGGATCATCGCCGGTCATAACCCAGGAGCGGGTGATGGGATCCTTGCGGAGTTCCATACGGAAGGAGAACACCGGGAAGAACTGCAGTCAACCGGGAATTGTTGCAGTAATTTCCCGGCAAAGCATATGAAATGACGCAGAGAGCGAGCGGTTCGCATTTGTTATAATCCGCCGAAGCCCCGCCTGATCCGACGAGGAAGATGACCGAGCCGTCCACTCCGCTGATGCGGCAATATGCCGCTGTCAAGAAAGAACATCCCACCGCGCTTTTGTTTTTTCGTTTGGGCGATTTCTACGAGCTTTTCTTTGACGACGCAATCGTTGCGGCCAAAGAGCTGCAGATCACGCTGACCTCGCGCAATAAAGAAAAAGGTGTGGCCGTGCCCATGTGCGGCGTGCCTTATCACGCGGCTGAGGGGTACATCGGCAAGTTGATTCGGAAGGGCTTCAAGGTGGCCCTGTGCGAGCAGATGGAAGCACCCAGCCAGGCGAAGAAACTGGTGCGGCGCGAAGTGACGCGTGTGATGACGCCAGGCACGGCCGCCGATTCGTCGCTGGGATCGGATGAGAATAACTTTCTAGCGGCGCTTGCGCAGGTGGGTGATCGCGTAGGCTTCGCGGCTCTGGACTTGTCGACGGGGGAGTTTCGGGCGACTGAATTCTCGGGCGAGGGCGCGTTGCGGCGCGTGCAGGAAGAGTTGGAGCAGTTACGGCCGAAAGAATTGTTGTATGGCTCAGCGGCGCCGTTGTTCGAGAGTGCGGGGGCTGCCGGCAAAGACCAGCCGAGCTTTGCTCGGCCGGACAGCCGAGGGCGGCTGTCCCCACAGAACCCAACTCCACGGGCGGCGGGAGTTGCTTGCACCGAGACTCCACTCGATGACTGGATTTTCGCGCCGGATCATGCACTGCCGCTTCTCGAGAATCATTTTGGTGTTCTGTCTCTGGAAGGGTTTGGGCTGGCAGGGCGGACGGCTGCCGCATCGGCGGCCGGAGCAATCCTCTATTACGTGCGGTCGACGCAGCGCGGGTCGCTGGATCACGTCGACCGCATCGGGTGGTATGAACGGCAGACTTGCCTGGTACTCGATGCGGTCACGGTTCGAAATCTGGAATTGATTGAACCGCTGTTTGCGGGCACCGATGCGGGCGTCACTTTGTTTCGCTCGATGGATGCCGCGGTGACGCCCATGGGTAAGCGATTGCTGCGCGCCTGGCTGCTGCGGCCGTCGCTCGATTTGAGCGAAATCCATGCGCGGCTCGATGCCGTGGAAGCGGGAGTGAAGGAAACTGTCGCGCGCGAGGAATTGCGACGGGCGCTCGACGGCGTGCTCGATCTGGAAAGACTCTTGAGCCGCGTCACGCTGGAGACGGCGAATCCTAGAGATGTGTTGGCCTTGGCGGCATCGCTGGGGAAAATTCCGTCGGTTAGGGCTGCGCTTGCACGGCTTCCAGCGGATCGACTGAAGACACTGCATGGCTCGCTCGACGAACTGGGAGACGTGCGGGAACGAATCGAAAAGACGATTGTGCCGGAGCCGCCTCTGAGTTTTGCGGATGGCGGAGTGGTCGCGCCGGGCGTAGATCGCGATCTGGATGAACTACGCGAACTTTCTCGCAACAGCAAGCAGGTGCTGGCGCAGATCGAGCAGCGCGAACGCGGGCGCACCGGCATTTCGTCGCTGAAGGTGAAGTTCAATTCCATCTTCGGCTACTACATTGAGGTCTCGAAGCCCAACCTTCACCTGGTTCCGCAGGACTATGAGCGGAAGCAGACGCTGGTTGGCGCGGAGCGTTTCACCACACCGGAGCTGAAAGAGTACGAAGCCAAAATTCTCGATGCGCAGGAGAAGATTGTCGAGATCGAGCGGCGGCTTTTCACGGAACTGCGCACCGCGATTGCCGCCGAGGCCAAGCGCATCCGGCAAGCTGCGCTGGCTCTGGCTGAGGTTGATTTGCTCGCATCGCTGGCCCACGTCGCCACGCTGCGCAATTACTGCCGGCCGGCCTTCGTGGAGTCTGTGGACGGGAGTGAGATCGAGATTGTCGAAGGCCGCCATCCGGTGATTGAGCAGCAGGAGATGGCGGGTGGCAGCGAGCGCTTTGTGCCCAACGATCTTTATCTGAACGGGACGACCCACAACATCATGCTGCTGACCGGGCCGAACATGGGAGGCAAGTCGACCTACCTGCGGCAGACGGCACTGATTGTCATTCTGGCGCAAATGGGATCGTTTGTGCCGGCGCGGTCGGCGCGACTGAGCGTGGTCGATCGCGTGTTCACGCGCATTGGGGCCAGTGACAACCTGGCACGCGGGCGATCAACGTTCATGGTCGAGATGACGGAGACGGCAGCAATTCTGCATACCGCGACGGCGCGGTCGCTGATTCTGCTGGATGAGGTGGGGCGCGGCACTTCCACTTACGATGGACTGGCGATTGCGTGGGCCGCGGTCGAGTATCTGCACGGGCGAGTGCGGGCTAAGACGTTGTTCGCGACGCACTATTTCGAACTCACCGAGTTGGCCGAGCAACTTTCGGGAGTCAAGAATTATCACGTCTCTGTAAAGGAGACTGGTGGCGGGATCGTATTCCTGCGAAAGGTTGAGCCCGGGGCGGCCGACCGGAGTTACGGGATCGAAGTCGCCAAGCTGGCGGGCTTGCCGAACGAAGTAGTGCTGCGAGCGCGCGAGGTGCTGGCTGAACATGAATTCGCGGAGCAGCAGGCGACCGCGCATCTTTCGCCGGGAGCGTCGCCGCCGCCCACTCAGTTGACGATTTTTACGCCGTTGTCGCAGCCGGTGCTCGATAAGCTGCGGGAAGTGGATTTGAACCGGCTTACGCCGCTGGAAGCTTTGAATCTGTTGGCGGAATTGAAGAAGGAAATTTAACCACAGAGGACACTGAGGACACGGAGGCGTCCTCGCAGAACATGACGGCTCTTCGCAAGACTCGAAGCATCGAACAGATTGGCCAGCTACTGATCGTCGGCTTCGACGGTACGGAGATGACGCCCCGAGTCAGTTCCCTGCTCACGCGGGTGCAGCCGGCTGGAGTCATCCTATTCGCTCGGAACATTGAGAGTCCCGAACAGACGTGGCGACTGCTGCGGGAGTGTCAGAAGTGCGTCGGGACTCCGCTGTTTACTTGTGTTGACCTTGAGGGCGGAGCGGTCGACCGCTTTCGCGATGCGCTGGGTGCGACTCCGTCGGCGGCGGATGTTTTCGCAACCCGAGATCGCAATCTTTATCGCAAGCATGGGGAAATCATCGGCGCAAACTGCCGCGCTCTGGGGTTCAATGTAGATTTCGCGCCGGTGCTGGATCTGGCGTTTGAAGCCTCACGAAGCGTGATGGGGACCCGAGCAGTCTCTGCGGATCCAGTCGAAGCCACGGCTTACGCTCGGGAATTTCTTGCGGGGCTACGCAATGCCAAAGTGCTGGGATGCGGCAAGCACTTTCCCGGACTCGGCGAGGGCAAGCTTGATAGCCATCACGAACTGCCGGTGATTGAAAAGCCGCTCAAGAGACTCTGGGTTGAGGATCTGCTCCCTTACCGGACGCTTCGCCGACAGTTGCCGCTGGTGATGATCTCGCACGCGGCCTATCCGCAGGTGACGCAGGATAAGACTCCGGCGTCGCTTTCGAGGGTTTGGATTACCGATATTCTTCGCAAGCGAATTGGCTACCGCGGTTTGATCGTGTCGGACGATCTGGAGATGGGAGGAGTTTTGTCAGCGGCGCCGATCGGCGAGGCGGCCGTCGGATTCGTGCGGGCGGGGGGTGATCTCTGCCTGATTTGCCATCGCGAGGATTCCATTCTTCAGGCGTATGAAGCGTTGATCAAGACGGCGGAGGGGGATTCGAAGTTCGCAAAGCGCGTGGCGGAGTCAGCGCGGCGCATAGCGGCGTTCAAGAAGAAGTCTGCAAAGACTCTACGTCGAGCAGCAGGGCCCTCCGCCGCTACAGTCGAGAAGGTGACCCGGCGGTTGTGGGAGTTCGGCGAGCAGGTGCGACTGGAGCCATTCAGCCGGAAGGCGGATAAGCGGGCGCGACGATGAGCGACAGGGCAATGGTTGTGGCCGGGGTGATGAGCGGGACGTCCGCCGACGGGATTAATGTTGCGCTGGTGCGGATCGGCGCGCCGCCCTCCCGGACCGAGTCTGTTTCGACCATGGGAAGTCGCGGGCGAGTCGCCCGCTCCCACACGATCAAGCTCTTGGGGCATGCGGAATATTCTTACCCTGCAAGGGTGCGGGCCGCGGTTCTCTCTGCAATGAATGCAAAGCTGGCCAGTGTGGCGGATCTTGTGCGACTTAACTTTCTATTAGGCGAGTTGTACGCGGACGCGGTGCTGGTGACGCAGCGGCAATTTCGCGTGAAGGCCGATCTGGTCGGCTGTCATGGGCAGACTCTGTACCATCAGGGCGAGGGGCAATCGTTTCTTCGCCGAAAGGTGGTTGCCACCTGGCAGACGGGGGAGGCCGCTGTAATTGCGGCGCGGGTCGGTGTTCCGGTGGTATCGGATTTTCGTCCAGCAGACATGGCGGCAGGCGGCAAGGGAGCGCCGCTAGTCCCGTATCTCGACTATCTTCTCTTTCGTGATCCGAAGACCGGTCGCATCGTGCAGAACATCGGGGGCATCGCGAATCTCACGGCGATTCCCGCGGGGGCCGATGCGAATCGTGTGTTCGCGTTCGATACCGGGCCCGGGAACATGGTGATCGACGCGGTCACCGAGGCGCTCTATGGACGGGCGTTTGATCGCGGAGGAAAGATTGCGGCCTCAGGAATGGTGCTGGAGCCGGTTTTGAAGAAGGTCCTGAAATGCAAGTTCTTTCGTGCTGCTCCACCGAAGACCGCGGGCCGCGAGGAATTCGGACGGGAGTTTGTGCGAGAGTTCTTGAGCGATTGCGGGCGCTCTCGCAAGGAAGACGTGGTCGCCACAGCCACCGCCTTGACGGCGCGATCGATCGCCGACGCGGTGCAGCGATTCGTCATGAAGCAATCGAACCGGTCCACGAAGACCTCATATCGCGAGTTGATTCTCTCTGGAGGCGGCGCGAAAAACGCCACTCTCGTTGCCATGCTGGCAGATAGTCTCATGCCGCTGGGAATCGAGTTGCGATTCTCCGACGAGTTCGGCTTGCCTTCGGAAGCCAAAGAGGCCGTGGCGTTCGCGGTGCTGGCCTACGAAACGTGGAACCGGCGGCCTTCGAATGTGCCGTCCGCCACGGGCGCGAAACGGGCAGCGGTGCTAGGGAAGATCTCGTATGCGTAGGCCTGTCCGATGGGTGTGCGCTTTGCTCGGGTCGTTGACGCTCCTCCCGCTTTTTTCCTGCTCGGCCAAGCCTGATCCCAGCACGCTGGTTATGGTCATCGAATCAAGCCCAACGAATCTCGATCCGCGGGTAGGGATCGACGCCCAGTCGGAACGCATAGACAACCTGATCTTCGACGATCTGTTGTCGCGCGGGGACGATCTGAATGTGGCTCCGGAGCTGGCGGATCGCTGGGAGATTCCTGATCCGCTCACCTACGTTTTTTATCTTCACAAAGGCGTTAAGTTTCACGACGGGCGTCCGCTGACCTCGCGCGATGTGAAGTGGACTTTTGATTCGTTGCTGCAGGGCAAGATTCGCAGCACAAAGGCGGCGGTGTACCGCTTCGTGGAGCGTATCGATGCGCCGGACGATGTCACGGTGATCTTCCACATGAAGGAGCGGGACGCGACGTTGCTCTGGAATCTGTCGGACGGCGCCATGGGAATTGTTCCGTACGGGAGCGGCGACGAAGTGACGCAACATCCAATCGGGTCGGGGCCGTTTAAGTTCGTGAGCGCTGAGACCGACCGGGAGATCATCGTCGAACGCAACGACGACTACTGGGGCGAGCATGCCAAACTGGCGCGCGTGCGCTTTGCGGTTGTACCCGACGCTACCACGCGGGCTCTCGAACTGCGCAAGGGCAGCGCCGACGTTGACATCAATTCGCTGACACCAGACAACGTGTATACGCTGTCGCGAGATCCAAATCTATTGGTGGAGCGCGGATCCGGAACTCGGCTGGCGTATATGGGATTCAACCTGCGCGATCCCATTCTGAAGGACGCGCGAGTGCGACAGGCGATTGCTTACGCGCTCGACCGCGGGCCGATGATCGAATACTTGTGGCGGGGTGAGGCACAGCCGGCGCGCAGCGTGCTGCCCCCGCAGAGTTGGGCTTATGACGGAGATGTGCCGGCTTACAATCACGACCTCGCCAAGGCGAATCAGTTGCTCGATGCCGCGGGTTATCCGGCGGTGAATGGTGTACGGTTCCACCTTGCGATGAAGACGTCGACCGATGAGAATACGCGCCTGATGGTGGCGGTGATGCAGCAGCAGTTGCGGGAGGCGGGCATTGTGCTCGATATCCGCAGCTTCGAGTTTGCCACATTTTTTTCGGACGTACAGCACGGGGCGTTCCAGATGTATTCCTTGCGCTGGATCGGGGGGAATGAAGATCCCGATATTTTCGAATATGCGTTTCACTCGGCGAAGTTTCCGCCGAATGGGGCGAACCGCGGCTACTATTCGAATCCCAAAATCGATGCTCTCATCGACAAGGCGCGGCGGGAGGTTGATCCCAGTGTGCGTAAGCCGCTGTATGCCGAGGTGCAGCGCATTTTGGCAGACGATCTGCCTTACATCGATCTTTGGTACTTCGACAATGTTCTTGTGCACACCCGCCGGGTCCGGAATCTACGACTGAATCCTGCCGGCAACTACGATTTCCTGCGCACGGCGGAAATGGAATCCCAGAACTGAAGCGTCAAAACTTCTTTCGCACATTTTTTCGTTGTACACCACCACGATGAGCGCATAATCAGCAGTAAGAGTGATCTCCGCGGAGGAGCCCCGTGGAAAGTGGCGCGAGCAAATACCTTTGTTCCTTCGCGATCAATCTTGGGTTGCTGTGCGCTGTCCCGGTGATGGCTCAGCAATCTGGAGAGGTTCCTGACGTTCCTTCCCAGTTCAAACTCGATATGACGACCGCGGCGCGGCTGCGGCCTCAACTGATGGCAGCGAGTGCCGCTGCCTCGGGACGTTACGCCACAGGCCGCCTCGTATTCGAGCGTTTGATCGAGCAGGTTGGCGGTTCCTCCCATAGCAAGTTCGCGTGGCAATTACGCATTGTCGACGACAACCAGCTGAACGCGTACTCGTCACCCGATGGAAGCGTTTATGTGGAAAGCGGACTAGCGCGATTGGCGGGATCGAGCGCCGGTTTATGGGCGGCCATTCTATCGCACGAGATTGCACATGTCCTGCACCGCGATTGGGCCCGGCGATACCTCTACCAGAAATACCTGGAGAACGGTGGCGGGGCTGCCATCGTGCTCGGCGATCCGGGCCTGCCCTCTGCCTCATGGGAAAGCTCCGAGAAGGCCAGCGCAGATATGGGGCGCTTCGGCCGGCAGATGGAGTTGGAAGCCGATCGCGAGGGTCTGATGATAATGGCGCAAGCCGGGTATCATCCCGACTTCGTTCCCGCGCTACACCACCTGTTGCACGCCCGAGGCTTGGGCAAAGACAGCCGGACAATTTATGCGATGCATCCGTGCTGGGAAGAGCGCGATCGGGAGTTGAGCCGTACCTACGTCGCGGCCGGCATCGAATTTGCGCGGCGGTGGCCGGAGTGGTATGCGTCACCCGGCGGAAATCCGCCGGTGGTTGTGTTTGCCGACGAGCCTACGGTCCGAAAGACGCCCGGGAAAGAATGGGAAATCCAGATTCCCATGCGCTGCCAGAATCTGGCTGGCGCGGTAGAAGTAGTGTTGAGCTCTAGTCCTGCGCGTCAGGCGGTAGCTCTTTCCGATCGACCGGAATTTGACGGCGAGGCGGATCCGAATCTCCGGCAATTGACGGGTTGCACTTCGCCTAAGACGACCATCACATTCGCTCTCGCGGATGCGTCCGTCCGCCCCAAACCGAGCGCACAGTGGACGGACATCTATGTTCTAGACTCGTTGGGAGCGGTCCTGGCGCGAGCTGAACTTCCCAAACTTCCGCACTAATCTATCGCTTCGGAATCCACAGACACCTTCAAGGGTGATCGCGCGTACGTGTTACCATCAAAATTCAGCTCAAACGCATGCGAATTCTGTTTATCGGCGACATTTTCGGGCGGCCGGGGCGCAACATTGTCAAAGACAAGCTGCCGGGAATCGTCCGCGACCACGCCATCCAACTCATCATCGCCAATGGAGAGAATTCGGCCGCCGGCTTCGGCATCACTCCGGCGCTTGCCGAGGAGCTCTTCGAACTCAACATTGACGTAATCACCACCGGCAACCACGTCTGGGACAAGCGCGAGATCGTTGATTATTTTCAGATGGTGGAGGGCAACGGACACGGGCCTGCGCGGCGAGTGCTGCGTCCGGCGAACTTCCCCGCGGACATGCCCGGCTCCGGAGTGTATGAGGGAATGAAGGGGAAGATTCCTTACGCGGTCATCAATGTGCAAGGTCGGGTATTCATGGCCTCGAACGACGATCCCTTCCGCACGGTAGACAGGCTTCTGCAGAAGATTCAGGCCAAGGTGATCCTGGTGGATATCCACGCCGAGGCCACCTCGGAAAAGATCTCTATGGGCTGGTATCTGGACGGGCGGGTCACGGCGGTCGTCGGAACCCACACGCATGTACCGACCGCTGACGAGCGGGTTCTGCCCAATGGGACTGCTTATGTGACGGATGTCGGAATGACGGGGCCCTACGATGGGGTCATTGGAGTGAAGAAGGAACTGGTGGTGGGGAAGTTTCTCAACGGGATGCCGGTAAGGTTCGAACCTGCCACGGGCGACGCTCGCCTTTGTGCAGTGGTGATTGACTGTGACGAGCACACGGGCCAGGCCAGTTCCATCGAACGTCTGATGTTATCCTAGCGAATCTCGAACGCTTCTCGACCTTATGGAATGCAAGCCATTCGGAATCCCCCGTTCTACCCCAAGCACAGTATCCGGATCCGTTGAATCCAAAGGTACGAGGTCCTATTGGTCACTGCCCTTCCAGAGGAAAGGACGTTAGAATCGCGAGACATGCGACGGGCAGCGTTCATCATCGGGGCAGGAGTTGTGGCAGCCACCCTGGCCGCTTCAGCGTTTGGCGCGGCTGACGATAGCTCTTCCGCTCCACCGGTCTCCTGCGGGAACGGAATTCCGGGCGGGGTCCACTGCATCGCCTCGAAGAAGGAGCTGAATGAAGCACAAAAAGCCTTCCACGAAGGGGTGAAGCTTGAGGATCGCCGCCAGTTGGAAGAAGCGTATAGCCAGTTCGATACCGCTTCGCGACTGGCTCCGCAGAACATGCAGTTTCTGACTGCGCGCGAGGTGGTGAAGGCGCAACTGGTCTTCGACCACATGCAACGCGGGAGCCTGCTCATGTTGGAAAATGCGAGGGCTCGCGCGGCAGCGGAATTTCGGGCGGCTCTTAATCTCGACGTGGAAAACCAGTTCGCGCGGGAACGACTGGCCGAGGCTAACCTCGAGATGGCACCGGCGCCGCCCCGAACCTTGCCCGTCCGAATCGAAGACTCCGGTGAAATTCATCTCGAACCCAAAGATGGCCGGGCTACGTTTCATTACAGCGGAGAGGTCCGCGGCCTGTACGCGGAATTGTCCGCGGCATTCGGAGTCAATGCGCGGTTCGACGACTCCGTGCAGACGCGGCAAGTGCGATTCAACGTGGATGACGTCGACTTTTTCACCGCGCTGAAACTGGTCTG
Organism: uncultured Acidobacteriaceae bacterium; assembly: GCA_963706645.1. Taxonomy (GTDB): domain Bacteria; phylum Acidobacteriota; class Terriglobia; order Terriglobales; family Acidobacteriaceae; genus Sulfotelmatobacter. The sequence continues at coordinate 168,707 of CAVPNR010000004.1, forward strand.
CGAGGTCAGCAAAACGATGTGGGCGGCGCTCGACGCTCACCAGATGCTGATCGCCGCCGACAATACCGAGAATCACAAGCAATTCGATCGGATGTCGCTGCGAACGTTCATTCTGCCGCCGCATTCCACTCCCCAGGAATCGACTGACCTGGTGACTACGATGCGCAACATGTTTGATCTACGCTTTGTCAGCTCGGGGCAAACCGCGGACACGGTGGAAGTCCGCGGCCCGCAACCCATGCTGGAAGCGTGCTCTAAACTGATGGACCAGTTGAGCAACGAGCGCCCGCAGGTCATGCTCGATATAAAGGTCTATCAGATCAACCATCAGCTCACGCGCAACATTGGAGTACACATCCCCAACACGTTCAACCTGTACAACATTCCGGCAGCGGCGTTGGCGGGGCTGGGTGGGGCGAGTATTACGGACCTGATCAACCAGTTGATCGCATCGGGTGGTATCAATCAGGCGGGCAGCACGGCTCTGTCAGGGCTTTTGGCGCAACTTGGGGGACAGCAGAATTCCATCTTCAGCCAGCCGCTGGCCACCTTCGGTGGCGGGCTCACCTTCATGGGACTGAGTCTCGACCAGTTCGCCGCGGCTCTCTCCCTCAACGAATCCTGGGTGCGTAGCTTGGAGAACATGAGCATGCGCGCGAGCCAAGGCAACGACGCCACGTTCCATCTGGGGGAGAAGTATCCCATTCTGAATGCGAGCTACGCGCCCATTTACAATTCGGCGGCGATTTCAGCGGTTCTCGGAAATCAGAGCTACGTTGCACCCTTCCCTTCTGTTAGCTATGAGGATTTGGGATTGAACCTGAAGGCCAAGCCGACCATCCATGGCGATGGGTCGGTCAGCCTGCAACTCGAGCTACAAGTACGGTCGCTCACCGGGCAATCCAACAACGGAGTTCCAGTCATCTCCAACCGGGAATACAAAGGAAGCATCAACCTCCAGGACGGCGAACCAGCTGTGGTGGCTGGTGAGGTCTCGCAGACTGACACACGCTCCATGAGCGGGATTCCTGGACTCGGGATGGTACCGATCTTGAATCAGGCGATGGTCAGCAATACCAAGCAATCCGAGACCGATGAACTCATGGTTGTCATTACGCCGCACGTGCTGGCCAACACCAACCGGATCGCTCCGGAGATTTGGCTCAGCGAGAAGTAAGATCGGCTTCCACCCACCCACTTAACCATTTCCCTAGTGCTACTGAGGAACAATTCCGGAGCCGAGCGCCGGCAGCCGGACGCCGTGCTACTTTCCTTGCTTTGCGGCAAACTCAACCAGGCTCTTGTACACATCGGACATATGCGGATCGAGGCTTCCAATCTTGCGGCCATTGATGTAAAGCGTGGGCGTGCCGTTCACGTCGACGGATTTGCCCAGCGCAATCGACGCTTCGACATGAGCTTTGGTCTCTGGCTTCGCGGCGCAGGCAGCGATTTCGGAGCCCTTGAGGCCAGCTCCGTCGGCGAGGGCGGTCAACTTCTCGTCTGCATTTTCGGCAGTGATATCGGACTGAGTCTCGTATGTCTTGGCGATGAACTTCCAGAAAGCATCGTTCGAAGCCCGGCCGACGCAGTCGGAATAGGCCGCCCCCTTTGCCGCCCAGTTGTGCATCTCAAGCGGAAAGTTCTGAAACACGAAACGGGCGGAGGGTTCCGCGGCCACCAGAGCTTCAATGGTCGGCTGCGCCGCCTTGCAAGCAGGACACTGCAGATCACCGAATTCGACGATGGTAACCGCGGCATCCTTGGGGCCGCGCTCGGGGCCGGTGAGTCCCTTCTCCAGCTTCTGTTTCGCCGGATCAAAGGGATGAGCACCGAACGGAATAATCTCGCCGACCAAAGCGTGCTCGCCGTCGCGCGATACATAGAACTTCGTCAACTGCTGGCCTTGCGGGCTGGCGAGAACGACATTAACCTCGGCCAAGTCCTGGATCGGAGACGGCCGGATGCCTGAGATTTTCCACGTGAGATCCGGCTGATAACCAAATTGCTGATGCAGAAAGGAATCGACGGTAGCTTCCGAAGGCAGGTCGGCGGACGCGTGGGTCCCGAGTTCAGTGGCCGGTTTGGAGGTCGCAGGAGCGGGGGTGGACGCCGGCGCCGGTTTGGTCTGGGCTGCCGCCAGGCTGCCGGCCAGCAGAACGATACAAATCGGGTTTAGAAAACTGCGCATGGGTTCCTTTCGCGTTTTGGTTTGGGCTTTAGGAATGCGATCTATCAGGATACTTGAAAAAGCGGTTTCAAGCTTCCGACTTAGCCGCGATCGGAAAGCGGCGTCCATACCCAAAGGCTTTGGGAGAAATCTTGAGACCAGGAGCCGCCTGTTGCCGCTTATATTCTGCGCGATCGACCATGCGGATCACGCGCTTCACCACGTCAATGTCAAACCCGTGCTCGACGGAAATCTGTTCAGCCGGATGGGAGTCTTCCACGTAATCTTCAAGCACCGCATCCAGGACTTCGTAGGGAGGCAGCGAGTCACTGTCCTTTTGGTCAGGACGCAGTTCCGCGGAGGGCGGCTTCTCCAGTGTGGCTTGTGGAATGACTGGGCGCCGTGAATTCACATATTCGCTGAGACGATAGACCAGCGTCTTGGGGACATCGGAGATGACAGCGAGGCCGCCAACCATGTCCCCGTAGAGAGTGCAGTAGCCTACGCCGAGTTCGCTCTTATTGCCTGTGGAGAGAACGATCGCTCCAAACTTATTGGAGAGAGCCATTAACAGAGTGCCGCGGGCGCGGGACTGTATGTTTTCCTCGGTCACGTCTTCTTTCTGTCCGGCGAACACGTCCTGCAGCGTCTTGCGATAAGCCTCGTAGGCGGGATTGATGGAGAGCAACTCAAAACGGATCCCAAGATTCTTTGCCAGGGAGCGGGCATCGTCGATAGAGCCTTGCGACGAGTAGGGTCCGGGCATGCCGACCCCGATGACGTTTTCCGGGCCGACGGCATCGGCGGCGACAACGGCGGTGAGGGCAGAGTCAATGCCGCCGCTCAGGCCGATGATCGCCTTGCGAAATCCGCATTTCTGCATGTAGTCGCGCGTGCCGAGCACGAGGGCGGAGTATACGCTGGCTTCTTCTCCGGCAATCTGCTCGTGCATTTCGCCGGACAAAGTCTGCGAATCGAAAAAGACGAGGTCTTCTTCAAAGGACCGGCCTTGGGCGACGACTTGCCCTTCTCGATTCAGCACCAGGCTGGAACCGTCGAAGACGAGACTGTCATTGCCTCCGACCTGATTGACCAGCACGACTGGAACCTTGTGTTGGCGGGCAATGCTGGCCAGCATGTCGCGACGCAGTTCGCGCTTGCCGATCCAGAACGGCGAAGCAGAGATGTTCAGCACGAAGTTCCCGCCGGCGTGAATCAACGATTCGACCGGATCGACGGTATACAGCTGCTTGCGCCAGAAGCGCTTATCGTTCCACGCATCCTCGCAGATGGTCAGCGCCATGCGGTTACCGCAGAACGAAAACAGATCCTGACTCTTGGCGGGGGCGAAGTTGCGCATCTCGTCGAAGACATCGTAGGTGGGCAGCAACATCTTCGACTGGATGAAGGCGATCTTGCCGTCCATGAGGAGAGCAGCAGAATTCATGACTGCCTTGCCAGTATCGGAATGAGCAGGCGTGACCAAGCCGCAGATCACGGCGATTCCCTGGGCCTCGGCGGCAATCCGCTCGACCGTTTCGCGATTCCGCGCGACGAAACTGGAGCGCTCCACCAAGTCGCGCGGAGGATAGCCACACACCGACAACTCTGGAAACAGAATCAGGCCGGCGCCGGAGGCTTGAGCGCGGCGGGAGAACTCGATGATCTTCTTGGCGTTGCCGGAGAAGTCTCCGACCGTGGGATTGATTTGACCGAGCGCAATCTTCACTCTTTTAGTGTAAAGCCGCGGACGACAAGCGCCTAGTTTCGCCTCATATTCGCCTATACAAAAGGACAGTTCAAATCGGGATGCGCAGAAATTAACCCGTTAGAATTTCGCAAAAAGGCGTAACATTAACGATTTGGCAGTCACTTTGGTCCGAGGAGCCACGATGCCCCTGCAAGGAAGTCCCCTGCTTACTCGTTTTTTAACGTTCACCATACTCATCGTAACTTTCTTTTTCTCCGTTTCATTCGCCCAATCACCGGGCAATCACCCCTGGTCAAACTCCAGCCTCTCTCCCGACGAACGCGCGGCGATGGTGGTCAAGGAGATGACCATCGATGAAAAGATCAACATGCTGCACGGGACCGGCATGCAAGGCCTCAGTCCCATGAGTCCCTTAGCCGTGTCGTCCAATGGCGGCGCGGGCTACGTTCCGGCCATTCCACGCCTGGGGATTCCCGCCATCCAGATGTCGGACGCGGCTTACGGAGTGCGAAGCAGCGGAGAGAACGGACGCTACTCGACCGCGCTGCCCTCGGACCTGGCGGGAGCTGCGAGTTGGGACCTCGATGCGGGATATGAATACGGAGCGCTGATTGGCCGCGAGTTGCGCGCGCAGGGCTTCAACATGACGCTGGGAGGGGGCACCAATCTCACCCGCGAGCCGCGCAACGGACGCACCTTTGAATATTTGGGCGAGGATCCCATTCTGGCGGGAAAGATGGTGGGATCGGTGATGAAGGGTCTGCAAGCCCAGCATGTGATTGGCGACATCAAGCACTATGCGCTCAACGATCAGGAGAGCGGCCGTAATGCGGTCAATATCACGATCGACAAGCGGGCCGCCCGCGAGAGCGACTTGCTGGCATTTGAAATCGGACTACAGGAGACTGACATCGCGGCGGTGATGTGCTCCTACAACCGCTTGGACGGCGTCTATGCCTGCGAGAACAAGTATCTGCTCACGGATGTTCTGAAGAAGGATTGGAACTTCAAGGGATTCGTGCTCTCAGACTGGGGCGGCACACATAGCACTGAAAAAGCTTCAGCGGCCGGATTGGATCATGAAGAGCCCGGCTGGATTTTCTACGGCGACGATTTCAAGAAGGCGGTGGAGTCGGGCAAGGTGCCTCAATCGGAACTGGATGATCATGTGCATCGCATTCTGCGGGCGATGTTCGCAACGGGAGTGATTGACGATCCGTCGCAGAAGAGTGTGGTCGATGTTGTGGCTGGTTTCGATGTGGCGCAGAAGATTGCGGAGCAGAGCACGGTGCTGCTGAAGAACGATCGCGGGCAACTCCCGCTCGATGCCTCGAAGATTCGCAGCATCGCTGTGATCGGTCCGCATGCGGATGTGGGAATGATTTCCGGCGGCGGTTCGGCGCAGGTCGATCCTCCGGGCGGAAACGCCATTATGCCTCCGGGAAAGGGTCAGACACATTGGCTGGAGAAGATCTGGTTCCCGACGTCGCCCCTGAAGGCGATTCGCGCGAAGGCTCCCGGAGCGAACGTTCAGTTTGCCTCAGGCGCAGACCTTGCGGCAGCGGCTGCGCTGGCCAAGAACGCAGATGTGGCCATCGTCTTCGCCTATCAATGGGAGAGCGAGGGGATGGATCTGGACAGCCTGTCGCTTCCCGAGCATCAGGACGGACTGATCGCCGCGGTTGCGGCGGCAAATCCACACACGATCGTCGTCCTCGAAAGTGGCACGGCCGTTACTATGCCTTGGGTCGATCAGGTCAGCGGCATTCTTGAAGCATGGTACGCCGGCAGTCGGGGCGCGGACGCCGTGGCGAATGTCATTTTTGGGGACGTAAACCCGAGTGCCAAGCTGCCGATGACGTTCCCGAAGAGCGAAGCGGACCTGCCGCATCCGACGATCGTGAAACCACCTAAGGCTACCGTGCAAGCGGACCAGCAAGGTTGGAAGCGCATCGCCGCAGGCTTGCCAGCATTTCCTGTTACCTACGACGAAGGCGTCAAGGTCGGATACAAGTGGTATGACGCCGAAAACAAGCCTGTGCTATTTCCGTTCGGCTACGGTCTGTCGTACACGACTTATTCCTACTCGAATCTGAAGGTGACGCCGGGAAAAAGTCCGCGGGTGACTTTTACCGTCACCAACACGGGCAACCGTGCAGGCGCAGAAGTAGCTGAGGTATACGCCTCGCTTCCGGCCGCCGCGGCGGAGCCTCCGAAGCGCCTGGTTGGCTTTAGCAAGATCAAACTCAACGGCGGAGAGAGCAAAGAAGTGACGGTCGATGTTGACCCGAAATATCTTTCCATCTTCAATGTCGAGCGCAACGGCTGGCAGTTGCTTCCCGGAGAGTACGGATTCATGGTGGGCGGCTCTTCGCAGAATCTGCCGCTAAAGGAAACCGTTAGTCTGAAATAAGACTCGTCCCGTAGAACTTCACTGGCGGCGTGCAAGGACTCTAGCTCAGTTCCCTTGCCGCCGCCATAACTTCAGAGATGACACTGTCGATGTCCGCATCTTTCGTGCGGTGATTCACGATGCACGCCCTGAGACAGAATTTGCCGTGCAGAGATGCATTCGACAGGTAGACTCTTCCGCGGGCAACGATGCGCTTCAGCAGCGCAAGGTTAAAGTCGTTTCGTCCTTCTTCTGACATGCTATTGTTTGCGCGATGGCGGAAGCAGACCGTACTCAATTCCACCGGCGCGAGCAGTTCGAGTTCAGATTCGCGCTCAATTGTGTTCGCCAGACGCCGAGCCTGAGCCAGATCCTTTGCGATGGACTGGCGAAACGCACTGACTCCGTGATAACGCAGCGACAGCCATAGCTTCAGGGCGCGAAACCTTCGAGACAACTCCATCGACTCCTCGAAGAACACGAATCCTTCGATCGGATCGGCGGTGAGCGACCGCGCGTAGTCGCCGCTATGGGAAAAGGTTTGCTGTGCCGCCTCAGGAGAACGATAGAGGAGGCAACCGCAGTCCAGAGGCTGGTACAACCATTTGTGCGGGTCGAGAGAAATCGAGTCGGCCAGTTCCATGCCCTTGAATTTCTCGCGATCTGCCATCGCGGCTAAGGCGCCATAAGCGCCGTCGATGTGAAACCAGGCAGCGTGACGACGAGCGATCTCGGCAATTTGCGGAAACGGATCGATGGCGCCTGTACTCACGGTGCCCGCGGAGGCGACCACGGCTACTGGTATTCTGCCGTTTGCTTTGTCTTCGAGAAGGCGGGCCTCGAGCTCGTCCGGAATCATTCGAAACGATTTATCCGTGGGGATCAGCCGCAGATTTTCACGTCCAATGCCGAGCAGTGCGATGCTCTTCGGAATGGACATGTGAATCTCGCTTGACGCGTAGACCATGCCTTTGGGATCGATCCCTCTTTCGTTGGCGGGCGCCTTCGCCTCTCGGGCCATAGCTAAGCCCATCAGGTTCGCGGACGACCCTCCACCTGTGAGATGGCCGCTGAAGTCGGGACAGCCAATCGCTTCAGCGAGCCATCCAACGACGGTTTGTTCGATCATCACGGCCGCAGGTCCGGAGCGCCACGCGGTTACATTTTGATTGAGGACGCTGGCCAGCAGATCCGCGATGGCCCCAACCGGTTCTCCTGAACCAAGGACGTAACCGAAGAAGCGGCCGTTTTGGATTCGCGACCGGCGCAATACTTCCGGCAAAGCGTCCAGAGCATCTTCGCCGACTCCCTGTTCGGGCATGGCGGTACGGAAGAGGCGTAGCGTCTCTTCGCCATTCGTCGCGGGAGAAATCGCCTGAGCATCAATGCTCTCGAGATATTCGGCAGCGAGATGCGTGATGCGTTCGGCCAATTGGCGAAATTGGTCCGCGGAAATCTCGACTGGGTTCATAGGCGCGTCAGTCCCCACCAGCGGGCAATACGGTGTGTTTGGGCGCGGGCATGGGCACTGAGCCCTTCTGATCCTGCCAGAGCACGCGATTCAGGCGAGCCGCCCCCGCCGCATCGGGACGCGAGAAATCCATTTTTTCGGAGAGCTTAGCGCCGGGTGCCTCGCGCTTGTTGGTTTCGTAAATCAGGCCATTGTTCAAATTGCGATAGTCCGCTCTGTAGGCCGGTTGATCGCCAGTTCCCGTGAATAGCCCGGCCATCACGGGCGCGTAGGCATCATTCTGGTTCATGGGTGGCAGTCCAAGCAACGTTTCCATGGTATGGATCATGTTCACTGTGGTGTAGAAACGGTGCTCAACGTTCGGCTGCGCAGCCGATCCGGGCGAATACTTGCTGACGACGAGGGCGATGGAGCGATGCGCGTCGACGTGGTCGGCGCCATCCTGAGCGTCGTCTTCCAGAACGAAGATGGCGGTGTCATCCCAATAGTCACTGTGGGAGACGGCATCTACGACGCGGCCCAGCGCGAGGTCATTGTCGGCCACCGAGGCCGCTGGGCGTGGCAGGTTGGGACGTGTGCCGCCAGTATGATCGTCGGGCAGGTATAGCAGAACGAATGATGGCAACTCGAACTCCGGTCCTTCATCCGCATCTCTCGCGCGAACGTAGGCGCTGAATTCATTCATGAACTCGTCAACGCGGAGCTGATCGGGATAATCGGTATTGAAGTCCGGGTAGAGCGGATCGAAATGACCGCGCAAAACTGCTTTGGTTGGCTTCACTCCTTTGAACAGCGGCACCGCCCACGGCCAGGGACTCGGCCCGGCATGGGGATCGCCGACATTGGGCGCAAGCATGTCTCCTCGACGGACAACGGTCCGCGGACAGAGCGTTTGCTGTCCGGAGGGAGTTCCCTGCTTCGGACTGGCCGCCTTGATCTTCTCGTTGCACCACTCGGCGTTCACGAACTCGCCGTAATCACGGAAGGTGACGTGGTTGCGAGCGAGGTTGTCCCAGAGAAAGCCGGTGGAAGGATCGTCGACATCCGGCTGATTGTGCTCTAGTGGAAATTCGTCGGCGACTTGACCCTGAAAATCATAGGTGTGCTCTTTGCCGCGGTAGGCAATTTGCCAGGTCTTTTCGTTGTAGTCGGAAGTGATAGCGGCGGTTGACCAGAGATGTCCATCGCCGGAAACCTCGCCGCTATCGTAGAAATTGTCGAGCACGCCGAATTGCAGGGCGAGCTTGTGCTCGTTGGGCGTGATGTCCTCGCCGTACATGGTGAGTTCGGGATCGCCGTTACCGACTTGCTTATCGCCAATCTTCAGATCGCCGAGGATCTGGTCGTAGGTGCGATTTTCCTTGATGACATAGATCACGTGCTTGGTGGGGTTCTGTCCGCCGGCAAAGGCGATCTTCCCGGGTTCGCTGTGCAGCAGGTTGTCGCGCTCGACCATCTGCGTCAGTTGCGGAAGTTTCTCGAGAGTCGATGGGATGTTGAGGCGGGCGATCGATCCCCGGATGAGCGTGGGGATATAGGGATGATCGTGGTTCTTTTTTTCGTAGGCAGTCTTGCCCATGTCTTTGTTCGCGCGCGAGCCTTCGCCCTTGGCGGTGGCGATCAGGAGATCGTCTCCATGAACTGCGAGGGCGCTTGGGTACCAGTCGGTGGGAATGAAGCCCACCGGCTGTTGCGAGATCTGAACGTTCGAGGTGGCGACCGGCTGTGTCAGGTCAAAGACGGCAATCGCATCCAAAGAGGAGTCCGCAACGAACAAATACTTGCTATCAGAGGACTGCGCCAGCGCCGTCGGATAACTGCCGGCATATTTCTGCCCGGCTGCGGTTGTGGAGAAGAAGCTTGTGACTTCGGCCGACGCCGTGGCAACAGCGGCCACCAGATCAGAGTTGGAGAGAGCGACATATAACGTTTTCTCATCCGGAGTCAGCAGCATTGCGGTGGGATGCGAGCCGGGAGCAAGGGAGTCTTCCGGCTGATTCAGCTTGATCCAGCGGGCGACTTTGCCGCTCGTCAGATCAAGCTCCGCCACCTGCGATGCATTCCACAAGCTGCACCACGCCCGGCGGCCGTCGCGCGTTGCCACACAGGTATATGGAAACGAAGACGGAACCAGATCGCTGGTACTGAGGTCGAAGGTCTGCAGCACTTTTCCGGTGGCGGGGTCGAGGAGCACAACGTTGTCCGAAAGATTGTTCGCAATCAGGAGTTTGTCTCGGTCTCCGTCGGCAACCACAGCTATTCCGGCCGGATATGGAATCGCCATATGGGGAGGTGCCTTCAGACCAACCGCCAGCTTCTTTCCGGTCGACAGCGGCTGCAACGCGATTGGGATGAACCGTTCAGGCGTGACTTTGCCTTCTGTGAATCGGTAGACCGCGATGCCATTGCCCGTGTTGCCAGCTTTCGCTCCTGTGGGATCGGTCAGCGAACCGATGGACGCATAGAGATGCTTGCCGTCCGAACTAAACGCCAGCCCGAGGAAGTAGCTCTGGTACGAGGTGTCGCTCAGGCGCGCGTCTGGATACTCAGTGATCTGGTTGCTCTTGAGATCGAGCACAGCAATCGACTGATGCGCCAGCGTTTCTTGCGTGCCATAGCCATCGTTCAGCAGCGCAGCGAAGCGGCCGTCCGGACTCAATATCATCGTGGCGGGAAAGCTGTTGGTGCTGCCAATGCGTCCTGGCGATGGAACCGTCAACATCTTGCTGGTCGGCAGCATGATGGGAGGGCGATCAGCGGAGGGCGTTTGTGCAAGAACAGCCGCGGCACTTACCAAAACAAAAACAGGAAGACGGAAGATGGAAGGAATCACGGAGCCTCCGCGCCGAGAATGGTTTGAAACCAATGGAGGTGATGAGCGTAATTCAATCTGGCAGGGATGGTCAAAGCTGCTGCCAAGAACTCTCCCGTTCGCTGGTCGTGGCAACACGCTTGTCGAGCTTCGCTCGACGGACAGCCGAATGTCGGCTGCCCCCACATGGGTTTTACTACAGGCCGGAAGCCCTCGTCGTCGGAGCCGGACGGTCGGACACTGGGGTGTCCGAATCTTCGGGGTGCACATTGTGGCGGACATCGGCGCCCTGCACCCAGAAGATGACGTCCTCGGCGATGTTGGTGGCGTGGTCGGCCACCCGTTCCAGATTGCGCGCGACGAGCAGCGCATCGAGCGCCTGCCGTACGACTTCGGGGCGGTCGTTCATGGTCTTGACCAACTGGATGAAAGCGTCATCGCGCATGCGGTCGACCACATTGTCCATCTCAAGCACGGCTTGCGCCAACTCAGCCTTGCCCTCGATGAAGGATTCCAGCGCCCGGCGGACCATGGCACTGACGGCAGCGCCCATGCGCGCGATGTCCACGGGCAGATCGGCCGCGGGAAGCTCGACCATGTCCATCACTCGTTCGGCGATATTCACCGCCTGGTCGCCAACGCGCTCGAGATCGGAATTGATCTTGGTGACGGCGAGAATGAAACGAAGGTCAACCGCCATGGGCTGCTGCATGGCGAGCAGGTCGAATGCAGCCTCGTCGATCTCGCGCTCGGCCGTATTGATCAGGCTCTCGCCCTCCAGCACCATCTGGCAGCGCGTTAGGTCGCGCTCCACATAAGCCTGGCGGGAGCGATCCACCGCCTGCTCCGCCAGTCCTCCCATGCGAAGCAACCGTTGCCGCAGATCGTCCAGCCCTTGTTGAAAGCGCGTGCGCATGATCCGAACCTTCCTTCGCTAAGTCTACTATCCAAATCTGCCGGTGATGTAGTCTTCCGTTTTCTTGTCGGAAGGCTTGGTGAAAATCTTTTCGGTCTTGTCGAACTCAATCAGCTTGCCCAGCAGGAAGAACCCGGTGAACTCGGCCACACGCGCCGCCTGCTGCATGTTATGCGTCACAATCACGATGGTATACCGCTCTTTGAGCTGGAAGATCAACTCTTCAATTTTTCCGGTCGAGATCGGATCGAGTGCCGAGCAGGGCTCATCCATCAGCAGAACCTCGGGCTCAACGGCCAAGGCGCGTGCAATGCACAGGCGCTGCTGCTGACCGCCGGAGAGGCTGGCTCCTGACTTTTTGTGTATCTGATCCTTCACCTCGGTCCAGAGGGCGGCGGAATCGAGCGAACGTTCGACGACTTCGTCGAGTTTGCGACGGTCTCGGAATCCGTTCAGTTTGAGGCCTGAGGCCACGTTGTCATAAATCGACATCGTAGGAAACGGGTTCGCCTTCTGAAACACCATCCCAACGCGGCGGCGGAGTTGCGTCGCCGAGGTCCCGTCGTAGGCGTCAATCTCGCCGATTCGCACACGTCCTTCGACGCGTGCCTCCGGAATGGTTTCATGCATGCGGTTGATGCAGCGGATAAACGTCGACTTGCCGCATCCTGAAGGACCAATCAGCGCGGTAGCATGATTCGCAGCCACCTTCAGATTGATGTCGTACAACGCCTGGCCTTTGCCGTACCAGGCATTCAGGTTCTCGACCTGGATTCCGACGCCCATAGATTATGCTGCTCCGAACGTGCCACGGCGCACGACATAGCGCACGGCGGCCACGGAAGTGACGATCAGAAGGATCAGCACAAATGACCCCGCCCATGCCTGGCGATGCCAATCGTCATAGGGTGAATTCGCGTAGGTATAGATCTGCAACGGCAAGGCCGCCGTGGGCTGATCGTAACGGAGGCTCCAAAACGTGTTGCCCAGCGCAGTGAAGAGCAACGGAGCAGTTTCCCCGGCCACTCGTGCGAACGCCAACATGATTCCGGTGATCACACCGGAGGTCGCGGTACGCAGGGTAATGGAAAGCGTCGTACGCCAGCGCGGGACGCCGAGTCCATACGCGGCTTCTCGGAGCGCCTGTGGCACAAGTAAAAGCATCTCTTCGGTGGTGCGGCAGATGGTGGGAACCATCATGATCGCCAGTGCCACGCCGCCCGCGAGCGCCGAGAATCCGCGACCACGAACCAGGATGGCCCAGGCAACGATTCCAATTACGATGGAGGGCACACCGTTCAGGACATCGGCAGTGAAGCGAATCGCGCTGCCGAAGCGATTCCTCCCAAACTCGGCCAGGAAGATGCCCGCGCCCACGCCGAAAGGCACTCCAATCAGGCTGGCAATCCCCAGAATCAGGATTGATCCCGCGATTGCGTTGGCCATGCCGCCGCCGGCTTCTCCCACGGGCTTGGGGGTTTGGGTCAAGAACGCCCAGTTGATGGAACCCACGCCGCGATACACCAGATAGCCGAAGATCGCAACCAGCGGAGCCAACACCAGCACCACAGTCAACACCGCAACGCCGGTCATCAGGTGATCGGTGAGGCGGCGCCGCCAACTGATGGAGGCCACGACTTGTTTTGTGGAAGGGCTTCCGGTCAGTTCAGGCATGTCCCCTCGCAGGCTGGCCACGGGTCACACTCCAAACGAGGACTTGTGCCAGCGCATTCACAATGATGGTGACCAGGAAGAGAGCAAGGCCAATCTCGACCAACGCCGAAAGATAGACGTCGCCGGTCGCCTCGCTGAACTCGTTGGCGAGCACGCTGGCCATCGTGTATCCCGGCGCGAACAACGACTTCGAGATCTCCGGACGGTTGCCGATCACCATGGTGACCGCCATGGTTTCTCCGAGCGCACGACCTAATCCCAGAATGATCCCGCCGACAATTCCGGCGCGTGCGTTGCGAAGCACTCCTACGCGGATCATCTCCCAGCGCGTTGCGCCCAAAGCCAGCACTCCCTCGCGCTGATGCTGCGGCACCACCATGAGCACTTCGCGGGTAATGGAGGAAATGATCGGAATGATCATGATGGCGAGGATGATTCCCGCCGCGAGCATGCCGATTCCGTAGGGAGCACCTTCGAACAGGCCGGTCCAGCCCAGGGTCTTCCCCAGAAACGGCTCGACATACCCGCTTAACAGCGGGACTAGGATGAACATCGCCCACAACCCGTAAATCACGCTCGGAATCGCAGCCAGGAGTTCGACGAAAAATGAGAGGGGGGCGCGCAGCGCCTTGGGACACATCTCGGTGGTAAACACTGCCACTCCGACAGCCAGGGGAACCGCAATGACAAGCGCGACCAGCGACGAAACCAACGTCCCGTAGATGAACGGAAGAGCACCGAACTGTTCGCTGACCGGGTTCCAATCGCTGCCGCCGAAGAACTTGAAACCAAACGCGTGCCAGGAGAGGCCCGAACCCGACAGCAGTTCGTAAATGATCAGCACCAGCACGCCCAGCACAGCCAAGGCGCATGCCGTCATTGCGGACTTGAAAATACGGTCGGGAACCTCGCCGCTCGACACATGCAGCAAAGGTGCGGCCGAAACCACCGTGGCGGGTGTAACTTTCGTCCCTTCAACGGGTTGCGGTCCTGGCATATCCGGCCGGGGTAAAGCGGGGTTGGCCATTCCGCTTAACCCTAGCAGAGGCGTGTTACAAAGGTGTTAAAATCAAACAGGCTTTTCCGCTGTCGTGGGATCATCTGTCAGCTCTGAATTCTTGAGTCGCTGCTGTCCGCAAGGTCCAGGATCTGAGTCAACTATAGGTTTGACCCTCTCCCGCTGCCAGGAATTGTTTTTCTATGTCGATTGCACCCGAACTTAGCCAGCTTACGTTCCGCAAAACCGAGCGGGCTCTGCTCAAGCTTTCCGCAGGACAGGATGCGGAGACTGTCCACGGCTTTAGAACCACAAGCCGTCGCCTGCAAACCTTGCTTGAGGAAGTTATTCCCGATCGCGATCGCAATCAGAGGAAGCTCCTCAAAATGCTGGAGCGAGTCCGCAAACGCGCCGGCAGGGTGCGTGATCTCGACGTACAACTTGCGGCCCTGCGGAGTTTGAAAGTTCCGCAGGAACCACGCCGCAAGACGCAGCTTATGCACGGACTGATCGAGCTTCGTGCGAAGCATGAGAGAAAACTGCGGAAGATGCTGAATCGCGATGCCATCCGGGAGATCCGAAAGCGGCTGAAGCGAGGATCCAAGGAGGCCGTATCGGAAGGGGCTCGCGATCCGTTGAGCGTGGCCCGAACCATGCTGGCAGAGGTAGGACGCCTGGCCGGACCAGTCAATGAAGAGCGACTTCATCAGTATCGGACCGTGGTCAAGCGCGCTCGCTACGCCGCTGAATTTGCTCCGAGGTCTACAGAGTCGACTCAATTTATCGCCCAGTTGAAAAAGCTTCAAGATGCGGTTGGGAACTGGCATGACTGGTTGACACTCACGCGGACTGCGGCGAAGCGACTGGGCGACGTGAACCAGTCTTCGCTGGTCGCGGCTCTCCACAATGTGACAGGGGGCAAGTTCCGACAGGCGATTGCCGTGCTCTCCAATTCCCCCTCGATTCAGACCTCAAGCAAGCCGGTGGCGGTGCTTCCAGCACCCTCGCGTAAATCAGGCTCGAACAGCCCCGCCGTGGTGGCCCGCACCGAGACCGCCGCATAGCTCGCGCTCCGCGTCCCCATTTTCGCTCCCTGCTGTCCACACTTTCATCTACCAAACATCGGTGACGATCCGGCTATGTCCGTGTACACTGTGAGGCTTCCCCATGCCCACGTTTGCCGCGGTCGATATCGGCTCAAACTCCGTCCGGCTCAAGATCGCGCGTCTGCAAGCGGGGCGCCTACGCGCGCTCCACGAAGACCGCGAGGTGACACGCCTTGGTGAAGGCGTCTTTGGTTCCGGATTCCTTACTCCTGAATCCATGGCCGAGACCGTGAAGGTCCTGCGGCGCTTTCATCGCGCCACGCAGCAGATCGTAACTGACAGCGTGCGCGCAGTGGCTACCAGCGCTCTCCGAGACGCACGCAATTCGCAGGCGTTCCTGGAATGGGTGAGGTCGGCAACCGGCTGGCGAGTAGAGATCATCTCTGGCGTGGAAGAGGCGCGACTGATCCACCTGGGACTGGTGTCGAGCCCACGGGTGGATCGCTCTTCGACACTCATGATGGATCTGGGCGGCGGCAGCTGCGAGCTCACGGTCACGCAAGGTGGGCATATACGCGACGCGGTCAGTCTGCCGCTCGGCGCGGTTCGCCTGACCAATGAGTTCTTGCGCCACGATCCCAGTCGCAAGGGTGAGCTCAAACGCCTGCGCGGATTTGTGACTCGCGAAATCAACCGGATCACCGACCGGATCGCGAGCGCGAAGGTGCAGAACGTGATCGCGACGTCTGGTACGGCAGCGGCCCTGTCGGCGGTCGCGAGTCACCTGCGGCACGGCGCGGGTCGCCAGCGGCCAGTGGTCTCGCGCGCGGAAATGACCCGCATCGCTAAGCGGCTGGCGCGCCTGCCCGTGGTGGAACGCCGCAAGATCGAAGGCATCGGTCCACGGCGCGCAGAGATTATTGTTGCTGGCGCGACCGTCTATCACGAACTGCTCGACCGCCTTCACCTCAAGAGCTTTCGATACTCACCGCTCGGTTTGCGGGACGGGATTCTTGCCCAGATGGCCGCCGACTATGATCGCAGCACGCGATCCGGCAGGCAAATCGAATCGGAACGGTTGGCATCAATCATGAATGCCGTCGACCATTATCACGTCGACCGCAAGCATGCGCTGGATGTTCGGGACGCAGCCAACTTTCTGTTCGCAGGCTTGCGCTCACTGCACCGGCTGCCGCCGGAGTATCGTGAGTGGCTTTCGGCGGCCGCTATGCTCTACGAAGTGGGCGATTATGTGAACCGGAACGGGCGCCACCGCCATACTCACTACATCATTTCGAATTCGGAGATCTTGGGCTATACGCCGCAGCAACGGCGGCTGATCGCGGCGATTGCGCGCTATCTGGGAAAATCGCGCCCCGCTCTCGAAGATGGCCCAATGAAGATGCTGGATCCAGCCGACCGCGCCAATGTCGAGAAGGCGATCCTGTTACTGAGATTGGCGCGTGCGCTAAACCTCGGCCGGAGCCGTGCCGTCGAGAGAGTGCGCATTGGAGTGCGGTCCGCGGAAGTGAAGCTGACTTTGCTCCCGCGGCGGCGCATGGGAGTCGATTTGGAGCTCTGGGCGATCGAGAAAGAGTGCGACTATTTCCGCGAGGTCTTCGGGCGTGAACTTTCCACAGCCGTGTCGTAAAGAGTGCGTAGAACCTTGGGCGTGACGCACCATTGCAGCGTGCCGGAAGTGCGCCGCATCTCCACTTTGGCCACCGCGCCCTTCTTCAGTTCGAGCGAGGCTTCGCAGCCGGAATCGCTGATGATCGCTCCCAGAAACTGACTCAGATTGGGATTGTGCCCAACTACCATGATGGCTTCCTGGCGGGCATATTTTTCGAGGAGCTTGCGGAAGTCGGCGAGTCCAGCTTCGGGGCGCAATCCCGTGTCCATCTGTAATTTACCCTCGTAGCCCAATTCGTTACCTACCAACGACGCGGTCTGAGTACAACGCTTCAAGGGACTGGATATGATGGCATCCACCTGACAATCAAGCGCGGCCAGGGCGCGACCGATGTAGCCGCACTGTTCAATCCCCTCTTTGTCGAGGGCGCGTTTTTCGTCCTTCTTCGGATTCGTAAAGTGCTCGCCCGCGCTAGCGTGGCGCAGAAAATAGAGAATCATCGGCGGTTATCGTTCCCTTCCTGCTAACACCTTCCGCTTTCCGGCCGGTCGCGGCACCGGAAGCATCGCCGGAGACTTTCCTTCCGCAACGCCGATCAGGAAATCCTGTGCGCTGAATGCGGCGGCGCCGCTAGGAGGACGGCGGTTCCGGGTGCCGTGCAACGGTTGCCAAGCCCGTATGTACGTTGCATCTTTCAGCAGAATCCGGGCCTTGCGGTTGTCCGCCAGGTACGCATCGAGAATCTCGTGCCTTACGCGTTCTCGCAGCATCTCATCGCGGAGGGGAACCAGCACCTCGACCCGTTCGTACAGATTGCGCGGCATCCAGTCTGCACTGCCGATGTAGATCTCTTCCTCGCCGCCGTTGGCGAAATAAAAGATGCGACTATGTTCGAGGAATCGGCCGACGATGCTGCGCACGCGGATATTGTCGCTGACACCGCGAACTCCTGGACGAAGGGCGCAAATGCCCCGGACTAGCAAATCGATCTGCACTCCGGCTTGCGAGGCGCGGTAGAGCGCCTGTACAACGGTCTTGTCGAGCAAGGCGTTCATTTTGGCGATGATGCGGGCTTCTTTTCCCTGCCGCGCGTGCTCCGTTTCACGTTCGATCAGCGCAATGATCTTCTCCGCCAGGTCGAGAGGCGCAACCAGGAGGGGCTCATAGCTGGGATTCTCCGCATAAGCTGTCAGGAAGCTGAAAACGTCGTGAACCGCGCGCGTGATCTCAGGATTTGCGGTGAACAGACTCAGATCGGTATAAATCCGGGCGGTGGTAGCGTTGTAATTTCCGGTGCCGATGTGGGCATAACTGCGGGTAACGCCATCAGGGTCACGACGCACCAGCAGCGACAGCTTGCAGTGCGTCTTGAGTCCGACCAGGCCATGAAAGACTTGCACGCCAGCGTCTTCCAGATCGCGTGCCCAGCGTATGTTCGAGGCTTCATCGAAACGCGCTTTCAATTCCACTACCGCCGTAACTTCCTTTCGTGAAGCGGCGTCCATGAGCGACGGCACAATCAGGGAATGCTCGCTGGTGCGGTAAAGAGTCTGCTTGATGGAAAGAACGTTTTCATCTCTTGCAGCTGATTCAATAAACGAAATTACCGCGTCGTATGAGTCATAGGGATGATGCAGAAGAATGTCGTGGCCGCGGAGTTCCTCAAATAAATCCTTCGACTTGGAGGTTAGGCGTAATTCGCGCGGAGAAAACGAGCGGTACTTGAGATCGGGACGCTTCACCTGTTCGTACACATTAAACAGGCGTGAAAGGTTGACCGGGCCGTTAACCGGAAAGACCTGCCACGGGTCCAGTTCGAACACGGTGCGCAGGCGATCGATGATCTCGGGATCGGCGTCCGCTTCAATTTCCATTCGCACGGCGTCGCCCTTGCGCCGGTTGTGCAGTTCGGCGCGCACTGATTCCAGCAGGCTGCGGGCCTCTTCTTCGGCCAGATAAAGATTGCTGTTGCGGGTCACGCGGAACGGCGCGGAAGAAACGACGTCGTAGCCGTGATACATGCGGACGGCATGGTGCGCTACCAGATCTGCCAGGAAAATAAAGTCCGCAGTGCCATCGGACGGCAACCGGACCAGCCGCGGCAACGCTCGCGGGACGGAAACCACGCCCGTGTAAGTCAGGGCAGAGCGCCGCCGGCGCCGCAAGAGAAAACCGAGGCACAGAGCTTTGTTAATCACTCGCGGAAACGGATGCGCCGGGTCCACCGTCACCGGCGTCAGTAAAGGGTCTAATTCCTTCTCGCAGTATTCGTCGACGAACCGCAGCGCCTCGGGATCTAACTCGTGCAACCCGAGCACGCGAATTCCATTCTCTGAGAGAGCGGGACGCAGGCGGGCGTTCCAGCAGTCATACTGGTCGTCGACGAAATCGTGGGTCAACTTGTTCAGCGCATCCCGTTTTTCGGTCAGCGTCAAGCCATCGGGCCCGGCCTCGTTGTAGCCGTCTTCAATCTGCTGCATCATCGCAGCCACGCGTACTTCGAAGAACTCGTCCAGATTACTAGCGGAAATGGAGAGGAACTTCAGGCGCTCCAGCAGAGGATTGCCCTCGTCCTCGGCCTCCTCGAGCACACGGCGGTTGAACGCAAGCCAGGAGGTGTCACGGTTGAGGAAGTACTGAGGATTGTCGAGCGAAATACGAGCCATGGTAGACGCGCTTAACGGCTGATGCTTGCGATTCGTTCCTGCTGGTTTAAATCCGTCTAGTAAGGATGAACTACGAGAACCCTAGTATAAAGCATTCGGTTCGAAGGGGTGTGACACCGAATCAAAACTGGCACTGCATGCTTTCCAGAATCAAAAACCGGCACCCGGACAGTGATTATTCTGCCCGGGTGCCGAAGTGTGTGCTCGTGCCGCGCAAATCCGCAGAAGCGGCCTGCGTTACGGCAAGTAGTACCGGAACGAGGTAAAGATCATGTTGTCGATCCCATGCGGCTCGTTCGGTGACGATGAACCCGACCAAGCGTTACGCGTCACGTAGGAGTATTGTGGACCAAACTGAATGCGGCCTCGGTTCACCTTCTCCTTCGAGCCGTCATACAGCTTGTACCAGAAACCGGCTGTTCCCTCGATCAGAACCCTGGTGTCGGCAGTGCAATTCGAAAGGCCACCGGGCAGGAACCCTCCCGAGCCCGGTCCTGTTTCGGTGAAGCAACCCGTGTTGTTGAAGTGAGGTGATCCGTAGCCGACGTACTTTCCGCTAATCGGATCATAGCCAGCTGCGCGGCTCGCATACTCAGCTCCAGCGTTCAGGTAAACATCCATCTTGGGACCGTGCCACTCCAGAGTCGTCAATCCCTGGTAGCTCTTAATAAGATCGAGGGTACCGTCGGCTCGCGCCGACAAGTCT
Source organism: uncultured Acidobacteriaceae bacterium (assembly GCA_963706645.1). Lineage (GTDB taxonomy): Bacteria > Acidobacteriota > Terriglobia > Terriglobales > Acidobacteriaceae > Sulfotelmatobacter. The sequence goes on from CAVPNR010000004.1 coordinate 188,901, forward strand.
GCCAGCCCGCCTGTGCCGTAGCGGCCAACTCCACTGCCGCCCAGAGCGTGCAATCCGAAGTCGATGCGCTTCTTGTCAAAGGACCAGCGGGCGTTGGCACCGAAGCCACCGCCGTTTTTCGAACTGTTATACGCAGCGGTAGCGTTGGGGCCGGCCGCCGTACTGCTGCCGCAGACGGTAGTTGCAGAGATATCTTCACATGGGAACACGCGGTCGCGGAAGCGACTGTAGATTCCGAAGATCTCGTAGTGTCCGAAACCAGGCTCGAAAGCCAGTTTGGCGATGACATCAGGAGAGGGGTTGAAGGAATAGTTGGCCGCCGCACTGCAAGTGGTCACGGCCGCTCCGCTGCTGTTGATGGTCGTGCTGCAGCCAGTTACGGCTGAATTGTAGAGTCCACCTCCGGCGCCGGGCGATCCGACGAGGAAATTGGACGCGTTGCCGTGACTGGTCAAGGTCACTTCTGAGTTTTCAAGAGACACTGCGAACCACACCTTGTTGCCGAAGTTCTTCGCCAGACGGACGCCATACTGGCGCGCCCAGCTAAAGCCGACGGTGTACTGTGGATCGATGGTCATCGGCAGCGCTTCAGTGCGGTTGTCCACGCCATGCTTGGTTTCGGTTACCAGGCTCCACATCTGCCCGCCCGTGAAGCTCCATCCGTTGTCGAAAGCCGCCTGTCCCCACGCTTGTCGATAGCGCATGGTATAGCTGTTGCTCTGGTTGTTATTGGAGGTCACGCCCGCCGAAAGGAAGTCAGCTTCCAGATAGCCAGAGAGTTTCACACTCTTGAGGCGTCCTTCCGCCAGCATCGAGATTCGCGACTGGCGACCCGAACCGAAGAATTCCCCCATGTTGCTTTGAGAGGCGCCGGGCATCGTCAGAGCGTTAAAGGGCGTGTTGATATCCGCGGCCAGAGCGCGCGAGCGGCGAACGGTTTCTGCCGCCAGGAAGCCGCCGGGCGTGATGGTGATCCCCTTGAAGTGAATGGTGGTGGGAGGCTCGGAAATGCTCTTCTGCGTTTCCTGAATGCTCACAACCGCGCTGGTCATGTTGGTTTTCAGGTCGGTCACGTCGCCTTTGAGTTCGGTGACCGCCTGCTGGTCTTTGTTGGACTGAGCCTGCAGGGCATCCGCCTTGCTCGCAGCGTCGGCGGCATTGGTCTGCGCCTGCTGCACGGCTTGATCCTTGCTCTTCAACGCATCCATGAGTTGCTGAATCTGTTTTTGCTGCTGTGCCAGAGCGGCCTGCTGGGCGGCGATGGCGTCCTTCAGCGATTGGACATCCGCTGCGGTTACGGCAGTCGTCTTCCTAGGTTTGGGCGGGGCACTGGTTTGCGCGACCAGTCCTGTCGCCAGAAAAAGAATGGCACACACCTTCGACGCAGACTTCATTGTTCTCTCCTTTTGGTCCTGCGGTGAATGAGAATATCCCGTGACTGCGGGTTCTACTTGACCTGCTTAATCGTTTCCTTGACCTTCGCCGCAACATTCTCCGGCAAGGGTGCATAGGAAAGCGAGGACGTCATCTTCTGACCGTCTGACACCATCCAGTTGAGAAAGTCAGCGAGCATCTTACCTTTGGTCGCATCTTTGGACTGCGCCGGAATCAGAAGCCAGGTGAAACTGGAAATCGGATAGGCATCTTTGCCCGGAGCGTTCGTAATCGACACGCGGAAATCAGCTGGCATCTTCGGAGCCGAAGCGGCCGCCGCCGTGACGCTTTCCAGTGAGGCCTTGATGAAAACACCCGAGGAATTTCGCACGCTGCCGTAGGGGATGTTGTTCTGCACCGCGTAGATCAATTCAACATATCCGATCGATCCAGCCATCTGTCGAAGCGATCCAGCCACGCCCTCGTTGCCCTTTTGCCCAAGTCCGACCGGCCATTTCACTGAGGTGTCGCTGCCCACCTGGCTCTTCCACTCCGGGCTGACCTTGGAAAGATAGTCAGTCCAGATGAAAGTGGTTCCACTGCCATCGGAGCGGTGTACGACGATGATCTCTTTGTCGGGGAAGTTCACTCCGGGATTCACCGATGTGATCGCCTTGTCGTTCCATTTGGAAATCTTGCCGAGGAAAATTCCGGCCAGCGCTTCAGGCGTAAATTTCACTTCTCCGGTGACTCCGGGAATGTTGTACGCGGGGACATCCGCGCCTAGCACGGTTGGAAGGTTCAATATCTTGGTTTTGACTTCCGACAGTTGCTTGTCGGTCATGGGCATATCGCTGGCGCCGAAGTCGACGGTGCCCGAGGTCACTTGGCGGATTCCGCCACCACTGCCGATGGACTGATAGTTGATTTGTACGTCCGAATGCACCTTGTGGTACTCACTGAACCACTTGGAGTAGATGGGATAAGGGAAAGTGGCGCCTGCTCCAACGAGCGTGGTCTGGCCCACTACCGGCATCGCCAGAAGGACACACACCAACAGCACGATTTTGCGCATCACCAGATGATTCCTCCTTGAAGTTTTTATATGTCCTCGTTTCTATCGGCGCAGTGTTACAGGATGGTTACAAACGGGTGAATTTCTGATGAATGACCCAGGGGCAGGGCGGCGCAACCGGAAGTGCGGGGCGAATACAATTTCTATACAGAGGACGTACGACGCGGTTAATGCGATGCTTGGAGATGCGCGATTTCCCGGGAAAAAAGCGTATTGGCGGGAAACTCGCGCTGCAGTCCGGTAAGCAACTGGAGCGCCCGCTGCTTATCCTTCTCGCGCACGTAGGCAATCGACAGCAGAATCCGCGCAAAAGGAGCGAGATAGTGTCCGTGCTCGGCAGTGGTTTGCAAGTCGGCGATCCCGCCTTGCTTGTCGGAGGGCAGGCCGCCCATGCGAAGAATCCAGCGCACCGGGGCCGACATGCTCCCGATGATGTATTTGCTGAAACCCGTCGCCAGCAGCGCGTCGTAGCAATCGGGACAGACCACGAGCAACTCCTGGGCTGAGGCGGAGGCTTGTTTGGTGTAGTGCAGAGAGGCCAGGTTGCGCTTTTCAATGAGAGCCGCATAGTCAGCTTGCAGTCCCGACGATAAGGTCTGGGCAAAGAGCGCATCGCGATCCTTAGGACTCTTGCTCAGTCGGGCATGCGAAAGATTCTCAGCGCGGCCAATCGCGTCCATGAAATGTTGGCGTAATGCGGGATCGGGGTTCAGCTTCGGACGCCCGACAAAGGCGTCGTCATTCTCGTAGAACTGAGACTCCAAAACGCCCAGGCGGTCGAATTCGGAGAACAGAAAGCCTGCCGCTTCGCTGACCGGGCCCATCGGGTCATCGGGATGCAGTTGCTGCCACGTTGCGAAATCCCTTTGAGCGCCGGCAAAGTCGAGATTGTAGAGTCCCAAAAATCCGCGGTCGAGGGGCGAGGCAGTGGCAGGCCGAGGCAGATCCTCGGTTCTCGCATTCAAGCAGAGCGCGCAATAGACCGCGAGGACTGCTACTATTCTCCACGCTCGTGCATCTAAAGTCTTGGACATTTGCCCCGTGGGTGAGGTCTATTATCGTTCATCCAGGGTGAGTTGCAATTTACTTCTTCAAGGCTGCTAAGCGATTTAGATGACAATTTTCGAAGCCGCGGCAGTCTCGCCTTGTAATCAGTTTGTCAATTCCAATGGCCGTATTCCGCATATGAGGGCCGACCGTTCATGAGTGACTCCGCCACACGCTATGCTCCCGGCTGGCCCGGGATTCCCCCGCGTTGGACATCGAGCGCCAAAATGGGCGCCGGCACTGCCCTGAACCAGCACAGCAAGGTCTGGTTCACCTTGAGTCACGGCATCCTGAATGAGGTCTATTTTCCTCGGGTGGACCAGGCGTGCACACGCGACATGGGATTCATCGTCACCAGCGGCCACGATTTCTTTTCCGAGGAGAAGCGGCACTGCACTTTTGAAAACCGGGCCGTTGAACCCGGCATCCCCGCTTATGAACTAACCAACACGGAGATCGGCGGTCGCTACCGCATCCATAAGGAAGTCCTGACCGACCCGTATCGCAACGTGGTTTTGCAGAAGGTACGCTTTGAGCCGTTGCAAGGCCAACTTTCCGACTATCGCCTTTATGCTCTCCTCTCACCGCATCTTGCCAACTGCGGATATGGCAATACCGGATGGATCGGTGAGTACAAAGGTTACCCGATGTTTTTTGCGCAGCACGACGGGGTTACGCTGTCGCTCGCGTCGTCCGCTGCCTGGAAAAAAACGTCAGTGGGCTTCGTAGGCGCCTCGGATGGCTGGCAGGATCTTTCTCAACATTTCCAGATGGAGTGGGAGTACACGCGCGCCGAGAACGGCAACATTGCGTTCACCGGAGAGATCGATCTTGCCTCCTGTAATGGTGAGTTCCTGCTGGCTCTGGGCTTCGGAGTCATCTGGACCGAGGCCGGCCAGCAGGCGCGATCCTCCCTATTCGAGGACTACGCTGAGACGCGCCAGCACTACGTCGCGCAATGGAAAAATTGGCAGACCTCTCTGCTCAAGCTTGATGAACCACTGCGGCAGTGCGATCTCTACCGTACATCCGCTGCGGTGTTGCGGACGCATGAGTCCAAAGATTTTCTCGGCGGCATCATTGCCAGCCTCTCCATTCCATGGGGATTCAACAAAGGCGATGAGGATCTCGGCGGCTACCATCTGGTGTGGCCGCGCGACTTGGTGGAAACCGCTGGCGCACTGTTAGCAGCGGGAGCGGTCACGGATGCGGTCCGCGTCTTGCGCTACCTGGAAGCCACGCAGGAAGCCGCGGGCAACTGGGCACAGAATCTCTGGCTTGACGGACGTCCCTACTGGAGCGGCGTCCAGATGGATGAAACTGCGTTCCCTATCCTGCTGCTCGATCTGCTCCGGCGCGAAGCACCAGGTTCTCTGGGCAAGCTCGAACGATGGTGGCCGATGGTTCGTAAGGCTGTTAGCTTCATTCTCCGCAACGGTCCGGTCACACAACAAGATCGCTGGGAAGAAGACGCAGGCTACTCACCGTTCACGCTGGCCGCGGAAATTTCCGCGCTCCTCGCAGCGGCCGACATCGCAGATCTGACCGGGCACGGTGAGCAGGCCCCGGTCATGCGCGACACGGCCGACGCCTGGAACGACAACATCGAGCGCTGGGTCTA
>CAVPNR010000005.1:0-18638 GCA_963706645.1 uncultured Acidobacteriaceae bacterium
TGAATGATGTCAGTTGCATAATCAATAACTCGAGATTTGTACGGGTCGTTTCAGGGATCGACTTATGAAGAGACGTTTTCCGCCGTCGCCAGCTGCCAAGTTTCAGTGGGCAGGTAGTTTGGGAGTGGTTCTTATGGGTCTGGCGACGATGATTGGCTGCCAAGGTTTCAGTTCCAGCAAGTCTTCGAGCCAACAGCCGACTAGCATATTGGCTTTAAGCGGAGCCACCCTGGAATTTGGCAGTGTCACGACGGGCCAGAGCAAGACCATGACGGTGACGGCGTCGAATACCGGAACGGCCGCCGTGACGGTGAGCAGCGCCTCGATTTCCAACAAATCTTTCTCCCTGATTGCGCCCAGTCTTCCGGTGACGATTGATGCCGTCAAAGCTCTCCGGTCAGCGTAGTGTTCACTCCCAACGCGGCGGGAGCCGTTACTGCAACGGTGACCATTGCGAGCTCTGCCTCCGACAGTTCCACGACACTTCGCTTACCGGAACGGGGGTGGCGAGCAATCAGCTCCGGTGAGCCCCACCACCGAAAGCTTTGGCAACGTCACGATCGGGAGCCAGAGTAACCAGACCATCACGCTGACCAATAACACTGGAGCAACGGTCAATATTTCGCAAGCCTCGGTGAGCGGTACAGGATTCAAGCTGAGCGGCATCACCACGCCGCTTGCCCTGAGTGCCTCACAAAGCACCACATTCACGGCCACATTCGCACCGCTGTCGGCGGGAAGCGCCAGGGCACTGTCACGATCACCTCGGATGCGCCAAACTCTTCGCTGTCCCTGCCTCTGTCTGGTACTGGAGTTACGCAAGGAGCGGTCGGGGCGAGTCCCACCAGCCTCTCCTTTGGAACCGTGACAGTGGGCAATACACAAGCAATGTCAGAGACCGTGACGAACACGGGTGGATCGACGGTGACCGTATCAAGTCGGCGTCACCGGCACCGGTTTCACGATCAGTGGAATTTCTACCCCCACGACCCTCACGGCCGGACAGAGTGCGACCTTCGCTGTGACCTTTGGCCAACGTCTGCAGGCAGCGCGAGCGGCACTGTGACCGTCACATCCAATGGCTCCAACCCAAGCTTGACCATTTCCTTGACAGGCACCGGGTCAACGACAGCGGGGCAGCTGACGGCGACTCCGTCACCCATTGCGGTTGGCAGCGTTGTCGCTGGAACCAGCGGATCAGCAACAGGACATTTGAATGCCACGGGAGCGAACGTTACTGTTACGGCGGCGACTTCGAACAATTCGCGATTTGTGATCAGCGGATTGTCGCTGCCAGCGACCATTCTGGCCGGACAAAGTACACCGTTCACTGTGACTTTCAGTCCGCTCGTCGCCGGCGCAGATGCCGCGACCCTGACATTTACCAGCAATGCGCAGCCTTCCACTACGACCGATACCGCCAATGGAACCGGCACCGCAGCTCCAACGCATTCTGTCAGCCTGTCGTGGAATGCCAGCAGTTCGTCGGGAGTCACGGGATATAACGTTTACCGTGCGGTCTACACATCTTCTTGTGGCTCTTATTCGAAAATCAACGGCGCCACCCTGGTTACTGTGACTTCGTATACCGATTCTTCTGTGGCTGACGGGACGAACTACTGCTACGCCACGACTGCCATGAATTCCAGCAACGAGGAAAGCGGCTACTCGAACATCGTCTCGGATGTGCAGATTCCTCCGCCGTGATGAAGCGGGGTCCGGGGCCAAATCTGGGAGACCACCGATACTGACTGAACAAAGCCTGACCATCCGGTCAGGCTTATTCATTTTCTCGAGCCTGAGTTGTCTCGCCCAAAATGGAATCGTCATCGTCGAGAAGAGTCGGGAGCCAGACTTGAGAACAGGAACTCGTCGGTACAGCAGTCGACTGGTCTTTCGGACTCTTTACTCGAAGGTTTTAAAGCTTCCGCGATTGGCCTAGTGGGCGACTGAAAGGCATGCCCAATCGAGATCTTCACAAAATAACTGAGGGGCTTCAAACTCATTCGCATGAGACTCCCCCAGTCCATTTCTCAGTCCTTTTCTACCCGTGTCTTCATCACCCTTATCATCACAGTTGCACTCTTCGCTTCGTCGGCGTTTTCAAGTGCATCAACCAAGCAATTGACCTGCGCACCTTGCTCGATGCGCTTTGGCGGCGTTCCCCTCGGGCAAACCGAGACTGAAATCGTGGTCTTGACCAATGGCGGACAGACGAGCGTCACCGTCTCTGCGGCTAACGTGAGCGGAAGCGGATTCAGTCTGTCCAACCTGAAACTGCCGTTGGTCCTCGCCGCTGGCCAGAGCGTTGCGCTGAACATCACCTTTTCCCCGACTGCGACCGGATGGGCCGGAGGAAAAACGACAATTACCAGCAACGCTTCAAATACACAATTAGCGTTGGAACTTGGAGGTTCGGGAACAACGAGCGACAGTCTGGTCGCCAGTCCCGCAAGCATCTCATTTGGCCAAGTGGCCGTAGGATCGAGCTCCACAGTAGCGGTTGTGCTGAGCAACACCCGCACCTGGGGCGTCAAGATAACGTCCTGGCAGACGACGGGCACTGGATTCTCGATCAGCGGCCCGGGTGTGCCGTTCACTTTGAATGGAGGTCAGAATGTCACGTTGAATCTCACCTTCGCCCCACCGGCAGCGGGAACAAGTGGCGGGAGTCTGTTCATCTCGGGTCCCTCCCTGAATGTGCCCCGGCCGGCACCGGAACGACAACCAAGGCGGGTCAACTGACGATTACTCCCTCTTCGTCAATTTCGGAGATGTGACGGTGGGGACGACGGGAACGCAACCGATTACGATGAGCGCGGCCAATGCAAGCGTGACCGTGACCTCTGATGCCAGCAGCAGTTCTCAGTTTGTCCTGAACGGAGCATCTTTGCCGTTGACGATTCCCGCGGGCCAGAGCATGTCGCTCAATGTGGCTTTCACGCCCGCTGCGAGTGGCACGGTTTCTGGTTCGCTCTCCTTTGTCAGCAATGCGTCGAACTCGAATACCCTCGAATCGCTTACCGGCACGGGCACATCGAAGCAGTACACTGTCGACCTCTACTGGAATGCCAGTTCGAATGTTGTGGGCTATAACGTTTATCGCAGCACGAGCTCCAACGGCTCATACGCGAAGATCAATTCCTCCGTGGACCCGAACACCGCCTACACCGACAGTACGGTTGCGTCGGGCGCCACGTATTACTACGAAGCGACTGCGGTGAATTCCAGCGGCCAGGAGAGTGTGCCCTCGACACCGCCTGTTGTTGCGAACATTCCGTGACCTGACTCATCCAAAAGGTTGAACAGGAGTCGCACGCTTGCGAATCTTGGCTTCGGCAGCCAAGAACTTCTCGCGATTGATACGAACAGCGGCGAGAAATCCGGCGAATCGGCCGATTTCGAGGCTCCAGCAGTGTTTGACTTCGGAGCAGTTCAGGGCTACGCTCTCTACCCAAAGGGCGCGCCGTTCAGCGTGCGTTGGGGGATTCTGTGGGGGGAGTCGATGCTCGGGACGGAGTCACCGAGTTACTTGTCCGTTGGAACGACGGAGATCTAGCGGCCCGAGATGCGCTCATTCCTCTGTCTACAACGAGTTGCGCCGGGTTGCGAAGAAAAATCTTGCGGGACAGCGCAGCGACCATACTCTGGAAGCACGCTGCACTGCTTTTTCCACGAGAAAGGCGCACCTCCGTTTGGGGGACCCCGGAGCGGCCAACTGGCAAGGCCGCGTTCATTTCTTTGCGCTGGCGGCGCAAATGATGCGACAAATCCTCGTGGATCATGCGCGCATGCGCAATGCCGCGAAGCGAGGAGGCGGTGCGTTCACCGTGTTACTCGAAGAGGGTGTCGCAGGCGAAGCGGAAATCAACCTGGACCTGATTGGTCTGGACCGGGCCATGAAACGGCTGGCATCGTTGGACGCGCGGCAATCGCAAATCGTCGAATTACGTTTCTTTGGTGGACTCTCGATTGAAGAAGCGGCGCGTGTGGTCGATGTCTCGCCGGCAACCGCAAAGAGGGAATGGGCTACCGCGCGGGTGTGGCTTCATCATGCCATGGAAAGCGACGCGAGGCATGACTCCTGAACGATGGCAACACGTGAAGCAAGTGCTGGCGACCGCGTTGGAACTTGGCGGTGCGGAACGAGCGAGCTATCTCGATCGCATCTATGCCGCCGATGAATCCCTGCGAGGCGACATTGCACCCTTGCTGGCATCAGAAGAGCGCCTGCAGGATCAGTTTCTCGACGGTGCCGACCTAGCTGCAGTGGCCGCCGCCGTGATTTCGCCCGATGAAAACTTCTGGGTCGGGCGCCGAGTCGGCCCTTACAAAGTAGTCGAGCAAATCGGGATGGGCGGAATGGGAGAGGTGTATCGCGCATTCCGCGCCGATGATCAGTACAAGAAAGTAGTCGCGCTCAAGTTTGTACGGGCAGGGCACTCTTCCAATGAAGTTCTAACCAGATTCAAGAATGAGCGCCAGATTCTGGCCGGTCTCGATCATCCCAACTTGGCGAAGCTTCTCGATGGCGGCACCAGCGAAGAGGGCATGCCGTACTTCGTGATGGAGTTGATTGACGGTCAACCGATCACTGAGTACTGCAACCAACATGATCTCTCAATTCGCGAGCGTCTGAAATTGCTTTTGCTGGTTTGCTCAGGCGTGCACTATGCACATCAACATCTCATTATTCATCGCGACATTAAGCCGGGAAACATCCTGGTTACAGCCGATGGCATCCCGAAGCTACTCGATTTTGGGATTGCGAAGATTGTTGACTCTGGCCTAAGCGCAGGCGCGCCGGATGCAACCCTGACCGGCTTTCGGATCCTGACCCCACGCTACGCCAGCCCGGAACAGATCAAAGGCGAGGCCATGACGATCGCCACCGACGTGTATTCGCTCGGTGTCGTGATGTATGAGTTATTGACCGGGAGGAGTCCGTACGAGTGCTTGAATGGAAACACGCAGGAACTTGCTCGGGAAGTTTGCGAAAAGGAGCCGCCGAGGCCGAGCCTGGCAGTTCTTCGCCCGCCGCAGCCGGGGGATGAAAAGCGATCCGGCGCGCTTCGCGAGATTTCTCCCGAAAAGGTGAGCAAACAACTCCGTGGTGATATCGACAACATTGTCCTGATGGCATTGCGGAAGGAACCGGCTCGCCGCTATGCATCGGCGAACGATCTCCATGAGGACATCCAGCGGCATCTGGAGAACATTCCGGTGCACGCGCGCAACGACAGCGTCTGGTATCGCGCAACGAAGTTCGTAGCCAGGCACAAGGCCGGGGTTGCGGCTTCCGTCTTTGTGATGATCGCTATGCTGACGGGGTTGATTGTTACCCTGCACGAAGCCCGGGTAGCTCGTAGAGAACGCGCCCGCGCCGAGCGACGCTTCAACGACGTCCGCAAGCTCGCAAACTCGTTCATGTTCGAAGTGCACGACTCCATCGTAGATTTGCCGGGCACTTTGCCGGCAAGAAAGCTGCTGGTAAATCGGGCCGTTGAATACCTTGACAGTCTGTCGCAGGAAGCAAGCGGCGATGCCGGGCTACAGCGCGAATTGGCAGCCGCGTATGACCGGGTCGGAGACCTGCTGGGGTACTCGGGTGCGGCAAATCTTGGGGACTACGCGGGCGCCCTCCGAAGCTATGAGAAAGCACTATCGATTCGTGAGTCATCCGCCGCGGCTCATCCCGAAGATCGGCAAATGCAACTCGAGTTGCTCAACGACCACTTCCGTTTGAGTTTCGCGTTGCAGGGTACCGGGGACTACGCTAAAGCGTTGAAGCACGTTCAAAAGGGCGCAACTGTTGCTCAGCGGATAGCAGAGAACCACTCAGAGCCCGAATTCAGGGACTTTCTGGCGGGATTCTATTGGCAAGCTGGGAACATCTCGACGCAAACCGGGGATTATGCGCATGCCGTGGAGAGCTACCGGCGGGGGGCGTCGATTCGAGAGACGATCGTGAAGGACATGAGCGCGGGTCCCTTAATTCGCTCGCATATGGCGGCGGACTACATGTGTTTGGGCAGGGCGTTGGCAGGGTTCGGTGATCTGTCCCAGGCTTCAGAAGTCTCACAAAAAGGGAAGGAGATTCTGGAGCAACTGGCTCGATCCGACCCAAACAACGCGACGCTTCAGGAATACCTGGGGGAGGCGTACGACGTAATCGCTGCCATCTTCCAGAAGCAGGGTAAATATGAACAGTCGCTTGATTTCTTCACCAAGGGCCGCGAAGTTTTTGCAAAGTTGAGCAGTGTTGATCCTACGAATTCCATGGCCCGGGACAATGTCGCTCTGACGGAGATCAGTATGGGAGACGTGCTGCTGGGTCAAGGAAAAATTGGCCAGTCGATGGCGCGGATTCGCGCCGCGATCTCTACTTTCGAAAAGAATGAACACAAGAATCGCTATCAAATTGCAGGCCAGGCAAATGCATATGCGTCGTTGGCAAGAGCATTTTCTAGTCTTGCTGCGCAGAGTTCCGCTCGCAGAAAAGCCGGGCTTTTGCGAGAATCGCAGTCGTGGTACGAGAAAAGTCTTGCCACATTGAGACAGGAATCTGGCCAGAACTTAGCAGACCCTCTTGGGGGTGATGTCACCGAAGAATCCGTCAAGCAGGAGCTAAGCAAGTGCGAGGAATCGCTCGCCAGGCTGAGCGTGCGGTAACAAGATTTGATCGGAGCGAGCGAACAGGCAGAGTTCGATTCTTCTCTCGCTTGAATCCCGCCCTGTGCAATCAACGGTAACACGGGTGTTTAAGAAATCGAGCGTTCTTTTGTGAGCGGGCCAGTGATATGCGAACCGGCCTCCCGCCTTTGAAATCCCATTTCTGGCCTCTGATCCTCCGGAAATTAAGTGCAGATTATCCCGGCGGCTTTTTTAGCGCTTCGCGGGCGGATCTATTTTTTGCGTTCGGACTTGATCCCAAAAATCTGGAGCTCACCGTGGCTGGCGACGAAGGCTTCGCCATTGACGACGAGTGGAACCAGGTTGGAATGCCCCGTGCCGGCTTGGATCTTGAGAATTTGTCGCATGGAGCCGCTGACCACCGATTCAGGATCGAATGCATAGAGATAAATCGGAGACCCCTTCGTACTGGTGGCGTGCGCCGCAGCCCAGATGATGGGGCTAGCGGTGCCGTTGGAAGAGATGCTGGTGAAGAATCCTGCATTGCTCGTTCCGCCAATAGAGGGAGAGGAAGACACTTTTTTCAACGCAGGCTTGGGCGAGGTCAGGATTTTGTAGACCCCCACTTTGTAGCCGCCACTGGTAACCACTCGGCCGAGTCCATCCGACGGATCAACAAAATAGGACGGGCCGCACCAGCAACCGCCGATGGGGTAAGTGCCCAGAACCTTGTTCTTTGTAGTTGAGAATCCACCCATGTGATCTTCGTTCATCAGGAAAAGGCTTCCGACCTTGCCGGCGGCGACGGCCAGATGTCGCACCGAGCCTGGCTGATCGGGCAGCACTAGAACTCCGCCGGAGCCGAAGTCATTGTCGACTTGATCGAGGCTCGGCTGGTTCGAGGGCGTGAACACACCGAGCACGGTCGACAGGTTCGGCGAAACTTTCACCACGCTCTCCTGAATATCGGTTACGCCGTCGTAGGTAGTGCCGGAGCGGTCCGAGTTTCCAGTGACAAACAGAATGTTGCCGGAGTCGTCGGTACTGGGGCCGTAGCCGGACATCCAGATTGAAGACAGGAAGGAGTCGTTCGGCGCCGCGGCTTGAGTGTCGAGAACCTGATTGAGAGGGAGTGGGGTGAGCGAACCGGTCGACCAGCCTAGAAGCGATCCGCGGGAAAGGTTCCGGGAAGAGTCGCAGAAACTGCCGAAGGCCGCATAGATGTTGCCATTGGACAGCAGCAGAGCGGGCCGCTGGCGCTGGTAGGTAGCATTGAAATTGAAAGTGGTACCGTCGATCAGGCTGTGCGATGCCACTACAAGCTGTGGAGTGACTTTGTCCGTCAGGCTGCCCAGATCGAGGGCATGAATGCGATAGGCCGGTCCGGTTGAATCCTGCGTGTAAATCACAACATAGAGAGTATTACTGGTCGAGTCGATGACCGGCGTGGAAGTGATGCCGATCGTCGTCCCCTTATTGTTACAAACCAACGGAGAGGGAACCGGTGTTCCGAAGTTCGGGCTAAGGAGCACCGTACCGGCTTCTGCGTCGATGGCGTAGATGGTGTTGCCTTCGGTGACTACGTAGACCACATCATGCAGGCCGGGACTATTTCCGGCAGTGATGGTAACGCCGGGAACAAATAACGGCTGAGCGTCGACCTGATTATCGAGGGTGACGGTATTCAATAGCCCGAACGAAGAACTGCCGACGTTGGCTGGCGTCAGCACGGTCTCGTGCGAGTTCCAACCCGTGCGCTTGTTGTCCACGTGATATGTGGTAATGGCAGTCTGACTGGTCGCCAGAGATGCTGTGAAAAGAATCACAATCGAGAACGCAACGATGACGCAGATAGAAGCCTGCTGCTGACGAAGTGGCATGGCGAGCATCTCCTCAGGGAAGAAGATATTTGTTGGGGGGATCTTATTGCCCCGCCGATTGGGGGGACCAGCGTTAAACCCGACGAGCTTACGCTGTAAGGTTGGGCGTGTAAACCGGAAAATGTCTCCGTACCCGGTGCGATTTCAAACGGCTAACTGCCGATGTCAACAGGTTAAAATTTGACCTATAATGTCCCGCGCTGTCTTGTACGTGTGGGAGCTATATGAGCTGGGATGGACGGCGCTCCGATGGAGCGCAATACTCAATTGCGATCATCTCCGACGATGAGGCCGTTTTCCCGGAGATTTCGAAGTTTCTCGCTCAGACGTTCAGCACAACTTCGGCGACCGATGAAGAACAGATTCTGGCTATCGTGAGCGCCCAGCAACTGGACGCGATCCTGCTCGACCTGGACAGCATTGGGGACGGCGCCGCAGATGGGATCGAGGTGCTGCAGGAACTGCGGCGCATTCGTGAAGATACTGTTCTGGTGGCGATTACCCGCTCGAACGACCGGAAAGTACCGTTGAAGGCCAGCCAGGCCGGAGCGGATGAGTTCTTCCAAACTCCCTTGAACCTACCGGAATTGCAGGTCGTGCTGTCCCGGGCGATCGATAAGCGCAGCCTGCAACAGGAGGGGCGTCGGCTGCGGGAGCAGGTGGAAAGCAAGTCCGCCTTCTGCGGAATGATTGGGTTCAGCGTCCCTATGCAGCGGGTGTACCAGGCTATCCAGGCAGTTGCAGATAGTAATGCTACCGTTCTGGTCCGAGGAGAAAGCGGGACTGGCAAAGAACTGGTGGCGCAGGCCATTGTTCAGTCCGGCGACCGCAAGGACAAGCCTTTCATCTGCCTGAATTGCTCCGCTCTGCCCGACAGTCTGATGGAGTCCGAACTTTTCGGATATGAAAGAGGGGCGTTTACGGGGGCCGATACCGCCAAGGCCGGCTTGATTGAAATGGCCCACACGGGAACGCTGTTTCTCGACGAGATCACCACTCTTGGCCAGAATTTGCAGGCTAAATTATTGCGGGTGCTGCAGGAACATGCGACTCAGCGGCTGGGTGGGCGAGCCGTCAAGAAGATCGACTTCCGCCTCATTGCGGCGACCAATGACGATCTGGAAGACATGGTGAACAAGGGACGCTTTCGAGAGGACCTGTTCTACCGCATCAACGTGGTGCCGATCGTGATTCCTGCTCTGCGCGACCGGGAGGGCGACCTGCCTCTGCTTCTGGACCATTTCCTTCGCGTCTACTGCGCAGCCAACAAGAAACCCCTGAAGCAGTTCCAGCCGGAGGTGATCGGGATATTGGAGGATTATCGTTGGCCTGGCAATGTGCGCGAGCTGGAAAACATCGTGCAGCGCCTGGTCGTAATGAATGACAGCCCGTTCATTGCCGGCCACCACCTTCCACAGCAGCTTTTGTACTCCAGCGCGGCCAGTCAGGAGGCGATTCTGATTCCTGAAGACGGGGTCGACTTCGATGCCGAGATGGAAAGGATCCAGATTGCCTATGTCAATGCGGCGCTACGCCGGACCGAAGGAAAGAAGGCGGCAGCGGCCCGACTGCTGCGCATGGATCCGCAACGCATGAAGTACCTGTGCCGCACCCTCAAGGTCGATGAAGGCGTGAAGAAGGTTAATAAATAACCTATCAAGGGTTAAATTTTAACCATAGGGTAACAAATGAACCTGCTTCCGGCCGGGCCTTCCCCCGTCTCCGTTTTATATCTGATTGATTCTGAATGGGGTGTGCTCCAGGCAGGCGCCGGTCCGACTTTGGAATTCCCCGTGCTATAGAAGGAAGCGTCTGAAGCCGAATAAAAAACTGGCTTACGAGGAGATTACAATGTCGATTCAGAAAAAGTCCCTGCTGAGCGGTCTGAATGCCACCAAAAAGGCCATTGTGGCCAGTTCGACAACCCCGGCGCAAGCCAATCCGACGGTCAACGCTCCGATTTCTGCCCGGCTCAGAACGCGGGTAAGGGCGCAAGTACGTGCACAAGTCAAGGCGCAGGTGAGAGGGGTCGGTAAGTAGGTGCTCGGAAGAAGTAGATTTGCATAGCCAAAATTTTGCAGTCCATAACAAAGGGTCAACCTGTGGTTGACCCTTTGTTGCAGGGGAACTTGCTGTCCGATGTGGTTTACCAGACCCGGCGGCCTATCAGATCCCGAAGGAATCTCACACTGAAGCTTCCGATACTCCTGCGCCCCACGCGAATCTTTGCGATTCCGGTCATGCCCGGACGCAAGTCTGCGGCCGGGGCGAGCCAAGACTCCGCCATATAGTAACGAGGTGGGTTGATGCCCGCCAGTTGCTCCTTCTCATTGAGGGACGGATCCAAAGGAGCCCAGTCCGCGGAGATTGACTGCAGAGCAGCGTTCACCGGCAACATCCGGGACTCGACTCGGAGCCGTACGGGTGCGCCAACATGGACGTCATGCATGGCAAACTCGGGGATGTAAATACGTGCTCGCAAAGCCGAGTCGTCGATCACTTCGATTGCGGTCGCACCCTCTTCGAGAGAAGCACCTTTGAGATCATGCGGTCGAGGGGTCGCGACCGCTCCGGCGATGGGGCTGAGCAGTTGGAGTTTGGCAACTTCCTCGGTCAGGCTACGATCCGCTTGCTGCAGCCGCATGCGCTCTTGTTGGGTCGCTCCGAGATCGCCGTAATGAAGCTGACTCTGGATGGCCCGGGCGGAGACGGCTCGAAGGTCTGCGCGAACCCTAGCCAGATCGGACTCCAGATCAAGATTCTCGAGGGTAGCAAGCGGTTGCCCGGCGACGATGTGCTGTCCTTCGTCCACAAACACCTGACGAACCGTTCCTGGCACGGCGGCGTGCACGACGGCTTGGCGCGCTGGCTCCAGAACAAAAGGCACGTCCTGAAGGTCGGGCCAGATCGGAAGTAACAGAAACAGCAGTGTCGCCGCTCCCAGAAACCCGAAGCGCCAGGGCTTCATCCATCTCCAGATCCGTTCCTTCTTATCCAGGTAAAGAAGCTTGGTAAACCGTCCCAGGCTGTGAATCCGCTCCCGGAACACCCAATATCCCATCAATGCGGCGGGTGCAAAAGCCCAGGCTGGCGAATACGAGTGCAACACGTTAAAGGTGAATCCCATCAGGAACGTCAGCAGCACATAGCCGTAGATTGCCGACAGAACCGCATAGACAAGGTAGAAGGGGCGTCGTCGTAGAGGTATATATTCTACCTCCGCGGGCATGCCAAAGAGATGCTTGCGCGTCCATCCGGAGAGGTATGCGGAGGTGCGCTCCTTCAAATCAGGCTCTCCGATCAGTTCACAGAAAATGTAGTAGCCGTCGAGTTTGATCAGCGGATTCAGGTTCAGCAGAGACACGCCGATGCCGGTGACCATCATGATCTTGTAGGCCAGAGTATGAGCGAGCATGCCAGGAGCCGTCGCCCACCAGACCGCTGTGGCGGCAAAACACACGATCAGATCGCCCCAGATGCCCGCGAGTACGGTAGCGATCCGCTCCCACTTGCCCCCGTAAATCCAGATTTGCGTAACGTCGCAAAAGAAGCTGGGAGCGAAGTACATCAGGGAAAAGCCCATCTTCTCCACGTTTCCGCCAAAATGCTTGCAAGTGAGGCCATGGAATGACTCGTGAAAGAACGCCATGGCGCCGAAGAGAACCCAGAATTCGAGTAGGTCGCGTCCCGACTTGGTCGTGAAATTGTAGAACTCGAAGCTATCGCGCCAGATCTCGGAGAAACGCCCAGTCCACATCCATGCCATAACCGCAAACATCGCGAGGGCCAGTAAGGTGAACCACCAGGTGTAGACCCAGCGGAAGTACGGGTAGATTCGAGCAATAAAGTCGTCGGCCAGCGGCCAATCGGCGATGATAATATCGGAGAAGTCAATCGTCTTGGAGTGCTTACGTTTCAGCCGCTGGCCACGCAACTTCTGCTGCAGGGCGATGTTCCTCTCCAGCGGACTCTTGTAAAACAGGTCAGTATTTGCCAAGAGGAACGCAGCAAATTCGCGGACCGCATCTTCCGAATGTTCGATGGCAGTGTTTTTCGACACTTGGTTGGCAATTTCGAGATAGGATCGCTCACCATCGAACAACTGGAGCAGTACCCATTGCGGAGGCTCCAAGCGGATGAAGGTATCTGCGCCGGGCAGCTTGGCAAGCACGGTCGGCTGTCCGGATTCGATCTGCTGCCGGGCGATCACTCGGGGATCTAACTTGGGAACTGAGCGGCTGATCACACGCTCCGGCAGTTCCGGCAAGGCAGCATTGAGGGCGTTGGCGATGTTCATGGAAGTGCTGGAAGGTGCACGTCCGCCTGCATGCCGGGGCGCAGATCGGGCGCGGCTGCCGTCAACTCCGCCAATACTTCGATCGTGCCGCTTGCCGGGTCCACGACCGGACTGAGTTGTATTACTCGAGCCGCATATTCACGCCCCGGATTTCCGTCTGGGACCGTGACAGCCACGCGTTGCCCAACCTTCATCTGACTCAGGAATCTGGAGGGCAGCGTGAAACGGACGCGCAAGGGTCCGGTAGCAGTAACCCACACGAGGCGTTCATCCCGCGCTACTGTCTGACCGACGCGAACATAACGGCGAGCGACGATCCCGTCAAAAGGCGCTGTAACCTGTGTTTTCTCCAACTCCAATTCAAGGGAGCGTTCGGTGTCACGAGCGTTGATAAGAAGTTGTTCGACTCGTTTGACATCCCACTGGTCAGCCTCAGCCTTGAACTGGGCATGCTCGAATTGTTCCTGAGTGATGAGCCGCGCGTCCCACATTTTGCGGGCGCGTTGGAAGTCGGACTCCAGGACCTTGGCCTCCGACTTCCAATTGTTGAGATCGGCTTCGGTGCTGGCGGTCCGGGCGCGCGCTCCTTCCAGATCGGCCACAACCTGCCGGTCGTCCAGCTTTGCAAGAAGTTGTCCCTTGCGCACGCGGGTGCCAGGTTCGACGAAGATCTGCACCACCATGCCGTCTCGTTGGGCGGCGACGTCCACTTGATTCTCCACAACGATGGGCCCCGAGGCCGTGTAGGGAGTTGCCACAGGAGCGGGCGGCGCCTCTGGCGGCGCTGGTTGAGATGCCGGGTTGGTCGCCGCTTCCGCCGGAATCGGCGCGCGGCTGCACGATGTGCTGGCTAGCGTGGCTAGAAGAAGCAAACCGGTTATGTATGTCATTTTTCTCAAAGTCACCACCCAAACCAGCTCCAGAGTTTGGACCAGATCCACATGGCGGGTTGACGAAAGAAAACTTTCCCCGCAGGATGCCAGCCGGTGGATACTTTCCCTCTCCCTTGCATCCCCGAACGGAGCAGAGTCTCGGGATTGGACACCGCGATTCGTGCATAGAAGATACTGGTGTCTCCCTCAAGCCGGCCCACCGGGCTGATGACCGCAACCGCTCCCTCGAAAGTGCGCGAGGGAAAGCCGTCAAGCTTGACGCGGGCTTTCTGTCCGGCCGCCACCAGTCCGATGTCGTTCTGGTCGATCGTCACGTCCACCAGCGCTTGCGTGTTGTCGACAATATCTGCAAATGTGTCGCCGAGCTTTAGCTTACGGCCGACGAGGTTTTCCAGGTGGGGCGTTGCGACCACGCCATCAATTGGCGAGCGCACCACGGTCCGCTCCAGGCGTTCCTGGGCGCGTGCCACCTCTGCGATCCAGTAGTCGGCTTGCGCTTGCTGAATGCCTGCTTCCGTGCCGTCGTTCGCTGCCAGAGCACGGTTCATCAAGGTAATCGCCGTTTCACGCTTGGCTTGTGCGGCAGCTAACGCGGAGCGGTAGTCCCAGTCCTCAAGGGATCCCAAGACTGATCCTTTACGAACCGGGTCTCCTTCTTTAACGCTCACCTGCTTCACCACTCCCTCGACCTCTGCGCCTACCCGGGCGGCGTGACTTGGAGCGACTGTTGCCGGGCCATCCACGCGCAGAGGTAGAGGGAATAGCGCTAGAAAGAGAACGGCCGCACAGGCAGTTGCGATCAACAAACCACGACGATGCTTTTCGAGGGCGAGAAATTTTCGCTTTTTCTCGATGAGCGGCTGCAGCACACCGATAAAGGGAACCTCTTTATAGAGCGAGGCGTTCCTCAGCGCAACCGTGGCCTGGCTGGCGAGCACCTTGATCATTTCCAAATGAGCTACAGTCAGAAAATCGGGGTCGCTGCTTTCGAAGGAAAGAACTCCGACTCGGCCTTCTTCATCGGCCAGAGGGATGGCCTGAAAAGCACGCATACCGCTCTGCAAGAAATAATGTTGGAACTTCGCCCGGGTCTCTTCGCGGTCGGCTTTTATCTCCTCCCCGTGCTGACGGATGAGCGAGGGCTCGCGAAGCAGGGATGCCCACTGCAAAATCTGACCAAGAGCTTCGATCTGGGGATCGGCGGGATTGAACTCGGTGACTCCTGAAATCGCGCGCAATTGCATGCGCCCGCGTTGTTCCAGAGCGATGGCCGCTCGCTCGTACGGGATCACCGTCGACGGACCATTGACCACCGCCTGCAGAACCCGATCCAGATCGAGAGTGGAGGTGATCTCGTGGCTCACACTCACTAGCGTTTCAAGAATTTCGACCTTGCGTTCGGCCGCGAGCAGGCTCGCATTATGCAAGGCAATCGACGCCGACTCCGTAAGACGGCACAGCGTGAACAAGTCGTCGTCGTCGAAGGCGGTTCCCTCCGGCTTGTTTGTCGCTTCAATCACACCCACTAACGACTCCTGGTCCATAATCGGAGCGACGATGAGCGACACCACGCCGCCTTCCTGAATGCTCTGATTGCGCCGCACCAGCCGTTCGTCTTGCGAGTGCTCAATCAGTACCGGTTCCCCGTTGTCGGAAACATCACCCGCAATGCCTTCGCCCGGCCTTTGCGATGCTCCCTCGCTGACAGTGAGATCTTCGCCGGCCTGGTGCATGAGGCGCAGGCTCTCGTCCGGTTCCAGCAACCACAAGTTGACGGCTTCGCAATCCAGCATCTCGCGCACCTTGGAACCGATGATGGGCAACAGTTGATCCATTTCCAAGGTCGAGCTGAAAACCTTCTCAATGTCATAGAGTTGCGTCAACCGGGTTATCGATCCGAGGGTGTTGCGATGCTCTTCTTGATAAGTCTGGGCGGCATGTAATGCTGCGCTGGCCACTTCGGCCACCGCGACCAGGGACTCTAATTGCTTCTCGCTCAGCGTGCTCTCGAAGCTAAGGATTTCAATCGCCCCAATCAATAACTCATTCTGGATTAAAGGAAGGTAGGACAACGAATGCAGCGTCCGCCGGACATTCACATGAGCATATTCTTCGCGACTCAAGGCGGAACCTTCGAAAAGCAACGGCTTCGGCTCGTTCGCGAGAATTCCGAGAGTCCCCAGCTGCAGCGGGATTGTGGTTTCAGGAACTGCAGCTTCGCCTGCGCTCGCAATAGCTGTCCAGGCATCTCCCTCCGGCTGGGATACTGTGAGGTAAACATTTACCGCGGTTCCGGGAAAGGCATCCGAGATTGTCTGCGTCACGATTCGGGAGCGAGGGGAGACCTCTTGTTGCTCCAACAGGCGCGCGGAGAACGCAGCAATGTTGAGCGCAAGCCTGGAACTCTGGATTGGCATGAGTGCCCTTAAAGCTTTTGACTGCCAGCCGCGCGGGGAGCCTTTGCTATTTGCAAATTCGCGGAGGTTCTTCTAAGTTGGAACGGCACTCTAGCAGACGATTCGGTGAGTGTCAACCTGCGCGTGCCCCTATCGGCGACCGCAGTCCTGACTGTCAGCGTCCGCAGAGCGGGGAGCGCCGGGTGGATATCGAGATTCGCACTCAATCTGACGTAAAAGTCTTCAAGCTCCGCGGTCGACTCAATCTTGGAGATTCCGTCGACCGGATGCGGCAGAGCGTCGACGATTTGTTGGCCTCCGGTCAAAGCCGATTCGTAGTGGACCTGGGAGAAGTAGCCATGGTCGATTCCAGCGGCATCGGACTGTTGGTTCGTTGCCTCACCGCCGCCAAACAGAGCGGAGGATCTCTCAAGCTCTTGAACCCCTCCAAGTTCGCAGTCCAGACATTAAGAATGACCGGCCTGCTCAATCTATTTGAGGTTTTCGATGACTTGGATCGGGCGGTCTCATCTTTTGGCTAGCCGGACGTACGAGTAGTACGCGCCGCGAATGCCGTCGTTGATAAAGTAGGGAACTCACCGAATTGCAGCGCGCTTGAGTCGAACGGCACCACTGGCTGCTGGCCCACAATATTCCCGCGGACCGATATCTCGTTGGCCCGCATTCCCCTTCATAAGTAGAGCGATGAGCCGATTCCTTCGGCTTTTGCGTTCTATAAGGTAAGACCGAATTTCGATGCCCGTGTGAGTTTACGCGGAGATCAGTCAAATGCGTCCAGGGGAGGAACCGTCATGTGTCTCGCAGATCAACCCACGAGTCCAACGATGCTTGTACAAGGAACCTACAACTCGAGGAATCCTCAGCCTAGGAACGGCGAATTACCCGGCCGTGACTCTGTCGGAAAATATCTTGGACTTCTTCTGTGTCTGCTCGTTATATGCGCGGCTACCGCCAGCGCCCAGGGGTACCAAGAACTCGTCGACTTTGTGGACGCCAATGGATGCTGTCCGCAGTATCCGGCGATGATGGCCCAGGGGCGGGATGGCAACCTCTACGGTACCACTCCGACCGGAGGCGTAAAAAGCGTAGGCATCGTTTTCAAAATCACGCCCTCGGGCTCGGAAACCATTCTGTACCAGTTTGATACCACCCACGGGAGCACTCCGAACGGCGGGTTGGTGCTTGGAAACGACGGGAATCTCTATGGAACAACTGAATTCGGCGGCGCACTAAGTTACGGCACGATCTTCAAGATCACGCCCTCGGGCGTATTGACTATCCTCTATAACTTTACGGGAAACGCCGACGGAGGGTATCCGGTAGCGCCTTTGGTGCTTGCTACAGACGGAAGCTTTTACGGCACGTCGTATCCTGGCGCGGCTTTCAAATTTTCACCCCAAGGTGTGTTCACAATCATCAACACGATTCCCACCGTGTCGTACGGGCCATTGCTGCAGGCGAGCGACGGGAATTTTTATGGTGTGACGGAATTCGGAGGCACGTTTTCCGCGGGCACTATTTACAAGATCGCCGGCTCCACGGTCACGACGCTCTTCAACTTCGACGGCCTTCATGGTTCTTACCCGATTGGCGGATTGGTTCAGGGAGTAGACGGCAACCTCTATGGCACCACGACCGCTGGAGGAGCGACGAATGCCGGCGTCATTTTCAGGATCACTACCGGAGGAAGCCTCACGGTGATGGTCGACTTCGACAATGTTCACACTCTCAATGGTTACCAGGCTTTTGCCGGCCTCATTGCTGGCAGCGATGGCAATCTGTACGGCGCGACGATTTGGGGCGGCGATAGTGGCTATGGCGTGATATTCCAGATGACTACGGCCGGCGCGTATACGCCGCTCTACAACTTCGTGTCCGACTTCGGCGATGGAGCCTATTCCACACCCATGCAGCATACGAGCGGTAAGCTCTTCGGTCTGACGAAACGAGGAGGCGTGGACGGAAAGGGCGGCATCTATAGTTTCGACGGCGGTGTCAGCCCGTTTGCCTTGTTGGTTACCACCATGGGCACCGTGGGTACGTCTGTAGGCATCTTGGGCAACGGATTTTCTACTGCCTCAGCAGTTCAGTTCAATGGCACCGCGGCCAGCTTCCATGTCGTCTCCAATACTTATCTCACAGCTACGGTTCCGTCGGGAGAGACTGGGTTCGTCAGCGTTACCACTGCATCGGGGAGGCTAATCAGTACGAAGATATATCGCGTCCCTCCTCAGATAAAGACCATGGCTCCGACCAGCGGAGCCGTCGGCACCTCAGTAGTTCTTACCGGAACCGGCCTCATCCAAGCCTCGACAATCACCGTAGACGGAGTACGAGTGAGCAGCTTCACCGTGAACTCCGATCTGCAGGTGACCTTCAGGGTGCCCACAGGTGCCAAAACTGGGAAAGTGGTTTTCACGACTCCGGGAGGCAAAGCGACGAGCAGTTCTGCGTTCACGGTTACGCACTAAAGGCGAGTCTGAGAAAAGAAAGAGATGCGCGGGAGCCCGGGGTTCGG
>CAVPNR010000006.1:0-113567 GCA_963706645.1 uncultured Acidobacteriaceae bacterium
TGTAACGATACATATTGACTGTATTGGTATATCTGCGCTAGCGTCAAGGGCAATGTCTGATTTCCAGAGGTCCCCCATGACAGCCAGCCAACGCCTCGGTGCATCCGCACCGGGCCCAACTCTCGAATACTTCGTCGACGGAGACACCGCAGCCACGTTCTTGGGCATCACACGCCGCACGCTGTTACAAAAAGTCCGAGATGGCAAAATTCCCGGTCACGCGCTCGATCCATCGGCAGAAAAGAAGGACTGGAGGTTTCTGTTATCGGAACTCCACTCCTACATGGTAAGCTGCGAAACACGGCCACCTGGAGCACGCAAACCACCAAGGAGGGTTTGATGCCCAGGTATCAAATAGGCAGTCTACGCAAGATAATGCGCGCGGAGGGTCTGACGTGGGTGCTTCGCTATTACGCTACTCGCTCGGATGGGAAACGAGTCGAACGCACGACCGCCATCGGTCTTGTCAAAGATATCGGTTCCAGTCCGGCGGATGCATCGAGAGAAGTCGATCGTCAGAAGCTGCGCGAAACCATCAACCAATTACAGCCCTTCCAGGGAACGCCGAGGACGTTTGGTCAGCTTTGCCAGGACTATATCGAAAACGAGCTGAGGATCGACCAATCGGAATCAGCGCGTCCCAAAGCATTTCCCACAGTCGAAACCTACGAGCGACACCTTATCAAACGCATCATTCCACGATGGGGGAGATTAGCACCCTTAGCCGTGGAATCGAGGGATGTCGAGGCGTGGTTTCGGGAACTACGCAAGGGGAACGCTCAGAAGAAGGTGAAACCGTTAGCCGATCCTACGATCGACAAAATCCGCCGCATCATGAGCCTGGTCTTCAAGCACGGGCAGCGATGCAATTTCCTCCCCCGCCAGCAGGAAGGCAATCCCATGAACTGGGTGAGCCAACGAACCACGAGCGACTACCGGGCGATAGTCATGACGCCGAAGCAGGCGTTCGAGGTTCTTCTCAATACTCCAGAGCCAAGGCGCACGTTGACTCTAAGCGACGCGGCCACTGCTCTGCGCGTATCAGAACTGTTGGGCTTGATGTGGATGGATCTCGATTTCGAGGGGTTGGTGATTTACGTGAGACGAGCTTATGTGTGGGGAAGATTCAAAGAGCCGAAGTCGAAAGCGTCAAAGGCTCCCGTTCCCATGCATCCGCTTTTGGCTGGCTTCCTCCTCGCATGGCGCGAGAGAACGAAGTATGCCAAGGAAAGCGACTATGTGTTTCCCAGCGTAAAGCTGAGAGGCAAGAAGCCGCTGTCCGCGTCCATCATGGTGCAGAAATACTTGCGCCCTGCAGCCATCAGCGCGGGCGTGATTTGCGCGGACTGGAAGGGACGCTTCGGCTTTCACAACTTTCGTCATTCGCTGGCGACGGCACTAGTGAAGCTGAAGGTGGACCCGAAAACCGTACAAGGAGTGCTGCGTCACGAGGACTTCGGCACGACCATGGGACTCTATGCGCAGTCCGACATGGACTCCATGCGGGATGCGCAAGGCAAGTTCCTGGAACAGCTCATGGGAGACAGAATTCACCTGCTCACAGAGCGAGTTCAGTGAGAATCATGGGTTGGATCGTGGGTTGGAAATTTCCGCTCTTCGCCACTAAGTTCTTTGGAATGATGGTGGCCAGGGACGGAATTGAACCGCCGACGCCAGCCTTTTCAGGGCTGCGCTCTACCCCTGAGCTACCTGGCCACGTTTCCAAACCCGCTGTCCGCGGGCTTGCGAGGATTGTTCGCTTCACGCTGATTGTGGCGGGATTCGCTGCCGAACGAAACTGCTCCTAATGCCGGAAGCGTGCGGAACGTCCTCGATTATAACAACCGCGCGGATTTCCCTCAATCCGCGGCCCGATTTTCTTTGCCGAGAACTAAAGGCCGCCACGAATTTCACAGATCTTCACGGATATTCGCCAGAGAAATATCCGTGAAAATCCGTGCAGATCCGTGGCCGAGGTCTTATCCCGCAAAACTCTTCACGAACTCCACCAGACTGCGCAGGGCAATGCCCGACGGTCCTTTCGCGATCCACGGCTTCTGATCTTCCATCCACGCTGTACCCGCGATATCGAGGTGGATCCACGGAGTCTCTTCGGCGAATTCTTTCAGGAACATCGCAGCAGTAATCGCGCCGCCCCAGCGTCCGCCCGAATTGACGATGTCGGCAATGCCTGAGCGGATTTGCTCTTTGTATTCGTCGTCCAACGGCATGCGCCACATTTTTTCGCCGGCCTTCGCGTTCGCGCTGTGGAAGCGGTTGTACATATCGTCGTCGTTCGCGAAGATTCCAGCGTTGTTGTAGCCGAGCGCAACCACCACCGCGCCCGTCAGCGTGGCTGCATCCACCAGATGTGTGCAACCCAGTTGGCGCGCGTAGAACAGGCCGTCCGCCAGCACCAGGCGTCCTTCGGCGTCTGTATTGATGATCTCTATCGACTTCCCCGACATCGCAATCTGCACGTCACCGGGCTTCTGCGCTTTCCCGGACGGCATATTCTCCGTCGCGCAGACGATGCCGATGACTTTAACTTTCGGCTTCAGCAACGCGATGGCGCGCATCGCGCCAATCATCGTCGCGCCGCCGGCCATGTCGTATTTCATCTTCTCCATGCCATCGGCGGGTTTGATCGAAATGCCGCCGGTGTCGAAGGTAATTCCCTTCCCCACCAATCCCAGCACGGGCTTCTCCGGCGCGCCCGCAGGCTCATAGCGCATGACAATCAAAGCGGGTGGTTCGTCGGAACCTTGCGCGACGCTCCAGAATGCGCCCATCTTCATTTCCTTGATCTTGTCGGCGCCGTAGACTTCGCACTGCAAACCGACTTCCTGCGACATCTTCCTGGCGCGATCGGCCATGATCGTCGGCGTCATCCGATTGGACGGCTCATTCACCAGATCGCGCGTAAAGTTCTGCGATTCGCCGATGACTTGCGCTTCGTTGGCCGCCTTCTCCAGCACAGATTTATCGCCGCTGGCAACAATCGTCAGCGCATCAATCTTCTGATCCTTGCGATCGCTGCGATAGTAGTCAGGATCGAAGTTCCCTACGTGAGCGCCTTCCACAATGGCACGGACAGCCTCTTCCGCGGGAATACCGGGCGGAGCAATGAACGCAAAGCTGCGAATTCCGCGTGATTTGAGCGCGCGGACGGCCGCACCGGCTATGCGGCGCAAGTCGTAGCTCAAGAACTTTTTCGCGCTGCCACCGGAAACCAGCAGCAGGCGCCTGGCCTTCAGGGTGACCGGCCGGTGCATAAGGTTGGTTTCGAACTGTTTGCCTGCGACTTCGCCGCTCGCCAGCAGATCGGCCGCGACCGACTGCACCGCCGCATCGCTGGTCGCAACTTTCAGTTGCGGCTTCCTGTCTTTCTCTTTGACGTTGGCAGCAGGCTCCGCGTGGTCGAGCACCACGGCGACCAGCGATTCGGTTTCGAGTTCAGCGGGAGTAGAGAGAGAAATTGTCGTTTTCATAGTTTGAAAAATTGGATATTAAAGTTGCTGTCTGACTATCCAGTATCATCGGCGACCGGGGAAAAACGCAAGCCGACAGGCCCACGCGTCAGCCACCCACCACGATTCTCCGGTACGTGAGCGGAACAAGACATCGGTCAGCACTGTACTGTCCTTCAGCCGGTGGCGGCGGCCGAGCGCCTGCGCTATCATTCAAGCCGCAGCCCCCACAGATGAGGTTCTTCATGCAGATTCGCTGGAAGATTGTCTTTTTGATTGCCCTGTTGGCTCTCGGAGTTACCGCTCTAGTGAACCGGAAGACCGCCACAGCAGCCACTCCGCAAGCGACCGCCTCAGCTGTCAAGGCCCCTCCGGCGGGCAAGAACGCGAAGGATGCTCCGTCCTCGGGAATCTCCATCCCCGACACTACGCTGGCCATCAACTCCGACAAGCCCATGTCCGAGCGCGTCGTGCACTACGAGATCGACGCCAAGTACAACGCCGACAAACACGTCGTCGACGCTACCGAAGTACTCACCTATCACAACGTCACCGGGCAGGCGCTTGATCACTTCCCTTTCCATCTTTATCAAAATGCGTTTCAGCCCAAGGCCACCTTCGTCAAAGACTCCAAGCTCATGGGCAGCCGCGACACTTCTTACGCGACCTGGGAAGACAAGTTTTACGGCTCGGAAGACATCAAGACTCTCGAAGTTGTGGGCCAGGGAGATCTGACTTCCCAACTGCAGTTCATCGCGCCCGACGATGGCAACAAAGATGATAAGACGGTGGTCGATCTTAAAATGGCCAAGCCTATCGCGCCGGGCGCGTACGTGCAATTCAAGATTGCCTTTCAAACCAAGTTTCCCGAGACTCAGGCCCGTTCCGGATGGAAGCGCGATTTCGTCCTCGGTGGCCAGTGGTTCCCCAAGGTGGGCGTGTTTTGGCACGGAGCGTGGAATTGCCACCAGTATCACAATACAACCGAGTTCTTCGCCGACTTCGGCGTCTATGACGTGAAGCTGACGGTGCCGCAATACGAAATCGTAGGCGCCAGCGGACTGCAGGTCGACGAAAAGAACAATCCCGACAACACCAAAACCGTGACTTACCACGGCGACGACATCCACGACTTCGCATGGACGGCCAGCCCGCGCTACAAAGTGCGGGAGAGCACCTATCAGGCGCAGATGGGTCCGATCAAACTGCGCTTCTTGATGCAGCCTGCTCATTGGAATCAGGCCGAGCGCCACGAGAGAATTACGCGCGACTCACTCGATCGCTTTGAGAAATTCTATGGGCCGTATCCCTACAAAACTCTGACGGTGGTCGATCCCGAGCCCGATTCCGCGGCGGGTGGCATGGAGTACCCAACGTTCATCACCGGCGACTCGAACTGGTTTATGCCCGACGGTTTCTACCTGGTGGAATTGGTAGTGGAGCATGAATTCGGTCACCAGTACTGGTACGGCATGGTTGCCACCAACGAATTTGAAGATGCATGGATGGACGAAGGCATTAACAGCTACACCGAAGTGAAAGTTCTGGATTCGATCCTGGGCAAGAACACATCCGTCTTAAACATGGCGGGCGCGACGGCCAGTGACCGCGAGCTTCAGAGGCTCAGCTATATCGGCGTGGCCGATCGTGACCCCATGGCGCAAAAAGCCTATGACTACGTTACTTCCGGCTCGTATGCCGGCATCACCTACGGGAAGACGGCCAGCGTGCTCCTCACCCTGGAAGGCATCATTGGCGAAGACACGATGGCGAAGGCGATGCATACTTATTTCATGAAGTATCGCTTCACCCATCCGACAAAAGAAGACTTCCTCAAAACGATCGAGGAAGTCTCCGGTAAAGATCTGCGCTGGTACTTCGACCAGGCCGTCTACGGATCGCAGGTGATGGATTATGACGTCCTCAGCGTCAACTCCTTCCCGGTGAACTGGTACGAAGAAAAGAAGGACAAGAAGGCCGCGAAGAAAGGCGAAAAGGACGACACGCTGTACCAGTCCTACGTCACCCTGCTACGCAAAGAAGACTTCGTAATGCCGGTCGAAGTGGAGATCGTCTTCGATAACGGCGAGAAGGTGCGCGAGCACTGGGACGGCAAGAGCCGATGGACACGATTCGCTTATCAGAAGAAGGCGAAGGTCGTGTCTGCCGAACTTGATCCCGACCATACCGTGCAGATCGACCGCAACAATTTCAACAACAGCTTCGTAGTCGAAGGCAACGGCAAGCCAGCGCACAAACTAGCGAACTACTGGCTGTTTGTGACCCAAATCCTGAGCCAGGCCCTGGGATGGTGGGCGGTGTGAGAAAGGGTCACCTTCACGATAGCGATGCGTCTTCTTCGAACAATATCGATTCGCAGATTGCACTGAGGATAATCACGCATGAGTGAGCATAAAGGTCTCTTGAGCAGTGGCTTGGGAATGGTATTGCACAACAAGCGTTATATCGTCTGGTTCTATGTGTTGAATCTCTTGCTCGGCTTGTTCGGAACCGTCGCGTTCGTCAACCAGGCTGGAGCGATTTTGGACCACAGCCTGCATTCCGACCGCCTGGTGCACGGCTTTTCGGTGACCGTGCTGATCGACATGTTTGCGCGGCCGGAGTTTGGGCCGACCATGGCTTCCCGAGGGCCAGCAATGTTTTTTGCGGTACTCTTCCTGCTCGCAACCGCTCTATTTCTGCCCGGGGTTTTTCAGGGATACGCCTCGACCTACCGCTTGCCCCGCGAGGATTTCTTCCGCGCCTGTGGCCGGAATTTATGGCGCTATATCCGGCTCTTGCTGGTTGCTGGCATTGTGATGACGGTCGCGACCATCGCACTGTTTGCTCTGCATGGCTTGTTGGAGCGCAAAGCCGCGGAGAGCACCAACGAACTGCTCTTGCCGGAGGTGCAGTTCATCGGACTTTTCATTATCTTTCTGATCATGACCGTCTTCCGCATCTGGTTCGATCTTGCCGAAGCGGACGTTGTGCTGAGCGATCAGCGCGCCGTGCGCAAATCGATCGGCGCTGGCTTCCGTCATACATTCCGCGGTCTGCCAGGTCTGCTCGCGAGCTATGTGATCACTGCCATTGTCGCCGCCATTATTCTGGTCGGCGGGATTTGGATGTGGATGAAGCTCGTTGCTCCCGAAAGCGTGTTGGGAGCATTCCTCATCGGCCAACTCATCCTGATTTTGCTGTTGATCCCGCGCTTCTGGCAGCGCGGCGTCGCCGTCTCTTACTGGCAGGAGCGAATGCTTGTGCCCGTCGTGGTGGTGGAACCTGTGGTTCCGCAACGGGTTTCAGTAGCGGTCGAAGCTCCCATCGTGCCGCCGATCACTCCGCCGCCCGCACCTGAGGGAGCGTAGCCAGTCCGATCGTCAGTGAGATTTTGCGGACATCGGACTCGGCTCGTCTGCGCCCTCGCCCTTCTGGCCCAAGTCTAGTCCGAATTTCGGCCCGGACCGCGTCCCCGTCACCTTGAACGGTACTTCCGTCCCTGCGCCATGCTTGCTGAAAAACGGATCCACCGGCTTGAGCAATACCGATTTCCATCCCGTCATCATCTGCGAAAGTTTGGCATCCAGCTTCGCCGTGCCATGAAAATCGAAGACCTCGCCGTTCAAGCTATATTGCCCGGCGACATCGGCATGTGTCCCTGGCACCGCAAAGTGCAGTAGCGAAAATGTAAGCAGCCCCTCATCGAGCCGGAATACCCCACCGAGCTCTGACGGTACTCCCACTTCGGCGTGTTCCTTTGCCTCTTTGGGCTCGCCCCGGCTGCGCAGACTCAGCGCGTCGATCTTCTCCTGAATCTTTTCATTCGAAAAAAGTCCCCCAGCAATCTTGAAGGTTCCATCGAGTTTCAAACGGTTCGCGACACCCTTCGCTCCGGGAACGATGCTCATCTTCGTCTTCATCTCAATCGGTCCACTCAAGATCGGAGGCTCAGTCTTGACTCCCAATTGCAGCAGGTCCTCGATACGCGCGTGATCCATTACCACGCTGAGTTCAATGTCATGGCCTTTCGGATTCCGCGTGCGAATCACCTTGCCCCGTGCCGTGAACGACGAATGAAGAAATCGCGCCTGTACCGGATCGAGATAAGTATCGCCATCGGTGCCGTCGACGATCGCGTGAAAGTCAGTGTGCAATGCCACCGGATGGCCACTCGTGTCGAGCCGGAAATCGGGCGTATCCGTCACTCCCGAAACTTCAATCTTCCCCAGGCTTCCACTATATTTCCCCGTCGATGAGAGCATGCCCCCGATTCCTGGCAGCGTTCCGAGATCAGCTTGCGTAAAAGAGTAGTCGCCCGACACCTCGGTTTCACGCGGAGAATCTTCGCGAAACGGGCCGAACGATCCCGTCGACTTGATGTCTCCCACTGGCTTGGGATTCACCAGCATGGCATCGAAACGCAACGGCTGACCCGGACCGATTTCTTTCATATTCAACTGGCTGATCTGAAAAACGCGTGGCTCCTTGCCCGGCTTGTACGTATTGATGACGAGTTGCGTATCTTCGCAAACGAATTTGTCCACGAAGATCTTCATCTTCATCTTGTCGATCTTTTTGCCTGAGCTGTCACGCATTTCACTTAACCGCCGCTGGTCTTCCCTCGGAGGAATGTTCAGTTCCATGCCTCTCACGTACACCGTAGCCACGTGCATCGGCGTGCGGAACAGGCTGATCAGTCCCGTCCGGAAGCGGAATTCCCGAATGCTGATCAATGCTTGCACGCCCGATTCTGTCGGGTTCGGATCGGTAGGACCGAAAATCTTCAGCCCTTTGCCGGAAACGTTCAGGCCATCCGCCAGCCCCACATCCAGATCGGCCAGTTCCACTTTCGTCCTGAAGCGCGCAGAGAGAGTTTCAATGACTCGAGCGCGCAGGATGGGCTGGGCATGGGAAAGCAGATGACGAGCTTCCAGGATCACGCCGACGGTCAATACCACAAGCAATCCAACGATCCAGGGCCAGCGCCCACGCCGTTTCTTGCCGGGCATGACCACAAAAGCTCGCGCAGAGGAAGTGTGACCCGATTGACTCGAGGCAGACGCGCCCATGTCTTCTATAGGGCACGACGGAGTGTAGTCGGGTCAATCGGGTCATCCCTGTACGACCCCGCGCGAAACGCTGATTCGGACCAGTCGGAGATCACGGCGCGGAAGTCGCGGAGCCGAATCGCGGAGAATGAGATCCAGCAGTCTCACAGCAAGAGGATCGTGATCCCTTGATTGCGCCGCCCCAGGTCGGAATCGCTCTTCAACGACGGCTCTGTCTGCAACAGACGCCACGTCGGCTCATCGGACTTCGACCAGTTCTCTCCGAAAATGCAGCCGCGAATCTGCCCACCCTCAGTCAACTCGTGCAGGCGTTTCTGCACGGCAATTCGAATATCGCCACCCGCTCCCGTCGATCCATACCCGTGGACTAATTTGAGGAACGAGTGCCGCTCCTGGCGCGCTAGCGCGATCGCCCGCTCCAGGCGTTGCAACGCCTCCATAACGGAAGGCATATCGGACTTGAGGTTGACGGTCTTGATCGGTAGTCCCTTGGTCTACCCGCCCGTCATGCCGGATTCTACGTTCTTGGCCGGCGTGGAAGGACAGTGAAAGTTTTGCGCCCCGGAAGCCTGTACGTTTCAAAATCGTCGTGGTCGATAGTCAGGATTGTGCTCAGACGCTCGCGAGTCGCGAGGTGCACCAATGTAGCGTCGGCGAAGTCCATTGGGCGATCGGCATACTGCGCCATGAGGGCATGAAGTTCGAGCAGATCAGAATCGTGAATGGGACGAATGCTGAGTGCGCCCGAGCGGACAAACCGCCACGCTTTCTCGGTTTTATGCGCATTCCTCCCGGCCAAGTGAAAGGTTTCGGTGAGCACAGCTTCAGTCGTAAACAGCGGTATGCGAAGCGATTTTAGAGCCTCCAAGCAGGCTGAGTGCCAGAGGTCTCCCGCCTCAAGGATGGCTGAAATCGCACCGGTGTCAATCAGCCCGGCGCCCAAACCTGCGACTGAGTGCATTGGATTCCTTGACGTGCTTCTCTTGGATAATTTCGCGGACGAGTTCGCTGGTCCGTTCCGAGCGCGTCGGGTCCTCGCTACGGATCGTTCCAACGGTTGCCATCACACGCTTGCGGAGGGCAGCCTGCTCTGCCTCGTCATCCGCGTGACCGCTGCGGCGTTCGGCCAGCCAGTCGGCCGTGACACGATCAAGCAACGCAGACAGTGACGTGCCTTCCCGTCGGGCTTCTTCCTCAAGCTCGGCCTTTCTTTCAGCCGAAAGACGCCAACTGTACACTTCGGTCTTCATGCACTACAGTGTAGTGCATCACGGGGTGAAAATCAATACCCCTCTAGCCCTTCCTGCTCCGGCTAATCGCCTCCCTGGCTTCCTTATCCGCCGTACGGCGCCGCTCCGTCTCGCGCTTATCCCACAACTGCTTGCCCTTCGCCAGAGCCAACTCGACCTTCACCCTGCCATTCTTGAAGTACATCCGTGTGGGGATCAGGGTTAAGCCCTTCTGCTGCGTCTTCCCGATCAACTTACGAATTTCCTCGCGATGCATCAGCAGCTTGCGGGTGCGCAAAGGCGCATGATTAAAGATATTGCCGTGCTCGTAGGGACCAATGTGGGCGTTCAAGAGCCAGACTGCGTTGTCCTTCACTAAACCGTAGGAATCCTTGAGGTTCGCCAGCCCTCCCCGAACCGATTTGACCTCCGTCCCCGTCAGAACCACCCCAGCCTCAAATTTTTCCAGCAAGAAGTAGTTATGTGAAGCGATCCTATTAACGGCGGCGTCTCGGTCTCCGGAGGCGGTCGGGTCGCGGCGCGGGGATTTCTCCGGGTTCGGCTTGGTCTGGTGGGTGGATTGGCGCGCCATGGGGTGAACGAATAGTTATCTTAGCGCATGACTCGGTATCCGGCTTCCGGCTCTCGGCCCCCGGTTCTTCCCCCCTGTCCGAGGCTGCGGTTGTTCCGGAAGCCGGAAGCCGAACGGCGGAAACCGCATGCCGACCCGTTAGGCCTACGACCAAAGAGTGTAACTCCCGTGTGCACAAGCACTTCGGGAGGTGGAAAGGGCGATGCTATAATCGCCTCACCGACAGTCTTTTTCGTGTACAAAGTAGATTTTCTGCGCAAAAACCAGCGGAATGCGCCGCAGCGTAGGAAAGCTGCTTGCCCGGCGAATACTGTAATAAAGAGGATCTTCTCGTGAGGAATATCGAATGAGACGCCTGATGCGCCCGGCACTACTGCTGTTGCTGGTCGCGGTTGCGCTCCCCGCCATCGCCGACAAAGTCAAGGACCTCTACGCTAAGGGTCAGGATGCCGAAGCCCGCCAGCAGTATGAGGCGGCCTACGGTTTCTACAAGCAGTGCTACGACCTGAAGCCGAAGGATCTACGCTATCGAACCGCCTTTGAACGCATCCGGTTCGAAGCCGCAGCCTCGATCGTTCACAACGGCCAGAAGCTGCGCGACGAAGGCAAGTTCGAGGAGGCCCTGGCGGAGTTTCAAAAAGCCCTGACCATCGATCCCGCTCTGTTTATTGCCAAGCAGGAACTCAACCGCACGGCGAAGATCATCAACGACCTGCACAATCCTCCGCCCCAGGCGGCTGGACCGCCCGCTGGCTTGGAGCGCAGAGTTCATGACGCGGCCGGGCCGGTCGAACTTGCTCCCATCTCGAACATTCCCATCACGGTGAAGCTGACCGATAAATCCGACACCGTCTACCGCACGATCGGCCAATTGGCCGGCATCAATGTTCTGTTTGATCCCGATTACACCCCCAAGCAGATCAAGGTTGAGCTGAACGGAGTCACGCTGGAAGAGGCGCTCGAAATCACGGCGCTGGAGTCGAAAACCTTCTGGCGCCCGGTCACGACCAATACCATCTTCGTGGCGACCGACAATCCAGCCAAACGCAAGGAACTGGAACAGAGCGTCCTCAAGACTTTTTATCTTACGAATCTCTCGGCTCCCACCGAACTGCAGGATGTGGTGAATGCGATTCGCGCCGTGCTCGATGTGCAGCGCGTGCAGCAGTTGCTCTCACAGAACGCCCTGGTTGTGCGCGGGACCCCCGATCAGATCGCGCTGGCAGAGAAGCTCGTGGAAGATCTGGATAAGGCGCGTCCGGAAGTCATCGTCGACATCGCAGTCATGCAAGTCAGCAAAGACCGGTCGCGCACGCTGGGATTGAGTCCGCCCACCAGCGCTACCATTACCCTGCAGGACAACATCAACACGAGTACGACCACCACGGGTACCACCAATTCGGGGACCGGTGGAACCATCACCTCCAGCACCGGCACGACTGGCATCAACCTCAACACTCTGGGAAACCTCAACGCCACCAACTTCCAGGTTGTCATTCCCTCCGCCAATCTATCGGCGGTCATGAACAACAGCGACACCAAGCTCATTCAGAATCCGCAAATTCGAGCTCTCGACGGCCAAAAGGCCTCGCTCAAGATCGGCGATCGCGTGCCGGTCGCAACCGGATCCTTCCAGCCTGGCATCGGTGGCGTCGGCATCAACCCGCTCGTGAATACGCAGTTCCAGTATCTCGACGTGGGCGTGAATATCGAAATTACGCCCCACGTGCATGCCAATGGCGAAGTCACACTGAAGATCAGCATGGACGTTTCGGCCGTGACCGGCCAGTCCAATATTGGCGGCATCAGCCAGCCCATCATCGGCCAGCGCAAGATCGAACACGAGATTCGCCTCCGCGACGGCGAGGCCAATTTGCTCGGCGGAATCATGGAAGACCAGCAGACCAAATCCTTGGCCGGCATTCCGGGACTGGCGCAGATTCCGATTCTTAAGTATCTGTTCGGCCAGACCACCCAGGACCATTCCGAAAACGAAATCGTCTTCGCCATTGTTCCGCACATCATCCGCGCCACCGACGTGAGCGAGATCAATCAGCGGGCCATCGATATCGGCACCTCGACCACGATCGAACTGCGCCATTCGAGCCGCGGGCAGGCCGCTCCGACGCCTTCGCAGCAGCCGGCCACGCCATCCATCCAGCCGCAGGGAAATCCGGCGCCAGCTTCGCAGCCACCCGCTTCGAATCCGGCTCCGTCTGGCACTGCCAGCTTCCTCTTCGATCCGCCTACGATTCAGGCGACGAAGGGTGGAACGTTTATGGTGAACCTGCTTCTTTCCGGCGCCCAGAACGTGCACTCTGTACCAGTACAGTTGAACTACGACCCAAAGATGCTGCAACTCATTAATGTATCGAACGGCGGATTTCTCTCGCAGGATGGCCAGATCGTGACCCTGGCTCATCGCGAGGATGAATTGGTCGGACAGTCGCAGATTACGGCCTCGCGGCCACCCGGCGTCGGAGGTGTTTCCGGCCAGGGCGCCGTGGTCACGCTCACTTTCCAGGCGAAAGCAGCCGGCCAGACTCCTCTGACCATTACTCGAGGCGGAGCGCGCGACCCGGGCTTACAGGCCATCACGGTCAACGGAGCGCAGGCCTCGGTCACGATCCAGTAGAAGAGAGGCGATCCGACCTTCGAAGCTGATTAAATAGGATCATGCACTGGATCCGGCGCGGTTCGGAAAGCGCACGGATTTCGCGGCTGTTAGAGGTGGAGGAAGAGCTCCAAATGCCTGCACTACCGTGGAAGAGCGGCCCTTCAAGGGCCGCGCATGTCATGTGAAGTCAGCGTGGGCTTTAGCCCCTGTGGCCGCCTCGTTGGTCCTAATCGCCACAAGGGGTGGTAAGAGCTTAACCTTAGAGACAGAGTTAGAAATGATGTTTCATAAATTCCATCACGAGCCGAGCGCAAAGCCTCAGCGGGGTTTCACGCTCATGGAATTGATTATCGCCACGACCATCATGTCGATTCTCACTCTGATGGCCCTGCCGCTGGCGCGCGTCACCATTCAGCGCGAGAAGGAAAAAGAACTCCGCAGGGCACTCTGGGAGATGCGCGACGCCATCGACCGCTACAAAGATGCCGCCGACCTGAACATGTTTCAGACCAAAGTCGACGCCCAGCACTATCCCCCGACGCTCGAGGAACTGACCAAAGGAATTGAAGCCCAGGGTGGCAAGAAGATCCGTTTTCTGCGTTCTATTCCCACGGACCCCATGACCAAGAGCAAGGAGTGGGGAATGCGCTCCATGCAGGACGATCCCGACTCTGACTCCTGGGGTGGACAAAGCGTCTTCGATGTCTACAGCAAGTCCGAAGGCACGGCGCTCGACGGAACGAAATACAAGGACTGGTAAATGCTACGGCGCGTGACTAATTTCGGGCACAACGCGAGCAGATTGAGCGGTCGCTTGTCCCTCCGCGCGTTAGCCCGCCGCCGAAAGCAGAACAATGCCAGCGGATTCACTCTGCTTGAGATGATGATTGTCATCAGCATCATCATCATTCTGATGGCTGTCGCCATTCCCAATTACAACCGCACCGTCATTCAGTCGCGCGAGTCCGTTCTGCGATCGAACCTAAGCACGTTGCGCAGCGTCATTTCGCAGTACACCCTCGACAAACAAAAAGCTCCTCAGTCCCTCGACGACCTCGTCCAGGCCGGCTACCTACGCCAGATTCCAGTGGATCCGATGACCAAAGAAACTAACTGGGAAGTCGTCCAGGAAGACGTCATGATGGCCGTGGACCAGCAGGAACCCGGCATCACCGACGTGCACTCAGCCTCCAGCGGCGTCGCCACCGACGGAACCGCCTACAGCACCTGGTGACGTGTGGTAGCTGCGTGACCCAGTTCTAGATTTTGCCGACACTACTACCACAGAGAGTGCCCTATCCTAGCCGCGCCTTTTGCGGCTAGGGTGGGAACCCAGGAATGGAGAGCGGGCCTGCGCAGCGATCAGCGGTCAAAACGTGTAACGGCCTGTTAACGGAAATTGACTTCCGGGTTGCCCGTAAGTCAAAAGCGAACCTCTGTGTCGAGAATGACCAGATCCCCGGTCTTACTGTCTGGCCATGGCCAGGCTCAGTCGTTCCTCCGGAGTGATGATGTGATCGTGGCTGTCCTTGCCCAGGTCGATTTGCACCCAGTTGACCTTACCGTTAAAGACGCTGGTAAGGCGGGTGTAGTCCGAGCTGACCGGCGTAGCGGTGTCGCGGCCAACATCAGTCGTCTCGTCCGCGGAGAACACCATCGGAACCGTGTGCTCGACGCGGCCTTCCCCGACCTTCTTGCCGTCGTAATAAAGGCTCACACTGCCGCCCTTGCCGACGCCGCCGCCATCATAAGCAAATTCCATTCTGACCTGGTGCTTGCCGGCTGGAATTGGCTGGCTCGCCTCGATGGTAAAAGTTTGCAGCGCGAGGAAGTTGTAGGCGAACTTTGCTTTTCCGCCCTTAGCGTAAAGACTCATCCCGGCGAACGCGCCGCCCTGGTGAATCATGACGCCTTCCGCTCCTTTTGATGGAACCTCCACCTCGGCAGTGAGCGAAAACGACTTGTTCTTCATCACCAGCACGCTGTTCTCGCTCAACCTTCCCATCCCGCTAAATAGCAATTGTGAGTTGCCCTTGACGAGCTGCGGCCGGCCTGCCATATCAGCATTGAAGCGCTCGATTCTACGGTCGTCGAGGGGTAGAACGTTGTATTTGGCCGCCTCGATCAACCACAGCCGCTGCAGTTCGTGCAGCTTCTCTGGCATCTCTTTCGCCAGATCGTGCGCCTGTGTCCAGTCCGCGTTGCCGTCGTATAACTCCCACACGTCATCATCGAAGGCAGGCAGCTTAGGGCCCACTACCCAAGGCGTGGAGTGACGAGTTACTGCGCTCCATCCCCGGTGGTAGATTCCCCGGTTGCAGAACATTTCAAAATACTGCAACTCGTGTCGCTCTGCTGCTTTGCCATCGTCAAACGAGTACACCATGCTGACCCCTTCGATAGGGGCCTGCTGTGCGCTGTTGACAATGATCGGTTCCGGCAGGCCAGCAGCTTCGAGCACGGTGGGGGCGACGTCGATCACATGGCTGAACTGCGAACGAATTTCCCCTCGCGCCTTGATGCCCTTCGGCCAGTGCACGATGGCCCCGTTGCGCGTCCCTCCCCAATGCGAAGCTACCTGCTTGGTCCATTGATAAGGTGTGTCCATGGCGTGCGCCCAGCCCACGGCATAATGGTTGTAGGCCTCCGGACTGCCAAACTTGTCGATCCGCTCCATCATGAACTCCGGGGTCTCGAGGGCCGCGGCCCCATTGACCATGATGGTCTCGTTAAACGAGCCGTTCGGCGTGCCTTCGGCCGATGCGCCGTTGTCCCCAATGATTACGTAGATCAGGGTGTCGTCCAAGATCCGGAGATCGTTGAGCGTGTCGATCAGCCGCCCAACATGATGATCGGTGTGCTCCAGGAACCCGGCGTACACTTCCATCTGGCGCGCCAGCACCAGCTTCATTTTCGGGTCGACTTCATCCCACGCCTGAATTTCATTGGGTCGCTTGGTCAACTCGGCATTTTTCGGAACCACGCCTTGTTTCTTTTGCTGAGCAAGGATCTCTTCACGCAGTTTGTCCCATCCCCGGTCGAACTTGCCCTTGTACTTGTCCGCCCACTCTTTGGGAACGTGATGCGGCGCATGACAAGCGCCAGGCGCGAAATACACGAAGAACGGTTTGTCGGCCATCAGCGCCTTCTGCTGTCGCATCCAGGCGATGGCCTTGTCCGTCATGTCTTGGGTAAAGTGGTATCCCTCCTCGGCCGTTTTCGGCGGCTCGATTGGTGTGGTGCCCTCGTAAATTCCGGGGTCCCACTGGTTGGTCTCCCCACCGATAAATCCGTAGAAATACTCGAACCCTCCTCCGCCTGTCGGCCACTGGTCGAAAGGACCCATCGGGCTGGTCTGCCACACCGGGACTTCGTGGCATTTCCCGAACTGCGCCGTCGAGTAGCCGTTCAGCTTGAGGGTCATCGGCAGCGGCGCCTTGGTCTTGGGCAACACGGAACTGTAGCCGGGCGCGGACGTGGCCAGCTCGGTAATGCTACCCATCTCTACCGAATGATGGTTGCGCCCCGTAAGCATCGCTTGCCGCGTCGGCGAACAGAGAGCCGTAGTGTGGAAGCGGTTGTACTTCAGACCATTGGAAGCGAGCTTCTCAAAGTTCGGCGTCTGACAAGGCCCACCGAAGGCGCTGGACGCCGCGAAGCCCACGTCGTCGAGCAGGACGATCACCACATTGGGTGCACCTTTGGGTGGGCGCAGAGGCTCGATCGGCGGAAACTTCGAATCGGGGTCTTTGGCATCATAGGTTGTGA
This sequence comes from uncultured Acidobacteriaceae bacterium, assembly GCA_963706645.1. GTDB lineage: Bacteria > Acidobacteriota > Terriglobia > Terriglobales > Acidobacteriaceae > Sulfotelmatobacter. Next base: position 16,749 of record CAVPNR010000006.1, read on the forward strand.
GGCCGATATGCGTTCGGTCCGGAATGGGAAGAATGCTTCTGGAAAGGTTAGCACTATGATCTGACATGGGAATCTCCTCAGACGAGTCAGCACTGTGGCCCGGTTACGGCAATTGACTCGCGCCAGATCCTCAACTACGATTTCTTCCAACGGCTTTGCGCGCGAATCTGGAGGTTAGTTCAACAGCACCACGCTACCAGCTACGATGTCGTAATACCCCGCGACGACCTTCACCTTGCCTTCTTTCACCAATCCCTTGATGACCGTCGACGATTCGGCCAGCAGGCCCGCCTGAATCTTGGCGTTCGCCTTAGTGGCCGCTTCCAGATTATTCCCGGCCTGATCGACCGCCGGCTGAATATGGGGAAAGAGCGCGCTGATCTGCCCAGGAACTTCCGCACCCTGGATCGTCGCCTTCACCGCGCCGCAGCCTGCGTGTCCCATGACCAGGATCACCTTCGTTCCCAATACCAACGCCCCGTACTCCAGACTCGCGATAATCTCTGAGGTGGCGAAATTGCCGGCGATACGGGTTACAAAGATGTGGCCGATGGTCTGATCAAAAACCAACTCCACGGGCACGCGGGAGTCGGCACAGGAAAGGACCGCAGCAAAGGGCTCCTGCTTTTCGGCGTTGTTCTGCTTCAAGATGGCAAGATCCTGGGCGTCGGAGGTGATGCGCCTGCTCACAAAGCGCTCATTACCCGCCATCAATTCCGCCAGCGCAGCATCCGGAGTAAGTGTGCTCTGCGCAACCGCACGCGGGGGGAATACGAGTTCTGGGCCGCTCATCAGCAAGCCGACTGCCGCCCCTGTAACGCCCATACGCAGGAATCGCCGTCTGGACGCTGCTGGATTCGAAAACGATGCACTCATGTCTCTCTCCTCCTCACGACCCACTCACTTGCTTACAGGAACCCAGACGTTGTTCGGAGCTGCTATCTCGGAATTCGATACCTCGGTGGAGACGTTGACGCGCTGGAGTCCGGCTTTCTTACCGGGAACAGGTTGGAAAACCACGTAGTACTGATTGTCGAACATCTTCTGCAAACGTTCGAGGTAGGCTTTGAAGGTGACCGCATTTGAGGTGCCCAGAGAAAAACAGGCGCCCCCGGTTTCATCGGCAAGCTTATCGAGTCCGGAAAGGCCGATTTGCAGGTCCCAAGAACTGCGCGCCGCTCGCCCCAGGCCAACGGCGTAGAGTGAGTAGACCAGCACGTTATAGCGCTGGCTGATTTCGCTGGCCGAGTTCACGTCTGGCGTCATGGTGGGCATACTGTGATAGACGGGACCATAGTTTGGGCCCATACGTGAAGGTGTGGGCTGCTCTCCGCGGAGCCGGTCGATGCCGTCCGTCACCATCAGGACTTCGCGCCTGACGTTCTGCTGCGGCCATCCCTTTACCAAGCTGATAAGTGACAGATACGGGCTATCCATTGTCGAGAGAGTTCCGCGAGGTAGACGCAGGGCCTTGACGGCAAGTTCATGATCGGCGGTGAAATTCTGGACGACGTTGACCACGGCGTTCGCCATATAGCCGACGGCGATCACGGTTGATGCCGGCTGCGCCTTGATGAAGTCCCGAATGTCGGTGAGATTGTTCCCAACACCCGAGCCGAGTGTATCGTCGACCAAGATGAACAGTTGGAGCGCGGCGTTGTCACCCTTGGCGGCGATTAACTGGTTTACTCTGAGAGAAGTCTTCCCCTGTTTGACTTTCACATCTCCTGACTGAAGAGTCGGTACATCGCCGTCGCCACGGACGGCCTCATTCGTGATGACCAGGTGGACTTGAGCTGAACCCTGTGTCTTCGTCTCTTGTGAGACCACTATTGGAGCAGTCAGCGTCAGAGCACACAAGACACACCACGACCCGAGAACAGCCAGACAGTTTTTCATTGATTTCTCCTTCGCTTATCTTTACGGAAAGTACTTAAGACAGATTATTCCGGGAACGAGGGGCTCGTACCTATATCTTGTGCAGTGTGTATGAAGCTAGCGGCACAGGTTCAAGGAAACAACTGTCAAAACTTACAGGTAAGGTTAGGAAAGCCAACCCGGAAGTTTCGGAGCCCTCGCTCGAATCTTCCGCACTGGACTCCAGGTCGGATGGTTGGCGAAAAATCTCTCGATTGCACTCATCTACCGTGAGGCAAAGCAGTTTTCCTTTGGCTCACTTGTGTAATGGGTCTGATAGCGACAGTTGACAGTCCAGGTTCCAGCTAGAATCCGTAGGGTCCTCATTTGGCAATACTTGGAATTGCCGAATTTTAGGAGCACAATTAAGCAACCTTCTATTGCAATGTCGGATTCTCAGCTACGAGAGTTCCCTCGATTGGAGGAACCGACTCAAAGACTTCTTGATTGGGAGGTCCGCTCATGTCCCTTCGCAACGTTCTCGCTCGATTCGTGGTTGTGACCGCTCCAGTTGTATTCTTCTCGGTAGCAATGGAAACCGCCGCTCAGTCGCAGGACGAAAATGCAAACGCTACGGCCCCCTTGTACAAGACGGTCTCTATCACGCCAACCAAATCCGGTATTCATGCGGACAGGATCATGGGTGCAAAGGAGGGGCCTAACGAGTTCACTGGCACGAACGTGTCTACGCAGGAGCTCATCCAAGGCGCCTACGATGTCAACGAAGACCAAGTCGTAGGAGCACCGAGCTGGCTGGACTCCAAGCGATACGATATTGAAGCCAAGGCAGACAACCCTGCGGCGGGGGAAGTCGGCGGGGCTATGCTTCAGGGGCTTTTGTCCGACTACTTCAAGCTGACCGTCCACCGTGAAACCAGACTGATTCCAGTTTATGAACTCGTCATCGCAGGCGATGGCCCCAAGCTTCGAGAGTCAGATTCTATCCACGATGAATCCGCCCTTCGCGTGATTCAGATTGAGAATGGCCGGATCATGGGCCGAGAAGTTCCAATAGCCACTCTCGCAAGGATACTATCCGACCAACTGGCCCGTCCCGTTCTGGACAATACCAAACTCTCTTCTCATTACGACATCACACTGCAGTGGCCGACAGCTCCCGACTCATCACAACCCGCAATCCTGACCGCGACTCAAGAGCAGCTTGGGCTGAAACTTGTGCCACAGCTGATGCCTAAGGAATTTCTCGTCATCGACCATGTCGAGATGCCTGTGGCACGCTAGCTTCGCTGTGCCAAGCTTTGAGGTCGATTGAGATAACATCGCCACGTCACTCATCGACAGCTCAATGAGCGGCTAGTCCTGGGGAGTCGGGTTTTTCCGGGAAGCCGACCCGTCCTTGGCGAATGAGTTTCGAGAAGTCGCGGGAATCGTCCGCCTCTCTTGCCGCGGCGTTGATGTGAGCTTGTTCCTTCAACGCCGGCAGCGGCAACCCACCTGTGACCAGGCCACCGTGTTCGTACATCATCTCGTCCATTTTGCCGTTGAGCAGGATGCGCCAGTCAAAGCGCGTGCGCACATCGCGGGCCTCGGCGGCCGAGACCGCGATGTTGGTTGTGCAGTTATTGGTCAGCGCGTTGTACCACTCGGGGCTCCGGTGCAGGCTGTCGGCACGTTGCATATATTCCAGGAAGAGGCTTCGCGCCAACGGCGGAGTCACGCTGGTGCGAAACAGGTACACCTCTTCGTCCTTGCGGTAGTTGGTGCGCAAGCGAATCACATCTCGCTCGTCGCTCGCGATGTAGGTGAGCGCGTACTGGCGGAAGAATCCCCGGATGGCGGAATAGCCCTGGCCAACCACGTCGCGGGTCTCAATGGACATGGCAACATGGCCTTCGTCCCCGAAATCGAAACTCACAATGGGATGCGCGATCCAAGGTGATCCCCACCACGTAATAAAGATGTCGGCCCCATTGAGCTTCGCCAGGCTATAGGAACGGGTCTCCCATTCACAGGTGTAGACCGTCTCGGAGCGGTAGTCGCAGTTGCGGAAGTTGTGGATCGTGGCCTCGTCTCCGTTGAGTTCGACGTAGGCGGTGTTGGCGTTGTCGGGCTGCCAGTCGCGATTGTTTGACGGCTTGAGCGATAGCCACCACAGGACCACGATCGCGAATCCGGCAAACGCAACCAGGATGCCCATGCGATCCCTACGGAGACACCACATGGTTACCAGCATCACAATGAGGTACAACACGGCGGCAGGCATCCGCAAAGACGGAAACGGCGAGTCGAAGTAGAGCGCCGCGGCCGCCCACACGGTAACGAGGAGAGCCGCGATAATCCCGACCCCGAACGCAATCCTACGAAGCCCCAGCATGCGTGTATCCTTCCTGGACGAGGTTCTATTCATGCACGTCCGCTCGAGTTAGGGGAGTCTTCGTTTGACACTCTGTCAACTGTTACTTAAGACAGGAAGAAAAAATATTCGCGGTCGTCAACCCTGCTCGAGACTGTCGAAATATCGACATAGGCACGGGCAGCGCCAGACAACCTCTTAGAGATGTCCAAGGGCCTTGCCCAGAGCGGGAAGAAAAATGGACTGTCGACACCGACGGGATGACGATGACCTTCTACGATAAGCCCCGCACAGAATACTGGTCGAGCAGATCACCGAAATACTGTTCTGGATCGCGAGAGCAACGAGAGGGCGCTGTAGCGAAAGCGAAAACAAGAGCGCCGCAGTAACCCCTCACGAGAAGTCTGCTGCGGCGCTGATGTGATCTGATTCTTACTGCTTGTCGTAAACCGCTTCCGAGTGAAAGTCTTTGCCGTCGACAGTCTTCCCTTTTATCTTGATCGTTGAAACCTTCCCGTCCTTGGAAACCTCTGCTTCGGCTTTCGCGACTTCCTTCCCGCCCTTTTTTTCTGTCGCTTCAGCTTTGTTGGTTCCGACGAGCTTAATGGCAATGGCGTCGGCTCCTCCGGGCATTCCTGTACCCGTAACGGGATAATCCTTCCCGTCGTAGTTGACCGTGAAGCTGTATGAAAATGGCTTCCCATCAGCAGCGACTCCATCAAAGCTATATTTCGCTCCGTCGCCCTGCGCTACAACTGTCCTCGTCTGACTCTTGGGTGCAGGTCCGGGATCGAATTTTGATTTTGCGACATTGAGTTTCCAGGTGCCCGCGAACGGGTTGCCTTGGGCAAGCAGCGGGACAGAAGAGAGCACCAAAAGCGAGAGCACGAAAAGCACGCGTTTCATTCGATTCTCCTTAAGTTTCGCCTCGGCTCCACTACTGCTGCCTTCGGCGGTCGCGGATTATAGTGATCTCCACCCTCGTAAGCAAGCTCCTTATAGCGATCAGATTCCCTGACCGTGACGTTGCGCCTCAGCCCCCGTTTCGCCCCTATGCCGAGTCACTCCTCAACGACGATCCGTTGTCGCAACATCCCCGCATCCTCATTCCCCCAACTCAGGATTCTCCTGGCCTTATGGGCGACCTTGCTTCGCGGCAAGATCAATGAGCAGGATGTATGAATTTTCCCGTAACCGGTCGAATACAATCCGACGGCCATCGGAAGTGATATCAAAGGTCCGCATGGCGGCGGGGTTGCTCAGCCGGGTCAAACGCCGCGAGTGCATCGTGCCGAGGTCGAGCAGCCAGAAATCCTGCCCGTTCGTCGTACTGCCAACCATGTAAACCAAGCCACTGCCATCCGGCAGAAACCGCACTCGTTCCCCTTCGCGCTGCAGGTTGATTTCCGGCAGCTTCGCCGGTGTGCCATCCGGATGAATTGCCAGAAGGGGCATGAGCGTGAACACCTGCGTGCCGCCATACACAATCAGGTCGCCACGCGGAGACCACACCGGATCCAGAAATGGCCCGGTTGCAATCCGAACGGGCGAGCCGCCATCGGCGGGGAATTTGAATAATCCGGCTCCATCGCGATCGGTGCCGGCAGCGACGATCCATTTGCCATCGGGAGACCAGGAAGCCGCGCCCCGAACATCGACGCCGCTCGACAGAGGACGGAGCCCCGTTCCATCCGCGGCGATCACGTGCATCTGCCGCTTCCCGTTCCGCGTAAGCGCAAACGCAACGCTGCTCCCGTCCGCTGAGACAGCTGCGGGTGACTGGAGCGCACCTTCCGAACCTTTCCAGACCTCCAGCGCTTGCCCATCGCGATAGCTCCACAGTCCGTCAGCCCCGTCCCGTGAGGACAAATAAAACAATGACGCTCCGCCGAAGCGCGGCGCTTGAGCGCGCATAGTGGGTACAGGAAAGGCTTCAACCTCCTTTTCTTCGATTACGCGAGTCGTAACCGGAACGCTCCACAGGTTGACCCGGGAGTTCTCGACACTCGCGGCCAGCCGCCGACCATCCGCCGCCCCCACCACAGCGGTGTATTGCTCCAGCCCCGAACTCACGCGCTGCAGGGTTCGAGTTTCCACATCGAACGCCCATAACCACGGGCCAGCTCCATTTTGGTCGTGCGCCACGAACAGAACCGTCCGCTCATCAATCGGAGCCGGGTATGCGATATCTGCATTCACGTGAGTAAGCTGCTCCGGTTGTCCCCCTTTCGGGGAGATGCGCCACAGGTCCATCTCATGCGTGGCAGGCCGACCGCGTACAAAATAGATCCAGCGTCCGTCCTTCGACCAGATCTGAAAGTGGTTGTGCAAACCGGGTTCGCTTTTCAGGATTTGTCGTTCATTGGTACCATTTTGATCCGCCACAAATGTGGGGTCGCCAGCTTCCCACGTGTGATAGACCAGCCGCGTGCCGTCGGGCGACCAGGCCACCTCGGCGGTATGTTCATCCAGGAAATTGCGCGGCGCTCCGCTGACCAGTGGGAACAAACGAAGCCTCCGCCCCTGCGCAAAAGCCGTGCCTTCCATTCCCGAGCTCCACACCTCCGATCCATCCCCTGAGAATCCGATCGCGCGAAGCGGCCCGCGCACATCTCCGATCCGGCCCTGAGTGAGGTTGGCGAGGTTGCCCCCGCCGGCTTGAATCAGCCAGATGTCGAACGTGCCGCTCCGGTCGGAGATGAAGGCTACAAATTTCCCGTCGGGAGAGATGGCAGGGTTCGTTTCGGCTCCTTCGAAGTCGGTGAGCCGCGCGAAATGCGCATTGGTCAGCGGATTCTGGACTGTAGACCGGAACCGATTGATGAGGATCCACACCCCGAGTCCCGCCACCAGCATCGCGCCTAGCGCCCATGCCAGCCAGCCATAGTGCTTCGACGCGGCCACCGTCGCCGCCACCGTCGGACGCAATGGCGTGGCTTGCGTGGTGTGCCCTCTTGCCGCTTGCCCCGAGGATGGTGCGTCGCCTGCTGCAGAATCTGACGGCACAGCCGCCAGGTGATCGGAACTTGAATCGCGCCGGAGCCGCTCGAGATCGGATCGCATCTCGGTGGCAGTTTGGCATCGGAACTTCGGATCCTTTTCCAACGCCTTGTGGATGAGTTCTTCCAGTCGCGGCGGTAAATCTGGATTTAGTCGCACCGGCGGGACTGGGGCACGGTTCAGGATGCCATCGAAGATCACCCCCGAGGTATCGCCACGAAAAGGCAACGCCCCAGTTCCCATCTCGTAAAGGACGACGCCAAAAGAAAACAAGTCGGTGCGATGGTCAAGTTCCTTGCCTCGTACTTGCTCTGGCGACATGTAGGCGACCGTGCCCAGGGCCGCGCCCGGGCTGGTGAGTTGCTGCTCGTCGACGGTCCGGGACTGCGTGCCGGGAGAAGCAAGGTGGCCGGATTTGTCAGGCGTCGCGACCTTCGCCAGACCGAAATCCAGAATTTTGGCATGGCCGCGCTCGGTGATAAAAATGTTCGCAGGCTTGATATCGCGATGGACGATTCCCTTGGCATGCGCGGCGTCCAGCGCCTCGGCGATCTCGATCGCCACTGGCAACAGGATTTCGAGATCAAGCGGCCGCCCAGCAATGCGGTGCTTCAGCGTGCTGCCCTCGAGGTATTCCATGGCGATGAACGCCAGGCCATCTTCTTCTCCGATGTCATGAATCGTGCAGATGTTTGGATGGTTGAGAGCCGACGCGGCCTGCGCTTCGCGCTGGAAGCGGCTTAGCGCCTGCCGGTCGCGGGCCACTTCATCGGGCAGAAACTTCAGGGCGACGAAGCGGTGCAGTCGTAGGTCTTCCGCTTTGTACACCACACCCATGCCACCACCGCCGAGTTTCTCGACAATGCGGTAGTGCGAGATGGTTCGCCCGATCATTGGCGCGAATCTTACGTGGCTCAACCAGGCAAGTCAATGAAAGCGGCTGGATTCGCAGTGTCTCAAGAGGACAGCATGCCTAACATCGTCTGAGCACCAACCTCGTAGCGCTGCTTCATTTCTCCTTCGGCGGTTCCCACAATTCAATCCGGTTGCCATCGGGATCCATGATCCACGCAAACCGTCCGTAATCGGCGTCCTCGCGATGCGGATCAATCTCGACTCCTGCCTTCTTCAGCTCCTCCAGCAAGCCGTCCAGATCATCCACACGGTAGTTCACCATGAAGCTGGCTTTGCTCGCACCAAAATACTTCGTGCTTCGTGGAAAGATCGACCAAGCCGTCGCCCCCTTTGCACCCGGCTCGCTTCCGTCCGCCGCCTGCAACTCGCGCCATTCAAATGTAGCGCCCTGCCCGTGCGCCTCGCGCTTAATGCCTAGATGCTTCTCATACCAGTCATACAAATGCGCCGGAGTCTCCGACTGAAAAAAGATTCCGCCGATGCCTGTCACGCGCTTCATGAGTGAGTCCCCCCGCCAGGTGTTTTTGTCGACATCAATCGCTCAAAAGAGCCTCGCACAAAGTCCGACTTTAGCCAAGCGTCTTGAGCCCTGTGTTTCTCGCGATTCGAGCAAAACAGGAATTGCAGTGCTGGGCGTTCACGAGCGGTCTGTATCGAGCGCAGACGACTGGCCACTCGGGTCACAAGTCTTAGTCGTCGTCCCGCCCGAATGACCAATATTGATCAGTTTCACGCGCTGGAATGTGCCACCATCTTGGTGGAATCTGCGGAGGCTGGTTATGACGCTGACAATCGTCGCGATGATCTTCGGGGTTTTCGCTATTGGCCTGATAGTCCTCCTGATCTACAAGAGCACGCTCACCATGCGCAGGGATGACCAGTTGTTTCTGGATGACGCGAGTTCGCACATGCACGAGGAGCAGACGGAATTGTTGGCCAAGGTCAATCGGCTTACCATCCCGATGCGCGTGTTCAGCATAGGGTCTGGGGTATTTCTGGTGGCCCTCACGGCAATGTGGCTCTACCAGAAACTGAACGAAATACAGTAGCGCCGACTCCCCGGGGACGGCACCGTTCCCATGAATCGACACTCGCCCGAACATTCTTTTCCACAGCCTTCCACACAAAAATCTCCGGTTCTTGTGACGAACGACCTTTACTGAGAAATCCAGGAAGAGCAAACTCGCTACATGCGCGAGAACTCCTCTCATACCCTGTCGATCGCTCATCCTTCGAGCGAACTCCACTCCACGGCTAAGTCCTTATTCTGGAATATTTTACCCCTAAGTCCTTGCGGTTCAAGATTTTACGCGGATACCACTGGATATGCCGACGATAAGTTCTTTCGAATGAGGATTTTACTGGATACGAAAGAAAAAAATGTGAGCGATATTTCACGCCGCATTCTCGTCCCCTCGGCTCAAGCAATTCCCCGATCAGACTCTGAACGCCCGAAGTCCATCAGCATAGCGGTGAGCGCTTCCGCGCACGACGCAATTTGTACTGGCCCGCGTAGAGAAGTACCATCTGACTATGCCCGTTGAAACTGAAATTCAGGCCCCCGCCTCCATTCGCGCGCCGCGCGGCAACGCCATCTCCTGCAAAGGCTGGCAGCAGGAGGCCGCCATGCGCATGCTCATGAATAATCTCGACGAAGAAGTCGCCGAGCGCCCGAAAGACCTCGTCGTCTATGGCGGGACGGGTCGCGCCGCGCGCAGTTGGGAAGCCTACCGCGCCATCGTCGCAACCCTGAAGACTCTCGCCAACGACGAGACGTTGTTGGTGCAGTCCGGCAAACCCGTTGGCGTTTTCAAAACCTACGACCACGCTCCGCGGGTGCTCATCGCCAATTCCAATCTCGTCGGCCACTGGTCGAACTGGGAGAAGTTCAACGAACTAGAACGCGCCGGACTCATGATGTATGGCCAGATGACCGCCGGCTCGTGGATTTACATCGGCTCGCAAGGAATTGTGCAGGGCACCTTCGAGACGTTCTCCGCAGCCGGCGAAAAACATTTCGGCGGCGACCTCGCTGGCAAGCTGATCGTCAGCGGCGGCATGGGCGGAATGGGCGGAGCCCAGCCGCTCGCAGCAACCATGACGGGCGCGGCTTTTCTCGGCATCGACGTCGATCCCGAACGCATCAAGAAGCGCCTGAAGACCGGCTACTGCGACTTCATGGTCACCACTCTCGATGAAGCGCTGCGCATCCTGAAGAACGCCATCCGCAAGAAAGAGAATGTTTCCGTCGCGCTCGTCGGGAACTGCGCGGACGTGATTCCGGAACTCGCCGAGCGTGGCGTCGTTCCTGACATTTTGACGGACCAGACTTCGGCCCACGATCCCCTGAACGGATATGTACCGAACGGTATGTCCTTCGACGCCGCGCTGGAGTTACGCCAGCGCGATTCGAAGGCTTATCAGGAAAAGTCACTCGATGCCATGGCCCGCCACGTCGAAGGCATGTTGCGCCTGCAGAAGATGGGATCCGTCACCTTCGACTACGGAAACAACATCCGCACCTTCGCCTTCCAGCGCGGCGTCAAGAACGCTTACGACTTCCCGGGATTCGTGCCCGCCTATATCCGTCCCTTGTTCTGCGAAGGCCGCGGACCATTCCGCTGGGTCGCCCTATCGGGCGAACCGTCCGACATTCACGTTACAGACGATCTGGTGCTGGAGCTGTTTCCTGAGAACCGCATTCTCCGCCGCTGGATTGACCTCGCGAAGAAGCGCATCAAGTTTCAGGGCTTGCCCGCGCGCATCTGCTGGCTGGGATACGGTGAACGCGCGCAGTTCGGCCTCGCCATGAACGATCTTGTGAAGAAGGGCAAGATCAAAGCCCCGATCGTGATTGGCCGCGATCATCTCGACTGCGGCTCGGTGGCGTCCCCATTCCGCGAGACCGAAAGCATGAAAGATGGATCCGACGCGGTCGCCGACTGGCCGCTGCTGAATGCTCTGTTGAACACAGCCGCGGGCGCGTCGTGGGTCTCGATCCACAACGGTGGAGGGGTCGGCATTGGCTACTCGCTGCACGCCGGCCAGGTCACCGTCGCCGACGGAACCGATGAGATGGCCAAGCGCATCGAGCGTGTGCTCACTACAGATCCAGGCATGGGCGTGATCCGCCACGTCGACGCTGGCTACGACGAAGCAAAGGAGTTTGCCAAAAAGACGGGAGTGAAAGTCCCGATGGAGCATTAAGAACCATGTGGGGACAGCCGCCTTCGGCTGTCCGGGCGAGCGAAGCTCGCCAGGTTTTTCCCTCCACCTAAGAATTCAGCTGCGATCACTCTGGCTCAACAGCTTGCGTCGCTCCGAATTCACACTAGCCTTTCACTTGCGGAGCTTCGCTCCGCCAGACAGCCGAGGGCGGCTGTCCCCACATGAGCATCTCTATTTCGGCAGCGCGTCGTGCACGGCCACATACGCCGGCTTCTTCTGATACTTGTCATCCCATAGCAGCGCCCATCCCTGCCCTTTGTAGAAAGCCGGAATCCACGAGTGCTTGTCGGTGAAACCCCAGGTTTGCAGCACCTTGCAGGCTGGCTGCTGTACACAGAGAGTCGTTATCTCGCCATACAGCTTTGCTTGTGCGGCCAGCGATGCCGGACTCGAATTGTCCAGCCGAACGTCGAGCTCCGTGATGTGCAATTCGAGTCCAAGCCTGGCGAAGCGGTCCATGTTCTTCGCGAACGACTCCAGCTTTGCCGGATCGTCGAACTTCAGGCTGACGTGGGCTTGAAAGCCGACGCCATCGAGCGGCACGCCTCGCGCCTTGAAGTCTTTCGCCATGGCATAGATCGCCTCGGACTTCTGGCTCATCTCTTCCGCGTCGTAATCGTTGTAGAAGAGCTTTGCGCCCGGATCCGCTTCCCTCGCCCAGCGCAGCGCCTGCTCAATGTACTTCGTGCCCACTCCAGCGCCGATTCCTGGCTGGTCGTACCAGATCGTATGGCGCATCGTACCGTCGTCCTCGAACGCTTCGTTGACCACATCCCACGCATAGACTTTCGAAGAGTACTGGGTCATCACAGTCTTGATGTGGCTGTGCAGAATGTCGGCAAGCTGCGGCGCAGAGAACCCTCCCTTTTCGACCCACTGCGGAACCTGTCTGTGCCATACCAGCGTGTGCCCGCGGACGACCATGTTATGGCTCTGGGCAAAGGCAACCAGTGCGTCGGCGCTTTTGAAGTCATAGGGATTCGGGTCGGTGTCTGGCCGGGGATGAATCGGACCAAACTTCATCTCATTCTCCGCTTGCAGCTGGCTAAACTCCGACCCGAGGACGGCCGAGTAGCCCGCTTCGGCGAGAAACTTAGAAGCGGCAGCAGCGCCGATCATAATGTGGCGACGTTCGGCAGCTTGTCGCAATGTCTCACCGGAAGCTTGGGCTGCCCGCGGCCCTGGCAACGCAGAACCTAGCAGAAGTATCAGCCCGCATAGCAGAGCCGCGCCGACGGCACGATGCCAGAAGTGCCGCAGACGATCGAATGAAACCGCATGTCGAAGCAAACCGTGACTCATGATTGGTCCTTCCGTACGATGGTAGGCTGCTTTCGCGATTGCGTACAACCGGACGAACCGAGTTAGTCGACGGCACCTGCTTGTCAAGAAGGTCAAAAGGGCTGCTAGACTAAATTAAGCGTGATTGCCAAGCGAAGACCTCCCCAACCAGCCGCACTCCTGCTGATGAATGTCGATCAGCTTGTCACTTTGCAGGCCGCGGGGGCCCAGTCCGGCCCACGACGCGGCTCCGCATTGCGGGATCTCGCGATCATCAAGAATGGCGCAGTCTTTTGTCTGGCCGGCAAGATCGTGTCAGTCGGAACCACCAGGGACGCGATGCGCGATCCCTGGCTGAAGAAGAACCGCCGCAAGATCACCGAGATCGACTGTTCCGGCAAAGTTGTCCTGCCTGGGTTCGTCGATTCGCACACGCACCCGGTCTTCGTTCGCCCGCGGCTGGTGGATTTCGAGAAGCGAATCGAGGGCGCTTCTTACGAAGAAATTGCAACAGCGGGCGGCGGCATTCGGTCAAGCCTGGAGGGTGTTCGCAAGACTGCCAAGAGCGTCTTGGCCTCAAGAGTCGTGGCCGCGCTGGAAGAAATGGCCTCCTACGGTACGACCACGGTCGAAGCCAAATCCGGGTACGGACTGACCCTCGAGTCGGAACTGAAGTCCCTGGAGGCGATCCGCGAAGCGGCCTCCGGCTGGCCCGGCACGGTGATCGCTACCCTGCTCGGCGCGCATGTCGTGCCAAAAGAATTTCAGGGTTGCTCACAAAAGTACGTTGAGATCGTCTGTAAAGAGATGATTCCTCGGGCAGCGAAGCGGAAGCTCGCTCAATTCGTGGACGTGTTCTGCGACAAGGGGGCGTTTACTCCGGAAGACACCGAGCAGATTTTTGCCGCCGCGGAGCAGAATGGATTGAGCGTACGCGCCCACATGGGCCAACTGTCAGAAACCGCTCTGACGCCCTTTCTGCGCTTCAATCCCGCATCTCTCGACCACATGGATCACATAAACGAAAACGACATCTCGCAGCTCGCGAAACGGAATACCGTGGCCACGCTGGTGCCGGGAGCTAATTATTTCCTGGGCTTGAAGGACTATCCGGACGCGCGCCGGTTGCTCGATGCCGGCGTGCCGGTCGCACTGGCAAGCGACTACAACCCCGGCACATCACCGACCGTAAGCATGCCCATGGCAATGTCCCTGGCGTGCACGCACATGAAGATGTCGCCCGCAGAAGCGATCGCGGCGGCAACGATCAACGGAGCTTGGGCGCTCCGAGTTGCCGATCGAAAGGGCAGCATCGAGCCGGGAAAAGACGCGGATTTGGCGGTGTTCGAGGTGAAGGACTATCGGGAAATTCCATACTGGTTCGGAGCCAACCACTGCACCGCAACCGTTCTGAATGGAGTAACCACATCGCGCGAATGAACTTTCGCGAAACATTATCCGTATCAATCTGGAGCGGAAGAACTGCGTTTGGAGCGCCAGAAAACGCTATTAAGAAAGCAATCTGATTCAATCTCCTGAGGAAAAACTAATGAAGCGCATCTTTGCGGTTATGACCTTTCTCGTGCTGACACTCTCGCTCGCTGCTGCCCAGCGCCTGCCCGAGGTGGCCCGGCCGGAAAACTACAAGCTCACCTTCACGCCCGATCTGGAGAAGGCCAAGTTCGAGGGCGATGAAACCATCACGATCCGCGTATTGAAGCCGACCGCGGAGATCACTCTGAATGCGGTCGACATCGACTTCCACGACATCACCATTACCAGCGGTGGAACCACGCAGAAGGCCAAAGTCACGCCTGAGAAAGAAAAAGAGATGGTTGTGCTGAGCGTCGAGAAGCCCGTGGCTGCGGGCTCCGCCACCATCCACATCGATTACGCGGGCATTCTCAACGACGAGATGCGCGGCCTGTATCTCGGCAAAGATGACCAGGGACGCAAATACGCCGCATCGCAGTTTGAAGCCACCGACGCGCGGCGCGCATTTCCCTCGTTTGATGAGCCCGATTACAAAGCCACCTTCGACATCACGGCAGTTGCCGACAAGGACGAGGTTGCGATCTCCAACCAGAAGGTCGTTTCTGACACGGCTGGTCCCGGCGGCAAGCACACGGTGCGCTTCGCCACAACCGCTAAGATGTCGTCGTATCTGGCTGCACTGGTCGTCGGACACTTCGAGTACATCGAAGGCCAGGCAGATGGCATTCCGATCCGCGTCTACAGCACTCCAGGCAAGAAGGAAATGGGCAAGTTCGCGCTGGAATCCGCGGAATACATCCTCAGCTATTACGACAAATATTTTGGCATCAAGTATCCGTACGGAAAGCTGGACCTGATCGGCTTGCCTGATTTCTCGGCGGGCGCGATGGAGAATACAGGCTGCATCACTTTCCGCGAAGTAATTCTCTTGATCGACGAGAAACAAGGTTCCATAGGCCTGAAGAAAACGATCGCCAGTGTGGTGGCGCACGAAATGGCGCACCAGTGGTTCGGCGACTTGGTCACGATGAAATGGTGGGACGACATCTGGCTCAACGAAGGCTTTGCCACGTGGATGGAGAGCAAGCCCGTCGCCAAATGGAAGCCCGAATGGAACTATCCGCTGGACGATGTAAGCGGTACCAGCGGAACTCTGAACACCGATTCGCTGGCCAATACGCGTCCGATTCACCAAGCCGCTGAGACCCCGGATCAGATTCAGGAATTGTTTGACGGGATCGCCTACGGCAAGGCGGCGTCGGTGCTGCGCATGCTGGAATCCTATCTCGGCGAAGAGACGTTCCGCGCTGGCGTAAACGCATATATCAAAGAGCACCAGTATGCCAATGCGACCGCGGACGATTTCTGGGACGCCCAAGCGAAAACGTCGAAGAAGCCCGTTGACAAGATTATGCCGACGTGGGTGAAGCAGCCGGGCGCGCCCATCCTCAACGTAAAAGCGCAATGCGCGGGTAATTCCACTAGCGTGACTGTCACCCAGCAGCGATATTACATCGATCGGGCAAAGTTCGAAGAACCCAATGATCAACTCTGGCAGATCCCTTTATGCATGCGCGGCTCGGCGAGTGGTGACGCCGCGAAGTGCGAATTGATGACCAAGAAGGAAGAGACGTTCACGCTGCCGGGTTGCTCGAACTGGGTTCTCGCGAACGCGGGCGCGACCGGCTATTACCGCACGGGCTATTCCGCAGAAGCAGTCCGAGCGCTGGCGAACGATGCCGAAACCAAGCTGACTCCTGCGGAGCGCATTACTGTGCAAGGCGACATCTGGGCTTCGGTGCGCGTCGGACGCGAACCGGTGGGCGACTATCTCGCCTTCGCGCAAGGCCTGCAGTCCGACCGCAACCGCGCGGTGGTGGACGACGTTCTGGGACGCCTCAACTACATCAGCCACTACCTGGTGAGCGACGGCGATCGCGACTCCTATCGCATGTGGCTGCGCCAATATCTGGCTCCGGCGATGAAGCAGGTTGGCTACGAGCCGAAGCCGGGCGAGAGTGACGAACAGCGAACCATGCGGTCGCGTTTGATCGGAACGCTGGGCTATGACGCGCGCGATCCGGAGGCTCTGGCGGAAGCGAGGAAGACTGCGGACAAGGCCCTGTCTGACCCCTCGTCAGTCGATCACGAACTGGCCGGTGGCGCGTTGGGACTCGCGGCATTGAATGGAGACTCCGCGTTTTACGACCGCGTGCTGGCGGCGACGAAGAATACAAAATCGCCGGAAGAGTACTACATGTATCTCTTCACTCTGCCGAACTTCAGCGATCCGAAGTTGCTGGAGCGGACGTTGAATTTCGCGATTTCTTCCGATGTGCGATCCCAGGATGCGCTGGGGCTGGTCACCAGTGTGATGGGGAACCCCGAGGGCCAGCAGTTGGCATGGGACTTCGTCCGCCAGCACTGGCCGGAAATTGAGAAAGCCGGCGGCCCCTTCGCCAGCGCCCAGGTCGTGGGAGCCACCAGCGTTTTCTGCGACGCGGGCATGCGCGATCAAGTGACGGAGTTCTTTTCTGCTCACAAAGTCGCGGCAGCGGAGCGCACCTACAAACAGTCCATTGAACGCATCAACAATTGCGTCGATTTGAAGTCACATCAGGAACCGCAGTTGGCGTCGTGGCTGGGAACGCACGGCAACGCCGGCGGAAAGTAGAACTTTCGGATCATGCGGCCCGGGACATTCCCGGGCCGTTTTTTATTGCAGGATTAAGGGACGACGGGCAGAACCAGATGTGACGGCAGATCGGGCGAGCAGTAGATCCGCTGCGTCGCTGGCACGAAATCAGACGCCGCCGCCTTGTAGATACTGGGCACGAACTTCTGCGGATTGCGATCGATCACCGGAAACCACGTCGATTGAATCTGCACCATGATGCGGTGTCCTTTCAGAAAGACGTGATCGTGATCGCGCAACGGGACATTCCACTCCACCGGTTTGTTCGGCGTCAGCGGGGATGGCTTCTCGTAGCTCGTGAGATAGCGGCCCCGGCGTACCTCCATCGCGACCGGCAGTTCGTATCCATTCAGCGACTGGGCGTACTGGCCGGGCTTGGGACCGTCGTCCCGGCTCCAGGCATTTTTCTGCGCATCCTGCGGATACACGTCGATCAGCTTGACCACGAAATCAGTGTCAGTTCCAGAAGTTGAGGCGTATAGATTTGCCGCGAGTGGCCCAGTGACAGTGAGATCGTGGCCGAGCGGTTCGCTGGTGAACGAGAGGACATCGGGCCGGTGATCGACAAAGCGCTGGTCGGCGACCTCCCACGTTCGCCAGTCCCCAGCTGGATACGTGGGCGAGATGGGACGCTGGCGGTAGGGCACGGGATTCGCGGGATCGGAGACATACTCACGGTAGGCAGTCTTCTCCGCAGCCGGCGGGGTGAACGAGAGCGAGCCGTCCGCGTGCAGATACAGCTTGGTCGCCTTCGCTTCCTTCGGAGGCCACGTCGAGTATGTGTGCCAAGTGTTCGATCCGCTCTGAAACGTGCTCGCCTGCCACGCCGGCTTCTCCCCCTGCCCGTGCAGGTAATAGCGGAAGAATGGCGCCTGGATGTTCTCGCGGAACTCCCGCGCCGTCTCGTGTCCTCCGAACGGAATGATGCCGATTTGATCGCCTTTCGGAGTCTGCCACTCGCCGTGGAACCACGGACCAGCAACCATGAAGTTCGTGTGCTGGGGATCATTCTCTTCCGCATGGCGAAAAATCTGCCACGGTCCCCACGGATCTTCCTGATCCCAGAATCCCGCAACATTCAGGTTCGGCACAGTTGACGCGTGAAGCTGATTCACCCACGCTTCTTTCTTCCAGAACTCGTCGTAGTCAGGATGATCCACGCTCGAGTTCCAGTAAGGAATCGAGCCGTGCAGGTACTTCGCGTTGATGTTCGAAAGCGGTCCGAGGTTGAGATACCACTCGTAGGTGTCGTAAGTTTCGAAATCGAAGTGCGTGTTCTTGTTCTTGTCAGCCTGCTCCATCACTGCATATTCAAAGTCGTAGCTTTCGCGCAGGGCGCCGTAGCGGTGGTCGTCGTCGTTCATCCACTGATCGACTGGCGAGGCCTGCTCACTGATGGCCTTCAGCGCCGGGTGCGGATGCAGGAGCGTGAGAGCGGTCGTGAGGCCATCGTAGGAGACTCCGAACATTCCGACCTTCCCGTTGTTGTTGGGAACGTTCTTCAGCAGCCATTCGATCGAATCGTAAGCGTCGGTCGTCTCGTTGGTCGCCTTGGGATCCTTTAAATCGACCCAGGAGGAAAGATTGAAGACTCCCTCCGATTTGAAGCGTCCCCGCAGATTCTGGAAGACGAAGATGTAGCCGTCTTGCATGAGTTCTTTCAGCGACGACGGGATTTGCTCGGGCGATTTCTCGGGAACACCATAGGGCGTGCGGCGAAACAGGATAGGCAGAGGGCCTTTCTGATCTACGGGAGTGAGGATCGCGGTCTGCAAGTGAACTCCGTCGCGCACCGGAATCATCACTTCCTGAATCGTAAACACCGGCTTGGCTGCGGGCTGTTGCGCAGCTGGTTGCGCCGATACCGGAATCCCGACTGACAAGACAAGGACGAAACGCAGCATGTACGAGCGCACCCTTTTCCTCCGTGCAGATCGTGAGATGAACCGAGGGGCGCAGTATATCAATCTGCGCCAGCATCAGGAAACTGCTTCGGGAGTCGCTGGATATTCGTCGAGTTTGAGAAACTAATTGTCGAAGCGATCATCTATCGAACATCCATCGGTCTAAGATCCTCTGGAAAGCGAGAGCACTCATGAGCAAGAGCAAAGGCTACGCCGCACTGAAAGCCAAGGCCCAGTTGGCGCCGTATTCGTTCGAGCGCCGCGAACCGCGCGAGCATGATGTCGTCATCGAGATCAAATATTGCGGAGTCTGTCACTCCGACATTCACCAGACTCGCGACGAGTGGAGCGACTACCAGGAAGAATCGATCTTCCCCATGGTGCCCGGGCACGAAATCGCCGGAGTCGTGAGCGCCGTGGGCAGCAACGTCACAAAACACAAGGTCGGCGATAAAGTAGGCGTCGGCTGCTTCGTCGATTCCTGCCGAACCTGCGCCGAGTGTAAGCGCGGCCTTCAGCAGTATTGCAGCGTGCTGACAGTCTGGACGTATAACGCCCGCGACCAGGAAGGAGTACCGACCTATGGCGGCTACTCCGACAGAATCGTGGTCGACGAAAATTATGTGCTGCGCATGCCCGCTAATCTTCCACTCGATGCCTGCGCGCCCCTGCTCTGCGCGGGAATCACGCTTTATTCTCCTCTGCGCCATTGGAACGCAGGGCCCGGAAAGAACGTCGCAATCGTTGGCCTGGGCGGCCTGGGACACATGGGCGTCAAGCTGGCACATGCCTTGGGCGCTGAAGTCACCGTGCTCAGCCAGTCTCTGAAAAAGCAAGCCGACGGCAAACGCCTGGGCGCCGATCACTTCTTCGCAACCTCAGACCCAGAAACGTTCACCAAACTGGCGAATTCCTTCGACTTGATCATCAACACGGTCTCGGCAAAGATGGATTGGAATCAATACCTGTCCCTGTTGAAGGTCGACGGAAACCTGGTGGTGGTGGGCCTCCCGAAGAAAGACATCCCGATCTCAGCGTTTTCGCTAACTGCAGGCCGGCGCAGTCTCGCCGGCTCACAGATCGGCGGCGTTCGCGAGACGCAGGAGATGCTGGATTTCTGCAGCCAGCATGGTCTGACCTGCGATATTGAGGTCGTGCCGATCCAGAAGGTCAACGAGGCTTACGAACGTGTGCTGAAGAGCGACGTGCGTTATCGCTTCGTGATCGACATGGCGTCGCTCTCTCAGGACTAGCACTGCGCGGCACGATGCATCGAAAGGCCTGCATCAAAAGATTCGGCCCATGGAGAAGTTCACGCGGCTTTGCCCGGTAGGACTGACACTGCCCGCGACCGCGATCGGGCCGACGATCGTATCCGCGATGACTCCAAGGTTGAATGTTCCACGCACCACTACCGGTCCGGGGTCCTCGGTCGCCGTGCCGAAAGCCGTGCCGGCCTCATACCATCCGCCCCAATAGATTTTCTTCCCTACCAGCGCGGGCAACCGGTAGAGTTCGCGACGAAATCCGAGCGATGCGTATGCGTAATTGTTCCCCACGAATTCAAAAGGAAGGTAGGCTCCCAGCCGAAACGGTCCACCTAACGCGAACACTTGAAAGGGCCCGGCGGAACCGTGGAAGGTTGTGCCACCCGAGATGTCAAAGAAGAGCGAAGCCTTCGGGCTGATTGGGACAAAGCTGGCGGTCTGCGCGTCGAGTTGCCCAATCGGATGCGCCAGGCCTGGACTTTGCAGAACGCGCGAGGCCGTGACTACCAATCGGGTGCCTCGACTGGGCACCGAAGGACTGTCTTCGCCGTCCCATGCGTAACGAGCACGAAACTCTCCAGTGCTGCCGTCAACGATGGGTAGTCCCGAGGCGCCGATCAGCGGACTCAGCTTTCCGTCGAAGATCTCGTAGCCGACACGCAGTTCGCTGCGGCGTCCGAAGTTATAGCCGATGTCCAAGCCGCCTCCGGCACGCTCTTCGCCGAAGACCGCAACGCGAGTCAATCCGCTGAAGGAGTTTCGTGCAAACTTGGATGCAAACGCGTAGGGCGCAACGAAGAAAGGCGATTGGCCCACAGGCTGGTAGAACTCGCTCGCCGCCAGGTTGCTCGATCCAAATAGTAGATCGTTGCGCCATTCGCCACCGTGGTGGGCCACGTCCATGAACGTCACGCGCGCGCCCGCTGAAAAATCGAATGCCGCCACGCCAGAGCCATCGACGTTGACCGCCAGATCGATAAACGGCGGCCCGTAAGACTTCTCGTGTGTCGTCACGCGCAAGGCGGGAACGCCATTCTGCAGAAAACCCTCGTATCCTAACCGGTCGAACTGTCCTTCCCCAGCGATCCGAGTCAGGTGCGTATCGACCTTGGAGAGATCCAATGGCCCCCGAAGCGCCTTGGTGAGCCTCTTCTGGATCCGACGATCCGTGTCGGTATCGGCGCCAACGACTTCGATCGCTTCTACCTTGTCGGGCGGCCGGTGTTTGCGAGCGGCACGCGCGGCCAAATATTCCTGCCATTCTGCTGGATCCTTGATCGCATACTGCAGAAGAGTGGCGGACTGGCTAGCCGCAGTCCGATACCCGAGGTCCACGAGTTCTTTGACCCGCGAGTAATCGGTCGCATCAAACCCAGCCATGCTGATGCTGACACTAGCGTTGGCGAGCAGGAGAGAACGCCGTTCATTCTGCGTGATCATCACGCCGACGGCGCGCGTAAGCACGCCCGTGAGAGTTTCCAGTTCCTTGACGTTGCCCGGAGGAAGGCGCAACTCGATCGCGATCACGGCGTCCGCATCCATGGCGAGAACGGTCTCGACTGGAATGTTCTGCACCATGCCGCCATCTGCCAACACATGGCCATTGATCTCCACCGGAGTGAACACGCCGGGAATCGCCATGGAAGCGCGCACCGCCTGGGCCAACGGTCCGTCGCGCAGCACAACACCTTCGCCGCTCAGCATATCGGTGGCGACGCAGCGGAACGGAATCGGCAGGTCGTCAAAGCTGGCGACTCCCGATTCGGGGAACGCGATGCGGTCCAGCAACAATCCGACGCCCTGGCCGGAATTGAAACCGTTCGGCCCGTTGAGACCGTGCTTCAGGCCCAACGGAGCCGCAATCAAGAAATCACGCCGGTCCTGCTTCCTGCGATAGGAAAGCTGCCGGTAAGCCGGCTCAGGCAAGAAAGCCTCGTCCCAATCAATTTTTTCGGCGAACTTCTGGATCTCGTCCGGCGACATGCCAGTGGCGTACATCGCCCCAATGATGCTGCCCATGCTGGTTCCGGCAATCCGGTCCACAGGAATGCGGTTCTCTTCCATCCATCGGATCACCCCAATCTCGGCCAGAGCCAGCGCGCCACCACCGCTGAGCGCGAGGCCAATTCGCGGACGACTGGCGGGAACCGGTGGTTGAGTAATGCTTGGGGAATCCTGGGCGATCAAGGAAAGCGGCAAAGCGATATACAGCAAAAAAGAAAACGCAATCGGGGCGAAGGCGGTCCGATTCGTTGATTTCATCCTGTGCTCCTAAGAGTGCGGAAGACGAGCAGCATGCGAGCGCGATTTCAGAGTGAGAGAAAAAGGTTAGCAGGTTTGAACAAGCAGATCAGCTATGGCGCGTTCCGGGCGAGATTAATTGGATTTAGATGGCGCACTTTGCGCCGCCCGAGCCTGCTCCACCACACTGCGAACGGCATCAATCACCAGGTCGGGCCGATCGATTTGAATATAGTGCGAACTGTTCTTCGCAATCTGCTGCGTCCCGCGGGTCGAAAGATGCGCCAATTCCTCCTGCATCTTCTCCCACGCTTCGTTGGTGGGTTTGGCAAGATCGACCGGAAGATCGGCAGATGGTTTATCGGGATCGTGCGACAGCACGACCAGGGGCATGTCGCCCAGCGATCCGGTGGCAGCTGTCTGGGCCGCGCTTTCCGCAAAACTCTTCAGCTCCGCGACGCCTTCGCGCGCGCTGTGAAAATTGCATTCAGCGGCCCGTTGCACGGGATCTTGATCGCACAGTCCGATCAGCCGCGGAACACCGAACGGAGTGGTGTATTCCAGGAACTCGGCCTCTCGCAGCCAGCTGCCTTCCATATTCTTGAGCTCGGGTGGAAACCGATTGTCCTGGTCGGGATGAGACGCGTCGACCAATACCATGCCTGTCACTTCACTGGGATATAAGCTGGCGTAAAGCCGCACATTGAATCCGCCCATCGAATGGCCGACCAGCACGTAGGGCGGCGCAATTCCCGCTGCCTTGAGCAATGTGTGCAACTCCCCGGCAATCACTTGGCTGGTGCGAGGTTGCGAACTCGGTTCGCTGTAGCCGAGTCCCGCGCGGTCGTAGGAACAGACGCGCGTGAATTTAGCGATCTGCGGCTGCACCTTGCGCCAGGAAAGATAGCTATCTCCCAGACCAGACTCGAGAATAACGGTCGGACTTCCCTCCCCCTTGCAATCCATGTGCATCTTGAATCCGCCGACGTCATAGCGCCGGCCGCCTTCGGGATTGAATCGTCGATCGCGAGCCTCGGAGATGTTCTCGTAGATCATTCCGATCAGGGCGAGCACGAGCCCAAACGACAACATACCAAGGATGATGCGGCGAGGCCACGGATGGGACGGCGCGATCGGGGAGGTTGGGGCTGACATGAGTAACCGAAGACATCCAGCGCGACCGCCCGCGCCGTAGTGCCACGTATTCTACATGACCGGCGGGACGGTAATGCCCATGACTGCCAGGCATCGAATTAGCTCGCGGCGCACGACAGCGACGGTAGCCAACAGGAATTGCTTCCGTTTCTCGTCCGCTTCGCTGAGGATGGGATGCGAGTGATAAAAATGATTAAAAAGCTGGCCCAACTGGAACACGTGCTTGGCCAGATATGCAGGTTCGGTGGTGGCGATGCACTGATCGATCACGGAAGATGTCTTGGACGAAGCCAGCCACAGCTCCCAGATTTCGTTGGCAGATTCGCCGGCCAAGAACTTCGCTAGATCAGCGGCCGCGATCTTGCCATCGATGGCTGCCAAGAAAGTTTCGGGATCAAATCCTGCCTTACGAAAGATGCTGGTCGCGCGCACGACCGCATACTGCGCGTAGGGCCCGGTCTCGCCTTCGAAGCTCAGCGCTTCCTTGAAATCGAAAGCGATCACCGACTGTTTGGTGTACTTCAACATGAAGTAGCGCAAAGCGCCGATGGCGATCTGCGCGGCAATTTGCAAGCGTTCCGGCTCACTCACTTCCGGATGGCGCGAATCGACTTCCTTCTTCGCCGAGGCGATGAGCGTGTCGAGCAGATCGTCCGCTTTCACGCCAAAACCCTTGCGCCCGCTAACCTCGATGTAGGAGCGCGCCTTGTCTTCTTCGCTCAGCGTGTACCCCAGTTCCGCGGCGCAACGCGGAGTCAGTGCAACCATTTCGTACGAGAAATGCGTGTAATGGTCGGCCGCTTCGCCATGGCCAAGTCCGCGCATCGCTTCGATGACGGTGTTCTGCGCTTCGGATTGCCGGGCATCGATCACGTTGTAGATTTCCGCCACGTCGCCGAAGTGAGGATGCTCCTTCTCCCCATCCGCCGTGGAAATCCAGCAGTCGTGGCCGTTCGGATAACGATAGAACTTGCGGTATCCAAAGTCCCGCCCCAGCAGGCCGAACTTCCACATGTGATAGGCAATGTCCTTACCGACGTAGCCGACGGTCCCGTTGGAACGGACGATTACCTTCTGATCTTCC
This sequence comes from uncultured Acidobacteriaceae bacterium, assembly GCA_963706645.1. Classification (GTDB taxonomy): domain Bacteria; phylum Acidobacteriota; class Terriglobia; order Terriglobales; family Acidobacteriaceae; genus Sulfotelmatobacter. Next base: position 41,245 of record CAVPNR010000006.1, read on the forward strand.
TCTGATATCTGGCTTTCCTCTGTGTCCTCGGCACCCTCTGTGGTGGAACTTGCCTTTGCAGTTCCGGCGCGCCGCATCACCCAGCACCCTTTGTTCTTCCCTTCACTCTCGAAGGTGAGCACGCCAGATTCCTTCAGCTTGCTGAAAGCCGCATCCCAGAAATGCAGGTGCAGGATTTCGCTTTCGCGGGGCAGGAAATCGTATTCGATGTCGAGTCGGTCCATGGTCTCGAGATGTCGGCGCAGCACCGCTACCGAGATCAGTTCGGCGATGGCGGCCGTTTCCGTAGAGGCATCCTCGATCGCGTGCAAAGTCTGCAGGCGGAGCTGCAGGTTCTGCTTGTCCGCCTCGTACCACTGCGAGACCCGTGCATACAGATCCCAACAGTAGTAGTCGAATCGCGGCTGCCGAGTGAGGGCCTCAATTTCCGCGCGAGACTTCTTCTCGATGTGCATGAAGCCAACCACCACATCGGCCACTTGCACCCCGGTATTGTCGATGTAGTTCTGAATATCGACTTCCCTGCCCTCAAAGCGCAAGAGCCGGACAAATGTGTCGCCGAGAATCGCGTTCCGCAGGTGCCCAATGTGCGCGGCCTTGTTCGGATTGATGCTCGAGTGCTCGACCAATATCTTGCCGCGCTGCGCAGCAAGCCTGCGCCGCAACCGTTCGAGCTTCGGAAATTCACCCGTGACAATGGCGGAGCCAAACTCGGATCGATTCACATGCGCGTTGATGTAGCCTGCCCCAGCAACTTCCAATTTCTCGAAACCTTCAATGGGACCGACGCCCGCAACGATCTCTTCGGCCACCTTGCGCGGGGGCTTGCGCAGTTTTCTGGCTAGCTCGAAGGCCAATGGAAACGCATATTCGCCAAACTCGATTTTGGGCGGCTGCTCGACTGCGAAACCACCGATCGAGAGGTTGTACGTTCGGAACACAAATGGGACTACGGCTTCGATGAGGCGGTGTTTCAGATGACGATACAAGAGTCCCTCTAAGTGATTGAAGAAACAGTGATTTTACCAGAGGGCCGGGCCCGCGCGCGTTTGACGGAGGTGGATTGCTTCCCTATGATGAAAGTTTCTCGTTTGTGACGGCAGAAACCCTTTCACCATAGGGATAAAGAGGAAACCGAAACCGCAGAGATCACCCTTCAGCGCGTTTCCTCTGTGATCTCCGTGTCCTCTGTGGTGAAGACTTGGATTTTATGCGCATTGCCTATCTTGAGTGTTTTTCCGGCGTAAGCGGCGACATGTTCTTGGGCGCGCTTCTCGACGCCGGAGTTCCGCCCAGGGTGCTGGAAGAAACCGTCGCTGCTCTGGGCTTGGGAGCGCGGCTGGAGATTTCGCGGGTCGTCCGCAGCGGTATTTCCGCAACCAAGGTCGACGTGTGGGTGGATGGTGAGAAAGATCTTCCGCGGGAAGAGTACTGGAAAAAGCAAAATCAAAATGTGGCGCGGGCGCCCACGCCCGCGCACGCTCACCACGAGCACGAACATCCTCACGACCACGAGCATCGCCATGGGGACGAGGATCATCATGATCACGAAACTCCGCGGGCGGGGGCGCCCGCGCCACATAAACATTCCCACGAGGGCTCCCGTTCGCACGGCCGCGGATTGACTGAGATTCGCGAGATCATCAGCAAATCCGTGATCAGCGAAACTGCCAAGAGGACAGCCATCGCCATCTTTGAAGCGCTAGGAACAGCCGAAGCGAAGATTCACGCCACATCGATCGAGAAGGTCCACTTTCATGAAGTCGGGGCGGTTGACGCCATGGTCGATATCGTCTGCGCCGCCGTAGGGGCAGAAGCGTTAGGAGTAGACGAGATTATCTGCTCCGCTCTCAACGTGGGCGGCGGATCGGTGCAGTGCGCGCATGGCACCTTCCCGGTCCCGGCCCCGGCCACAGTCGAATTGCTGAAAGACGCGCCCGTATACTCATCCGGCGTACAGGCGGAGCTGGTCACTCCTACCGGCGCGGCGATCGTAAGAACGTTGGTCAAGCGTTTCGCAGCGTTCCCCGAGATGAAGATCGAGAAGTCGGGCTACGGCGCCGGGACGCGCGAGTTCCCTGGCCTTCCGAATGTCGTGCGATTGACCATAGGCGAATCCGCGTCAACGCTCGCGGCGAAAACCGCCTCCGAAACTGTAACTGTTCTGGAAGCGAATCTCGATGATCTGAATCCGCAGGTCTTCGGATACGTGTTGGATCGTCTGCTCGAAGAAGGCGCGCTGGACGTATTTGGCATGCCCGTGCAGATGAAGAAGAACCGTCCCGGCACCCTGCTCACCGTGCTCTGCAAGCCCGAAGACGCGAGCAGTCTGACGCAATTGATCTTCACCGAGACCACGACGCTGGGCGTGCGGCGCCGCGACGAAATTCGACAAACGCTGGCGCGACGTTGGGAAAATGTCCGCACCCAATGGGGCGAGGTGCGCATCAAGATTGCCAGCATGAATGGAACCGTCACCAATTACGCGCCGGAATATGAAGACTGCCGGCGCATCGCGGCCGCACACCACGTGCCGCTAAAGACGGTGATGCAGGAAGCCTCGCAACAGTACCTGGGGAAAGGCAAGACGCCTTAACCACCAAGGACACGAAGGTCCACTAAGGTCGTCCTTCTCCTTCGTGTAACTTCGTGTCCTTGGTGGTTGAACAAGAATCTATGACTCGAAAGTTCTACATCACGACTCCGATTTACTACGTGAACGCGCGGCCCCACATCGGCCATGCCTACACTACGATCGCCTGCGACACGATTGCGCGGCGGCAGCGACTGCTGGGCGCCGACACGTTCTTCCTCACGGGCACCGACGAGCACGGCCAGAAGATTGAGCGCGCCGCGCAAGCCGCCGGCAAGACTCCGCAGCAGTACGCCGACGAGATTTCGGCGGAATTCCGCAACCTCTGGAAGCGGATGAGCATTTCGAACGACGACTTCATCCGCACCACCGAAGAGCGCCATAAGAAGCGCGTCCAGGAACTGTTCCGCCGCATTCGCGACAACGGCTACATCTATAAGGGAACGTACACCGGTCAGTACTGCGTATCCGACGAACTCTATGTCGACGGTGCGCAGCCCGGCGATCCGTGTCCAACCTGCGGGCGCATCACGGAGACGGTTCACGAAGAGAATTACTTCTTCAAACTCTCAGCCTTTCAGGACAAGCTGCTCGAGCTTTATGCCAACCCGGATTTCATTCGTCCCGAGACCCGGCGGAATGAAGTGATTTCGTTTGTGCGATCAGGTCTGCGCGACCTTTCGATCAGCCGCTCGACATTTTCCTGGGGCATCCCTGTGCCGGACGATCCGAAGCATGTGATCTACGTTTGGCTCGACGCGCTGGCGAACTACCTCACCGCCATCGGCTATGGGTCGTCGCACGCGGGGGCGCAGGAAGCCTTCAAGAAGTACTGGCCGGCCGATGTGCACATGATCGGCAAGGAAATTGTCCGCTTCCATTGCGTCTATTGGCCGGCATTTTTGCTGGCGGCAGGCTTGCCCTTGCCGAAGGCGATTGTGGCGCATGGTTGGCTGCTGTTTGAAGAGAGCAAAATGTCGAAGTCGCGCGGCAACATTGTGCGCACCGAGACGATCCTCGACGTGTTGGGCGCGGACGCCTTGCGTTATTTCCTATTGCGCGAAGTCGTGTTCGGGCAGGACGGATCGTTCTCCTTCGACGCTCTGGTGCAGCGCTACAACTCCGACCTCGCGAACGGCCTGGGCAATCTGGCCAGCCGTACGCTGACCATGATTAATCGGTACTTCAAGGGCGAGGTGCCTTATCCGTCGCCTTCGGCGTCGAAACTTCCGGGCGATGAGGCGATTGCTGATACCGCGCGCAAGACAATTCGCGAGTTTGGCGTGTTGTTCGACCAATTCCAGTTCTCCCGCGCGCTGGAAACCGCGTGGGGGCTCGTTGCAGCGGTCGACAAATACATCGTCGAGAACGAGCCCTGGTCGCTTGGCGAAAAACAAGACGACGGAAGCCGGGCACGGCTGGCCACCGTGCTCTACACTTCAGCGGAGGCTCTGCGCATTGCGACCGCGCTGGCGCACCCCGTCATGCCAGATGCAACGGCCAAGATCTGGCAGCAGATGGGACTCGGCGACATCAAGAAACTTCCTCTCGCCGATCTCGCTTGGGGACAGTTGCCGCTGGGCACGAAACTCGGCGACGTCCACCCGGTTTTCCCGCGCGCCGACAAGAGCGCAATTGAAAGGATGCAACAGATGGAAGATCAGCAACGAGGTCCGGCGGTCGAAGAATCCAAGGAACCTCCGGAACCGCCAACGGCACCTCCAGCGCCCGCAAAGTCAGTCCCAGTCGTCGCGACACCTGCGCCCTCTGCGGCGACGGATGGCGGAAAAATCACGATCGACGACTTCGCCAAGATCGAGTTGCGCGTGGGCATCGTAAAAGTGGCCGAACGCGTGCCCAAGGCGGACAAGCTTTTGCGGCTGGAGATCGACATCGGCACCGAAGTGCGGCAGGTGCTGGCCGGGATCGCCGAGGCCTACGCACCCGAAACTCTCGTCGGCCGCAAGGTGGTGATCGTGGCCAATCTGGCTCCGCGAAAGCTGCGTGGCCTCGAATCGAATGGGATGATCGTGGCCGCGTCGCTGGAGGGTGGGAAGCCGGTGCTGGCAGGGTTTTTGGAGGATGTGCCAATCGGGGCGCGGCTGAAGTAGCTAGACGGCTTATGCGAGATTTCGCGCTAAAAGATCGACAAGCGTTGATTGAGTTGTTGAAGACTCGAGGCGTCATGACCGAAGGCGAGGCAGACGTCTTCACGCTCGCGCTGCTGGATATTCGGGAATCTGCGGTCGAGATTTACGACGACTATCTGCCTAAGTTGCAGCACCAACTCGAAACCGATAGCGGCGATGTGCAGGATACGATCTGGGACATTCGCGAGGCGTGCAGGCACATCGACTATCACTTGAAGGATGCGAAGCTGCCGCCCGGTGCGTGACAAGGGCAGGCGGCAGAATCAAAACCTGGCTTCGCTGCGCTCAGCCGGACGGGCGAAGGCGCCCGTCCCCACACAAACCAGCGAGCCTCGCGTTTGCTAACGACCAACGACTAACGACCATGTTCGTCGATTCTCATGCACATCTCGATGGCAAGCAGTTCGACGCGGATCGCGAGCAGGTCATCGCTCGCGCGCGCGAGGCCGGAGTCCGAACGATGGTCGCGATCGGCAATGGCGACGGCCCACCCACGCTCGATGCCGGAATACAACTCGCGGAACAGCACCCGTTCATGTACGCGACCATCGGGATCCATCCGCACGAAGCTCGCCTCGCGGATGACGCCGCTTATCAAACCATGGAGCAACTGGCGCGGCATCCCAAGGTGATCGCATGGGGAGAAATCGGCTTGGACTACCACTACGATCACTCGCCGCGGGATACCCAGAAGCAGGTGTTTGCCCGGCAAATGGAACTGGCAGCCGCGGCGAAACTGCCCATCGTGATTCACTGCCGGCCGTCGGATGGCAGCGACAATGCTTGGGACGATTGCCTTGGCATGATTCAAGATCAATGGGCTCCGCACGGACTGGGCGGGATTCTGCACTGCTTTACCGGTAACTGGGCTCAGGCCAAGCGCGCGCTCGACTTGGGCTTTGTGATCTCTTTCGCGGGCAATCTAACCTTCCCCAAGGCGCAGCAGATTCGCGACGCGGCTCTCGAGGTCCCGCTCGACCGGATGCTGATCGAGACCGACTGCCCTTATCTGGCACCCGTCCCGCACCGCGGCAAGCGCAACGAACCAGCGTTCGTTAAGGAAACAGCTCGAAAGCTAGGCGAATTGCGCGGACTCTCGATGGAAGAAGTAGGCGAACGCACCTCCCATAATTTCTACAATTTTTTCAAATTGGCTGAAATGGCTGAAAGCAAAGTTCCGGCCCGCTAAGCGCGGCACTTCTGTTAACCTCAGGTGAAGATTCCTTTCTTTCAGAAAGATTAGAAATATGCCCGATAACAGTTTCGACGTCGTGAGCAAGATCGACCTGAACGAGGTCTCGAACGCCATTCAGCAGGCGCTTAAGGAGATTCACACACGTTTCGACCTGAAAGATTCGAAGTCGAATATCGAACTGGAAAAGGATGCAATCGTGCTGCACTCGGCGGACGAGTACAAGCTCAAGGCCGTGAACGACGTCCTGCAACAGAAACTGGTAAAGCGCGGAGTTTCGCTCAAAGGACTGACCTACGGCGCAATCGAACCGGCGGCAGGAGGAACGGCCAAGCGCAAAGTCACCATGCAGCAGGGAATCGCCATCGAGAAGGCACGTGAGATCGTCAAACTCATCAAAGACTCGAAGAAGAAGGCGCAGGCCTCGATTCAAGGGGACCTGGTGCGCATCAGCAGTAAAGATCGCGACACTCTGCAGGAGACGATCGCCCTGCTGAAGGGGCACGATTTCGGAATCGACTTGCAGTTTACGAATTACCGAACGAATTAAGCACAGAGGACACAGAGAGCACAGAGGAATTGAGCGCACCGGCCGCCATTAACGGGAAAGAAGTATTCGATCTGCTGCGGGATGACCTCGTCGCGCTGGAGAACGAGTTCGGCCGCGACACAGTCTCGCGCGTGCAAGCCATTACCGAGATTGGCGAGTACCTGCGCGCTGGCGGCGGCAAGCGCATCCGCCCGGCGTTGTTATTGCTTTCCGCGAAATTGCTCGACTACCAGGGCCAAGGAGCGGTGCGCCTCGGTGCGGTCGTCGAGATCATTCATACCGCGACCCTGGTGCATGACGACATCATTGACGAAGCCAAGACGCGGCGCGGGCGCCCTGCAGCCAATACACAATGGGGCAATTCGAAGTGTGTGCTCGCCGGGGACTGGCTCTACATGCAGGCCTTCAAGATCGCGGTGCAGGAGCGCAACTTCCGCATTCTCGACACCCTGATCGAACTCACCCAGCAGATGGTCGAGGGTGAACTGCTGCAGATGGAAAAACTGGGCAAGCTCATCGGCCTGGACGAGCATTTCGACCTCATCTTTCGTAAAACCGCGTGCCTGTTTTCGGTCTGCATGCGTCTGGGCGCGATTCTCGCCGGAGCCACGCCGGAACAGGAAGCGGCTCTCGGCCAGTACGGGCATGACCTCGGGATGGCATTTCAGATTGTCGATGACGTCCTCGACTTGACCGCTTCGGAAGACATCCTGGGCAAACCGGTGGCCAGCGATTTGCGCGAAGGCAAGGCGACCATGGCGGTGATTCATGCGCTCGAGCGCTGCACTCCCGAAGAGCGCTTAAAAATCGAGACGGTGTTACTCCATGGAGCCTTCAATGGCGTGACACATGCCGAGATTCTCGAAATCCTGCGGCGCTACCGATCACTGGAAGCCGCCACCGCTCGTGCCGCGCAATACGCCGAATCGGCACAGAAAGCGATCTGCATCTTCCCGGACACCGAAATCAAGCGGGCCCTGCTCTGGGCGCCGGAATTTGTCGTCGCAAGAGAGAAGTAACAAATCCATCCGCTGGCCCGCCTGTCTCGATTCGTCATCCGACCTGTGAGTGGAAGCACACCCGACCCGTCTCACCTGAATTGACGGCAGTCACCAACAAACGTGACCGGTGCTACAGACATTCTTTCCGAGTCGCCGCAAAATGCGGCCAGTTGCTGGGACTGTCCGCCAGAGCGGAAGGCTAATGAGACGCACTGGCATGCGATGAGGCGCGGATGTCGCGACCTCCAGCCTCCCCCCGGCACCTGAGAAAGGCAGGTCGCTGAGGGTCCTGTCCGTAGCGGACGAACCATCAACGAGAGACGGCGGCTTCAGTCGAAGCTTTAGACGAAAGGCGCCTAGGTTTTTCGACGCGCCGGCCCGGACAGGGCCGGAAGAGTCTTCGAGTGCAAGCCGCTGTCTTGCTCACCCTGAACGAGGAAAGTCCTCCTGAGAGACTCGCTCCTCGTGCAGCAAAGCCGGGCGTCAGTCCATCGGACCCGCCCGACTTTGTTTATACTGAACCCTTTCCGGGGCTGCCGAATCAAAATCCTGCAATCCACAGTTCTGCAAGGCCCGTTGATCCACAACTATCGATGACTGACCTGCTCTCCATGATGGCGCGCCACGGTTATGCCCTGACGTTCCTCCTGCTGTTTGCCGAAGCGATTGGCCTTCCCTTTCCGGCCGCGATTGCACTGGTGGCAGCGGGCGCCGCGGTCGCCTCTCACACTCTCTCGGGAGCGGGCGTACTTCTTGCCGCGATGGTCGCGCTCATCATCGGCGACACGGCGCAGTTCTGGCTCGGCCGCTACACCGGCTGGGCTCTGCTCGGGATTCTTTGCCGCCTCTCGATGAACCCCGAAACCTGCATTCTCCGTTCGGCCGAATCGTTCTACAAACGCGGCAAACTGACGCTGGTGATCGCCAAGTTCATCCCTGGGATCAACACCATGGCCGCGCCGCTCGCCGGTAGCATGAAGATGCGCTTCGGCCAGTTCCTGCGCCTCGATATGGCCGGAGCGATGCTCTATTCCGGCACCTACCTGCTAATTGGATACCTGTCGCGCGATTTCCTTGCCGCCACCTTGAACAGCTTCCACGCTGCGGGGCGCGCCATGGAGGTCATCGTCACCGCCACTCTCCTTGTCTATGCCATTTATCGGACCGCGCAATTCATTCGGTACAAGAAATACCGGGTCATGCCCCGGGTGCAGGCCGCGGAACTCGCTGCCCGACTGGCTTCGACCGAGAAAGACCGGGTGCTGATTGTCGATGTGCGCAGCCACGGATACTACGACATCGGAGCCGAACGCATCGCCGGTTCCATCCGCATCGAACCCAACAATCTCGACGAGGAGATTAAGCATCTCCCCAAAGACAAGGACATTTATCTCTACTGTACTTGAGCGCGTGAAGGGACTAGCGCCCGGGTGGCGCATCTACTGCAGGAAAGAGGATTCAACACGTTTGTGATCGTCGGCGGATTGGCCGCCTGGCGCAAAGCCGGAGGCCATTTGGAATCGATCCCCAAGGACGATCTGGTGAAGTTGCCCACGTTCAGCTAAGAACTCCCTCTATGCGCCGAATTGCCGCAGATGATGATCCAAGTGCTTGTACATGCCGATGCCCCACTCCTGCGGCGTCAGCGAGCCAAAGAACGGATGGGGATGCTGCGTGCACTTCGCTTCTCCGCCCTCGTGAAACTGCCGGATTTTGATTTTTAGCTGATCTCGTTCGCGCGCAAAGTCCCGTTGATCTGAAACCACAAGCTTTGGGTCGGTGGGATTGTTCTGCGAGAACGGCTTATCGTTGGAGTAGATCGGCCTGACGAACCGCCCGATGAGCCTCCCGATGAGCGAGCGAGGCGGATTGAGGCGGCCTGACGCCATGTCGAGCGCCGCGGAACAATGCGCCATCATTTGCGCCACATCCATCTTGCCCCACAGACGTTGCGTCGCAGGCTGCAATGTGTCGACACGCGAGACTACGTCGACGACGGCTTCGGGTTGAAATAAGGTCTTCATGCTCGCCCCCCGTTTGGGCTTCGTAGTCGCCGAAAATGATAGCATCGCCGAGTGTCCGCGGTCGCTTCCCGTAATCCTAGAAATTCCCGATGAAGTGGCGGAGAGTGGTGTACGATTGTCGGGCTTTCCGCGATGACGGCCACCACAACTCACGAAGCGCCCAGCAACGCCCGGATGAACGGCGTCCTCTTCCTGCTCAGCCTGTCGGTCCTCATCAACTACATTGACCGCAGCAACCTCTCGATCGCCGCAGAGTTGATCAAGCACGAAATTCATATCTCAGATTTTCAACTGGGCACTCTGCTCTCAGCGTTCTTCTGGACGTACGCATTGATGCAGATTCCATCCGGGTGGCTAGTGGACCGCTTTGACGTGAAGTGGGTCTTTGCCGCTGGATTTTTTCTGTGGTCGGTCTCGACCGCGATTACCGGCCTTTTGCACGGGTTCGCCGCTCTGTTGATCATCCGTGTGATTCTCGGCCTCGGGGAATCGGTCGCGTTCCCCTCGTACGGAAAAGTCCTGGGCAGCTATTTCAAAGAGAGGCATCGCGGATTTGCCAACGCCATGATCATGGTGGGTTTGGCGCTCGGACCTGCACTTGGAATGTGGGTGGGAGGTCGAGCCGTCGGGCGTTTTGGCTGGCGGCCGTTTTTTCTTATGCTCGGCTTGGCGGGTTTGCTCTGGCTCCCGCTATGGGGGGCGTGGATGCCGCGTCGAACAGACCCACCCTACCGGTCACAAGCGCGAACCGCTGGCTTTCTTGACATTCTACGGCGACGCTCCTCGTGGGGAACCTGCATTGGGCAGGCTTCCATCAATTACTTTTTGTATTTTCTGGTGACCTGGCTGCCCTCTTACCTCCAGCGGGGACGCCACCTTACCCTGCACGATGTGGCCAACGCTGGCGGCCTGCTCTTCCTGGCTTCCGCGATTTCTTCGGCAGTGACCGGAAAACTATCGGACCGCTGGATCCACGCAGGCGCCTCTCCCACTTTGGTGCGCAAAGGCTTGATGCTGTTCGGTCACATGGGCATCGGCATTTGTCTCGCCATCACAGTAGTGGCATCCGGCCCGCTCTTCACAGCGATGCTGGTTGCGACCGGAGCGTTTCTGGGAATCAGCGTCTGCAACAGCTGGGCGATCTCGCAGATGCTGGCCGGACCCCGAATGGTCGGGCGCTGGATCGGCGTGCAGAATTTCGTGGGCAATCTCGGCGGCGCCATCGCTCCCGCACTCACAGGTTTCCTTCTGGATCGAACCGGTTCTTTCTATTGGCCATTCTTTATCACTGCAGTCGTCGCCTGGATCGGCGGGCTCAGTTGGTGGTTTGTGGTCGGCCCCCTGGACGAAATAAACTGGGACAAGGAACCGGGCCCGCGCTTCCGGATCAATGCCACTCCCGCAGCCGGTGCCGCGCATCCGTAATACACTCTTAGATGGATACGAGTCTGGCTTTCCACATTCTTCTCCGTATGGCGTCATCCTGAACGGAGCCGTTCTTCAGGCGAAGAGAAGGATCTCGCGCGGGCTGACGACTCTCTTCATGCAGCGGGAAATCGAAATCAAATTTCGCGCAGGGGATCTGCGGGCGCTGGCTCGCAAGCTGCGCGCCGCGGGATTCCAACTAGTCACGCCGCGGACCAACGAGATGAACACGCTCTACGACCTGCCCGGTGAAATCCTGCGGGCGCGAAGGCAACTGCTTCGGCTGCGCAAGTACGGATCGACTTGGACGCTAACTCACAAGAGCGGAGGCATCAAAGGCCGCCACAGCAGTCGGATCGAGTTAGAGACGGGCGTCGTCGACGGCAAGAAGATGGACGCGATCCTGCGGGGCCTGGGATATGCACCGACCTTTCGCTACGAAAAGTTCCGCGCGGAGTGGACCGATGGCAAGGGGCAAGTTGTTGTGGACGAAACGCCGATCGGAAATTTCTGCGAGATCGAGGGCCCGCCGCGCTGGATTGACGCAACTGCAAAAAAGCTGGGAGTCACGCCCGCGCACTACATCACCAAGAACTACGCGACATTGTTCACAGACTGGAAACAAGAAACGGGAAGCCCCGCCAACGAAATGACATTCAAAGCCGTCAAGTAATGGGTGCCCCGCCCTTGTCCCTCCGTTTTTTGGAGGGACAGGGTGGGGGTTTTGAACCTCGGATTTTGATTTTGAGATTCTGACTTGGGGCACCCGATTCTCAACTTACGCGCCGTGACACTTCTTATATTTCTTCCCTGACCCGCAGGGGCAAGGATCATTGCGCCCCACTTTTTCCTGCCCGCGGACGACTTGCTGCACCTGCGGCGTATCGCCCGCGCCCGCCATACGCGCCTGTTCGAGTTCGCGGCGCTTGCGGCGCATGAAAGCCTCTTCCAGCTCATCGGCCGAGGTCGAGACCATCCGTGGAGGACGCCTTCCATTTCCATCTCCACCATGCTGAGCCGGAACTCCGGACTCCGGTGTTTGCCCACTGGGCGCACTTGGCGGCGGACCCGCGTCCGGTGGACGCTCCAGAATCTGCATAAGGTACAGATAGCGCACCGTATCTTCCTGGAAGCGCTGCATCATCGCTTCGAACATGTCGAACGATTCCTTCTTGTACTCGACCAGCGGATCGTGCTGCCCATAGCCGCGCAGCCCGATGCCTTCCTTCAGGTGGTCCATGCTGAGCAGGTGATCTTTCCACTGCTGGTCGATCACGCTCAGCATGATCATGCGCTCGTGATGGCGCATCGCATCGGGGCCGATGAGCTTTTCTTTCGCGTCGTAGCGTTCTTTCAGCTTCTCGAAAATCGCGTCCCCGAGTTCTTGGCGATTCAACGTATCGGCCTTCACGCCCTCAGCCAGGAAATCGACGCCGAAGCGCGTGAACACCGCGTCTTTCAACCCCTTGATATTCCAGTCCGCGACATGAGCCTTAGCCGGACAGTATTGCTCGATCAGCTCGCCAAGAATCGCCGAGACGTAATCTTCGAGGATGAGATCCTTCTGGTCGGTGCCTTCGAGCAAGCGGCGACGCAAGCCGTATACCGCCTCGCGCTGCTTATTCATCACGTCGTCGTATTCGATCAGGTGTTTGCGAGACTCGAAGTGCTGACCTTCCACCGCCTTTTGCGCCGTCTCGATGCGGCGGGTAATCATCTTCGACTCGATCGGCACGCCCTCTTCCATTCCCAACTTTTGCAGCAAGGTCGAAATCCACTCTTTGGCGAAGATGCGCATCAGGTCGTCTTCGAGCGCCAGGTAGAAGCGCGAGGAACCGGGATCACCCTGGCGTCCGGCGCGCCCGCGGAGCTGGTTATCAATGCGCCGCGACTCGTGCCGTTCGGTGCCCAGGATGTGCAAGCCGCCCACCGCTGTGACCTCGTCGTGCTCTACATCGGTTTGCGCCTTGTAGCGGGTCAGCGCTTCGTTCCACTTATCCGTAGGGACCGTGTACTCGTTGCCGTTGTAGTAGAAAATGGAAGTGATCCCATCTTCCTGCGGACCTTCGATCCTTCCCTGGGCCACCCTCAACTGCTGCGCGATTCCCTTCTTCACCAGTTCCTGCTTGACCATGAACTCCGGATTGCCGCCCAGCAGGATGTCCGTGCCACGGCCGGCCATGTTGGTCGCGATGGTGATCATGCCCTTGCGTCCGGCCTGGGCAACGATCTCGGCTTCACGCTCGTGAAACTTGGCATTCAAGACGACGTGCTTGATGCCCTTCTTCTTGAGCAGGTCCGACAGCCGCTCCGATTTCTCGACCGACGTCGTGCCCACCAGCACCGGCTGGCCCTTCGCCGCCAGTTGCTGGATTTCGTCTGCCGCTGCGAAATACTTCTCTTTCTCCGTACGGTAGACGATGTCTGGATTCTCGATCCGTAACATCTGTTTATTGGTCGGAATTACCACGACGTCCAGCTTGTAGATACTGTCGAATTCGGCCGCTTCCGTCTCCGCCGTTCCGGTCATGCCGGCCAGCTTCTTGAACATGCGGAAATAATTCTGGAACGTGATGGTCGCGAGCGTCTGGTTCTCGCGCTCGATCTTCACGCCCTCCTTGGCTTCAATCGCCTGGTGCAAGCCATCGGACCAGCGCCGCCCCGGCATCATGCGCCCGGTAAATTCGTCGACGATGATGACTTCGCCGTCTTTGATGACGTATTCCACATCCTTGCGATAGAGCGCATGCGCCTTGATAGCCGTCTCGACGTGATGTTTCAGCGGCCAGTTCTCCGGGTCGGCAATGTTCCCAATGCCGAGCAAGCCCTCGACCTTCATCCAGCCTTCATCGGTCACCGTGATGTTGCGGTGCTTTTCATCGACCACAAAGTCGCCCGTCAGCTGCGCTGGTTCTCCGGGCGCAACGTCAATTTCTTCACCCTTTTCCAGCTTGGGGATGATGCGGTTGACCTTGTAATACTTGTCGGTCGATTCCTCGCTGGCGCCGGAGATGATTAGCGGCGTGCGGGCTTCGTCAATCAGGATGGAATCGACTTCGTCGACGATCGCGTAATTGTGCCCGCGCTGCACACAATCCTTGATGTCGAACTTCATGTTGTCGCGCAGGTAGTCGAATCCGAACTCGTTGTTCGTGCCGTACGTGACGTCGGCGGCGTAAGCCGCTCGCCGCTCTTCGTCGTCCAAGTCATGCACGATCACGCCGACCGTCAAGCCCAGGAACCGGTACAGCCGTCCCATCCACTCCGAGTCGCGTTTGGCGAGGTAGTCGTTGACCGTGACTACGTGCACGCCGCGCCCGCTGAGCGCGTTGAGATACACGGGAAGAGTCGCGACCAGCGTTTTGCCTTCGCCAGTCTTCATCTCCGAAATCGTTCCCTGGTGCAGCACCATGCCACCGATGAGTTGCACGTCGAAGTGGCGCATGTTGAGCACCCGGCGCCCGGCCTCGCGGACCACCGCAAAGGCCTCTACCAAGATTTCGTCGAGCACTTCCTGCAGCGTTTCGTACTCACGTTTTTCGAACTCTTTCTGCTCGTCAAAGTCGGGTTCATCCTCGGACCCGACTTCGGGAGCCGCTGCCTGGGGAGCCCGCGTGACCTGGCTGAGCCGTTCCTGAATGCGCTTCCGGAATTCATCCGTTTTGGCGCGAAGTTCAGCGTCGGTGAGCGTCTGGATCTGCGGCTCTAGCGCGTTGATTGCCCGGACCTTGGGCGTCAGCGCTTTAACCACACGCTCGTTCTTGGTCCCAAAAACCTTGCCTAATAGCTGATTGATCAAACTCGAGTCCTTCAGAGGGCAGCACGCCCAAAACTACCTTTAAAGCCTAGCACATTCGATGCTGGCCGAGACCGCAACGACACACTCCGGTCACACCTCCAGTATAACGGCGCAGTATAATGGCGCAGTCAGTTGACCGGTCACGGAGCTTCCCATGACTGCACGCTTTTCCGCGCTGATCCTCTTCGCTATCCTGCTGGCTCTTCCCGCAAACGCCAAGGACAAGAAGAAGCCTACCCTGCCCGAGTACGTTTTGAAGGCCACGACGGTGCTCGTCGTCGTGAATCCGGAGGCAGGAGAGCCTCTCGACCAGCCCATGGCCAACGCCACGGCTCGCGACAATGTGGAGAAAGCTCTGATGGAATGGGGCCGCTTCCGCGTAGTCATGGACGGAGCGGAAGCGGATCTGGTGATCGCAGTCCGCACCGGCTCCGGCAAAATGATGCAACCCACGATCAAGGGTGGCCCCATCGATAGTCGCCCGGGCGCCGGGCAATCCACCGACAGCACCATTCGTATCGGTGGACAACAGGGTCATGCCCCTCCGCTCAGCGATCCTGGCATCGACGGGCCGCAGAACGGGCCACGCGTCAGCAATGAGGTCGGCCCTTCCGAAGACACCTTCGAGGTGTATCGCGGCGGCGTGCAAACTCCGCTGGACGCGCCGGCAGTCTGGCGCTACATCGCCAAGGATTGTTTGCGGCCGCCCAAGGTTTCGGCCGTCGAAGAGTTCCGCAAAGCCATCGCGGATGCGGAAAAGCCGCAACCCCCCAAGAAGCCCTAGCCGAACGCGTTTGACCGTCGGCTTGCGGTTCGTAATGCCGTTGCCAGAGTTGGCAACCGCCTTACCCCATCACTGCGTTTCGAGCTACATTTCGTGTATATTCGCCACGACGAATGCCCACCTTCTACGACCGCTTTGTCGATTGCGCCGAGCGCTGGCCGGACAATGTCGCGCTCGAACTGCAAGGCCACGATCACATCGAAAGCTGCACCTACGCCGAACTGCACCGCATGGCAGAATCGGTGGGTCGGTGGATCACAGAGAACGGGTACGCCCACGGATCACGACTGGCGATCCTGGCCGATAACCACCCGCGCTGGGTCGCGGCCTACCTGGGAATCATTGCCTCGGGCTGCGCCGCCGTTCCACTCGACACCGCCCTGCACGCCGACCAGGTTGCCAAGCTTCTGAAGGACAGCGGCGCCTCGGCCGTATTCAGTGACGCCAAACATGTTCCGGTAGCACGGCCTGCGATTACCGAGTTGAACCTGGGTCTCGTCCTCATGGATCCCGACCGCATGGCCAACCATTCCGTCGAGGATCACTGGCTGGGCAATCTACCCGCAATCTTCGACGCCGGCCCGGGCAAATTCAAACCTGCTCCAGCCAAGGACGACGACCTCGCATCCCTGCTCTACACTTCCGGCACCACCGCCGATCCCAAGGGCGTGATGCTGACCCACGCCAATTTCCTGGGCGAGGTCGAGGCCGTGTTCAACTGGGTCGATCTCGGGCCCACCGATGCGCTCCTCGGCGTCCTCCCGCTCTTTCACGTACTGGCGCAGATGGCCAATCTGCTGCTCCCGCTGGTGAAGGGATCGCGCGTCGTCTATCTGGAAACGCTCAACACCACCGAACTCATGCGTGCTCTGGGCGAGCGCAACATCACCGCGTTCGCCGTCGTGCCGCAGTTCTACTATCTGATCCATGAGCGCGTTTTCCAGGAAATCAAGAAGCGCGGAGTGGTAACGCAGAAGGTTTTCTCCCTGCTTGTGGCGATCAATCGTACTCTGCGCAAGCTGGGAATCAATGCCGGACGCATCTTCTTCCGCAAAATCCACGACACCCTCGGGCCGAAGATGCGCTACTTCGCCACCGGAGGATCGCGCTTCGATCCCGGGATCATGCGTGATTTTCACGACCTTGGCATCGACATATTGCAGGCGCTGGGCCTGACGGAAACCACCGCAGCTATCTTCGTAACTTCTCCCCATGACAACGTAATTGGCTCCTGCGGCAAAGCGATGAAAGGCGTGGAAGGAAAGATCCTCGATCCGGAGCCTCAGGAGGACGGCGGTCCGCCTATTGGGGAACTCGCAGTGCGCGGCGCAGTGGTAATGAAGGGATACTGGAACCGCCCCGACGCCACAGCAGCGGTCTTCCGTGACGGCTGGTTCCTCACCGGCGACCTGGGCTACTTCGACTCGAAGGGCAACCTCTTCCTGACCGGACGCAAGAAAGAAGTCATCGTACTCAGCAATGGCAAGAATGTTTATCCCGAAGAGATCGAGGCGCACTATCTGAAGTCGCCGATCATCAAGGAAATCGCCGTGATGGGACTCGAAGGCAAACCCGGCGAAGGCGGCGACCGGCTGCACGCCGTGATCGTCCCCAACTTCGATGTCCTCCGGCAACGCAAGATCGTAAACGTGAAAGAGGCTATCCGTTTCGAAGTGGAAGGCCTTTCGCCGAAGATTCCCACGACCAAGCGGATTGGAAGCTATGAGATCTGGCAGGAGGATCTGCCGCGCACCACAACCCGCAAGATCAAACGCTTCGAAGTAGCGAAGCGGGTGAAAGCAAATCAGGCTACGAAAATTGCGGACGATTCGGACGTCCCGGCGGAAAAACCGTTGACCGCCGACGAGGCTGCGTGGCTCGACCAGCCCGATGTGCAGCGCGCTCTGAAGATTGTCCGCGATGCCTCGCGCTCCGCTCCTCCCAGCCTGCGGCCCACGCTCAGCCTCGATCTTGATCTCGGCCTCGACTCGATGCAGCGCGTTGAACTGCTTAGCCGCCTCGAAGAAGAACTCGGAGGCAACGTCGAAGAATCTCAGTTGACTGAGATCTACAGCGTGCGCGATCTCATCGATACCGTCCTGCAGAGCGCCGCGAGCGGCGCTGGCGGCCCGGGATCGCGTGTCACTTTTGCCGGATGGAAATCCATTCTCGCCGAAGATCCCGACGATCCCGAGGTGATTCGCCTGGCTCACCCCAGTCGAATCAACGACACATTCTGGTATCTGGTGACCAGAGTGATGCAGATGTTCGTCCTCGACCGCTTTGATCTGAAGGTGAGCGGACTGGAGAAGCTGCCTAAGACGGGCGCCTACATCCTTTCGTCAAATCACCAGAGCTATCTCGATCCGCTGATACTGGCGTGTCTGCTGCCGCCGGAAGTTTTCTATCGAGCTTTTGCAGTGGGAACCAGCGACATCTTCGGGCAGGGATTCATGCGCAAACTCGCTCGCTCCATCAAGGTGGTGGTGCTCGATCCCGATGCGAACCTGGTTCCCGCCATGCGCGCCGGGGCCTTCGGCCTCAGGCATGGAATGGCGCTCGTTCTCTACCCGGAGGGTGAGCGCTCCATTGATGGCACGCCCAAAGTTTTCAAGAAAGGTGCCGCGATTCTTTCGATTCACTTGCAGGTGCCGATTATTCCCGTGGCCATTGAGGGCTTCTATGAAGCGTGGCCGCGCAATCGGGCCTTCCGCGGCTTCACCCCGCTGAAGATGGCTTTCGGCGATCCCATGCTTCCGCCGCCAGAGTCCGAGGCTTCAGAAGCTGCCTACGAAAAGCTTACCGCTGATTTAAAGAAACGCATCGTGGAGATGTGGGAAGGACTGCGAAAGTCGTAGCGGTTCGGTCTAGTCAGGCGCCCGCGACCGCGGCCTGTCCGCCGAAGGCCTTGGTGAAGCCGTTCACGACCAGCGAATCGTAACGCTCCCCGGCACGCTTGATTACTTCCTGACCCGCCTGCGAGGGCGCCATCTTCGCGCCTCTCTGTCCGCTGGTCAAGGCTTCATACTCCTCCGCCAACACCAGAATCTGCACTTCCAGAGAGGAATCCTCAGGCTTGCCGCCGTTCTGCCGCAGCATTCGCTCCGACAGGAAAATCGGAATCGCGCGCTGCAGCGAGCCGCAGGTTGCGCCCGCTTTCGCGGGAGCCTTCCCGCGATTCTGCATCGCCTGGTCCAAGTCCTCGTGCGAAACCTGCGCCGCTTTGCACAGAACTTCGTTCGAGATGCCCATGTCTTTCATATTGAACAGCAGCGCGGCCATGCGAATATCTTCCACGCTGCCCGCATCCAATCCGACGCCTTCCGCAATCCTGGTCGCGCACATCGCAATGCGATAGGCGTGCGTTTCGCTGTATTTCTGATTCGCCAGAAAATTCTGCAGGATCACCAGCATCCCGTCATAGCCGTCTTCCATTTCACGCAGCGTCTTCTGGTTCCGCTCGTAGAGCGTGCCGGTCGCGTATCCCGAAACCATCAGGACTCCGCCCCACACCGCGATGTCGAACCACTTCGCGAAGGGCATGTCGACGCGCCGGTTGAACATTGCCGGATTCATCCCAGCCAGCAAAACTACGAGCACCACGCTGGCCAGCGCCGTGAGCGTGGCATGCCGCCGTCCCAGGTGATATGCGGAATAAAGTACGGGCAGGAAATAGAAAACCAGCGCCATCTTCTGCGATGCCACCAGAAAATTCAGCATCCCAGCGATCAGCACTAGAAACAGCAATAGCCAGAGTTCTGGATTGATCTTGCGCACAGTGCCTCCCGGGGGTCAGAGGTACCGAACTCCGACGCTGAACCAACAGGAGCGTCAGGTCCCAAGCTTTCCCGTCCGTATATTTTCAAGGGGCGCGCGGGAGAATCCCAAATTACTGAGGTAACCGTTGGGGAAGCACTATTTTGCGCGCGGATGCGTCTGGTCGTAGACCTGCAACACATGCTTCATCGAAAGCTGCGTGTAGCGTTGGGTCGTGGCCAGGCGCTCGTGCCCCAACAACTCCTGAATGGCGCGGAGGTCGGCGCCCTCCTCCAGCATGTGTGTGCCGAAGGCATGGCGCAAAGTGTGCGGATGCACATCCGCGGAAAGCCCCTTGGCGACGGCAATCTTCTTGATGATTCGGCCCACGCTGCGCGTAGTCAGGCGTCCTCCGCGCTGGTTGATGAGCAGCGCCGAGGAGTTCTTGCGCGTCTCCGCCAGCATAGCCTGTCGCGCAGGAAGATAAGCGGCCAGCGCACTCTTCGCCGATCCGCCAAACGGAACGTAACGCTCCTTCTTCCCCTTGCCGCGAATCAGGATCGCTTCCGCGCTCAGTCGAATGTCGTCAAGATTGATTCCGGTCAGCTCCGAGTTGCGGATGCCGCACCCGTACAGCAATTCGAGCATCAGCAGATCACGCTCGGGAAATGCCGCAATCTCAGGCATTTTCCCATCGAGCACCGAATTCATTTCTTCAATAGTGGGAACGCGCGGAAGTTTCTTCGGCAGCCGCGGCGTCGCCACCAGCTTCGCCGGATTCTGCTCGACCAGGCCTTCCCTTGCCAGCCAGCGATACAGCGACCGCACCGCCGCCAGCGACCGCGCTACGGAAGTCTTGCCCAGTCCCTTTTCGTAAAGCTGCGACAGAAATCCGCGAATCGCGATGTGATCGATCGATTTCCATCCGCGCGAGCCAGCATAGGCGGCGAAGTTTGCCAGATCGCCGCTGTACGCCTTGATGGTATGAGGCGAAGCATTGCGCTCCCGCAGGTGGCGGAGGAAGTCGGCGACGGCTTTTTCAACGATCGTGTTGGTCTTCGGCATGGATGATTTCAAGCTTGAGATTGCAGATTGAAGATTGCAGATTCTCAGGGTCTTTAAATCTGCAATCTGAAATCTTCAATCTAGAATCGCGTTACCGCGCTTTCGCCCTCGGATGATGTTTCTGATAAACGGTCCGCAGCCGATCCAGCGCAAGATGCGTGTAGATCTGTGTAGTTGAAATGTCTGCGTGCCCGAGAATCGTCTGCACGGTGCGCAAGTCCGCACCATTTTCCACCATGTGCGTGGCACACGAATGCCGCAACATGTGGGGCGAAGCGTGCCGTCCGGACGCAATCGACGATTCCCCCACCATCCGCCAAACTCTCTGCCGCGTCAATCTACGCCCGCCGCGTGCAATAAACAAGAGAGGCGAAATCTTCATCGAAATCGAGGGCGGCCGCGCAGCGTTCTTCGCCGGCTTTGGCGCGCGCATTCCCGCCAATGCGCTCCGCCCCTGTGCCAGATACTCCGACAATGCATCTTGCGCAGGCTTCCCCAGAGGCACGATACGTTCCTTGTCCCCCTTGCCGCGCACCAGCATGTATCCGGATTCGAGTTTCAAATCTTCCAGCCGGGCGTTGACCATCTCCGAAACCCGCAATGCGCCGGCATATAGCAGTTCGAGCATCGCCCGATCACGAGCCGCAATCGCCAGTGCATCTTTCCTGTCACGTTGCCCCAACCGCTTCGCAGGAGAGGCCAGCGTCGACTCCACCTCATCGCGGGCTAACGACTTCGGCAGCACTTTCCACTGCCGCGGCGACTCAATATTCAAAGTCGGATCGTGGTCGATTCTCTTGTCGAGCAGCAGATAGCGGTAAAGGTGCCGTAGAGCAGAGAGCTTCCGTCCCACGCTGCGCCCGTCGACCTGATGAGAGAAGAGCTGCTGCAGGAATTCGCGCACATCGTTCCGCTGAGCGGTGAGCAGAAGCCGCTTGTGCTCCTCTAAAAACTCGGCAAATTGCAGGATGTCGGTCGTATAGGCGCTGATCGAATTCGCCGCCAGCCCTTTCTCGATGCGCAGGTAATCGAGAAAGCCGGAAAGCACGCGCGAGTTCGCTTCGGAAGCCATAGCAGAAGAGATTCAGTATGCCCGTTATCGGACGCGGCGAACAGTGATGAAGAGGATGCGGAGCGAATCACGTCATAGAAACGTAGCTTGCTAAGTCTCTCTCATCCGGTCACCACCCGCTTGCGAACAGTCGGTGCGCCGCCCGAAACCCGCATTTCTGATACTTGTCATAGGCCCCTGCCGCGCGATCTCGAATCTGATCGTTGCCCTCCCCCGCAATCCACCCGTCCAGCGCGCTCTTCAGCGTGTAAGCCTCGGGAGCCATCAGCCCCGTGGTCCACAGCAAAGGGTACGCCCCGGAGGCCCGCACCGGCTCTGCAAAGAACTGTTTACTCGCGCAGGCCAGCACAATTGCGTCGCGATGTGCATCATTCTTCTTGCGCGGAAACTGCTGCAGTTGAAAATCCATCAGCCCGTCGTGGCCAATGTAGGCCACCAGATTCGCGCCACCACGAGTCGGAATTTTCAGGGCACCGGACGCAGTAGACACACTCACCAACTCCGGATCATCTCCCGCTGCCGAGGATAGAAAATCAAGAATCGCCTGCCGGATCTCTCGTCCGCGATACGCATCGGCTACCAGATAAACGTTCGCCGCGCGATACTTGAACACGCAGCGTTCAAGCACCTCGGCCTTCGGCTTCTCGCCGCAGGCGACCCGCTCCCAATCGGCGCTGCGCGCGAAAAACGTCTTCACGCCATACGCAGAGCCCCAGTACAGATTGTGTTCCGGATCTTCGCCGTTGCCGAGTTTCGCCGGCACCGGAATGATGCCCTGGCTCTGATTGTCGGCAAGCGCCACAAAAACGTGAACCGAGCGCAGCGCGGGATCCTGCGCAACCGCAGCGCTCACCGCCAGGCAGAACGCAGCCCACACGAGAACGCCCGACCCCCGTCCGATCACGCCCCCTCCGCGCCGCTCACTTCCGACAGCAATTCCACGGCGTACAGCGCCCCTTCCGGCGTCTCCTCATGTTTGAAATATGCAAAGACATCACGCCCATCAGCCAGATGTTGTCGAATGCGGTCGATCATCGATCGCCGCTCTTCTCCCGAGTAGCTCGGCTTGCGAAAGCGGTAATACACAAACCCGGCAGTCGCGACTTCCGGCGTGGTCAGCGTCTCGGTCTCGGCCACGCACAGCGCCACGTTGTTCGCCTTCAGCAGATCCCAAGTCGAGTCGAAGAACCACGACGCATGCCGAAACTCAAACGCCGCTGGCACCGTACGCGGCAGGATCGCCAGAAAGTCTTTCAGTAGCGCCGCGTCCGCCTTCAAGTTCGGAGGTAGCTGAAACAACACCGGTCCCAACTTGCCCACGGCAGCCAGCGGCTCAATCGTCGCCAGAAATCGGGGCACAAAATCTTCGGTTGCCTTGAGCCGCTTGATATGCGTGATGACCTGGTGCGCCTTGATGCCGAAACGAAAATGGGGCGGCGTGTCGTGCAGCCAGTTCTGGATGGTCGTTTCCTTGACCAGTTGCCGAAAAGTAAAATTCACTTCGACGGTGTTCAGCTTCGTCGAATAGTGATTAAGAAACTTCTTCTGCGCCAGCTTGGCCGGATAGAAATCAGGCTTCCACGTTGGATAAGCCCATCCCGAAGTTCCTGCGAAGAATTGCGGCATCTCGCTTCCTTCGTGTCCTTAGTGGTTAACGCTTTTTGCTTTTCTTCGGCGCACGTTTACTCTGCCCTCGCGCTGAAGACTCCTCTTCCGCCTGAGCTGCAATCTCGATTGCTTCCGACGCCGGTACAGCCGCGCCCGCCTTCTTCAAATCCGGCAACCGTTGTTTCAACTCCAATACCGGCTCAAACAAATCACCCAACTTCTCCACTCGTGCAACCGCCTGCGGCGCTTCGAACACCAGCAGTCCCGCATCTTTCTTCTTAAAAGCCCGCTCGACTTCCTCCCATGTCACCGGCGTCGAAACCGTGGGATGCTCCCGCGCCCGCAGTGAATACACCGCCACCGTCGTCTTGTGCTCATCATTCTGACTCCAGTCCACGAACACTTTGCCGGTGCGCGCCTGCTTGCTCATTTCCGACAGCACCAGATCCCGATGATCGTGCTCCATCAACTGCGCCAGCGCGTGCGAAAACATCTTCGTAGCGTCGTAAGTTGTCGGCGTATTCAGCGGAACATAAATCTGCAATCCCTTCGACCCCGACGTCTTTGGAAAACTCTGCAACCCGAAGTGCTCGAAGATCTCGCGCAGCCACAGCCCCACCTGGCAGCACTGCACAATGTTCGCCGGCGGCCCGGGATCGAGGTCAAACACCATCTCCGTCGGGCAAGTAATATCCTTGGCCAGCGCCAGCGATGGATGCAGTTCCAGCGCCGCGAGATTGGCCAGCCAAACCAGCGTGGCCAGATCGTCCGCCACCACATAGTTGACGGTGCGCCGGTTGTGCCCGCTCCAGATCGGAGCCGTTTTCACCCATTCCGGCTTGTGCATGGGCGCGTTCTTCTCGAAGAACGGTTCGCCGTCCACGCCATCGGGATACCGCTTGCGCGTGAGCGCCCGCCCCGCCAGATGCGGAATCAGCGCCGGCGCGATCCGGGCATAGTAATCAATGACGTCCTTCTTGGTGAATCCGGCAGCCGGATACAGCACCTTCTCCAGGTTTGATAGCTTCAGGTGCCTACCCTGAATGTCAACAGCCGAGTCTGTCACATGCGCGCTCCGCCTGCCATTGTGCCTGAAAGACCTTCGCACGCAAAATACGAAAACCTGAACCACGAAGGACATGAAGGTTCACGAAGGGAAACCAAAAACATGAAACACTAAGGACATACAGTCCACCCAGGTCTTCCTTCGTGAAGCGGAGCCTGCCTTGAGCGATGTCGAAGGGTGTCCTTCGTGGTAAAAGCCTTGGAATTGAGCCCCCAGCCACGCCCCGTTTGACAATCTCCCTTCCCCCCACGTACTTTCAGACTTCTGCCCCGCTGGCCCGTCCAACACGTGTGTATCGCAGAAGGTCTGTCGAAGAAGATGCTCGCCATATTCGCCCCACCGTCGGAGGTCCGATGAAACACCGCACATTGAAAACATTCTTTTCCTTATTTTTGCTCTCGGTCATTGCTCTGGCACAGGATGTCGCGTCCTTCGAGAAGCGCATCACGGTCAAGCAACTGCCCAACGGCCTGACCGTCATCATTTGTGAGCGCCCGGAGGCTCCCGTCTTCTCCTTTTTCACGATGGTCGATGCTGGTTCCGTGCAGGACCCGATGGGCGCCACAGGCCTCGCGCACATGTTCGAGCACATGGCATTCAAGGGTACCGACAAGATCGGCACGAAGGATTACGCCGCCGAAAAGCCAGCTCTGGAAAAGGTTGAGATTGCCTACGCCGACTACATCGCTGAGCGGGACAAGACCGTCGGCCGTGACGAAGTGAAGTTGAAGCAACTGGAAAAAGCCTGGAAAGACGCCATCGTCGAGGCCAATAAATACGTCGTCCCCAACGCCTTCGGCAAGCTCGTCGAACAGAATGGCGGAGAGGACATGAATGCCTCCACCAGCTACGACTTCACGGAATATCACTACTCTCTGCCTATCAACCGGCTCGAACTGTGGGCCTATCTTGAGTCCGAGCGTTTCCTGCATCCTGTGATGCGCGAGTTCTATAAGGAACGCGATGTGGTCATCGAAGAGCGCCGCATGCGCACCGACAGCAGCCCGTTCGGCCGCCTGCTCGAGCAGTTCACCGAGGCGTCCTTCACGGCGCATCCCTATCACCGCCCCACTGTGGGCTGGATGTCCGACCTCAATCATTTCTCTGCCACCGACGCCCAGAAATTCTTCGATAAATACTACGTTCCCTCGAACATGGTGGTCGCCGTCGCCGGTGACATCAAGGCCGCCGAGGCCCTGCCCATCCTCGAGAAATATTTCGGCCGTTTGCCTACGCGTCCGCAACCCGACGAGATCACCACCACCGAGCCACCGCAGAACTCCGAACGCAAAGTCATCCTCAAAGATCGCTCGCAACCGATCTACATCGAGGGCTACCATCGCCCCGACTACCGCAGCAAAGACGACGCCGTATTCGACGCCATCAGCGATCTCATGTCGGAAGGCCGTACGTCGCGCCTCTATCGCTCTCTGGTGCGCGATAAGAAAATCGCATCGTTCTCTGAGGGTCTGACCGGTTACCCCGGCATCAAGTACCCGCACCTGTTCGCCTTTCTTGCTGTACCGTTGCCCGGGCACACAACGCAGGAAATGGCCGACGCCATCCACGCGGAAATTGACAAACTGAAGAAGGAAGACATCACCGACGACGAATTAAAGATGATCAAGACCCGCAGCAAAGCCAATCTGATTCGCGGTCTCGCCGACAACGAAGGCCTGGCCACGCAACTCGCCACCTATCAGGCGCGCTACGGCGATTGGCGCGAGTTATTTAAATCTGTCGACCGCATCGACCAGGTCACGAAGGCCGACATTCGCCGCGTCGCGAACGAAGTCTTTGTCGACACCAACCGAACCGTGGGCGTGATTGAGAACTCGGGCGGAGGTGGCGCTCCCAGCGGCGACGATGTGGGCTCCGGCGGCTCCGATCAGGGAGGTGCGCAATGAAGCGGGCTCTCCTTCTCATCGTTCTCGCGACCGTTGCGATCTTCGCAGCCTCTCCGCAAGCCAAGGCTCAAGCCACAAGTTGGCAACAGGTTCCCATTCCTTCTCTGCCTGCTTTCAATCCGCAGCAACCCAAGCGTATCCAGCTTTCGAACGGCATGGTGATATTCCTGCAGGAAGATCACGAACTGCCGTTGATCGATGGCACTGCTCGCATCCGCGGCGGCTCGGTCAATGAGCCCGCCAACAAAACCGGCCTCATGGATATTTACGGAGAAGTCTGGCGCACCGGCGGCACCAATACCCAGACCGGCGATCAACTCGACGACTTCCTCGAAGTCCGCGCCGCCAAGGTCGAAACCGGCAGCGGTCCTGATTCGACCACCATCAATTTTTCCTGCCTCAAGGGAGATCTCGACGACGTCTTCAAAGCCTTTGTCGACGTGTTGCAGAATCCCGAATTCCGCGCCGACAAAATTGACATCGCCCAGAAAGAAGAAGACGACGGCATCTCCCGCCGCAACGACCAGATCGGCGAGATTGCCCAGCGCGAATCCATCAAGCTGGCTTACGGCCCCGACAATCCCTACGCTCGCGTGCCCGAGTATGCGACCGTCGCCGCCATCACGCGCCCGGACTTGATCGACTGGCACAAGAAGTACGTACATCCCAACAACATTATTCTTGGCATCAGCGGTGACTTCGATTCCACCGCTATGGAAGCCAGGCTGCGCAAGGCTTTCGACGCGTGGCCGAAAGGTCCTGCCGCGCCGAAAAACGACATCAAGTACGATCCCGCGAAGCCCGGTTACTATCTCGTCCCGAAGGATGACGTGAACCAGAGCACCATTCACATGGTGGCGCTGGGCACCACCCGCGACAATCCCGACTACTACGCCATCAGCGTATTCAACGAAGCGTTCGGCGGAGGCTTCTCTTCGCGCCTGTTCAACGATATCCGCACCAAGCGCGGCCTGGCCTACAGCGTCGGTGGAGGCATCGGCACCAACTTCGGACATCCCGGCATTTTGCAGGTCTCGATCGGCACTAAGAGCGGCAGTACCATCGAAGCGATTCAAGCTGCCGGCGAGGACATCGACAACCTGACGAAGCAGCCCATCACCGACGATGAGATACAGCGCGCCAAAGACGCGATCCTCAACGCCTTCATCTTCCGTCTCGACTCGCCCGACAAGATTCTCGGCGAGCGCATGACCTACGAGTACTACGGCTATCCTCCCGACTGGCTCGACAAGTATCAGGCGGAAATCAAGACGGTCTCGGCAGCAGACGTCAACCGGGTCGCCGCCAAGTACATGCACAAAGGTCAACTCGCGGTGCTGGTCGTCGGCAACACAAAAGAATTTGACAAGCCTCTGTCATCGCTCGGCAGCGTGAAGCAAATCGACATTACGATTCCGCCTCCACCCGCCGAAAAGGCTGACAAGGACGACTCCGCCAAACCCGCCGCCTCGAATCCCGAGGGCAAAGCCCTGGCCGCGAAGGTCGCCGCCGCCATGGGAGGACTTTCGAAGCTGCAATCCATAAAAACCATTCATGTGAACATCGCCGAGAGTGACAACGGTGGTCCGCCGAATCCAGTCAATGTGACCCTTGCCTTCCCCGACCGCATGCACGTCGATGTGCAAACCCCGCAGGGAGCGCTCACCATCGTCGCGACTCCCGAGGACGCCTTCATGAGCATGGCCGGCATGGGCACGCGAAGTATGCCGCCAGCGCAGAAAAATGAAATGTTGGCGCAATTGCATCACGATCTGGTCTACGTCGCCCAGCACATCGATGATCCTGCGTTCACCTTTACCGCCGCGGGCGCCGAGAAGATCGGCGACGTCGACGCCGCCATCCTTGATATCGGTGGCGCCATTCCGTGGGTGCGTTGGTACATCGATCCCAAGACCGGCTACATTCTCCGCGAGAAATACAAAGCCATGGGACAGTCAGGAGCCTTCGATGGTGAGTCAAATCTCTCCGACTGGCGCACCGTGGACGGTCTGACTCTGCCCTACAAACATCAGAACAAGCAGAACGGCCAGGAAACCAGCAACGCCGAGGTCAAGAAGATCGAGATCAATCCCGCAGTCGATCCCAAGCTTTTCGCCAAGCCCGCAGAGGCTGCGGCCGACAAGCAATAGCGGAGGTTCCATGAAGCCGCTTCCCATCTGTGGCGCGGTCGTCGCGTTCACGCTCTTCGCGGTCGCCGCTCTCGCCCAGGTCACCACCTCGCAATACGACAACGCCCGCACTGGCGCCACGCTCTCCGAGAAACAACTGACTCTCCAGAACGTCAATGTCAAAACCTTCGGCAAACTGGGCGTATTCAAAGTCGACGGCGCCGTCTACGCGCAACCCTTGTTCCTGCCCTCCGTCGAAGTTCCTGGCAAAGGCACGCACGACGTCCTCTTCGTCGCCACCGAGCACGACAGCGTCTACGCCTTCGATGCCACTCGGCCCGGCGATCCTCCGTTATGGCGGGTGATTTTTCTCGACAAAACGCGCGGCACCATGCCGGTCTCGGAAGACGACGCGCAGT
This sequence comes from uncultured Acidobacteriaceae bacterium, assembly GCA_963706645.1. Classification (GTDB taxonomy): domain Bacteria; phylum Acidobacteriota; class Terriglobia; order Terriglobales; family Acidobacteriaceae; genus Sulfotelmatobacter. Next base: position 69,785 of record CAVPNR010000006.1, read on the forward strand.
GTCCCTTTATCCGTCCTGAAATCGGCATCACGTCCACGCCTGTCATCGACTTGAAAACTGGGACGCTCTACGTGCTGGCTCGTACCAAGATTCGCCATACCGTCGGCGCCAACGAATACTTTCAGCATCTCCACGCGCTGGCCATCACTACTGGCGTGGAAAAGTTCGATGGCCCCAAACTCATCTCCGCGGCTGTGCCCGGCAAAGGCGCTGGCGCTGTCAACGGACAGATCCCCTTCGATCCTCTTCACGAAAATCCGCGCGCCGCTCTCCTGCTCGCCAACAACTCTCTCTATCTCACCTGGGCATCCTCCTGCGACGTGGACCCCTACCACGGATGGGTAATGGCGTACGATCCGCAAACCCTGGCACAGAAAGCCGCTATCAACGTGAATCCCGACGGCAGCGAGGCCGGCATCTGGCTGAGCGATACCGGCCCAGCCGCCGATGCCGAGGGCAATATCTACGTCCCTACCGGCAATGGCACATTTGACGCCGGTTCTGGCGGTCGCGACTATGGCGACTCGGTTCTGAAGCTCGACGGTTCATCGCTCGCCATCCGCGATTACTTCACACCGCACGATCAGGAGCGCATCAGCAACGCCGATTCCGACGTTGGCTCCAGCGGCCCGCTGCTCCTTCCCGATCAACCCGGCAAGTATCGCCACCTGCTCCTGCAGCCCACGAAAGATTCCACCATTTACGTGATCGACCGCGACAAGATGGGCAAGTTCCACCGCGACACCGACGATTTGGTCGAGATGATTCACATCGGAGGCGGCGGTTACGGCGCCATGGCCTACTGGAACGGCCGCGCTTATTTCGCCGCCAGCGACGACTACCTCCGCGCCTACACCATCAAGAACGGCCAACTCACGCCGGCCGAATCCTCTGCCCGGAAATTCGCCAACCCCGGCGCCACCCCGGCTGTCTCGGCGGATGGCAACAAGAACGGAATCGTCTGGGCCATCTCCACCAAAGTCTGGAACGGTGCCGACAACAGACCCGCAGTCCTCTACGCCTTTGACGCCACAAAACTCGGCCAGCCCATCTACACATCGGAGGAGAACAGCCAGCGCGATCGTGCAGCCATGGCCACGCGCTTCGTCATCCCTGTCGTCGTCAATGGACGCGTCTACTTCGGCACGCGAGGCGAAGTCGAAGTCTACGGACTATTGAAATAGCTACTCCCATTTTCTTATCGCTCGTACGCGTGGCTAACGGCGATCACCAGGCGCCGTCTATACTCTCAGCCGTGTGCACCGGAGGATCCATGTCATCCCGCCCATCCGCACGTTTCATCCTCGCTTCTGTGGCCGTTCTATCGCTGGTCGGCTCCGCGCTCGCTCAATCGAAACCACAGAGCGAGGACAAGCGCTCAGCTCTCTCCGCACGCATCCAGCGCGTAGAAAACAGCATCGCGCCCGTTCCTCTCAGCGCTTCTGAATCGGCACCGCCACTCAATATTGAGAAACTGATGGAACTCTACAAGTGCCCCGGCCTCAGCGTCGCCGTCATCGATAATTTCAAGATCGCCTGGGCCAAGGGCTACGGCGTTACCGAGGCTGGCACCCATACGCCCGTAATAGTTCACACGCTCTTTCAGGCCGGTTCGATCAGCAAGCCAGTGGCCGCAACCGGTACGCTCTCTCTGGTCGAGCATGGAAAGCTTTCGCTCGACGAGAACGTGAACCTGAAACTCAAGTCGTGGCGGGTGCCCGACAACGAATTCACCAAGGACCAGAAAGTCACGCTGCGCCGCCTCATGAGCCACAGCGCCGGACTCACCGTCCATGGCTTCCCTGGCTACGAAGTGGGCACGCCGATCCCCACGCTTGTCCAAATTTTCAACGGCGAACCTCCCGCCAATACCGCCCCGATCCGCGTGGATTTCGTGCCCGGAACCAGGTTTCGCTACTCCGGCGGCGGAGTCACCATCGAACAGCAACTGGTGATGGACGTCACCGGCCAACCCTTCCCGAAGTTCATGCGCGAAGCCGTCCTCGACTGAGTCGGCATGGCCGACAGCACTTACGAACAACCCCTTCCTTCACGGCGCGCCGCGATGACCGCTACCGGCGCGCGCGCCGACGGCACGCTCATTCCCGGCAAATGGCATGTCTACCCGGAAATGGCCGCCGCCGGATTGTGGACCACCGCTACCGACTTGGCGAAATTCGGCATCGAGATCGCACTCTCGAAACAAGGCAAGGCCAATCACGTTCTCTCGCAGGCCACGACTCAAGAAATGTTGAAGCCGCAGATCGAGCAAGTAGGTCTGGGATTCTTTCTCGCCAGTCACAAGAATCCCTCAGAGTTCGGCCACAACGGCGCCGACGAAGGTTTCCAGGCGCTATTGATCATGTTTGCCGATACAGGTAAAGGCGTGGCCATTATGGCCAACTCGGACAATGGCATCAGCGTCGCCAATGCCGTGACGCAAAGCGTCGCCAAAGAATACGGCTGGAACTACACTCCGGACCAAGTCTCCGCAACCGAACTACTCATGGTAGTTGCCAACAACAAAGGGTCTGAGGCCGTCATTACACGTTATTCGGAGCTGAAAAAGCCCGGATCCTCTTCCGGCTATCCCGTCGACGAAAATACTCTCATCGCACTCGGCTACCACTTTCTTTTCTCCGGACAGACTGATGCGGCCATCCAGATATTCCAATTGGAAGTGCAGGACTACCCAAAATATTGGAACGCCTACGACAGCATCGGCGAAGCCTACCTGAAAGCTGGGAAAAAAGAGTTGGCCCTCCAGAACTATGAGAAGTCTGTGGAGCTAAACCCTGACAACCACAACGGCATTGACGCCCTGAAGAAACTGCCCGACCAAAAATAGCTTCCCGATGGAAAATGCACCGGGCAGCGTGTAGAGTGGTTCGCCAGGAACCAGCCATGACATCCCCCAGCGAAACCGATTCCGACCTGCTGCCCGCTTTGCCCTTCGATAGTTGGAAGGACACTCTCGCCACCCTGCACATGTGGACGCAGGTCGTCGGAAAAGTCCGCCTTAAGCTCTGCCCCCTGGTAAATCATTACTGGAACGTAGCCTTCTACCTGACCGCCCGCGGGATGACGACTTCCGCAATGCCGTGTGCACGCGGCACAGTCGAGGTGCGCTTCGATTTCATCGACCACAAACTGATCATCGAAACCAGTGAAGGCCGCACGGTGGCTTTCCCACTCAAGCCGCAGAGTGTCGCTGAATTCTACAAGGAGTTCATGGCGGCGCTCGCCGATCTCGGTGTCCCCGTAAGGATATGGACGACGCCCTGCGAAATTCCCGATCCGATTCCATTCGAGAAAGACCACACTCACGCCGCCTACGATCCCGACACCGTTCATAAATTCTGGCGAATCACGGTCTGGGTCGATCAGATCCTCAAGGAATTCCGCGCCGGATTTCTAGGCAAAGTAAGTCCTGTACATTTCTTTTGGGGAAGTTTCGATCTTGCCGTGACGCGCTTTTCCGGCCGACGCGCTCCCGAACGTCCCGGTGCCGACTCCATCACACGAGAGGCGTACTCCCACGAAGTCAGCAGCGCCGGATTCTGGCCCGGCGGTGGCGACTTAAAAGGCCCGGCGTTCTACTCCTACGCCGCGCCCGAGCCTCCCGGCTTTGCCGAATGTAAGGTCCGTCCAGCGGCGGCTTTCTACCATCCACAACTGAAAGAGTTCCTGCTGATGTACGACGACGTCCGCACCGCCGCGTCCCCGACCGCGGCGCTGATGGAATTCCTGCAGAGCACCTACGATGCAGCCGCCGACACGGGGCACTGGGACCGCAAAGCGTTGGAACGCTAGCGGCCACCACGACGTAAACCATCCCGCCCCGCGGTTTCAAACACGCTGCCGACCGCATTGCGGAGAATTTAGAGGAGGGTCGGAGAGAAAAGCCGGAGCCGTTTTGGCGGAGTCGCTACGGAAGCGTCACGTTCGCGAGGGGCACTGGAAGCGATGGTTCCTCAACCTGCGCGCGTGCGTTTGATAGCGTCACGGGCATTCGACCGGACATCGGGATTTCCCCAAACAGCGCCCGCGCGGCGCTGATCTCAGAAACGGTTACGTTCGAGAAAGTGCAGATGTAGTTCTGAATTGCCGGAAAATCATCGGTGAGATAGGGATTTCCCATCGCCAGCACCGCAGTCTTCTCACCCGCGCGGCCGAGGATTTTCTCCAACAGCGCGCTCGTCGAATCTGGCAGAGACGCAGGATGTTTTCCACTGCGCCCCAGCTTCCTCGATCGCGCAGCCGAGGGAACGATATACACCGCGACCACAACCGCCCGCGCCTGGTTCACCGCTTTCAGCACACCGACTGTCCTGCTCAGTGCAACGCGCGGATCGACATAGACTACTTTCGCCTCGGCCATGCGGGCGTGGATCTCACGCTCCAGAACACGGCCATCCTCGGCGCGAACGCTGTCGCACAGCACAACTACCAGAACCGGGCGATCGTCGGGCGCTCCTCCTTGAGTCAGAGCGACGTTCTTCAACGACGCCGCCCCTCTGAGCGGAAGCAGTTTCCGGTTATCGCGCACCAGAGTGATCGATGCGTCAGAAATTCGTTGCCCGGTGGCCACGTTTGCCGGACTCCCCACCAGCTTCGGAATCGCCGCCACGTCCACCAGACGAGCCTTCTGCAGCCCCAGCAACGCTTTGGCCTGTAATATTTTCAAGACCGACGCGTCCAGCCGCTGCCGCGAAATCTCGCCGCTCTGAACCGCATCAAGAACCGCATGATAGCTGGCATCCAGATCGGCCGGCATCGTCAGCACATCGTTTCCAGCTTTGAAGGCGTCTACTGCCGCACGCCCAACGTGTCCAGCATAGAGGCGGGTCAGGCCCGCCATGTCGAGACCATCGGTAACAATGATCCCCTTGAAACCCAGTTCGTTCCTGAGCAAGCCCGTGACGATTGCAGGCGAGGTAGTAGCCACAAGATTCGGATCCGGATCAAGCGCCGGCACCCGGATGTGCGCCGTCATCACCGCATCGACTCCAGCATCGATTGCTTTGCGAAATGGAGGCAGGTCGACCGCGCGCAGCACCTTCACATTCTCGTCTACCCGCGCCAGCGCCAGATGCGAGTCCGTCCCGGTATTGCCGTGTCCTGGGAAGTGCTTGGCCGTCGTCAGCATTCCGTTCGCTCGAGCCCCGCGAATGTAGGCAGCCACCAGTGTCCCCACCTGCTCGGGATTGGCGCCGAACGCGCGTGTGCCGATGATCGGATTCGCTGGATTGGAATTCACATCGGCGACCGGAAAGAGATTCCAGTGCACGCCAATCGCCCGGCTCTCCTGCGCCGTAATTCTGCCGAACTCTTCCGCGTAAGCTGCCTTGCCCGCTGCGCCAAAAGCCATGGCATGCGGAAATACGGTGGTCCCGAAAAGACGCGCAGGAAGCACGCCCTGCTCAAAATCTCCGGCAATCAGCAAGGGCAGCTTCGATTCCGTTTGCAGCCGGTTCAGCATGACCACGGTTTCATAGCGATGGTCGCTGGGTAGAAGTCGCGCTCCCGGCGGCGCCGACATGGCCACGGAGCCTATGTGGTATTTACGAATGTCGTTCGATAGCCGCTCGTACTCAGGATTGCGCACGCCTGACAATCCCACGCGCAGGCGGACCATGAACAGTTGGCCGACCTTCTCCTCCATCGAGAGGCTTGCTAGGCTCTTCTCCGCCCAGGCCTGATCTTCGCTTGGCAGATGGAGCGCAGCGGGATCCCGGTGCTTCTCCCGCGGAACCGTCGAGGAGCCAACCAGGCTGACCAGCGCCACCGCCACCAGGATTCGAAGCGTCTGCACATCATGAGCATACTTGGAAAAATGCAGTCACGCGCGTTTTGAGTGGAAGCCGATTCCCAATCGAAGGTACATGATCAGTCGGAATCGATGCCGCCGGAAGGTTACTTCTCCAAGTCGCGGATCAGCACCACATCGGCTTCCCGGTGGCCTCGGATGATGGCGAACTGTTTGCCGTCGAAAGAGTAGTCGAAGTCGCGAATGAATTCAGACTTGAAGTCGGTGATCTGCCTTCCCGGAGAACCATCCAGATGCTGCAGCCAGAGATTATCCGTATCCCCGTTGCGTGTAGCGTAGATGATGCCTTTGCCGTCAGCGCTGAAAGCGACCGACCCGATGGTGTAGCTGAAGACAAACTCCGCACGCGGCCGCTCGAATTCCAGCAACCGGGCCGGCTGGCTGGAGTCGAGGGAAATCAGCGCCAGCTTTTCTTTGGGATCATTCCCCTTTTGCGTAACGAAGCTCGCCAACTTCCCGTCCGGCGAAACGGTGATGCGGCTGAAGACGGGCAAATCGAACGCCTGCTGGGACGGCCCACCCTCGGTCGAAACCTTCTGTAGCTTGTTGTCTGCGTCGGCGTAGAGGGCGGTCTTGCCGTCGGGAGTGCAGGCGGGAAACGAATCGAGTTTGCCCGAGGTGAGTTCTTTGGGGTTGGTTCCGTCGGCATCCGCAAAGAAAACGCCCAGCGAGTTCCGCTTGACATCGAGCGCGGAGAAGACCACATGGCCATCGGCACAGGCGCGAGCAAAATTGGTTCCCGGTACCTGCGACGCGAAAGGAGTTTGCGACCCGGTTTCTGGATTTAGCAGGCTCAGCCCGCCAGCGGCAGCCGACATCAAAAGCTTACCGTCGCGCGTCCACGAAACCATGTCGTTCAATGATCCGGTGCCGAATGGCCGCTCCTGGGAAGAGCCGGCGTCGGCCGCCAGCACAGACTGTGTTGTATGTGTCTGCCGCAGAACGCTCGCTGCGGTCCGGCCATCGGCGGACAGGCTGAGATCGACGTAGGAGTTGGTGTCGCGCGTGACAGGAGTGACTTTACCTTCCGGGAAGGACACGAAAAAAATCTGCCACTGCGCGGCGTAGGGAAGTTGGCCCAGGACCAGCAGCCCTTTCCCCTCCGGCAGCCACGTGGGCCGAACGAAGAACAGTTTATCCACGGTCATGAACAAATTTTGCTTGCCGCTTTCGACATCTATGGCGACCAGGCCCGAAAGCGCGTTGCCAGGCTGGGAGACTACGCAAACAATCGTCTTTCCATCCGGGGACCAGGCCGGGTCGGAGAACTGTTCGCTCATCTGCCCCGTAGTCAGGTTTTTTTCCTCGGCGGATTCCGGCGAGCGGATCGTGATCCGGTATTCCCCGGGCTGGGGGGAATTTCCGGTCATATAGACGATCTTCTTGCCATCGGGAGAAAACGTGACGTTGCTGTCGATGTCGGTGACGAGTTTCTCGGGAGTACCGCCCAGCACGGGAGAGCGATAAAGATAATGCAGCGAGTTGCTGCCGATTTCGTCACGCACGAAATACAGGTAGTTGCCGTCGAGAGAAAAACGCAGACCCAGATAGTTCACGGGGGCGGGCGCCACAACCTGCGTGTTGCTGTTGGTGGGAATATTGCGCAGCCAGAGGCTCTGCTGGCCGTTATCAGCCACCACGCTCAGGACGTACTTGCCGTCGGGAGAGATGGCAACTTGCTTCGATTTGCCGGTCTCTGTGACCTTACTAACGGAAAAATTTTGGTAAGGAGCCGGGCGAGTGCGGGAAAGCAGCGCATAGATTCCGTAGGAGGCCGCGGCGATCAGCAGAATCGCGGCTAGGCTGATGACGCCGAGCGAGAATTTGTGCTGCTTGGCAACCGCCACGACGGCGGAACTACTGCCAGCATGAGCCCCAGAAGAGGAAGACGTGGCATCCACTACGGGCATTTGCCGGCTCGAATCGGTGTCACGCTTCAGACGCATCAACTCCGACCGCATCTCCCGGGCACTCTGATAACGCAGTTCAAGGTCTTTTTCGAGTGCGCGGTTGATGATGTCCTGAAGCTTCGGGGGCACGTCCGGATTGAGGCGAGTCGCGGGCACGGGAGCGCGTTCGAGAATCGCATTGAAGATAAGGGCAGAGGTTTCTCCGCGGAAAGGCAGCGTGCCGGTGGCCATCTCATAGAGCACGGCGCCAAAGGAGAAGAGGTCGCTGCGACCGTCGAGTTCCTTGCCTTTGGTTTGTTCGGGAGACATATAGGCGACGGTGCCGAGCGTGGAGCCGGGGCTGGTCAGGTGCTGATCCTCCAGCGTGCCGGTCATCGTGTTCGCGGATCCGATCTGACTCGAAGATTCGTTCGCCAGGGAAACCTTGGCCAGGCCAAAGTCGAGAATCTTTGCATGTCCGCGATCGGTGACGAAAATATTCGCCGGCTTGATGTCGCGATGCACGATCCCTTTGGCATGGGCGGCATCGAGGGCATCGGCTATCTCGATGGCGAGCGCGAGGATGGTCTCGGTTTCCAAGGGTCGGCCGCCAATTTTGTGTTTCAGCGTGACGCCCTCCAGGAATTCCATGGCGATGAAAGCCTGGCCGTCCTGCTCGCCGATATCGTGGATGGTGCAGATGTTGGGATGGTTCAGCGCAGATGCCGCCTGGGCCTCGCGCTCAAAACGGGCGAGGGCCTGCGGGTCGCGGGCAACATCCTCGGGCAGAAATTTAAGGGCGACGAATCGGTGCAGGCGTGTATCCTGAGCTTTGTACACCACGCCCATCCCACCCCCGCCAAGTTTCTCGACGATTTGATAGTGGGAGATGATCCGGCCGATCATGAGCAAGGTGTCAGCTTTTGAGTCGATCCATCTTATGGACGAGGGAGTCCTTAGTCAATAAAAGGGATGGACACTGAGAATCTTCCGAACGATTTGCGTCAGGATATTGAATGTCGATATCGTGCTGCCGGTCTTCGAGCGACCTGTTAAGAAGGAGGGTGGTTCTAATCCGTGTGGTCAGCATCCAAATGGCTCAAGTGGTCATGGCCTACGAGGCCTGGCCCTTTTACCATTCATGGAGCAAGAATTATGAAGAGAGCGATCTCCATTCTGTTCGCCGTTTCCTGTTTACCTGTGGCCAACTCCTCACAGACTCCGGCGACCCCCGTCCCTGTCCCAGTGCTGGTCGAGTTATTTACTTCTGAGGGATGTTCCAGTTGTCCTCCCGCCGATGCGTGGTTGCAACGGCTCGACGCCGCCCAGCCCATTCCCGGAGCACTCCTGATTGTGCTCAGCGAACATGTGGATTACTGGAATCACGACGGCTGGAAAGATCCCTACTCCTCTTCTTCCATCACAGAGCGGCAAAGCGAGTATGTGAAGGCTCTTGGGCTGGACACTCCAGCCACGCCGGAGGTCATCGTCGACGGAGCCGTCAACCTTCACCTCAATGATGCACAACAGGTCAAGCAAACCCTTCTACAGGCGGCCGTCGCAACCGTGGTTCCCATACGCATTGCTTCCGTCATCGCCGAACCCGGAAATCCGAGTGCCCTTCGTGCCCGCATCGAAGTGGATGGCACTGCCGCACCCCACAATGCCGACATCTACGAGGCGCTTGCTCTCAATCATGCCGAGTCGCAGGTATTGCACGGGGAGAATAGCGGCAAGCACCTTGAACACACTGCGGTGCTGCAAAGCCTGACCAAAATCGGCAAGGTGGAAAAAGGAAAGAATTTCAGCCGCGAGATCGAGATTAAGCTTAAACCCGGCACCGATCCCAGCAATATTCGTCTCATCGTCTTTGCCCAACAGCCGGGCCCCGGCAAAGTGCTGGGAGCGGCGATGCAACAAGGGATTCACTGATAGCGTCGCAATCCTTCCGGCGCGCTTGACGGGATAGGAGATAGAAAGAATGAAACGACACAACTCTGTTGTCTAGATAATAAACATGTGGAGATATTTGAGATGAAGAGACGCGCCTGTGGTGTTGATTTGGGGCGTGGATGTCCCTTTGTTGCCGGGGCGCATGGGGATCATTGGGCGCTGAGTGGAGATGGGTGGATGTTGAATACTCACCGCAATCGTGGTAATGTGTTCGCGCTGTCGGGAACGATGGCAATCTCAACAGGGGCGGAAGCCCCACGAATCGAGGAATCAAATGGTTGACGCCAATAGTCTGACGGAACTTTCCCACCTGGCAACGAAACTCAATTCTCAATCTAACGAACTGAACTCTTCTATCAACGCAGTAAACAATCAACTCGCGTCCTTGAATCTGGGACTCGAGGTTTGGCTCGACGGCCATCCTGTCGAGGATAGTGGTCTCTACTATATTCAGAACCGAGACCACAAACAGTTCGGGAAAAAAGCTCGCGATCTGATGACACTCGGCTATTTGAAGGCGGATGAGAAGTGGCAACTTGCGATCAAAGACGAGACATTTATCTTTGAAATGGTTGGCGATGCATTCAGCGGCAAAACTGAGGAGCGAGTCAGTGGTGGCTACACGACCCAATCATTGCTCAAAGCAAGCCGTGAAATCCGGATGCGCGCAACGCTCGAACTCGACAACCTTGTAGCCCTGCTTAAGCAAAAGGCGGAGGAGACATTGATGGGAATCGAAGCTGCCGAGCGGATTGCCGCCATAAGAAAACCAGATAGATTTTATATTTATGAGAACTGGCAAGCAGGGCCGCGAAAAGCCTTTATTCACAGAGGCTCCTGCGGGCACTGCAATGACGGAGGTGGAGTTTCGGGCAGCTACGATCCTAAACATGCGAAGTGGCACGGTCCATTTGAAAGTCTGGGCGCAGCTCGCGAAGGATCTACCGCATTGCCGAATATTGTGAATCGTTCGGAGTGCCGCTGCGTAGGATAATCATCAGACCATTAGCCGCGCGGGGGAGGGCTAGGTACGCATTGGCTTCTCCCCTGATACTATTCCGCCATGCCCGGCGAGAAATCGCAAAACGACTCCCAGCTTATCCGCCAGAACAACGATCCTGATGGTGCACTGCCAAGCCTGAATGACCGTGATCTTCAGTTGCTCGTCAGCTTCTTTCAGCAGCTGGATGACTTGGATCGCCAACCCACGTCTTAAACGCTCCCCTCTTGTGCAGCTGCAGGGAAGTTATGATTTTTTGGGATGTACACGTGGGGGCGCGGAGACGACGGGAGCAGGATTTCTTTGGGTAGCGAAGAGTTAATGCTTCTTGCGCGCTTTCTTCTCCTCCAAGATGCCCCGCGCAGCGATCCGAGCCAGTGCGAGGACGATTCCTGAATTCGTCATAACGGCGTCCCGCCAATGTTCCTCGGCAGCCTTGCGAAGAAGCGCGAAATCCTCTTCGGTCATTTTGACGTTCACCTGAACGGTTCGTTTCATGACCTCTTGAATCAAGCATTTTCACTTGATCTACAAGGTTACTCATCGTACTCTTAGTACCAATGCCGCGAGTCCCTAAGCAAAAACAGATTCCATACGGTGTGGTTGCGCTCCTCTGGGCGCAAGGTAAGACTGTGTCACAAATTTCGGATGAAATGGGATGGACCAGACCAGAGGCAAAATTTCCATATAGCTACACCTATGGTGTACTCAAGTCGCTACGTAAGGGGGTCTCTCGCGGCCTCATTACGATCCGAATCAATGAAAAGAGAAAAACGCCCGCTCCCGGCGTAGGTTCTCAGGTCTGTCCTCTTTGTTCCCGAAGGCTGGCCCACTGATCCTAGAGCCCCCCTCTGTACTTGGCGCGTTGCAACTCCCGCGTGGCACCTCAAATTGTGCAAATTGTGCACAGCCATCCACAGCTTTTATCCCTCATTCACAGGTATTGCACAATTTGCGTTGCAATTTCGCTTTTTCTTCATGGGGGATAGGTGATAACTGTCTAGTAGGAGCGAGGTTCCGAGGGATGGGGATACAGCTTGGCCGAAAAATCCGATTGGTTTGCGACGTTTCCGAGTCTATAATTTGGCTAGCGTCAGAAGATTGGCATTGTCCACGTCATGCCTTTCTTCCGCACGGGGTGAGAGCCTCAGGCCAGTCCCCGGACACACATGATCCTTTTTCCCCACACCGACATTTATTTTCTTTCCAGTTCTCTTTGCGCTGTCGTGTATCCACATGGCACGCAGAAAGGAAAAGGGCCGTATGAGCGTCAATCTCATACGACCTTTTAGCACAAGCGAAATGCAACAGGATTTCAGCGCGTTTACTTGCGCAACAAGATTTATAACCGCTGGTGTCCTGTTGTCAACCACAGCGAACCACTAACGGCAGCAGGAAAGGACCAAGCAACCATGACTACTTCACGTCGCGAAGCATCGCAAGCCGGTAAAGACTTGCGCAACCCCAAAACGCCAAAGCGGGACCGTGGGCCTATTGCATCGGACCTCGCGCAGGCGCCTCGTAAGCCAAAGAAGTAAGACATTCGTCGTCAACCGACACAGGGTGGGTAGCTATACCTGCCCTGTGGTTGGGCGCTAGCCAAACAAAGGGTACACGCAATGGATTTCTCGATCTGGATATTCGGTAGCATTATGCAGACAATTGATTCTCGAATCGGATAAAGTGGGTGACATCTCAGAACCGAATATGAGCGGAGTCACCACTGTGAGAGTTGAAGAGGGCAAGTATTCGATTGCAGAGCTCGTTGACTGGCTTAAACGGCGCGAGCTTGTTGTAAACCAAGAGTATCAACGCGGCGCAGGACTTTGGCCTACGGCCGCAAAGAGTTATTTCGTTGACACGATCCTAAAGGAATTCCCGTTTCCGAAAGTGTATTTTCACGAGCGGATCGATAAGGATACAAGGAGGCCACGTCGAGAAATCGTTGACGGACAACAAAGACTGACTACCATTCTTGAGTTTGTTGAGGGCAAGTTCGCCCTCGGCGGGAACGCGGGAGATCTGGAAGGAAAGCGATTTGATGAGTTATCTGACGACCACCAAAACTCTTTCTACTCATATACGGTATCTGTCGATGTCATTCGAAACGCGGAGCGCAATGAAATTCTGCAAATGTTTCGACGAATGAATGCCTTCACCCTTCCCCTAAACGCAGCAGAGAAGCGTCACAGCGAGTTCTTTGGCGAGTTTAAGGATTGGGTTAACACTGTCTTAGATGAGTACGGTTCTGTCTTAATCGACTGGCACATATTTACCAGCCGTCAAGTCGTTCGGATGGCTGATGCGGAGTTTGTAGCAGATGTGGCCCTAGCAATCGAGGAAGGAATCGTTAGCACCAGTCCAACAAAGTTACGGAATATTTACAAAAAGTACGATAGAGACTTCGCGAATCGAACCAGCTGGAGCGAACAGATCAGTGGGGCTTTTAGCTTCGTGCTCAATGACCTCTCTGCTTTGCAAAATACCTACATAACCAAGCCCCATATTTTTCACTCTTTGATCTGCTCTTATTCACAATCGATTCGGCTCGTGGGTGCAGAATTAGCTACGGGTCTACCGGCTATTGGGGCGTACGCACTGGACCAGGACCGCGCTCTCGTTCTACTGAAGAGGCTAGCGGCTGCCATGAGGAAAAGGACAGCTCCGAGTTGGTGAGTACGTGAAAGCAGCATCCGAAGGCGGGAACGCGCAGCGCAGCGGACAGTGCGAGTGAAATGGCTTTGCGAAGCACTTCGAGGCCTGTTTGCGTGAGTGCATGGCTCTCGACTAGTTTGGCAGAGCTAGAACGCGAATTGGATTCTTTATCTCAGCATTGCACAGATTTCGCGGCTGCTAAGCGTCTCGACGCATCTTCACGCTTTTCGTTCCTTGATGAGTGTTTATTGGAGGGTCTTCTGTCACGTGTCTGGCAGACTTGGAACGGTTCTGTAGAACGTGCGTAATTGAATCCTGCATGGGGAACAGGGTCAACAGGATATAAATAGGGGCTGTGGAGCTATAAGAGAAAAATGTGTGAGTGAGCGATTAAGGAAAAAAAATTAGAATAGGGGGAAAATAAAGTAAAAAAAAAAAAAAAAAAAAAAAAAAAAAAAAAAAAAAAAAAAAAAAAAAAAAAAAAAAAAAAAAAAAAAAAAAAAAAAAAAAAAAAAAAAAAAAAAAAAAAAAAAAAAAAAAAAAAAAAAAAAAAAAAAAAAAAAAAAAAAAAAAAAAAAAAAAAAAAAAAAAAAAAAAAAAAAAAAAAAAAAAAAAAAAAAAAAAAAAAAAAAAAAAAAAAAAAAAAAAAAAAAAAAAAAAAAAAAAAAAAAAAAAAAAAAAAAAAAAAAAAAAAAAAAAAAAAAAAAAAAAAAAAAAAAAAAAAAAAAAAAAAAAAAAAAAAAAAAAAAAAAAAAAAAAAAAAAAAAAAAAAAAAAAAAAAAAAAAAAAAAAAAAAAAAAAAAAAAAAAAAAAAAAAAAAAAAAAAAAAAAAAAAAAAAAAAAAAAAAAAAAAAAAAAAAAAAAAAAAAAAAAAAAAAAAAAAAAAAAAAAAAAAAAAAAAAAAAAAAAAAAAAAAAAAAAAAAAAAAAAAAAAAAAAAAAAAAAAAAAAAAAAAAAAAAAAAAAAAAAAAAAAAAAAAAAAAAAAAAAAAAAAAAAAAAAAAAAAAAAAAAAAAAAAAAAAAAAAAAAAAAAAAAAAAAAAAAAAAAAAAAAAAAAAAAAAAAAAAAAAAAAAAAAAAAAAAAAAAAAAAAAAAAAAAAAAAAAAAAAAAAAAAAAAAAAAAAAAAAAAAAAAAAAAAAAAAAAAAAAAAAAAAAAAAAAAAAAAAAAAAAAAAAAAAAAAAAAAAAAAAAAAAAAAAAAAAAAAAAAAAAAAAAAAAAAAAAAAAAAAAAAAAAAAAAAAAAAAAAAAAAAAAAAAAAAAAAAAAAAAAAAAAAAATAAAATAATATAATATAATATAATATAATATAATATTATATTATAATATAATATAATATAATAGCGCATGGATCAAATTCATGCACGCATTAGCGGGATCCGTAGCAAGCCTTGCAGTGTGGGTTATTCGTGACATTCGGGAGGTAAATCGTTTCCAGTGCGCGGGCACGCGAGCCTCGTCTTTGCGAACCCAGCGGATCGGTAGGCCGCTCCATTGGCTCCAAAACAACTTGGCTACTTGAGCCTCTACGAGCCTGACGGCGTCGATATTCAGAGTTTCTGCTAGTTCAGCCCTGAATCGGACGATCGCGTCCGCTGCAACACGATTTCCCAGCATCTCGCGCAGGATTGCGCCCTGCCCGGAGATTTTTTGCGCGATAAGTTCCCTGGAAATGTTTAGAGCTGCCTCGTTGTCGAGAGCCAGGCATTGCGCTCTTCGCAGCCGCACATTGCTCGGTGCGGTAGGCGTCGAGGCGAATAAGAGTTTCCCCCGTCCATCAAGGAAAATCAGCGACGCGCCAATATCGGCAACCAAGCGGATCGCGTCGAATGTCGCGAATCCACTGCTCCCCAGTACGATTACGCGTTTCAAGTCGCGATTCACCCGCGACAAGCGAATGTTGTGGCGATCCCGTCCGACGCCCCAGCTGGCGCACAAATGCCCATGTTGGACTTGGAGACGCAAGCCGTAGCCCGACAAAAAAAGCATTCCGTGCTTGGGAATTTGCTCGAGGATGGGTGGACGCGTTAATGTTTGCGAAACCGTCATGGAGGTGTAGTCTCCTATCGGTCAGGGCTTGTCGCTCTGCTCGTAACAGCGCGGCAGGCCCGCTAAGTTGCTGATACTATTATACTTCAAGGTGGCGAGGTGCGATCAGCCTTGCACGCAAACTGTTGGCTCAGCTTCTAGTCAGCCTTGAGTTCTACCTCGAACCTGTCGCGCATTTTCCGGAGAGCATCCGCATCGTGGTTCTCTTTTCCGCAGGCGCAATATCTGTCAAAACACTGGGCCAGTTCCTCGGCAGTAAGCCGTTCGGTCTCATAGCAGATGACGATCTGTAACAGTTGGCGGTGTACCACATCTTCCTGAAATGGTGTGATCGGCCCCTTGCCGAAGGCCAGAATTCTAGCGTCTCGCTCCGTCCGTGAGATTTTGTCCCACGTGTCCAAACCGAATCGCTTTGTTGACCGACCTCGATGAATTGGATCGGTTGGGTTCTGCCGGTGAACTCTCTTTCGAGTCTCTGTACGCGAGGGGCCAGTGATGCCGCGCAAAATTCCATCACGTGATCCCGGCGGAGCTCATCGCCGGAAGGTAATCGCAGCTCGACGTGTCGGTGTCGGAGCTCGTTGCTCCTGCGGGGAGGACCGACCGGAGGCTCTGATTGCTGGCAGCAGCCCGACCATTTGCGGGGCGTGCCAGCGCGCGGAGAAGGGACGTTCAACAATCGACCAGCATCATTTTGCTGGCAGGGCCAACAGCCCCGCGACGATACCCGTTCCAGTTAATGACCATCGCGCAATCCTGAGTGTTGCCCAGGCGGAATGGCCGAAACCAACCCTGACCAATGCAGAGGGAAGTCCACTGCTAGCCGGTGCCGCATGTTTGCGGGGCTTCGTAGACACAATCCTCTATTTGATCGAAAAAGGCTTGCTTTGGTTAGCGGACATGCTGGAAAGGCTGGATGAGATTCAGATGAAGCAGCTCGGGCCGCGATGGTGGGTGAACACGAAAATCGAACGAGTTTACCCCAAAGAAGAAGCCCGATGCGAAAGCCTGAGATCAGGCCGCTGCCTGTTGCCGTCCGCGTCTTCCCGTATGCCGCCGACATCGGGAAAGACCATCGCCGGACGAGGTCATCCCTGCTTCCGAAGGGAATGCTCGTGATCCATACTGCTGGCCGTAGTGGTTCGACGCAGAAATTCACGACCGGATCTTTCCGGCTTGATCGTTGGCGGTCATCGTTGCACGTTTTGTGAAACTCAATCCTTACACGGACAAGTCCCGCTCCATCCTCAAAATTGAACGCGACAACTATGACGCAGAAACGGGCAGACAACGACTGGTCTACTGTCTGGCAATAGCCTCCAAACGTTACGCGCTTTTCTTGCGCGATGAGCACGGCAATCCCGTCCTTCTCCAGAAAGGAATCAACAATCACGAGGACCGCTGGTCCGAGCACGGTCTCGGCCACCTCAGAAATCCGCTGAACCCCGACAGTGATAGATCGCGATTGGATTCCGCAGGCTTGGATCAGCATCATTCGCAGGACGTTGGGTCTACCTTCACAACCGCTGGGTTTTGAGGATGTGCCTGCTATGGGACGAGTTCCGATTACAAGTCCGACCGCCATGCGTTCATTGGCAAAGCTTAATCGTGGCAAGAAGTATCGCAACCGGATAAAACCGTTCGACTTCTTATTAACGTGCCATGTGAAACAGTTTGGCTATCCACCCGACGTTGATCCTGGAGAAATTTCATCTGGTTGCGCCCTATGTACCTGATCCGGAGTGCTGGGTTGATTTGCCGTGGATCGATCAACACTCGGGAACACAATATGAGATCACGACAGAGGGCTTCCACGGCAGTCGGGGGGTGGCACGGGTGAAGACATACGGGGAAGTCTTGCGCGAGTACGAATTCCATCCCGGTGCGAAGAGCGCCGATGCTAAGGGAAAGCCCAGCGGGAAGCAAAGCGTTGGCCTGCTGCGCCGACGACACGTGCGGGTCGAACGAATCGTCTACATAGGCAAGGAGTCGAACCGGCTCGAAGAAATAGAAGCGGGAGTAATTCACTCACCCGACAACGTCTATACCGAATATCCAGATCCGCGACGAGACGAGTGGCAGACGAGAATTCTACCTGTACTGAGCAAAATCCCGGTAGAAGCCCTCATGAGGTTCAGCGGCAGATCCCGTTCCATGCTGGTGCGAGCGATGGCTGGGCGCAGTCGGCCACGGAAAAGGAATCAGGAACTTCTAAAGTCAATCCTCCACAGACTTGGGGTGATCTAGTGTTGAGCGACGCGCCTGGGGGTACGGGGAGTGCGAGATACCATTTGATCCATTTTGACAATTATGCTCGAAGTCCCACTAGGCGTTCTATCCCTTGGAATCTCGGATCATCGCGAATGCGATCGAATTGTGGGCAAACCCTTAGAAACACCAGCAATGTTTCACGAGTTTGGCAGGCGTTCTCCAGAGCCTCGATTGCGGCTCCTTGCTCTCCTATGCCTTCATAAACTACAGCTAGGTGCCATAGCGGAACATAACTTGTTTTGGATAGCTCCCTCAACTCCTCCAGTGTATTCATAGCTTTTGCCCGTTCGTGGAACTTGCCTTGCACATGGCCGATGAAGGCTTTGAAAAATGCTGCGGGCCCGCCCAATGCTATCCCCTTTTCGTAGGCCTCAATCGCGGCAGCGTGCTGTCCCTTCTGTTCATAAGCGTTGCCGATGCTGAAATAGGACAGAATCATGCTGGGGTCGACTTCAATTGCTGTAAGGGCTTGGTGAATACAGCGATCATAATTACGCGTCAGTAACAAAACAAATGCCAACCCCGCATTCAACAATGGGGACATGGGATCGTGGCTCAAGGCTTCAGTTGCTTCCTGAATCGCTGCTTCAACGCGACCCGCCTCAGCGAGAAGATAGGAGTAATGATAGTGCGCCGTGGTGCAATTTGGGTTTAGCTCGATTGCTCGTTTATATTCCTTTTCCGCGGCGACCCAGTTCCAGTCATAGTTCTTAAGAACGGTACCTAGTACTTCATGGCCTTCTGCCAGATCCGGATCAATCTCTAATGCGCGGAGCGCAGAGGCTCGTGCTTTCGGATAAGCCTGATTAGGATCAACCGAGCCGTAATAACATGGAACCGAAACGCATTCCGCCAGTTGGGCGTACGCTAGTGCGTAGTTCGGATCGATCTGAATAGCCCGTGTCAGGTACTCGATGCCACGCTTGAACCCCTCTCCAGTTCGCTTTTCGCACCACCTTCGCGCCCTGACATACAGTTGATACGCCTCTAGATTATCTGTGTACCTCTTAACTAGCCGGCTGTCGGTGTAGCCGCTTATCTTCAGGCGGAGCTTTTCGGATACCAGACGGGAGATGCTGTCCTGCACAGCGAAAAGTTCGTGGACATCGCTGTCATACTGATCTCCCCAAATCTCCTCACCGTTTTCCGTGTCCAACAAGTCCACATGCAGACGCAACTTGCTGGCGCGTTGCCAAATCCTGCCAGTCAGTACTGCTCTCACTCCAAGTCTGCGGCCAATTGCCAATGGATCTCTGCTCTGGCTCTGTTCGCCATCAGCGCTCCTCCATGAGATGACACGAAGATGGGGAACCTGAGAAAGCGCATGGATCACGCTCCCAGGGATCCCAATTGCCAGGTAATCGGTACCTGGATCACAACTTTCGGTCTCGAAACGAAACACTGCGACCGAGTCGAGCGGCGCGCTCCCAGTTCGAAGCTTCGAGGGAAAACCGTCGACGACAGCCTTGAAACGATAGCCCCGCCGGGGCAACGTCTCAATATATGCGGGCGTTTCGGCAGTGTCCTGCAATGCTTCCCGCAATCGCTTGATTGCATTGTTAATACCGTGGTCAAAGTCAACAAACGTATCGGAAGGCCAAATGCGTTTCTTTAGTTCATCGCGAAGGATCACCTTTCCTGGCTGTTCCAGCAGAATCTGTAGGACTTGAAATGGTAGCTCCTGCAGTCGGACTTTTGCCCCATCCCGGCGCAGCTCTCCCGCGGCGCGATCCAGTTCGAACGCACCGAAGCGAACGACTACCGGTGATACGTGGAAATCTGACAAAGAAGCCCCAAGGTCAGAACGGGATGGGATTTTAACACCGGCTGTTGGTTCCGTATAGGCAAAAGTCTCTTGTTCTGGAACCGCTCTGGAGAGCGACAAGAGCGATACAGGAGACGGCCGGAGGATTTACATGCCTCAGAGCTTTTGAGATAACCACAGGCAACCAACATGACTGGGGTTCCGCGAAATACTTGTTGGGAGAACGTACCTGAGAGGCAGCGGATTGTTATGAGATTTCTCGCTCTGGACAGTTTGGTCGTCGCTAGCATCCTCAGGACTGCGGAGGCAATCCATTGACTCAACGGAGACTATTCGGCGCGACTGCCATATTGTTTCTAGTCCACCAAATCGCGATTGCGGCAAATCCGGGATTCAAGCCAGCGGTGACCTATCCCGTCGGGTCAAACCCAGTAGCATTCGCAGCGGGAGACTTGAACGGCGACGGCCATATGGATTTGGTGGTTGTCAATAACGGCGATGCCGGCGCGGGTGACGATGGAAACGTCAGCGTTCTGCTCGGGAATGGCGATGGTACCCTCCGTCCGGCTGTGAACTCTTCAGCTGGGAAGAATCCATCAGCGGTTACGTTGGGCGATTTCAACGGAGACAACAGGCCCGACATAGTTGTTGTAAATACGAGTACCAACACGGTGAGTGTTCTGCTGGGCAATGGCGATGGCACATTCCAGTCGCCTACAACTTATTCAACCGGAAACGGACCCGTCGCGGTGGCGACAGGCGATTTCAACGCCGACAACAGAGTGGACTTGGTCGTGGCGAATTCCGTGAGTGGCAGTGTAAGCGTTCTCTTGGGCAACGGCGACGGTACTTTCCAGTCGCACCTGGACTACATGGGCGGATATTCGGGAGCTCTGGCGGTGGCCGACGTCAATGGGGATGGGAAGCTGGATCTGGCGGTCGCTAGCGGACAGAGTGTGACCATTCTCGCGGGAAACGGAGATGGGACATTTCACCAGGCGTGGGTCTCGTTACCGCTATTCCTCGGTTTCGAGACCGTGAGCGTGGGAGATTTCAACGGAGACTCCAAGCCTGACCTCATAGTGCAAGGCGCGGATTTCGGCAACGCGACAGCTTCCAGCGTCGTGATGTTGCTGGGCAAGGGTGATGGTAGCTTCTCGCTGGGGCCGTCAATAGATACAGGTGATTGTCAAAATCGCGGACCGATAGCAGCGGATTTCGACGGAGATGGCAAACTTGATCTCGCTGTTTTTGCCGACGACCACTGCTTCCCCAGAACTACGGATGATCCCCGGATATTCGTTATGGCAGGCAAGGGAGATGGCAGCTTTCAAGCCCCGTTCATTCTCAACACGACCCAGTACGGATTGTTGGGGGCGGTTGACCTCGACGGCAACAAGTCGCCGGATTTGGTAGCAATTAACAGTATTGCTGCCAACACCATTAGCATCCTGCTGAACACAGCAGGCACCGATTTTTCGATCTCCGCATCGGCTCCTAACCCGGGCGTTGTCAGGCCAGGCCAAAGCGCTACTTCCACGGTGAGCCTCAGCCTGCTCAATGCATTCGACAACCCAGCCTCAATCACCTGCTCCGTGCAACCGGTACAGGCGGGTTCACCGACGTGCTCTCTCAATCCGAGCTCCGTCACGTTTGACGCCAGCGGCAAAGCTACTGCAGTGCTGACCGTGCTCGCTGGGGGCAGCCGGGCTTTGCGGTCTGACCATGGCCGCCCGCAACCTTTCCGATTCTTCTGGATACCGGCCGTGGGGCTCGCGTTTATGGGGATGGGGGCTGGCTGCAAGGGTTCAAATCAAAGAAAGCTTCTTACCCTTTTCATGGGTTGCTTTCTGCTCGCCGGATTGACCCTGCAATCAGGCTGTGGTGAGAGCGGCGGTGGCGCCAAGTCTCAGGTTTACACGGTTACGGTTACTGGTGCAGCGGCGTCCACGCAGCATTCCGCAACGTTGACGTTCACTGTCCAGTAAATACTGCGAAGGCAGAGGTAATAGGTGACGCGGACGCCCAATCCTGATCAGCGTCTCGGGTGGAGAACCGGCATAGCGATTGCTATTCTGTCACTGCTGGCACTTTGGCTGGCTTCCTGCGGTGGCAGTGGAAACGTATCCACAGCGAGCCCATCGCCGTCCTTCTTCCAGATCGTCGATGCGCAGAACGGTGGTTTCTCTTACGCCTATGCGCCATCAATCATTGTAAAGGATGGAACTTACCATCTCTTCTTTTGCTCGATGGCATTGTTGACACCGACATGGGATTCGATTCGGTACACTACCTCGAGCGACGGAGAGACATGGTCGACACCGCAGATCATGGTGCTGCCCAGCTTCGATAATGGAATGGACATGGCAGCTTGCGATCCGAGCCTGGTCTATTACCAGGGTTTTTACTACCTCTACTATTCCAGCGCGATGACGACAGCACCTGACGTTTTTCAGACAATCATTCGGGTGGCCCGATCGGTCAACTTCGATGGACCATACGCCACCTACACACAGCGAGGCACTTGGGAAGTCACGCCGGCAGATCCGCAGATCATCATTTCCCCAATGCAGATACACACCACCGACCCGCCGGGTTATGGAGCGGGACAAACCTCCGTCGTCGTGCAGAATGGCAAGCTACTGATGTGGTACACAGACGATTCGGTCTTCGTAGGAGGCGAGCCTTACCTGCAGACCTTCATGCTCGAATCGACGGACCCCGTAAGCTGGAATCCCGGCGCCAGGCACGCGACCAACTTGCTATGGCAGGCTTCGATTGATGTGAAATACGATCCTTCCAAGAAACAATTCGTCATGTACCGCGTGGAGAATGAGTTTATGGCGAACGCATATCTCGGGCGCGCTTCTTCAAACGATGGAATTACCTGGACCAGTCCCGAAACGGTTATTCCTTCTTCGGAGTTTCCTCTGTACACACATGATGTGGGCGTTGCTGCCGACGAGACTGGGAATATTGTGAAATCGCGCGCTCTGATTGGGTTCGGAGCTCCTTACAAGCTCGCCACTGTCAACAATTGGGGGCAATGGGATTTGTATGGCGTGTACGTGAATCCGCCATAGACGCGGGACGCAGCGCAATTCTGTTTTTTTTGCGAATGTTTTCTCGAGGTTGAGTGACCAAATCAACACCCTACGCGCGTCGTTTCATCTCAAATATCTCCACATGTTTATTATCTAGACAACAGAGTTGTGTCGTTTCATTCTTTCTATCTCCTATCCCCCGGCGCGCTTGACAACCGACTCCGGGCAGTTTATCGTAGGCGAACAAAAGGCGAATCTTAATGTCTTCCCTGCCCTTGCTCCCTCTTCCGGACAAGCCCCGCCTGATTGGCATCGCGCGCCTCGCCTCCGAGGGAGAATCCCTGCGCGAAGGGCACAATGTCGAATACTTCACTCTTCCTGCCAAGTCGCTGCTGAATCGCTGCATCAGTAACCGTCAGATGCCTTTCACCTGGACGATCAACCCTTACCGCGGCTGCGAGTTCGGATGCCGCTACTGCTACGCCCGCTACACCCACGAGTTCATGGAAATGCGCGATGGCATGGAGTTCGAACAGAAAATCTACGTCAAGCAGCACGCCGCCGGATTGCTCCGCCACGATCTGCATCGCGTGAAGCCTGACGAGGCCATCGCGCTCGGCACCGCGACCGATCCCTACCAGCCCGCCGAACGCCGCTACGAAGTCACGCGTGGAATTCTGGAAGAATTCGCCCGCCATCGCGGCTTCGAACTGGGCATCGTCACCAAGTCGAACCTCGTCGTCCGCGACCTCGAGCTTCTGAAAGAAGTGGCGAAACCGAATCGCCTCTCCGTCCACATCACCGTCACCACTCTCGATGTGGATCTGGCGCGGATTCTGGAGCCGCGAGCTCCGCGTCCCGATCTTCGCATCGACGCCGTCCGCTCGCTCAGCCAGGCAGGATTGCGCGTTGGAGTGAGTTGCTCGCCGGTCGTCCCGGGAATCACGGATTCTCCCAAAGATCTGGAAAGCGTCATCCGCACCGCTGCCGAAGCTGGCGCCGACTACGTTTTCGCCAACCCGCTCTTTCTGAAGCCATGCTCCGCGGCCGTCTTCCTGCCTTTTCTCGCGCAGAACTTCCCGCATCTCGCCGAGAATTATCGCCAGCGCTACCAGGATCACGCGTTTCTTCCAGCCGCCTACGGCAAACGCTTGTCGCACCTCGTCACACACCTGCGGGAGAAATACAAAATGACGCGCGCCCACCGCCGCGAGCGGCCTGCCTTCGCGACCAAGTGGCCGGTGCAGGCCTTCGACGAGCAGCTAAACCTGTTCTGAAGAAACGCTCCCGAATGAATTGTCATCGTGAGCGGCGTTCTTGGCCGCGAAGGATCTATGCAATGTGCCGAGGAGTGCAGAGATCCTTCGTTCGCTCAGGATGACAAACAGCCGATCCTCTATAATCAACTGCTCCCATGGTCGCCTCGCCACCCGCGCCACAACCCGGCCAGCCCAATACCTTCGGCGTGCGGATGCACCGCTTCTGGCGCCGCGTCACCGACGGTCTCGAGGTCAGCCAGCTCTGGTCGCAGTTCGAATCCGAAGCCCGCACCAGCTACCGGCTGTATTCCAGAGACGTTGAAGCGAAAACACCCGATGACCTGACGCACGGCGGCCGCAACCTGCACATCGCCAAGGAATTCTTCTGGGCAGTATTCGAAAAACTCTCGCCCGCGCGCCGCGTGCTGATGCTGCTGGCGCTGATTCTGCTGATCATTCCTCATACCGCAATCGAATACACGGGCCGTGGCGGCAACGTTGAGTCCGTTGAATTCGATCTCCACTTCTGGGCGGCGCTCTTGCTTCTGTTGCTGCTCATGCTCGAAATCGCCGATCGCGTCGTGATGAAGCGTGACCTGCAGATCGCGCGCGAGATCCAGACCTGGCTGCTGCCTGGCGTCCCTCCGCAGATTCCTGGACTCGCGATCGCCTACGCCACGCGCCCTGCCAACACTGTCGCCGGAGACTACTACGACGTGTTCCCGCGGCCCGGACGCACGAATGACGACAACCGCGTCGTGCTCGCCGTCGCCGATGTCGCTGGCAAGAGCATCCCGGCCGCCATGCTGATGGCTACGTTTCAGGCCAGCCTGAAAACGCTTTCGACCGCGCAGGTCGCGCTGCCTGAGCTTGCATCCAACATGAACCGCTACGCCTGCGGCAACAGCCAGGGCGGATTGCGTTTCACGACCGCATTCCTCGCGGAATACGATCCGGTTCGGCGCAGCGTGGATTACATCAATGCCGGCCACAACAATCCCATCCTGCGCCGCGCCAGCGGGCAGATCGAGCGCCTCGATGTCGGCGGCTTACCCTTTGGCATTCAACCCGAGGCGAAATACGAATCGGCGACGGTCACGCTGGCGCCCGGCGACTGGCTGATCATCTTCACTGATGGATTAGTGGAAGCCGAAAATGCACTCCAGGACGAATACGGCGAGGCGCGCTTGCTCGCTGCGATCGAAGCCGGCAAATCGGTCGAACCCGCCGAGATGCTCAAGCGCCTCATGGCCGAAGTGGATCTGTTCGTCGGCAACACTCCTCAGCACGATGACGTCACCTGCCTGCTGCTGAAGTCCGAGAGCTTCTAGAACCAGTTTTCCTGGAACGAATTGCCGAAGCACAGCCGTTCTCTGTAAGTCGTTGAGAATCGGTGTAAGTCGTTGAGGTTTCGCGTAAGTGATTGATTATCCGTAGAACTGCTCTGCGAGGCGCAGAGACGCACAATTTTCCGAGCGACGACCTTCGACTCACCCTCGATGGAGATCGTGCACGAGAGGGCCGTTTCCGGCCCGGGAAAGACCATTCTCGTGGGCGTCCGCACCACGAAATCCTGCGTGGGCGACTCAATGCTGCATTTGTACGTACATATTTGTACAACTTACTTCCCGAAATCACTCGCGCATCAGCCCAGCATACATCCGGTGGAAGGCATGCACGCCTTTTTCCTGCTTCACGCTGTACCGTCCGCGCGAATAACTGCGCGACCGCAGGTTCTTCTGCACGATCTCGCAGATGCCCACATCCTCTATCTGAATCTGATCGCTAAACTCGACAGACGCCTTCGCCGCCGGAGCGCCGTGATCCTTCTCCGGCAGGTACCATTCGAAGATCGCCAGCGAACGCTCGGCATCAATCGGCAGCACGATATTCAGAGAAACGTTGTCTGGATAGCAGTTCAACATCCAGTTGGGAAAGACCCAGAAGTAGTCGGTGGTCAAATCTTCGCGCGCTTCCGGGTAGCGCCGCGGCGTGGCATCCCCCGGCTGCGCTCCCCGGATCGGGCTGAACTGGCGAACGTATCCGGCACGACCCCGCGCATAGGGCTCGACCACGTAGGCGTTGTAATCCAACTCGCGGTTGAGGCCCGGATGGACGCTGGGCAGATGGTATCCCTCAAGATAGTTGTCCACATACGTCTTCCAGTTGCACTGCATGTCGTAGGTGCGGCGCTCGAACAGCTTCATTTGCTGGAACGGAAACTTCTCCGCTTGTTGCGGCAACTCGCCGAGGCTCTCCCGCAAAGGCCGCGCTTCCGGATCAAGGTTCACGAACACCAGGTTGAACCATTCCTCGGTGCGGATCGGCTTCAGCGCGAAGTCTTCGGGACGAAATCCCTCCACGCCTTCGATTTCTGTGGCGCTGATCAACGAGCCGTCGAGATCGTAGGTCCATCCGTGATATCCGCAGCGAAACAGCTTGCGGGAGCCACAGCCTTCAGCGGGCGGACCGGCGCGGTGCCGGCACACGTTGTAAAAGCCGCGCAAGGTTCCGTCGATGCCGCGCACCAACAATAGCGGCTCCCCGATAAGACTGGTCGTGAAAAAGTCACCGGGATGCGCGACCTGGCTGACGTGACCAACGACCTGCCACGTTCGGGCGAAGATCTTTTCCTTTTCGGCAAGGAGAATGCTCGGGTCGGTATAGAGACGAGCGGGCAGAGTCCAGGCCCGCGCGATCTCGGCATCGATTTGCAGCGTCAAATTGGGATCGTCCATGGATGAATCACGAACTTCGCCGGATCATTCTACCCAGCCGCGGCCGTGCGCGACGAAGGCGGAGTGTCCTTGTGTGTCAGATTTCAAAAGGCCGACGATTCGGGCGCGCAACCTTACGATAGGAGCATGCATTCCCAATATGAAACGAGTTCAGTTCCAGACTGACACGAATTGTCAGGGCAAGCGCCGAATTTTGCCAGCATTTACGGGATTTGGCAGGTTATCCGGGGAGTGAGAGGTTACCCTCCCACTGAAAATAAAGCCCTTCCCACAAGCCGCCCTGGAACTTAGGTAACTAACTGATTTGGCGAGGCAAGTGCAAATATCGTAAACGACTGCGTCATCCGTGACCAGCAGTTGTGAATACCAAAAACAGTTCAAAACGAGAGGATAAAAAAGAGATGCGGAAACAAAAGGGTTTCTCACTGATCGAGCTGCTGATCGTGGTGGCAATCATCCTGATCATCGCAGCTATCGCTATTCCGAACCTGCTGCGCGCTCGCATGGCGGCCAACGAGTCGTCTGCTGTCGCGTCCATCCGTACCATCACCACTGGTGAAGTGACTTACCAGACGGCGTATCCGACGGTCGGCTATGCTCCGGCACTGACCAACCTGGGCGGCGCGTTGGGTGCGGCTTGCACTCCTAGCTCCACCACAGCTTGCTTGATCGACTCCGTGTTGTCCAACAACGGCAACCCGACGGGCAGCGGCAAGAGCGGCTACTCGTTCACCACGGGTGCGGGCACGGTTGTGGGTGGCGTCAACTCTGGTTACACAGTCGTTGCGGTTCCGCTCTCGATCAACCAGACCGGTATCCGTGGCTTCTGCGCTGAGGAAGATGCAGTGGTTCGCGTCGACCCAGCTGGCGTTTGCTCCAACACCGAAGCGGGCGTCCTGACCTTCAACCCGCTCAACCAGTAACTTTCAGTACCGGCGCATACCTGGGGAGGGTATGAGCCAACCAAGGCAGCGAGCTCCGGCTCGCTGCCTTTTGTTTTTTGTCATTTGTCGTTTGTCATTTGTCATAGTGGAGCGCGATCCCACCAGTCCACACAGCGCAATCTTGCCCGCGCTGTAAGCATTCTGCCCAGAGAAAGCCAACCATGGCGTGGCTCCGAGTCGTCCGCACATCTGCTGCGGTCAGGATGAGGATCTCCAGAAGGTGACAAAAACTGTCAGTCGGGCCGCCCTACTTTGCCACCGCACATTCTCTGGAGTGCCCGCAGGAAGGCGGATGCTTCCCCGTAAGTTGAAAACAAAGAACTTCGAGACCTGCGTCCCACAATCAGCGCTCCCGCAGGTCTTGGCGAGGCAAGTGCAATATCAAGTTCGACTGCGTCATTCGGACTTATCGAGAGCTGGAAGACTTTCAAAAAAGCTTGGGGAGAAAATAGAGATGCGGAAACAAAAGGGTTTTTCACTGATTGAGCTGCTCATTGTAGTAGCGATCATCCTGATCATCGCGGCGATCGCGATTCCGAACTTGCTGCGCGCCCGCATGGCGGCCAACGAGTCGTCTGCGGTCGCGTCCGTGCGTACCATCACTACTGGCGAAGTCACTTACCAGACGGCTTATCCGACGGTCGGCTATGCTCCGGCCCTCACCAACCTGGGCGGCGCGTTGGGCGCGGCTTGCGTCCCCAGTTCGACCACAGCTTGCTTGATTGACTCCGTGCTTTCCAACAACGGTAACCCGACGGGCAGCGGCAAGAGCGGCTACTCGTTCACCACGGGTGCGGGCGCGGCGATCGCTGGCCTTAAAGTGGGCTACACGATCAAGGCGATTCCGCTTTCCGTGAACCAGACGGGCATCCGCGGCTTCTGCGCTGAGGAAGATGCAGTGATTCGCGTCGACCCGGCTGGCGTCTGCTCGAACACAGAAGCGGGCATCCTGACCTTCAACCCGCTCAACCAGTAATCATCAATCAATAAGTTTCAGTCTGGCGTACACTTCGGGGGAGGATGTACGCCACCAAAGGCAGCGAGCACACGCTCGCTGCCTTTTGTTTTTTGGGTGCGAACGATCGAAGTTCGCGCCAAAATCGAGAGAAAAAGCAAGCGAGAAGGCAGGCCCCGCCCGGCTTCCCGAACTGACACGAATTGTCACTCTGGCGCGGCATTTGCCACTAATCTGCCCCCGAAAGGATTAGAATCAAATTGAACTTCTGATGGCTGGTGCAAGCAAAGACCTTTGCCTCGGCGCAGCGGAACTAAGGTCACCGGAGATGACGGCCAGGCAACTGCAACATAAATCCCGACTGAGTCATCGAGACTAATAAAAATCGTACTAAAAGAGCTTGGGAGAATAACTGAAATGCGGAAACAAAAAGGTTTCTCACTGATCGAACTGCTGATCGTCGTAGCGATCATCCTGATCATCGCAGCGATCGCGATTCCGAACTTGCTGCGCGCCCGTATGGCAGCCAATGAGTCGTCTGCAGTCGCTTCGCTTCGCACCATCACCACTGGAGAAATAACGTACCAGAGCGCGTATCCGACAGTCGGCTATGCTCCGGCGCTGACCAACCTGGGCGGCGCGTTGAGCGCGGCTTGCGTTCCCAGCTCCACTACAGCGTGTTTGATTGATTCCGTGCTCTCTAATAACGGCAACCCGACGGGCAGCGGCAAGAGCGGCTACTCGTTCACCACCGGTGCCGGCACGGTCGCGGGCGGCGTGAACGTAGGCTACGCTGCTAAGGCGGTTCCGCTCTCGATCAACCAGACCGGCATTCGCGGCTTCTGCGCCGAGGAAGATGCTGTGATTCGCGTCGATCCGGCGGGCGTCTGCTCCAACACGGAAGCGGGCATCCAAACCTTCAACCCGCTGAATCAGTAATGCGCGTTTGATTCGGGTGGCTTTTGCAAACCAAGGGCAGCGAACATCATTCGCTGCCCTTGTAGTTTTTCAGGCAGGACCGCAACCGCTCAAGGCTCCTTCCGTTTTCCTTCCGCAGTGTTACCTGCCGTCTCTTCTCCTCCGACGCCGTTACCAAAGATTCCGGCCAGGCAAGCGGAATTGGTATCGAGATTGCAAATACTTCTATGTGTCTTCCCCCAAGGTTCCGATGATCCGGTAGAGAGGGGAGTTTTTATGGGTTCAACCAAGGGATTCTCATTGATCGAACTACTGATCGTTGTGGCGATCATTTTGGTGATCGCCGCTATCGCGATCCCTAGCCTGCTGCAGGCGCGCATAGCGGCTAATGAAGCCTCGGCCGTGGGCTCGCTGGCCGCGATGAAGAGTGCCGAGGTCACGTACTCCACGGCGTATCCGACCGTCGGCTTTTCTCCGGACATCACGTCGCTGGGAGGTGCAACCCCGTGCACTCCGTCTTCGACAAGCGCTTGTCTGATCGACAGCCACCTGTCCTCGTCGACTCCTGGCAGCGGCGGCAAGAGCGGATTCGTCTTTCTGGCAACCGGTATTATGACCGCCGGCGCCGTCAACAACTCGGCCTTTGTTGCGGCCGCTTCACCGGTGCTGGCTCATTCCACCGGGAACCACGACTATTGCTCGACGAACGATGGCGTGTTGCGCTCCCAGATGGCCAATCCTGGCGATGTTCCGGTCAACGCTCTGGTCGCCTGCCTGGCATTTCCCGTGGCGCAGTAAATGGCTGAGTTCTGTATCAACGTGAGACTGAACCACCCTAACGGGTGGTTCGCTTCCACGGTTTGCCCTGCCTCTTTGCTCACAATGCTGATGAGCCAGTGACCCTCGTAACGGGCAGAGCGATCTTCTCTCGCCTCGTCTTGCTTATAATCTTTTTCGGAAATACTTCTCGGGAATTCCCTGGGCAACATGGCCGCAATTGAAATCCTCGGGCTGGAAAAGACCTACAAGGTGGGCTTCTGGCGCAAGCGTCCCAAGCGGGCCTTGCAGCCGTTGCACTTGACCGTGGAAGAGGGAGAGATTTTCGGCTTCCTCGGTCCCAACGGCGCGGGTAAAACGACAACCTTGAAAATGTTGATGGGGCTGGTGTTCCCCACGTCGGGCACAGCCCGCATTCTGGGCCGCGAATGGACCGATCCTGAGATCAAGGCGCAGATCGGCTTTCTGCCCGAGCAGCCTTACTTCTACGACTACCTGACCGCTCACGAACTGCTTGATTACTACGGACAACTTTCGGGAGTTCCGGCGAAGGATCGCGCGCGCCGGGTGGAGGAAGTCCTGCAGAAGGTGGGACTCACCGACATTAAGGGCGTGCAGTTGCGCAAGTTTTCCAAAGGCATGCTGCAGCGGGCGGGGATCGCGCAGGCGATTCTGCACAATCCCAAGCTGGTGTTTTTCGACGAACCGATGTCCGGGCTGGATCCGCTTGGCCGGCGCGAAGTTCGCGACCTGATGGAACAGCTCAAGCAGGAAGGCAAGACAGTATTTTTTTCGACGCACATTCTCTCAGACGCCGAAGCACTCTGCGACCGCGTGGCCATCATCTACAAGGGCGAATTGCGCGGCGTGGGCGCGGTGGAAGATCTCACCTCGACGGTTCAGGGCAAGGTCGAAGTCATTTGGCAAGGCACGCAAATTCCATCCTCGATGAATGCCCTGGGCGCGGAATGCCACGTCACCGGAGACACGGTTCGCGCGGTGCTCCCAGAGAATCAGCAGGATGCAGCCATTGACGCCTTGCGGCGTGAGCGCATCCGTCTGATTGCGATCACTCCGCTGCGCACTTCGCTGGAAGCCTACTTCGTCGAGAAACTTCAGCAACCTCAAGCCTCGGCGGGAAAGACCGTGGGGACCGCGGTATGAGCGCGCGCATCCTTCACATCGCCCACAATACGTTTCGCGAGGCGGTACGGGACCGCGTGCTGTACAACCTGATCGCGTTCGCGCTGCTGCTTTCGGGGGCAGCCATTTTCGTAGGCCAGATCTCCATCGACATCGAGCGCCTGGTGGTCATCAACCTTGGGCTGACGGCGGTATCGCTCTTCGGCGTCGTCATTGCCATCTTCATCGGCATCGGGCTGGTCTCGAAAGAGATCGAGAAGCGCACGCTGTATACCGTTTTGTCACGGCCCGTCCGCCGTTGGGAGTTTATTGTCGGCAAGTTTTTCGGGCTGGCGGGAACGCTGGTGGTGAATGCGTTTTTCATGGCGATCGGAGTATTTGGCGCGCTGCTCTACGTGACGCATAAGTTCTCCAGGCCGGACGCGCTGATCCTGGTCGCACTCTATTTCATCATCCTCGAATTTCTGATCATCTGTTCGCTGTCCCTGTTATTTTCGTCGTTCTCTTCCCCGCTGCTTTCGTCGGTTTTCGCGTTCTCGCTCTTCGTGATTGGAAGCTTCGCCGACGACCTGCGCGGATTCGCCGGGCTGGCTCATGGGGCGACGCGCTGGTTTACCACCGCGGCGGCCTATATGGTGCCCAATTTTTCGGCGCTCAATGTAATCAGTGCAGTGGCTCACCAGCAACCGCTGAGTGCGCAATTGATCCTGCACAACACCCTCTATGCGCTCTTCTATACCGCTATGGCACTGAGCGGAGCCGTCCTGATCTTCGAGCGCAGGAACCTGAAATGATCGCGCGAAGATTGACGTCGTTTAGTCTTATGTGGGGACAGCCGCCCTCGGCTGTCCAGCCGGGCACAGCCTGGCTAGGTGCTGATTTGGTTGCATCAGGTGTTGTCTCGGCATCAGCAGAGCCACCGTCGAGCTTCGCTCGACCGGACAGTCGGGGGCGGCTGTTCCCTTATAACCCTCGGGGAATGCGATGAAAACCGCTCGGCAGCGCACCACTGTGATCGCCGCCTCATGCCTGGTGATCTCGGCGGTTGCTTGCGTTCTCCTGTTGCGGCATCTCGACAAGATTCGTCCACAAGCTACTCTCGAGGACGCGCTCTACATCAGCTCCCCAAAGATTGTGAAGCGCGCCAGCCTGGGCTTCGACGGCCTGATGGCCTGCATCTACTGGACGCGCACCGTGCAGTATTTCGGACATCGCCACTTCGATCGCGCGCACACCTACAACGAACTGGCTCCGCTGCTGGAGATCACTACGACTCTGGATCCGCACATGCTTCCCGCCTACCAGTTCGGCGCCAGCTTTCTGGCACCCAAGCCGCCGAATGGCGCAGGCGAGCCGGAGCGCGCTATTCAACTGATGCAGTTTGGCATCGAGCACAATCCAGACGACTGGCAGCTTTACTACAATCTGGGATTCGTCTACTACACCGAATTGAAGGACTACCGGAACGCTGCAGCGGTTTTCGAGCAAGGCTCAGAGGTTCCGAACGCGCATCCATTCATGAAGATTCTGGCTGCGCAGATGGCCGCTCACGCCGGCGATTTCGCCACTGCCCGCATGTTGTGGAGCGCCACCTACGAAACCGCGCAAGAAGCCAACATTCGCCAGAACGCCGTCGAACACCTGCGGGCGATCCGGGTGGACGAAGATGTCACCCACCTGGAAGCCGTCGTCACGCAGTTCGGCCTAAGGACGGGACACCTGCCCAGCAGCATGTCGGAGCTGGTTGCAGACCAACATTGGCGCGGCGTCCCAGTGGATCCTGACGGCAATCCTTACAAGCTCACGGCGCAAGGGCGCATCGAAGTCGAGAATCCGGACGATTTCCCGTTCATCACCAAGGGCACGCCTCCCGGGTACAAGCCTGGGCCGCCGAAGTTCCACACCAAGAGCTAAGCGGCGGCGCTTCCCCGTATCATGTCAGTGCGCTTGTTGTTCGCATCCGCATGGACGCAACTCCACAAATCAGCGTACTCGGAACCGCGTGGCAGTGGTGGACGTATGCCGCCCGCTATGAAGGCTCGGTGGCCGCGACCCGACGCCTGCTGGGCGTGCTCTGGGAGTTCGCGCGCGACTCCACTCCCGATCGTCTGCGGGCGCGCTTCGGCGACGCCGAGTACGACTGGGACTATCGGGTCAACACAACCAGCGGCGCCGTGGGATGGCGCGACCGGCTGCTGGGCATGTTCCACTCCGCGTACCAGCCGACGGAGCCGGCGGCGTTTCACGAGATGCTCGACGGTCTGCAGCAAAGGCTGCAGCAGTCGCTCCAGCCGACGCCGGGGCCGGACGATACCACGCTGAACTTCCATGACTTTACTTTTGTCGATCTTGGATCCGGCAAAGGACGCACGCTGCTGATGGCTTCGGACTATCCGTTCCGCCGGATTATCGGAGTGGAACTTCTGCCGTCGTTGCATCAGATCGCGGTGGAGAATCTGCGGCAGTACAAGAGCGAGGCTCAGAAATGTTTCGCACTGGAATCGATCTGCGCGGACGCGACCGCCTTCCCTCTTCCCGACGATCCTCTGGTGATTTTTCTTTTCAATCCGTTCCCGGAGTCGGGCATGCGGCAGGTGGTCGCGAATCTGGAACAGTCCCTGCGGGGGCATCCCCGGCCGGTCTTCGTGCTGTATCACAATCCGCTGCTGGAGCACACGCTAGCCGAAAGCAAGCGGCTGAGGAAGATCGCAGGCGAGCAGCAGTACTCATTGTTCACAAATCAATAAGACCCACGACCAAGTATGCGCGGGTGAATGACAAGTCCGGAGACACAGCTTACAATCGTGGCAGGAGTTCCCCCCGTTAGGAGCCTGCCGTGTTACCCTCCCGAGTTTGCGTGAGGGTGCTGACACGTGGACGGGTACCCGGTGAAAACGATCGAGATGCGAATTCGTTGGTTTCGCTTGGCAATCGCGGTGTCTATGACTGTGGCCCTTAGCGCTGCTGGCTTGGCGGTCGATGTCAAGAGCGAAGCGGCCGCGGTCGATGCCCACTACAACCATCTGCGGTCGCTCGAAGCAGAGTTTACCGAGGTCTATCGCGGTTCGGGGATGGAGCGGACCGAAACGGGGACTCTCTGGCTGAAAAAACCTGGCAAGATGCGATGGGAGTACCGTTCTCCCAGGGAGAAGCTGTTTGTCAGCGACGGAAAGGATGCATGGTTTTACGTCCCGGCGGACCGGCAGGCGCGCAAGACGGCAGCAAAGAAGCTGGAAGACATTCGCTCCCCTCTGGCGTTCTTGTTGGGTAAAACCAAGCTGGAGAAAGAGTTGCAGGGATTATCTCTGGCTCCGGATGTAGAGCCGCTGGCCTCGGGAAACGTGGTTCTACGCGGGGTGCCGCAGGCCCTAGCCGATCGGGTGAGCGAAATTCTGCTGGAGATCACCCCAGACCACCAGATTGCGCGGATCGTCATCCAGGAAGTGGATGGGGCGGCGACGGAATACCGCTTTGCCGGGATGAAGGAAGACGTGGCGATTGCGGATGGGCGATTCGAGTTTAAGCCTCCGGCGGGGACTGAGACGGTGGAAGGAGGGCTGGAACCGTAAGGTTCGGCTCGCCGAGGTAGCAAAACCTGCCTCGCTTCGCTCGGCGGACAGCCGAAGGCGGCTGTCCCCACATGGAGCGTTTACAGGGGTTACTTGCGGTACTGGCAGGGAGACTCTTCCGAGTGGTTGGCGGCTTAGAATAGGAATGAGAATGTTAGACTGAGCGATAAGGCGAATTTCCGGAAAATCCTCAGAAAAGTCGGCAAATGGCTGAATTTGTAGTAAAAATCGCGGACGATCGCGGGCGGGTCCAGCAGCACATCGAGCAGGGCTACTCGGAAGCCGAGGTGCGCGACCGCTTCTCGCAGCAGGGTTACCTCGTCTACTGGGTGAAGCCCCAGGGCATGCTCACGTCAGGCGTCTCGATGCACCGGCGGCGGAAGCTGAAGCAGAGTACCTTTCTGGTGTTCAACCAGCAGTTCCTGACGCTGATCCGGGCCGGGTTGCCCATCCTGAACTCGCTGGAATTGCTGATCAAGCGGCAAAAAGACGCGCAGCTGAAACAGATTCTGGAGAATGTGCGGGATCGGGTCAAAGGCGGAGAGTTGCTCTCCGATTCGTTTGCTGCCCAGGGGATCGTGCCCAAGATCTACACCACGACGCTGATGGCGGGCGAGAAGAGCGGCAACATCGACGAGGTTCTGACGCGCTATATCGGCTTCCAGCGTCTGGCGATGACGTTCCGTAAAAAGCTTT
This sequence comes from uncultured Acidobacteriaceae bacterium, assembly GCA_963706645.1. Taxonomy (GTDB): domain Bacteria; phylum Acidobacteriota; class Terriglobia; order Terriglobales; family Acidobacteriaceae; genus Sulfotelmatobacter. The sequence goes on from CAVPNR010000006.1 coordinate 105,238, forward strand.
TCGTGTCGCTGATTTATCCGACATTGCTGGTCACCGTGGTGCTGATCATGGTGACGTTCCTGTTTACTTACGTCGTGCCCAAGTTTGGGGAGCTATTCGAGAGTCTGGATCAGAAACTGCCGGCGATCACGCTGTTCATGCTGGCGGTTGGGCAGAATGCGCAGAAGTACGCTCCGTATGTACTGGTCGGGCTGGTAGTCTTCGGATTCGTGATGTGGCGCTGGAAAGACACGGACCGCGGCGCGGACCGGATTGATCGCGTGATCTTGGCCACGCCGCTGTTAGGAGATATCCGGCTGAAGCATCAGGTGGCAAGTTTTTCTCGAATGCTTGCGACCCTGCTACAAGGTGGCTTGCCGCTGGTACCGGCAATGGAAACAGCCGGTGCTTCGATGACCAGCCGGCGCATCTTAAAGGGTGTGATGCGGGCAGGAGTCCGAGTACGCGAGGGGCAGGGACTGGCAGGCAGTCTGGAGGAGCAGAAGATTTTTCCGGAGTTGGCGGTGGAAATGATTGAAGTGGGCGAATCCACCGGAGCGCTGCCGGCCATGCTGAACTCGGTCGCAGAATTCTACGAGGAAGATGTGCAGACGGCGCTGGGCGCTTCGATGGCTTTGATTGAACCGATCATCCTGATGATCATGGCGGTTTTTGTAGGTGGAGTGCTGATCTCGCTGTATTTGCCGATTTTCAGCATGGGCGTGCACTAGAGGAACGATCGTTGGTCGCTCGTCGTTGGTCGTTGGCCAAGGACTAATGACCAACCACCAACGACAGGTTAAAAATGGCAACAGCCGACAAAAAATCATTGTTCGTGAACGGTGGGAATGGCGGGCCGATCAGCCCGACGGGCAATCCCATCACCGACCTGGAGCGCGCGCAGGATGTGGCGCGGCGGTACCGCTGCGAATTCATCGACCTGTCGGGCTTCGAACTCCATCACGAACTGTTCAAGAAAATTCCAGTCGAGTTGATGTTCCGCTATAACTTTGTGCCGCTGGAAGAGACGGGCGACGGCAAGCTTGCGATTGCGATCGCCGACCCCAGCCAGCTGATGATGATCGACGAGATCAGCCTGCTGCTGAAGCAGCGCATCATCACCAAGGTTTCGACGCTCAAGCAGATCTCGGACATTCTCAAGAAGACCGAGCAGTCGCAGCGCGTGCTCGAGGAAGCCAGCGAAGGCTTCCAGATCGTCCGCGAGGACGAGAACACGGGCGTGGAAGAGACGCTCACCATCGACAAGCTGACGGCGACGGGCGATACCAGCCCGATTATCCGGCTGGTCGATACCACGATTTTCACCGCGCTGCAGCGGCGCGCTTCTGACATTCACATCGAGACCCGCGATGATTCCGTGGTCATCAAGTTCCGCATCGACGGCGTGCTGACGCAAGCCATGCCGCCCATCGGCAAAGAGCACCATTCGACGGTGATTTCCCGTATCAAGGTCATGAGCGAGCTCGATATTTCCGAGCGGCGCGTGCCTCAGGACGGCCGCTTCCGGGTGAAATACAACGGGCGCGCCATCGACTTCCGCGTTTCGATCATGCCGTCGATTCACGGTGAAGACGCCGTGCTCCGCGTGCTGGACAAAGAGTCGATGAGCGAGAAGTTCCGCACGCTGACCCTGGATGTGGTTGGGTTTGACGAAGACGATCTGCGCCGCTTCCGCCGCTACATCAAAGAGCCCTACGGCATGGTGCTGGTGACGGGACCGACGGGCAGCGGCAAAACCACCACGCTCTACGCCGCGGTCAATGAAATCAAGACTGACGAAGACAAGATCATCACGATTGAAGATCCGGTCGAATATCAACTGCGCGGCATCACGCAAATTCCGGTCAACGAGAAAAAGGGGCTGACCTTCGCCCGCGGGCTACGGTCGATTCTGCGCCATGACCCGGACAAGATCATGGTGGGCGAAATCCGCGACGCAGAGACGGCACAGATCGCCATCCAGTCGGCGCTGACCGGACACCTCGTGTTCACGACCGTCCACGCCAACAACGTGGTCGACGTAATCGGGCGCTTTCTGAACATGGGTGTCGAGCCTTACAACTTCGTTTCTGCGTTGAACTGCATTCTGGCGCAACGGTTGGTGCGCTTGATTTGCGAGTCGTGCCGCACGGAAGTGCATTACGCGCCCGACATTCTGGAAGCCAGCGGGCTGGATCCGGCGCAGTGGGGCAGCGTTCCGCTGTACGAAGGGCCGGGCTGTATTGAATGCGCGGGCACGGGATTCCGCGGGCGAACCGCGATTCACGAACTGCTGGATTTGAGCGACCGCATCCGCGAAATGATTCTGGCCAAGAAGCCGACGTCGGAGATCCGGCGCGCCGCGCGCGATGAGGGCATGCGCTTCCTGCGCGAGTCCGCGCTGGATAAAGTCCGGCTGGGCATGACCACGCTGAAAGAGATCAACAAGGTCACGTTCATCGAGGCGATGAGGTAGGCGGGGTCAGGTTTCAAGGTTTCAGGGTTGCTCAGTGCGCTTTTCTTTGAAACTCTGAAACATTGAAACCTTGAAACTTGTACTTTGAACCTCTTTCCAGTGCCCTTTCAGCTATTGCATTTGTGCATGATTCGGGTTCTGATTTATAGAGGAGTTTCTGTCAGGGGCATTCTCGGGAAATGAGTACAACTTCCAACACACCCAAGCCGAAACTGGCCTGCGAAATCGCGGCGGACCGCGTGCTCGCCGGACGTCTGACCGACCACGGAGGTGGCCTGGAAGCATCGTCGGCGCGAGAACTGGCGCCGGGCAGCGTGATCCCTGACTTGGTGGAAAACAATCTGCGGCAGCGCGCCGCGGTGCGCGAAGGAATTGAAGCGGCGCTGGGTGGCGTGGCCCAACGCTCGAAAGACGTCATTGCGATCGTTCCCGACGCTGCCGTGCGCGTGATATTGGTGGAATTCGATACTCTGCCCTCCGATCACGAAGAGGCGCTGGGCGTGGTGCGCTTCCGGCTGAAGAAATCGCTGCCCTTTGACGTCGATAAAGCCAAAGTTTCGTATCACGCGCAGAAGGTCAACAATGAAGTGCGGGTGGTGGCGGCTGTGGCGATGGCCAGCGTCATCGACGATTACGAGGCCGCGTTCCGCGAAGCCGGATTCAACCCGGGCGTGGTGTTGCCCTCTACGCTGGCGGCGATCGGCGCTGCCGACGCCAAGAAACCGACGCTGGTGATCAAGGTGGATGCGCACACGACCAGCATTGCGATCCTGAATGAAGATCAGCTGCAACTGTTCCGCACGCTGGAAAATACGCGTGGAGTAACCATCACGGGCGAGCAACTAGCGGAGGAAGTCTATCCGTCGGTGGTGTTTTTCCAGGACACTTACCACCTGAATATTGAAGCAACCTCGGCACCGGCGACGCGATGGGCGGTGCGCTCATCTGCAACCCCAAATCGCCCTTTTACGGCGAGCTCAAGCCTATTGTCAGCGCCCAGCACGAGGAACTGCTATGGGGCGAGGATGCTGTGGTGTTGGACGCCCAGGCGCGGGGCTTCCCGGAGCGGATGAAGCGGCATAATCGGAACGGCCTGCTGCTCGCCGAGCGGCTGCGCCGTCATCCGGCGGTCGAGCGCGTCTGGTATCCCAAGTGGGAGTTCAGCGAAGCCTACGAGGCTGTGCGGCGCCCGGACGGCGGCTGGGGCGCGCTCATCACTTTCCTACCCAGGAACGGGGCTACAAAGTCGCCCGGCATTTACGACCGCCTCGCCTTCTGTAAAGGGCCGAGCCTGGGCACGGTGTTCACGCTCGCCTGCCCGTTCACCCTGCTGGCGCACTACACCGAACTGGAGTGGGCCGAGTCCTGCGGCGTCTCCCGCCATCTGATCCGCATCTCCGTCGGCCTGGAAGACCCGGAAGACCTCTGGCGGCGGCTCGAACGGGCATTGGCTGACTAAACGCCCATCTGCCGGTCTATTGGTGCCGGGGATTCGCTTGCCTGGAGCGTCTCCCAGCCTCGGGTGGACAAGCTCCAGGATTTGGTTAACCTCCCGCGTGGTCAATCGCTCCACCAAAGGCCCCCGGCTCGAGGGGCGGCGTGAAATCCTGCTGCCCGAACCGGTGGTCAAGGCTGCGCTTGCGGGAGCGGTCGCTCCTGCGCGGATTGCTGACTGCGGGCGCGGGGTATGCCCCGAAAGCCACCGGCCATCTTCGCTGCCGCCCGCAAAGCCTCGACCAGGCGCTGCTGATCTATTGCGTCAAGGGCGTCGGCTGGTGCGAATTTGCCGGACAACTGCACACGGTCCGGGCCGGTGATCTGCTGGTGCTCCCGCCGGGCGTGCCCTTCACCTGCGGCGCACACGTGGCCAACCCCTGGACCATCCACTGGGCCTGCGCTCTCGGCGAGAATCTTCCCGAATACCTTGACGAGCTGGGCATCTCCGCCCAAGCCCCGCTGGTCTGGATGGGTGAAGACCTGCAACTGGCCCGGCTATTCAACGAGGTGCTGCAAACGCTCGAAAGCGGCGCTGCGTATCTGAACTTGCTGCAAGCCTCGCACGCGCTGGCGCACCTCCTGGCGGTGAAGCATCCGGCATCGCCACGAACGCACTCGCGACGCCTCGGAGGCGTGGAGAAGGTGGCCCAGGCCATTATCTACATGAGCGAGCACCTCGACCAGCCCCTGCGCGTCAGCGCGCTGGCGGCGTTGGCCAACCTCTCCCAGGCGCATTTCTCCGTCCTGTTCAAGCAGCAGACCGGCTGTTCCCCGCGCGACTACCTGCACCTGCTGCGCATCCACCGCGCCTGCCAGTTGCTGCGCGGCTCGACCTTGAACGTCAAGGAGATCGCCTCCCGGCTCGGCTACCAGGACCAATTCCACTTCTCCCGCCAGTTCAAAGCCTTCCAGGGCCTTTCCCCCACGGAATACCGGGACAGCAGCACGTTGCAGCCAGCCAAGGGCTAGAAACCACCCCCAGCCAGGAAGGCGGTCGAGACAGCTCGGGCTGACCGCTCTCAGCGGGAACCTTGAGTGGTTCGCTGCGCGCCTCGCTTCGGGAGCGGCAGGGGGAGATACCCGACGAAGTGATCGACCGTGGTTGAACCCATCACGAAAGGCGAGGTCTCTATGGCGGTGAAACCCAGCTTCCTGTACCACGCCACGGCCTGCGCGTTCTTGACCATCACGCCGAGCCAGATGCGATCGGCTCCCAACTCGCGCGCCCGCTCCTCCGCGCAAGCCATCAAACGGTGGCCCAGCCCCAGGCCCTGCTTGGCCGGCAGGATATAGAGTTGATGCACGTAAAAGCGTTGCTCGACGCGGGCGTGATACAGCTTCGCGTAGCCGACCACCGCACCGTCCGCCTCGGCGACCAGCCCGGTCACGTCCGGGTCATCGAACAGCGCTTCAAGTTTAGCCTGGGAATAATGGGCCTGGAGATAGCCTGCAAGGTCCTCACGCGGGATGAAGGACCCGTAGGCATCCAGCCACGTGTCGAGCAGCAAGCGTTGTATGGCTGGCAGGTCCGCCCGAAGCCAGCGCCGAAGCGGTATTGTCATTGGGTCTCCCGGGTAGGCATTCAAAACAGGGTGTGTTTGTTTGTTTATATGCGCGTTAGCAGGTTCGCCAGGACCATTGGTTACAAGAACCCGCCTTGCATATCAACTTCCCCGTTGACAGCCCGCAGCACTCGCGTCTGAGACTGCGCAGTGCCTTCCAGCTACCGCAAGAGTCCGGGGGCACAGGTTGCTGCGCCGAAAGTCCCTGTGCGGCGAACAAGGGCAGAACACCAATAGAATACGAAGAGAATACGAAGGGAATACGAACGAAACACGAAGAGAATACCAACGCACCCCGCAAGCCCCTGCCTGGCACCCGGCTCGCAAAACGCCTTCCGGCGGCTTTGGGTGCGTATTGGTTCGGTGTGACTGACCCTTCTTGAGCATGCTACCATTTCCGTCTGATTACAATTACATGGAAGACATGGTCAAAGACGCTCCTTCCAGCGCCAGTCTTGACGGGCGGCGTGCATTACTGCCACCACCACGATAATCTCGCCAGCAGCCCGATAGACAATTCGGCAGGGAAAGTGCGGGGGTATGCACCACCGGACATCCAACCGTCGGCGGCGTACCCGATAGAGGTGGGGTTAATCGAACTTTTCAGCGCCGGGGCGCCTTACGCCGAGATTCTGGAGGATTATCCCGATCTTGAGCGTGAAGACAATCTGGCGGCAATTGAGTATGCGGCATGCCAGGCGGACCACACGGTGTCGCAAGGAGTGTGAAGTTCCTGGTGGACCATCAGTAGGCTTAAGCTGGTGTTGTTGGAGGTTTTTCGAGTTCAACTCCCGCCCATCATCTCGGAGCATGAGGCGGGAGCCAGATCGTTGAACTCCGCTAGCGTAGCTGAACTAAGGCAGCCTTGGGTGCAAAGTGGGGCAAAACTACGGATTGACACTTTTCCGTCAGCCGCGATTTGTCAGGCCGCGTTAGGGAAGAGCGGCACCCAATTGAGCGTTCTTCCCTCGAAGGCTACTTTTCCACCAGCCCAAAAAAGTGGGAGCGTGGCCTTTGGAACTGAGTGGGTAAAGGCGAACGTGAGTCCCATACCGTAAATGCCCAGCGCGCAGCGTTGGATCTTGGCAGTTGGCCATTCGCGGTGCGCCTCTCTCAGGTAATTCTGGAAGAGCTGCGAGCCAATCTCCTTGCAGAAAGCAAGTGCGCGCGTCGCATGGTCGAGCGTCTTCCAAGTGGATGTGTCTTCAAATGGCAAGCGGAGGAAGTGGCGGTCGGGGTCCGCCGGACAGTTCCTAATGACTGTGTCGTAGATGGTTCCGTCTAGGAGCGCTTCGTGGCCTGCCGGCGTTAGGACTTCGAGGAAGCCGGGGCGCAGTGGCTGACCTCGATGTTGGTAAGATTGTGCGTCTTGAGAAAGCTCTTGAGCCGGGCGACGCCGAAAGAAGTTGCTACCGGAAAAAGGAGGGTGATGCTCCTTGCTGTTAAAAAGGCCTTGTCTTTCAGTGGTGGCGCTTTTCGACTTCGTCCATCGGGGAGTTCCAGGCCAAGAAGGTCGCTGAAGAGCTTGATCATTTCGGTCCCTGAAAAGAGGCCATCTTCCAGGAAAAGGATACTCCCTCCATTAGTAGGTGGGGTGAACGTGGTGAGCGCCGTGTGAAAATCTTCAATCCCGCCAAACTTTGGGGCGAGCGGTTTTATTTGTTTCGCGAACAGGTTCGAGAGGGCGTCGGCGCTTTTGCCTGACTGCTGCCTGTGCAGGCAAACTTGCTCAAATGCTTCAAGTATCTCTGGTGTGAAGGCGACTGAGGAGATCAAACGGTCCTCGGGCCAGAAATCTAGGGCTCTCAACAAGCCTTCGCCAACCCATTCATTGCTTCCGGCCTGAGCGAATTGGCGTAGCCAGAGGGTGATCCTTCGCTTGTCAACGACGCCATGCCGCCACCTGGACAGGCGACGCTCGGCGAACGTCAACCAGTCGAGCCCCACGCCGCGCAGGAATTTGGGCAACTTTTTACCAAACTCGTCGAGCGATGCGATGCGAGTGATTCGTCGCAGGTCTTCCTCTTCTACCCCAAAACGGTCGGTGCATTTGAGTTTGTCTAGAAGGAGAATCTGGACAAAGCCCGATGATTTGGGAACGGCGTTTTCGATGCGGCGTGAAATCTCAGGCGCAACGTTCCGCCAGTGGTCCGGAACGATGACGACGATGACCTCATCCAGGCTGTCCCACCGCGGCACGTGATACGAAAGGACCTGGCGAACCGTCGGCTCCGACGATTGCACACAGACCACAGCGATTTTAAGGTTCGCTTGTTGTTCCTCAGGTGTCATTGCGCCCGAAGCCGTTCACAATTGCACCGAGGGGTAGCCACAGGCGGCGGAGCTCGTCAGTGCTCATTTCGGAAATAGCAATCGTTGCCAGTCGCCTGAGGTCGCTCTCCGTAAGCAGGGTTTGTCTAGGTGCCGCTCCTGGGCTGAGCGGTGCTGAGGGTCTCGGGAAGTTCTCGCTGGTTTCCGCTTCACGCGGTCGGCGTTGTTTGCTCTCCAAGAGGTTGTTTATGAGGGGGGCGGCGGCGGTTTCGTCGAGGCCCAGTTTGGCAAGCCGGTCTTCAAGCATCTTGCGGAGCGCATCCGTGCGGAAATCGAGCCAAGCTGCCAGGTACCTTCCGCCGGCGTAGTCCTTGATCTGCCAGGACCATTGAGGCCAAGAGTTGGGGATGTTGGCGATGTCTTGGAAGTATTGCCGGTCGGCAGCATCGAGTTGCGGCAGAAAATCCTGAGCAATCTTGCGATGCTCATCAAGTGTAACTTTAGGTACCTCTTCAAGCGGTGGGTGGATTCGGCTGCCGCGAGGG
>CAVPNR010000007.1:0-27134 GCA_963706645.1 uncultured Acidobacteriaceae bacterium
GCATGGAAGAGGTCGTCGGTTCGATCCCGACCAGGTCCACCAAAATCTGCCTATCCAATCTCTCAGCCTAGGTCCGATCCGCCGTCGGCTCTCCCGCATTCCTGTCCACTTTCGTACCCGCGGTAACATTGACGCGACTCGGGCGGAAAGGGACAATGGCGAATAAATTCGTACACATTTAGCTTGGGTCCTCTTCAACGAGGCGAAAGGGGCGTTCATGCAACAGAGATTCAGCACACGTGTATTCGGAAGCCTGGCGTTCGTGATTCTTCTCGCTGGCTTCGCGGCAGCGCAGGGCGGTCAACTCGTGGCCGCGGAATACGGCGCGGGAGATCGCCGGGCGGATGTAACTCCTCAAGTGCGGTCGTTTATGCACGACGGAGTTCTCCAGTTCGATGTCACCGACCAAAACCTGGGCGTGGATCCCGCCTATCACCACGTCAAGGAACTTTTCATACGCATCCGCCATTGGGACGGAAAAGTTGAGGAATTCCGTTACGTCGAGCACGCCCGCGTCAATCTTTTCCTCGATCCCGATGCCGGCTACGAGTGGCACGATCACGGACTGCACATCATGCGCGCCTTCTATGGCGGGGCCGGGCACTTTGCCGATGTGACTGAGTTGTTGCGCAGTATGAAGCACGACGGCCAGCTGTTTGTAGTGGCCGATAACCGAAGTATGGGCGGTGATCCGGACCCCGCAGTCCACAAAGTCCTGCGTGTTCTCTACTGGCATGACGGGCAGCGCCGCCAAGTCGTCATTCCCGAACACGCCGAGTTGCGGCTGCCATAGGCGGACTGCGCTCGATAATCGTTCCGATACTAAAATTGCCAGAAGCTGGGCTCGGATTCCGTCTACATCCGGGCCCGCTCGTCTTTAACCCTTCGGAACTACAATCGCTGTAATGCTGTACCGCGGCACCACCACCGTAAAAGTGCCGCCCAGATTGTCGATAGGCGCTTCTGTGATGCCCTTGCCCTCCTCGATGGTTTGCTTCCCCCACTCGTACCGCGTTCCCTTCGAGGCGTAGCTGTAGCCATCTACTGTGACCGTCACCGTGATGTTCTGAACGGGATCCTTATTCACGAACAGCAGCCCCAGGCCTCCATCGCGACGCTTCACCGCATGCACGCCCAGCGTTTCCATCGGCGTACTGGCGGCGACAAACACATCGCCGGGCTTCGCCACCTGGTGAAACATCTTCAGTCCGAAATACGCCGGTTGAGGCTGGTTGTCGTTGCTCAGCAGTGTCGGGCTCGGGGCATGGATCGGCGACCACTGAACCGTATAGACGCCCTTCTCCACCAGCATCGCCGTCGCATCCGCGGCATACAGCCCCGTCGTCGCGGGATTCTTCGCGGGAAGCCACTGCGCGATACCAAAGTTCGTGATCGCCAACTGCGGCGCGTGCCCGGCCGGACACAATTTCTTGTACTTCTCCGAGAGATCCTTGATCAGCAGACCGTAGTCGTTATTTAACGCTGACACGTTGAAATGCTTCTGGTTATCCAGAGGATCCCTTCCAGTTCTCAGCAGATCGTCCTCGTCAATATTAATGTCATAGTTCGGCGGTGCGCCTTTGCCCTCAAAGATTGAGATGGCGGCGAAATCCATGCTGGCGCAGGCAGCTTTGAGCACTCCCGCATTCCAGTTCTTCCCCATCGGATTCGGACTGTTGTCGCCCGATGTGGTGAGGGGCAGCGTCAGCGCAGCGCCCACCAAAATCGTAGGATCGACGGCCTTCATGGCCTTCGCAAACTCCACCACCGCCGCCCCGTATGCCTGCGGCCCCACCTTGCCGTTCTCGGAATGCTTGCCCCAATCTTTCGATGTGGGCACCGGCCCAAGATGCAGATCAGGCTCGGGAGAGCCGCTCTCCTTGTACCGACCGGCATTATCGGCATCGGAGCCGAGCGTGTGCGCCTGCCCATAGAAGCCGTTATTCCACGGTTCGTGGCCGACTGCCCACAAAAGAATGCCCATCGGGTCGGGATGCTTGATCCGTAGCGCGTTGAAGCCATCGTCCGTAGCCAGCGGAGCGCTGGCGCGCATCGTCGCCCAATATCCCACCGTCTTCCAGTCGTTACCTTTCGAATCTTTGCCGATGACTTGCGTGCTCTCGGGCTTCCCGTTGACATACGCCACCCAGGCCGCCGCCTCCGCCGGTTCGCCACCGCCGCTGCCATCCAGGTTGCTTCCGTAGTTCACGGTGATCAGCGCCGTTCCCAACTGATCGATCACCGGCACCGTCGCGGGAAGTTTCCTCTCGTTCGCGAACGCCGGCGCCCGATCGTTGGTGTACGGATTGATCACTGCGCCCGTGGACCAGTGATACAGCGCGTCGATTCCATTGTTGCCCGGGAACCGCAGGCTGGTAATCCCGATATCCTGAAGCAGCTTTAAAGTCGGGGCGTCAAAAGCCTTGGGGTCCCACCGGTCGCCAACCGCGCCGATTGAGGTCGTGTACAACACCGCTTGCCCTTTCGCTGGCTCCACATGTGCGGTGGTCTTCAATTGCGCTTGCATCGGCAAGGCAACCAACATCATCCCCAGCAGCCCATAAGAACGGATAAACGACGCAACCCCAACTCCAAAAACATAAGAGACTCTCCCAATGTCAGAAATATTTCGAAAACACAAAACAATACGCCGCTGTAGGGACCATTGGAAAGAGAAATCAACGAGGGTGCTGGGCTCAGGCTGGAGGCAGAGTTGCGCGAGCCCCCGAAGGGTCCTCAACACGCCACCGAAACAGTGACCACACTCCCATCACAAAGATCGCGGCCAACACCAGAAATTCCGCGGGAAACCAGGATGGCCCCATCGTCGTAATGATGTTAGGGATCAGGAAAAACGAAACCGCACTCACCAGAATCAGCGTTCGCCTGGAATGGCCCTTTGTGAATGCGGTCGAATCTAGCTTCGAAGCGTCACGCGCATTCCACAACCACCGCAGCACTCGAACGCCAATCAGCAACATTGGAACCGTAATGGCAGCCAGATCATATTTCATGACTCGCGGATTTAGCAGCGCTGTTCCCACGAGTGCGACAGGAACCCACGCCTCACGCGGCAAACTCCTATCCCGCACGCGCCGGGCTAGAACCAGCAACAAAATCCCAATCACAACTGCACAAACCACGAACAGGATCGTGCTCGGCGTCGCGGTAGGCCGTCCCCGCCTCCACAAATACATCCCCAAAACACTCGCGGGACCAAATCCAAAGTCGTGCAGCCAGTCAAACACCAGCAGCAGGCTCGTCAGATATTCGTGGAACAACTCGGGCCACACTCGCGCCTGCGCAGCAAAGATCAGCACACCCGCAACTGCGGTCACGCTCGAACGAACCCATTGCCGCGCATCGATCAGAACCGGAAACGCCAGGAACACCAGAAATGGCGTCTTAAGAACGGATGCGATCAGCACGGCAACGTAGTACCAGGTCCACTGTCCCCGTTTCCAGCCAACAGTCGCGCCGAGCAGGATCCCGCCATACAGCAAGTACGCAACGTTGCCGCTCAGAATCACATCGTCGGTCACCAGCCCGGGAAAGAATACTACTGCCGGCAGCGCAAACAGCAGCCAGCGGCGTTCGCGCTGGTCTGCCATCTGGAATCCCGCCCACAGCTGAATCGCCGCTCCCACTGCGACCGCTATCGCATAGAGCAGGCCCACGAGCGAGGCGGGAAATAGCGCCAGCCATCGCAGCAACGGCAACGTCAACGGAGAGTACACATAAACAAACGGACGCGGCTCCGCCGGATTCGTTGCCAGGCGTTGATGAAAGCCCTGCAACGCAACAATATCTTCTGCGTATGGATCGGAATTATGATGAACGGATTGGATGGCCTTCCAGTAGCCTTTGGCATCCCAGCCAACCGCACCGGTGTAGGCCATGGCAGCGAACGCAACGACCCCTGCCGCCCAGAACAAAGCGATCAAGCGTGACCGGGGAAACCATCCTGCGGTGAACCCCGGCAATCGATCCGGGATGCCTCCGCGCTGATCGTTCATGCAACCATGCAATTACACTCGAGGAGAATTGTCCAGTGCCTTCTCGTACCCGCTTTCCTCACCCGCTCTCAATCCTCCAGGTCATCCGGATCAAAAGCCGGTGCGTCGGCGGGCCGCTCAGGACAGGTGCGCTCCGACAATATCAACGGCGGCAGCGGCGTCTGCGAATAGTTGAGCGCATCCTGCATATCATTGGCGAGCTTGTCTGCTCCGCCCAGGCTCGGGAACTTAAAGGTTTCTTCCATGAACCGCAGCACGCTCGCAAATTCGATTTCGGTGTGATATACGCCCTGCACCGCCCACGGGCTGATGATCAGAAACGGCACTCGAATCCCCAGTCCGAATTGATCCCGGTAAGGAGGCGGAACGTGGTCGTAAAGCCCGCCAAAATCATCCCATGTCAGAATAATGACGGTGTTCGCCCATTGCGACGCAGGCCCCTGCATCACCGCGTTAATCTGCTGCACCGTCCAGTTCTCACCGATGCAAGCGCTGTCGGGTGGATGATCCGTGTCGATGCTCGGCGGCGTAACAAAGCTCAACGCTGGCAAGTTTCCGGCCAGCGCGTCCGGAATGAAGTTCGCCTCGTCGACCACCTTCGTCGTCCAATCACTGCCATAAAAAATAGAACTAAAGCTGCGAAACGGATTGTAGATATAGCCGCTCTCCGTCGACAGCATCGTGTACGCCTTCCACGACACTCCCGCCGCGTCGGCCAGGTCGCCGATCGTCGTTGCACTGAAGCACGGAAATTCCGCCGCTACTGTCTCATTCGTTTGCATGAACGGCACGGTCGTGCCAGCAATGGCATCACATCCCCACTGGGCAGGCTGCGTACTGCGCGGATTATCCAAGACGCTCTGCGCGCTGCCCGAAACCATCGCCAGATGCGCAGGATACGATCCTGACGAGACGCTGCTGAATGCCGCGTCCGCCAATCCATAGTTCTGCGCATAAGACCAATAGTTCGGAATGTCCGACTGGTACAACTGATCCATGCACGCCATGTCCCCGTTGACCGAGCAGGTGAGCTCCAGGTCGAAGCGGTCCATACGGCCGCCATCAATGTTGCCGTGATTGTCGGTCCATTCGTGCCCCATATCGTGCTTCGGCGGATCGGGAAGGTGGCCCAGCGTCACCACTTGCCCCGTGCTGATCTTCCCCGACGTGGCGCCATTCGCTCCGGGAAACGTTCCGAAGTATGAATCGAAGCTGCGGTTCTCTTTGACGATGTAGACAATGTGCTCGATCTTGCCGAACGACGCTGTGCTGGGCTTCACTTTGATGAATGGCGTGAATTTATTCCACACCGTTCCATAGCCCTTATACCCGGTATACGTCGCCTTGATGAGCGCCGATCCCGCGCCCTTCATGGTCACCAATCCTGTGGCGCTGACCGTCGCAATCGACGACTGGATACTCGACCAAGTTGCCTTACTGGTGAAATCAGTAACGGTTCCATCCGAATAGTAGCCGTAGGCGTGCATCTGAACCTTCTGCCCCGGGGACAACAGAACCTCTGGTGGAGTAATGATGATGATTTCAATGCGGTTCGTTATCGCGAACAGCTGGGCTGAAAGCGCCAGCAAAATAAGAACATGTCTCATTCACGTCACCTTCGCCGCGAAAGTCTGAGGGAACCCCAACCGGAAGTCAAGGCGGAAAACGATTTTCAGCCCGCGAATATTCCGCTGCAGTCGGACTATGCAGGATCTTGCAGGAAAATGATGCAAGAACTTGCATGATTGCCGAGTCCTCGCGCATTCTCTCTCAAATTCTCATGCACTTCGAATCTTGAAGATTGCCTGGATTTGATTTTGCGGTTTACACGTCAACCGTGGATGTCGTAAGCTCGTCCAGCTTTCGCGCGGATTCTCCCAGTCAGCTGTGCCCTGCAGTCCCCGGAAGCCTAAAGGAAATTCAAGTCATGCCACTTCATCCACAGCATTTCTGCGCGCGCGTTATTCTTGCGCTTTGCTTTTTGTCTTTGGTCGCGTCTCTGTCGACCGCCCAGACCGCCATTACGACCTATCATGTAGACAACAACCGCACCGGTTGGAACTCCCACGAGACCGTGCTCACTCCGGCGAACGTCGCCAGTTCTTCCTTTGGACTCTTGAAAGGAATCCCGCTCGACGATCAGGTCGACGGTCAGCCGCTGTTCGTTCCCGCCGTGGCTATCACCGCCGGAACTCATCAGGGCAAACACGACGTTGTATACGTAGCCACCGAAGGCAACACCATCTACGCCATCGATGCTGAAGCTGGCACCGTGCTCCTCAAACCGAACTTTGGCAAGCCCGTCGGCTATCCCCTCGGTTGCACCAACAACGGACCGAACGTGGGCATCAACTCGACTCCTGTCATCGACCTGACAAGCAACACCCTTTATGTCGTGATCTACACGCAGGATTCCACAGGCCCCGCCTACCGCATTCACGCTCTCGACCTTGGCAGCCTGACCGACAAGGTCACTCCACAGCTGGTCGTGGCGTCGCACACCTTAACCGACGGCACCACCTTCAACTTCAACGCCACTTACCAGCGCCAGCGCCCTGGACTGCTTCTTGCCAACAGCACCGTCTACGCCGGATTCGGCAGCTTCTGCGACTTTGCCGCCAACGTTTCCCGCGGCTGGCTGCTCGGTTGGTCCACCGGTTCGCTGACTCCGCTCCCCTCCAATCAGGTGTTCGACACGCAAGCCACTTCGAGAGACAACTTCTTCCTTTCTTCTATCTGGATGTCCGGCTACGGCCTCGCCACTGACGACTCCGGCAACGTCCTCTTCGTCACCGGAAACTCCGATTACTCCGGCACTACCTACGACGGCGTCAGCAACATTCAGGAAAGCGTTGTGAAAGTGTCGTCGAATCTGTCCACCGTCCTCGACCTCTTCACCCCCATGAATCAAGCCAGCCTCGATCAGTCCGACAGTGACTTCGGTTCCGGCGGAGTAATGGTTCTCCCCGATCAGCCTGGTTCCACGCCGCATATGGCGGTCGCCGCTGGCAAAGCCGGCAGCCTTTTCCTGATGGATGAAGACAGCCTCGGCGGATACTCCACCACCAAAAACAACGTCCTCGGAACCTATGGCATCGGTGGATGCTGGTGCGGCCAGTCCTACTTCGTCGATCCCTCCGACGGCGCCGGCCGCGTCGTCGCCAGCGGCGGACAGTCCATTCAGGTCTACAAAGTCCAGACCTCGCCCAGCCCCGCTTTGATCAAGGTCGCGTCGTCTATTGCTCTTTCCGGCGGCATACAGTTCCCAGGCTTTTTCACCAGCATCTCGTCCAACGGAACGGCCAACCCCATCATCTGGACGCTGTCACACCCAACCGGAGCAACTGGCAACCCCATCTTTCTCTACGCGTTTAATCCCAAAGTGCTGAACAAAGGCAATATGAAGGGACTTTTCCGGGCTCGGGCCGGCAGTTGGCCCAACACCGGAGGCAACTCCAACCTGGTTCCTGTCGTCGCCAATGGTGAAGTCTTCGTAGCCAGCCACGCGCAACTGAAGATCTTCGGCATCAAACCCGCACAGAAGAAGTAGGTCGTCGCGGCGCTGAGTCGCTAAAACGACTCATGTGGGGACGGCCGCCTCGGCCGTCCGGCGAACCCGGATGCCCTGGGGATAATAGCGGCGCAATTCCGCAGAGTGCTACGCTGGAGAAGTGAAGTTCCCAATCATCAAACAACTCATGTGGAGACAGTCGCCTCGGCCGTCCCGCGAGCGCGAAGCGCGGCGGAGGCACTCATGCTCTGCCCAATTCGCGGCGGTTTGCGTATTCGTCTTCGTAGCCGCGAACCTCCCCGCTTCCGCCGCCACCTGGACCATCAATGCCCAACCCACGCGCATGGTCAACGGCGCTCCAATCCTGTTTCAAGTGAAGCCTCCCACCAAACTCGAATCCCTGGCTGGCACTTGGCTCACGCACCCACTCACCTTCAGTTACGACGAGTCCACAAAGACCTGGTTCGCCTTGGCAGGCGTGGGCTTCGATACCACTCCGGGGAAATACCCGCTCGCACTAACGGCTCAGCCCGCATCCGGAAAAACTCCGCTGACCTTCACTCGCCCTTTCGCCGTCGCCCACTTCCAGTACCCGCAGATTAAAGTGGAACTCACTGTCGAAAAGAAATTCACCGAGCCCAGTCCTGAGCAGCAAGAGCAAATCGCCGAGAGCGTAAAGATCAAGCAGGAATATCTAAGTCGCGTGACCTCAGACCGCGAATGGGACGGCAACTTCGCCGCCCCCGCCGACGCCGCCATCTCCGACGTCTTCGGTTCACAACGCATCTTCAATGGTAAAGCTCAACGCGAGCATCAGGGACTCGATTTCCGCGTCCCCACCGGAACCCCGGTTGCCGCCATGAATTCAGGCACTGTGCTTCTCGCTCGTTTCCTGTACTTCGAAGGCAACTGCGTCGTCATCGATCACGGCCAGGGCCTGCTCACTCTGTACTTCCACCTCTCCGAATTCAAAGTGAAGGAAGGAGACCAGGTGAAGCGCGGACAGATCGTCGGCCTCAGCGGAGGCACCGGACGCGCCACCGGCCCTCACCTCCACGTCGCCGTCCGCTGGCAAGGCACCTACCTCGACCCCGCCCGCCTGATGCAACTGCCCCTGCCCTGAATGTAGTGGTACTGTGCCTGTGTGGGACCGGGTCTCTGACCCGGTCAGGCCGCGGAGCGGCCCCACGGCCACCGATCCTACGCCGAAAACTTACTTCTGCCCCGCAACACATCCTGCAACGTCTCTTTCAATCCCAAGTTCCGGATCAACCGGTGCAGGTAATTCGGATGCACTCCCAGAATCCCTGCCGCCTCCACATAATTTCCCCGCGTCTGCTCCACGGCGTCCACAATCAACTGCTTCTTCAATTCCTTCACGCTCGCGTGATACTTCCCCTCATGCATTTCCGCCGGCGATTCCTGCTCCAGCAACGATTCCGGCAAGTCTTCGAGCAGTACTGAGTCCGACGATCCCATCACCAGCGCGCGCTCAATGGCGTTCTCCAACTCGCGCACGTTCCCCGGCCACTCATAATTCACCAGGGCAGCCATCGCCTCGCGCGACACCGGTTTCGGCTTCACCTTGCTCCGCTTCGCATACTTCTGCACAAAATGCCGGGTCAACATCGGAATATCGTCCCTGTGCTCGCGCAGCGAAGGCATCATCAGCCTCACTACCGCCAGCCGGTAATACAAATCCTGCCGGAACCCTCCCTTCCGCACCGATTCATCCAAATCGCGATTCGTGGCAGCAATCAACCGGACGTCAACCTTGATGGTGTGGGTCCCGCCTACCCGCTCAAACTCCCGTTCCTGCAGCACCCGCAACAGTTTCACCTGCAGCGCCGGAGCCAACTCCCCGATCTCATCCAGAAACACAACACCCCCATCGGCGGACTCCAGCCTTCCCTTCTTCAGCAACGCCGCACCCGTGAAGGCGCCGCGCTCGTGCCCGAACAAATCGCTTTCCAGCAGCGTCTCGGGAATGGCCGCGCAGTTAATCGCGACAAAAGGCTTGTCTGCCCTGTGGCTGTTGCGATGCAGCGCGCGGGCCGCCAACTCCTTACCCGTGCCGCTCTCGCCTTCGATCAGAACCGTCGATTCCGCGGGAGCGACTCGCGCCAGAAACTGGAAGATCTCCCTCATCCGCACGCTTTCGCCCACCAGACTCTGTTCCTGCCGAACCTCTGTCGTGAGCCGCTGATTCTCCTGCTCCAGCCACTGCAAGCGCCGGGCATTGTCCAGCGCAACCGCGGAGATCCCTGCGATCGCCGCCATCAATTGCAGATGATCTTCCTGAAACCGGTTCGCCGTGCCGGTGTTGTCGAGGTATATGCACCCGATCACCCTCTGAAACACCGTCAGTGGGACGCACACCAGCGATCGCACGTCCGACGCCACCAGGCTCTCGACATCGCGCAGCGGCCCACTCGCCGCCACGTCCACTCCCAGAATCGCGACGTTCTCCGTCATCACCTGGCGCGCAATGGTCCGGCTCACGCGTACCAGTTGCGGCTGCCCCGCCTGCCGCGTGCGCGCGTACAGGCAGTTGAACTCGAGTCCCGGGCCCTCCGCCAGCAGAATCGCCCCCCGCCCCGCCGGCACCACGTCAAAAATCAGATCCAGCAACTGCGCCTGCAACTCCTCCAACCCGCGAATCGCGTGCACAACCCGGCTGATCTTCAGCAACGCATTCAGATTGCGTGCTACCTGCGACGTGGCCGGCAACTCCTTCAACAGCCGGTCCGGATGCAGGTACATCACTTCTTTGGGATGAATAAACCTGGTTTCAGCCGTGGGATGGCTGTCGTCGAACTCAACCCGGCTGCTCGGAACAGCCTGGTCTTCATCTTCCACCAGAAACAAGAACACCGAGTCTCCGGTCGCAATCTCGTCCCCGTGCCGCAGCCACTGTTCCTTCACTGCCAGACCGTTCACCAGCGTGCCATTGCGGCTGTCGAGGTCCCTGATCTGAAAACGCCCATCTTCTTCTCGCCGTAGCAGGCAATGCTTGCGCGACACCGACGTATCGGCCATCGCCACCGCGTTCGTCGGATCGCGGCCGAGAGTGGCTTCCCCATCAGGTAACGGAATGGTCGAGTCTTTTTGAGGGCCGGCTATCACCAAGAGTCTAGGACGCAATCAGGGTCTCCCATTCCGCGCAGAACTTCTTACCACAGTGTGGCCCGAAATGCATGCCTGGCGTGCTGGCGTTCCAATATCCGAACGGTTAGCAACCCTATCCGATCGGATAGGGTTTTCCCGAATCCATGGCGTCGTATCACAGTGCTACCCGTCAGCCGGGAATTGAATTAACCAACTATAAACACAATGGTTATGCCGCGCCAGCGGCATCGGAAAGGGGGCGCCGCAGAAATTGGAACTCCGCATGCAACAGGAAAAGCGCGAATTCTCGGCAAAAAGCGACGGGGGAAGCGCTTTCAGCAGCACTCGCCGAGGTCGCCGGTCAGAGGCTCGGGGGACCCCCTCATCGAGCTTCTGACCTTTTTCTTTTCCCCGGCAGAAGCCCAAACAATATTGTCATGCTGAGCGAGGATTGAGCTTCACTTTGCGAAGCTCAACCGCAGTCGAAGCATCCCTACCTGGGCACTGATCCAAAAGGAAAACGAAATCTCTTTTACCCCGCACGGCTAGCCTCGGGCTGTTCCGCCAGCACCGCAATCCCATCCCGATAGCTCACCGTCCGCCCAGAAATCGCCGGCACTCTCTCTCCCGGCACCAGAATCCCCACCAGATTCAGCGGATCCGCCGCCGACAGCGTCATCGTCTCCCCGCTCAACGGCAAGCCTCGCATTCCGCGCACCGACTCCACCGCAACCGGCAGCGCGAACTGCTCGCCCAGGAACCCATCGACAAACCGCCCTCCACGAATCTCCCCCCGATCCTCCAGCCGACGGTATCCCATCAGCAACTCGCGCCACGGAGGCAAATTCGATTCCCGCGCCAGCAAATCGCGGATCACAATTCCATAGCGCCGCAACAGCATCCAGCAAGCGGCCTCGACTGCACGCGGTCTCTCCACTGCCGCATCCGCATGCAACAGTGCCCACCGCCCGGAACTATGCCGCGGACGAGTCGCCTTCCCGCTTCCCTGTCCCGCCCGCCGCTTGGGATCAATCAACGCCCGCAGATTGTCGAACCCATCGGCAGTCACTAATCCAGCAGCCACCAGTTCCCACAATCCAGTTTCAATTTCGGCCTTGAGCTTGCCCGTCCCGCGTACAATGTCGGCAAAGAATGAAGCCCCTCGCTGCCGCAAAAATTCCAGAACAAGTTGCGCTCCATGACTCAACCCGTTGCCCGGGTGCCCCACTTCTCCCATCTGTTGGGTGAAGTGGGGGTTCTTGCTGATACTCATCCAGTCCGCTTCCTCTCGCACAAAGAAAGTAATCGGAGCCACACTGGTCGGAATCACCCTCCGCTGCCGCCCCGCCGGCGCATCTCCGTTCCCGCCTGTCGCAGCCGCGTCAACCGTCGCCGGGTGCGGCGACAACCTTCCCCAGCCGACAGCGCCAGTCAGGCAAAGCTGATCCAGCCATGCCGGATCGTAATCCACAATCCGCCGCGCCAATACCTGCCGCTCCCACGCATTCGCTGGAATCTCAAATCCCTGCATCTGCCGCAGCACTTCCAGCGTCCCCCGCTCGCCCGCCACCTGCGTTCCCGCAGCCACATGCTGCCACCGCATCAACCACCGCATAAACGCCGCTGCAGTCACCGGTTCAATCTGCTTCCGCAGCATCCCTACCGTCAGCCGGTGAATCCGCGCCAACAACCTTCGTTCGCACCACTCGACCTCGTTTGCATCGAGAAGAGATTGTGTGGGGACAGCCGCCCCCGGCTGTCCGGGTGCCGCAGGCACCCCCGTGCCGGCAGCGCCCGTGAACCTGCCCCGCAGCACGGTCCCGCTGGCCTCCATCCGCAACAAAGCTTTCTCAATGTCAGCAGCCGCCAGCCCCAACTCAAACCCCAGCTGCGAAGCCGTCGTCGGCCCTGCATGCGACATCCACCCCGTCACCAGCGTCAGCAAAGCATCGTCACGAGAAATCTCCCCTGCTTCCACCTCGGCTAGCCGCTGCTCAAAGACCGCGGAGGGAAACAAAGCGGCAAAGCTGCGAGCTCGCTCCGCCGCCACCCAGTACCGCCGGCGTCCCGCCGGCTGTCCGGAGGGCGTCCCGCCCTCCGCCTCAACCGCGACTCCGGCCCGTCCCTGTTCCACGAGTCTTTCGAAATGCCCGCGCCACCCGGCATTGCCTATGTGGGGACGGCCGCCTTCGGCCGTCCAGTCGAGCGCAGCTCGACCCTCCGGCAGCGCCACCAGCGTATGCAGCACGTCATGCAGTTCATCCGCATCCCGCACATCGGGCCAGGCCTCTTCCCGCACCTGCGCGATCGCCCCCGCGTCCAGCCCTCCCACTTCCTCCAGCACCGACTCCGGCAGCACCCGCCGCATATTCACGGCCCGCGCCCGCCGCTCCTCCAGCGGCGCGTCATCCAGATACGCATACGGATTCGCATTCAGAATCTCGTGCGAGAACTGCGACGGCACTGGAGTATCTACCGCAATCACGCGTATCTCTCCCGACGCCATCCCCCGCAGCAGTGATTTCAATCCCTCCACATCCATCGCCTCGGTGAGCACATCTTTCATCACCTCGCCCACCAGCGGATGATCCGGAATCTTCCGCTCTCCCTCGATGTTTTCAAAACAAGCCGCCGCGTCCGGAAACACCGACGCCAGCAGATCATCCGACCGCATGCGCTGAATCTGCGGAGGAACTTTCTTGCCATTCTGAAATCGCAGCAGCGCCAGCGCCCGGTTCGCATCCCACCGCCAGCGCGTCGCAAATATCGGAGAATCCAGCGCCGCCTGCTCCAGAATCGGCTGCACCGTATCGGCCTGCAAGAAATGAAACACATCGCCCAGCGGAAAACTGTGCTGCTCGGCCAGCGCGATGTTCAACCCGTTATCGGTCGCCGCCGCCTGTAACTCAAAATTGAAACCCACGCAAAACCGCTTCCGAAGCGACAATCCCCAAGCCTTGTTGATCCGCCCGCCAAACGGCGCATGGATCACTAACTGCATCCCGCCACCCTCGTCAAAGAACCGCTCAGCGATCACGGTCGTTTGCGTCGGCACTGCACCTAGCACCGCCCGCCCCTGCAGCACATACTCAATCGCCTGCTCCGCGCCGGAATCATCCAGCCCGCATTCTTCTTTCAGCCACGAAACCGTCGCGGCCACATCCGGCTGTGTCGCCGAAAATCCCACCGGAGAAGTGTTCGGCAGCCGCTCACTGATTTCTTTTCGCAGTTCGCCCACATGCGCCGACAGTTCCTGCGTTCGCGCCGGAGCCTCTCCCCGCCAGAACGGCACGCTTGGCGGCGCTCCGTGCGCATCCTGCACCAGCATCCGCCCCGCGTTGGTCTCAATGCGATGAATCATCCAAGACGTATTCCCCAGCAGCATGATGTCGCCGCGATTGCTCTCCACCGCAAAATCTTCATCCACGGTCCCCACGACAACGCCGTCGGGCTCGGCCACCACCGTATACAACGAATTGTCCGGAATCGCTCCGCCGCTCGTGATCGCCGCCAGCCGCGCCCCCCGCCGCGCCCGCAACTTCCCATTCACCCGGTCGCGATGAACGTACGCCCCATACCGTCCCCGCTTCGCCACAATTCCCTCAGACAGCATCTCAAGAATCGAATCAAACGTCTCGCGCTTGAGCCCTCGATACGGATATGCCCGCCGCACGAGGGCAAACATCGCATCCTCATCCCACTCCTCGGCCGCACACGCCGCCACAATCTGCTGGGCCAGCACATCCAGCGGCGCCTCCGGAATCATCAACCGATCCAGATCTCCCTGCTTGATCGCTCGCACCAGCGCCGCGCACTCCATCAAATCATCGCGCGTCGTGCAGAAGAATCGTCCCTTCGGAACCGCGCCCCGCCAGTGTCCCGACCGCCCTACGCGCTGCAGCGCCACCGCAATCGCCCGCGGAGAATTAACCTGCACCGCCAAATCCACAGTCCCCACATCAATTCCCAACTCGAGCGAGGCCGTCGCCACCAGCACCCGCACCTGCCCCTCTTTCAGCTTCTTCTCCGCCGCCAGCCGCAACTTGCGCGACAGGGATCCATGATGCGCCGCCACATTTTCTTCCCCGATGCGCGTGCCCAACTCATGACACAACCGCTCGGCCATCCGCCGCGTATTCACAAACACCAGCGTCGACCGATGCTGCGCCACCAACTCCACCAGCCTGTCGTAAATCGCATCCCACAACTCATTCGACGCCACCGGCCCAAGCGGCATCGGCGGCACCTCAACGCCCAAATCCAGTTTCCGCTTATGCCCGATATCAACGATCACGGGATCATCGGGTGCCCCATTTCTCGCGCGCTCTTTGCGCGAGATGTGGGGATTTTCGCGCGTATTCGGGTGCCCCATCCTAATCTCGCCGTCTTTTGGCGAGATTAGGGTGGGGATTTTCGATGTACCAAAATCGGATGCCGGCCCATCTCCCCGTCCGAAGGCACACTTCAGTCGTGCCGTAAGGTGAACGAATGATCGTCGGCTTCAGCCGCTGAGGTTCCGATTTCGATCCCCCATCGATTCCCTGTCAGAAAATGCGCGACTTCCTCAATCGGCTTCTGCGTCGCCGACAATCCAATCCGCACCGGCGGCCGATGACACAAAACCTCCAAACGCTCCAGCGACAGCGCCAAATGCGCCCCCCGCTTGTCATCCGCGACCGCATGAATCTCGTCGACAATCACCGTCTCTACATCGCGCAAAATCGCCCGGCTCTTGTCGGCCGTCAGCAGAATGTAGAGCGACTCAGGCGTCGTCACCAGAATATGCGGAGGCCGTTTCAGCATCGCCCGCCGCTCCGGCTGCAACGTGTCCCCCGTGCGCACCGCCGTCCGAATCTCCGGCATGAGCAAACCGCGCTCCCCCGCCAGCGCCAGAATCTCGCTCAGAGGCCCTTCCAGATTTTTCTGAATGTCGTTGCCCAGCGCCTTGAGCGGAGAAACGTACAGCACCTCCGTCCGGTCTGCCAGATCCCCGGCGAGCGCCTTGCGCACCAACCGGTCGATGCAAGCCAGAAATGCGGCGAGAGTTTTCCCCGATCCCGTCGGCGCGGAAATCAGCGTCGTCCGTCCGGCGAGAATGTGGGGCCACCCCTGCTCCTGCGGTTCAGTCGGAGTACCAAACTTCCCCACAAACCACTCCGCCACCAAAGGGTGCGCCCAGGCCAGCGACTCAGGAAGGAACTGCATCCGGATATTCTAGCCCGAACCGCAATTTTCGCCAAATGTTCGCCGCGAATGGGACTGGACCACAAAGAATAACAAAGGCGTATTCTTGGCTGTCCTTCGTGGACCTTCGTGTCCTTAGTGGTAAAAGGTTTCTGTCGCGCCGTAGGAGGTCTGAATAATGCGCTCTGCCTATCGCCATATCGTGGTGATATTGTGTGCCGCAGTGCTGTTCGGAGGTTTCTTCTCAACCGCCAATTCCCGCGAGGTGTCCATGAACCCGCAAAACGCGCCGTCCGCGGAACAAAATACGCGCACCGCGATCAACAATTTTAACGAGGCCTTCAACCGCCATGACGCCGACGCCCTGGCCGAGTTCCTGACCGACGACACCGTCTTCGAAGACACATCCCCCGCCCCCGACGGCCGCCGCATCGACGGCAAAGCCGCCGTCATCGACTTCTGGCGCGGATGGTTCGCCCGCAACTCCGACGCCCACTTCGACGCCGAAGAAACTATCATCACCGGCAATCGCGCCGTGGTCCTCTGGGTCTATCGCAAAATGCGCAACGGCCAGCCCTGGCACATCCGCGGCGTCGACATCTTCACCGTCCGCAACGGCAAGGTCGCCGCCAAGCTCGCCTATGTAAAGGGCTGACTCCGTTGACCCCTATCCAACGTGCAGCACTGTTCGGAGCAGGGGTACAGTCGTAAAACACTAAGGACAATCGCTTGATGGCTTCTGTCCGTAATGATTCATACACTAGAAGTCCCGACGGCGGATCATCCAATGGAGAAACCACAGTGACAAAAGACGAAGCTTGGAGCCTGGCCAACGATTGGATCGCGGCCTGGAACGCCCATGACTTAGATCGCATCATGACGCACTATGACGATGCGGTCGAGTTGACTTCGCCAGTTGCCGCTCAGCTACTGCGTACATCGGATGGTAAGGTGGCCGGAAAAGCAAAGTTGAAAGCCTACTTTCAACGAGGGCTTGACGCCTACCCGGAACTCAACTTTCGCCTTGAAAACGTGCTATGGGGCATGAAGAGCGTCGTTCTCTACTACACAAATCAAAAAGGTACCCGCACGGCTGAGTTCATGGAGTTGTCGGAGACCGGAAAAATAGCAAGAGTTGTTGCGAACTACAGTGCGTAGACCGCTACCCAACGGTGGGCTGCTAAAATTCTCCCCGATGTCCAAACTCTCCCCCGCCGCCCGCGCCCGCAAAATCAAACTTCTCCTCTTCGACGTCGACGGCGTCCTCACCGACGGCAAGCTCTTCATCTTTCCCGCTCCCGGCGGCATCCAGCAAAGTGCGCTCGATCAGCGCACGCAAGCGCAATCTTCCCAACGCTCCGGACAGGCCGGATTCGGATTCCAGAGCCAGTCTCTGATCGAAGCCAAAGGTTTTCACGCCCACGATGGCACCTCGATCTCCCTCGCCCGCCTCGCTGGCATCAAGACTGGACTCATCACCAAACGCATCTCCGAAACCGTCGCCCTCCGCGCCCGCGACCTGAAACTCGAATACGTGCGCCAGGGCATCCACGACAAACGCACATGTTTTGAGGAAGTCGTGAAAGAAGCAGGAATCACATCGGAAGAAGCCGCCTTCGTCGGTGACGACGTGATCGACCTGCCCGCCATGCGCGCCGCGGGACTGGCCATCGCCGTCAAAAATGCCCGCGCCGAAGTAAAGCTGGAGTCTCACTACATCACGCCTCACGCTGGAGGCGACGGCGCCATCCGCGACGCCGTAGAGTTCATCCTCAAAGCTCAACGCAAGTGGAAAAAAATCCTGGAAGCCTACCTCGGCGAGCGCAGCCCGAAAAAAACTTCTAGCACCTAGCTTCTAGCGGCTAGCTCAACCCTGAAGACAGAACTCGGCCCCCCCATGGCTTGAAGTCCCATGGCTCACTGTGTCGTTTGTGTTGGTTTAGCCACAAGCTAGTAGCTAGAGGCTATAAGCTAAAAAACCCACCGGATGCTTGCTTGGGGCGTGCTCGGGTCAGCATCCGATGGGCTACCGTTTCTCCTTACTCACCCTGTTGTTTTCAGGAGTATGTAGAAAAATTAAACACCCGAACCCGGATAAGTTCCGTCTATTTTTGTAAAGCTTTGTAAAATCTCGAAGCACAGATATCTCGCAGCACACATAAAAAGAAGATTCGCCACTTCCTGCCTGCTCCCGCTACCGCAGCGCATACAGATTTCCATCCGCGCTGCCCACATACACCACGCCGTTCGCGACCACCGGAGACGACAGAATCGCGCCCATACTCATGACCCGGTCAACTCCCGCCACCATATCGTCATAGAAATCGGAGCGGTAAATGACTTCGCTGTTCGGCGTTCCATCCGCTTTCGTATACGCCAGCCCGTGTTCCTTCATCCCATCGGTGTCAAACGTCCAAGCCGGCTTGAACCTCGCAAGGTCGACCGCAACCAGCTTTCCCTGCGTTAACCCGACGTACAACATCCCGCCTGCCAGCGCAGGAGACGAGTACAGATACCAATGGTTAAATCCCACCGAGTGCGCCACCGCGCCCGACTTGGCATCCAGCGCATACAACAAACTCGAGTCGGACGTGACGAAATACACCTTCCCGTCTTTCACCGCCGGCGACGACACTACCCACGACCCCTCGCCTGCAAACGCCCATTTCTTCTCGCCGGTCTTGGCATCCAGAGCATAAAGATGCGAATCCCGGCATCCGAAATAGACCATGCCATCCGCCACCGCCGCCGACGACTGAATCCCCACCTGATTGTGCGTATCCGGATCCTCCCCTGTCTTGAACCGCCATTTCTCCTGCCCGGTCGCCGCATCCAGCGCATAGAAATAACTGTCCCAACTCCCAAGAAACAGCGTGCCATCGGCAATCGCTGGAGACGCGTGCACTACATCTCCGGTCTTGAATTTCCAGTTCAACACGCCCGACACCACGTTCAGCGAATAGATATTGCCATCGCCGCTGCCAAAATAAACTGCTCCCTTCCACACCACCGGCGATGAAAGATAGCAGTCAAAAGGATCCGGCATGGTCTCGCTCACCGGCTGCACCCCATGCAGATGCCTGGCCGCGAACCGTCTCTCTCCACCCGTCTGAAACTTCCACTTCAGCGCCCCTGTGGAAGCATCCAACGCATAAAAATTCCCATCGTATGCGCCGAAGTAGACGACCTTTCCCTCGACCGCCGGAGTCGACGGAATCCTGCTCTTGGCATCAAACTTCCACTGCAACACGCCCGAGTCAGCATTCACCGCATAAAGATTTCCATCCGCGCTGCCGAAATAAACTCTCCCATCGGACAGCGCAGCCGACCCAATCACCATCCCGCCAGTATGAAACTTCCATTTGAGCCCGCCGAAGTGCGCCAGCCCCGCCCCCTCGTAGACCCCGCTATGTGCCGGGTTCCCGCGAAACATCCACGGATCTTCCCCCAGCAATGGCAGGCACCCGACGACAAAAAGCAACAGACCAAAGCACAAGGCCCGTACCCTTTGAATAGGCATAGTAAGTGGAGTCCTCGCCAATTAGACGCCGCTGGTTAGTTTAGGTGAGAGGACTGCTGAGAAATCTCGATGCGCGGTCAGCCGCGAGGCGGCTCAAGAATGCAGACCACAGAGTAGGCCGTGGGGCGAAAGTAAGATTAAGGCAAGCACCGCTGGGGCGAAGATCGGCTTTCGCAAATCACCTGACGGACGTTCCGACTTCGGCGGGCGATGCGAGTTCCTACAACACCGGAGGCTTCGACGCCATCAACTCCGTGAACCGCTTATCCTTCCGCAACTCGGCGAATTCCGGTTCCTTATACACGTTGTTGAGGTCCTTGTAGCCCTCTTCCATCGCCTTCCTCAAATATTCCAGCGACCGGTCGGAGTAGCCCATTTTGGCGTAAAGTTTTGCTACGGTAAAATCGTAGCGCGCCCGGTCTCCCGGGCTCGGCAACTGCGCCTGTACCCCACCGCGCGAAGTCCGCTCAAACACATCGGGATCGAGCACCAGCGCGTGATTGTAGGCCATCACCGCCGGATCGAACTCCTTCTTCGCAAACAGCGCCGCTCCCAGATTGCTGTAGAACGACGCCGACGAACCGTCAATTGCGATCGCTCTTCGGTAATCCTTCACCGCCGCTCCGAATTTCTGCTCCTCGTAGAAAACTACGCCCCGGTTGTTGTAGGCATCCGCAAACTTGCGGTCGAGTTTCACCGCCTGATCGAACGTCTTCTTCGCCTCGCGGTAGCGCTGCATCATCAACTCGGTGATTCCCACCTTATTCAGCAGACTCGCGGAGCTCGTCTGCCTGGCGATGGCCGCGCGATAGTAATCCAGCGCGTCCAGATAAAGCTTCACCGCGCGCAACTGGTCCGCCCGCGCCTCCAGATCGGCAGCCGTCGCATCCGGTGCCGGGGGATCCACCATCCGCAGCAGCGGCGGTTTGATCTGAACTTGTTCGGTGTGCGAAGCCTGCCCCCACGACATACTCGACAGGGCACAGACGCAAATGGTGAGAAGCGAGACGGGAACCAGCAAAAGCCTCGAGCGGGACGACATTGGCCACCCCCAGCTAGTGGACACATTCTGGCACAGTTTCGGGCTGTCGGCGAGGATTTTGTGACGGAATCCCGGCTCCTGGCCTATGTCCCGACACCGGGCCCGGCACCCTCAATGCGGCGCAGTCTGCCCACTGTCTGCTGGTTTAGACACCGGAGCCGACGTTTTGTCATCCTTGAATATTCCCGCAATCTTGCCCAGGAACCCCTTCTTTTTCTTGGGGTCCTGCGGATTGTTCGGGTCCTGCCCGCTCGCCGGATCAGCCTGAGCCTGCTGCGGTTGCACCGGCTTGTCCCCGCCAAACATGTGCGAGAAGAATCCCTTCATCCCCTCTTGCGCATCGCAGGTGTCGCGCGGTTCCGTCCCCGCCACGAACGCGGATGTATAGTCATCGGGACAGGTGGGCGTCGCCAGCCGGTTCGTCGCTTTATCCAATTGCACATCGACCACGCCCGTCGGTTGCTGGAACTCCCGCATATCCGCGTACCGCGGCAGGGCCGAAGCTTTCTTCATGAACTCCGTCCAGATCGGCGCCGCCGTCATCGCGCCGCTCAGCCGCAAGTCGCTGTAGTCGTCGTAGCCCACCCAAACAATACACAGCAGATTCGACGTATACCCCGCGAACCACCCGTCGTGCGAACTTCCCGTTTTCCCCGCCGCCGGCAGAGTAAACCCGCGCAACCTCA
Source organism: uncultured Acidobacteriaceae bacterium (assembly GCA_963706645.1). Lineage (GTDB taxonomy): Bacteria > Acidobacteriota > Terriglobia > Terriglobales > Acidobacteriaceae > Sulfotelmatobacter. Next base: position 21,068 of record CAVPNR010000007.1, read on the forward strand.
CTGCCGTATACCCCAGCCCGTTATTGATCACCCCTTCCATCATGTTGGTCATGACGTAGGCAATCCGCGGATCCAGCACCTGCCGCTGATCCGTCGTATAGTTCGCAATCACATCGCCTTTGCCGTTGCGCACCGAGCGCAGCAAAATCGGCGACAGCCGGATTCCATTATTCGCAAACGACGTGTACGCCCCCGTCATGTCCAGCGGCGACGCATCATACGATCCCAGCGCCATCGCCGGAGTCGCCTTTACTGACGCAATTCCCGCCGACCTCGCCAGATCCGCCACCTTGTCGTAGCCCACCTGCTCCGCCACTTTTACCGTCGCATTGTTCAGCGACATCGCCAGCGCGTACCGCAGCGACACGTCGCCCTTGTATTCTTCTTTGTAATTGCGCGGCTCATAAATCTGATCGCCATACGCGAAGCTCGACGGCGCATCCGTCACTACCGACGCCGGAGTCAGCACCGTCTGCGATCCATCCAGCGCCGTGTTCATCGCCGCCGCATATACGAACGGCTTGAAAATCGATCCTGTCGGCCGCTTCGCCACCGCGTGATTCAACTGGCTCCAGCCGTAATCGCGCCCTCCCACCAGCGCCAGTACCGCTCCCGTGTGCGGATCGAGCACCACCATCGCGACCTGCGCCTGCGGACCCGACGCCACCGTCGTCTCAACCTTCTTCCCGACCTTCACCTTCTTCGTCCGCAGCTTCTTCACCTGCTCATCGACCAGCTTGATGCCCATCTCTACCGACTGCGCCGCCGCCTTCTGCAGGTCCGGATCGAGCGTCGTATAGATCCGGTACGACTGGTCGTTCAACTCGCTCTCGTTAAACTTGCTGATCAGCTGGTCGCGCACCATGTCCACAAAATACGGAGCGTCGCTGGCCTCCACGTTCGGCGGTGCCAGCTTCAACGGCACAGCCTTGGCCTTGTCCGCCTGCTCGCGCATAATGGCGTGCGTCTCCACCATCGATTCCAGCACCAGATTGCGCCGGTCGAGCGCGCGCTCCGGATGCCGGTACGGCGACAAATAACTCGGTCGCTGAATCAGCCCCGCCAGTAACGCCGCCTCGGGCAGGGTGATGTCCTTCAAATCCTTATTGAAGTACGCCTTCGATGCCTCCGCGAACCCGCTGATTGCGAACGATCCCCGCTGCCCCAGATCCACCCAGTTCGCATAGAACTCAAAGATTTGCTTTTTCGAAAACTTCTGTTCCAGCTCCTCGGCAATCAGCATCTCCGTCAGCTTGCGCTTGATGGATTTTTCAGGCGTCAGAAAGAACCCGCGCGCCAGTTGCTGGGTCAGCGTCGAACCGCCTTGCGCCCGCCTCTGGCGCAACACATCTTCCCAAACCGCCTCAGCGGTTCGCACGAAATTCACCCCGCTATGCTCAAAGAACCGCCGGTCCTCAATCGCCAGCACCGCCTGCACCATCACCGGAGGAATGTCGTCGTACTTCACCAGCTGGCGTTTCGACCGCTGCTCCGCGTCAAACAGCGCCGTCACCAGCTGTGGCTCCAACTCATACGCCGAAAGATCGTTCCCGTTGCTGCTGATCTTGTCGACCTGCCCGTTCAGAATGCTGATCCGCGCCGGCTCCGGACTGTGGTACGACTCCGGCCCAGGCGTAATCTCAATCCCGTCCTTCGACACGTGGAACGTACCCAGCGTCGATTGCCCCTCCTGATCCGAGTACCCCGCCCGCCGCAGCTCAGCCGCAATCTCCTTCGCCTGAATCTGCTCTCCGCTGCGCACCGTCTCCGGCAGCGCATAAATCTTTGCCGAGTTGGCGAACACCGGCGTCCGGAACCGCTTCTCGATGATCCGGTCGTACTTGATGTAAAAATACGAAAATGCAACCGTAAACGAGACGGCCAGGATCAGAAACAGCACGAATGCCGCACGCAGCACCGGATCACGCGGCAGCCCGCGGATCGGTTTACCCGCTTCTCCCCCACTCCCCTTCGGAATTCGGATCTTGATGGTCACAGTCTCGACTCTACGCCTCGCCTCTACTCAGACGACTGGACGAGCCAAAAGGTTTGAAGGGTGCCCCATTTCTCGCGCGTCTTTTGCGCGAGAAATGGGGATGTTTCCGCCCGCTCGCCTCAAAACTCAACGCTTCGCGGCTGCGCCCCTTTAACGAGAAACCTAAGCTCGAACCGGCAATTGTGGTATCTCCCATTGTACCGCCGCCCTCGGAAACGAAAAGAGACCCGCAGTACATGCGGGTCTCTAAGCTGTTAACACTTCATCCCAACCTACGGCTCGTCCGTGACCGCAAAGGTGTTTGTTGGAGCTCCCGCATGCGCCAGGTTGCTGGTCAAGGCTCCTGTGGTCGTATCCACCCCATAGGCGAACATACCCAAGGAGGTTGAGTTCGGCACGTCGGCAACCGCAAAGATATACTGGCCGCTTTGATCGATCTCGCCGATTTGTGCGTCCAGACCCGTAAAAGGCGAGACCCCGCTCAACTCTGCCAAAGTTCCGGTCGAAAACGAGAAGCCCTCCATCGGATCGTCTACGGTGGTCACACCATCGGAGGTCTGGTTGAAGGTGTATACAAACTTCCCGTCAGGACTCACCACAAGATTTGCCGGCGAGTACTGGGTTGGCACTGGCGAGCCGAACGTCGTAAGGCCGCCTCCCGAAGCAATCGAGAGTACGTAGATGTGACTGTCGATCGCTCCGCCGCCGGTGCCCGTCTCTGCTGTGATTCCCAACAGGAACTTGCCCGTTGCTTCGCTCGCAATTTTCGCCATCGAGGGGTACGTAGGAGAAAAGTTGAATGGGCTGCCAGTTACCCGGCCGAGTACTCCACCCGAGGTGTACGTGAAGGCCGTGATCGTACTTCCCGTCAGAGCGTAAACGTACAGTCCTTTTCCATCGGTTTCCAGTTGCGTCGGGACGATGCCCCCCGTCGCAGTCGTTCCGATCAGATTCAGAGAGCCGTCATTCGAATTAATCGTGAAAGTCGAGATTCCTGCCGATCCTCCGACGAACAACACGGCTCCGTTGGGATCCGCGACCACCGTCGTGAGGCTGCTACCCAGTACGTAACTCGAATTCGGAACCGCCGTCAGATCGCCGGTTGTCGGATCGATCGACCACCCGTACAAGTACCCGTTCTGAAACGGCATGTAGAGATACTGCTTGTTCACAATTGCCATTCCACCATCGGCGCCTAGGCCAGTCGGGAAAAACGGCGACACAAAACTGGAAACCGGAGCGAACGTCTGCGAGTTCGCTACATTCAACCCTTCCACCGCCATCTGCGGAACGCTGTCGTCCATCAAATAGACGAACGCCGTCTGGCTGAGAGTAGTTCCACCGCCGCCGGTCGTGAAGCCGCTGCCCGAGGGTGTGCACGTCGCACTCCCGAACGTGGTGTGACAAACATAGTGCCCGCAGCTGCTCAACCACATCGCGACCAGCACGACAACAAAACTTAGGAGCGCTCGAACCTTCATGCTCATGACTTCTCCAAGGGGTTTTCTGGAATCCAACCTCGCCAATGGCGTGAAAAACCGCTCTTTCCTAGGCCGATGTTAGGTCCGGACGTAATCACGTGACAAGGTTACGATCGTCATTGTCCGGTGACGCAAGGTGTCCGACGACGTGAGAGTCGAGAGACCTTGAAGGCTCAAGACGAACGGGTGCCCCATTTCTCGCGCGCCCTTTGCGCGAGAAATGGGAATTTTGACTCTAAGTTTTTAGGATTTTGACTTCCGACTTTTGGATTTTATTCTACTTGTAACTTCTGACTTGCGAAGAGAATTCCGCAGCGGCAAAACAGCCGATTAGAAGCCCTTATTCCCGCTCGTAGGTGTGAAATGCAACGTGAACGAATATCCCGGCAAACTCACCGGCACGCTATAGTCCGCCGCCAGATACACTGCCAGCGCGCCCGGCGATCCGATCCGCTGCACCGTCACATTCTCCGGGGCCAGCGGAATCTGATGTTCCTGCGCCTTCTTGATCACGGCGTCGATCAACTGCTGGTCCGTCGTATGTGCGTTCGACCCGCCCATCATCGCCACATTCTTCAAATCGTCCTGAAACGAATAATTCGTCAGTTCCGGAGGAACAATCTGAAATCCCGCATACACGCAGGCGATAATGACCAGAAATCCGAGAAGTGCTTTTACTGTTCCCATGTCCCACAATCCGCCCAGCAGGACCTGGGTGCCCCATTTCTCGCGTAATTGCAAGAAATGGAGATTTCACACAGTCCGGCCAAGCAACTCCCGAAAAGATTCCACAACTGCGCCGATCCTAACATCGCGCACTTCCCGAGTCGAACGTAAAACGACCTCCACAGTACCTTCGGTAACCTTGTTCCCCACCGTGATTCTAAAGGGGATACCGACCAGATCCGCATCCTTGAACTTCACTCCCGGCCGTTCGTTCCGGTCATCCAGGATCACGTCGAATCCTGCCGCCTCCAGCTGCTTCGCAATGTCCTCCGCTGCCGCCCGCACCGCCTCATCCTTCACGTTCACCGGCGCCACCACAATCTCAAACGGCGCAATCGACGCCGGCAGCCAGAACCCGTTCTCATCATTGCTCTGCTCCACCGCCGCCGTCAGAATCCGCTCAATCCCAATCCCATAGCACCCCATGATCGGCATCACTTCCTTGCCGTTCTTGTCGAGCACCCGCGCGCCCATCGACTCCGAGTACCGGTACCCCAGCTTGAAGATGTGCCCAATCTCCACCGCCGTATCAATCCGCAGCGCCTTCTCGCAGTTCGGACATCCCTCCCCCGCTGTCACCGCCCGCAAATCCACATACGCCGTCGGATGAAAATCCTTCCCCGGCGTGATGTTCTTCAGGTGATAGTCCTCTTTATTGGCGCCGCCGATCAGATTCACCCGCCCTTCGAGCGCCTTGTCGACAAACAGCACCGCCTTATCGGCATCCTTCTTGCGATCGCGCGCCCACTCAATCCCCACCGGCCCCAAATATCCCGCCGGAGACTTGAACAGCGCCTTGATCTCACCCTCTTCCATCGGACGCGTCGCCCCGCCCACCGCGCCATTCAGCTTGGCCTCGTTCAGCTGATGATCCCCGCGCATCAGCACCACGATGCCGCGCAGCTTCACCTTGCCCGTCTTCTCATCCTTCTCTTCCGCCATGTAGGCCAGAGTCTTGATCTTGTTCTTCGGCGACACGCCCAGAAACCGCGCCACATCTTCAATCGTCTTCTGCCCCGGCGTGTGCACTTCCAGCGGCGTGCCGTCTCCTTCCGGCGCAAGATCTCCCCACGCCTCCAGCTTCGAAGTCGCCTTCTCCATGTTCGCCGCGTAGTTGCATCCGTCGCAGCTCACAATCTGATCTTCTCCCGCCGGAGTCCGCACCATGAACTCGTGCGACTCCTTCCCGCCCATCGCCCCCGAGTCCGCCTCAACCACCATGTACTTCAATCCGCACCGGTCAAAGATCCGGCAATAAGCCTCGAAATGCTTCTTGTAGGAAACATCGAGCCCCGCCGCATCAATGTCGAACGAATACGAGTCCTTCATCATGAACTGCCGCACCCGCAACAGCCCCGACCTCGGCCGCGGCTCATCGCGAAACTTCGGCGCAATCTGATACCAGATCTGCGGCAGCTGCTTGTAACTCCGCAGATCCTTCAAGGCGATCGAAGTCATGACTTCTTCTTCCGTCATCCCCAGCGCCATCTCCGCGCCCTTCCGGTCTTTCAGCCGGAACAGGTTCTCCCCCATCAGCGCCCAGCGCCCGCTAGCCTCCCATAGCTCCCGCGGATGCAGCGCCGGTAAATAAAACTCCTGCCCGATCTTGTCCATCTCCTCGCGCACAATGCGCACAATCTTGTTAAACGACCGGTTCCCCAGGAAAAGGTAGGAATAAATACCCGCCGCAAGCTGCCGGATATACCCCGCCCGCACCAGAAATTTATGCGAAGCCACCTCGGCATCCGCCGGCGCCTCCCGCAATGTAGGAATAAAGCTTTCAGACCATCGATGCATAGTGAGCTTCCCGATAGAAAGTAGAATTTTCGATTGTAAATGATGATGCGACGAGATTATGTGGGGA
>CAVPNR010000008.1:0-36343 GCA_963706645.1 uncultured Acidobacteriaceae bacterium
AGTCGTATTTGAAGGCGCCGTTCTTCAAGCCTCAGGGATTTCCAGGCGGCGTGTACCGCGTAGGCGCGCTGGGACGGCTTAACATTGCCGACCAGTGTGGGACTCCAAATGCCGATCGCGAATTCCGCGAATTTCACGAGCGTTTTGGAGCAGTGGCGCACAGTGCTTTTCTCTATCACTATGCCCGACTCATCGAGATTGTTTACGCTCTGGAGCGGATCGAGGGATTGCTGGCCGATCCTCAGATTCTCGAAACCCACGTACGCGCGACAGCTGGCGTCAATGCCCTCGAGGGGGTAGGCATGATCGAAGCGCCGCGCGGAACCTTGATTCACCATTACAAAGTGAACGAGGAGGGCGCTATCACTTGGGCGAACCTGATCGTTGCCACCGGCCACAATAATCTTGCTATCGGTCGAGCCGTCCAACAGGTCAGCGAGCACTTTGTCGACGGAGCCCGGCTGAACGAGGGCATGCTGAACCGTGTATCTGCCGTGGTACGGGCCTATGATCCTTGTCTGAGCTGCTCGACCCACGCCTCGGGTCTGCTCGCCATGACGGTACGCCTCGTCGATGCCGATGGAAGCATCCTCGATCAGTTAGCGACTGACTAAGGTTTCCTATGGCTCACGCACATTTTCCCTGCTAGAAACCAAGCAATCTCGTCAACAGAGAACTGTCGGGCAAGGGAATTCAGCAGAGTTGCGACCTAAGCCCCAGAACTGCTTAATCGCGGGCTCTGCTTCGTCGGGGTTAGCCTCTCGGTCTCGTTCGTCGTCCTGAAGTGAGCATTCCTGAGAGCTGGCGGACGCTCTCCCTCAAGGTTTCGAATGCCGCGTCGAGGGGTGTTTGTTTCTGCCCAACGTCCGATAAGTCTGACGTCTCCATTTGTTCTACTGCTGTTTGGAAGCGTTTGGTGCTTACGGCATCCATGGCAAGGAAGGCGAATGCCTGCGCGAGTGGTACACCATCCGCTCCGGTATGCAGAAACTCAATGTGTGCGACAACTTTCCCGAAGACGGTACCCAAAGCCATTTCACCCAAAGTTCCCTGAGGGATAGGCCCTTTTACAAGCAGCGCCGATCCCCCGGTCAACGAGAGGCGTTGAACGATACCAACAAACTTCTGGTTCTCGACCGTGAAGAGTGCTTTTTGCTGGTGGGGGACACGGATTCGAGGTGGTCGAGGTTTGCGCGGCTTGTCGATCTTGCGCGGCATCATGATCAGGATTACAACAGGCTCTGACGCAGTCAATGTTACCGAAGTGTTTCGGCAAAAGCGCTGGCCCTGCGACGCTCTCAGTTTTCGTACCTAGGCCTGCGTGCTAATGGGCAGAACGTTGCCTTGCGGCGCCGGCAGTGCCGGAGTCCTTCCTTGGAGCTAGCTTTCACCGCGGAGGACGACGAACGCCCCCCAGGGTGCAGCGGAAGGAACGGCGCTAAGCCACCGCCTGACGTTGGGCGCCACTCCATGTCCACTTTGTCCCCCTTATCCACTTTCTTTTCGCCTGCAGGAGGCCGCTGTCAGCAGCGCTCGCCCAATTCTCATATACTAGTTCCATTCGCGCTGCATTAAGTTGATGTCTCGCGCGCATGACGACAGGTACGCCTTTCACCCTTCCTGGGCTGGAGAGCACTTAGAACAATGTGGATTGTTGCGTTAGCCCTTAGACGCCCTTATACGTTTACCGTCATGGCGTTGGTGCTGATCCTTCTGACGCCGCTGGTGATTGTGAGAATGCCGGTTGACGTCTTGCCGGACATCAACATCCCCGTGATTAGCGTGGTGTGGAACTATGCTGGGATGGCCCCTGACGAAATGGCCGACCGCATCGTCACCAACGCCGAGCGCGGTCTGACGATCACCGTTAATGACATTGAACACATCGAGTCGCAATCGCTCAATGGCATTGGGGTGATTAAGATATTTTTTCAGCCCACGGCGAACATCCAGACGGCGCTGGCGCAAACCACGGCGATGTCGCAGACCATCCTCCGGGGTTTGCCACCTGGAACCGTGCCGCCGCTGATCGTCACCTATTCCGCCTCCTCGACACCGATCGTCCAACTGGGTTTGAGCAGCAAGACGTTGCCCGAGCAACAGCTTTTCGATCTCGGAAACAACTTCTTGCGCACGCAGCTCGCGACTGTGCCCGGTGCCGCGACCCCGTACCCCTATGGCGGCAAAATACGCCAGATCCAAGTCGATCTGGACCTCCCGCGACTTCAGTCCAACGGACTTTCCCCCAACGACATCGTGAATGCGCTCAGCGCGCAGAACCTGATTCTTCCCGCGGGGACCACCAAGATTGGACCGCTGGAATACCAGGTCGAGATGAACGGCAATCCGCAAACCATCGCGGAGTTGAACGATCTTCCCGTCAAGACCGTGAATGGGTCGACCATTTACATGCGCGACGTCGCCCATATCCGCGACGGATTCGCGCCGCAAACCAACATCGTGCACATGAATGGCGAACGTGGCGCATTGATGTCGATGTTGAAGGTGGGCAGCGCATCGACGATCACCATTGTCGAAGGAGTGAAACGCATGGCTCAGCGTGCGTCTCAGTCGCTCCCGCCCGAGATGAAGATCACCGCGCTGTTCGATCAATCGCTGTTTGTGCGCGCGTCGATTCGGGGCGTGGTGCTCGAGGCGCTGACCGCCGCTCTTCTGACTGCGGCCATGATTCTGCTTTTCCTCGGAGACTGGCGGCCTACTATTGTCATCTCCATCTCGATCCCGCTTTCCATCTTCGTATCCATTCTCGTGCTCAGCGCGCTCGGGCAGACGATCAACATCATGACCCTGGGCGGTCTGGCGCTGGCTGTGGGCATCCTGGTCGACGACGCCACCGTGGAAATCGAGAACATCGAGCGGAACCTGGCGCAGGGCAAGGAAATGAAGCAGGCGATTCTCGATGGCGCAGCACAGATCGCGGTCCCGGCCTTCGTCTCCACGATTTGCATTTGCATCGTGTTCGTCCCCATGTTTTTCCTGACGGGTGTGGCGAAGTTTCTGTTCGTGCCGCTTGCCGAGGCTGTAGTCTTCGCCATGTTGGCCTCTTATTTCCTTTCGCGAACGCTCATTCCGACTCTGGTCATGTACATCATGCGCGGGCACGAGCATAAAGCCGCGGGACCGAAGACGTTCATGGGGCGCTTTCAGCGCGGATTTGAGAAGCGCTTCGACCAGTTCCGCGCTGGCTACTATCAGCTTCTGGAAACCACAGTCCAGCACCGCAAGCTTTTCGCCAGCTTCTTTCTCGCGTTCTGCCTGTTGTCGCTGGGCTGGGTATTCTTCCTGGGTGAGGACTTCTTCCCATCCGTAGATGCCGGCCTCATCCGGCTGCACCTGCGCGGCCGGGCCGGTCTGCGGGTCGAGGAGACGGCTCGCCTTTGTGACCTGGTCGAGCAGTTCCTGCATCAAGAACTGCCGAAGGGCGAGATTGCCACCGTGCTCGATAACATCGGATTGCCCAACTCCAGCATCAATTTGTCGTACAGCAATTCTGGAGTGATCGGCACCAGCGATGCTGAAATCTTGCTTGGCCTGAACACCGAGCACCATCGTCCAACCGAGGAGATCGTGCAACACTTGCGCCAGGAACTGCCTCGACGCTTCCCCGGGGTAGAGTTCTTCTTCCAGCCGGCGGATATCGTCACGCAGATCCTGAACTTCGGGCTGCCCGCACCCATTGACATTCAGGTGATTGGTGCGGATATGCAGACAAACTACGGGATCGCCCAGCAAATTGCTAACCAATTACGTCGTGTTCCCGGCACCGCCGATGTGCACGTGCAGCAGATGCTTGGCCTGCCGACCTTGCATCTCAATATCGATCGCGATCTCGTGACCCAGATTGGCATGAGTCCGCTGGACGTCGCTCAGAGCGTGTTGGTTTCCCTCAGCGGAAGCTTCCAGACTGCGCCCAGCTTCTGGCTGAATCCCAAGAATGGAGTCACTTATCAAATGGTGGTGCAGGCGCCGCAATACCGGATGACTTCGCTGCAAGACCTGATGAACTTGCCGATCAACGATCGTTCGGTCGCGAACTCGCAGGTGCTGGGAAATCTGGTCCAGTTGTCCCCAACGTCACGGCCCGCGGTCGTATCCCACTACGGTATCGAGCCGGTCATCGACGTCTACGCGAGCACCCAAGGGCGCGATCTGGGAGCCGTGGCCCGGGACACCCAGAAACTGCTGCAGCCTGTGATGGACCATCTGCCGCGAGGCACGCGTATAGTCGTCCGCGGACAAGTCGAAACTATGCAGTCCTCGTTCGTCGGCTTGGGAATCGGCCTGCTGGGCGCGATCCTCCTGGTCTACTTTCTGATTGTGGTGAACTTCCAGTCGTGGCTTGATCCGTTCGTCATCATCACGGCTCTCCCGGGAGCGCTGGCGGGCATCGCGTGGATCCTGCTGTTTACGCATACCACGCTGAGCGTACCGTCGCTGACCGGAGCGGTCATGTGCATGGGCGTCGCGACGGCCAACTCCATCCTGATGGTATCGTTTGCCCGCGACCGGATGCAGGTGGGCGTGCCCCCCGTGCGGGCGGCGCTGGAAGCGGGTTACACTCGAGTTCGCCCCGTCCTCATGACCGCGCTGGCCATGATCATCGGCATGTTCCCGATGTCTCTGGGCCTGGGTGAGGGCGGCGAGCAAAACGCGCCGCTGGGCCGGGCAGTCATCGGCGGTCTGGTGTTCGCGACTGTGGCAACATTATTCTTTGTGCCCTGCGTTTTCGCCATGGTTCACAGCCGTCGAGAAGCTGTGGCGGCCGGTGCAAAGCAAACTGATTAAGGTGCAGAATTCTTAAAGACGCGGAATCAGCCAGAGTTGAGCGAATAACTATGCAGAACGAGCCAGAAAATAGTCAGTCAATCTTAGAAGCACACCACACTCCGCCAGAGGTGACGCCACCTCCCGAACTTCCGGCTGCACCACCTCGCAAGGCGGTAATCATCGTTGTGCTGGTGGTCGTAGTACTCGTGCTAAGCGGTGCCGCGAGCATGTTCAGCCGATTTCGTGCTGGGCGCGCGCTCGCCAAGGAGACGGAAATCGATTCCGTGGCCACGGTCGCCGTCGTTCACCCCATTGCGGAAAAGCCCGATGAAGAGCTCGTACTTCCCGCATCCTTGCAGGCCTACGAAGAGTCCCCGATCTATGCTCGCACCAACGGATACCTGCTGCGCTGGTATCGGGACATTGGCAGCCACGTGAAGCAGGGCGAATTACTTGCAGACATCGATACGCCGGAAGTCGATCAAGAATTGTCGCAGGCTCGTGCCAATCGTCAGCAATCGGCCGCCCAGTTGGACATTGCAAAAATTTCCGCCGACCGCTGGCAAAATCTGCGCAAGACGGACTCCGTTTCTCAGCAGGAAAACGACATGCAGACCAACGCATACCAGCAGGCCGTTGCGAATCTGGCCGCGGCCGACGCCAACGTTCGCCGCCTCGAGCAGTTGGAGTCGTTCAAGCACGTTTACGCTCCCTTCTCCGGTGTGCTGGTCAAGCGCAATGTTGATCCTGGAGCCCTGATCAATGCCGGCTCAGTCGGCATGGAATTGTTCATCCTGGCCAAGGTTGATCCCATTCGCGTCTTTACCAATGTTCCCCAAGCCTACTCACCCGCCATTAAGAATGGGATGCCAGCCTACGTTACGCTGCAGGAAATTCCCGGGCAGAAGTTTCGAGGAACAGTGGCCCGCACCGCCGAGGCGATCGATCCCACGACGCGTACTCTATTGACTGAAGTGGATGTTCCCAATAAGGACGGCCGTCTGTTACGCGGATCTTTCGGCGAAGTGCATTTTTCCCCAAGGATCAACACCGAAAAAGTTACCGTGCCCGTGAATGCCATGCTCTTCCGCCGGGAGGGAGCACAATTAGCGATTGTGGGATCCGATAATAAGGTCCAATTGCGGCCCATCACGATTGGTCGCGACTATGGCACGACTTTGGAGATTCTCGGTGGAGTGAGCGTCGAGGACCGCATCATCATTAATCCCGCCGATTCTCTGGAAGATGGCCAGACTGTGAATGTCGCCGCTGACAACCAGCAAGGGAAGCATTCATGAAGTGGTTGGCAGCGCTGCTCGGCGCCAGTCTGTGCCTGGCGGGGTGCGCCGTGGGGCCCAAATATCAGCGCCCACCCATCCAAAGTCCGCCTGCATGGAAAATAGAGGGCCCGTGGCGCGAAGCCGCTCCGAAGGACGCCATTCCTAAGGGAGCCTGGTGGGAGATTTTCCACGACGCGGAACTGAACGGCTACGAGCAACAACTGCTGCACGCCAACCAGTCCCTCGCCGCTGCCCGGGATCGCCTCGATCAGGCTCGTTCGCTGGCGCGAGTCGCATCCGCCGGACTTTTCCCGACTCTCAGCGCCGATCCCAACGCATCGCGTAACCGGTACTCCGGCAATCGTCCCGAGAGTACGACTCCTCAGGCCCCACTGACGCAAAGTTTGTACCAGGTTCCCTTCGCTCTGAACTACGAAGTCGATCTGTTCGGTCGAGCCCGCAAGACTCTGCAAGCCGCCAACGCCAGCCTGCAGGGCACCGCAGCCGATCTGCAAAATGTTCAACTGGTCCTGACCGCGGAGCTCGCCGCTGACTATTTCAGCTTGCGCGAGCTCGATTCCGAATACCAGGTCGTGCAGGAGTCGGTCAAGATTCAGCAAGAAGGACTGGCTCTGGTTAATCATCGCCACGAAGGCGGGATCGCCTCCGGTCTGGACTTGGCGCAACAGCAAACCCTGCTGGATTCCACGGTCACTCAACTTTACTTGCTCCAGCAGCAGCGCGCACAGTTCGAACATGCCATCGCAGTGCTCACGGGAAACGCCGCGTCCACATTTAGCGTTCGGGTCGCACCCTTGCTCACCGTTCCCCCGCCGATTCCGCTGGGAATTCCGTCGGACCTGCTGGAACGGCGGCCCGATGTAGCCACCGCGGAACGAGCCATGGCCCAGCAGAACGCCCTCGTGGGAGTCGCCAAAACCGCGTTTTACCCGCAATTCACTATCTCCGGAAGCGCCGGATTTCAGAGCATCACTCCCGGCTCGCTGATTAGCGCTCCCAGCGCGGTATGGTCGCTGGGCGGTGATCTTTTACAACCCATCCTCAATGGCGGGCGCAACCGTGCGACTCTCGCTGCCACAAAATCCGCCTACGACGAATCGGTCGCCAATTACCGCGGGTCCGCCCTTACCGCGTTCCAGCAAGTCGAAGACGGCTTGTCGGGACTGAACTCTTTATCCCGTGCTGCAGAAAGCCAGAATGCAGCGGTCACCGACGCACACCGTGCGCTCGATATTGCCAATGATCGCTATGTCGGCGGGCTGACAACCTTCCTTGATGTCATCACTGCGCAATCTGTATTGTTAACCAATCAGCGGCTCTCGACCCAGTTGCTGGGCCAGCAGATGGTCACCTCGGTCTACCTTGTCAAAGCATTGGGTGGCGGGTGGGATGCATCAGCCATTCAGAGCGAGCAAGTGCATCCCACGGCGAGCCAAGCGCTTCAACCGTAACGCCGCGCGCACTAACAACTTATCTTCCGACTCACTTTCGCGACTCGAGAGTCTGCGTCGGCGACCGGGTGAATTCATTTACGTTCTACCATTCACGGAGAGGCTAAGGGCGCCTAGATAGCAGAAGATTCGCAGGCACGGTATGCTCCAGACGACTGGCGGACGAGTCGGCGCTCGAAGAGCGCATATTACCTGCGCTCTACGGCAACGCGCGTCATGCGAGCTGAACTGCGACCTCTGATTTGTCGTGTTTGCTCTCGGAAATCAAAGCGTTCAGCTTCGCCAATACTTCAAATGCGTCAGCCACATAAAGCACGTCCGCTTTTTCACGGGCCCATCCGCAATTTGGGTCGAGATTGACCGCGCGGCGCTCGTTGATGAACCGCCAGCCGACGACATGGGGCTCTTCGCCATGGCAGCACGTGGACAATCCTTTGGGATGGCGCGGCGTCGATCCTGTCTGTCCAACCTGGTTCAGATGGGTCATGAAGCCTAACACGGCCTGACTTTCACCCGATTGATCGACAAGAGATTTGCTCCCACCCAACGACGCACCTGAGCTGTGGAGGAAGTCGAGAATCAGCGCCTCGGCTCGATCGACATGGGGCTTACCATCACCTTGTTTCTTGGTCCAGCCTGCGCCCGCGACGAACAATAAACTGGCTTCCGGCCTTATCGTTTGCGCGTTGCTCCTGGGAGAGCGAACACCCGTCACGGTGGTTTTCAGGCCCGCTTGCGGCAGCGTCAGCGGTATCTCTTCGATCTTGGCGCTCGTCGGTGTTCCATTCCAGGGCTCGCTGCAACCCGATTCGAGCAATAGAATCCAAGGTCGCACGTCGCGTCGAATGACTCCCTCGATGCGCTGGCGATAGTACCAGCGCTTCGCGCAGAGTTCGCCGTTCACGGTTTCGAGTGAAGCGACATGCGTGTCCGCGCACCCACCTATGCGATGAGCCACACCCGCAAGAACGCGCATGAAACGGGATGTTGCCGGCGCGAGAATCAGATCTGCTCCCGATGCCCGGCAGAGTGCCTCCGCTGCTGCCGCGTCGCTGGCATAACGGGCGGTGGCGAACTCAGGGCCCGCGACCGCAATCAGGCGGTCCGCTCCGGCCGCTGCAATCTTTTCAGCCGCCGCATCCACGTTCGTGCCGATCAATCCGATGGTCAGAGCGGCGCCGCTTTGGGGGCGCAGCTTCAAAGCCGCTCCCAGAACCTCATACGACACTTTCGGAAGTGTGTCACCAGACTCCGACACATGCGTCAGAAATAAAATGTTTTGTGACATCCGTCTCTCAGCCTCCACGACCGTTTACTTGCCCATCCACTCTGCTATCTCGTGCGCGATCTGCTCGGGCGAGAGGTCCTTGACCACCCGAGTCTGACGATGTTGCTTTGGCTGGCTTGCACTCACGTAGTGCAACCCGCCACTCGTGAGCGGCATGGATTTTGCTCTCTGCAGCGCGGGCATCACCGTGCGCATGTTGGCCATGCCAACCTGAGGGTTATTACGAGGCTCTGGCAGATCACCCGTCGCCCAGCCGAATACTGCCGGCGGGCCCTGGCAGACAGAAACCTGATGACGGCCACCCTCGATTCGCTCCAGAACTTCGAATGAACCATCGGCTTGAAGATTGAGTCTGTCGACCCCTTGAAATTGGTCGAGAATCGCAAGCCGTTCGCCCACCAACTGCATGGTGACGCCTGCGCCTCGCGACGCCGATTCCCATCCACCGAATAGCAAAAGGCGCGAACGATCAAGCCCGGGGATACCCTGGATCGTTTCGGCAAGAAGCGCAGCTGTGGCATGCGCATCGGCAAAACCACTGGCGCTGGAATCGACTGGAACAAGTTCAAAGCTGACTCTCTGAGCAATCGTCATCATCACTTGCTGGAGTTTTGCTTTTGGTCCAACGCTGACCAGCCAGATCTTGCTGTCCGCGACTTTGGAGGCAAGGTCGGCGGCTTCATAAAGGGCATGAGCCGCCCATGGATCCAGAATCGCGGGAAGCATCATCTCGTTCTTCAGAACGGGTCCGGTTGCGGTTTGAATGGGCTCCAGCGTCTGGAGTGGGTCTGGCACGATGCTGCCGCACACTACAATTTGATATCCGTTTGTCATTCAGATCCTGTCAATTCAGAGTCGAGTGCAGGCCTCCGGCGCCGGCACGAAATTCAATGTTCCCCCGTTCACCGTCAGCATCGGCCGCGCAATTCCAAAGGCAAGCCCCACAGTGAACACATTTCTCGCGATCAAAATCAGGCACGTCATTTTCGCTGCGCGTGATCGCCTGCCCGGAGCACATCTCCACGCACAGCTTCGTCTCGCAGGCGCGGCACACTTCGGGGCGGACGAAAACCACGTGATCGGCGAAGCCCGGTGGCGCCTGGACGCCGCCGCCCATGAGCAGTGCATCCTGGTGGGAGATGAGCAGTTTGCCATCCATCGGAATCGGCGACCAGCCACAGCGGTCCATGATGCGGTCGTGCAGCGCGGTACCTTGAGCAGCGCACTCTTGCTGCATCTGCTTAAGTTCCGCCGGAGGAATCCTCGAGCCATAAGCGTCCGCTAGCGAAGGGCTGTTGCTGGGCCTGGGCCACGACCGCACCCCAAGACGGCCGCCAGTCAAACCTGCGATGGCCATGCCGATCATTCCGGTAACGACGCCGGTCTGGAATCCATCGCGCGATCCCGCCGCGATCTTTGATTCCTGGTCGACCCAACTTTCACGGCGGCGGCGTACATAGGTGCGTTCAAGATTTTCGCGGGTGAATGGACGCTTGTGCTCAGCGAGTTCGATGACCGCCTCAGCTAGCTGCACGCCGGTCGTCCACGCTTCATCCACACCGGATCCGGCCAGGATGTTGGTGCTGCCTGATCCTTCACCAATGCGGGCGTAGCCGTTGCCCGCGAGAAAAGGTTCGCCACGGCGTCCCGACTCTTGCAGTGATTTGGCGCCCCATGATTTCAGAACTCCGCCCTTGAGATGGCGCCATAGATAGGGATGCAGCAGGTAGTGCTGCAAGTAGCGATAGGCAGTGCGGACCGGGCTCCGGAACCACGATGGGATGAAGATGCCAACCGAAGCCAGCCTGTCCGGATGAACATAAAGGAATCCGAAAATTTCTGGTTCGGGAAAGCCGATCGTATGCAGAACCGTTCCGGGCTCGAGTCCGCTGTCTGCGCGGAGCTCGATCACCATCTTCATGCCGAGAGCCCATTCATGCGAGTCATGTTCGGGCGGCACTCCGATGTGTGCATCGATCTTGCGGCCGACCGCACCGACGGGACCGTCGCCCACAACCGTCAGGGCTGCCCGCAGGTCCATGCCCGGTGCGAAGCCTGCCTCCGGAAGTCCCTGAAGATCGGTGCCTTGGTCCGCGAGCCGCACGCCGACAACGGCATCTTTTTCAAACAATGGTTCCGCGACGGGCATGCCCGGCCAGACCTGCACCACCCCGGATGCTGCAACTTGATCGCTCACCCATTGGTTGAATTGACCAAGCGATAGGACGATGCCATCGTGTTTCCGCATGAACGCAGGGGTAAACGGTATCTCGAATGCCTCATGCTTCACCCCAAACAAAAAGCTCAGCGAGCGAAGCACGGAATCGGCGGCCTTGAATCCAAGAGAACGATGACTGGCTCGACCCGAATCAAGCAGATAGACGAGCTTTTCTTCCTTGACCGCGGCTGACAGGGGAATCTGCGTCAGATCCACGCCCGGAAAACTGCCACGAATCCCACGAGCCCGCGTGACCGCTCCCGAAACTCCGAAGCCCAACCCATCGGCCCGCTCGCAACAGACCACCTGTAGAGTCAGACCGGGCGCCGCTGCACTCTCCAGTCGCACCGAACCGTCCGGGTTCATCAAGCCACGGCCCAACGTCGTTAGAAAGCCGCCCGTTGCAGGCCCAAAGCCCACGCAGGCTATGTCCACGGCCATCTGTGGCCGCTCGATCTCACTCGTTGCAATCGGCGCGGCTTGTTCTGAGGCAGGGAAGCTCATGCGGGATAATCCAGCGCTTCTGGAATCATCACTTTGGAAATGGCTTCGGCAGCGCGGTCCTTCGATAGCCGGCAGCCCGTAAGGCAAGTGGCGAGCTTTGTCTGGAGCGAAAGGAAGTCCTCGGCCCCGTTACATTTCGCGCAGGGGCCCGCCTTCTTGGGATGCGAGCCATCGCTGCCGATAATGTCCAGCCCATACGAACCGATGCCAGGCATTACCTCTTCGAGAGAATCGAGTTCGTGCTGGCGGAAGCAGCCGCGGTATCCCGTCTCGTCCCACGCGGGATGCCGGTTGTATCCAAAGACCAGCTCGGCGCAGATGCGTGATACTTCTCCACTGGCGCGGGCCGACTGTACGTGACAAAGGTCAGTCATGAAATTCACCAGCCCTGGAAGTCCTTCCGAGACCGCTGGATCGCCGGCTCCAAGTCGCTCAAGTTCGATCAGATCGAGAACCTGGCAGCGGGCTGCGAGCAGCCAGCAGAGTGCGTCGGCCAGCGGGAATGTCACACCCTGGCGGGCGCTCTGGTACAGGCGGTCTCCGTCGGCGTCGGTGCTGTGCTGCAGACGCTCAAGCGTCCACAACCACATGCTCATGGAGGTTGCCAGCATGCAGGCGCCGGTCCCAGGCCGGTCGGAGGCAATGCCGCGCATCTCTCTGATCCACGCCTTGAACTGTGCAAGGAAGAGAGGATTCACCATCGTTAAAGAGAGCTGGCGCCGCTGCACCGCTTCCGGCCCCTCGTAGGTTGCTTCCAGTTGTGCATCCATCCACTTGTTGCCCAAGAATCCGGGACAGTCTTCGGTAATGCCGTAGCCGCCCATCAAGCTCACCGCTTCACGCATCATCTGCGCTCCCCAACCCGTATTCCATAGCTTGGTTGCGGGGCAGAGCACATCGGCTACCGAGTCCAGCAAGGTGAAACGCAACAGGGGATCGGAATCGAGTTCTGTTCGTCCGGGATCTCCCGTGGGCAAGCGGAGCAGATCAGCTGCCCGTTCGGAGGCTTCACGCCGCGCTTTCGCCCGGTCTCTCGCTCCGGTGACTTTCTTCGCATCGAGCAGCTTGTCTGCTTCCCTCTCTAGCGGATCCAGTTCGTCAAAGGCGCGCGCTGCCGCAAATCCGAGCGACGCGCTGGCCTCACCGGTTGCCCAGATGTCGACCAGCCGGTGCAGCGAGTCTTGCCGAGCCTGCAGCCCCAGCTCATAACGCACGGATCCAGGCGCAGTGGTTTCCGCCCCGCGGAATCTGCCCCGCTGGTAACGGATAATCGGTTCGACAGCGGAAAGTAGCTTGGCCGCGGTCATGACGCCCACGGTCACGCGGGTGCGGCGAAATACCGCTTCAATGACTTCGCTGTGCTTGTGGCGCGGCACAATGACGCCATCCTTGACGTCGTAACCGCCTACGATCCGACTGGCAGGAATGCGCAGACTGAAAATTGGATCGCCGGTGGAGGAAAGCTGGTGCACGAGCTTTCGAGTCGGAGTGCCGCGATCGAATGTGCCGGGATCCCCTTCCTCCAGAATCACCATGCAGCTGCCCTTGATCCGCTCATCGCCCGAATCGACCGCCGCGGTGACAAAATTGGCGAACGCGATGTTGGTGATAAAGCGGCCACGTTTTTCCACTTGTAGAACCGGCTCTTCTCCCGCTTTCCACTCGGCGATGCTGACTTTGCCGTTGAGCATGCCTGTATCTACACCGACGTATGGGATCGGCTCGGTCAGACAAAACGCACCACGCCACGGTTTGCGATCTTCTCCTGCCTGCGAAGGTGCGGCTAACTGCATGTACTTTTCCTGTTGCTCTGGCGTGCCGCGCTCATGAATCGGCGCCAAAGCAAGACAGCCGGCGAGACTGGCCGTTGCTGCCCCGCCATCCACCCATGCGAGTTCAAACGCTACCAGTGCAAGAGCCAGGTTTTTCGGGCCAGCGATGAATCCACCCTGCTCGGGTTCCATGAACACAGCAGTGATTCCAGCCTTGTCGAATGCCTCCAGCAATTCGGCTTTGGCCGGTGTCCAATCATGCGAGTTGCGTCCGCCGTTCGCCACCAGGCGCGCCACTGGACCTCTCGCTACTGATCGTGCCGACTGCACGAGCATCTGCAGGTCGTAGCGGTCAGCAAATCGCCATTGAATATAGCGTGCGGCATCGGAAGGAAGCGTTTGCAGCAGATCTGCGTTGACGGGAGTCGCGGTGGAGGCCATGTCCTAACTCCTTGCTTGAGTGGCGCTCCGATTCTGCCGTCGGACTGCTGGAGGGTCTGTGATTTAAATCATCAGGGCTTGTGATCACGGCACGTCGGGCGCTCTGCGAAGGAGTCGAGATGCAGATTGTAAGCTGCGAGCACGCGGGAAATCTGGATCTTCCGGGAATTCATCCCAACTGGTCTTCTGGGACTACTGAACGGGAATTTGGACGTTGGAAACGATGTTCGAGTAGCCGCTTTCTTCGTTGCTGGTGTTTACCGCCGTTGAGGCGTAGCAATAAGACGTGCCATCGACTACTGAGGAGTCTGAATACAGCGTGCTCGTAACCAGGGCGGAGTTAATCTTGCCATACGAACCGCACGAGGTCGTAAACACCGCTCGATAGATGTTGTAGCCAGAGACGTCTGACGACGTGCTCGCGTTCCAGGACAAGTTGACGGTGTGCGGCGGCGCGGCAGTGCCAGTCCCGGTGAGCGTTTCGAGCGTAGTAGAAGGCTGAGCATTGCTGGTAAACGTGAGTGTTGCAGTCACCGCTCCGGATGTTTGCGGACTGAAAGTCACCGTGAACGAGGCGCTCTGGCCCGCCGGAATCGTAACGGGCAGCGAGAGGCCGCTCACGCTGAATGCCGAGTTGTTCGAACTCACGGCAGTGACGGTAACACTCGCGCTGCTGGCGGTCAGGCTGCCAGATGCGTTTCCGGTCGTCCCTACGACCACGCTGCCAAGATTCAGGGTGGTCGGAGTAACGGTAAGCTGTCCGGTTGCCGCCGTGCCCGTTCCTGACAATGGGATGGATAGTGTCGGATTTGATGCGGTCGAGGTGAGGGTAACGTTGCCACTCGCGCTGGCAGCGGTCGTCGGCGCGAATTTGACGCTGAAGGTCGTGCTCTGACCGGCTGTGAGGGTTAACGGAGTCGTGATGCCGCTCAAGCTGAATCCCGTTCCGCTGATGGTGGCCTGAGAAATTGTGACGCTCGAGCCGCCTGTATTGGTGACCGTTTCCGACAGAGACTGGTTGCTGCCGACGGTTACGTTCCCAAAACTCAAACTTGTGGGATTCGGTCCCAGTGTGCCTTGCGTGACTCCTGTGCCCGTTACTGGGATGGTCAGCGTCGGATTGGACGCGGTCGAGGTGATGGTAACGTTGCCACTTGCGCTGGCAGCGGACGTTGGAGCAAATTTGACGCTGAAGGTCGTGCTCTGACCGGCTGTGAGGGTTAACGGAGTCGTGATGCCGCTCAAGCTGAATCCCGTTCCGCTGATGGTGACCTGAGAAATTGTGACGCTCGAGCCGCCTGTATTGGTGACCGTTTCCGACAGAGACTGGTTGCTGCCGACGGTTACGTTCCCAAAACTCAAACTTGTGGGATTCGGTCCCAGTGTGCCTTGCGTGACTCCTGTGCCCGTTACTGGGATGGTCAGCGTCGGATTGGACGCGGTCGAGGTGAGGGTAACGTTGCCACTCGCGCTGGCAGCGGTCGTCGGCGCGAATTTGACACTGAAGGTCGTGCTCTGACCGGCTGTGAGGGTCAGCGGAGTTGTGATGCCGCTCAGGCTGAATCCGGTTCCGCTGATGGTGGCCTGGGAGATCGTGAGGCTCGATCCCCCTGTATTGGTGATGGTTTCTGACAGAGACTGGTTGCTGCCGACGGTCACGTTCCCAAAACTCAGACTGGTTGGATTCGATCCCAGCGTGCCTTGCGTGACTCCCGTGCCCGTCACTGGAATCGTTAGGGTGGGGTTCGATGCGGTTGAGGTCAGGGTCACGTTGCCACTTGCACTCGCAGCGGATGTCGGTGCGAATTCGACGCTGAAGGTCGTGCTCTGTCCGGCTGTGAGGGTCAGCGGAGTTGTGATGCCGCTCAGGCTAAATCCGGTTCCGGTGATGGTGGCCTGAGAAATTGTGACGCTCGAGCCGCCTGTGTTGGTGACCGTTTCCGACAGAGACTGGTTGCTGCCGACGGTCACGTTCCCAAAACTCAAACTGGTTGGATTCGATCCCAGCGTGCCTTGCGTGACTCCTGTGCCAGTTACTGGAATGGTCAGGGTCGGATTGGACGCGGTCGAGGTGAGGGTGACGTTGCCGCTCGCACTCCCGGCGGATGTCGGGGCGAATTTGACGCTGAAAGTCGTGCTCTGGCCGGCTGTGAGGGTCAACGGAGTCGTGATGCCACTCAAGCTGAATCCGGTTCCGCTGATGGTGGCCTGAGAGATCGTGACGCTGGAACCGCCCGTATTCGTAACGGTTTCCGAGAGAGTTTGATTGCTACCCAGGATTATGTTCCCGAAGCTGAGACTGCTCGGATTCGATCCCAAGGCGCCCAAGGCAAGTCCTGTGCCCGCCAGCGGGATGGTCAGGGTCGGGTTGGATGCGGTCGAGGTGAGGGTAACGTTGCCACTCGCGCTGGCAGCGGACGTCGGTGCGAATTTGACGCTGAAGGTCGTGCTCTGACCGGCTGTGAGGGTCAACGGAGTTGTGATGCCGCTCAGGCTGAATCCGGTTCCGCTAATGGTGGCCTGAGAAATAGTGACGGTGGAGCCGCCTGTATTAGTGACCGTTTCCGACAGAGACTGATTACTGCCCACCGTCACGCTGCCGAAGTTGAGGCTGGCCGGATTCGATCCCAGCGCACCCGGCGTGACCCCCGTGCCCGTGATTGGGATTATCAGGCTTGCATTCGATGCAGTCGAAGTGAGCGTCACGTTACCAGTCGCACCCACAGCGGATGTAGGTGCGAACTTGACGCTGAAGGTCGTGCTCTGGCCGGCTGTGAGGGTCAACGGAGTTGTGATGCCGCTCAGGCTAAATCCGGTGCCGGTGATGGCGGCCTGAGAGATAGTGACGCTGGAGCCGCCTGTATTGGTAATGGTTTCTGACAGAGACTGGTTGCTGCCGACGGTTACGTTCCCAAAACTCAGACTGGTCGGATTCGATCCCAGCGTGCCTTGCGTGACTCCCGTGCCCGTTACTGGAATGGTCAGAGTCGGATTGGACGCTGTCGAAGTGATCGTGACGTTTCCGCTGGCACTTGCGGCGGATTGGGGAGCGAACGCGACGCTGAAGGTGGCGCTCTGCCCAGCTGCCAGAGTCAGAGGAGTCGAGATTCCACTCAGGCTGAAACCGGTTCCGCTGACGGTGGCCTGAGAAATCGTGACACTCGATCCGCCTGTATTGGTGACAGTTTCGGATAGAGATTGGTTGCTACCGACAGTTACGTTTCCGAAACTCAGGCTGGTTGGACTCGCCCCCATGGATCCTGCCGCCACACCAGTGCCAGAGAGCGAAATCGACAGCGTGGGATTGGGTGCATCCGAGGTAATCGTGACAGTGCCGCTCGCATTTCCTGTCGTAAGCGGTGCAAAGGTTACTGTAAACGTGGCGCTTTGAGAGGCATTGAGAGCGAGCGGCGTGGTAATGCCACTCAGCTTGAACCCAGCGCCGCTCACCGTGGCCTGTGTGATGTTGACCGTCGATGCCGTATTGTTGGTCAGCGTGACGGTCTGATTGTTCTGCGTCCCCACGGCCAGGCTGCCAAAGCTCTCAGTGGCTTGACTCAAGCCGAGTTGACCGGTCGCCACTCCGGTTCCCGCTAGCGAAAGAGTTGCGGGGCTGTCGGGAGCGTCGCTGGTAATCGAAGCCGTGCCGCTGAAAGCTCCCGGCGCATTGGGACTGAATACCAGACTGATTGGGGAACTTTGCCCAGCAGCGATTGTGATCGGAAGACTTGGCGCACTCAGAGAGAAATATTGGCTGGACACCGATACGCTGCTGACCGTTATGGAGGCCGTGCCGGTATTGGACGCGGTTACAGAAATCGTCTCGCTCGTGCCCACCGTGACACTGCCAAATTCGAGGGTGGCCCCGCTTAGCGATAGCGCGCCCGACAGCGGTTGTTGACTTGCAGCTTTGCCCGAGCTGAATCCCTGGCAGCCGACTAGAAAAGTGAGGCCTGCGACAATCAGCAACGCGCCTGCCACGTTCCCAAGTTGCCTCGAGTAAATCGCCCTTACGGAAGTCTTTAGCATTGTCAGCCATGGAACCGCAGCCCCGGCTCCACGACTGCCTGCAACCCGGGGGAGGGCTCACGTTGAGTCTGGGGTCTCGTCCAAGATTGGGGTAGATGTCCGAGGTACATCACGACGACGGCCAAAAGGCCAGTTGGAAAAAGTAGTAAGGACATCCAGCGAGGGGATTGCACGATAGGGCCCACTGGACCATCGGTGCATGCAGAACCGAGCAGAGTATTGCGGTAATAGGTCGGACCCCGCCAAGACCCAGCAACTAAGGCCGAGTGAGATCCAGCAGCACAACGTCCGAGTGTTCCTGCACTCGTTCGAAGACGACTTCACGGCCGTCTGGCGAGATGTCAAAGGTGCGGATGTCGAAGTCGGGAGGGACGTTGGTGAGCTGCCGCTCGGCGCCCGTCTCCAAGTCGACGAGCCACAGATCCTTGTGCCGAATCTCGCCTCGCAGGAACGCGAGAGTTCGTCCCCCGTTCTGGAACCTTAACTGTCGGGCCCCACGAGTCAAAGTGAGCGAAGGCAAGGATTGCGCTGTACCGTCGGCGGTGACGGCTTTCACCGAAAATGTTGTGCCGATGTCAGGTCCCGAGTAAACGACGAATCGGCCGTCGGGCGACCACGCCGGATCGATCGCGTACTCGCCTACGAAAAGAGCGGGCGAGCGACCGTCGAGCGGCACGCGGAACAAGTGTGGGACACCGTGATCGTCCACCGCCGACGTAATCGATTTGCTGTCCGGTGCCCAGGCGGGGTCGCCCTGCAGATCCAGCGAATCGGACACAATCCGCGCGTTTGTGCCGTCGGCCTGCATGACGTACAAGAGCGTCTTCCCGTGTTGCTGCACTGAGAATGCGATCGATTGTCCATCCGGAGCAACCGCCGGGCCGCCAAAGATTCGCGCTCCATCGCCGCGCCACAACTCGGTGCTCGCCCCGTCGCCGAGCTTCTCGATGCTCTCACTGCTGCCGGTCGCAGAAACATACAGAAGATAATTCCGACCCAGTCGCGGGGAGAACCCCGTATTGGTGGTCAGCGAGATGCGCGCAGCCGGCTCCGTCGTGGCGGGTGAATCTATGATCTGCAGACGCCACAGTGTTCGCTTCGGACTTGCCAGCGTGGCAACCACACGGCGACCGTCGGCGCTGGCCGCGAGCGACGTATAGCGGTCGAGCCCAGAGGTCAGCCGATGGGGAATTCGGCGCTCGACGTCCATGCTATAAAGGCGCGGCCCCGAATCGTCGGCATCACTCGCGAGGTACATCAGCGTCCGCCGCCCCAGCAGGATCGGATAGCTCACGTGTCCATTGTGCGACGTAATGCGTTCAGGAGTTCCACCTGCAGCACGGATGCGCCAGATATCCAGCTTGTCGGGAAGAGAACCCTGGACAAAGTAAACGAATGCCTCGTCAGGCGCCCACAATGGAAAGTGAGAGTGGAGCCCGGCGGGCGAAGTGAAGATGTGCCGGCTATCAGATCGAACGTTGCCGTTCGACACGTAGATCGGATCTCCGAGGCCGGCTGTGTGATACACGAGGTGGGACCCGTCGTGCGACCAGTCGAACTCCGCTACGCCATCCAGATATGGCCTCGGTGCGCCTCCCAGAGTGGGCACCGCCCAGATTCCGATCTCTCCCCCCTGCGAACCTCCCGGCTTGCGAACCCAAAACGTGACCAGAGATCCATCAGGCGAGAACCCCAAGGTTCGGACGGATGGATTACCCAGCGCCGGAACACTCCCGTGCGTCAGGTTGTGGAACTCACCGGAACCGACCTGCGTAACCCATACGTCCATCGGTCCGTCCCGGTCCGACAGAAAGGCTACAAAATGACCGTCGCGGGACACAGCAGCGTCCTGTGCCACGCCCTCGAAGTCCGTAACCGGCTGAAATCGCGCGTCGGCGATCGGGCTTCGCCAAAAGTATTCCGTTCTCTGAAGCCACAGGCTGATGACAACTACCACCACGACTCCAGCGGCGAGGCCCCAGACCAACCTACGGTTGAAGAAAGTCGATGTCGCCGAGCGCGGCGGCGCCATGGCATCTGGCGAGAGCAGATTGTTCCTGGTTACCTGGGGCGGTGAAAGATTCCGACTGCGAGCCCACGCGTCCAATTCCGCACGAGAGGCGTAAACCGAGCCCATCCTGTCGTGCAGGTGCCGGTGAACAGGCATCTTCTCCCGCTTCTCCCAGCGTTGGACCGTGGTCACGTCGCGGTTGAGATGTGCCGCGATTTCCTTCCATGAATCCAGGCGGTCTTCCAACTGTCTCTCGGATGGCGGTGTTCCAAGGGATGGTTCGCCCATCGCTCTCCTAAATTAAGTCCGCGGTCACAGCGACCGGGGAGCACAAATTGTAGTCTCCTCAACCGGCAAAGGCACGGCAAAACGCTGCATTCAACAGCAAGTTGCGGGAACCGCCGCCGTTCGGTGCCTTACCGCTTGTAGCCACCCACCCATGTGTCCGATTGTGTCCGAGCGTCTCAAATGATTCTCAGATCTACAAAGGGGAGGGTTTTTCATGAAAAGCAAAGCGTTTGTTTGCGCGGTGCTTACCATCACGGCACTGGTACTGGCGGCCAGTGCTGGCGCGGTGGCTCAGACTGCGTCGCTCACGACATTCGTCGGGGAAATTAACGCCTATTCGCCCCAAGCCACTAGCTCAACCGGCGCTGTCACTGGTCCATACGAGATTCGGGGCCCATGGTCTCTGACCTTAAAGGGAGCGACCACGGCAAATTTCTCAACGGACTTAAACATGGAAGAATCGGATGGCTGGTGCATGACGCAAAACGGCTCGAACTTTGATCCGGCCGCGAGGGGAGCTCACACCCACCACATCACTCTCGTCAACGGCGCTGTCACGACGATTACTAACGGATTTCAAGTGACCGGTTCGGCCACAATTATGGGTAACGGAAGCATCAACACCACGCTGTCGCCATCGGTTTTGACGGTACAGGTCACGGGCGGTACGGACCGCACATATTCCAACATCACCTTGACCTTTGCGTCCCCAGCCTCCGGCCATTTTGGAACCGAACCGGTGGCCGGAGTAGTGCGAAGCGTCACGGTATCCGGCAGCAAGGCGCGAAAATAAGCGATAGGGTGGCTGGCGGTTTCGTGCAATCGGCAACGATTCTCGCAAGCATCGTGCCCACGCGTTGAAACTCCGCGCAAGACGCGTAGGGCGTTGCAGAATGAAGCAAGAAAAGAAAAAGCCCGCGCCGCGAGATTGAATCTCGCACGCGAGCTGATTTCTTGCTCGAGCCTAGGAAATATTCGATTTCGAGAGTCGAGAGCGAACGGACAGCGCGCCCACGCAAGTTAGACCGGCTGCGAGCAGATACCACGCAGCGGATCCTCCCTCAGGCACCGAATCTGAACAATTGTCGTGAGGTTTACATTTGCCGCGGCCTCGACCGGGATCAGGATCTCGATCGAGCGCGAACGACAAAGGCATTAGACAAAGTAGAAGGGAAGACCCAAGAACCCATTTCCGAGCAACCTTACTCATGGTTCCACTCCTGCGACGCGTACGTCCTCAAATGAGGCCGTTGGCGGATTTTTGCAGGGGGGCTCGAAATCCGCGCACTCTCGCGATTAGAGACTCTGGCCTAAATCGATGTCAAGATGCTTCTTTTTGCAACAGTTGCAAAGACTTGCAACCTTGATGGGCGGCTGTCAAAACGAGGCTGAGAGCGGCGGTTCGACTAATGCAGCATGAATCCCGTAGCCGCCAGCACGATACCCACAACTCCAAGCACAATGCCCAGAGCCCAGAAGATGCGCCGCCCGGAGAGCAGGGTAATCGACGTAATCACCAATCCAATCTCCAGAAAGACCTCCGCCAGATCAAATCGATCTGCACGGTTCCTTTCGTGGGCAACCTCCGCTTCCATTTCGCGGGCCTTATCCTCGATCTCTTTCTGTTCGTCTTTGTAGCGCGACGCTTCGCCGGAATACTTCTCTCGAAGTTTTGCCAGTCCCGCAGCATCCGTAGTTGCTTGCACAGAGGTCAAGTCCGTGAAAAGTTCGTCCGTATGCCTCCGGATATTCTTCGCCTGATAGTAGGCCCACTGATCGGAAGCCTTGGCCTGCAGCACGACTTCTTCCGTGTGGGCGCGATGCCCTAGGAGGCTCACGACCGCCACCAGCACCGCCAGAATCGCCATGGTGACCGAGATCGGCGCCAGCGAGGGATCGTGCTTGGCGTGTTCCGCGTGTTCCTGCAATTCAGTCAGTTCTTCCGACATTTCGTCACTCTCCCATGACCTTCACGATTACCCGCTTGTCCCGCTGCCCGTCGAACTCCGCGTAGAAGATCCGCTGCCAAGTGCCCAGATCGAGTTCGCCGGCAGTAATCGGCACGATGACTTCATGATGGATCAGAAGCGCCTTCAGGTGCGAGTCGCCATTGTCCTCGCCAGTTTCGTGATGCTTGTAGTTCTTGCGAAACGGAGCGAGATGCTCCAGCCATTGGTCGATGTCTTCGATCAGGCCGCTTTCATTATCGTTGACGTACACACCAGCGGTAATGTGCATCGCGGAAACTAGCACCATTCCTTCTCGCACCCCGCTCTTGGCGACGATCTGCTCGACCTGCGGCGTGATGTGCACGTAAGCACGATGCGTTTTGGTGTGAAATTTGAGGTATTCGGTAAGGGTCTTCATAGCATGAAATCTTGCGGCGAATCTTGAGCCTACCGCAGCGCTTCTGCCACTTTTCCGCTCGCAATCAGCGCCGCCAGTCGGGCGAAGTCCCCGTACATCACCCGATCCTTCTCCATCGTAGGGCACACCGCCCGGATCGCTGCATGCGCCGCTTGCCCGCGCTTCGATGTCTTGAGAGGCGCAAGGAAGTCCAGAGCCTGGGCCACGGCCATCGCCTCGATCGCCAGCACGTTCCGCGTGTTGTCTACCACGCGCTTCAGTTTGGTGGCAGCCGTCATCCCCATCGAGACGTAATCTTCCTTATTCCCCGAAGTGGTGATCGAGTCGACGGACGCCGGGTGTGCGAGCACCTTATTCTCGCTGACCAGAGCGGCCGCCGTGACCTGTGGCATCATGAAGCCCGAATTCAGTCCCGCGCCAGGTGCAAGGAACGGCGGCAGTCCTTCGCTGAGCGCTGGGTTGACCAGTCGTTCAATCCGCCGCTCGCTGATCCCCGCCAGCGCGCTCAGCGCGATCGCCAGAAAATCCAACGCAAATGCCAACGGTTCGCCGTGAAAGTTTCCGCCGGAGATGACGTCCCCTTCGGCGTTCTTCGCGTTGGTGATGAATACCAACGGATTGTCGACTGCAGAGTTCGCCTCGGTCTCGAATACTCCTCGACAGTGTGCCAGCGTGTCGCGAACCGCGCCGTGGACTTGCGGGATGCAGCGCAGTGAATATGCGTCTTGCACGCGCCCGCATTCGCGATGGGATTCGCGGATCTGGCTACCTTCCAGCATGCGCCGCAGGTTCGCCGCCGTCTTCATTTGCCCCGGATGCGGACGTGCTTTGTGAATGCGCTCATCAAAAGCTGCGTCGGTGCCCTTGAGCGCGTCGCAGCACAGTCCGCCCAGCACGTCCGCAGTGTCCACCAAAGTTTCGGCCGCCAGGAGCGCAAGGGTTCCCACCGCCAGCATGGCCTGCGTGCCGTTGATCAGCGAGATGGTTTCCTTGGACTCGAGCACCAGAGGCTTGATTTGCGCGCGTTTCAACGCCTCGGAGCTCGAAACCCGCGCGCCTTTCTCGTCGAAACATTCACCCTCGCCGATGAGAGCCAGGGCCAGATGCGCCAGCGGAGCCAGATCGCCGCTCGCGCCCACGCTTCCCTGTGACGGCACAAATGGTGTGACGCCGCGGTTGAGCATCTCGCACAGAGTGTCGATGACGATGGCCCGCACGCCCGAATGCCCCTTGGAGAGCGAATTTGCACGCAACAGCATCATGGCGCGGGTTTCTGCGATGGCGAGCGGTTCCCCCACGCCCACGGCATGCGAGCGCACCAGGTTGACCTGTAGTTCACGAATCTGCTCGCCGGCGATGCGCACATCGCTCAGTTTGCCCACGCCGGTAGTGATCGCGTAGGCGAGTTTGTTGCTGGCAACAATCTCGTCGACGACCGCGCGTGCCTGGTTGACCGCTTCCCGTGCGTCAGGCGATAGCAGGGCGGCGCGGCGTTCCGCCGCAACTTCGCGAACCGCTTCGAGCGTCAAATCGTTTCCGTTGATATGCAGTGCGTTCAATCGCGTTCCCCGTGGAATATGCCCGTTCGGCGCTTGGTAAGCAAATCTGACGAATCCTACTTTGCCATCGCTGCGCGGAACGCCGTCAGATATTTTTTCGGCAGCGCAGCAACCTTCAACGTTGAGTCAGTGACAATGTGCGTGGTCTCGCCCTCCGCCAGCAACGTTCGATTGTCGGCCCGCACCAGTTCGTAGCTGAATACGACGACTGACTCGCGCACGGCTTTCAGGCGGGTTCGCACGACGATCTCTTCGTCATAATAGGCCGGAGCGCGGTACCGGCATTGCACTTCGGCCACGGCGATGAACCGTCCATCCTCGCGCTCCATGTCCCGGTAGGAGAAGCCCATCTCGCGCATTAGTTCCACCCGGCCTACTTCGAACCAGATGAGGTGATTGGAATGGTAGACGACGCCCATCTGGTCGGTTTCGGCATAGCGTACGCGCAGCCGGGTCTCATGGAATGTGTGGTGATGATTGACGGTCATTTCCCCGTCCACACTGGTTTACGCTTCTCCAGGAACGAAGAAATTCCTTCGCGGAAGTCCGCGGTTGTGCGAATCGCGGCATTTTCGCGCACCGCTGCGTCGATCTGGAGATCGAGTTCTGCGCGGGCGTGATCGGTCAGCAACTGCTTGGTCGCACGCAGCGATGCTGAACTATTCTCCATGAGCAGGGCAGCTAACTCGCGCGCTCGTGGCAACAGATTTTCCGCGGGCACGATCTCGTTGACCAGTCCCATGCGTGCCGCTTCCTCTGCACTGAGAATCCTTCCCGTCAGGAGGAGATCGCGCGCCTGCTTTTCGCCCACCTGTCGCAATAAGAAGGTCGAAACGATCGCGGGCACAAATCCGATCCGCACTTCGGTGTAGCCAAACTTTGCATCCGGAGCCGCGAGCGTGAAGTCGCACAGCAGCGCCAGTCCAGTCCCACCGGCGATTGCCGCGCCATTCACCGCCGCAATCGTGACCTTGGGGAACTCATACAGTGAACGGAACAACTGGACCATCGTCTGCGAATCCTGCAGATTCTGCTCGGGCGAACGTCCGAGCAGCGACTTTAAATTGTCGAGATCCATTCCGGAGGAAAAAGCTTTGCCCGCTCCGGTCACGATCAGGACGATTGCATCTGAGTTCGCGACCTCATCCAGCGCGCGCAGTAAATCGTCAATCAATTCGAAGCTGATGGCATTGCGTTTCTCCGGACGGTTGAGGGTGAGCGTCGCCACACCGCCGTCGTACGCGAGTTGTATCGTCTTGTAGTCCATACTTGAAGACTAATCCGCAGCTTCCGAATTCGAGAACCTTGCTCCAATTCCCGCCGTTGCTTTCAACAGAGAATCCAATGGCTTTAGCGGAGGCAACGCAGCGCCCCTCTCAGTCAGTGCTTCGATCACTTTTTCAGTTGGGATGTTACCAACCAATGCGTCCTGCGCAAAGGGACAACCGCCCAAACCTCCCAGCGCGGAATCAAACCGACGACAGCCTGCATCATACGCAGCTATGATCTTATCGCGCGCCTGATCGGGGCGGCTGTGCAAATGCACGCCGATCTCCAGATAATCGTACTTCCCCATCACCGCTCCGACCACTTCGCCGATCTGCTGCGGTGTCGCCATGCCGACTGTGTCTGCCAGCGAGATCATCCGCAAATTGTCTACTTCCATGAGCCCGATCGCTTCGATTACTTCCTCCGGATTCCACAAGTCGCCATACGGGTTTCCAAATGCCATCGAGATATAGACCACAACCTCGAGTCGAGCGTCGTCGGCCTTGTTCTGAATCTTCTCGAGTTCTTCAAGAGCTTCCTCGGGCGATTGATTCTGATTCTTCCGCAGGAAAGTCTCCGAAATCGAATACGGAAATCCGAGCGTCGAGACCGCCTTCGTCTCAATCGCCCGCATTGCGCCCTTCTCGTTCACCACGATACCGATGATCTCGACATCATCCGGCGGGTCGAGTTCCTTCAGCACCTCTTCCGAGTCCGCCATCTGGGGCACGGCCTTCGGCGACACGAACGAAACAGCATCAATGTGCTTGAATCCCACGCTGATCAGCGCCTTGAGGTAATCCACTTTCAACTCGGCAGGGATCAACCCCTTCAGTCCCTGCCAGGCGTCGCGCGGACACTCGACGAGTTTGGTGGTTTTTGCCAAGTTATATTCTGCTCTAGTTGTGCTGTCGCCTCTGGGTGATGTCCTTGACCAATAAAGGAAGAGCGAAAAGGGCCGCCAGCATTCCAGTCACGCCGAGGCCGTTCCTCAATCGTTGAAAGCGAGCAGCCGGTTCATTTGTCTGCAACTTGCCGGTCTTAAGGTCCAGGTTGTACACAGTTTGAGCATGAATAGATTTCTCGTACTCGACCTGAGAATAGTGCTGCCATGCTTGCGCAATTCCAATGCAAATTGCCGCGACGAGGAGCAGAATCTTTGTGAGCTTGCTAATCATTTGCATAGATCTCGCAGGCCTTGCCACACGAGCGGAATCACGTCTGCAGTACTCCCACCTTGAACTCCGCTACGTCCGGATTCAGAGCAGCTGCCTCCAACGCCTGGGTGATGGCTTCCCGCGTCTCGATTGGATCGATAATCTTGTCGATCCACAACCTTGCTGCCCCGTAGCGCGGATCGGTCTGCTCGTCGTAGGTATGCTTCACCGACTCGTACAGTTCTTTCCGTTCTTCCTCGCTCAGCTTCTTGCCTCCACGTTCCAGTTGCTTAACCTTGATTTCAACGAGGGTCCCTGCAGCCGAATCTCCGCTCATGACGGCATAGCGCGCCGTCGGCCAGGCAAACACAAAACGTGGATCGTAAGCTTTCCCGCACATTGCGTAGTGCCCGGCACCGAACGATCCCCCAACGATCACTGTAATCTTCGGCACCACGGAATTCGAAACCGCGTTCACTAACTTCGCGCCCGCCTTGATGATGCCGCTCCACTCCGCGTCGCGGCCCACCATAAATCCGTTGACGTCGTGGAAGAAGACCAACGGGATCAGATTCTGGTTGCAGTCCATGATGAAACGAGCAGCTTTCTCGGCGGATTCCGTATAGATCACGCCTCCAAACTCGACTCGCTTGTGGCCTTCATGATCGGTCTGCTGCGCGTGCAGTTTCTGGTTGGCGACAATTCCGACCGCGAAGCCGCCGATGCGCCCGTATCCGCAGATGAGAGTCTTTCCGTATTCCGGCTTGTACTCGTCGAACCGACTGCCATCGAGTACGCGGGCCAGAACTTCTTTCATGTCGTAAGGCCTCGCCGGCGACGAATCATAGATTCCGTAAATCTCTTCCGCGGTCAATTCCGGTTCGACCGGCTTCTTCCGATCCCAGGGAGAAAGCCGACGGTATCCCCACTTCGAGACGATCGAACGAATCCGCGCGATGCAGGCCTCATCGTTCGGCTCGCGGAAGTCCACCGTCCCGCTGATGGCCGAGTGCATCGCCGCGCCACCTAGCTCCTCCGCTGAGACTTTCTGTCCGATCGCGGCCTGTACCAGAGCGGGACCTGCAAGAAACAATCCGCTTCCGTCCGTCATGAGCACGTGGTCGCACATCACCGGCAGGTACCCGCCGCCCGCCACGCACATCCCCATGATGGCGGCGATCTGCGGAATTCCCATCGCCGACATCACCGCATTGTTACGAAATACACGGCCGAAGTCGTCGGTGTCAGGAAAGACATCTTCCTGCAGGGGCAAAAACACGCCCGCCGAATCGACCAGATAGATCGTTGGAATGTGATTCTCGATGGCGATATTCTGCGCGCGAATGACTTTCTTCGCCGTCATCGGGAAGAACGCGCCGGCTTTTACTGTCGCGTCGTTGGCGATGATCATCACCATCCGAGTCTCGATCCGTGCCAATCCCGTGATTACGCCCGCGGCCGGTGCGCCGCCCCATTCTTCGTACATGCCGTAAGCGCTGTAAAGGCCTAGTTCGAAGAAAGTCTCGGGGTCGGCGAGTTGTGCGATGCGCTCGCGAGCCGTCAACCGCCCCTTGGCATGCTGGCTTTCGATCGCCTTCGCCCCACCGCCCTCGCAGATCTTCTCGCCCTCGTTACGTACTTGCGACATCAAGTCCGCCAGAAACCGCATGTTGGCTTCAAAGCGCGCGGACGTAGGGTCGATCTTCGTTGTCAGCACGTTGTCCGGTGCGGTCGAGTTCGGGGTAGGGGATTCGATGCGCTCAGCCATGGGTCGAGAAATCAAGAAGCGGACTGATTACGGTATACCACGCAGGCGGACCCGCGCAATGCGGCGTGGACTGGAACTGTTTGTACGCTCACGGACTAAGGCGACGCACCGCTTCGGCCACGGGATCGTCCGCAATCGCATCCACCAGTCCGATCCGTAGCGCATCTGGAGCGATGATTTTCTCAGCCGCGACGAACATTTCCAAAGCCCGTCCTTTGCCCACCAGTCGCGGAAGCCTCTGAGTGCCTCCCCAGCCCGTGATCAACCCCAAGGCGGCGCCCCGGTGTCCGAATACAGCATACGGAGACGCAATCCTGTGATGACAAGCGAGCGCCAAGTCGAGGCCACCGCCCATGCAGTATCCCGAGACGGCAGCATAGACCGGGGCAGGGAAGCAGGCGATCGCAGCCATTAAAGCCTGCCCCATTTTGGAGAAGTCATAAGCGGCCGGACCATCGAGCACAGAAATCTCCTCCAACTCTGCACCCGCAGAAAAGAAGTGGTCGTTCCCCGTGAAGACGATCTGGCACTTCTCGCGAGCCAAGTGTTCGACCGCACCCGTCAGCGAGAGTACACGTTCGCGGGTAAGCCGGTTGGTTCCATCGTCCGACCGCAACCGGACGATGCGCACGTTTTCACGCTCTTCAAGCTGGAAAGCATTCGCAGGCATCGATGGTAAGAGTTTCAAAACGCGAATCTATGCTTTGCGCTCCACCCACTCCGCCAGGCGGCAGCCATCTTCCTCGAGCAAAAACGTTCCCACTCCAAAGCATTCGCCCACGACGCGGTGCGACTCCGGATCGCGAGCGGCCCGTGTGATCCATTGCTGTCCCACGCGGTATTGTGCAGCGGTAAACCACTTCTGCGGCAGAACCTCCACTAACCCCGCCTGGGGATAGAAGACGAAAAGAGCAAACGCCGGATCATCATTTGACATGGCTTTGTAGCTGGTAGGGACGATCAACTCATCCACCGTTGCCAGTTCCGAAGGCACGTCGATCTTGTGCATGCCGGGACCCAATGTGAGCGGCGCTTCGAAATCGGCGACGGGCGCTGTGGCTGAGTAAATGCGGTCGGCAGACGGTTTGAACCAGCCTGCGACCTCCGCCAGATCGAACGCCTTCAGTTGGTCGGGATCAAAGCACGCAAGCCGAAGATTGCGGCCCTCCGGACACCAGATGCCGATGAAATGCGGTGGTACCAGGAAAGGCCGGCAATACGTATTGAGCGCAAGGCGCGCGTGATCGGGCTCTTGTTCGAGGCCGAAGGTCACGAGGTGAGCAATTGGACCTTGTTCGCCGTGATGATTCCAGGTGAAACGCTGCCCAGCCAGCGACCGGAACGCGGGAAACGTCTTCCAGTACCACGGTGCCGGGCCGACGGTTTGCGAGAGAATCTCCCGCGCGCGGGAGATGGTGATGCCAGCCATCAGCTGGCCGCCGGCACGCCGGGTCCCTTTACGTGCGTGCGGATGAACTGCACGATGTCGTCCATGGCTGTGCCAGGCTGGAAAATTGCGGCCACGCCGATCTTCTTGAGTCCCTCAATATCCTGGTTGGGGATGATGCCACCGACCACCACGATCACGTCGTCCATCTTGTTCTGCTTGAGTAAGTCCATCACGCGCGGAACAATCGCGTTGTGCGCTCCGGAAAGAATTGATAACCCGATGACCTGCACATCTTCCTGCAGCGCTGCGGTGACGATCATCTCGGGAGTCTGCCGCAGTCCGGTATAGATCACTTCCATGCCAGCGTCGCGCAGCGCGCGGGCAATCACTTTGGCCCCACGGTCATGCCCGTCAAGGCCGGGCTTCGCCACTAACACGCGAATCTTGGTATCAGCCATCGCCACCATTTAAACACAAAGGAGCTGAGTTTTCCCCTGTGTCCCCGCATCCTCGATGGTCAAACGGTTTTGATATCGAGACTCCGCCACATATACCAACAAGCCACGCTGCGGTAAGGTTCCCACGCTTTTGCGATCTTCTCCATTTCTTTCGGCTTGGGCAGTTTGCGTTTCTTGTAGTGTTTCTTAATCGCTACTTGCACCCCATAATCGCCTGTGGGTAGAACATTCGGACGCTGTAGAGAAAACATCAGGAACATGTGCGCTGTCCACACGCCGACACCCTTCACCTGCGTTAGATGCTCGATCACCTCGTCATCGGTCATATCAGGCAGGCGGGCAAAGTTAAGAAGTCCATCCGCAGTCTTCTTTGCCAGATCCTTCAGATAAGACGATTTCTGCTTCGATAAGCCGACGCTTCGCATTTGTTCGTCGCTCAGTTTCAGAATGCCCTCGGGCGTCAGCGGCTCTCCAGCGAGATCGGCAAAGCGCTGGAAGATCGTCGCCGCTGCCTTGCCGTTGAGTTGCTGGTAGACGATTGCTTCGGCCACGGTGCAGAACTCGGGCTCTCCAAACTCCATGCGGCACGGCCCGACGCGATTAATAATGTCGCGCAGGACAGGGTCTGATTTCTTGAGATGATTAACGGCCTTTCGCATGGCCTATACATTTATCACAAAACTGCCGCGAGGCGAACAAAAAACGAATGCATCGCGCGTTCCGTCACCGCGTGTGTTTGATCGCGATTCCCATCACCTCGAACCTGCCACCGCGAACTAATTGGTTTGCCCCGATGAATGCCCGAGCTGGATAGTCGCCATGGAAATAGGTTTTATAGACCGAGTTGAACGTTTCGTAGAGCTTCAAGTCGGTGCAGAAGATCTGAACAGAGACCACGTCCTCCATGGTCAAGCCGGCAGATTCGACGGTGCTTTTGATTCCCTCCATCACCAACCGCGCTTC
The DNA here is from genome assembly GCA_963706645.1 of uncultured Acidobacteriaceae bacterium. Taxonomy (GTDB): domain Bacteria; phylum Acidobacteriota; class Terriglobia; order Terriglobales; family Acidobacteriaceae; genus Sulfotelmatobacter. The sequence goes on from CAVPNR010000008.1 coordinate 31,023, forward strand.
ATCCTCGGGGCTGGAGGGTGGTGTGCCAGTCTTCGGGTCTAAGCCGAGGTGGCCCGCGATATACAGCGTGTTACCGACGAGTACGGCGTCGCTGAACGGCAGAGCCTTCATATCACTGGCCCGCGATTTCACAATATACTTGCGGTCTGCCGCCCCGGCCGCAACACAAAATACCAGAAACAAGACTCCTACAACGATGCGCAGTTTCATGATTTCTCCTCGTAAACACTTCGAAACATTTGGAACCGCAGATTATCACGCTTACTGGAGCGCCGCGAACATTAACCCAGCGATCCCGCCGCCCAGCACGACCCATGCAGGACTCACCTTCCACCGCAATAACACCGCTATTGACACGGCAGCGATGGCCCACGCCAGCCATTCACGCAAGGCGTCGGCTGCCAATCGGAATGTGACGCCACCCATCAAAGCCACGGCACAAACGTTGATTGAATCGAGAAAAGCCGCCATCCAAGCCGACTGTCTCAGCCGGAAAAGCACGGGCGCCAGCAGCGCGACGTAGAAAAACGATGGCAGAAAGATTCCTACGGTCGCGACCGCGGCTCCGGGAGCGCCGCCCAAAATGTATCCGATGAACGTCGCGGTCGAAAACACGGGCCCTGGCGTGAACTGTCCGATCGCCACCGCATCCAGCAGTTGCTGATGCGTCAACCAGGCGTGCTGCTGCACCAATCCCTGTTCCAGGAAGGCCAACAAAACGTATCCACCGCCGTACAGGACTGCGCCCAGTTTAAGGAAGTACAAGCCGATTCGGTAGACGGATGGCCGGACGACGACTGCTCTGGCCGCCGCGGATGTCACGCTGGCCGCGGCGAGCAGCCTGATCCAATTCGTCCAGTTCTTTCCGGCCGTGATCACGGCGAAACGCGGCGTCGGAAAGAACGAGGAAAAGAGCAGAGTTCCCGTCGACCGAAGGTTCGCTACTCGTCGCGCCAGCATGCCGATCAGCCCGCCGCCAAACAGAATCACAAGCGGGCTCACGCCCAGAAAAAATGCCGCCAACGACAACCCTCCGAGCACCGCCAGTTCCACGCCCTTCAGTGCCGTCCTACCGAGGCGCCAAATTGCGACAGCGATCACTGCAATTACCGCCGCCTTGACCCCCGCCAGCACCGACACAGCCTGGGGCATGCCGCCAAAACGCACATAGGCCCAGGCAAACGCTCCCGTGATAATTGCTGCGGGCAGAATGAAACTCGCTCCAGCGACGCAGAGTCCCGTCCAGCCCGCACGGACGAATCCCACGTTGATCGCCATCTCCGTGGAAGTTGGGCCGGGAATGAGGTTCGCCGCGCCCAGCAGGTCGAGAAACTGCTGCTTCGTCAGCCACCCCCGCTTGCGGACGACCTCCGTCTCCATCAGGGCGATGTGCGCCGCGGGTCCGCCGAAACTGATGGTGCCGAGTTTGAGGAAGAGTGCCGCTAGTTCGCGCAGGCAACCCGCGCTGGTTCCGGCATGCGCCGGAAGTTCCCCGGGCGGCGTGTGCACTTCGCTCACGCGGCCTTATGCGCGCCTTGGCGGAAGCTCTCGATCAGGTGTTCCGAAGTGCGCAAGGAAAATGCCAGAATGCTGATGGTGGTGGTCTTGTCAGTGCAGTTCAGAAACACGCTGGCATCGCATACATATAGGTTGGGCACATCATGCGCCTGCCCAAAGCGGTTGGTCACAAACTTTTTCGGATCATTTCCCATGCGGCACGTGCCTGTCTCATGCAGGCTCCAGCCAGGAATCTCCGGAGCATCTCCGTAGCCCTCAATTTCGCCCCCTGCCGCAAGCAGCACCTCGGCGCACGCCCGCTTGGAATGCTCCCACATCTTCAGTACGTTCTCGTCCCACTCGAAATGCATGCGTGCCACAGGAATGCCGAACGGGTCTTTCACCTCAGGATCCAGGTCCATGAAATTCGTATCCGAGCGAAGCGATGGCGCCTGAACTTCGAAGCTTACCGGCGAAGGATACCGCCGCTTGATCTCGCGCTTGAACGATGATCCAAAGCCGTCGAGGTGATTGGCAAACCAGGGAAACTCCGAGCAGCCGCCGTCAGGATAAACCGAGTACCCGCGGATGAAATTTTCCTCGTGCGGGTCGTTCAGATTCTGCCACCGCGGCATCCAGGCAATCGTGCTGTCGGCCACATGGTCCGGAAAGCTGGGATTGCCCATCAACTGCGGCAAGTATCCGCGAACGGGTTCACCATAAAGGTGATCGCACAGATTCCGCCCTAACTGCCCGCTGGAATTCGCAATGCCATTGGGCCACCGCCTCGATTTCGAATTCAGCATGATGCGCGCCGACTCGATGCACGATGCCGCTACCACTACCGCCCGCCCGTATACTTCGACCTCCTGCTTCGTCTTGCGGTCGATGTAGGCGACACCCGCCGCCTCCCCGCTTTCATCCACCAGAATGTTTTTTGCCAGAGCATTCGTGCGCAATTCCAGATTCTTGGTGGCTTCAGCCTTGGGCAGCAGGAAATAAGGCGTCGAGAAAAACGCTCCCACATCGCAGCCGGTCGTGCACTCGCCGCAGAAATGACACGCCGGATGTCCTTCGTGCGGCTGCGTCAGTTGCGCACACCGGTCCGGCAAGTACGGCACCCCTACCTTCTTGCAGCCCGCCTCCAGAATGTAGTCGAGGCAGCGGAAGTTGAATGGCGGCAAATACGATCCGTCCGGATTGCTCGGCCGGTTCTGCACCGTGCTCGCCACGCCAATCATCTTTTCTACCCGGGTGTAGAACGGATTGATCTCTTCATACGCGATCGGCCAATCCACGTCGTATCCGTCGAGCGAGGCCGCCTTGAAGTCGATGTCGCCAAAGCGCGCCGAACTGCGACCCCAGAAATTCGTCTTGCCGCCCACCGCATTGCACCGCGGCCACATCCACTTCGTCCCGGGTGCAACGGTGAATGGAATCTCGTGGTCCCATGCCGCCTTGGTGTACTCGTTGTCCATGTAGCCAAACGAGTCCGCACGCAGTTTGGGATCGTCGAGCCCGCGGTACTTCATATCCCAGGGCATGCGGTGGTTGCGGAAATCTTTCTCCGGATCAAGCCGGCGGCCGGCGTTGAGTGCGCACACTTTGAGCCCGGCCTCACAAAGTGTCTTGATCGCCATGCCGCCGCCCGCCCCGGTTCCAATCACGATCACATCGTAAATTTGCTTGGCCATGGTTTTCTGAAGTGTTACGAGGCTCGAACTTGTGCCACACGTCCGTGCTCAGGGTTGCCCTTATGCGGACACTCCGGCGACTCGGCATAGAACTTCAGTGCGGGATTGTCGAGCTCTTTGTATCCAATTTCGCTGGTATAGAAGCCGGTGACGGTGTACTCGCGCATCATGCCGAAGAAGCGAACTCCGTCTTCGTCGCCCCGCCGTGCTTTGTCCTTGAAGCCCAACGGCTCAAGCAGGGAAGTCTGTTGTTCGGGCGGTAGCTCGGTGAACCGCTTCCCATATGTCTTCGCAGCCAGCACGTTGAGCCATGTGAGCCCAGTGCGAAAGCCGTATTGCACCTCGGGATCGCTCGCCACCATAAAATCAATAAACTCCGCAACGCCCGCATCCTTCGCGCCTGGAGTGCCGTCGTTGGGAATAATGATGTCCGCCAGACGCTCCACCATCGCATACTCCGCACCAGTAAAAAATTGCGGATGGTATGCAGCCGGCTTGATCTGCATCCTGGCGTTGCCAACATGCCCGCAGGCGAACGCCCACTTGCTGAATCCCGGAAACTGTGCTGCCGCCGCGGCCGTGCCCATGATGCGCAATATTTCTCGTCGCTGTACGCCTTGTCCCGCCATCACGTTCTCCCACAAACGTTGTCATTCCGAGCACAGCTAGGAATCCGGTGTCTTCGCTACGAAAGGAACTTTATGGTCTCTTCGACTAACTGCGCCGTAGGCTTGTAGGGATCGCCCGGAGCATCGTACTCGATCGAACAATATCCCTTGAAGCCATGCTTCTTGAGAATCTCAAAGGCCTTCGCCAAGTCAACCTGAGATGCCTTGCCGTTCTCATCCACCTCGCCATCCTTCACGTGGCAGATGCCATAGGCGTGCGCGAACATCGCCTCCATCGCCCGGTTCTGAAATTCTTCGTCATGGGCGGCCAGCGAGTTTCCAAAGTCCGGTAAAGACCGAAGCCACGGACTGTTAACCTTCTCAATCACCTGCACAATGAAAAAAGGATCCTCGCTGACCGGATTGTCATTCTCCAGATGCACCACGACGTTCTTCTTCGCTGCATATTCCGCCACCCGAGCCAGCGTATCGGCGGCTCGCCCCACGTCGGGCTTGGAATCCTTGGCGCCGTCAATGTGCGTGCGAATACTCGGTGATCCCAGAGCCAAGCCTACGTCAATCCATTGTTTGCTGCCGCTCACGGCCTTGTCGCGCTCCTCTTTGTCGACCGCGTACTGGCTGTGCCCCTGATCGACTGCAATGTCTACAACCGAGGAATGGGCACGTTCCACCGCCGCCCGAAACTGCTCCAGATATTTCGGATCGGTCGACGGAAAAATCGGACTCCATGGCTCGATGTGATGAACATTGAACTTCTCCGCCACGTGCGCCGCAAAGTCCTTCAGTTCCATCTGCTGGGCGAGCGGCACGGTGCTGGGAGTTTTGCCATCCCAACCCTTCCAGCCGACGATGAATTCGCGAAATGGATATGCCGCGACAGAAACCCGCTGCCGGGGATCGGAAGGGAACTGTACTGACGGCTGGGAATACGCCATTGCTTGCGCAAATCCGGGCACGAACCATGTTCCTGCCGCTGCCACGGCGCACTGCCCAAGAAATTGTCTCCGGCTGTTTGCCTTCATGCGCGAAAGTGTAACAGAGAATTTCACCAATCGCTGTAAGCGGGGCACCTCCGAGAGCGATACCCAAACCGAGATTAGTTGCGACGCGGCGGAGTTCGCGCCGCGGTTTGAGGCGACCGATCTGTTCTGCAAGAATGGACAGGACGGTACTAACTCGCTGACGACTCTGGAGGGTTTCGAGTGTGGCTTAGCGTGATCGGCTGGACGGCAACGGCCGTCTTCTCAAGTTCCTACTTCTTCAAGGAAGCAGCAACCCTGCGCAGGATCCAAGCGGCGGCAGCCACGCTGTGGGTGCTGTACGGCATATTGATCCACTCAGCGCCGGTGGTGGTCGCAAACCTGATCGTCGGAATCGCGGCGGTCTACACGTCATTGCGTTTGGCGTTGAATAAAAAGGGAACGGATACCGGGCAATAAGCTCCGCGTCCAAGCACTCGGCCTTGATTTTTATTTAACCGCTGGTGAAATTGGTGGAGGCG
>CAVPNR010000009.1:0-35285 GCA_963706645.1 uncultured Acidobacteriaceae bacterium
CGTCATCCTGAATACGAGCTTCAACGAGAACGAACCCATCGTCTGCACGCCAGAAGAGGCCATCGACTGCTTTCAGCGCACTCGCATGGATGTGCTGGCAATCGGTCCATTCCTGGTGGTCAAACCAGAGGAATCCTGATACCTGGCGGCTTATCCTTACTTAATAGATTGGGTCAGGCGACCGCGTTGCGTTGTTGGACCGATCCGGCTGGTTGGGATACTGAGGGCATGCTCCGCTGCGATTGGTTGAGCCACTCGTTGACGATGCGTTCAGCATCGGCCAGTTGTGCCTTGCTCATCGCGTTCTTCACCGTGTTTTTCGTGCGGGCCAGTTCTTCGGATGCCACGCAGTACCACACGTACGCACGGATCACATCGGTATCCCCCGGCCGACCAGCCCAGGCAATGCGTGCCAGCATCAACTGGGCGGCAAGAACACCGTATCCCGCGGCCTTTTCACACAGGGCAAGAGTCGCTGCGTCATAATCGCGAGCCGGATCTTTCAAAAGGGCCTGCAGCGGCGAAGGCGCAGCTGTATTTTGACCGAGTGTCATCGACAGCAGCTCGATTCGGCTGGACACACCAAGCTTGTCGAAAATGCGGCACATGTGATTCTTGATCGTGTGCTGACTCAGCCCGAGACGTCTGGCGATTTCACGGTTGGTGAGGCCCTCCGCTACACCGTTCACGACATCCGCTTCGCGCTTGGAAAGTAGGTTCTTTCCGTTTCCAGCGGCGACATGGACCCTGGGCGCCGAGGCTAGTGTATCCAGCACTGCGGCCATATGCTCGTTATCTACCCAAACTTGGCCCTGGTGTACTTTGCGAATGCATTGGCCAAGCATATCTGGGGATTCCTGATGATCGAAAACCCCCTTGGCTCCAGCTCGAAAGGCCGCTAACACGGTTTCTGGCTTCGATGCGTCGAGCAGCATGACCGCACGGGCTTTAGGGTCGGATTCCAAGAGCTTTTCCATTATTCCGAATCCGCGACGAGCATCCTCCTCCCCGAAAGCGCTAAGCACGAACACGTCAATTTGCTCGGCAATGGCGGCGGACAAGACGCCGCTGCCGTCGAGTTCCGAACTGGCTATTCGTAATTCAGGGTCGTGGCTAAGAATTCCGACGAGCAGTTGCGTATGAAACCGGGAGCTGTCGGCAACCAATACCCGAATAGGAGACTGGGTCTGATGGGCGTGCGACACGGCGACCTCCTACCATCGATAGCCCTGGAATCTTCGATTCGAACCCTAGACCTGACTTCATCAGTGTTGGCACACTTTTGGAGAGCCAGCGGGGAAAATGGTCCAGCGGCAAGGTGCGATTTTCGTACATGGCCCTAAACCCTGGGACTTGGCCCGAGAAACCGGCAAAAACTACCGGTCTTTAGAAGTAAGTATACAAGGGAAACCCCGATAGTCTATTGGTATACGATCCACAAGTTCCATCTCCTCGATTGATGATGAGCCGGGACGAGTCGGCAACCCGTCTGGGCGCTTCGCTGAGAAGTGAACATGAGCATCTCGAACAATCTGCAAGATATAGTAATCTAAAGAGTTTTTCATCGGTGTGGTGACCTTCTGTCGGGTCGCGCATGTACCTTCGCAATCTGGTCGGATCTGGCTCCGGAGAAGAGACTGAATGATGTCAGTTGCATAATCAATAACTCGAGATTTGTACGGGTCGTTTCAGGGATCGACTTATGAAGAGACGTTTTCCGCCATCGCCAGCTGCCAAGTTTCAGTGGGCAGGTAGTTTGGGAGTGGTTCTTATGGGTCTGGCGACGATGATTGGCTGCCAAGGTTTCAGTTCCAGCAAGTCTTCGAGCCAACAGCCGACTGGCATATTGGCTTTAAGCGGAGCCACCCTGGAATTTGGCAGTGTCACGACGGGCCAGAGCAAGACCATGACGGTGACGGCGTCGAATACCGGAACGGCCGCCGTGACGGTGAGCAGCGCCTCGATTTCCAACAAATCTTTCTCCCTGATTGCGCCCAGTCTTCCGGTGACGATTGATGCCGGTCAAAGCTCTCCGGTCAGCGTAGTGTTCACTCCCAACGCGGCGGGAGCCGTTACTGCAACGGTGACCATTGCGAGCTCTGCCTCCGACAGTTCCACGACACTTTCGCTTACCGGAACGGGGGTGGCGAGCAATCAGCTCGCGGTGAGCCCCACCACCGAAAGCTTTGGCAACGTCACGATCGGGAGCCAGAGTAACCAGACCATCACGCTGACCAATAACACTGGAGCAACGGTCAATATTTCGCAAGCCTCGGTGAGCGGTACAGGATTCAAGCTGAGCGGCATCACCACGCCGCTTGCCCTGAGTGCCTCACAAAGCACCACATTCACGGCCACATTCGCACCGCTGTCGGCGGGAAGCGCCAGTGGCACTGTCACGATCACCTCGGATGCGCCAAACTCTTTGCTGTCCCTGCCTCTGTCTGGTACTGGAGTTACGCAGGGAGCGGTCGGGGCGAGTCCCACCAGCCTCTCCTTTGGAACCGTGACAGTGGGCAATACACAAGCAATGTCAGAGACCGTGACGAACACGGGTGGATCGACGGTGACCGTATCTCAAGTCGGCGTCACCGGCACCGGTTTCACGATCAGTGGAATTTCTACCCCCACGACCCTCACGGCCGGACAGAGTGCGACCTTCGCTGTGACCTTTGCGCCAACGTCTGCAGGCAGCGCGAGCGGCACTGTGACCGTCACATCCAATGGCTCCAACCCAAGCTTGACCATTTCCTTGACAGGCACCGGGTCAACGACAGCGGGGCAGCTGACGGCGACTCCGTCACCCATTGCGGTTGGCAGCGTTGTCGCTGGAACCAGCGGATCAGCAACAGGACATTTGAATGCCACGGGAGCGAACGTTACTGTTACGGCGGCGACTTCGAACAATTCGCGATTTGTGATCAGCGGATTGTCGCTGCCAGCGACCATTCTGGCCGGACAAAGTACACCGTTCACTGTGACTTTCAGTCCGCTCGTCGCCGGCGCAGATGCCGCGACCCTGACATTTACCAGCAATGCGCAGCCTTCCACTACGACCGATACCGCCAATGGGACCGGCACCGCAGCTCCAACGCATTCTGTCAGCCTGTCGTGGAATGCCAGCAGTTCGTCGGGAGTCACGGGATATAACGTTTACCGTGCGGTCTACACATCTTCTTGTGGCTCTTATTCGAAAATCAACGGCGCCACCCTGGTTACTGTGACTTCGTATACCGATTCTTCTGTGACTGACGGGACGAACTACTGCTACGCCACGACTGCCATGAATTCCAGCAACGAGGAAAGCGGCTACTCGAACATCGTCTCGGATGTGCAGATTCCTCCGCCGTGATGAAGCGGGGTCCGGGGCCAAATCTGGGAGACCACCGATACTGACTGAACAAAGCCTGACCATCCGGTCAGGCTTATTCATTTTCTCGAGCCTGAGTTGTCTCGCCCAAAATGGAATCGTCATCGTCGAGAAGAGTCGGGAGCCAGACTTGAGAACAGGAACTCGTCGGTACAGCAGTCGACTGGTCTTTCGGACTCTTTACTCGAAGGTTTTAAAGCTTCCGCGATTGGCCTAGTGGGCGACTGAAAGGCATGCCCAATCGAGATCTTCACAAAATAACTGAGGGGCTTCAAACTCATTCGCATGAGACTCCCCCAGTCCATTTCTCAGTCCTTTTCTACCCGTGTCTTCATCACCCTTATCATCACAGTTGCACTCTTCGCTTCGTCGGCGTTTTCAAGTGCATCAACCAAGCAATTGACCTGCGCACCTTGCTCGATGCGCTTTGGCGGCGTTCCCCTCGGGCAAACCGAGACTGAAATCGTGGTCTTGACCAATGGCGGACAGACGAGCGTCACCGTCTCTGCGGCTAACGTGAGCGGAAGCGGATTCAGTCTGTCCAACCTGAAACTGCCGTTGGTCCTCGCCGCTGGCCAGAGCGTTGCGCTGAACATCACCTTTTCCCCGACTGCGACCGGATGGGCCGGAGGAAAAACGACAATTACCAGCAACGCTTCAAATACACAATTAGCGTTGGAACTTGGAGGTTCGGGAACAACGAGCGACAGTCTGGTCGCCAGTCCCGCAAGCATCTCATTTGGCCAAGTGGCCGTAGGATCGAGCTCCACAGTAGCGGTTGTGCTGAGCAACACCCGCACCTGGGGCGTCAAGATAACGTCCTGGCAGACGACGGGCACTGGATTCTCGATCAGCGGCCCGGGTGTGCCGTTCACTTTGAATGGAGGTCAGAATGTCACGTTGAATCTCACCTTCGCCCCACCGGCAGCGGGAACAAGTGGCGGGAGTCTGTTCATCTCGGGTCCCTCCCTGAATGTGCCCCTGGCCGGCACCGGAACGACAACCAAGGCGGGTCAACTGACGATTACTCCCTCTCTCGTCAATTTCGGAGATGTGACGGTGGGGACGACGGGAACGCAACCGATTACGATGAGCGCGGCCAATGCAAGCGTGACCGTGACCTCTGATGCCAGCAGCAGTTCTCAGTTTGTCCTGAACGGAGCATCTTTGCCGTTGACGATTCCCGCGGGCCAGAGCATGTCGCTCAATGTGGCTTTCACGCCCGCTGCGAGTGGCACGGTTTCTGGTTCGCTCTCCTTTGTCAGCAATGCGTCGAACTCGAATACCCTCGAATCGCTTACCGGCACGGGCACATCGAAGCAGTACACTGTCGACCTCTACTGGAATGCCAGTTCGAATGTTGTGGGCTACAACGTTTATCGCAGCACGAGCTCCAACGGCTCATACGCGAAGATCAATTCCTCCGTGGACCCGAACACCGCCTACACCGACAGTACGGTTGCGTCGGGCGCCACGTATTACTACGAAGCGACGGCGGTGAATTCCAGCGGCCAGGAGAGTGTGCCCTCGACACCGCCTGTTGTTGCGAACATTCCGTGACCTGACTCATCCAAAAGGTTGAACAGGAGTCGCACGCTTGCGAATCTTGGCTTCGGCAGCCAAGAACTTCTCGCGATTGATACGAACAGCGGCGAGAAATCCGGCGAATCGGCCGATTTCGAGGCTCCAGCAGTGTTTGACTTCGGAGCAGTTCAGGGCTACGCTCTCTACCCAAAGGGCGCGCCGTTCAGCGTGCGTTGGGGGATTCTGTGGGGGGAGTCGATGCTCGGGACGGAGTCACCGAGTTACTTGTCCGTTGGAACGACGGAGATCTAGCGGCCCGAGATGCGCTCATTCCTCTCGTCTACAACGAGTTGCGCCGGGTTGCGAAGAAAAATCTTGCGGGACAGCGCAGCGACCATACTCTGCAGGCAACCGCTCTTGTCCACGAAGCCTACCTCCGTTTGGTAAACCGCAAAGCGGCCAACTGGCAAGGCCGCGTTCATTTCTTTGCGCTGGCGGCGCAAATGATGCGACAAATCCTCGTGGATCATGCGCGCATGCGCAATGCCGCGAAGCGAGGAGGCGGTGCGTTCACCGTGTTACTCGAAGAGGGTGTCGCAGGCGAAGCGGAAATCAACCTGGACCTGATTGGTCTGGACCGGGCCATGAAACGGCTGGCATCGTTGGACGCGCGGCAATCGCAAATCGTCGAATTACGTTTCTTTGGTGGACTCTCGATTGAAGAAGCGGCGCGTGTGGTCGATGTCTCGCCGGCAACCGCAAAGAGGGAATGGGCTACCGCGCGGGTGTGGCTTCATCATGCCATGGAAAGCGACGCGAGGCATGACTCCTGAACGATGGCAACACGTGAAGCAAGTGCTGGCGACCGCGTTGGAACTTGGCGGTGCGGAACGAGCGAGCTATCTCGATCGCATCTATGCCGCCGATGAATCCCTGCGAGGCGACATTGCACCCTTGCTGGCATCAGAAGAGCGCCTGCAGGATCAGTTTCTCGACGGTGCCGACCTAGCTGCAGTGGCCGCCGCCGTGATTTCGCCCGATGAAAACTTCTGGGTCGGGCGCCGAGTCGGCCCTTACAAGGTAGTCGAGCAAATCGGGATGGGCGGAATGGGAGAGGTGTATCGCGCATTCCGCGCCGATGATCAGTACAAGAAAGTAGTCGCGCTCAAGTTTGTACGGGCAGGGCACTCTTCCAATGAAGTTCTAACCAGATTCAAGAATGAGCGCCAGATTCTGGCCGGTCTCGATCATCCCAACTTGGCGAAGCTTCTCGATGGCGGCACCAGCGAAGAGGGCATGCCGTACTTCGTGATGGAGTTGATTGACGGTCAACCGATCACTGAGTACTGCAACCAACATGATCTCTCAATTCGCGAGCGTCTGAAATTGCTTTTGCTGGTTTGCTCAGGCGTGCACTATGCACATCAACATCTCATTATTCATCGCGACATTAAGCCGGGAAACATCCTGGTTACAGCCGATGGCATCCCGAAGCTACTCGATTTTGGGATTGCGAAGATTGTTGACTCTGGCCTAAGCGCAGGCGCGCCGGATGCAACCCTGACCGGCTTTCGGATCCTGACCCCACGCTACGCCAGCCCGGAACAGATCAAAGGCGAGGCCATGACGATCGCCACCGACGTGTATTCGCTCGGTGTCGTGATGTATGAGTTATTGACCGGGAGGAGTCCATACGAGTGCTTGAATGGAAACACGCAGGAACTTGCTCGGGAAGTTTGCGAAAAGGAGCCGCCGAGGCCGAGCCTGGCAGTTCTTCGCCCGCCGCAGCCGGGGGATGAAAAGCGATCCGGCGCGTTCGCGAGATTTCTCACGAAAAGGTAAGCAAACAACTCCGTGGTGATATCGACAACATTGTCCTGATGGCATTGCGGAAGGAACCGGCTCGCCGCTATGCATCGGCGAACGATCTCCATGAGGACATCCAGCGGCATCTGGAGAACATTCCGGTGCACGCGCGCAACGACAGCGTCTGGTATCGCGCAACGAAGTTCGTAGCCAGGCACAAGGCCGGGGTTGCGGCTTCCGTCTTTGTGATGATCGCTATGCTGACGGGGTTGATTGTTACCCTGCACGAAGCCCGGGTAGCTCGTAGAGAACGCGCCCGCGCCGAGCGACGCTTCAACGACGTCCGCAAGCTCGCAAACTCGTTCATGTTCGAAGTGCACGACTCCATCGTAGATTTGCCGGGCACTTTGCCGGCAAGAAAGCTGCTGGTAAATCGGGCCGTTGAATACCTTGACAGTCTGTCGCAGGAAGCAAGCGGCGATGCCGGGCTGCAGCGCGAATTGGCAGCCGCGTATGACCGGGTCGGAGACCTGCTGGGGTACTCGGGTGCGGCAAATCTTGGGGACTACGCGGGCGCCCTCCGAAGCTATGAGAAAGCACTATCGATTCGTGAGTCATCCGCCGCGGCTCATCCCGAAGATCGGCAAATGCAACTCGAGTTGCTCAACGACTACTTCCGTTTGAGTTTCGCGTTGCAGGGTACCGGAGACTACGCTAAAGCGTTGAAGCACGTTCAAAAGGGCACAACTGTTGCTCAGCGGATAGCAGAGAACCACTCAGAGCCCGAATTCAGGGACTTTCTGGCGGGATTCTATTGGCAAGCTGGGAACATCTCGACGCAAACCGGGGATTATGCGCATGCCGTGGAGAGCTACCGGCGGGGGGCGTCGATTCGAGAGACGATCGTGAAGGACATGAGCGCGGGTCCCTTAATTCGCTCGCATATGGCGGCGGACTACATGTGTTTGGGCAGGGCGTTGGCAGGGTTCGGTGATCTGTCCCAGGCTTCAGAAGTCTCACAAAAAGGGAAGGAGATTCTGGAGCAACTGGCTCGATCCGACCCAAACAACGCGACGCTTCAGGAATACCTGGGGGAGGCGTACGACGTAATCGCTGCCATCTTCCAGAAGCAGGGTAAATATGAACAGTCGCTTGATTTCTTCACCAAGGGCCGCGAAGTTTTTGCAAAGTTGAGCAGTGTTGATCCTACGAATTCCATGGCCCGGGACAATGTCGCTCTGACGGAGATCAGTATGGGAGACGTGCTGCTGGGTCAAGGAAAAATTGGCCAGTCGATGGCGCGGATTCGCGCCGCGATCTCTACTTTCGAAAAGAATGAACACAAGAATCGCTATCAAATTGCAGGCCAGGCAAATGCATATGCGTCGTTGGCAAGAGCATTTTCTAGTCTTGCTGCGCAGAGTTCCGCTCGCAGAAAAGCCGGGCTTTTGCGAGAATCGCAGTCGTGGTACGAGAAAAGTCTTGCCACATTGAGACAGGAATCTGGCCAGAACTTAGCAGACCCTCTTGGGGGTGATGTCACCGAAGAATCCGTCAAGCAGGAGCTAAGCAAGTGCGAGGAATCGCTCGCCAGGCTGAGCGTGCGGTAACAAGATTTGATCGGAGCGAGCGAACAGGCAGAGTTCGATTCTTCTCTCGTTTGAATCCCGCCCTGTGCAATCAACGGTAACACGGGTGTTTAAGAAATCGAGCGTTCTTTTGTGAGCGGGCCAGTGATATGCGAACCGGCCTCCCGCCTTTGAAATCCCATTTCTGGCCTCTGATCCTCCGGAAATTAAGTGCAGATTATCCCGGCGGCTTTTTTAGCGCTTCGCGGGCGGATCTATTTTTTGCGTTCGGACTTGATCCCAAAAATCTGGAGCTCACCGTGGCTGGCGACGAAGGCTTCGCCATTGACGACGAGTGGAACCAGGTTGGAATGCCCCGTGCCGGCTTGGATCTTGAGAATTTGTCGCATGGAGCCGCTGACCACCGATTCGGGATCGAATGCATAGAGATAAATCGGAGACCCCTTCGTACTGGTGGCGTGCGCCGCAGCCCAGATGATGGGGCTAGCGGTGCCGTTGGAAGAGATGCTGGTGAAGAATCCTGCATTGCTCGTTCCGCCAATAGAGGGAGAGGAAGACACTTTTTTCAACGCAGGCTTGGGCGAGGTCAGGATTTTGTAGACCCCCACTTTGTAGCCGCCACTGGTAACCACTCGGCCGAGTCCATCCGACGGATCAACAAAATAGGACGGGCCGCACCAGCAACCGCCGATGGGGTAAGTGCCCAGAACCTTGTTCTTTGTAGTTGAGAATCCACCCATGTGATCTTCGTTCATCAGGAAAAGGCTTCCGACCTTGCCGGCGGCGACGGCCAGATGTCGCACCGAGCCTGGCTGATCGGGCAGCACTAGAACTCCGCCGGAGCCGAAGTCATTGTCGACTTGATCGAGGCTCGGCTGGTTCGAGGGCGTGAACACACCGAGCACGGTCGACAGGTTCGGCGAAACTTTCACCACGCTCTCCTGAATATCGGTTACGCCGTCGTAGGTAGTGCCGGAGCGGTCCGAGTTTCCAGTGACAAACAGAATGTTGCCGGAGTCGTCGGTACTGGGGCCGTAGCCGGACATCCAGATTGAAGACAGGAAGGAGTCGTTCGGCGCCGTGGCTTGAGTGTCGAGAACCTGATTGAGAGGGAGTGGGGTGAGCGAACCGGTCGACCAGCCTAGAAGCGATCCGCGGGAAAGGTTCCGGGAAGAGTCGCAGAAACTGCCGAAGGCCGCATAGATGTTGCCATTGGACAGCAGCAGAGCGGGCCGCTGGCGCTGGTAGGTAGCATTGAAATTGAAAGTGGTACCGTCGATCAGGCTGTGCGATGCCACTACAAGCTGTGGAGTGACTTTGTCCGTCAGGCTGCCCAGATCGAGGGCATGAATGCGATAGGCCGGTCCGGTTGAATCCTGCGTGTAAATCACAACATAGAGAGTATTACTGGTCGAGTCGATGACCGGCGTGGAGGTGATGCCGATCGTCGTCCCCTTATTGTTACAAACCAACGGAGAGGGAACCGGTGTTCCGAAGTTCGGGCTAAGGAGCACCGTACCGGCTTCTGCGTCGATGGCGTAGATGGTGTTGCCTTCGGTGACTACGTAGACCACATCATGCAGGCCGGGACTATTTCCGGCAGTGATGGTAACGCCGGGAACAAATAACGGCTGAGCGTCGACCTGATTATCGAGGGTGACGGTATTCAATAGCCCGAACGAAGAACTGCCGACGTTGGCTGGCGTCAGCACGGTCTCGTGCGAGTTCCAACCGGTGCGCTTGTTGTCCACGTGATACGTGGTAATGGCAGTCTGACTGGTCGCCAGAGATGCTGTGAAAAGAATCACAATCGAGAACGCAACGATGACGCAGATAGAAGCCTGCTGCTGACGAAGTGGCATGGCGAGCATCTCCTCAGGGAAGAAGATATTTGTTGGGGGGATCTTATTGCTCCGCCGATTGGGGGGACCAGCGTTAAACCCGACGAGCTTACGCTGTAAGGTTGGGCGTGTAAACCGGAAAATGTCTCCGTACCCGGTGCGATTTCAAACGGCTAACTTCCGATGTCAACAGGTTAAAATTTGACCTATAATGTCCCGCGCTGTCTTGTACGAGTGGGAGCTATATGAGCTGGGATGGACGGCGCTCCGATGGAGCGCAATACTCAATTGCGATCATCTCCGACGATGAGGCCGTTTTCCCGGAGATTTCGAAGTTTCTCGCTCAGACGTTCAGCACAACTTCGGCGACCGATGAAGAACAGATTCTGGCTATCGTGAGCGCCCAGCAACTGGACGCGATCCTGCTCGACCTGGACAGCATTGGGGACGGCGCCGCAGATGGGATCGAGGTGCTGCAGGAACTGCGGCGCATTCGTGAAGATACCGTTCTGGTGGCGATTACCCGCTCGAACGACCGGAAAGTACCGTTGAAGGCCAGCCAGGCCGGAGCGGATGAGTTCTTCCAAACTCCCTTGAACCTACCGGAATTGCAGGTCGTGCTGTCCCGGGCGATCGATAAGCGCAGCCTGCAACAGGAGGGGCGTCGGCTGCGGGAGCAGGTGGAAAGCAAGTCCGCCTTCTGCGGAATGATTGGGTTCAGCGTCCCTATGCAGCGGGTGTACCAGGCTATCCAGGCAGTTGCAGATAGTAATGCTACCGTTCTGGTCCGAGGAGAAAGCGGGACTGGCAAAGAACTGGTGGCGCAGGCCATTGTTCAGTCCGGCGACCGCAAGGACAAGCCTTTCATCTGCCTGAATTGCTCCGCTCTGCCCGACAGTCTGATGGAGTCCGAACTTTTCGGATATGAAAGAGGGGCGTTTACGGGGGCCGATACCGCCAAGGCCGGCTTGATTGAAATGGCCCACACGGGAACTCTGTTTCTCGACGAGATCACCACTCTTGGCCAGAATTTGCAGGCTAAATTATTGCGGGTGCTGCAGGAACATGCGACTCAGCGGCTGGGTGGGCGAGCCGTCAAGAAGATCGACTTCCGCCTCATTGCGGCGACCAATGACGATCTGGAAGACATGGTGAACAAGGGACGCTTTCGAGAGGACCTGTTCTACCGCATCAACGTGGTGCC
Organism: uncultured Acidobacteriaceae bacterium; assembly: GCA_963706645.1. Lineage (GTDB taxonomy): Bacteria > Acidobacteriota > Terriglobia > Terriglobales > Acidobacteriaceae > Sulfotelmatobacter. The sequence continues at coordinate 11,335 of CAVPNR010000009.1, forward strand.
GATCGTGATTCCTGCTCTGCGCGACCGGGAGGGCGACCTGCCTCTGCTTCTGGACCATTTCCTTCGCGTCTACTGCGCAGCCAACAAGAAACCCCTGAAGCAGTTCCAGCCGGAGGTGATCGGGATATTGGAGGATTATCGTTGGCCTGGCAATGTGCGCGAGCTGGAAAACATCGTGCAGCGCCTGGTCGTAATGAATGACAGCCCGTTCATTGCCGGCCACCACCTTCCACAGCAGCTTTTGTACTCCAGCGCGGCCAGTCAGGAGGCGATTCTGATTCCTGAAGACGGGGTCGACTTCGATGCCGAGATGGAAAGGATCCAGATTGCCTATGTCAATGCGGCGCTACGCCGGACCGAAGGAAAGAAGGCGGCAGCGGCCCGACTGCTGCGCATGGATCCGCAACGCATGAAGTACCTGTGCCGCACCCTCAAGGTCGATGAAGGCGTGAAGAAGGTTAATAAATAACCTATCAAGGGTTAAATTTTAACCATAGGGTAACAAATGAACCTGCTTCCGGCCGGGCCTTCCCCCGTCTCCGTTTTATATCTGATTGATTCTGAATGGGGTGTGCTCCAGGCAGGCGCCGGTCCGACTTTGGAATTCCCCGTGCTATAGAAGGAAGCGTCTGAAGCCGAATAAAAAACTGGCTTACGAGGAGATTACAATGTCGATTCAGAAAAAGTCCCTGCTGAGCGGTCTGAATGCCACCAAAAAGGCCATTGTGGCCAGTTCGACAACCCCGGCGCAAGCCAATCCGACGGTCAACGCTCCGATTTCTGCCCGGCTCAGAACGCGGGTAAGGGCGCAAGTACGTGCACAAGTCAAGGCGCAGGTGAGAGGGGTCGGTAAGTAGGTGCTCGGAAGAAGTAGATTTGCATAGCCAAAATTTTGCAGTCCATAACAAAGGGTCAACCACAGGTTGACCCTTTGCTGCAGGGGAACTTGCTGTCCGATGTGGTTTACCAGACCCGGCGGCCTATCAGATCCCGAAGGAATCTCACACTGAAGCTTCCGATACTCCTGCGCCCCACGCGAATCTTTGCGATTCCGGTCATGCCCGGACGCAAGTCTGCGGCCGGGGCGAGCCAAGACTCCGCCATATAGTAACGAGGTGGGTTGATGCCCGCCAGTTGCTCCTTCTCATTGAGGGACGGATCCAAAGGAGCCCAGTCCGCGGAGATTGACTGCAGAGCAGCGTTCACCGGCAACATCCGGGACTCGACTCGGAGCCGTACGGGTGCGCCAACATGGACGTCATGCATGGCAAACTCGGGGATGTAAATACGTGCTCGCAAAGCCGAGTCGTCGATCACTTCGATTGCGGTCGCACCCTCTTCGAGAGAAGCACCTTTGAGATCATGCGGTCGAGGGGTCGCGACCACTCCGGCGATGGGGCTGAGCAGTTGGAGTTTGGCAACTTCCTCGGTCAGGCTACGATCCGCTCGCTGCAGCCGCATGCGCTCTTGTTGGGTCGCTCCGAGATCGCCGTAATGAAGCTGACTCTGGATGGCCCGGGCGGAGACGGCTCGAAGGTCTGTGCGAACCCTAGCCAGATCGGACTCCAGATCAAGATTCTCGAGGGTAGCAAGCGGTTGCCCGGCGACGATGTGCTGTCCTTCGTCCACAAACACCTGACGAACCGTTCCTGGCACGGCGGCGTGCACGACGGCTTGGCGCGCTGGCTCCAGAACAAAAGGCACGTCCTGAAGGTCGGGCCAGATCGGAAGTAACAGAAACAGCAGTGTCGCCGCTCCCAGAAGCCCGAAGCGCCAGGGCTTCATCCATCTCCAGATCCGTTCCTTCTTATCCAGGTAAAGAAGCTTGGTAAACCGTCCCAGGCTGTGAATCCGCTCCCGGAACACCCAATATCCCATCAATGCGGCGGGTGCAAAAGCCCAGGCTGGCGAATACGAGTGCAACACGTTAAAGGTGAATCCCATCAGGAACGTCAGCAGCACATAGCCGTAGATTGCCGACAGAACCGCATAGACAAGGTAGAAGGGGCGTCGTCGTAGAGGTATATATTCTACCTCCGCGGGCATGCCAAAGAGATGCTTGCGCGTCCATCCGGAGAGGTATGCGGAGGTGCGCTCCTTCAAATCAGGCTCTCCGATCAGTTCACAGAAAATGTAGTAGCCGTCGAGTTTGATCAGCGGATTCAGGTTCAGCAGAGACACGCCGATGCCGGTGACCATCATGATCTTGTAGGCCAGAGTATGAGCGAGCATGCCAGGAGCCGTCGCCCACCAGACCGCTGTGGCGGCAAAACACACGATCAGATCGCCCCAGATGCCCGCGAGTACGGTAGCGATCCGCTCCCACTTGCCCCCGTAAATCCAGATTTGCGTAACGTCGCAAAAGAAGCTGGGAGCGAAGTACATCAGGGAAAAGCCCATCTTCTCCACGTTTCCGCCAAAATGCTTGCAAGTGAGGCCATGGAATGACTCGTGAAAGAACGCCATGGCGCCGAAGAGAACCCAGAATTCGAGTAGGTCGCGTCCCGACTTGGTCGTGAAATTGTAGAACTCGAAGCTATCGCGCCAGATCTCGGAGAAACGCCCAGTCCACATCCATGCCATAACCGCAAACATCGCGAGGGCCAGTAAGGTGAACCACCAGGTGTAGACCCAGCGGAAGTACGGGTAGATTCGAGCAATAAAGTCGTCGGCCAGCGGCCAATCGGCGATGATAATATCGGAGAAGTCAATCGTCTTGGAGTGCTTACGTTTCAGCCGCTGGCCACGCAACTTCTGCTGCAGGGCGATGTTCCTCTCCAGCGGACTCTTGTAAAACAGGTCAGTATTTGCCAAGAGGAACGCAGCAAATTCGCGGACCGCATCTTCCGAATGTTCGATGGCAGTGTTTTTCGACACTTGGTTGGCAATTTCGAGATAGGATCGCTCACCATCGAACAACTGGAGCAGTACCCATTGCGGAGGCTCCAAGCGGATGAAGGTATCTGCGCCGGGCAGCTTGGCAAGCACGGTCGGCTGTCCGGATTCGATCTGCTGCCGGGCGATCACTCGGGGATCTAACTTGGGAACTGAGCGGCTGATCACACGCTCCGGCAGTTCCGGCAAGGCAGCATTGAGGGCGTTGGCGATGTTCATGGAAGTGCTGGAAGGTGCACGTCCGCCTGCATGCCGGGGCGCAGATCGGGCGCGGCTGCCGTCAACTCCGCCAATACTTCGATCGTGCCGCTTGCCGGGTCCACGACCGGACTGAGTTGTATTACTCGAGCCGCATATTCACGCCCCGGATTTCCGTCTGGGACCGTGACAGCCACGCGTTGCCCAACCTTCATCTGACTCAGGAATCTGGAGGGCAGCGTGAAACGGACGCGCAAGGGTCCGGTAGCAGTAACCCACACGAGGCGTTCATCCCGCGCTACTGTCTGACCGACGCGAACATAACGGCGAGCGACGATCCCGTCAAAAGGCGCTGTAACCTGTGTTTTCTCCAACTCCAATTCAAGGGAGCGTTCGGTGTCACGAGCGTTGATAAGAAGTTGTTCGACTCGTTTGACATCCCACTGGTCAGCCTCAGCCTTGAACTGGGCATGCTCGAATTGTTCCTGAGTGATGAGCCGCGCGTCCCACATTTTGCGGGCGCGTTGGAAGTCGGACTCCAGGACCTTGGCCTCCGACTTCCAATTGTTGAGATCGGCTTCGGTGCTGGCGGTCCGGGCGCGCGCTCCTTCCAGATCGGCCACAACCTGCCGGTCGTCCAGCTTTGCAAGAAGTTGTCCCTTGCGCACGCGGGTGCCAGGTTCGACGAAGATCTGCACCACCATGCCGTCTCGTTGGGCGGCGACGTCCACTTGATTCTCCACAACGATGGGCCCCGAGGCCGTGTAGGGAGTTGCCACAGGAGCGGGCGGCGCCTCTGGCGGCGCTGGTTGAGATGCCGGGTTGGTCGCCGCTTCCGCCGGAATCGGCGCGCGGCTGCACGATGTGCTGGCTAGCGTGGCTAGAAGAAGCAAACCGGTTATGTATGTCATTTTTCTCAAAGTCACCACCCAAACCAGCTCCAGAGTTTGGACCAGATCCACATGGCGGGTTGACGAAAGAAAACTTTCCCCGCAGGATGCCAGCCGGTGGATACTTTCCCTCTCCCTTGCATCCCCGAACGGAGCAGAGTCTCGGGATTGGACACCGCGATTCGTGCATAGAAGATACTGGTGTCTCCCTCAAGCCGGCCCACCGGGCTGATGACCGCAACCGCTCCCTCGAAAGTGCGCGAGGGAAAGCCGTCAAGCTTGACGCGGGCTTTCTGTCCGGCCGCCACCAGTCCGATGTCGTTCTGGTCGATCGTCACGTCCACCAGCGCTTGCGTGTTGTCGACAATATCTGCAAATGTGTCGCCGAGCTTTAGCTTACGGCCGACGAGGTTTTCCAGGTGGGGCGTTGCGACCACGCCATCAATTGGCGAGCGCACCACGGTCCGCTCCAGGCGTTCCTGGGCGCGTGCCACCTCTGCGATCCAGTAGTCGGCTTGCGCCTGCTGAATGCCTGCTTCCGTGCCGTCGTTCGCTGCCAGAGCACGGTTCATCAAGGTAATCGCCGTTTCACGCTTGGCTTGTGCGGCAGCTAACGCGGAGCGGTAGTCCCAGTCCTCAAGGGATCCCAAGACTGATCCTTTACGAACCGGGTCTCCTTCTTTAACGCTCACCTGCTTCACCACTCCCTCGACCTCTGCGCCTACCCGGGCGGCGTGACTTGGAGCGACTGTTGCCGGGCCATCCACGCGCAGAGGTAGAGGGAATAGCGCTAGAAAGAGAACGGCCGCACAGGCAGTTGCGATCAACAAACCACGACGATGCTTTTCGAGGGCGAGAAATTTTCGCTTTTTCTCGATGAGCGGCTGCAGCACACCGATAAAGGGAACCTCTTTATAGAGCGAGGCGTTCCTCAGCGCAACCGTGGCCTGGCTGGCGAGCACCTTGATTATTTCCAAATGAGCTACAGTCAGAAAATCGGGGTCGCTGCTTTCGAAGGAAAGAACTCCGACTCGGCCTTCTTCATCGGCCAGAGGGATGGCCTGAAAAGCACGCATACCGCTCTGCAAGAAATAATGTTGGAACTTCGCCCGGGTCTCTTCGCGGTCGGCTTTTATCTCCTCCCCGTGCTGACGGATGAGCGAGGGCTCGCGAAGCAGGGATGCCCACTGCAAAATCTGACCAAGAGCTTCGATCTGGGGATCGGCGGGATTGAACTCGGTGACTCCTGAAATCGCGCGCAATTGCATGCGCCCGCGTTGTTCCAGAGCGATGGCCGCTCGCTCGTACGGGATCACCGTCGACGGACCATTGACCACCGCCTGCAGAACCCGATCCAGATCGAGAGTGGAGGTGATCTCGTGGCTCACACTCACTAGCGTTTCAAGAATTTCGACCTTGCGTTCGGCCGCGAGCAGGCTCGCATTATGCAAGGCAATCGACGCCGACTCCGTAAGACGGCACAGCGTGAACAAGTCGTCGTCGTCGAAGGCGGTTCCCTCCGGCTTGTTTGTCGCTTCAATCACACCCACTAACGACTCCTGGTCCATAATCGGAGCGACGATGAGCGACACCACGCCGCCTTCCTGAATGCTCTGATTGCGCCGCACCAGCCGTTCGTCTTGCGAGTGCTCAATCAGTACCGGTTCCCCGTTGTCGGAAACATCACCCGCAATGCCTTCGCCCGGCCTTTGCGATGCTCCCTCGCTGACAGTGAGATCTTCGCCGGCCTGGTGCATGAGGCGCAGGCTCTCGTCCGGTTCCAGCAACCACAAGTTGACGGCTTCGCAATCCAGCATCTCGCGCACCTTGGAACCGATGATGGGCAACAGTTGATCCATTTCCAAGGTCGAGCTGAAAACCTTCTCAATGTCATAGAGTTGCGTCAACCGGGTTATCGATCCGAGGGTGTTGCGATGCTCTTCTTGATAAGTCTGGGCGGCATGTAATGCTGCGCTGGCCACTTCGGCCACCGCGACCAGGGACTCTAATTGCTTCTCGCTCAGCGTGCTCTCGAAGCTAAGGATTTCAATCGCCCCAATCAATAACTCATTCTGGATTAAAGGAAGGTAGGACAACGAATGCAGCGTCCGCCGGACATTCACATGAGCATATTCTTCGCGACTCAAGGCGGAACCTTCGAAAAGCAACGGCTTCGGCTCGTTCGCGAGAATTCCGAGAGTCCCCAGCTGCAGCGGGATTGTGGTTTCAGGAACTGCAGCTTCGCCTGCGCTCGCAATAGCTGTCCAGGCATCTCCCTCCGGCTGGGATACTGTGAGGTAAACATTTACCGCGGTTCCGGGAAAGGCATCCGAGATTGTCTGCGTCACGATTCGGGAGCGAGGGGAGACCTCTTGTTGCTCCAACAGGCGCGCGGAGAACGCAGCAATGTTGAGCGCAAGCCTGGAACTCTGGATTGGCATGAGTGCCCTTAAAGCTTTTGACTGCCAGCCGCGCGGGGAGCCTTTGCTATTTGCAAATTCGCGGAGGTTCTTCTAAGTTGGAACGGCACTCTAGCAGACGATTCGGTGAGTGTCAACCTGCGCGTGCCCCTATCGGCGACCGCAGTCCTGACTGTCAGCGTCCGCAGAGCGGGGAGCGCCGGGTGGATATCGAGATTCGCACTCAATCTGACGTAAAAGTCTTCAAGCTCCGCGGTCGACTCAATCTTGGAGATTCCGTCGACCGGATGCGGCAGAGCGTCGACGATTTGTTGGCCTCCGGTCAAAGCCGATTCGTAGTCGACCTGGGAGAGGTAGCCATGGTCGATTCCAGCGGCATCGGACTGTTGGTTCGTTGCCTCACCGCCGCGAAACAGAGCGGAGGATCTCTCAAGCTCTTGAACCCCTCCAAGTTCGCAGTCCAGACATTAAGAATGACCGGCCTGCTCAATCTATTTGAGGTTTTCGATGACTTGGATCGGGCGGTCTCATCTTTTGACTAGCCTGACGTACGAGTGGTACGCGCCGCGAATTCCGTCGTTAATAAAGTAGGGAACTCACCGAATTGCAGCGCGCTTGAGTCGAACAGCACCACTGGCCGTTGGCCCACAATATTCCCGAGACCGATATCTTGTTGGCTCGCATTCCTCCTCATAAGTGGATCGATGAGCCAATTTCTTCGGCTTTTGCGTTCTATAAGGTAAGACCGAATTTCGATGCCCGAGTGAGTTTACGCGGAGATCAGTCAAATGCTTCCAGGGGAGGAACCGTCATGTGTCTCGCAGATCAGCCCACGAGTCCAACGATGCTTGTACAAGGAACCTACAACTCGAGGAATCCTCAGCCTAGGAACGGCGAATTACCCGGTCGTGACTCTGTCGGAAAATATCTTGGACTTCTTCTGTGTCTGCTCGTTATATGCGCGGCTACCGCCAGCGCCCAGGGGTACCAAGAACTCGTTGACTTTGTGGGCGCAAATGGATGCTGTCCGCAGTATCCAGCGATGATGGCCCAAGGGCGGGATGGCAACCTCTATGGTACCACTCCGACCGGAGGCGTAAAAAGCGTAGGCATCGTTTTCAAAATCACGACCTGCGGGTACTCGGAAACGATTCTGTACCAGTTCGATACTACCCACGGGAGCACTCCGAACGGCGGGTTGGTGCTCGGTGCCGACGGGAATCTGTATGGAACTACCGAATTCGGCGGTGCGAACTAAGTTACGGCACGATCTTCAAGATCACCCCCTCGGGGGTATTGACGATCCTCTATAACTTTACGGGAAATGCCGACGGAGGGTATCCAGTAGCGCCTTTGGTGCTTGCTACAGACGGAAGCTTTTACGGCACGTCATATCCTGGCTCGGCTTTCAAATTTTCATCCCAGGGCGTGTTCACAATCATCAACACGATTCCCACCGTGTCGTACGGGCCATTGCTGCAGGCGAGCGACGGGAATTTTTATGGTGTGACGGAATTCGGAGGCACGTTTTCCGCGGGCACAATTTACAAGATCGCCGGGTCCTCGGTCACGACGCTCTACAACTTCGACGGCCTTCATGGCTCTTACCCGATTGGCGGATTGGTTCAGGGAGTAGACGGGAACCTCTATGGCACCACGACCGCTGGAGGAGCGACGAATGCTGGCGTCATTTTCAGGATCACTACCGGAGGAAGCCTCACGGTGATGGTCGACTTCGACAATGTTCACACTCTCGATGGTTATCAGGCTTTTGCCGGCCTCATTGCTGGCAGCGATGGCAATCTGTACGGCGCGACGATTTGGGGCGGCAATAGCGGCTATGGCGTGATATTCCAGATGACTACGGCCGGAGCATTTACGCCGCTCTATAACTTCGTCTCCGACTTCGGCGATGGAGCCTATTCCACACCCATGCAGCATACCAGCGGCAAGCTCTTCGGTATGACGAAGCGAGGAGGCGTGGACGGAAAGGGTGGCATCTATGGTTTTGACGGCAGTATCAGCCCGTTTGCTCTGTTGGTTACCACCATGGGCACCGTTGGTACGTCCGTGGGCATCCTGGGCAACGGATTTTCCACCGCCTCAGTAGTTCAGTTCAATGGTACCCCGGCCAGCTTCCATGTGGTCTCCAATACTTATCTCACAGCTACAGTTCCGTCGGGAGAGACTGGGTTCGTCAGCGTTACCACCGCATCGGGGAGGCTAATCAGCACGAAGATATATCGCGTCCCTCCTCAGATAAAGACCATGGCTCCGACCAGCGGAGCCGTCGGCACCTCAGTAGTTCTTACCGGAACCGGCCTCATCCAAGCCTCGACAATCACCGTAGACGGAGTACGAGTGAGCAGCTTCACTGTGAACTCCGATCTGCAGGTGACCTTCAGGGTGCCGACAGGTGCCAAAACTGGGAAAGTGGTTTTCACGACTCCAGGCGGCAAAGCGACGAGCAGTTCTGCGTTCACGGTTACGCACTAAAGGAGAGTCTGAGAAAAGAGAGAGATGCGCGGGGCCCGGCGTTGGGTTACTCAGATTGAAAGGCGGAACTTCGGTAACCGCGTCGGGGCCTCTTCGTCACCTTAAGTGGCACGGAGGGGCCATTCTCCGTCGTCGGCATTTCCGTTAGTACTAGTACCAGTGGCCAAGCAGGGCACTCACTAACGTCATGCTGACAAACTGCTTCCGTGCGATTCTTGGACCTCGAACGGCTATCCTGTTGACTTTATTGACTTTAAGCGGACTGGCGCAGGCGCAGGAAGTCTCCCTCGCATTGCTTCAGCCCACAACGTTTACGACGGCGGAATCAAGCCCACCGCCGCCCATCATCATGCCGGTACAACCCGTGACCTTGCCGGAAGCGCCCAGCCATCACTTTTGGGATCGTCAGAACAGCGTTCTATTCGCGACGAGCGCCGCTTTGAGCACAGCCGATTTCTTTGTAACCCGAGCAAATCTGCAGAATGGCGGTCAGGAACTGAACCCCGTGACAAGCCTCTTTACCCACAGCACGACCGGACTAGCTCTAAACTTCGTCGGGGAGAATGTTGGTGTCATCGGCATTAGCTACATGTTCCACAAGACCGGACACCACAAACTGGAGCGAGCGGTCTCGATGTTGAACATCGGAGCCTCGACGGCTGCGGTCTCTTTCGGTCTCACTCATCGCTAGTCGTACACATCACTTGATGTCGGCGCGGACAAGAGGCATGAGTGGTCCCACCTTATTCTCTTCGAAGCTCTCAGTTCGTGAGCAGAGACGCATGATTCGGATTGGGCGGCCTCTGTGAACAGGCCGCAAAGCTCCTAGACATTCTTGTTAAAGCGCCGATGTTCAAAGTCGGCCAGGCGAACTTATATCCTATCCTTTTCGGGGCGCACGCAGGAGACCTCCAATCGCTGATGCGATGAGCGAGGCCCAATAGTTCGCTGCCGGCTCCGAGGGAAAAATCTGCCCTTCAGGCACTTTTCCGGTTGAGGCGCGTGAGCCGTGGAAGAAGAATCAGAACCAATCCATAGGACAGAAGCGAGACCACTAGCGAGGCAGCATTGCCGAACCGCAGGTCTTCAAACAAAAGCTTCAGGGTGCCGAAGGCGACGGCCGCGTAGGCGACCCATCCGAGTTCGGGACGCTGCCAGCGGGAGCCCAGGAATCCGAGGGCGAGTGCAAGAGCGCAGTTCACGATGGTCCGGACCACGGCTAGACGCGAAGGGCTCAACTCGAAACGTCCGGCGGCGAACCAGATGAGTGCGACCACGGCGAAGGCCGCGGCCGCGAAGCCAACGAGCACGGCAGGAATCGTCCAGAGCAAACGGCGCCTGCGCTGATCCTTCGATGAGTGCGCGGCTTGGGCTCTCCGAGATCCGAAAAAGTAGCAGAGGGCGGACGAGGTCGCTAGGATCCACACACCCGAATCGGGAGACATCGGCACAGTTCCGGCCAGAGCCCCGGCCATCCAATGGAGAAGCGACGACGCAGTGGCCGCAGCAGCAAGATAGAACGAGGCATGCATCGCAAGGCTGAGTTTGCCGGTGCGCGAATAGATGAAAGCGGTCGCTATCGCCGCCAATGACAAAAACGGAACTCGCAGATTTGCCGAGAAGAGCAGGTAGCTGGCCGCCACGGTCAGTGCAGCCGCATAGGTGGCGGAGACGCGACGGTTACGCGCGGATGATTCGTCGGTAAATCGAGAGAGCGCTCCCCAATAACAGACAGCCGCCAGAAGCAAGGTGAGCGCGCCAAGGACGGGAGCGGCCGAGGACTGGCTGGCCCGCATCACGCCAAAGACCGCGAGCGCGAATGCCACGATGCCTTGTCCGATCTCAAAAGCGCTGATCTGATGGTGTCTTCTGAGGGTTCGGATGGCGATGCTTCCACCATAGATTGCAAGCAGGCTCAAACTGAGCAAAGTGAGGGTGGCGGGTGAGGAGCGCGTGATATCCCTCGGGCACACCGTCAGTAGAAGTCAGGATGTACACGAGCAGCCATACGGCGAAATCGGCTGCGATCGCCGGGACCGCACGCAGGCTGAGCGGGTGGTCCAGACACTCGGCGGCTTCCGTCGCGAATGCTATGGCGAGCAAAGCGGCTGCGAGGGGCACCAATTCGTGGGTTGCGACGATGAGCGCCATGGCTGTACTCAGCGCTGAGAGGGTAGCGATCCACGGAATCACTTGCAGGTTGCGCTTCCAGGACAGAGCCAATGCCAGCACAACGAACGCGGTGAGTACGAAGGCAGTAAAGGCAGGCGTTAGGACTTGGAACCTTACCGTGGATTCCCACAGAAGGGGGGAAAGAATCAGAGCGGAAGTGATGCCGTAAGTAATGCTAGCAAAGCGATTGGTGGACTGAGTGCGCACGGCCCAGACCATCCACATGCCGGCGTACGTGATCGCGATGAGGAGTAAGGGAAGTTTTGGGATGGTGCCGGATTCGGCGATCGCACGAAGCAGGTATGCGCCTGCGATTCCCAGGACCGCTTTGCCGAGGACCGGCACGACTCCGCCGGGAACTTCGGCCGGTGGAAATCCCCGCCAGGTGGCAGGCGGGCGCGGCCGCTGCAAAGTGTAGTCCACGGATTCGGAAGAGGCGGGGGTGGCCCCGGTGGATTTTTCCGGTTGGGCCTCGAGCGCGGAAATGCGTCGTTCCAGTTCCTGCACTCGCTCGTTCAATCGTTCGAGATCGGATGCGACGCTATCGACCGCTTGCGCCATATGCAACTCCGCATCTGCCCGGGGATGGGGCTAGCTGGTTCGGCCGCAGTTGCTCCGGAGGCGGGAACAGATTCCGCGTCCGGCCATGGCGGTAGGAGTTTTACCAGGACCAAAAGAAAGATGAAGGGAAGTATGAGGAGCGCGATCGCAGTCAGCAGACCTTCGCGGGTGGCGAAGGCCATTTTATAAGTGGTGTAGCCGAGAAAACTCTTAGAAAAAAGCTGGCCGCCGATGACGACGTTCCAGCGCATCGCGAAGACGCCAATGACGGTGAGGCATCCGGCGAGCGCGTAGATGCGTTTGCGGATCGAGTCGGTCAGCTTGAAGACTTGGGTGAGGCCGAGCAGAACGATGGGGGTCACGGTGCCGAGAAGAATCTGGACGATGACCTGAGACGTCCACAGGCGCGAGTGCACCATGAAATCGAGGCTGCGGAAGGACTCGTCGGCTTCGTAGATGCGCTGCAGCAGGTCGAGCATCTCGAGGCTGAAATCGATGACGAAAATATAAAAGAGGTATTGCGCGATCTTGTCGAGGCAGTGGATATCGATTTCGCGGCCGCGGAGGCGCGTAGAAACCATATACAGCAGCATGACGGCGGCGATGCCGGAGACCATGGCCGAGAAGATGAAGACGATGGGCATGAGCGGCGAGGACCACCAGGGGTTGGCCTTGATGGATCCGAAGATGAAGCCGACGTATCCGTGCAACAGGAAGGCGGAGGGGATTCCGATGACAGTGATGAAATACCCGAGTCTCTCGTCGATCTGCAACGAGCGTTCGCTGAGATTGCTGGAGCCGAGGGTGAGTGCGCGGTAGATCATGCGCGGGAAGCCGGTTGAGGTCTGGGATTTAAGCACGATGTCACGGCGGTAATCGAGCCAGATTTCCAACAGCAGCACTGCCATGAGGTACCAGAGATAGACGAAGCCGAACATGGCCATGGCGGAGGAGCGATGGGGCGTCAGATACATTTCAAACGAGCGCTCGGGATGTCCGAGATGCAACTGTAGAGGAAGGGGAGCGACGAGCAAGAAAGCTAGAGCCGTAAGCAGGGCAAGTCGGTAGGTTGGCTTGACGGCTTCAACGCGGAAGACGCGCTCGAGAGAAGCGAGAATGAAGGCACCGGCAACGAGTCCCGTGATGAAGGGGTAGAGAACGATGAGGATGCTCCACTGGAGTTCCACTTCGTTCGGATACATGAAACCTTCGACGGGAATTTGCACGAGCCTCCTTATTCTTCGTTCCGCGAACTGCCTGGACGAATGCGCCCCAGGCCACCCGTCATCTGACGGAGCCATCCATTCCGTTGTAGAAGACTTTTGCTCCTGTGGCCATGTGGGGCTTTAGAACTTGCACCGTGTGAGTTCTCAAGAACTCGTGAATCGGATCGTTCGGATTCTTCAGGTCGGCGAGCTGGCGGGCGCCGGTGGGGCAGACCTCGCAGCAAGCCGTGGTCAATCCCTTTGTGATGCGGTGATAGCAGAGCGAGCATTTCTCCGCGGTATTTGTCTTAGGGTTGATAAAGCGGCAACCGTAAGGGCACGCCTGCACGCAATAACGGCAGCCGAGGCAGTACGTCTTGTCGACAAGCACGACGCCATCGGGTGTCACGAAGGTTGCGCCGACAGGGCAAACTTGCGTGCAGGGCGATTCGACACAATGATTGCATAGTTTGGGGACAAAGAAGTTCTTGCCGCTGAGGCCGTGATTCGGAGGAAAGCCTTGCTTTCCGCCGTCGGGTGATTCGACCTCGGGTTTTTCAATCTTCCAGTCGGCGACGTGGTAGCGCTCCACCCAGGTACGAAAATAGCCTTCGGGGACTTCATTTTCTTCGGCGCAGGCTCGGACGCAGCTGCCGCAACCGATGCACTTGGGGATATCGATGAGCATGCCCCACCAGTGGTCGGTCATTTTGTAGTTTGGCGAGGCTTCAGGGGTGCCCGCCTGGACGTATTGCCAGGCGACGGCAGCGGCGGGTAAGAGCATGAGTAGGCGGCGGCGGGTGATGTCCATTACCTTTTGGCCTCCGTCGCGGGTTTGGCCCCGGGCTTGTCTTCAGCCTTGTCTTCGATTTTGGGGCGGTGAGGCTGGTGGCAGGTGTCGCAGGCGAGGCCTCCGGAGTGATCGGCGGTGGCGACCTGGGGGAAAGTTTTGGGCTTGGCGCTGTTGGCCTCGTGGCAACGGGCGCAGACGATGGCGGTGTCGAGCTTGCCAGGCTTCACGGAGGCGGGGTCATCGGCGTGTTTGGCTTGAGCTCCGTGGCAGGCTTCGCAGGGGACTACGACGTGGCGGCCGAGCTTTTTCTGATCGACCACGTCTGTATGGCAGCCCTCGCATACGTCGTGGCCTGCGAAGGCTGCGGGGCGGGCGGCGATCTCGGCAATGGCAGCACCACGATAGTGGCCGTATTGGCCGAAGCTGTGGGGGACGACAAGGGCGCGCAGGGAGACGAACGCAATCAGAGCGATGGTCATCACTGCCGCGAGCCGGACGAGGTGCTCAACATCCTTGAACAAGTTGTGCGCCGGAGTCTGGGCGCTAGTTGCGCCCAACAAAGCGCAATGCTCTTGGATACCTAGGATTCGCCCGGGGAGCGATGATTGGGGTCACAGGGGTCTGTGACAGCGGTCACGACACACTGACCGCCAGAGCAGCCTCGAACCCACGGGTTCGCCGCCGCTCCTCCTCCTTGTTTCCGGGCGGAGCACCCACAACCGAAATTTATCAACCCATTGTTTTTGAATGAGTACGCATCCCTGTGGAAGCTCCAAATCATTTGACTTTCGCTACCCCACCCTGTATTACGAAGACTTGCGTTTAGTTTCGTTTAGTATTCTTCGAGCGCTGACAGCCGATGATGAAATGCTCTATGTATCCAATTGAGATTTCGCGATCTGACGGCAAAATCTTTCGAAAGCTGCGAGCCATGATTAAGATTAGGTCCTGGATTTTTCTTTCCATTGTCTTTGCTTCTTGTTTACTTGCAGTAGCGGCGGAGATTCCAGCCGGCAGTCCCCAAATTCAGGGCGGCAATCTGCGCGTTGAATTCGATAACCGCCTGCGTAGCCGCGTAGTGGCCCGTTTCGACAAAACAGAGACGGTGATGGGACCCTTCACCGCCTCCGAGACTGTAACGACGGCAGACATGCTCTGGACCGGATTTAGTCTGACCTCGCAGAAACACGAGCACACAAAAGACGCTTTCGGGGAGGGTGAACGACTCACTGTGGAAGGAAAGTCGGGAACACTCACCAAGTTGGTCTCTGTGACCGTATACGATGACTTCCCCGCGATGGCCTTCTTCGAAGTCCAATACACCAATACCGGATCAACCAAGCTCGCGGTCAAGAGTTGGACGAACAACGCGTACACAGTGAACTCGCAAAGCCGCGCGGGCCTGCCGGCTTTCTGGTCTTACCAAAGCGGCTCCTACGAGAAACGTCCCAACTGGGTCGTACCCCTGCACACCAATTTTCGGCAGGAGAATTTTCAAGGCATGAACGCGAGCGACTACGGCGGCGGCACTCCGATTGTCGATGTCTGGCGGCGTGACGTTGGAATGGCTGTGGGACACGTAGAGCCGCGGCCGAAACTGGTTTCTCTCCCTATATCGATGCCCGATCCGGCACATGCCAGAATTGCTGTGCGCTTCGCCAAAGATATCTCGTTGAGTCCCGGTGAAAGTTTTCATACGTTTCGCACCTTCGTTGCCGTCCACCAGGGAGACTACTTCCGCACACTCACCGATTACCGGCGCTTCATGATGAAACAAGGATTTCAAATGGCCACTGCTCCCGACGACGCGTTCGGCGCCATCTGGTGCGCGTGGGGATATGGCCGATCGGTGCAGCCTCAGCAGGTCTATGACACGCTTCCGACGGTAAAGCAGTTGGGATTTGTGTGGGTCACGCTGGACGATGGTTGGCAAAACAATGTGGGCGATTGGGCCCTCGATCCTAAGAAATTCCCCCACGGGGACGCCGACATGAAGGCCCTCGTTGACCGCATTCACCAGGAAGGATTCAAGGCGCAGCTCTGGTGGTCACCGCTCAGCGCTGTTCCGGACTCCACAGTGCTCCGGGATCATCTTGACTACGAGTTGCTGAACCGTGATGGCTCCCCCAGAAAAGTTTCATGGTGGAACTCCTACTATTTGTGCCCAGCGGACCGCCATGTTGTGGAGTACCACCAGGCATTGGTGCGCAAGATCCTGGGAGACTGGGGATTTGACGGGCTGAAGCTGGATGGCCAGCACATGAACGGAGTCCCAGCCTGCTACAACTCTGCTCACCATCACGTGCAGCCGGAGGATTCGGTTGAGGCTTTGCCGGATTTCTTCCGCGCAATTTACGAGACCGCTCAATCCGTAAAGCCTGGGGCATTGGTGGAGTTCTGCCCTTGCGGCACAGCGTTCTCCTTTTTCACGATGCCGCATTTCAACATGTCAGTGGCTTCCGACCCGACAAGTTCTTTTCAAGTGCGTTCCAAGGCGAAAACGTTGAAGGCCTTGATGGGAGACTCGATTCCATTCTTCGGCGATCACGTCGAACTGAGCGATGGTGGCAATGACTTTGCGTCCACTGTGGGCGTCGGAGGTGTCGTGGGAACGCAGTTTGTTCTTCCGGCCTTGGTCACAAAGCACGGCAAATCAGATCTGACTCCAGCGCGCGAGCAGGACTTTGAAAAGTGGCTTCGCATCTATCGGGAAAAGATGTTGTCCAAAGGACAGTATCTCGGGCAGCTCTATGACATCGGCTTCGACGTGCCGGAGACTCATGCAATCCGCAAGGATCAGACCATGTTCTATGCCTTTTTTGCCAAGCGCTGGAAGGGACAAGTCGAACTGCGCGGCCTCGCAGACCGCAACTATAGTGTCGTGGACTACGTCACCGGAAAGAGCCTAGGGACGGTGTCCGGACACAGTGCACATCTGCAGGTTCAGTTCGACGGAAATCTCCTTGTGGAAGCGCGACCACAATGAAGAATCTTCAAGCTCGCATCCTTCCCAAAATCCCTACCAGATAATCTTGGCAGCTAGCTGGATGTGCCTAGAGCCGCCCGACCCGATGACCGGGTTGGCCGCAGCCACGTCCGGCGTATACACAACCGTCCCCACCGTGCTTGGGACGGATAAGTCGGTGTTCATGGTAAAGACATCGAAGTTCGCGTGATTAAGGATGTTGAATACCTCTCCTCGAATTTGGAGCCGTACCTGCTCGTGCAGCCTCCACACCTTGCTCAGAGACATATCCCAGTTCGTGAAGTTCGGACCACGGAAGATGTTGCGTCCCATCGTCCCTTGAGTGCCCGAATCGGGCGGCGTTATGATGGTATTCCTCGAAACGTAACACCCGTAATAGGCAATCTGGTCCGGATCGCCGTAAGGAGCACAGGCCGGATTGCCGGAAGGGAAGTAGTTCAGTGGAGTGCTTGGGGACCAGTGAATGTTGCGGGCTGGACCAATCATGTTCCAGCGGTCGTTGTACTCGCCAGTCAGGCTGATATCGTCGTTGTAATCGCCCAACGTGAAGGGCTCACCACTCTGCAGATTCACGATGCTGGTGACTTGCCAGCCTTCAAGCATCTGCAACTTGCTTTTCACGGAAGGCAGATCATAGGTCGCAGAGAGCGTGAAGCGGTGCCGTATGTCGAAATCACCGTTGCCACGTTCGGCGGCGTAGTTGTTGCTGTCCGGGGGCACGCCGGCCAGATTGCTGGTCGCGGTATCGATCGCGTGCGCGTAGGTATAACCCGCCAGCAGATAGAGGCCGTGGGAATACCTCTTCGTCAGCGTAACCTGCAACGAGTTGTAGTTTGAGTTCGACTGATTGCTGAGGTAATTGAAGAAGCCCATATAAGGGAAGCAGGGACCTCCAGTGCCCAGGCCCCCAAAGGCAGACACTGGACAATTGGTCACGAGTGGCCGACCGTAGAGTTCACAGTGATCGCAGTAATTCGGGTTGTTGGGATCGTTCTCCAGCGGCGAGTTCGGGTTCACCTGGTTGATATCGGTAACGCTGTACAGTTTCACGCCATGGTTGGCCACATACGCGACCTGCAAGAGCATGGTCTTGGTCAGTTCCTGTTGCAGGTTAAAATTCCAGTTCATGACGTAGGGCGTCCTGAGATGAGTGTTAACCCCGAAAATGTCGCATTGACTGCCGATGCTGCACAGTGCCCCGGACGTTCCAACTGGAAATACTGTTGGAGACTGGTTTGGCTCAATCCAGTTGATCTGAGTGCCATCGCTGGAGACCTGCAGAAATGAGTTAATCGTGCCCGACGGTTGTTGCGTCGTCCCGTTAGCATCCACGTAGGGAATACCGCTGGGATTCAGGTTCAAACCACCGCCGTTAAACATGAACGTGCGAATGGAGGGCTGTTCGAAGATCACTCCGAATCCCGAACGAAACACCGTCTTCCCAGTCCCAAAGACATCCCAAGCCACTCCAATCCGAGGAGAGAGATTGTTGTAGTTGGTGGGATAAGGAGAGCTGATTCCTTGTCCCACTTGCACCAAGCCGCTGACGGAAGTCGGCACATAGTTGGCCAGCAGATTGTGCGAGTCCTTGATCGGATCGGTCACGTCATAGCGCAGGCCAAGATTCAAGGTGACTCGTTGTGTGGCTTTCACAACGTCTTCCAGGAAGAACCCCATAGCCTTCTGGCTGACTTGGCGCCCCGGATCGCCATATAGAAAACGCCAGCGCCGAACATCTCCGCTCAGGAACTGGTAGAGTTCGCGGAAATCAACTCGCCCGCGTCCATAGCCAGCACGGAAGTAGTCGACGTTGCCGTAGCGGAAATTTCCGCCGAAGCGGATGGTTTGCCGGCCCCGCGTGTAGGACGCTGTATCGGAGAAACTGTAGGTCTTACTGGGAGTCGTATACAGGGGCCAACTCGAGTTGCCGCCCATGTAATTGAATTCGGAGCCCGGAGTAATGCGGGGAAATCCGAACAGCCGCGGATCCGTGACACCTGTGTTCAGTCCGTACTGCGTCGGATTGACGTTGTGGTCGAGTGGAGCGATAGCTTCGTTGAAGCTGTTGTAGCTGAAGCGGACTTCATTCGACCAGGCGGAACTGGGAGTCGATGACAGACTTACACCGAATACCTGGGTAATCGGGCTGGTGGTTGACAGCCATTCGGGCCGCAGCGGAATCGTGTCCTCCTCAGTCTGGGTGGTATTGGCGTAAATAAATCTCGCGCTCAGAGCATTGTTTTTGTTCAGAACGAAATCGGTTTTCGCGACGAGATTGTCTCCGCGATTGGTGTTGGTGAAATCGAAATTGATGGCGGCGGGATCGCTTTGCGACATGGTGAATCCCGGGTTGGGCAGGAACAGTTGCGAGAGTTGCAAGCTTAACGGGTTCACCGCGCAGGCGGAAGAGGAATCGTAATTGGCCTGACAATACGCAACGTTGTTGGGGTCGTTGAAGTACGCGATCGCGTCAGGCAGGCTGTAAAGAGCCGAATTCGGGCTTCCGTCGGAGTTCGCAATCCCACCCATCTGGGTCGCCAGCGAAGAGGTCACGGGGCTGTCGGTTACCCCTGGATTGCCTACCTTGTCGCGGATGCCCTCATAGTTGACGAAATAAAACCATTTGTTCTTGATGATCGGTCCGCCCAGCGAAACCCCGAATTCATGCATGTTCAGCGCGGAAGCCGGCTGGGGCGCGGGATTGAAGTAGTTGCGCGCGTCAAATGCGGCATTGCGGTTGAAGTAATACGCCGAGCCATGGATGTCATTGGTCCCCGACTTTATGCCGATGTTCATCACCACACCGGGCTTTACGCCGTAGTCGGCGGACGGACTCTCCTGCGTGTTAAATTCCTGAATTGAATCCAGCGGCAAAAAGCTGGCAGGAGTTCCTGCGATGCCGGCCTCATTGGCGACGCTCTCACCGTAATAGGCATCGTTGTCATCGGCCCCATCGATGAAGAAATTGTTATCGTCCGCGCGGTTGCCATTGGAAGTGATCGACTGAAACCCTCCGCCCGGGGTGCGTTGAACTCCAGGATGCAGTTCCAGCAGGTTTTGAAAGTCGCGGCCCTCCACAGGCAATTCAGAGATGGCCTTGTTCGAGAGCACGCCGTTGAGTGTTGCATCGGTAACGTCGGCGAGCGCACCCTCCGCGCTCACCTGCACGGTCTCTGAAATGGCTCCCGGCTGGAGCTTCAGATCCATGCGAATTTCTCGCGACACCTCAAGAACAAATTGAGTGCTCACCGTTTTCTTGAAGCCGCCAGCCTCCGCCTCCACCTTATAGGGTCCGGGATCCAGATTGGAAGCGACGTATTCGCCGGCGCTGTTCGTCACCAGGCGGCGACTGACGTTGGTGGCCATATTCGTGACCGTGACCTTCGATCCGGCAATGACCGCACCGGTCTGGTCAAACACGGTGCCCAGGATTCGGCCTTGCGAGGTTTGGGAATGCAGAGTGGGAACAGCAGCGGCAAGGATCGCGAACACAATAGCAAGAAGGCGAAAGCCTTTCATAGAAGTCCTCTGTTTCTCGTCCCTAGGATTATTTTTGAATTGCACCGCGAGAACTAATGTTTTGGAGCATTAGAGGCCAGATTTGAGCATGCCGATATCGACCATGAAGGACTGCCGCTCTGATGCAGGCAGAGTCGGCCCTCGCGAGAGACGAGAAAAGACACGGAAAGACAACAAGCTCGCGCCCAAGCGAAGCCCCGGCATGCGCACATTCTAGCACTCCTGGTCGAAGATGCTGAGGAACGACTTTTTCATGCGTTCCCAGGGATCGAACCGTTTCCGCCCGTCGCCGACGCCTGACTCCGCTACTCCTGCCCCCGCTACTCCTTCATGACTCCGTACAGGAAGCGCGGTGACAGTTTGGCTCCAGTTCGTTCGGCAATGGCCAAAGTGAGTGCCTGAGGAACCAAGACAGATGTCAGGCCTTCCCATGGTTCCGGAACAGCATCGATCTTTATCGGCAAGAGTCTCTCCGAACGTTGACGTTCCTCGGTCTCAACGAGAATGACTCTCCCTCCGCGCGCCAAACAATCCTGTGCGAGGGAGACTCCCAGACTTGCTGCCCTGCCCAAGGCCAGGATAATGGCGACGTGTGACTCGTCGACGTCGAGTAGAGGCCCGTGGCGAAAACCTGCCCCGGAGTGAGGGGCGGCGCGCTGGCCGGTCATTTCGCGGATACACAATGCGCCCATGATGGCGCCTCCATAAGCGGGACCGCGTCCGATCAATTCAATGTTGGCCGCACTTCGACAGAATTCGTCCATTTCGGTCCGCATGCCGAATACGTGATCCAAGGTGGCGGTGTACGACCGGAGCATCTGCTCGGCATCTTCCTGCCACGTGCGTACCAATATGTGCGAAGCAATGACGATGCACGCCGCGGTGGCGTTGGTATAGGTTTTGGTGGCATTGCCGTACTCTGGCCCCGCCAGGATCGGGAGCTTGTTTTGCACCGATGACCAACAGGCGCTTTTTTCATTGTTGCAAAGCAGGGCAATCGGCTTGTGCGCTCCCATCCGGCACAATTGCACCAGTTCCGCGCTTTCACCGGAAGTAGTCACCAACAAAGACAGGGCAGCCTGCTCCCACGCACCCGAATAGTGCAACCACTCCCCCGCATCGACTGTGAATGAGGATCGACCGCCCGACTGCAGATAGGAAGATCCAGTGATTGAGGAACAATAAGAAGCCCCCATTCCGATGAAAAGGATTGGTCCCGCCGATAACGACATCTGTCGTAGCTTATCGAGTTCCTGTCGGATCAACGGATCGGTTTGATACGCGTTCAGCAAGAATGCAAGGCGTTTGGGTTGTTCGCGGCACTCCATCTCATAAATCGAGTTCATGCTCTGATCGAGAAGATTGCTTGGAGGCTCTACTCCGGCAATCCAGCGTGACGCATTGTCGTTCTTGTCTTCCATATGTTCTCCGCCAGAAATTACAGTACGACAGATGTTTTTAATGAATCATTATAAACTTCCAGATATTATCAGAGCGAGGTGACTCGGTGGCCGATATCCACTCCTCATCAGTTCCGCACGTAAATCGTGGCTTTATCCTCCGCGTCTCGTCCATGGCAGCCCTTGGGGGCTTGTTGTACGGCTATGACATGGGCATCATTGCTGCCGCAGAAATCTTCGTAAAGCGCAGCTTTACCCTCTCGACCGTAGTTGAGGAACTGGTTGTGAGTATCGTTTTGATCGGAGCCATGATCGGGGCAATTGTCGGAGGAGCGGTGGCCGACCAGATCGGTCGCCGTGCGACGCTGGTATGGGCCGCATGCTATCTTTATCGTCGGTTCGCTGCTGGCGCCTCTGGCGACGAATGCCGTGGTCCTGATTGTGGCGCGCGCCATTATCGGGCTGGGGATCGGTTTCACATCTGTCACTGCGCCGGTATATGTTTCCGAGCTGGCTCCGCCGCAGTCGCGCGGCATCCTCATCGGGTTATACCAGTTCGCTTTGACGTTGGGGATCGCGCTGGCAGATCTCGTCGGCTATCTGTTGGCCGCACAACAGGCTTGGAGGCTAATGTTTGGCCTCGCCGTCGTGCCAACCGTTTTCTTCCTGATGGTGATTCTGACGGTTCCAGAGAGTCCACGCTGGCTTTTCGCACATGCGCGAGAGAAGGAGGCCGAGACGGTGCTGCTCAGCTATACGGATGCAAATGGGGCTAAAGCAGTTTCTGTGTGGACATTCGAGAAGGACTGAAAGACCCCCGTAGAGCAGAAATGGAGTGCACTGTGGAGTCCGGCGGTACGCGGTTCGCTCTTCGTTGCCGTGGGAATGACGGTGCTCCAACAAGTCACGGGAATCAATACGATCATCTACTACGGCCCGCGGATATTTGCGCTGGCAGGTAGTGCGTCCCACAGCAGCGCGATTTTTGCGACGTTGCTGGTCGCTATCGTAAATGTGATTGCGACCGTAGTGGGGATCATGCTGGTCGACCGACTCGGGCGGAAGCCGCTGCTCTATGTGGGCGTCAGCGGGATGACGATCGCACTCTTCTCGCTTTCGTACGCCTTCAGCCACAACGCAGCTCTGGGCGCGTCGATGGGCGTTATTGCGATTGCATGCCTCATGGTTTACATCGCCTGTTTCGCATTCAGCCTTGGGGCGATCGCATGGATCCTGGTTGCCGAAGTTTTTCCGCTGCGCGTCCGAGGGAGAGGCGTTGCCGCTGCGACGCTGGGTTCCGGCATCTCCAACTTTGCCGTTCGTTCACGTTCTTGTCTCTCATCAAAGCAATCGGCAGCGCCCGCACGTTTGCCATCTATGGAACGCTGTGCATTGTGACACTGGTGTTCGTTCGATTTGCCGTGCCGGAAACGTGCGGACGGGACTTGGAGAGCATCAGCCTTGGCGGAGCTAGTCGAGGTTCTGTACAACCGTGCGCGATAGGACCAACCTGCAAAGTGAGTTGTGCTAAGAGTGTGTCCTCACTTCGTCGCGCATTCCACCGTATCCAGCGCCAGTTGAATCGCCCCCATCAACTGAGCATCCTGTCCGAGGCTGCTGATGATAATTCTTGGCTGCGCGGGCTCGCCGTATCGCTTCAGAATCTCTTCCGTGGCGCCGCGCAACGCTTCGCTCATACCCACGCCGCCGCCCAAAACGAAGAGCGATGCATTCAGCACGAGTGAAATGTTGTACACAGCATAAGCCAGCAGTTGCGCCGAGCGATCCAAAATGCTCTTTCGCCAGACTGATCTCCAGTGAGGGCAAGGTCGAAGACTTCTGTAGCCGTCAGAGAGCGGGGAAGGGGGTGCCGGTGTTGGTGGCCTCCAGCCACTGCTTTCCGGTCACCATCGCCGCCTAGAGTGCTCTCCAGCGAACGCTCGGACAATGCTCCGGCGTTCCGGGAGTTGCTCGGAAGCGCCGGGAACATACATGTACCCGACTTCGCCGGCCTGGGAGTTGGCGCCTCGAAGGAAGCGTGCCGTGCGCAAAGATTCCAGCGGCGATTCCAGTTCCAATCGCCAGAAACACGAAATCGGGCACTCCCTCGCGCCGAACCCATCCAGTGCTCTCCGAGAGCTGCGATTCTCACATCGTTCTCCACTGCGGCAGGAAGGGAAGGAAGCATTCAAGCAGGCTCTGAAAGGGCACATCCCTCCATCCTCTTAAATACGAAGTGGCGACAACAATTCCCGCCTCCCTGTCTGTAATTCCGGGAACCCCAGTCGCAATCGCCGCCAACGACGCGCGTGATTGCGAAGATTCCTTAAGCAGAGAGTCAATGCCTCTTCCAATCTGCTCGATAACCATCTCGGGAGAAGATGTCTCCTTGGTCGACGCGCACCATTTGCCCAAC
>CAVPNR010000010.1:0-254088 GCA_963706645.1 uncultured Acidobacteriaceae bacterium
CAGATTGAAAGGCGGAACTTCGGTAACCGCGTCGGGGCCTCTTCGTCACCTTAAGTGGCACGGAGGGGCCATTCTCCGTTGTCGGCATTTCCGTTAGTACTAGTACCAGTGGCCAAGCAGGGCACTCACTAACGTTATGCTGACAAACTGCTTCCGTGCGATTCTTGGACCTCGAACTGCTATCCTGTTGACTTTATTGACTTTAAGCGGACTGGCGCAGGCGCAGGAAGTCTCCCTCGCATTGCTTCAGCCCACAACGTTTACGACGGCGGAATCAAGCCCACCGCCGCCCATCATCATGCCGGTACAACCCGTGACCTTGCCGGAAGCGCCCAGCCATCACTTTTGGGATCGTCAGAACAGCGTTCTATTCGCGACGAGCGCCGCTTTGAGCACAGCCGATTTCTTTGTAACCCGAGCAAATCTGCAGAATGGCGGTCAGGAACTGAACCCCGTGACAAGCCTCTTTACCCACAGCACGACCGGACTAGCTCTAAACTTCGTCGGGGAAAATGTTGGTGTCATCGGCATTAGCTACATGTTCCACAAGACCGGACACCACAAACTGGAGCGCGCAGTCTCGATGTTGAACATCGGGGCCTCGACGGCGGCGGTCTCTTTCGGTCTCACTCATCGCTAGTCGTACACATCACTTGATGTCGGCGCGGACAAGAGGCATGAGTGGTCCCACCTTATTCTCTTCGAAGCTCTTAGTTCGTGAGCAGAGACGCATGATTCGGATTGGGCGGCCTCTGTGAACAGGCCGCAAAGCTCCTAGACATTCTTGTTAAAGCGCCGATGTTCAAAGTCGGCCAGGCGAACTTATATCCTATCCTTTTCGGGGCGCACGCAGGAGACCTCCAATCGCTGATGCGATGAGCGAGGCCCAATAGTTCGCTGCCGGCTCCGAGGGAAAAATCTGCCATTCAGGCACTTTTCCGGTTGAGGCGCGTGAGCCGTGGAAGAAGAATCAGAACCAATCCATAGGACAGAAGCGAGACCACTAGCGAGGCAGCATTGCCGAACCGCAGGTCTTCAAACAAAAGCTTCAGGGTGCCGAAGGCGACGGCCGCGTAGGCGACCCATCCGAGTTCGGGACGCTGCCAGCGGGAGCCCAGGAATCCGAGGGCGAGTGCAAGAGCGCAGTTCACGATGGTCCGGACCACGGCTAGACGCGAAGGGCTCAACTCGAAACGTCCGGCGGCGAACCAGATGAGTGCGACCACGGCGAAGGCCGCGGCCGCGAAGCCAACGAGCACGGCAGGAATCGTCCAGAGCAAACGGCGCCTGCGCTGATCCTTCGATGAGTGCGCGGCTTGGGCTCTCCGAGATCCGAAAAAGTAGCAGAGGGCGGACGAGGTCGCTAGGATCCACACACCCGAATCGGGAGACATCGGCACAGTTCCGGCCAGAGCCCCGGCCATCCAATGGAGAAGCGACGACGCAGTGGCCGCAGCAGCAAGATAGAACGAGGCATGCATCGCAAGGCTGAGTTTGCCGGTGCGCGAATAGATGAAAGCGGTCGCTATCGCCGCCAATGACAAAAACGGAACTCGCAGATTTGCCGAGAAGAGCAGGTAGCTGGCCGCCACGGTCAGTGCAGCCGCATAGGTGGCGGAGACGCGACGGTTACGCGCGGATGATTCGTCGGTAAATCGAGAGAGCGCTCCCCAATAACAGACAGCCGCCAGAAGCAAGGTGAGCGCGCCAAGGACGGGAGCGGCCGAGGACTGGCTGGCCCGCATCACGCCAAAGACCGCGAGCGCGAACGCCACGATGCCTTGTCCGATCTCAAAAGCGCTGATCTGACGGTGCCTTCCGAGGGTTCGGATGGCGATGCTTCCACCATAGATTGCAAGCAGGCTCAAACTGAGCAAAGTGAGGGTGGCGGGTGAGGGCGCATTATATCCCTCGGGCACACCGTCAGTAGAAGTCAGGATGTACACGAGCAGCCATACGGCGAAATCGGCGGCGATCGCCGGGACCGCGCGAAGGCTGAGCGGGTGGTGCAGACACTCGGCGGCTTCCGTCGCGAATGCTATGGCGAGCAAAGCGGCTGCGAGGGGCACCAATTCGTGGGTTGCGACGATGAGCGCCAGGGCTGTACTCAGCGCTGAGAGGGTAGCGATCCACGGAATCACTTGCAGGTTGCGCTTCCAGGACAGAGCCAATGCCAGCACAACGAACGTGGCGAGCACGAAGGCAGTAAAGGCAGGCGTTAGGACCTGGAACCTTACCGCGGATTCCCACAGAAGGGGGGAAAGAATCAGAGCGGAAGTGATGCTGTAAGTAATGCTAGCAAAGCGATTGGTGGACTGAGTGCGGACGGCCCAGACCATCCACAAGCCGGCGTACGTGATCGCGATGAGGAGTATGGGGAGTTTTGGGATGGTGCCGGATTCGGCGATCGCACGAAGCAGGTATGCGCCCGCGATTCCCAGGACCGCTTTGCCGAGGACCGGCACGACTCCGCCAGGAACTTCGGCCGGGGGAAATCCCCGCCAGGTGGCAGGCGGGCGCGGGCGCTGCAAAGTGTAGTCCACCGATTCGGAAGAGGCGGTGATGGCCCCGGTGGATTTTTCCGGTTGGGCCTCGAGCGCGGAAATGCGTCGTTCCAGTTCCTGCACTCGCTCGTTCAATCGTTCGAGATCGGATGCGACGCTATCGACCGCTTGCGCCATGTGCAACTCCGCATCTGCCCTGGGGATGGGGCTAGCTGGTTCCGTGCACCACAGTTGCTCCGGATGCGGGGACAGATTCCGCGTCCGGCCATGGCGGTAGGAGTTTTACCAGGACCAACAGAAAGATGAAGGGAAGTATGAGGAGCGCGATCGAAGTCAGCAGGCCTTCGCGGGTGGCGAAGGCCATTTTATAGGTGGTGTAGCCGAGGAAACTCTTAGAAAAAAGCTGGCCGCCGATGACGACGTTCCATCGCATAGCGAAGACGCCAATGACGGTGAGGCATCCCGCGAGCACGTAGATGCGTTTGCGGATCGAGTCGGTCAGCTTGAAGACTTGGGTGAGGCCGAGCAGAACGATGGGGGTTACGGTGCCGAGCAGAATCTGGACGATGACTTGCGACACCCAGAGGCGCGTGTGCACCATGAAATCAAGACTGCGGAAGGACTCGTCGGCTTCGTAGATGCGCTGCAGCAGGTCGAGCATCTCGAGGCTGAAATCGATGACGAAAATATAAAAGAGATATTGCGCGATCTTGTCGAGGCAGTGGATATCGATCTCGCGGCCGCGGAGGCGCGTAGAAACCATATACAGCAGCATGACGGCGGCGATGCCGGAGACCATGGCCGAGAAGATGAAAACGATGGGCATGAGCGGCGAAGACCACCAGGGATTGGCCTTTATGGATCCGAAGATGAAGCCGACGTATCCGTGCAGCAGGAAGGCGGAGGGGATTCCGATGACGGTGATGAAATACCCGAGTCTCTCGTCGATCTGCAACGAGCGTTCGCTGAGATTACTGGAGCCAAGGGTGAGTGCGCGGTAGATCAGGCGCGGGAAGCCGGTTGAGGTCTGGGATTTAAGCACGATGTCGCGCCGGTAATCGAGCCAGATCTCCAACAGCAGCACGGCCATGAGGTACCAGAGATAGACGAAGCCGAACATGGCCATGGCGGAGGAGCGGTGGGGTGTCAGGTACATTTCGAACGAGCGCTCGGGATGTCCGAGATGCAACTGCAGAGGAAGGGGAGCGACCAGTAAGAACGCTAGCGCGGTGAGCAGGGCAAGTCGATAGGTAGGTTTGACGGCTTCGACGCGGAAGACGCGCTCGAGGGAAGCGAGGATGAAGGCTCCGGCAACGAGTCCCGTGATGAAGGGGTAGAGAACGATCAGGATGCTCCACTGGAGTTCCACTTCGTTCGGATACATGAAACCTTCGACGGGAATCTGCACGAGCCTCCTTATTCTTCGTTCCGCGAACTGCCTCGGACGAACGCGCCCAGGGCTAGCCGTTACCTGACTGAGCCATCCATACCGTAGTAGAAGACTTTTGCTCCTGTGGCCATGTGGGGCTTTAGAACCTGCACCGTATGAGTTCTCAAGAACTCGTGAATCGGATCGTTCGGATTCTTCAGGTCGGCGAGCTGGCGGGCGCCCGTGGGGCAGACCTCGCAGCAGGCCGTAGTCAATCCCTTTGTGATGCGGTGGTAGCAGAGCGAGCACTTCTCCGCTGTATTGGTCTTAGGATTGATGAAGCGGCAACCATAAGGGCACGCCTGCACGCAATAACGGCAGCCGAGGCAGTACGTTTTGTCGACAAGCACGACGCCATCGGGTGTGACAAAGGTTGCGCCGACCGGGCAAACTTGCGTGCATGGCGACTCGACACAATGGTTGCACAGTTTGGGGACAAAGAAGTTCTTGCCGCCGAGCTCGTGATTCGGCGGAAAGCCTTGCTTACCGCCGTCGGGTGATTCGACCTCGGGTTTTTCAATTTTCCAGTCGGCGACGTGGTAGCGCTCGACCCAGGTACGGAAATAGCCTTCGGGAACTTCATTTTCTTCGGCGCAGGCCCGGACGCAGCTGCCGCAACCGATGCACTTGGGGATATCGATGAGCATGCCCCACCAGTGGTCGGTCATTTTGTAGTTTGGCGAGGCTTCAGGCGTGCCGGCCTGCACGTATTGCCAGGCGACGGCAGCGGCGGGTAAGAGCATGAGCAGGCGGCGGCGGGTGATGTCCATTACTTTTTGGCCTCCGTCGCGGGTTTGGTCCCGGGGTTGTCCTCAGTCTTGTCTTCGATTTTGGGTCGGTGAGGCTGGTGGCAGGTGTCGCAGGCGAGGCCTCCGGAGTGATCGGCGGTGACGACCTGGGGGAAAGTTTTGGGCTTGGCGCTGTTGGCCTCATGACAGCGGGCACAGATGATGGCGGTATCGAGCTTGGCCGGCTTCACGGAGGCGGGGTCGTCGGCGTGTTTGGCTTGAGCTCCGTGGCAGGCTTCGCAGGGGACTACGACGTGGCGGCCGAGCTTTTTCTGATCGACCACGTCTGTATGGCAGCCCTCGCATACATCGTGGCCTGCGAAGGCCGCGGGACGGGCGGCGATCTCGGCAATGGCAGTACCGCGATAGTGGCCGTATTGGCCGAAGCTGTGGGGGACGACAAGGGCGCGCAGGGAGACGAACGCAATCAGAGCGATGGTCATCACTGCCGCGAGCCTGACGAGGTGCTCAATATCCTTGAACAAGTTGTGCGCCGGAGTCTGGGCGCTAGTTGCGCCCAACAAAGCGCAATGCTCTTGGATACCTAGGATTCGCCCGGGGAGCGATGATTGGGGTCACAGGGGTCTGTGACAGCGGTCACGACCGCACCGCCAGAGCAGCCTCGAACCCACGGGTTCGCCGCCGATCCTCCTCAGTGTTCTGGGCGGAGCCCCCACAACCGAAATTTATCAACTCACTCGTTTTGCATGAGTACGCATCCCTGTGGAAGCTCCAAATTATTTGACTTTCGCTACCCCTCCCTGTATTACGAAGACTTGCGTTTAGTTTCGTTTAGTATTCTTCGAGCGCTGACAGCCGATGATGAAATGCTCTATGTATCCAATTGAGATTTCGCGATCTGACGGCAAAATCTTTCGAAAGCTGCGAGCCATGATTAGGATTAGGTCCTGGATTTTTCTTTCCATTGTCGTTGCTTCTTCTTTGCTTGTCGTGGCGGCGGAGAACCCTACCGGTAGTCCCCAAATTCAGGGCGGCAATCTGCGCGTTGAATTCGATAACCGCTTGCGTAGCCGCGTAGTGGCCCGTTTCGACAAAACAGAGACGGTGATGGGACCCTTCACCGCCTCCGAGACTGTAACGACGGCAGACATGCTCTGGACCGGATTTAGTCTGATCTCGCAGAGACACGAGCGGACAAAAGACGCTTTCGGAGAGGGCGAACGGCTCACCGTCGAAGGCAAGGCAGGGGAGCTGAAAAAGTTGGTCTCTGTGACGGTATACGATGACTTTCCCGCGATGGCCTTCTTCGAGGTCCAATACACCAATACCGGGTCAACCAAGCTCGCGGTCAAAAGCTGGACGAACAACGCCTATATAGTGAACGCCCAACGCGGCGTGGGCCTGCCAGCTTTCTGGTCTTACCAAAGTGGCTCCTACGAGAAACGTCCCAACTGGGTCGTACCCCTGCACACCAAATTTCGGCAGGAGAATTTTCAAGGCATGAACGCGAGCGACTATGGTGGCGGCACTCCGATTGTCGACGTCTGGCGCCGTGACGTTGGGATGGCTGTTGGACACGTCGAGCCACGGCCGAAGTTGGTTTCCCTCCCCGTAGGAATGCCCGATCCGGCACATGCCAGAATTGCTGTGCGCTTCGCCAAAGATATCTCATTGAGTCCCGGTGAAAGCTTTCATACGTTTCGCACCTTCGTCGCCGTCCACCAGGGAGACTACTTCCGCACGCTCACCGATTACCGACGCTTCATGATGAAACAAGGGTTCCAGACGGCCACTGCTCCCGACGACGCGTTCGGTGCCATCTGGTGCGCTTGGGGATATGGCCGATCGGTGCAGCCTCAGCAGGTCTATGACACGCTTCCCACGGTGAAACGCCTGGGATTTGTGTGGGTCACGCTGGACGACGGTTGGCAGAACAATGTGGGCGATTGGCAACTTGATCCCAAGAAATTCCCCCACGGCGACGCCGACATGAAGGCCCTCGTTGACCGCATTCACCAGGAAGGATTCAAGGCGCAGCTCTGGTGGTCACCGCTCAGCGCTGTGCCGGACTCCGCACTGCTTCGGGATCATCTTGACTACGAGTTGCTGAACCGTGATGGCTCCCCGAGAAAAGTTTCCTGGTGGAACTCCTACTATTTGTGCCCAGCGGACCGCCATGTTGTGGAGTACCACCAGGCATTGGTGCGCAAGATTTTGGGGGATTGGGGATTTGACGGGCTGAAGCTGGATGGCCAGCACATGAACGGGGTCCCAGCCTGCTACAACCCTGCTCACCATCACGCACAGCCGGAGGATTCGGTTGAGGCTCTGCCCGATTTCTTCCGTGCAATTTACGAAACCGCTCAGTCCGTAAAGCCTGGGGCGTTGGTGGAATTCTGCCCTTGCGGCACAGCGTTTTCTTTTTTCACCATGCCGCACTTCAACATGTCAGTAGCTTCGGACCCGACAAGTTCCTTTCAAGTGCGGTCGAAGGCGAAAACGTTGAAGGCCTTGATGGGAGACACAATTCCATTCTTCGGCGATCACGTCGAACTGAGCGATGGTGGCGATGACTTTGCGTCCACGGTGGGCGTCGGAGGAGTCGTGGGAACGCAGTTTGTTCTTCCGTCTTTGGTCACAAAGCACGGCAAATCAGATCTGACTCCAGCGCGCGAGCAGGACTTTGAAAAGTGGCTTCGCATCTATCGGGAAAAGATGTTGTCCAAAGGACAGTATCTCGGGCACCTCTATGACATCGGCTTTGATGTGCCGGAGACTCATGCAATCCGCAAGGACCAGACCATGTACTACGCCTTTTTTGCCAAGAGCTGGAAGGGGCAAGTCGAACTGCGCGGCCTCGAAGACCGCAACTATAGTGTCGTGGACTACGTCTCCGGAAAGGGCCTAGGGACGGTGTCCGGACACAGCGCACATCTGCAGGTTCAGTTCGACGGGAATCTCCTAGTGGAAGTGCGACCACAATGAAGAATCTTCAAGCTCGCATCCTTCCCAAAATCCCTACCAGATAATCTTGGCAGCTAGCTGAATGTGCCGAGAGCCGCCCGACCCGATGACCGGGTTGGCTGCAGCCACGTCCGGCGTATACACAACCGTCCCCACCGTGCTTGGGACGGACAAGTCGGTATTCATGGTAAAGACATCGAAGTTCGCGTGATTAAGGATGTTGAATACCTCTCCGCGAATTTGGAGCCGTACCTGCTCGTGCAGCCTCCACACCTTGCTCAGAGACATATCCCAGTTCGTGAAGTTCGGACCACGGAAGATGTTGCGTCCCATCGTCCCTTGAGTGCCCGAATCGGGCGGCGTTATGATGGTATTCCTCGAAACGTAACACCCGTAATAGGCAATCTGGTCCGGATCGCCATAAGGAGCACAGGCCGGATTGCCGGAAGGGAAGTAGTTCAGTGGAGTGCTTGGGGACCAGTGAATGTTGCGGGCTGGACCAATCATGTTCCAGCGGTCGTTGTACTCGCCAGTCAGGCTGATATCGTCGTTGTAATCGCCCAACGTGAAGGGCTCACCACTCTGCAGATTCACGATGCTGGTGACTTGCCAGCCTTCAAGCATCTGCAACTTGCTTTTCACGGAAGGCAGATCATAGGTCGCAGAGAGCGTGAAGCGGTGCCGTATGTCGAAATCACCGTTGCCACGTTCGGCGGCGTAGTTGTTGCTGTCCGGGGGCACGCCGGCCAGATTGCTGGTCGCGGTATCGATCGCGTGCGCGTAGGTATAACCCGCCAGCAGATAGAGGCCGTGGGAATACCTCTTCGTCAGCGTAACCTGCAACGAGTTGTAGTTTGAGTTCGACTGATTGCTGAGGTAATTGAAGAAGCCCATATAAGGGAAGCAGGGACCTCCAGTGCCCAGGCCCCCAAAGGCAGACACTGGACAATTGGTCACGAGTGGCCGACCGTAGAGTTCACAGTGATCGCAGTAATTCGGGTTGTTGGGATCGTTCTCCAGCGGCGAGTTCGGGTTCACCTGGTTGATATCGGTAACGCTGTACAGTTTCACGCCATGGTTGGCCACATACGCGACCTGCAAGAGCATGGTCTTGGTCAGTTCCTGTTGCAGGTTAAAATTCCAGTTCATGACGTAGGGCGTCCTGAGATGAGTGTTAACCCCGAAAATGTCGCATTGACTGCCGATGCTGCACAGTGCCCCGGACGTTCCAACTGGAAATACTGTTGGAGACTGGTTTGGCTCAATCCAGTTGATCTGAGTGCCATCGCTGGAGACCTGCAGAAATGAGTTAATCGTGCCCGACGGTTGTTGCGTCGTCCCGTTAGCATCCACGTAGGGAATACCGCTGGGATTCAGGTTCAAACCACCGCCGTTAAACATGAACGTGCGAATGGAGGGCTGTTCGAAGATCACTCCGAATCCCGAACGAAACACCGTCTTCCCAGTCCCAAAGACATCCCAAGCCACTCCAATCCGAGGAGAGAGATTGTTGTAGTTGGTGGGATAAGGAGAGCTGATTCCTTGTCCCACTTGCACCAAGCCGCTGACGGAAGTCGGCACATAGTTGGCCAGCAGATTGTGCGAGTCCTTGATCGGATCGGTCACGTCATAGCGCAGGCCAAGATTCAAGGTGACTCGTTGTGTGGCTTTCACAACGTCTTCCAGGAAGAACCCCATAGCCTTCTGGCTGACTTGGCGCCCCGGATCGCCATATAGAAAACGCCAGCGCCGAACATCTCCGCTCAGGAACTGGTAGAGTTCGCGGAAATCAACTCGCCCGCGTCCATAGCCAGCACGGAAGTAGTCGACGTTGCCGTAGCGGAAATTTCCGCCGAAGCGGATGGTTTGCCGGCCCCGCGTGTAGGACGCTGTATCGGAGAAACTGTAGGTCTTACTGGGAGTCGTATACAGGGGCCAACTCGAGTTGCCGCCCATGTAATTGAATTCGGAGCCCGGAGTAATGCGGGGAAATCCGAACAGCCGCGGATCCGTGACACCTGTGTTCAGTCCGTACTGCGTCGGATTGACGTTGTGGTCGAGTGGAGCGATAGCTTCGTTGAAGCTGTTGTAGCTGAAGCGGACTTCATTCGACCAGGCGGAACTGGGAGTCGATGACAGACTTACACCGAATACCTGGGTAATCGGGCTGGTGGTTGACAGCCATTCGGGCCGCAGCGGAATCGTGTCCTCCTCAGTCTGGGTGGTATTGGCGTAAATAAATCTCGCGCTCAGAGCATTGTTTTTGTTCAGAACGAAATCGGTTTTCGCGACGAGATTGTCTCCGCGATTGGTGTTGGTGAAATCGAAATTGATGGCGGCGGGATCGCTTTGCGACATGGTGAATCCCGGGTTGGGCAGGAACAGTTGCGAGAGTTGCAAGCTTAACGGGTTCACCGCGCAGGCGGAAGAGGAATCGTAATTGGCCTGACAATACGCAACGTTGTTGGGGTCGTTGAAGTACGCGATCGCGTCAGGCAGGCTGTAAAGAGCCGAATTCGGGCTTCCGTCGGAGTTCGCAATCCCACCCATCTGGGTCGCCAGCGAAGAGGTCACGGGGCTGTCGGTTACCCCTGGATTGCCTACCTTGTCGCGGATGCCCTCATAGTTGACGAAATAAAACCATTTGTTCTTGATGATCGGTCCGCCCAGCGAAACCCCGAATTCATGCATGTTCAGCGCGGAAGCCGGCTGGGGCGCGGGATTGAAGTAGTTGCGCGCGTCAAATGCGGCATTGCGGTTGAAGTAATACGCCGAGCCATGGATGTCATTGGTCCCCGACTTTATGCCGATGTTCATCACCACACCGGGCTTTACGCCGTAGTCGGCGGACGGACTCTCCTGCGTGTTAAATTCCTGAATTGAATCCAGCGGCAAAAAGCTGGCAGGAGTTCCTGCGATGCCGGCCTCATTGGCGACGCTCTCACCGTAATAGGCATCGTTGTCATCGGCCCCATCGATGAAGAAATTGTTATCGTCCGCGCGGTTGCCATTGGAAGTGATCGACTGAAACCCTCCGCCCGGGGTGCGTTGAACTCCAGGATGCAGTTCCAGCAGGTTTTGAAAGTCGCGGCCCTCCACAGGCAATTCAGAGATGGCCTTGTTCGAGAGCACGCCGTTGAGTGTTGCATCGGTAACGTCGGCGAGCGCACCCTCCGCGCTCACCTGCACGGTCTCTGAAATGGCTCCCGGCTGGAGCTTCAGATCCATGCGAATTTCTCGCGACACCTCAAGAACAAATTGAGTGCTCACCGTTTTCTTGAAGCCGCCAGCCTCCGCCTCCACCTTATAGGGTCCGGGATCCAGATTGGAAGCGACGTATTCGCCGGCGCTGTTCGTCACCAGGCGGCGACTGACGTTGGTGGCCATATTCGTGACCGTGACCTTCGATCCGGCAATGACCGCACCGGTCTGGTCAAACACGGTGCCCAGGATTCGGCCTTGCGAGGTTTGGGAATGCAGAGTGGGAACAGCAGCGGCAAGGATCGCGAACACAATAGCAAGAAGGCGAAAGCCTTTCATAGAAGTCCTCTGTTTCTCGTCCCTAGGATTATTTTTGAATTGCACCGCGAGAACTAATGTTTTGGAGCATTAGAGGCCAGATTTGAGCATGCCGATATCGACCATGAAGGACTGCCGCTCTGATGCAGGCAGAGTCGGCCCTCGCGAGAGACGAGAAAAGACACGGAAAGACAACAAGCTCGCGCCCAAGCGAAGCCCCGGCATGCGCACATTCTAGCACTCCTGGTCGAAGATGCTGAGGAACGACTTTTTCATGCGTTCCCAGGGATCGAACCGTTTCCGCCCGTCGCCGACGCCTGACTCCGCTACTCCTGCCCCCGCTACTCCTTCATGACTCCGTACAGGAAGCGCGGTGACAGTTTGGCTCCAGTTCGTTCGGCAATGGCCAAAGTGAGTGCCTGAGGAACCAAGACAGATGTCAGGCCTTCCCATGGTTCCGGAACAGCATCGATCTTTATCGGCAAGAGTCTCTCCGAACGTTGACGTTCCTCGGTCTCAACGAGAATGACTCTCCCTCCGCGCGCCAAACAATCCTGTGCGAGGGAGACTCCCAGACTTGCTGCCCTGCCCAAGGCCAGGATAATGGCGACGTGTGACTCGTCGACGTCGAGTAGAGGCCCGTGGCGAAAACCTGCCCCGGAGTGAGGGGCGGCGCGCTGGCCGGTCATTTCGCGGATACACAATGCGCCCATGATGGCGCCTCCATAAGCGGGACCGCGTCCGATCAATTCAATGTTGGCCGCACTTCGACAGAATTCGTCCATTTCGGTCCGCATGCCGAATACGTGATCCAAGGTGGCGGTGTACGACCGGAGCATCTGCTCGGCATCTTCCTGCCACGTGCGTACCAATATGTGCGAAGCAATGACGATGCACGCCGCGGTGGCGTTGGTATAGGTTTTGGTGGCATTGCCGTACTCTGGCCCCGCCAGGATCGGGAGCTTGTTTTGCACCGATGACCAACAGGCGCTTTTTTCATTGTTGCAAAGCAGGGCAATCGGCTTGTGCGCTCCCATCCGGCACAATTGCACCAGTTCCGCGCTCTCACCGGAAGTAGTCACCAACAAAGACAGGGCAGCCTGCTCCCACGCACCCGAATAGTGCAACCACTCCCCCGCATCGACTGTGAATGAGGATCGACCGCCCGACTGCAGATAGGAAGATCCAGTGATTGAAGAACAATAAGAAGCCCCCATTCCGATGAAAAGGATTGGTCCCGCCGATAACGACATCTGTCGTAGCTTATCGAGTTCCTGTCGGATCAACGGATCGGTTTGATACGCGTTCAGCAAGAATGCAAGGCGTTTGGGTTGTTCGCGGCACTCCATCTCATAAATCGAGTTCATGCTCTGATTGAGAAGATTGCTTGGAGGCTCTACTCCGGCAATCCAGCGTGACGCATTGTCGTTCTTGTCTTCCATATGTTCTCCGCCAGAAATTACAGTACGACAGATGTTTTTAATGAATCATTATAAACTTCCAGATATTATCAGAGCGAGGTGACTCGGTGGCCGATATCCACTCCTCATCAGTTCCGCACGTAAATCGTGGCTTTATCCTCCGCGTCTCGTCCATGGCAGCCCTTGGGGGCTTGTTGTACGGCTATGACATGGGCATCATTGCTGCCGCAGAAATCTTCGTAAAGCGCACCTTTACCCTCTCGACCGTAGTTGAGGAACTGGTTGTGAGTATCGTTTTGATCGGAGCCATGATCGGGGCAATTGTCGGAGGAGCGGTGGCCGACCAGATCGGTCGCCGTGCGACGCTGGTATGGGCCGCAGGTATCTTTATCGTCGGTTCGTTGCTGGCTCCTCTGGCGACGAACGCCGCGGTTCTGATTGTGGCGCGCGCCATAATCGGGCTGGGGATCGGTTTCACATCTGTCACTGCGCCGGTGTATGTGTCCGAACTGGCTCCGCCGCAATCGCGTGGCTTCCTCATCGGGTTATACCAATTCGCTTTGACGTTGGGGATCGCTCTGGCAGATCTCATCGGCTATCTGTTGGCTGCACAACAGGCTTGGAGACTAATGTTTGGCCTCGCCGTCGTGCCAACCGTTTTCTTTTTGATCGTGATTCTCACCGTTCCAGAGAGCCCACGCTGGCTTTTCGCACATGCGCGAGAGAACGATGCTGAGACGGTGCTGCTCAGCTATACGGATGCAAATGGAGCAAAGCAGTTTCTGAGGGACATTCGGGAAGGGCTAAAGACCCCCGTAGAGCAGAAATGGAGTGCACTGTGGAGCCCGGCGGTACGCGGTTCACTCTTCGTTGCCGTGGGGCTAACCGTGCTCCAACAAGTCACGGGAATCAATACGATCATCTACTACGGCCCGCGGATATTTGCGCTGGCCGGAAGCGCGTCCCACAGCAGCGCCATCTTTGCGACGTTGCTGGTCGCTATCGTAAATGTGATTGCGACCGTAGTGGGGATCATGCTGGTCGACCGACTGGGGCGGAAGCCGCTGCTCTATGTCGGCGTAAGCGGGATGACGATCGCACTCTTCTCGCTTTCGTATGCCTTCAGCCACAGCGCAGCTCTGCACTCGTCGATGGGTGTTATTGCGATTACATGCCTCATGGTCTACATCGCCTGTTTCGCATTCAGCCTGGGGGCGATCGCATGGATCCTAGTGGCTGAAGTTTTTCCATTGCGCGTCCGGGGAAGAGGAGTGGCCGCCGCGACGCTGGGCTCCGGCATCTCCAACTTTGCCGTCTCGTTCACGTTCTTGTCTCTTATTAACGCAATCGGCAGCGCTCACACGTTTGCCATCTATGGGACGCTCTGCGTGGTGACACTGTTGTTCGTTCGATTTGCCGTGCCGGAAACGTGCGGACGGGACTTGGAGAGCATTAGTCTTGGCGGCGCATAGCTGAGGTTCTGTACAACCGTGCGCGATAGGACCAACCTGCAAAGTGAGTTGTGCTAAGAGTGTGTCCTCACTTCGTCGCGCATTCCACCGTATCCAGCGCCAGTCGAATCGCCCCCATCAACTGAGCATCCTGTCCGAGGCTGCTGATGATAATTCTTGGCTGCGCGGGCTCGCCGTATCGCTTCAGAATCTCTTCCGTGGCGCCGCGCAACGCTTCGCTCATACCCACGCCGCCGCCCAAAACGAAGAGCGATGCATTCAGCACGAGTGAAATGTTGTACACAGCATAAGCCAGCAGTTGCGCCGAGCGATCCAAAATGCTTTTCGCCAGACGATCTCCAGTGAGGGCAAGGTCGAAGACTTCTGTAGCCGTCAGAGAGCGCGAAGGTGCGCCGGGGGTGGCGGCCTCGAGCCACTGCTTCCGGACACCATCGCCGCCAAGAGCGCTCTCCAGCGAACCTGGAGCGCCGCGTTCCGCAACTTGCTCGGAAGCGCCGGGAACATACATGTACCCGACTTCGCCGGCCGCACAGTTGGCGCCTCGAAGAAGCGTGCCGTGCGCAAAGATTCCAGCGGCGATTCCAGTTCCAATCGCCAGAAACACGAAATCGGGCACTCCCCGCGCCGAACCCATCCAGTGCTCTCCGAGAGCTGCGATTCTCACATCGTTCTCCACTGCGGCAGGAATGTGGAAGGCACATTCAAGCAGGCTCTGAAAGGGCACATCCCTCCATCCTCTTAAATACGAAGTGGCGACAACAATTCCCGCCTCCCTGTCTGTAATTCCGGGAACCCCAGTCGCAATCGCCGCCAACGACGCGCGTGATTGCGAAGATTCCTTAAGCAGAGAGTCAATGCCTCTTCCAATCTGCTCGATAACCATCTCGGGAGAAGATGTCTCCTTGGTCGACGCGCACCATTTGCCCAACACAGTCCCGCGTAAGTCCGCGAGAGCAACTCGCAGGTTGCTTCCTCCGATGTCCACTCCAACGACCAGTCTGTGATTCTCATCGATGCCGTCGGTTGCTGACCGTCGGCGGGGAACAAGTGTTTGAGCGGGAGTCTCTTGCATAAGAGGTGAGGCGGGATGTTTGCTAGCAGAAGATTTCATTAGATATATGAATCGTAGTTTCCCAAGTACAAACAACACAGTCGGCTATTTGGCTTGCGGTTGCGCGATCATCTCCATCGCCCAAACTGACGCAGGCCTCATATACATAGAAGCGCGGAAGTTTCCGTCAACGTCCCAAGCTTCGGGAGTCCGGAACCAGTATCCCTTGCTCTCATAGATTACGTGATATAGACCCCAGGCTGTGCGATACGCCTCCTCCTTCATCCCTTCGCTGAGCAACAGCGCCGCAAAACCGAAACTGGTCCCCACCCAGACTTCCGGGGCCTGTTCGTTGTTACGAATGATGGATCCATCGGCCGTCATGCCATTCGCGGCACCCATCTCGCCGCCGCCAAACTTCATTACGTTAAATTCGAAGATCTTTTTGGCCGCGGCTAACTGCATTTCGCGGGGCACGAGATCCCCGAGGCCTGTCATGTTGGCGTACCATTGTCCGGCAAGCTGATCTGCTTGTACGCTGTCGCGATCCTCGCTCTCGGTGTCGTAGCGAAAGTATTTTCCGTTCCAAAGTTTGTCGATGTAATTCTTCTGGGCCTTCAAAAAGAGTTGGTGGTATTCGTCCGCGACGTTGCTCTCACCGAGAATGCGTGCCATTTCTTCCGAGGCGCGGACTGCCGCCAGCCACAATCCGCCGCAATACGCGCTCACTCCTCGTACCACCCACGAGTCGTAGGTCTGATCGGGATATCCTCCATTTTCGGGGATTCCGGCACCACGATCGAACTGGCGCAAGTAAGCGACGGCTTCTTTCACCGCTGGAAAAGTGTCGCGCAGGAACGCTGCGTCCTTTCTGCCGGTCAGTGCGTAATCTCGATACACCATCAGAATGAACTTCGAATTCAAGTCCTTCCAGTCGTTTGTATCCTGCCATCCCGGTTCGTTGACCGTAATGAACGGATCGCCCTCGGGCACGCCGAGATCATGCGGAACCGCGCCTTTTTTCTTGCGCATGTGCAGACTCGGTTCACCCGTTTGTTGGGACTTCCAAACCCATTGCCCTTTTTCCGGCCACTCCCGCGGCACTGTGTCGGCGAACTGCCGCAAGACTTGTTTGTCGATGTCAGGCCAGAACTTCAATAATGGCATTGAACCGTAGAAACGCACATCCAGCGTTCCGTAGTAAGCGTAGTCAAAGCATTCGAGGAGCGAGAACGACGGCACGTTCTTCTTCGAGGAACCAACCAGACGGCCCCAGAACGTGCCTCCATCCGTCAATACATAGAGCTCGTTGAAGAGCATGCCCCGATACCACAGCGGTTTGGACTCATCATTGATATAGGGAGCTTGCCAAGCGTCGATGGCATCGCTCCAGGCTGTAGCGTTCTGTAATCCATCGCGCGCGATAGCCCACGTGTTGTTGCCGCTTGCGTCGTAAAAATCGGTATAACGGCGGTTCCATTCGCGTCCCTCGCCAAATTGCACGATGGGGAAATCCCAGGCAATCACCATCGGAATCACCTTTTTCTCGCCGGGTTGAAGAGTAAAACGGACTGCGATGGCGCCTGCCAGTTTCTCGCCGTCGCTGACCCACGAGGCATCGTTATTTGCCAATCGCCCGTCCTTCGCGAAAGCGCTCCAAATCGCTTTGCCATCCCCTTCGGCTGGAAATGACGCATGATAGGTGACTTCGACTCCCGCAGACTCCATCGCTGCGATTGCAAATTGGCCGTCAACCTCGCGCGGTCCGGCGCCCGCGCGGTTGCGATCAAAGATGATCCCCTTCATGACTCCCGCACTGAGTTTCTCGCTCGCAAACGCGTTGTGATTGCCTTGGTTCGGCGCTCCCTGAAAATCTCGAGTGAACGTACGAAACCAACCGACCATGTTCGTCCAGGACAAGAGCACAGAGACTGTGACGGCTTTGTTCGTGGGATTCTCCGCGTGCCAGCGATAGACCGCGACCGGATAGCTGGACTCGCGATAATTATCGGGCAGAACCGGTGAAAATTGTTCAAGCACAACGTGTGCCGGAAACTGATCCCACTTGTAGTCGTACCAGGATTTTGGATAGAGCGCGGCGTATTCGCCCGCGCCCACCGGATAGTCCCACTGCCAACTGCTCAGCGTTTTGTCCGCCGGATGATCCGTCATCAAAACACTCGCCTTGCCCTGTGGCTCACCCTCGGCTTGCTGAAACATGGCAAACTGGTTTGCATAAACGGGAGCGTATTTGTGGACGCCCGCCTTGATGTGCCAGCGAGAAAAGTCTCCTCGGTAGCTTCTCGAAAAGGTCCCAGAGCCGAAACCACCGACCGGAGCGCCCTGCCAATAGCCGTCGTCGATATTGCCTGGAACTCTTGTGACTCCCGGTTTGTCGAGCGGCAAGCCGAGCGAACGACGCCAAGCAGCCTTCGGTATCGCATCGCCAGCCCACGCGTTGGTCGCAATCAAGAGAACAAGCGTGAAGAGCCGGACGTATGAAGACGTTTTCATGTTCAGTCGATCTCCGAGGACAATGGCACTTATTCGTGGCTAATGACGCGCAATACCTATCGCGTCGACCAATATTGGTTGAACCCTTCGTAGTCTGAAGGAAGATTCGCCAAAATCGTTCTGCGTAGCTCCAGGATATCGACGGAGCCTTGTTTCTGATACAAGACTCTTCCCTCAGGAGAGATCAGCACGGTATAAGGCACTGCCGAGTCCCACTTCGGATCGAAGGCGGCTTGCAACGCAGCGGTATCGTTCGAGTTGAACAGCAGGTTGCGACTCGTGGCATGCATTTTCTCGAGCACCCGCATGACAGAGTTCTTTTCATCGGGCATGTTGGCCGATACCGTAACCAACTCGAAATCGCGAACGCTGTACATCCGGTACGTATCTTCGAAGTCAGGAAACTCGTGAATGCAGGAGCCGCACCATGTCGCCCAAAAGCTCACCAGCAACATTTTCTTGCCCGGGTTGGTGCGCAGCGTGCTTAAATCGGCTGCGGAAGCCATTTCCAAGTGAACCGGTTGCGACTCGATCTTGCGCAACGCTTCCAGTTGGGCGGCGTGCTTCTCTTTCCATTTCGTCGAGCAACCAAAGACGCCGGTGTGCTTCACTGCGACCTCACGATGCGCCAGGAGCGCGTCGACCGCATCGCGCACCTCGTGCGTCGTCACTAGTTCGGAACGATAGCTATTGTCGATGCGGCCTTCATAACGGAGTCGCCGGCTGCTGTCGAACACGAAGGCGTGCGGAGTCGCCTGTGGCCCATACGCGTCTGTGACCGATTGCGTCTCGCCATCGTAAAGATACGGATAACTCAAATGTTTGTACTGGGCGCGGACTTTCATTTCTTCGAGACTGTCGCTCATGTCCGAAGAATCCAGTTCGTCGATGGTGATTGCTTTGGGATCATTCGGTTCGATCGCGACCACGCTCACGTCTCGATCCGCATAATCCGTGGCCAGTTGGGCGATGCGCCGCTCATACATTTGCGCAATGGGACAATGATTGCAGTTGAAGACCACCACGAGAACTGGACTCGCGGCATAGTCGGAGAGCTTGTGATTGGTCCCGTCAATGCCTGGAAGATCGAAATCCGGCGCCGGCGATCCGATCGCGAGTATCGGATGAGCCTGCTGAGCTGACGCTGACAACAAAAGCAGAAGCGTCAGGGCGAGCAGCCACGGAACGTGCCGTACGATCTTCACGGAATGGTCCCCCTCCTAATCGTATCGTTACTACTTGAGCGTTGGCGACGATACCGTCAGCGTCGCACCGTCGATTACTGTCAATTGATCTCCCCCAAGACCGCTCACGTACGCTTTGTGCGTGGCGCTGTCTACTACAACCGCAAAGGGCCAAGCGCCAGTGGGCAATGTCGTTGCAATGGAATAGTTCGTGCCATCGATCACGGTCGTGGTACCCGAATGTGTATTCGCTACGTACACCTTGTGATTGGCCGAGTCCACGGCCAGACCCTGCGGCCGCTCGCCCACATCGATGGTGGCAACAACCGAGTCACTGGTTCCGTCAATTACCGTGACACTGTTGCCCATATAGTTGGCCACATAGACCCGTCCGGTGGAAGAATCAATGGCGAGTGCACATGGAGTCTCGCCCGTGTGCACCAGCGCTGCACCTGTCGATTCTTTGCCTAAGATTGCTACGTTCGAACTGCCAGCATTGGTCGCATAGATCTTTTTGTTTGCCGGATTCGCCGCGATCGCCCAAAGATGCGTTCCCCCAGGAACTTCGGACACGCTGTGATCCGTACCATCGATCACCTTCAAATTCGGGCTCTCGTAGCTGAGGAGGTAGATCTTGTTGGTGGCCGGATCTATGGCGATGGCGTCGGCTTGCTCTCCTGGCTTCAGGAAGCTAGCTACGTTTGTCTTCCCGTCGATCACCGTCATGACATTACTGAATGTCCTCGCGACATATACCTTGTTATTGGCGGGGTTAGCCGCAACGACGGTAGGCAGGTCTCCCACTGCGACGCTCGCGATGGCTGTATCCTTATTTCCATCGATGACGGTGACGGTGCCATCGCCGGAATTCGCGACATAAATTCGATTCGTGTCCGTATTGACCGCAATGGCTTCGGGCTCGACTCCAACTTTTATAGACGCCCCGAGATGTCCCTCGGCGTCGAGCACAGTCACGGTGCCACGTTTTGTATTCACCGCATAGACTTTGTGGGTTCGCGGGTTGAGCGCGATCCCGCGCGGACTGATTCTGGTTCCGCTCGCCTCCGGCCTGATGTTTTGACTTGCGCCAGTCCCCAGCCAATTGACTGCGTTATCGATGAGTCGATTTTGCACGGCACTCGTGAATATCTTGTCGCCATGACCCATGTTCATGTACAGCATCTTGTATTTCGTGTTCGTCCACATGACGGGCAGGTCGCCGCTGGTAAGCACGTCCTTCAATCCGATCGGATAGTTCGCCGCATCGAACGTCGCCAGAACCTTCACATCTTTGTTGAGCCGCGGGCTCGGCTTCCAGACGTACCATTCATTCGCGGGAGATTCGAAGGCATCGGGGATCCCGACCGCGACCGGATGGCTGCGATCATCAATGATGATTCGAGCCGGCAGCGGGGGCCAGCTATTGATGTGAAATACCGCGCCTCCCAGGAAATCGACGAACCACGGCCAGTTCGTGTCGTTGTCGTTGTAGCCGGCTGCATGGAAGCCCAGCCAGGCTCCTCCACCCTGCATGTAGCGCTCAAAAGCACGTCTTTGCTCCGGATTAGCGGGCGATTCGTTGAGCCAGATGAGCAACTGGCATGTCTTTAGATTCTCATCTTTCAAGTCTTCCCATTTGGTCGTTGCTTCGAGCGTGAAGTGCTCGTTTACAGCCCGCTCGTTCAAGAATTTCAACGCGTCCTGGGCAAACTGCACATGGTCCGGTTCTGCTGTTCCCGAATAAAATGCCAGCACTCTAAATCTTGATTGTTGGGCAAATATGCTGCTCACAAGTTGGCTTGCGAGCAACAGAAAGAGGGGCAATCCGCGAACGCTCATTGCTGTGCCGCCCACAAGATTGAATTGTGAAAAATGGTCGTGAAGGCAGGATTCTGAAACAGCTCGGGATGATGCCCCATAAAGATATAAACGTTGCGCGCTTTCACCCTCTCGTTCGTCCAGATCACCGGATGATCACCCATCTTTTTGCGCGTATCAGGCGAATAGGTAGCCTCGTCAACGCGGGCCAAAACGCGAACATTTGGGCGGGGTGATTTGTCGTAGGTATACCATTCCTCTTTCTC
Source organism: uncultured Acidobacteriaceae bacterium (assembly GCA_963706645.1). Lineage (GTDB taxonomy): Bacteria > Acidobacteriota > Terriglobia > Terriglobales > Acidobacteriaceae > Sulfotelmatobacter. The sequence continues at coordinate 20,892 of CAVPNR010000010.1, forward strand.
CACCACGAACGACTGGCCAACGTTTTTCATCACAGGATGCGCGCCGTCTTCCACGATGACAGTTGCGGTGGCAAACTCCGCAATGTAATCAGTGAATCGAAGCCCACCCATGAATTGTGAGAACCACGGCCAGATACCGAATCCGTCAAACTCGCCAAGCAGCGTCGCATGATGAAACCCGATCCAACCCCCGCGGCCTTCTTCAATGTATCGAGTGAATGCGGCGGCGGCCTTGGGCGTCCACCCATACGGGGGATAATTCAGTTGAATAAAGACGCGGTATTGGGATAGGAATGCGTCGTCGATCTTACCGGTATCCTGAATGTAATCGACAGAGAAATTGTTATCGACCGATTGCTTCTGCAGCCATACCTTGGCCGCGTCGACGAAGGGCCGATGAATTCCACCCGCTTCCGCCAGCGCTATGACTTTGAATCGTGAACTGGATGTTTGCGCTGCCCCATCCGTAGCCAGGAACAATAGAAGAAGGCAGAGACACGACCGGACGTGGCAGGAATGGGTCGAAGACGTCAGACGATAAGGACGCATTTGCAAGTCATCCTCGATAAAGTGTCCGGAGTTGCTGGTCACAAATTTGGACTTCGAACAGTATTGTATGCCAAACATAGTTAAGAATCATTAGAATGTCTGAAAAGGGCGCTAGTGATGAAGTTCCGGTGATCTACCCATGGTGAAAAAAAAGGTTGTGCTTGGTCGGCCTCCTCTGATCCGCCAAACCAATGCTCAAATCCTGTTGCAACTCTTGCGGGACAACGGACCGTGCTCCAAAGCGGACCTGGTGAGGGCTTCGGGCTTGAGCGCGCCTTCTGTGACAAACGTAGTCGCGACTCTCATTTCTACCGGATTGGTCGATGCCGTCGGGGAGGGAGACTCTACTGGCGGCAGGCCACCCGACATTCTGCGATTCAAGGCGGAGCATAGCTCTGTTGCGGGAGTGGAGATTACGCGAGAGACTCTGCGTTTTCTGTTAGCCGATCTGAACGGAAGGGAGTTGGCCCACTCGGAAACGCCGATTGAGAGATCGCATTCCACACCTCCACTGATCTGCGAACAAATCGGCAATGAGGTGCGGAAACTGCTCCGCAAGAACAAGCTAATGGCAACTCATCTGGCGACATTGACCGTGGGAGTCCCTGCGATTGTTAATGTTGAGGAAGGAACGGTGGTAGCTCTCAGCGCGCTGGAGAATTGGAACGATGTGCCACTTGGGCCGATGCTGACACGAGAGTTTAAGTGCCGCGTGGTCATTGATAACGACACAAACTTGGCCGCCGAGGGCGAATTCTATCGTGGCGCGGCACAAGGAGAGAAGGACTTTGTTTTTGTCACGATTGGCGAGGGTGTCGGGGCCGGAATTTTTCTGGGAGGTGCCATTCATCGGGGCTCCAAATGGTCAGCCGGCGAGATTGGATATTTGCGGATACCCGCAATCTCCAGGGAGCGGCCGACGATTCATAAATACGGCAAGCTCGAAAAAGCGCTTTCCGCCTCAGGCATTCTGAAGAGTTGGCGCGGTAGCGGCCAAGCTTCCACAGTTCGCTCACAAGTAAGTCGCGCCGCGGATGTCTGGGACCTGGCGGCCGCAGGCAATGCAGAAGCAAAACGGATCCTTAAACAGCGCGCTGCCATTCTGGCGGACGTTATCCTGGACCTGGCGCTCATCCTCAATCCAAGCCTTATTTTGTTGGGCGGAGAGGTCGGGAACCACCCGGCTCTGTTGCACGAACTGAAGAACTTTCTTGAGGGTAGCGACTTCCCGGTCGTCCGAGTAGCGTTGAGCACGCTAGGTTCGTCGGCGGTTTTATGGGGAGCTGCTTGTACCGCGCTCGAACCTGCTATCCATCGTCTATTGCAGGAGGCTCGGCGGGAGACATAATCGATAGCGCGATAGGGCATCAGGTGCGTCGGACAGCGAATGCAAGCGCCGCGGTGCTCACAGTGTCGTCCAGCGTTACCCCGAGTGCCTTTTCGGACGCGACGCCGGGATGAATGTTCAAGGCTGAAAGAAGCTGTGAGCCGTTGCGTTCGAAAAAGCCACAGACGGAAGCGCTGGCGGGCGGAAGCGGAGCGTTACAAAATCGAATGGCGCGAGCGAGAGGTTTAGAAGTTCGCCCGAGTCGTCAAGGCTGGTGGAGGAGGGGCCGAGCGCACGTGTGCAAAGAGGGGTCGGTGGCCGGGGAGCGCTTGATCGCACCGGACTCAATGGTCATCATCAGGTAATGCTGCTGCTGATTGACGAGTCCCTGGGCTTTAAGCGGGTCCGGCTTACGACGGGTCCACAGACTCTTTGCTAAACTGTCCGCCTCATGCTCCTGCCGCGCAGACAAATCCATGAAGCGCTGGTTATCGGTTCCGGGGCCAGCGGCGGATGGGTCGCCAAAGAGCTGACCGAGCGCGGACTCGGCGTCGTCATGCTCGAAGCTGGACCACCGCGCATCCCCACACGCGATTTCACCGAGCACATTTGGCCCTACCAGCTGAAATTCCGCGGATTCGGCGACCAGCAGCGCATGCTTGAGACGCAGCCGGTGCAGCGCTTGTGTTACGCCTGCGACGAATACAGCCATCAGTTCTTCGTCAACGATCTTGAACATCCCTACACCTTTCCCACGGACAAACCCTTCATGTGGATTCGTGGGCGCCAGGTGGGGGGCAAGACGTTCTGCTGGGCGCGCGAAAGCTATCGCTTCAGCGACAACGAGTTCAAAGCTGCCTCCCGCGACGGCTACGGTGAAGACTGGCCCATCAGTTACAAGGAACTCGAGCCCTACTACGACCTGGTCGAAAGCTATATTGGTGTAAGCGGATCGCGCGAGGGCCTGCCGCAATTGCCCGACGGACAATTCCTGCCGCCTATGAATCTTTCCTGCGGCGCTCTGCAGGCCAAGGATGTGATCGAGCGCAGATTTGGATGGCGCGTCATACCTGACCGCGTCGCCAACCTGACAGTGGATCATCGTGGCCGCCCTGCCTGTCACTATTGTGATCAGTGCCAGCGCGGCTGCTTCACCGCGTCTTACTTCAACAGCCCGTCCGTCACGTTGCCAGCCGCCGCCCGCACCGGAAGATTCACGCTGGTGAGTGACGCCATTGTCAGCGAACTTCTCCTCGACCACAGCGGCCGCGCCATGGGAGTCCACTACATCGACAGGGTCATGCGCGAGCATCGCGAGGTCTATGCCCACGTTGTCGTCGTTGCCGCTGGAGCGCTGGAATCGACCCGCATCCTGCTGAATTCACAATCGCCCGCTCATGCTCAGGGAGTCGGCAACGCGAACGGCGTGCTCGGCCATTACCTGATGGATCACTTCACCATCGAAGATGCTGGGGGCCGGATGTCGGACCTGCAGTCCTCCACGCGCGAAGCGGTCGGCCGACCCTGTGGGTTCCTGATCCCCAAGTATGTCAATACTGCCAGCAGCGCGGCAAAAGATCGCAATTCGAAGTTCCTGCGCGGCTACCGTTTCGACGGCGACGGTAGCCAGGAGCTCTATGGCCACGCCTTTCTCATGCCGGAAATGGGCGACGCATGGCGCAAGCGCGTGCGCGAGGAGATCCCCTACTACTTTGGCATTGAAGCGCAGGGCGAGTGCCTGCCCCGCGCCGACAACTTCGTCCGGCTGGATTCCACTCGAAAAGATGCCTGGGGCATCCCCGTGCTGCACGTCAACGCGAGCTACGGAGAGAATGAGAAGGCCATGGCCGCATCCATGCGCGAAAACATCAGCGCGATTCTCGACGCGATGAAGCTCACCGACGCGACCCCGCCCAAGACGGACCTGAGCGTTTTCGGCAAGAACATCCATGAGTGCGGAACCGCCCGCATGGGCTCTGATCCGAAGAAGAGCGTGGTCGACGCCAACTGCAAAGTGCACAATGCCCCCAACATCTTCGTGACCGACGGAGCGGTCTTCCCGACCCAGGGATGCTATGAGCCTACGCTGACGATCATGGCCATCTCGGCCCGTGCCGGTGAGCATATCGCGCGAGCGTTTCGCCGAGGGGAGTTATGAGCGAAGAAAGACAGCCGACGTCACCAGCCGACGACCTTTCCCGCCGCCAGTGGCTGTTGCGGCTGGGCGAAATGGTCGTCCTCGCCGGCGTGAGCGGGCTCGTTCCAGAATCCGCGGCGGCTCTGCTGGGAGCACAACAACTCGCGTCAACAGCCCCTGCCCCTCTGCCGCCTGGCCTCTACACGCCTTCGCCCGAACATCTGGTTCGCGCGCTGAGCAGCGGCGGTAAGATGTGGTCGCCTCCACCCGGCAGTGAAACGGATTACGTCCAGCCCAACTCGCTCCCGTTTCAGCCGCAGTTCTTCTCGGTGGAGGAGTTCCGCGTCGTCACCCGATTCGTGGAGATCCTGCTGGGCAAAGTGGACGCCACGGCCTTGTCACAAGCTACGCAGTGGTTTGATCAGTGGCTGTATTCTGCCGCGGGAGTTCGCGCCGCCGGGCAGCACCTCGACCCGTTGCATCGTCGGCTCGCCGTGGCCGTCAACGGAGAAGAGTCGCTGCGCGATCTCGAAACTGCCTATCCCCAGTCCGTAGCCCGTGCCGGACTCACTGCGTTGCACGCGCGCTCTCTCCAGATCCACGGTCAGGAATTTCTGCAACTCACTGCTTCGCAACAAGTCGATCTCCTGACTTCCGCGGGTAGTACCGAGCCTGGCAACCCGCTGCGGAAGTTCTTCGAGATCACCCGCGCCCAAGCCGTCCGCGGCTACTACACCTCGGTCGCGGGGCTGGAAGAGCTTGACTATAAGGGCAACGCCTACTACGGCGACAGCCCGGGCTGCAAAGCGAAATCCTGAACGCCCGTACACGGATGCGAGGTTTTGGCCACAGGCAGGCCAGAATAAGGGGCCAAACTGGAAGTGACGCCGCGCACAATCTATGAGCATCATGCGCGTGGGCTTGTCCTCAGTCACTTTCCTGACGGGAAGACTTCATCACCAGGACGGGATGATCTACTCTTTGATCGCTCCGAGGGCGATCGCTCATGCGGCCTGCTCCTTCATCGCTTTGATGTCGGCGAGCAGCACTTTCTCGTGTCCTTCCGGGTTCACCTTTTCGTATACCTTGCGAATGACGCCCTTGGGATCGACTACGAAGGTGGTGCGCTCCCAGAACTTGATCCCTTTCCACTCCGCTTGGCCGATGCCGAGCTTTTTCATGAGCGTGGAGTTGGTGTCGGAGAGCAAGTCGATAGTAAAGGCGAACTTGTGAGAGAAATTCCTGTGCGAGGTGACGTCGTCGGCGCTAACCCCAACAACTGTAATCCCGGCGGCGTCGAAATCGGCCTTGGTAGCCGTAAATGACTTGCCTTGGATCGTGCAGCCGGGCGTGTCGTCCTTCGGATAGAAGTAGACCACGAGCCAGCGACCGGCGAAATCGGAGAGGTTGGTGGTCCTGCCGTCCTGATTGGGAAGCGAAAAATTCGGGAATGGATTTCCAGCAGAGAGCATGGGGAGACTTCCTTTCTGCGTTGATGCCACTAGATTCTAGCAAGACAACGAGGTGTTCTTGGCGCGCCAGACTGCCTCGCCCTTCATTAGTTGTGTTAGTTGCCATTCATTTCATCTCGTCACCCCGGCTGGAATTTTCACGTTGCTGTTAAGGGGTGACAGAATTAAGGAGCTAAAACACGGCGATTGGAACCTGTCGACGGTCGGCTGGTTTCATGAGATAATCCGTTACTCCCCCCTGTCTCACAAAGACCCCCTCGTTCTAAGTTCCAAAGGAGCAAGAGCTTGCGGCCTGCCTGGGAATCCTCGTCCTGCATCTGGTCCACGGCCCTCTATCCGTTCGTGCGGGTTTGCACAGGTGCCCGCATAGGTCTGTGGGGCGCCTTGAGTTTTGTTCTGGTGTGCAGCGTGTCCGCGTTTGCCGGCAGTCCAGCAGTCACTTTATCTCCAAGCAGCCTCACTTTTGGGACGCAACTCCGCAGCACAACCAGTCCTCCTCAAACGGTTACTCTGACCAACACTGGTAGCGCCAGCCTGACGATTACCAGCATTCGAGCGAGCGCTTACTATTCGGAGACCAATACTTGCCAGTCGAGTATCGCAGCCGGGGCCAGTTGCACGATCTCAGTCTCCTTCTCTCCGGCGGCAAACGGCACCATCACCGGCTCCATTTCAATTGCGGACAATGCGACCGGAAGTCCGCAGACGATTGCGCTATCTGGCATATGTACCGTCGCCAGCCTGACTCCAGCGAGCCTGACGTTCGCCAATCAGACCGCCGGAACCTCCAGTCCGGTCCAAGTCCTTACTCTTTCGAACGTCGGCCTAAATGCGGTGCATGTTTCGGCGATCACTATTCAGGGTGCCAACCCATCTGATTTTTCGCAAACCAACAATTGCGCTTCGGTTCCCTCTGGCGGGCACTGCACCATCAACGTGGTCTTCACTCCGGCATCTTCAGGCACCTTCACGGGGACGGTCAACGTCAGCTTCTCATCGTCCGTTTCTCCAATCCCGGCAACTCTGACCGGGACCGGCGTAAGCGCGTCTGCGGCCGTTCCATATCTGCAACAACCCTTGACGCCAATGACAGCGGCACCTGGAGCATCGGGCTCGACGCTAACACTGAATGGCGCCGGGTTTGTTGCCGGCTCCACTGTGCTCTGGGATGGCGCCAGCAGGGTTACGACATTTGTCAGCCCGACCCGCCTACAAGCTGCGATCCTCTCAACGGACGTCGCAATTCCCGGGACAGCCCAGGTATCGGTTACGAATCCCGCTCCTGGAAGGGGGATCTCGAATCCGCAGAGCTTTCAAATCACCAATCCCACGAGTACGGTGTCGCTGGGCCGAAATGATCTTGCTGTGGGGACAAACCCTCGAGGCATCGCCGTCGCCGATTTCAATGGCGATGGCAAACCGGATTTGGCGATCGTGGATCGGGTAACCAACTCGGTTACGGTCCTGCTCGGCAACGGCGACGGCACTTTTGTAGCCGCGGCTACGTATGCCACCGGCGCCGACTGCATCGCCATCGCGGTCGGTGACTTTAACGGCGACGGTAAGCTTGACCTGGTGACCGCCAACCGCGCCGCTTATACGATTTCCATTCTGTTGGGCAATGGCGATGGCACCTTCGGAAGCCACGTGGACTACACCGCTGGGACCGAGCCGATGGCGGTCGCAGTGGGGGACTTTAACGGCGATGGTTATCTGGACGTAGCGGAAGTCAACAACGCAGACAATACGCTGTCGATTTATCTGGGTCTGGGAAACGGTACCCTTCAGAACCCGGTCACCTACACGGTTGGATCGAGTCCGATCGCGATCGTTGCGGGCGACTTTAATGGCGATGGATATCTTGATCTTGCAGTTGCCAATGCCGGCTCTGACAACATCGGTGTCCTTCTTGGCAGAGGAGATGGAACGTTTCAGAGCACCGCATTCTATGCTACTGGGTCCGACCCCGATGGGTTGCTTGCCGCGGATCTGAATGGAGACGGAAAGCTCGACCTCGTGGCTGCCGACAACGGGAGCGACACCATTTCCGTGCTGCTCAATGGGGGTAACGGAACCTTTCCTTCGAATCTTATTTATCCGGTCGGGGCGCTGCCCTTCGCCGTTGCAGCTGGCGATTTCGTTGGCAACGGGATCGTTGATATCGCGGTCGTCAACTCCGCCGACAGCACCGTTTCCATTGTTCCGGGCAATGGGGACGGAACTTTCAACTCCGCAGGCACCTTAACTTTTGCTACCGGGGAGGGTGATCTTGCGCTGGCGTCTGGCGATTTCAACCTTGATGGTCGAGCCGACCTTGTGGTTTCGAATTCCCAGGACAACACGGTTTCGGTGATGTTGCAGGTTCCGACCGTCACACTCTCGACCACCAGCCTGGCTTTCGGAGCGCTAAATGTGGGCAGCGCCAGTGGTCCCCTTACGATTGGGTTGACCAATACCGGCAGCGCGGCTCTGACCTTCGGCAGTATTGTCGTGAGTGGCGCGAATAGCTCGCAGTTCAGCCAAACCAACAATTGCCCAACGAGTCCCAGCACTCTATCCCCCGCAGCCGGATGTACGATCAGCGTGACGTTTGCCCCCACAGCCGCGGGTACGGCCTCGGCGAGCCTTACGATCACTGATGGCGCGCTCAGCAGTCCGCAAACCGTGTCGCTGCTGGGAACGGGCGTCTCATCCGTGGTGGTGCTGTCGCCTGCAAGCTTAACGTTCCCGACTCAGACTGTGGGCACGACCAGCCAGCCGCAGATCGTCACGGTCACCAATACTGGCAGCGAAGCGCTCGTTCTTACGTCCATCACAGCGAGCGCAGGCTATGCCCAGACTAACAACTGCGGATCTTCAGTTGCCGCCGGCGGCGCGTGCAGTATCAACGTCACTTTCACACCCACGGCAACCGGAACTGCTACCGGCAGCATTACGCTCGTCGATAACGCCGCTGGAGGATTACAGACTGTCGGCCTCACGGGAACAGGCTCGGCCGCACCCGCCGTCACTCTGGCGCCTAACTCGCTTACATTCAGCAGTGAAACGGTCGACACTTCCAGTGCGCAACAGAATGTTACGCTTACCAACACAGGTGCTGGACCGCTCACGATCGTCAGCATTGCGAGCACCGGCGACTACTCTCAGACCAATACCTGTGGAACTGCGGTAGCCGCGGGTGCAAATTGCACCATCAGCGTGACACTCACCCCAACGGGAGCTGGAACCCGTCACGGAACCGTGGTGGTGAGCGACAACGCCACCAGCAGTCCCCAGAGCGTGACATTGACCGGCACGGGCACCACTCCGAACATCGCCTTCTCCCCGACGAGTTTGAGCTTCGGCAACCAGGCGCTGAATACAACCAGCGCCACCAAAACCATCAAACTCTCCAACAATACGGGCCTAAAGCTCACGATCTCCAAGATCGCGGCCTCCGCCAACTTCTCTCAGATTAATTCTTGCGGCACCGGCGGTGCCGCTGGCGGGACCTGCGTAATCGCCGTTACCTTTACCCCGACCGCCATTGGCACCCTCAACGGAACCATCACTATCACGGACAGTGCCACTGGCAGTCCCCAGACCGTGCCGCTGAGTGGAGTTGGTGTCGCCGCCTCGGTTGCCTTCACGCCAACCAGTCTTACGTTCGCCGATCAGGTCGTCGGCACATCGAGTCCGTCCAACGTGGTCATGCTGACCAATTCCGGTACCGCGCCATTAACCATCAACAGCATTACGCTGAGCGGGGCGAACACCGGCGACTACTCGCAAACGAACACCTGTGGAGGATCGGTCGCGGCAGGTGCGTCGTGCTCCATAAGTACAGTCTTCACTCCTACCGTAGCGGGCGTTCGCAGCGCGAGTATCTCTGTGAGCGATTCTGCTGGTAGCAGCCCGCAGACCGTGTCTCTTACCGGAACCGGCGTTGCGCCCACGGTTTCACTGTCGCCCGGTAGCCTCACATTTGCCAATCAGGCTGTAGGCACAAGCGGCCCCGTGATCGTCCTGACTCTGAGCAACCCGGGCAATGCTACGTTGACCATCAGTTCGATCGGTGTCTCTGGAACCAACAGTGGGGATTTCACCCAGGCCAATACCTGCGGAACTTCGCTGGCCGAGGGAACGAGCTGTTCGATCAGCGTGATGTTTACTCCCCTGGCCGCCGGGACGCGTCAGGCCACCATCTCCGTCAGCGACAACGCAGCCGGCAGTCCGCAGACGGCTTCTCTGACCGGCGTAGGCACAGCGGCCTCGGTCAGCTTCAGTACTGCCACCATCTCATTCGGCAACACGGCCGTGGGGGCCACCAGTTCTCCGGGTGGAGTGACGTTGTTTAACACCGGCAATGCGTCATTGTCAGTTTCCAGCGTTACGATCACCGGGGCGAATGCAGGAGATTTTTCGCAGTCGAACAGTTGCATCCCTTCAGTGCCCGCGGGAGCAAACTGTACGATCACCGCCTTGTTCAGTCCGAGTGCCGCGGGAACGCGAACGGCGGCAATCCTGGTTACTGACAGTGCCACCGGTAGCCCACAGTCCGTGGGTCTGACCGGAACGGGAACGACGGGGGGGCCCTCCGCCTCCATCTCGCCCCTGAGCCTGACCTTTTCTTCGCAGAACGTTCTGACGGCGAGCGCGCCGCAAACGGTGACGCTGACCAACACCGGCTCTGCCGCGTTGAGTTTAAACAGCATTGTCGCCAGCGGCGATTATGCGCAAACCAACAACTGCGGCACTTCGCTGGCGGCAACTGCCAGTTGTACGCTGCAAGTCACTTTCACGCCCTCGGCTCCGGGCTCCCGTGCCGGCGATATCACTTTCAGTGACAATGATCCGTCGACCCTGCAAACTGTGACGCTCTCAGGCACCGGTACGGCGCCGAGCACTACGGTTTCGATCGTCCCGGTGCAGGCTTCGGTTACGCCCGGACAGAGCTCGCAATTCCAGGCGTTCATCAGCGGCGTGTCCAGCACGAATGTCACGTGGGCGGTGGACGGAATTACCGGAGGCAACAGCTCGATTGGCACGATTTCACCTTCCGGACTCTATGCCGGGCCGAGCACGGCAGGTTCGCACACCGTGACGGCAACGAGCACGGCAAACACAACGCAGAGTGCAAGCGTGCCGGTTGTGGTCACGAACTACTCGGGCACGTTCGTCTACCACAACGACAACGGGCGTACTGGGCAGAATCTGAGTGAGACGGTGCTGACCAGCGGCAATGTGAACGTGGGGCAATTCGGCAAGATTTTCAGCTATCCCGTGGATGGTCAGATTTACGCCGAACCGCTCTACGTGCAGGGCGTAAGCGTTGCGGGTCAGGGTGCGCACAACGTGGTGTACGTGGCCACGGAGAACGACAGCCTCTACGCCTTTGACGCCGACGGAGCCAGCTCAACGCCGCTGTGGCAAGTCAACCTGATTCCGGCCGGAGGGCAGGTGCTCAATGACGCAGACATCGGCGGCTGCTCCAACATTTCTCCGCAAGTCGGCATTACGTCAACGCCGGTGATCGATCCGCTAACGAATACAATTTTTCTGGTCGCCCGCAGCAAGATCGTCAGTGGGAGTGTCACTTCGTACTATCAATATCTGCACGCGATCGACATTACCTCCGGCGTGGAGCGATCGGGAAGCCCGGTGGCGATCCAGGCTTCCGTTTCTTCCACCAACGGGACTGTGGCCTTCAATCCGCAGATGCAGAACCAGCGCGCAGGACTGTTCCTGGACAACGGCGTCGTCTACATTGCATGGGGTTCGCACTGTGACATCCTTCCGTATTACGGGTGGCTGATGGGATATCAGGAAAGCACCCTGCAGCAGGTCGCGGTCTTCAACAGTGCCCCCAACGGCCAGGAAGCCGGAATCTGGCAGAGCGGCGGCCCCCCGGCTGTCGATGAGTCCGGCGATATTTTTCTAATGATCGGCAATGGAACCACCGACGCGAATGTCGGCGGCAGCGATTGGGGCGAGGCCCTGGCCAAGTTCAATCCCGGCAATCTGTCGATTGCGGATTATTTCCTGCCGTCGAATTTCAAAACGCTCAATAACTCCGACCTCGACTTGGGATCGGGAGGCCCTCTTTTGATTCCCGACCAACCCACGCCTCCGACCAAGATGTTGGTCGCGGCAGGGAAGCAGGGCATGGTCTACCTCGTCGATCAAACGAATCTGGGACAGTACAACGCCAACGGCAATCAGGTTCTGCAGGTTCTGCCCGCGGGGACTGTCCCCACCGCGCATAGCATGCCGGCCTATTGGCAGAACAACATCTATTTCGTCGGAGTAGGGGATCATGCGAAGTCTTACCTGTTGTTCAATGGACTTCTTTCAACCTCTCCCACCTCGCAGTCTACCGTCACCTTCGCCTATCCGGGCGCGACTCCGGTTATCTCCGCCAATGGATCGAGCGAGGGCTTGCTATGGGTGTTAACGACATTCAAGCAGAATGCCGCAGTTCTTCACGCTTACGACGCCGCCAATCTCTCACGCGAACTCTACAATAGCGGCCAAAATCCGACTCGAGATCAGGCTGGCCTTGCCGCCAAGTTTGCCGTTCCTACCGTGGCCAATGGCAAGGTCTACGTTGGAACCTCCAGCGAACTCGATGTGTTCGGTTTACTGCCTCAGCCTTAGGACCTATTGCAGGACAGGGCTGCTGGAATCTCGGCGGATCTAACGTTAACTGGAGCCCAACGATGAACATTCCACTCCCACCACGTGTTGCCGCACCCGTCGGTTGACTTGTGCTGCTTTGTCTAACTCGCGTGGAATGCGGCTCTCCTTGTAGGACGCGTTTCGACCTCTTGTAAGGCAATAACAGTGAGATACACTTGGCGACCTCAACGAGAGAAGCCGCCCCGGAGGGGCGACTTCGGCTTCACGCTGCCAGCGGGTAAAGGGATCACGGTGTCACTGTAAAACTTTTGGCACTTGCGGCGGTCCCACCTGGTGTGACGATGCTGATCCTGCCGGTGACCGCGCCCGTTGGCACAGTGGCAGTTACCTGTTGATCCGAATCCACCGTGAACGTGGCAGGCACTCCGCCAAAGGTGACTTTTGTGGCCTGAGTGAGGCTCTGTCCCGTGATGGTCACGGGCGTTCCCACCGCGCCGCTTGTTGGTGAAAAGCGTGTAATCTGCGGGGTGACGCGGAATTTCTTGTTGCTTGTGAGAGTTCCGCCGGGCGTGGTCAGGGTCACGAATTCGGTTTCCGCGCGGGCCGGGACATAAGCGGTGATATAGGTGTCGGATAAGATGCTAAACAATGCGCTGGTTCCGCCGAAGTACACGGCGGTTGAGCCGGTGAGCCCTTGCCCGAAGATGCTGATGAGATTCCCAACCTTGCCAGAAGTGGGAGACAGACTCACGAATGGATGCAATCCAAGACTTTCGCTGAAGAACGTGCCCTCGCCATTCGAGCCACCCCGAAACGTATCTCCATACAGCAGCCCATCCGTGCGTTGGAAAAGCGGCGCCGATGGGATCTCTCCAGTCGTGTTCTGTACGAAGCTGTATAGCACGCTAAAGCCAGATGCCGCATTTCCACCGAAGATGGTTCCGACGCCATTTGCCCCACCATAGGTGGTTACGCCATAAAACTTCCCATTCGTCGCTTGCACCAACCCAGCGTAGGGTTGGGCTCCGTCGCCCGTTCCCCCGGCGAAGGTGTAAAGGGAAGTGAAAGTACCGGCCGGAGTAATCTTGAAGATGACACCGTACCCAACCGTGCCACCACCAGCAGAGGTTGTTCCGTAAAAGTTGCCGTCAGTTCCAAGCACCAAACCGTTCGGCTGGTAACCATCTGTGTCGGCAAAGCTGTGGAGTAGCTTCAGAGTGCCCGCCGGGGAGATCCTAAAGATGGTTCCGGCCTGATAGACGGAAGTGCCTCCCACATTCGTTGTCCCGTAGAAATTGCCATCATTTCCTAGAGTCAGTGGCGTGTAGGGAGAGCAGCCGTCGGAACCGGCGCTGCCTGTGAACTGGTGCAGCGGGGTCAGCGTCCCCGAAGTTGTGATCTTGTACACCGTACCGCAGTTTGCTGTGCCGCCTCCTGTGGCGGTTGTGCCATACAGGAATCCGTTCGAACCCGCGACCAGAGGCGCATAGGGACTTCCCCCGTCGCTGCCGTTGGTAAAGCTGTACAGTGTTTTGAAGGCAAACGTGGTTCCGTTGATCTGGAATACCGTTCCGACGCCATTTGCCCCGCCCGCGCTGGTAGTGCCATAGAAGTTCCCATCCGTGCCCAACGTCAACCCACCGAACGGTGCGGAGCCATCGGTCCCCATAAAACTATGCAACACCGTCAACGCTCCGGTAGGTGAAAAGTAAAATGCGGCGCCGTCTCCATTAGCCCCGCCAGTGGGTGCTGTGCTGTACAAATTGCCGTCTTGACCCTGGGCCCAATAGGCCAATTCGGGGTCGATAGGGTCTCCGGTTTGCTTTCCGAAGTCATATAGCACCATTGGTGCCGGGATGTTGCCCCCCATGTTGGACGTTGAACTTATCGTCTGCGACTGAGCCCGAACGGCCAGGCCCGAAAGGCAGAGACACAGTAAGAAGAGTCGACCAGCGACCTTGCGTGACATCATGTTGCCCCCAAAAGTGCGGAAAGCAGCGATGTTTCCGCCTCTGTTTTCATTAAGCGCTTCGCAGCGCTTTTGTGCTTCTGTTCGTAATAGCGGAAAGCGGGACCAAAAACTGGCACGGTTTGGAAGGATTTCAGGTGTTCATGAGGGTTAAAGTCGGAGGTGTCGAACTCTGTGGGGTGACGCTGTCATCCAGCGGCGCGGCAGCTGAAGAGCTGATGGTGGCGCCACCAGCACGAAGGCCGAGGCGCGCAATCCCCCCAAGGCTGCCGCGCCTCCGGCCTTCAGTGCATCGGGCGTGCTGAGCAGCAACACGCACTGGAGGAGCCACCAGGGAACAGGTGGCTCCGATCCCACTCCGAATAGCTCGGGTTCATTACGGCGTCACTCGGAACGCCACGTTGCTCTTGAGCGTCTTCTTGGGCGTAGTCACCTCGACCTTGCCGGTGGTCGCGCCGGTGGGCACAGTGGCAGTGATTTCGGACCCCCTGACCACGGTGAACGTCGCTGCTGTCCCGTTAAAAGTGACACTCGTCGTGCCAGTCAGATTGTTCCCCAGGATGGCCACCTTCGTCCCCGCCTTGCCGGTGGTGGGCCGAGTCTCCACGAAGGGACCCAGACCCATCGAGATGCTGAAGACTGTGCCATCGTTACTGGCTCCGGCATCTGGCGTTACGCCATAAAAAGTCCCGTTCGTGGCTTGAATGAGAGCACCCTGAGGATGGTCACCGTCTGCGCAGCCTTGGGTACAAAAGTCGTAGAGCGTGGTCAGCGTTCCTGCAGTGGAGAGTTGAAAGATCGTGCCCCCGTAGCCATTGAGCCCGTTGGGTCCGCCATCACTGGTCACTCCATAAAAGTTCTTGTCGGTGCCTTGCACCAGGCCGGTAAATGGGGCTGCGCCGTCGCCCACTTCGAAGGTGTGCAGAACAGTCAGCAGGCCGGTCGGCGTAATTTTGAAGACCGTACCGCATCCGTAGGGAGCGTTGCAGGTCACATCCCCGCCTGACGGAGCCGTGCCGTAGAAATTCCCATCAGCCCCTTGAACGGGCGTCGAGTATGGCCACTCGCCGTCCGTGCAACTACCACTCTGGGCACAAAAGCTGTAGAGAGTGGTTAGGGTGCCCGATAGAGTGATTTCGAAGAACGTGCCATAGTTGTTGGCACCGCCTAAGGAAGTTATCCCGTAGAAATTTCCGTTCGTGGCTTGAGTAAGGCCCGCCCAGGGGGATTCGCCGTCGGTGAAGTCAAAGCTGTGGAGCGTGGTCAGCGTTCCGATAGCGGTAATTTTGAAGACCGTGCCATAACCGTGCGCCCCGCCATAGAACGTCGTTCCGTAAAAACTCCCATTCGCCTGAAGCAATCCGCTGTAGGGGTATTCGCCATCCGTGACGTCGAAACTGTGCAGCGTAGTGACCGTGCCTGAGGGGCTCATTTTGAAGACCGTGCCAGCGTTGTTGGCCCCTCCGGCGGTGGTCGTACCGTAGAAGTTTCCGCTGGTAGATTGAACGAGTCCTCCCCACGGAGCGGCACCGTCAGTCGGGTAGCCAGCGAAGCTATGCAGAGTAGTCACCGTGCCCGCGGGGGTCATCTTGAAGACCGTGCCGGCGCTGTTCGCACCTCCGGCGGTGGTCGTACCGTAGAAATTCCCGTCGGTGCCCTGGACTAGAGACTCGCTTATGGGCGCGGAACCGTCACTCCCGTCGAAGCTCACGAGGGTCGTGAAGGTCTGGGCAGCCGAGGTAATCGCCATCGCGGCGC
The DNA here is from genome assembly GCA_963706645.1 of uncultured Acidobacteriaceae bacterium. Lineage (GTDB taxonomy): Bacteria > Acidobacteriota > Terriglobia > Terriglobales > Acidobacteriaceae > Sulfotelmatobacter. Next base: position 36,722 of record CAVPNR010000010.1, read on the forward strand.
AAAACACAGAAATGATGCACGTCGTTCTCGCCAAACTAAGTCTTCCCATACAGCCCCCTTTTTCCGTTTTCGCGCCCTCGTTCCTTCAGCTAAACCCCGGGCGCTTTTGTGCTTCTGATTGGAATAGCGGAAACCAAGGCAAGAAACTGGCAGGCTTCCGCGAAAAACTAGGACTGGAGGCAAAAGTCTCTAATGAAGGATCGTCTGGAAGCCGGTCTGGAGCTGTGGTAGCCTGTCCTCGCTCGTCAGCCTCCCCAGTTACCCGCTGCCGTACTCAATGGCCGCCGACCAGAATCCCTCGCCTAATATCACCGCACTGCTTCGAGCCTGGGGCGACGGGGATCAGTCTGCCTTGGAACATCTCACGCCGCTTGTTTACCAGGAGCTCCACCGTTTGGCGCGGCGCCACATGTCTCGGGAAAACGAGGGTCACACCCTGCAGGCGACGGCCCTCATCCATGAGGTCTATTTGCGGCTAGTGGAGTTCCAAAGCGTGCGCTGGCAGGACCGGGCTCACTTCTTTGCCGTCTGCGCGCGGCTCATGAGACGCATTCTCATCGACTTCGCGCGTTCGCACGATTCCCTGAAACGCGGCGGAAGTGAACCCAAACTGACGTTGGACGAAGGCCTGATTGTTTCCCCTGACGTTCCTGCTCAGTTGGTGGATCTGGAACACGCATTGACCAAACTGGCGCAGGAGGATCCGAGAAAGAGCAGCGTCGTAGAACTGCGCTTTTTCGGCGGGTTGACGGTGAAAGAAACGGCGGAAGTGTTGAAAGTCTCACCCGATACGGTGATGCGGGACTGGAGTATGGCGCGGGCCTGGCTGTTGCGCGAAATGGACGAGGGTCAATGCCATGCAACCTGAGCGCTGGAGCCGCCTGGAGCGTCTCTATCACGCGACCATGGAGCGAGAGGAGAGCGAGCGAGCAGCGTTTCTGGTGAATTCGTGTGCAGGCGATGATGATCTTCGTCGCGAAGTAGAATCGCTGATTGCCTACGCGCAAAAGACGCGAAGAATCATCGACCAGCCAGCACTTGAGGTGGTTGCGGCGGCGATGGCCGAGGATCTTGGCACTGAGGACCGAAACCAAACCGACAAGATGATCGGTGCCCGGATCGCACAATACCGCATCGTCGAAAAGTTGGGAGTGGGCGGCATGGGGGACGTTTACCGGGCCGTTCGCGCGGATGACCAGTTCGACAAACAAGTTGCGATTAAACTCGTGCGTCAAGGGCTGGACACGGAGTTTGTGTATGCCCGCTTCCGGAAGGAGCGCCAGATCCTCGCCGGCTTCGAGCATGAAAACATTGCCCGCCTGCTCGACGGCGGCACAACCGACGAGGGCCATCCGTACTTTGTCATGGAACTGGTCGAGGGCAAGCCTATCGACGAGTATTGCGATGAAGGCAACCTGGGAGTGGCCGCCCGCCTGGATCTTTTCCAGAGCGTTTGTTCGGCGGTGCAGTATGCCCATCAGAGGCTGGTCGTGCACCGCGACCTTAAGCCCGGTAACATTTTGGTCACATCCTCTGGCGTACCGAAATTGCTGGACTTCGGAATCGCAACGATCCTGAGCCCGGAAACCCATTCTCCAGAAGCGAATCCCACCGTGACCGCGCAGCGGATGATGACGCCGCAATTTGCCAGCCCCGAGCAACTGCGCGGCGAGATTATCACCACAGCGACCGATGTGTACTCTCTGGGAGTCGTCCTATACAAGTTGTTGACCGGACACTTGCCGTATGGCCTGGACAAGAACTCGCCGTATGACCTGGCGCACGCAATTTGCGAAGTTGAGCCGGAGAAGCCCAGCACTGCCATCCGACAGTCCGGGCCGCGGAGCACCAGCTCCGAGAAGTTGCAGCGGACACTATCCGGTGACCTGGATCAGATTCTGCTGAAAGCGCTGCGCAAGGAGCCGCCGCGGCGCTATGCGTCGGCGCAAGATTTTGCTGAAGACCTTCGGTCCTATGCTCTCGGCTTGCCGGTGTCGGCCCGCCGCGGCACTTTCAGCTATCGCAGCGGCAAATTCATCAAGCGCAATAAGCTTTCAATGGTGATGACGGCAGTGTTCGCGATCCTAGCCCTGGTTGCTGTGGTGGCGATTGTGCGGGAAGCGCGCATTGCTCGAATGCAACAAGCCCGAGCGGAGCGACGCTTCGAATCCCTGCGCAAGTTGACCAACTCGTTGCTTTTCGAGTTTCATGACTCCATTGAAAATTTGCCCGGTTCCACCGACGCGCGCGAACTGGTGGTGCGCCGAGCCCTGGAATATCTTGACCAAATTGCAGCGGAGGCACATGACGACCCAGCCACTTTGCGTGACTTAGCGGCCGCATATGAGCGCCTTGGACAAATCCAGAGCCAGGCTTTTCATCCCCATACCGGTGGGACCGGATCACTTCAGCAGGCGAACGACCTCTTCGACAAGGCGCTCGAGATTCGCCGGAACCTGGCGTCCTCAAAGCCCCAGGATCTAGGCCTGCAATTTGATCTACTGGGTTCGATGTTGAACGTTGCGGCGGTTTATGAAGAACGGGGGGATCTTGACAGAGCGCTGGATCTCCAACAGCAACGGTTGGAAATCGAAAAACGATTGGCGGCGAAACAAGACTCCGAGGAGCTAAAGTCTGCCATCGGCAGTTCGCTGATCGGTATCGGCGACTTGAAGATCTGGCTCGGCGACTATGCATCAGCCGTTGACTACATGCAGCGAGCGCTGGCGATGAGCCAGGCTTCGCTCGACGCCAGTCCGGCCAGCTTCCAGTCGCGTCGCAGCGTATTGCGTGCGCATAGCTGGCTGGGTACAGCTCTGAAATTTGACCGGAAGTACGCTGACGCGGCCAGTGAAACTAGAAAAGCCCTTACTTTGGCGGACGAGCTCGCGGCCGAAGATCCGGACAATACCTATGTGCAACGATATATCGGAAGCGATAGCGAGGAGTTGTGTAAATGCCTGGCTTATGCGGGCCTTTTTTCAGAAGTGCGAAGCCAATGCCGAAGGGCAATCGCGATCGATGAAAATATGATGAAGTCCGACAAGGACAATGTGCAGGCAGCTGCGGACTTCGCCTCTACCAATCTGACCTCAGGCCTGGCTCTGTACCTGATGCACTCGCCGCGAGAGGCCGTCTCGTTCTTGCAGAGGGCGGATACGATCTACCGTGACGTGGCGGTTCGGGACCCCGATTCCCAATCAAACGCAGTCGACCATGCGACCACTCTCATCTATTTGGGAAGAATCGATGCTCAGATTCATGAACCGGATCTGGCGCGCAGGCATCTTGAACAGGCACAGGAAATACTGGAGCAATTGGTGAAGGTCAGTCCGAAGCACCGGTATTTCCTAAACACACTGGATGAAGCCCTGGCAGCGCTCAAGGCCCTCCCGGGAGACACGGCTGCCCTCGCCGTGCATTAGGAGGTGAACCTGGGAGGAACGGCGCTGAGCACGGACGCAGATTGCCGCTTCTGCGCGAAATGGCCTTCCATGAGATAGGCCGGTCGGGGTTCCGAGCGTAATGGGGGGATTTTATCCCGAGATGTCCAGTGGTTCGTCGTGCCGAAAAGGCGTATCACAGGCCCCCGTGTAGCCGTGCGAACGCGTGGGCATCCATGAGCGACATGATGAGGATTCCAGCTGCGAGGACGAGCGCGTGCTGGGTCTTGCGCAGATTAAAGCTGCCCACACGGCAGACAAGCAAGTAGCCGACGGCAAGGTTGAAGAAGCCCCATAGGACGTTGACCATCGAGGAAGATAAGCCTACTCCCGGCGGTGAAGCAAAGGGGCTCTGGAAGGCGTGCCCCGAGATCCCGTTGCCGAGATGGGGCAGGGCGTTCGCGAGGAATGCGCCCCCGAAAAAGTAGGCCACGTAGTGGTACCAGCGCATCGTAGCTCCCTTCTGACTGCCAACCCGATGGTAGCGCAGACGGGTCAAAAACTAAAACGCTGTGAATGAACAACAGTTGACCGTCAGAATCCGTATGCCGGGCATTTTGAGTGCAAGCGAGATTCAACGTCAGTCCGGACGTGGTCCTAGTAGAATCGGCGGCTACTGACGCAGTCGAAAGGAGCCGATGGTGGATGACGTTGCCGGTCTTGTTGCTGAAATTCGTGCGTTTCGCCCCTTCCTTCCCGCAAAGGAATTCGGGACCAGTTTGCGCTTCTACAAGGCGATTGGTTTCGAAGCCTATCCGCTAGGAGAGACTCTCGCCGAACTAAGCCTTGGGACGCATGCTTTCCTGCTCCAAGGCTACTACGTCAAGGAATGGGCCGAGAACACGGTGATGCATGTCCTCGTCAAAGATGTCGACGCGTGGTGGCGACATATCGAGTCGCTGGCCCTGTCCCGTCAATTCGACGTGTCGCCCCCAGCGCCGCCCAGGGCCGAGCCGTGGGGCCTCACGGTACTCTACGTATTCGATCCGTCGGGGGTGCTGTGGCACTTCGCGCAGGCGACTCCGGCGAATTCGAATTCAGAGACCACGTAATTGCAAACTGAGGCAATACCCAGCATGAGCATCGGCCAGTCTCAACTGGCGGCAATACGCGATAACGCTCATCGCGGGTTTTGAGCGGAATCGGGCCGTGGCTGTTGAAAAACTCCTGTTTTGTCAAAACAGCCGAAATTCGGGCGATAGCAAATGTCTACCAAAACGGAGATCGTCGTTTGTAAGGCTTCCTATCGCAAAGTTTTTGGGGCGATTTTCCGGCGAGCGAGCTTTTCAACAGCCACGGGCCGTTAACACTCAGAATCCCTACTCCGGGCACTTTTGAGCCCTATGGCGATATTTCGAACGAATGTTCAAAAACGGTCGGCTTGTGACCCTTGTAGAAACTGCTTTCATACGCGGTGCTTGCCCACCTTTACAACTCGCTCCACATATCGAGGCGGCCCTTGCCGTCGTATGTGAGGTTTCCATCTACGTAGTACCATGATTCAGCGAACTTCGAAACAGTTATCGCCTTCGGTTCTCCCAGTAACCTCCTTACCTCATCCTTTGTCATACGACGTTGCAGCTTGCGCCATTGGATCCGGTCTTTCGTTTCTGAAGTTCTGTTCTCGGTCGTTTGTGCGGCTGCAAGTAGCAACGAAATGTCACCTGCCAATGTTTGCTGCTCAGCGACCGTGAGCTTGTTCAGGCCAGCTTCGTCCCACTTCTCCCGCGGAATGACCTGATCGAGTCCCGCGATGGATTGAGGGTTAGCTGCTGACGCGCTGACCAAAACGAAATAGGCCGTTGCGCCGACTAAGAATGCGATGACAAAGCTGCGCCCAGAGATATGCATCATGATCTTCTCATTTCCCGCGCGCGCAGGCTGATACTGCAGTGGCCGCGCTGAGCCTTTGTATGCTTCATTGTACTGAGTAGTCTCCTTGACATCTAGACAAGGGAAGAGCACCTGTCGAGAACGGGCCATTTTCACGCAGAATCCCTGTTCCGGGCATTTTGAGCGTAACGGGGACGGTTACGCTCAAAGCCCCTCAGGGCAAGCTGTATTCCTCATGGGTGGGAAGCATTTCGTCACGGACCCATCGTTCCCAACTGGCGAAGAATCTTGTGATAGGCCAGCGCGGATCGGACTCCCTCCGCCACGACAGATGAACGACTGCGAGCGGCATATCAGAACCTTCGATCTCGAACAGCACGTCATCACGGTCGATTCGAGCCGCTAGTGCTCTTGCAGTCAATCCGTACAAGACATGTTTCGGAGAAAGTTCCGAAGACAACTCGGCATTGAGTCGCTCACCATTTTTTTCTGGCGTATCGGTGATGATGCGCCACGGGATCAATATTTCGACATTGTCAGGAACGGACACGGTTTGCGACCCGCCACATTATTGCATGGCGACTGGAAGCCCGGTGGCAAGGTCACAGGTCTGAGATAAGCTTCATCTCGCGCGGTACCATTCGACGGTGCGGCGGAGGCCTTCTTCGAAATCGACTTCGGGCTTGTAGCCGAGGGCGGCTTCTGCTTTGGAGATGTCGGCGAGGGAGTGCCTGATGTCGCCGCCGCGCTCGGGGCCGTAATTGGGCTGCCCGTCGTAGGAGGTAAGTCCCTGCAGGATTTTGAAGGTCTCGTTGAGCGTGACTCGGCGGCCGGTGGCGACGTTGAACATCTGTCCAGCAGCTTTGGCCGCGGGAGCTTTGCAGGCCAGGAGATTGGCTTCGACCGCATTGTCGATGTAGGTGAAGTCGCGGCTCTGCTCGCCGTCGCCGTAGATGGCGGGTTGCTCGCCGCGCAGCATCGCAGTGATGAATTTTGCGAGCACGCCCGAGTAAGGTGACGACGGGTCCTGGCGCGGTCCAAAGATGTTGAAGTAGCGCAGGGAGACGGTCTCGAGTTGGTAGCAACGATAAAAGGAAGAAAGATAATGCTCGCTGGCCAGCTTGGCCACGGCATAGGGCGAGATGGGATCGGGCTTCATGTCCTCATGCTTGGGCAGGGTAGGCGTGTCGCCGTACGCTGACGACGATGCAGCGTAGATCACGCGCTTCACTTTGGCGTCGCGCGCCGCCACCAGGACGTTAACGGTGCCGTCGACATTGGCCTGGTTGCTGCCGAGAGGGTCGAGAATCGACTTCGGCACAGAAGGAATTGCCGCCTGGTGCAGAACGAAGTCCGCCCCGGCGCACGCCGCATGCATCGCGTCGAGATCAGCAATATCAGCTTCGCGAAAGTCGATGCGGTCCAGAATGTCGCTGAGATTTTCGCGTTTGCCAGTGCAGAAGTTGTCGACGCCGCGTACCTGGTCTCCGCGGGAGAGCAGAGTTCTCGCCAAAGAAGATCCGATGAAGCCGCCGATGCCAGTAATCAGATAGAGTGCCATGCCTCTTCATCATAAATGGAAGAGACTCCGGCCGGAACCGAAGGGATTTCCGCGGCAAGCGGAGGAGCGGAAGTCAAAAATCAGAAGTCTGACGTCTTACTTCTCTTGCCGCTGTTTCCTGGCTCTTCCGGACAATCCTCAGGAAGTCTTCGCGCATTAACATCTGGCGGTTTTCGAAGAATTCCGTGAGAGCACGAAGGGCGGCCGAGGGATCGGCGATCTGGGGCACTGCTTCTAGAGGGCTACCAGCGGGAATCGAAGACGCGATTCCGGGTCCCATAATCGCTGTTGGCCGTGTGATGGTAGCGAGCAGTTCGCGCAATCGGGATCGATTCTCGTCCGACATGTCCAGGAAGGCGACGCCCATGCCGAGGTAGGGATAGTTGACGCGCACGTTGCCTTTGGTTTCGAGACGAACCCCGTTGGCCTCGAGTTTCATGTGGAGAACAGTGCCGGCGGGATAGGTGGCCTGCGCTTCCACGTAACAGCCGTGTAGGCTGATGTCGCTGAAGGTTGCCCAAGTCCTGATGTCGTGACCCTCCTCGCACATTTCGGCGCTGCCTTCGCACTTGTAGCGGTGGCTGCGACGCTTCTCCGCGCCCTTGAAGCGATCGCCTGATTCCCCTGAGGGCGGCTGGACCTCCGGCGTCGCCTCTCGTTCGGATGCGGCCGCAGTTGCGGCGATTGGACTGACCGATTGTTTCAGGGCTTTCAGATAGGCAGCGCCGTCGTCGATTTCCTGTGCCATAAGTGCTCCGCGGCGGAGGAGCAATCTCCGCCCCTACCGCGTGTCAGACCCGGTCCGGCTCTTTCGAAGGGGATGAGCGTCGCCGGGAACTCTGATCTCCCTATCGGGAGGAACCGGGGCAAGCATTAGCTATGAGGCGAAAAGTCGGCGGTTAAGAACGCACTAAGGGAGGGAAGTGCCCGAGGAGGCTTCGGCTTCGGTCATTTGCTGAGCGACTTGCCGGATGTGCTTCCAGAGTTCGTCGCGTCCGGCGCCGGTCTTAGCGGAAAAGGGAAGCAATCGAGCCATGGGATATTCCTGGGTCAAGGTGCGCAGGGCACCGCTCAGTTGGTTATTGGAGAGGCGATCACTCTTGGTGGCGACGAGCAGGAATTCGCGATCGGAGGCGGCGAGGAAATCCAGCAGCTGGCGGTCGCTCTGTTGGGGCGGGACGTTGGAATCGACCAGAACAATGCTCAAGCACAGGGTAGGGCGGTCGTTGAGATAGGGCTCGATGAACTTGGGCCACTCCTGGGAAATCTCGCGGGAAATCTTGGCGTAGCCGTAGCCGGGGAGGTCGGCGAAGATCAGTTCGGGGCGCGGTCTTCCGGGCCAGCGGATCTCGAAGAAGTTGATGGCGCGGGTCCGGCCGGGGGTCGAGCTGGTGCGGGCCACTTTATCCCCAACGAGGGAGTTGATGACGCTCGATTTGCCGACGTTAGATCGCCCGAGAAAGGCGATCTCCGGCAGGGTGGGAGCGGGGAATTGGGCAGCGTCGGTTGCCGACGCCATGAAGCGGGAGAGAACCCTCATTGCCCAAGTTTGCAACGCGGGGCGGGAAATTAGCAAGCGCAGTGGAGACCATAGCCAGAAAGGGCATGAAGTATCACGAAGGAAGCCCGAATCGACGGAGTCCTTCATTTCAAAAGGTAACTCCGCTAGAGCTTGAGTACTCACATAAACCTCGGTAACCGGCTGCCCCTCGGAGGTGTCGGGTCCGGATTCAACCTTGGGTTCGGGCCGCCGATTGAGTCAGTAGCAGCATAGGAGAGACTTAAATGGAAGGCACCCGGAAGACGACGCTCGACATGCACACTCTGCTGCTTTGCGCAGATATCCAGTTCACGGGGATCACGCGGAACGTGCTGAACCAGTTGCAGGTAACGCCGAAGATCGTGGGCAATTGCGAGGCAGCGCTGGCGCTGATTCAGGAGCATGAGTTTGACGTCATCATTGTGGACTGGCGCGAGATCGACAATCTGGGAGAGTTCCTTTGCGCGATACGGAAATCGAAACTGAACCAGGAGTGCGTGCTGGTGGCGATCATGCGCGATTTGCTGGACCTGCGCCAGGCGTTCGCGGCGGGCGTGCACTTTCTGATTCATAAACCGGCATCGGCGCTGCAGATCGAACGCTGCCTGCGCGCCGCCTACTGCGCCACCGTGGCGCGGCGGCGGAAGCAGCACCGCGAGCCGGTTCGGATTCTGGCCACGATCAGCACTCGTACTCAGCCGTTCACCGAAGCGATCATTTTGAATCTGAGCGAAGGCGGGATCGGATTGCAGACCGATCCCGGGAACGACGGGGCGCGTGTCATGCTGAATGCCGGGGAGGAAGTGGGCGTTCGTTTCGAACTGCCCGGCGGCGAAGAGATCCTGCACACCACGGGAAGAGTCGTGTGGGCTACTGTGCATTCGTGCGGAGTGAAGTTCAGCTATATTCCCGAGGACGAGCTACTGGCGCTGGAGCAATGGATGACGGAGTGCGTCGAACGGTCGCTGGCGGAATTGTGCGGGAGGATGCGGGCGGTATGCGCGTAACAAATGGCTTCCGGCAGATCGAGATGAGCTTGGAATGGGGAGTCCAGCGAGGGTGTTTGGATCACGAACCAGAAAAAGGCCCGCCAGAGCGGGCCTTTTTCTAAATGACGAAATTACAAGCGCACTACTGATGGGCTGTGGGCGCTTCGGTGGTTCCAGTGGTGAGGGGCGCGATGGGTTGGGCGACCTCTTCGTCCAGTTGCGCCGGCAGCGGAGACTCCAGAGCGATCTGCAGGACCTGGTCCATGGTATCGACGAAGTGAAGCTTCATCGCGGTGCGCAGATTTTCGGGGACCTCCGCAACATCTTTCTCGTTGTCCTTGGGCAGAATTACCTCGAAGAGACCCGCGCGGTGAGCGGCTAGAAGCTTTTCCTTAAGTCCGCCGATGGGCAGAACCTTTCCGCGCAGAGTAATCTCGCCGGTCATGGCAAGATCGCGACGCACGGGAATCTTGCTCAGGGCGCTGGAGATGGCTGTCGCGATGGTGATGCCCGCCGAGGGCCCGTCTTTCGGGATGGCGCCTTCGGGAACGTGGACATGCAGGTCGAGGTTGCGGTAGAAGTCGCGGCTGAGGCCGAGACGCTGCGCTCGTGAGCGCACGTAGGACATGGCGGCCTGCGCGGACTCCTGCATGACGTCGCCGAGCTTGCCGGTGAGCGTCAGCTTGCCTTTGCCGTCGACGACGCTGGCCTCCGTGCTGAGAATGGAGCCGCCAACTTCGGTCCAAGCCAGGCCGGTGACGAGGCCGACTTCGGATTTTTCGTGAGCCAGGGTGTCGCGGTATTTGATGACGCCGAGGAAGTCGTTGACGTTCTCGCCAGTGATGGTGACGTTGTAGTTCTCGCCTTCTTTAACAACCTTGCGGGCGACTTTGCGGCAGACGTTGCCGATTTCGCGTTCGAGATTGCGGACGCCGGCTTCGCGGGTGTAGGAGCGGATGAGTCCGGTGATGGCCTCGTCGGTGAACTTAATGTTTTTTTCCGAGAGGCCGGCGGCCAGCATCTGCTTCTTGACCAGGAACTGCTTGGCGATTTCGACTTTTTCCTGCTCGGTGTAGCCGTGCAGACGGAGCACTTCCATGCGGTCCTGCAGGGCCGCAGGAATGGTGTGCATCACGTTCGCGGTGGCTACGAAGAAAACTTGGGACAAGTCATATTCGACGTCAAGGTAGTGGTCGACGAACATGAAGTTCTGCTCGGGATCGAGCACTTCGAGCAGCGCGGCGGACGGATCGCCGCGGAAGTCCATCGACATCTTGTCCACTTCATCGAGCATGAAGACCGGGTTCTTGGTGCCGGCCTTCTTCATCATCTGGATGATCTGGCCCGGCAGGGCGCCGATGTAGGTGCGACGGTGGCCGCGGATCTCGGCCTCGTCGCGCACGCCGCCCAGCGACATGCGGACGAACTTGCGCCCGGTGGCTTTGGCGATCGACATGCCCAGCGAGGTCTTGCCAACGCCCGGAGGTCCGACGAAGCAGAGGATCGAGCCTTTGGGATTCTTGACGAGTTGGCGCACGGCGAGGAATTCAAGGATGCGCTCCTTGATTTTCTCCAGGCCGTAGTGATCTTCGTTCAGAACCTTTTCAGCGCGGGAAATATTGCGGATTTCTTTGGATCGCTTCTTCCACGGCACAGCCAGCAGCCAGTCGAGATAGTTGCGCGAAACCGTGGATTCGGCCGACATGGGCGGCATGGCTTCCAGCTTTTTGAGCTCCTGCAGGGCCTTGTCTTTGACTTCTTTCGGCATGCCAGCGGATTCGATCTTCTTCTTCAGTTCGTCGAATTCGCTCTTTTCGCCGCGGCCCAGTTCCTTCTGGATGGCCTTGATCTTTTCGTTGAGGTAATACTCTTTCTGGGCCTTTTCCATCTGGCGCTTGACGCGCGACTGGATGGTCCGGTCCACGTTCAGTTTCTCGATCTCGATGTCGAGCACGTCGGCGATGCGGGTGAGGCGCTCAGCCGGGTCGAAGATCTCGAGCAGTTCCTGCTTCTCTTCAATGGAGAGTTGCAGATTGGCGGAGATGACGTCGGTCAGCTTGGCCGGATCTTCCATGCGCACGGCCGAAATCATGGTTTCGTAATTCAGAGCCTGGCACAACTTTACATACTGTTCGAACAGCGAAGTGACTCGCTGCATGCTGGCTTCGAGCGCCGGGTTGGGCTCGGTGCCATAGCGCGCGACGCGGACGGTGGCCTGCATAAAGCCTTCGGTGTCGACGACTTGGAGAATCTTGCCACGCTCGACGCCCTCGACCAAGACCTTGATGTTGCCGTCGGGCAACTTCAGGCTCTGCACGATGTTGACGATGGTGCCAACCTGGTAAATCTCGTTGGCCTTCGGTTCATCGATGGAGGCATCGTGCTGGGTGGCGAGGAAGATTTTCTTGTCCGCGGCCAGCGCCTCTTCCAAGGCTCGTACGCTCGATTCGCGGCCCACCACGAAGGGCGTCATCATGAAGGGAAAGATGACCACGTCCCGGATGGGCATCATGGGCAGCTTTCTGGATTCGAACTTTTCCTTGGATGTGGTCACTGAGTCTCCCTGGGGTAAAGGTCAAGCGAACAGCCAACGATAACGGACCTGTTAGATTCTACCGCGCCCTGCACGTCCGGCGACATAGCACTTCCCGACCATGTAGAGACTTAAGCCTCTACGAACGCCTAGCCTGCCTTCTCCATCACGGTAGCGAAGGAAGCGGTACGCTTCTCCACCATTTCCCGCGTGACTTCGAACTCTTTCAGTTTCTTCTGGCTGGGCAGGTTGAACATAAGGTCGAGCATGAGCTCTTCAAGGATCATGCGGAGTCCGCGCGCACCCACTTTGCGCGCCATGGCCTGACGGGCGATGGCACGGAGAGCCTCGTCGTTGAACTTCAGGCGCACGTTCTCGAATTCGAACAGGCGCTGGTACTGCTTGACGATGGCATTCTTCGGCCGGGTCAGGATTTCGATGAGCGCGTATTCGTCGAGGTCTTCCAGCATGCCGACGACGGGCAGGCGGCCGACAAATTCGGGAATCAGGCCGAACTTGATGAGGTCTTCGGGCTGGATCTCGGTCAGCAGTTCTTGCGTCCGCTTCTTCGAAGTTGCAATATCTTCCTTCTCGGCATCTTCACCGCTGCGGAAGCCGAGCGATTTTTTGCCGATTCTGCGGGAGATGATTTTGTCGAGGCCGACAAAGGCGCCGCCGCAGATGAAGAGAATGTTGGTGGTGTCGACCGGAGTGAATTCCTGGTGAGGATGCTTGCGTCCACCTTGAGGCGGAACGTTGGCGATGGTACCTTCCAGAATCTTCAACAGGGCCTGCTGGACGCCTTCGCCGGAAACATCGCGGGTGATCGAGGGATTCTCGTCCTTGCGCCCGATCTTGTCGACTTCATCGATGTAGATGATGCCGGTCTGGGTGCGGCTGACGTCACCGTCGGCGGCCTGCAGCAGTTTGAGGATGATGTTCTCGACATCCTCGCCGACATAGCCGGCTTCCGTGAGCGTCGTGGCGTCGACGATGGCGAAGGGCACGTCGAGCATGCGCGCCAGAGTCTGCGCCAGCAACGTCTTGCCGGTTCCGGTCGGGCCGATGAGCATGATGTTCGACTTACTCAATTCAATGCCATCGCCGGTCTTCTGCCGGTTCATGTAGATGCGTTTGTAGTGGTTGTAGACGGCGACGGCCAGCTTCTTCTTGGTTTGCTCCTGCCCAATTACGTACTCATCGAGGAAGGTTTTCACTTCCTGGGGCTTGGGGAGTTGGTTGGGAGTGGTCGCCTGGGGAGTGGCCGTGCGGTCGTCTTCCAGAATGGAGTTACAGACCGCGACGCACTCGTCGCAAATATAGGCGCGCGGATAATCGCTGGGCGACGAGATCAGTTTGGCTACAGCGTCCTGCGATTTGTGGCAGAACGAACAGCGCAGAATCTCGTCGGAGCCCGACTTGGTTTTCACTCGGCTCTACTCCTTAATGTTTCCCTGGCATGATCGGGATCCCAGCGTCTTTCTGCCCGTTCCGCCGTTCCGTATTTTCGCTACCGGCCTGTCGTCGGGAGCGAAGGCAGATCATACCGCTTTTGCCGTCTTATAGATGATATCGTCTATGATTCCATATTCCTTAGCTTGCTGCGCGTTCATGATGAAGTCGCGCTCGACATCCTTTTCGACTTTGTCCAGCTTCTGACCGCTATGCTTCGAGAGTAACTGGTTCGTAATCTCTCGCATGCGCAGGATCTCGCGGGCATGGATGTCGATGTCGGTGGCTTGTCCCGACAAACCTCCCATGGAGGGTTGATGTATTAGAATCCTCGAATTCGGAAGTGCCAATCTCTTTTTAGGTTCGCCTGATGCCAATAGTAATGCGGCCATGGAGGCGGCCTGCCCCACGCACAACGTCATGACATCGTTCTTCACGTACTGCATGGTGTCGTAAATTGCCATGCCAGCCGTGATGGAGCCACCCGGAGAGTTGATGTAAAGCTGGATGTCTTTCTCGGGATCTTCCTGAGCCAGAAACAACATTTGGGCGATCACCAGGTTGGCGATGTTGTCGTCAATGGGCGTGCCGATGAAGATAATGTTGTCGCGCAGCAGCCGGGAATAGATGTCGTAGGCGCGTTCGCCCCGCCCAGTCTGCTCGATAACCATCGGAACGAGCATCATTTGTGCGTCGTTCTTGTTTCCATCATTGGGCTTCATGTTCACCTGTCACACTCCTTCCCGACGCAACGGCCAGCTTGCTGGGTAGGATCGAAAGTGGCCCGCGTTCATTTTCTGGACTTACGCGGACTGGTGATACAGAAAATCGAGGGTCTTTTCGCTGCGGATTCTGTTCCGGATTCTATCGAGGCCCCCATCCTGTGTCAAACGAGCGCGGACCGCTTCGGGAGTCTGCTTCGACTGCTGGGCAAGGGCTTCAATCTCATGATTGAGTTCGTCCCCACCCACCTCGATTTTTTCCAGATCCGCGACGCGTTCCAGTAACAACGACGACTTTACATCCTGCACCGCCTGATCGCGCTGGCCTACCCGCAAGCGAGGAAGGTCCATTTTCTTGAGATCTTCCATCTTCATGCCTTGCGCCGCGAGCGCGCGCAGACCGCGTTCCAGACGCACATCAATTTGCCGGTCGACCAGCGATTCCGGCACTTCGAAATCATTGCGCTTGACCAGGTCGGCGACAAGTTTGTCTTTGGCTTCGCGCTCGGCATCGTGCTTGCGCTCGGCCTCCATGTTTTCGCGAATCTGCTTGCGCACCTGGTCGAGGCTGGTGAAGTCGCCGAGTTCCTTCGCGAAGTCGTCGTTCAATTCGGGCAGGTTCTTCTGTTTGATGCCCTGAATCTTGACGGTGTAGACGAAGGTCTTGCCGGCCAGACGTTTGTCGGCAACGTCTTCGGGATAACTGACTTCGAATTCGCGTTCGTCTCCGGCATTGGCGCCGCGAAGGTTCTCCGTGAACTCGGGAACCGTGTTCTTGCCGCCGATTTCGATCAGCACTTCGTCCATGTGCACGGGCTGGGAGGCGCCGTCATCCTGTTTGGGCTTGCCGTCCATCGAGGATTGGGCGAAGTCACCGTCGGCCAGAGCACGTCCTTCAACCGAAGTGTAGGTGGCGTGCTGTTCGCGCACGCTGTTGACTGCGGCTTCGACTTCTTCGTCTTTTACGACGATCTCGGGATGGTCGGCGCGAAGTTCTTTGTAACCTTCGACCACGATCTCGGGCAGGACTTCGAAACTGGCTTTGAAGCGCAGCGGTTCACCATCGTGAATGTGCAGGTCGGTGACGCGCGGCTGGGAAACGGGAATCATTCCCAGCTTCTCGGCTTCTTTGCGGAAGAAGCGCGGGACGAGGGCCTCGACCACGTCGCTCTTGAGATCTTCTTTGAAGCGCTGCTTGATGATGGAGGCCGGCACATGGCCGGAGCGGAAGCCCGGCAGGCGCGCCACCTTCTGGTATTTCTGGACGATCACTTCCATTTCGCGAGCGACATCTTCGGCGGGAATTTCGACCGAAATCTCGCGTTTGACGCCGTCCTGTTTCGCGTCGACTGTTTCTGTGGGACTCACGTTTAACCTTTCGGCTTGCCTGGAAGAATCCGGCCGGATCCGAGGGTCCTCGAGCGAAGGACCAATTCTGTTCACACGCCGTTCATCTTGAGTGTAAAGACTAAGGGAGAGTAGCGTCAAACGATGGAAGGCGACACTTGTTCCTGAATAGAGACGACAATCCCAAAGCCGGAATGCAGTAGCGGCGTTGAGGCCGAGTCTGGCATGACAATTCCGGCGGAGGCGGCTGACCGCCTCCGCTGGAATGGTTATTCGTTCGGTGGTGGCAAGGTTAACGGCGCAGACAATTGGAACGTCAGTGCCGACTCGGCCGGATATTCAATCTGCTTGTTTCCGGTCAGCGTTCCTCCGACGAGGCCAGCGCCGGCGCCGACGAGAGCGCCAATGCCAGCACCTTTTCCTCCGCCTGCAATGCCGCCAATCAAGGCGCCCCCTGCGGCTCCTCCGCCGGTTGCGACAGCGGTTCTCTTGCCTTTGCCCTTAACCGTGCTGTCGAGCGTGCCAGTGTGAATGGAATAGGTTTTGCCCCTTACGGTGAGACTGTTGAGTGTGAGGACCAGTTCGCCTTCACCCTTGATCTTGCCCTTCGCCTTGGCCGACACTACAGTGCCGCTGGCAGTTGATCCCGCGGGGATCGCGGTCTTTCCTCGCACCGTCACCGGTTGCGCCAACGTCACGAGAAAGGTCTGGCCGGTCTGGCTGGTCTTTGAGCCCACGGCCTGGCCCAACTTGACCGTGAGAGCGGTGCCTGAGGGCACAACCACGGGTTGCGGTTTGGGTTGCTCCACGGGCGACGGAGCCTGTTCAGGGGCAGGGGCAGGAGCCGGAAGCGGCTGGGCAGTTTGCGCAGCCATCGTGTCCGGCTCGACCTGGGTTTGATCATCGACAGCAGCGGCTCCAGGCTCTTCCTTGGCGATCTGTTCCAATTTCTGACGCGCCACCGGGGTCTTTACCTTGCCGGTCAGCGTTACTTTACCTTCCTTGGCCGTTACGGCGACATCGGAGTCCTTCGTATCAGGGTCGGTTGCGGCCTTGGTCTGAATATCTTTTTGGATTTGCTCGTCTTTGGTGCGACTGGAACAGCCGACGCCGATCCCGAGCGATAAGATGAGTGTTGAGAGCAGTGCGATACGTTTTTGCATCATGATTCTCCTAGAAATGGGGTTCTGTGATTGTGGCTTCCGCAGAACAGATCTTCCCGATTGAAGTAAGTAGTCCCCTGCAGGGGGAATTACGACTGGCAGAGTTAACAGTGGGCATTTTCGGGGAGATTGTAGCGCTTTCCGGGTTTCTGTTCCCGATGAATTGGCATGTCTACCCCTGCTTCGAGCCAGGGAAGAAGCGACTTCGGCGATGTGGTGTAATGAGCGGGTGAACTGGCTAAGCGTTCTCAACCGCGAGGTGGTGGCGTGCACGCGCTGTCCGAGGCTGGTCGCGTACCGGCAGGAAGTCGCGCGGGTGAAGCGCCGGGCTTATCTGAGTTGGGAATACTGGGGCAAGCCGGTACCGGGTTTCGGGGATCCGCACGCGCGGGTACTGATTATGGGACTGGCGCCGGGAGCGCACGGGTCAAACCGCACCGGGCGTCCGTTCACCGGGGACGCTTCTGGCAACTTCATGTATCCGGTCCTGTACGAAACTGGATTTGCAAGCCAGCCGACGGCGGTCGACCGCAACGACGGAATGGAGTTAAAGGATCTTTATATAACGGCTGCGGTGCGCTGCGCGCCACCGGATAATAAACCGCTGCCGGAGGAATTGACTGAGTGCTCACATTTTCTCGATCGGGAACTGGCAGGACTGAAAGACGTGAAGGTGATAGTGGCGCTGGGGAAGATCGGATTTGATGCCTATCTTAACGCCTTGAAACGTCGGGGACTGGTGGCGAGTAAGAAAGAATATGTTTTCAAACACGGTGCCAGCTACCGGATGCCGAACGGCAAGGTGTTATTGGCGTCGTATCATCCTTCGAACCAGAACACGCAGACCGGGAAACTGACGCGGAAGATGTTTGTAGAGATCTTTCAAGAAGCGGCAAGAATTGCCGATAGAGAAACCTGAGGCGCCGCTGGTGCCGGTTCGTTCACCCGTCCCTCACTCGAGGGTATAGCCGAAAAAGCTGGGTTGCGAACCGGAGCGGCGCCACCTTGCTTTAGTGGGGCTGACAGTTCCTCAGCAATTGATGATTGTTGATTGATGATTGTCGATTGAAAAACTGAAACGCTCCAAGGGTTCGATTTTCAATCAGCAATCAAGAATCATCAATCGAAAATCCTCAATCAGAAATTGTCTCAAGTTGTCCGCCCACAAAACCTCAGCGCAGCTTCGTCACGGTTACTTCCAGTTGGAACTGGCGCTTGGAGTTGGGATCGTCGGCGCTGCCGATCAGGATGGGTTTTCCCAGGACGAGCGCCGTACTGCCTTCAATTCGGATCTGGCGAATGACGGGACCCAGCCTTGCACTTGTCTCGGTTCCGGCCACGGTGTCTATGCTGCTGATGTCACCCGAGACATGCAGGTCTCCGTGGCTAATGAGTTGTGCCATCAGGTGCGTCCCGACATCCAGGTATTGATACTGCTCGCCGCCCGACGGAGAAGGTGCCGAAGAGGAGCTGCAATTGGCGGTGACAACGGGGACCCGAGTGCCGATTTTGATATCGTTTGGCCTGCCGCCCGTCAAGTCAATGGAGTAATGCCGGGCGTTCAGTTTCTTGCCATCCTCGAGTTCGTTGAAAGAAACGTCGAGGCGATAAGCGTCGACTGAATCCTCAGCCTTGGTAGTCTTGGATGCGCCGGATTCCTTGGATTCGTCTTGCCCGGCCATTCGCGCACATCCGAAGACCGCGATTATCAATGACAACACTGCAACCATGAGCGCTCGCTTTCGCATGTGGTTCAACCTTTCTTAGTTGGATTCCGTGGATTCGTTGGCCAGCGCTTGCATTTTGGCCAGAACTTCTCTTTCGGATGTCTCTTGCTCTTGCGCGACGAGTCTCGCGTCGCGGGGAAAGTTTCGGACATATCGTGCCAGCGCCAATTCTTCTTCACTCAAAGGCTGCGGCGAAGGAAAGACGTTCAGTTTGGGATCGGCGTCGGCAAGCGCCTGAGCCCGAGACGCGGGTTTTCGCAGCGCAATCGCGTTGTGCGGGGCTCTGGGCGCAGGGCTTCCGACAAGGTGCTCGCTCGACGCTATTGCTTGCGGATTCGCAGGCCCGCGAATCTGTCGCGTGGTTGTCGCATGATTCGCAATGGGTGCATGGGCGCTTCTGCCTGTTTTCCACGCTAGAGTCATTGCCACAATCACGATTGCCGCCAGCGCCCCAATCAGTCCCCAGCGCCACCACGCCTGACGCGCCGCCATAGGTTGCGTGTGCAGGTTGGCCAGGATTCGACCTGCCAGTCCGGCACGCGGCTCGACGACGGCGTAGTTCGAGAGTGCGGCGTCGAGTGCGCGATCGAGGTCGTCGAGATTCGATTCTCGGGGTTGGTCGCGATCTCGATTCATCTCCCTCATTTCGTTCACCCGTTTCGTTTTTTCTGCTGCGCCAGCTTGTCTTTCAGAATCTGCCGCGCGCGAAAGATGCGCGACCGCACCGCGGCTTCGTTGATGCCTAATGTCGCGGCGACCTCGCGTGGCGACATGTCTTCGATCGTCGAGAGGATCAGTGGTTCGCGCAGCTTAGCCGGCAGCGCCGTAATCAGCTTTTCGATCGCCGAATCAACCTGCGCACCTTGCAATGTCTCATCCGCGGGAGTCTCGGACGAAGCCACCTCCGCTACGGGTTTCTCCGGATCATCGAGCGAAGTTTCCCGCGTCCATCCGCGTCGTCTACTGCGATCTATCGCGACACGCCACGCGATGCGAGCCAACCACGTCTTCGGATCTTCCACCGCATCCAGCTTCGAACTGTAACGAAGCACGCGCAGGAACGTTTCCTGCGTCGCATCTTCGGCGTCGTGATGGCGGCGCAGCACCGCATAGGCGATTCGGTAGACGAGTTGCGAATGCTCCCGAACCATGGCATCGATCGCTTCATCTCTTGATTCAGCCCGACTGCGCTCGATCGTCGCCACTCCGCTCAGGATCGCCTCTCCCACTACCACGCGCTTGCCCTCACTCATGAAGACCTGCCGGGGGTCCGTTTTGTTCAGGAAATTCTTTGGAAGAACGGAGACAGAGGAGTGGCTTGCGAAAAGCTTTCACCGCATGGGTTGCTGAGAATGCGCGGAGAGATAGGCGGAGTCAGACTAGGGTCGGCTTCTCGCGGGCGGAGGCGTCCGCGCCACATCTACCTAGAAGCCGACCATTACCGGTTCTTGCTCAAGGCGCACGCCCCAGATTTCTTCGACGCGCTGCTGGATCTGGTCCTTCAACGCCAGCACTTCGGAGGCGGTGGCGTCGCCGCGATTCACGATGGCCAGCGCATGTTTCGTGGATATGCCGACGTGCCCGAAACCGTAGCCGCGGGCGAATCCAGATTTCTCGACCAGCCATGCCGCCGAAACTTTGTGGCTTTTCTCCAACGCGGGATAGCTGGGCAGGGTGAATCCCTTCGCTTCGGCTAGTTTCTGCAAGTCTAGATGCTGCTGTTCGGAGAGGACTGGATTCTTGAAGAACGATCCGGCGCTTTGGCAATCGGGATCGCCGGGAGTGATGAGCATGCCTTTGCGGGCGCGAATGTGGCGCACGGCCTCGCGGGTCTCGGTAAGATTGGGCCGAGTCTCGCGGCCTTCGAAGTGGCGCTTCAGATCGGCATATTCGAGATGAGGTTCGCCGTCTGGGATGAGCGCGTAAGTCACTCGCAGGATGATGAAGCGTCCGCGCTCTGTTGTGTTGAAGATGCTGGAGCGGTAGGTGAATCCGCAAGCCTCGCGGCAGAGTTCGCGCACCTGGCCGTCTTTCCGGTCGAAGACTTCGACCGACTCGATCGTTTCCGAAACTTCCTGTCCGTAGGCGCCGACGTTTTGGACCGGGGTGCCTCCCACGCTGCCCGGAATTCCGCTCAGACACTCGACGCCGGCACAATGTGCCATCACAGCGTGCGAAACGAAGCGCTCCCATGATTCCCCGGCTCCGACGTCGAAGAGAACCTTGCCTTCGTCGTCATGTCCCACACGCTGCTCGATGCCCGAGATCGCGATCTTGAGGACCAAGCCGGGCCAGCCGCCGTCGGCGACGACGAGATTGCTGCCGCCGCCCAGAACAAAGAGAGCCTGGTTCTTCGACTGTGCAAAGTTGACTGCCTCTTCCACTTCTGCCGCTGATTTTGCTTCCACGAAGAAACGGGCAGGGCCTCCGATGCGGAAGGTGGTCAGTGGTGCAAGCGGGATATTTTCCTGAAGCAGCATGGATGACTTTCAATATACACAGGACGAGCAATTTGAAGAGGCAGAGATCCTTCGACTGCGGAACGCCTTCGCGTTCGCGAAGCCGTTCCTTCGCTCAGGATGACACTGGGCGGAGGAATGCGAGTGGCAAGTTCGCTGCGAGATCATGACACGTTACAATGAGACGACCGAATCCAAACAGGGGAATAAAACTGACATGCCTATGTATCCCGAAATTATGGTGATCCCGATGCGTGAGGAGTTGACGCGGCTGGGAATTGAAGAACTCCGCACGCCCGAGGAAGTGGATCAAGCGTTGAAGAACCGTCCGGGTACCACGATGGTCGTGGTGAACTCGATTTGCGGATGTGCGGCGGGACGCATGCGGCCTGCGGTCCGCATTGCGATGCAGAATTCTGCCCGGCCGGACCATGCTTACACGGTGTTTGCTGGACAAGAGAAGGAAGCGACCGAACAGGCGCGCAGTTATTTCACGGGACAGCCTCCGTCTTCGCCGTCAATCGGGATTCTGCGAGACGGGGAACTTGTGTATCTGATGCCGCGCCGCGATATCGAATCGCGCGAGGCGCCGGCCATTGCGGCTGATCTGAAAGCGGCGTTCGACAAGTTCTGCGGCAAGCCAGCCGCGGTGTAGTTGCATAGGGGTGCGGCGGTCTCGCCCGTCATCCATATTTTGAATCTACTTCTTCGTTCCGGGGGTAGCCAGGAAGGCTTTCACTACGATTGCGTTGGGCTGGACGCCTACAGGAATTAGAGTGAGAAGCGAGTACTCCGACGTCTCCAAGGTACGCTTTGGTTTGCGCTTCTGGATTACGGTCACGTCGCCAGACTGCGTGTCGAGTACCAGCAGATAGTTCTGATCCGGGGTGAGCGCGAGGCCGTCCGGCCTGCTGCCCACCGTCAGCGTCGGCAAGCGCTGGCCCATATCAATGTCATAGACCGCAACGCTGTTCGACCCGAAATTTGTCACGTAGAGCCGCGAGTTATCGAGCGTGACCACGCCACGGGATGGATGCTTGCCGATCTCCTGGCTACTTCCGACTTCGTCGTTGCCGGTCTCGATGATCGAGATGCTGTCGGAGTCGAAGTTGCACACGATCAGTTCGCCGCCGTCGGGCTTGAGTGTGAGGCCCACAGGCGTGCGACCGACATCGAGCAGCGCGAGGACGCGGTCGTCTTTTTGGTTGCCGCTCTTAGCTGAGTCGTTCTTCAGCGCGATCGAGGCCACTTGCGATGATCCGGAGCAGGCGACGAAGGCCTTGCTCGAGTCTGGCAGAATCGCGATCTCTTCCGGTTGCTGGCAGACCGGCAGCGTCGCGCGTACTCGCAAGGCGTTGGCGTCGATCAGGGACACGGTGTTGTCGCCGCGATTACTGACCACGATCGTCGAGCCGTCCGGGGAAATACGCGCCAGCCCCGGCGCAGCACCCACGCGTACATTGCCGATTACCAGCCGCTTTTCGAGATCGATCACACTGACGTTCGACGAGCCTGAGTTCGCTACGTAGGCGTGTTTGCCGTCTTCGGATACGTCGATGAAGTAAGGGCGTCCGTGCACGCCGATGGTCGCGACTACGGTGTTCGTCTCGGCGTTGATCACGCTGACGTTGTTCGATCCCGAGTTGACGACGTAGATCTCATTCTTCTTGCTGTTGGCGGCGAGGCCGGTCGGTTCGCTGCCGACGGGGATGGTTTTGGCCAGGGCGAATGTGCGCAAGTCGATGACGCTGACCGTGTTGCTCTTGCCGTTGGAGACGTAGGCGTACTCGCGGTAGGCGGGGCCGTAGTCGGGCAGGGCCTGCTCGCGGAAATACCACCAGCCCATCCCGCCGAGGATGGGAATCAGGACTGCGATGAAGAGGAGCTTTCTCAAGGTAGAGGCCGCGGAGGCCGAAGAGAAAGCTTACCAGAGCGACGCCACGTTCACACTTCTAGTACAGGTGGAAACCGATCTCAACGACCGTGCATAATGCCACAGGCTTCCCGTCCTTAGTCGCGGGTTGGAATTTCCACTTGCTCACGGCTTCGAGAGCTCTCTGATCGAGATTCTTGTCCACGCTTGTCACGACTTTGGCGTCACGGACTGTGCCTTCAGGGGTGATAACGATCGAAACCATCACTGTGCCCTGGATCTTTTTCTTGCGCGCTTTATCGGGATACTCGGGTTCGGGCTGGTAGGTAGCCTTAGGGGGCGTGATGTCTTTTCCCAGTCTGTCGTACACCACGTCCGAGGTCTTGTCCGGTTGATCTTGTGCGAGTAAAACTCCCCCGGAGAGGAGAATCGCTATCGTGCTCACGAGCGCTACCGACTGGGCTCGGCTTAAGCAGGTATTCGTCATAGGAAATTCAAGAGCGAGTGATTTCGCCGCGTTCTACTTGCTGACGGCTACGCGTTCTCGAACGCCGATCGCCGGAACCGTGCGCCCGACGACGGCGGCGATTTGGCGCACTTGCTCCATCAGCGTGTCGAACTGATCGGGGAAGAGCGACTGCGGGCCGTCGGACATCGCCAGATCGGGTTGGTGGTGCACTTCGACCATCAAGCCGTCGGCGCCTACCGCGACTGCCGCGCGCGAGAGCGGTGTGACTTTGTTGCGCTTGCCCGTGCCGTGGCTCGGATCGACCAGGATCGGCAAATGGCTCAGCCGCTGCACTGCTGGCACGACGCTGAGGTCAAGCGTGTTGCGCGTGTGGTCCGCGAAAGTGCGCACGCCGCGTTCGCAGAGCGCCACATTGTAGTTGCCTTCGCTCAAGATGTATTCGGCGGCCATCAGGAACTCTTCGAGAGTGGCTGACATACCGCGCTTGAGTAGCACGGGCTTGCGAGAGCGTCCGGCACGTTTCAGCAGAGAAAAATTCTGCATGTTGCGCGCGCCGATCTGGATCACGTCGGCGTACTCTTCGACCAGGTCGAGCGACTCGTGGTCGATGGCTTCGGTGATGATCTTCATGCCAAACTGCTGGCGGATTTCGGCCATGATGCGCAGGCCTTCTTCGCCGAGCCCTTGAAAGGAGTACGGAGACGTGCGGGGCTTGTAGGCTCCGCCGCGGAAGAACTGGGCTCCGGCGCGGTGCACTCGCTCGGCTACGATAAAGGCCTGGTCGCGATTCTCAATGGCGCACGGTCCGGCGACGATGGCGAGTCCCGGGCCGCCGATGGTGGCGGCCGTTCCGGGAAAAGTGATGACAGTGTTGTCTTCCTTTACGTCTCGGCTGACTAACTTATACGGCTTCGAAACCTGGATGACTTCCTGCACGCCCGGCATCTCTTCGAGAGTGCCCTGTTCCACTTCACCCTTGTTGCCGGTGATGCCGATGGCGGTGCGAGTGGCGCCGGGCATGGGATGGGCGCGGTATCCGAGTTTTTCGATTTTCTGGCAAACGGAGAGCACCTGTTCTTCGGTGGCTTGGGCCTTCATGACGACGAGCATAAGTTCACCTTTAGGCGGCTTCTCCTGCAGGCTATGCGCAAGAAGGTCGAGCTTCGCTCG
Organism: uncultured Acidobacteriaceae bacterium; assembly: GCA_963706645.1. Taxonomy (GTDB): domain Bacteria; phylum Acidobacteriota; class Terriglobia; order Terriglobales; family Acidobacteriaceae; genus Sulfotelmatobacter. Next base: position 61,003 of record CAVPNR010000010.1, read on the forward strand.
ACGGACAGCCGAGGCGGCTGTCCCCACAATGGGTCGCTCCTAAGTCTACCGTTGACCGCATTGCACCGCAAATAGGTCAGGTCGAATGAATCCGCTGGGTTGGGGGTGCATCCAACGAAAAGGTTATTGACAATTCCGTTCGGAATTTTCCAGGAGATGTCTTCATGAAAGCAGCAGTCGTTCCTTCTGTGAATGGTAAGTGGGAGGTGAAAGAGTGGGAGACTCCCAAGGCCGGTCCGAATCAGGTGGTCATGAAAATCCATGCCAGCGGACTTTGCTATACGGACGTGCATTTGACCCACGGTTTGTTCCCGCTGCAGTTTCCGCGAATCCTGGGTCATGAGCCGGTGGGAGAAATCGTGGAGGTCGGCCCGGGAGTTACATCCCGCAAGGTGGGAGATCGCGTCGGCGTTGGCTGGCACCAGAAAGGTTGCGGACGCTGCGAGTGGTGCCAGCGTGGGAAGAAAGAATTGTGTCAGAACGCGATTGCCACGGGGATCGGACTGCAGGGCAGCCACGCCGAATACATGCTTGCTTACGCGGACGCGACGATGCTGATTCCAGACGCGCTTGCCTACGAGCAGGCCGCGCCCATTTTCTGCGCGGGATACACAGTATGGAGCGGGTTGCGCCTGGCCGATCCCAAGCCGCACGAGCGCGTCGCCGTGGTTGGTATTGGAGGCCTCGGACATCTAGCGCTGCAGTATTCCAAGGCGTCTGGCTTCGAGACCATCGCGGTCACCAAGTCGAAAGATAAAGAGAAGATGATTCGCGACTTGGGGGCCGACGAGGTGGTCGAGAGCGGCGAGAAACTGCTCGCCGCCGGAGGGGCCGACGTTTTACTGGCGACCTCGAATTCATGGGCGTCGACCGCCGATGCCGCGAAGGGGATGCGTCCGGATGGCCGCATCATTCTCATGGGAGTTGGCCACGAGCCGCTGAACTACAATCCCGAACTCATGTTCAAGCGTGTGCGGTTGATGGGGTCGAGCCAGAACGGGCCCGAGTATCTGTACGAAGCCTTGGATTATGCGGCAAAGGGGAAGGTGAAGGTGGTCGCGGAGACTTACAAGCTCGATGACATCGCCAAGGCGTATGACCGCGTTGCGGACGGCAAGGTGCGCTTCCGGGCTGTCATCACGATGAATTGATTCCGATGAAGGCGAGGCGCGCGACGGCGGGACCGCCTGTCCCGCCGACTCACCACGGCTCGATATACTTTCTGTCATGCCCCGCTCGATGGCGCGCCAACAGGACATTCTCAAGCGGTCTGCGCCGAAGCGTCCGCCCCGCCTCACATCCCGCCGCATTGGCATTCACACCTCTTCCGCTGGAGGAGTACAGAATGCGGCTGAGCGTGCCTACCGCCTAGGGTGCAACACGTTCCAGATTTTCTCGTCGAGTCCGCGCCAGTGGGCTCCGTATGAGTTGGGCGAGTTGCAGTGCGCCGAGATGAACCGGTTGCGGGCCAGGTACGACCTGAGGCCGCTGGTGATTCACACGAACTACCTGGTGAATCTCGCGAGTGCGAATGAACTGTTTCTGCAGAAGTCGATGGAGGCCTTTCGTGGGGAAGTGGAGCGGGCGCTCGCCTTGTGTGCGGAGTATCTGGTGTTGCACCCAGGGTCTTTTCGCGGTTGCGATCGCGAACAGGGGCTCGTATGTATCGCTGCTGCGATCGCAGCGGCCACTCAGGGGCTTGATCTTGCCATGGGAGGCCTAACCATCCTGATCGAGAACACGGCTGGGTCGGAGTTCTCACTCGGCGGCAGCTTCGAGCAGGTGGCGGAGATTCTGGAGCGTCTGCGCGGACTCGTGCCAGTGGGAGCGTGCATCGACACTTGCCACACCCACGTTGCGGGATACGACATTGTCAGCGAAGAGGGGCTCTATCTGACCCTGCAGCATCTCGATGCCACTGTTGGGCTGAATCATGTCAAAGTTTGGCACTGCAACGACGCCAAAGCGGCTCGGGGATCGAAGCTCGACCGGCATCAGCAGATCGGGAAGGGATTGATCGGCAAGGAAACTTTCCGGGTGCTGCTCAACGATCTTCGCCTGGCTCATGCCGCGTTCATCGCCGAGACGCCGATCGAGAAGCCTGGAGACGATCGGAGAAATGTCGATGCTTTGAAAAAGCTGGTGGCGGAGACGTAGGTTTGCACCAAGAGTAGGAGCCGTTGCCAGCAACGAGTCCGTGGCCCGATACTCTTCTGCATGAAGCTCTACCGTTCCCGCCATAGCTTTGTGGCCGAGCAGGCTGGTCGCTATTACACCTTAAATGCGCCTTCCTGGGACGACCTGGTTGCACGCGAAGATCTGCGCGGTCATCTCGAACATCTGATTGCCGAGGGCACGCCTGCAGATGTGGCGCCGCAGGATCTACTTCCGCCCATTGGCAGTCAGGAGGTGTGGGCGGCGGGCGTGACGTATTACCGCAGCCGCGACGCGCGTATGGAGGAGGCGAAAACCGCGGGCGGGGGAGACTTCTACGACCGCGTGTATCACGCGACGCGGCCGGAACTGTTCTTCAAGTCGGCGCCGCATCGGGTGGTGGGTCCGGGTGCGTACGTGGCGATCCGCGATGATGCGGCATGGTCGGTGCCGGAACCGGAGTTGACGCTGTTTGTGTCTCCGGCCGGCAAAATCGCCGGCTATACGATTGGGAACGATATGAGTTCTCGAGATATCGAAGGCGAGAATCCTTTGTATCTTCCGCAGGCCAAGGTGTACGACCGCAGTTGCGCGCTTGGGCCTTGCCTGTTGATTGCGGATGAGCCATTGTCTGAAGCCACGGAAATTGCGCTGGAGATTCGACGGAGTGATGCCGTAGCGTTTTCAGGAGCGACTACTCTCAAGGAAATGAAGCGGAGGCCCGAAGAACTCGTGGAGTTTCTTTACCGCAATAACAGCTTTCCGCATGGGTGCTTTCTGCTGACCGGGACTGGGGTCGTCCCTCCGGATTCGTTTACGTTGAAGGCGGGGGACGAGATCCGGATTACGATTCCGCCGATTGGGACGCTCGTAAATCGCGTTGGATGAAATGCAGGAACGCAGTGGTCGTTAGGATGAGGAGCCGCTTTACCACGAAGGACATGAAGGTTCACTAAGGGAAGCCTACGGATGACAAGGCTGGGAGACTCCGGCGAGCCGCTTTCTAGTGGCGCCCCGGGCTTTGCTGGCCGACGTGTAAAATAGAGGACTATTTACTGGTGCCTTCCTGTCTATGGCTATCGGAGAAAAAACTGTCAACGGTGTGACTAGCGGCTCTGAAGCTGGAGTTCCTGCGGAACGTCCCAACGACGAGCGCTACGACGCGCAGCGCGTCGAGACGAAGTGGTTCGAGCGCTGGCAGCAGGACGCATCACTGTACGCTGCCGAGCCTGACTCGACCAAGAAGAAATATTACGTTCTTGAGATGTTGCCGTATCCCTCGGGCGCTCTGCACATGGGGCACGTGCGCAACTACGCCATAGGTGACGCGCTAGCGCGATACATGTGGATGAACGGGTACAACGTGCTCCATCCCATGGGGTGGGATTCGTTTGGTTTGCCCGCGGAAAATGCGGCGATCCAGAACAACACTCCGCCACGCGAGTGGACGCTGCGCAACATCGCCAGCATGAAGGCGCAGATGAGGCGCCTGGGCTTTGCATACGACTGGGCGCGCGAGGTCACGACCTGTTTCCCGGAATATTACCGGTGGAACCAGTGGTTCTTCCTCAAGCTGTTTGAGAAGGGCCTGGCCTATCGCAAGAAGAGCAAGGTGAATTGGTGTCCGAAGTGCGCGACCGTGTTGGCAAACGAGCAGGTCTTGCCGAACGGCTGCTGCTGGCGGCATGAAGGTACTCTGGTCGAGCAGCGCGAATTGGAGCAGTGGTTCGTGCGCACGACGAAGTATGCCGACGAATTGTTGAGCGGTCTGGACAAGTTGGAAGGCTGGCCCGAAAAAGTTCGCACCATGCAGCGCAACTGGATCGGGCGCAGCGAGGGCACGCTGGTCGACTTCAAACTCGATTACGCGGAGAACCATACCGGGTTCGGTCCGGCGGGATCGACGATCCCTGTCTTTACCACGCGTGTGGATACGATTTTCGGCGCGACTTCGGTGCAGCTTGCGCCGGAGCATCCCATCGTCAAGGATCTCGCGGCGGCGAATCCTGAGTTGCGCGCGAAGGTCGATGAATTGATCGGCGAGCAGCGCAAGGCCCGGGAAAAAGGCGATATCGGCGAGATCGAGAAGCACGGCGTCTTTACCGGGCGCTATGCCATTAATCCATTCAATAGCGAGCGGGTGCCGGTGTGGGTGGCCAACTACATTCTGATGGACTATGGCACTGGCGCCATCATGAGCGTGCCGGCGCACGATGAGCGCGATTACGAGTTCGCGAAAAAGTATGGCCTCGAGATTCGCATCGTGATTTTACCGATGTCGGGCGATCCGGATGACACGGTTGCCGAGCCCCAGCTTCCTTTCTCTGGGCACGAGGGCATGCTGATCAACTCAGGGCGATACAACACTTTGCCCTGCGACGACGCGATCCGAAAGATGTCCGCTTACGCCGAGGAGAACAAGTTCGGCAAGGCCACTGTTACTTATCGGCTGAAGGACTGGGGCATTTCGCGGCAGCGCTATTGGGGTACGCCGATTCCGATGTTGTATTGCGAGAAGGATGGGATCGTCGCGGTGCCGGAGAAAGACTTGCCGGTGATCTTGCCCGAGAATGTCGACATCACGCTGACCGGCGGATCGCCGCTGAGCCGAGTGCCGGAGTTCGTCAATGCTACGTGCCCAAAGTGCGGTGGGCCGGCACGGCGTGAAACCGACACCATGGACACCTTCGTCGATTCGTCCTGGTACTTCTATCGTTACACGGATGCGCATAACGATCGCGCGCCGTTCGACGGAAAGACTGCGCAATATTGGTTCCCGATTGATCAGTATATTGGCGGCGTTGAGCACGCCATCTTGCACTTGATTTATTCGCGCTTCTGGACCAAGTTCATGCGCGACTTGGGGATGATCACGAACGGCGAACCTGCGGACCGCTTGTTCACGCAGGGGATGGTGATCAAAGATGGCGCGAAGATGTCGAAGAGCTTGGGCAACGTGGTGTCGCCGGACGTAATGGTTGCGCGTTACGGGGCCGATGCCGCGCGTCTTTATAGTTTGTTCGCGGCGCCGCCGGATCGCGATCTCGACTGGCAGGATTCGGGGATTGAAGGGATCCAGAGATTCCTGGGGCGGGTGTACCGGTTCGTGATGCGCAACGCGCGGCCGGACGATCCGGATTGGTGTAAGCCTGTGCCGGCTGAGTTGCCGCCGGCAGCGCGGGCGATCCAGCGCAAGTTGCACCAGACGATCAAACGCGTCAGCGACGACTTCCAAGGGCGGTGGCACTTTAATACGTGCATTTCGGCCATCATGGAGTTGGTGAACGTTCTGTACGCCTCGGAAGAGGCGATTGGCAGGAATGAGGTTCCGGTGTCGTTTCTGGCGGATGTGCAACGGAGTCTAGTCTTGTTGATGGCGCCGTTTGCGCCGTATCTCGCGCACGAGTTGTGGGAGATGCTGGGTGAAAAGGGGAACCTGCTGAAGGCGCCGTGGCCGAAGTTCGACGCGGAGTTGGCCAAAGAAGAGGAGCTTGAGATTCCGGTGCAGATCAATGGGAAGCTGCGCAGCCGGGTTATTGTAGCGGCGGATGCTACGGAACCGACGGTGCTGGAGCGCGCGCTCGTCGACGAGAAAGTGCAGGCGTTCATCGCCGGCAAGCAGGTGGTGAAGAAAATCTACGTGCCGGGCAAGCTGGTGAATATTGTGGTGAAGTGAATTTTTTTCTGTCGTCCTGAGCGAAGTGGCTGCATCGCGAACGCGATGTGGCCACGCAGTCGAAGGTTCCCTACCAACTTGCCGACAGGTAGGCTTCGTTAGGCGTTTCTAGCGATGAGCCTGCATACGGGCCAAATTCCATCAAGACTAGCAGGTGACGCGGCGATTATAGGGGTCCTTCGACTTCGCAAAGGCTCCACTTCGGTGGGGCCTTTGCTGCGCTCAGGATGACATCGAGTGGGAATGGGGACGGGGAACGGAGTTCGGATGATTGGGAATGAGTTATCCTGACTAGGCATGGCCATCTCGCCCACCGCTGAAGGGTTTCGCGCCGCGTTCCGGCGGCCGTCGGTCACGCTGGCGGAGATCATGTGGCGCTGGACTGCGGGCGCGACCGCTGCGTCTCTATTCGTTTTCGGCCTCTCTGAATACCTCAGCACTCTTCCCGTCACCAACGGCGAGTTGCTGTTTCTGCGGACGCGGCATCCCTATCTGGTGGGAGAGGCGATCGCCCACATTCTGCGCGGGAGTTTGAACCGGGTCGTCATCTCCAGCCTGTTCGCTGCGATGATGTTGGGATTGCTATGGATTGTGGCGGCTTCCGTGGGCCGGATCGCCACGGTGCGAGGACTGCTGGAGTATTTCCGCAGGGACGCAGTTCGGAGCGTTTCTGCTGGCGGCATTCCGCATGATGGCGAGAGAGACGTTGCCAGCAACGTCTCTACGAGTGCTGCGCCGCTGACGGCGTTGCTTCGAATTAACTTTCTGCGGGCCGCGGTGGCGGTTGCTGCCGTCTTCGGATTTGTGGGGGCTTCGATCCTGGCGGGGTTTGCGTCGCCGGACAGTAATCCGCAGCCTGGTCTTGCCTTCTTTCTCTTTCTGCCTCTGGCGGCGCTGATCTGCTGGGTGTGGTGGGCACTGAACTGGCTGTTGTCGCTGGCGGGAATGTTCGCAGTGCGCGATGGCGAGGACGCAGTGGGAGCGATTTCTGCTGCAGTGACTTTCTGCCGCGAGCGGACTGGGGCTGTGTTCGCGGTCAGCACCTGGACGGGACTGGCTCACCTGGTCGCATTCGTTGGAGCGAGCGTAGTTGTCTCCATGCCGATGGCCTTTGCCGGAGTGTTACCTTGGCGGTTGGTGCTGGCGGGAGTCATTGTTGTGACGGTAGCTTACTTTGCCGTGGCTGACTGGCTTTATATGGCGCGGCTTGCAGGCTACGTATGCATCGCGGAAACGCCGGACGCATTGCTGAGGCCGTGCAGCCGCCGCCTGCGCTGCCGCCCGTCGCAGGGCCGCCAGTCCAGACCACGATTGACCGCGACGAACCGATCCTGAGCGACGTGCCGAATCTAGCGGCAGAGATATAAGGTCACAAAAGAACCACGGACTGCTGCCCTCTGAAGAACTCTGATTTCAAAATAAGCGCTACGAAGTGCAGTGAACGTCAGTTACCTTCCAAGGAAAGTCGCTACCTTTACACCGTCTCCCCGAATTTGAGAAACTCATGCGTGGAATCAAAATCCCCGCACAATCCAATTTCACTCGGCCAGTCGATCGTAATTCTCGACTTTGGCGCGCAGTATACCCAACTGATCGCGCGCCGCATCCGCGAGCAGAATGTCTTCTCCGTGGTGCTGCCGTGCACGGCCAAGCTTGACGAGGTCAAGAGCTACGACCCCGTAGGCATTATCCTCTCGGGCGCGCCATGGTCGGTGTATGACAAAGATGCTCCGCCCGCCGACGCGCGCGTCTTCGAACTGGGCGTGCCGGTGCTCGGAATCTGTTACGGATTGCAGTTCATGGTGCACACCCTGGGTGGCAAGGTGCGCCCGGCTGACAAGCGCGAGTATGGCCATGCGGAAATCGACGTGGTTTCGGCCTCGGTTCTGTTCCAGGGGATGGCCAAGAAGTTGGCGGTCTGGATGTCGCATGGGGATGAGGCGCTCGAACTGCCTCCCGGCTTCGAGTTGATGGCCAAGACGCACTACGCGGTGGCCGGCATACAGAACACTGCGAAGAAGTGGTACGCGGTGCAGTTCCATCCCGAGGTGCATCACACGCCGCAGGGCACGCAGATGCTGAGGAATTTCATCTTCGAAATCTGCGGTGCGAAGCCGACCTGGACTCCGCAGCGGTTTATTGAGTCGACCGTTGAGCATGTAAAACAGCAGGTGGGCAGCGGGCGCGCGATCTGCGCGCTATCGGGTGGGGTGGATTCTTCAGTTGCAGCTGTGTTGGTCGATCGCGCGTTGCGCGACGCGAAAGGCAAGTCGCGGCTGACCTGCGTCTTCGTGAACAACGGCGTGCTGCGCAAGAACGAATTCGAGAAGGTGCAGAAGGTTTTGCGCGATAAGTTGAAGCTGAACCTGGATGCCGTCGACGCGACCGACCGCTTCATGAAGAAACTCACGAGCGTCAGCGATCCTGAAAAGAAGCGGAAGGTCATCGGCAATGAGTTCATCAAGGTGTTCGAGAAGGAAGCCCGCCGGATCGAGAAAAGTGAAGGCAAGGTGAAGTGGCTGGTGCAGGGCACGCTCTATCCCGACGTGATCGAATCGCGCTCGGTGCGCGGGCCATCGCAGGTCATCAAGTCGCATCACAACGTGGGCGGCCTGCCGGCGAAGATGAAGCTCAAGCTGATTGAACCGCTCAAAGACCTCTTCAAAGATGAGGTCCGCAAGATCGGCCGCGATCTCGGCATGCCGGAGGAGATTCTGCAGCGGCAGCCATTTCCCGGTCCGGGTCTTGCGGTGCGCGTGCTCGGCGAAGTTACGCCTCAGCGTTTGGCACTGCTGCGCGACTGCGATGACATCGTGGTCAGCGAAATCAAAGAGGCCGGTCTCTACAACAAGGTCTGGCAATCGTTTGCAGTGCTGCTGCCAGTGATGTCCGTGGGCGTGATGGGCGACATGCGGACCTACGCCTACACCTGTGCGATTCGGGCAGTGAGTTCCGAAGACGGCATGACGGCCGACTGGGTGCCGCTCCCGCACGAAGTGCTCAAAACGATCTCCACGCGGATTGTGAATGAAGTGAAGGGTGTGAACCGCGTGGTGTATGACATCACTTCGAAGCCGCCCGGGACGATCGAGTGGGAGTAGGAGCTGCTATCTGCTAGCCTCCTAGGCTGGATGGGAATTCGCCTGAAGATGGTAGGTCGCCTATGCGTCGCGGTGGACCGTTTCCATAGAGAACGCGGGCAGGCAGACCGCGATGTATTCGCCGCCTCCTTCTTGCGGGGTGGAGTAGCGGACCCACTCTCCGGCATGGGCGATGACGGCTTGTCCGGCGGCGACGTCGAGGGAGTCGATGGTTCCGTTGGGACTCTTGTGCTCCACGCGCAGCATTCCTTTCAGAACAATGGTGAACTCGTCGAACTCGGGAGTCTGGCCGGGCTCGAGCCATCCCTGGGGGCTGCGCATGTGGGCGACGCTGGTGGTCAAGGTCTTGGAGTTGACGCGGCCAATGTATTCGTCAATGACTTTGGGCTTGTTGCCCGCGGCTTGAATTCTCGTGGGATGAGCGATCAGTGTGGGCATGAATGGGCTTCCAGCTCTCGGCTTCCGGATTAGGGTACTACAAGCGGAGGACCGTTCAGATCGATCGTTGCTTCCAAAAATATGTGGAGGACCAGAGAGCGGATCTCCGGTCTTCCACCACTTTTGTTCCAGCCGGGATTAAACAGTGCCGGGGGGCGTGCCGGGAATGATGGTCGGCGCTCCTGGGACACCGCCGGGCCCTGGCGGCCCGGGAATGATCGTGGGAGGCGTGCCAGGTGATCCGGGCATGCCCGGAGGAGGGCCGGTGTCTGGGAGTTGGGGCGGCGGCAGCGGGCGCGGTGGGACGGTTTGTATGGGGACTGGTTCCTGTTCCGACTGTCGCACGGCAGCGCTGACAGGGTCGTGCTCAAGGGTGAGCGGTTGACGCAGCACCATATCAACTGGCGATCCCACATCCAGGAAGAAATGATGCGAGCTGAACAGCAACGTCATGGACATCACTGCTCCGACGGCGCCTCCGATGCCCGCGCCGATGATCGCGTCTTTGCCCTTAGTGCTGAAGACAGGGGTGCTGGTCGTGGTGCAAAAGGGAGGAGCTCCGATGCATCCGGGCGGGAATGCGGAGGTAACTTCGGATTGCGGCTGACCAACGGAGTGACCAATCAATGCACCGATCCCGGCGCCCGCCGCGGGGAGTGCGAACATTGCGACGGTCCGTCCCGTGCCGGGATCAACGACGGCGTACCCCTGAACCGTTTCGAGGACTGCGGGTCCGGAGACGGGTACGACGTAGCCATCGGGGAAGGTGAGCGACATTGATTGCAGATACAGCTCTCCCCGTCCGCTCTTGCGTTGGAGTTTGTCAACGATGCCGTCGACCAAGGTGCCGGGTGGGATCACGACATCATTGCCCAGCGTGATGGGAGCGGTGATTTGAGCATAAATATCATCTCCGCGATGGATGTAGCGGCTTTGGATGGGATACGTGAGTACGAGCGCAAACCTGGTGCCCGCGGGAACGGTGTCGGTCACTGGATTGGGTTTTGCGGAGGCTTGCAGATTGGTTTGGGAAGCCGGGGGCGAGAGCGGTTGAGGTTGATCTTGATTTTGAGCCAAACAGGTGAACGCAAGAAACAGGGTTGAAAGAACCGCGAGGGATCGCCTCGCATGGGTCTCGGCCAGATTCAGAAAGGCAAATATGGTCGAAACGGGTCGAGAGATACCACGAGTGTTCGCCATTTGCTACCTCCTGTCGAAGGCTCCCGTTTGTGTGGAAGCTTCGATCTCGTGCGGAAGCGCGGGGGAGGAACTGGGCTCCCAATGGATTAGACCCTTGTCCTTTACAAAGGTAGCGTTTGCGCTGGTAAAGGTTTGCAAAGAGTCGGTAGGGATTTGTAAAAAGGCTTGCGGGACGCGGGTTTTGAGGTAATTTGCAACAATGGGTCTGACGATCCACGGCTGCGTGCCTAGAGTGGAATGGATCGAAGCGCCATTTCGACCGCCCGGGTCATCTCCGTTTTGGTCGCTCCGTTGGCTGCCTGCACGCCCAAGCCGTTCATCACGATGAGGATGTATCGGGCAAGATCTTTCGGATCTACATCCGGGGCGAGGTCTCCTTCTTGCTGCGCGCGACGGAAGCGTTTTTGGAGTCGCGACAATCCAGATTTGCGCCAATCGATCATTGTTCGTCGCACACTCTCGGCGCCGGAACCGCATGCCATGCCACCTTGTAGCGTCAGGCACCCCTGGGGGTGGGAAGGATCGGCTAGGAAGTGCACCATTGCGCGCAGAAGAGTTTCGACGACAGCGCGTGCGGTTGGCAGCTGGAGTGCCCGCCACAGAGGTGCCATTGGGCCTGTTGAATAGCGGGCAATCACCTTGCGGAACAGGGTTTCCTTGTCTCCGAAGGTGGCATAGAGGCTGGACCGGTTGATGCCCATGGCACGGGTCAGATCGTCGAGCGTGGTGCCTTCATAGCCTTTTTCCCAGAAGACGCGCATGGCGGCATCGAGAGCCGCGGGCTCGTTGAAAGCGCGGGGACGCCCCATCTTCACCAGCTTTTCGAGATTGGCCGTCTGCCCGCCCATATCGCCTTAGATGTACTTTTATACCATTCAGTTCAAAAAAGGTGAATCGTGGAGGCATTTCGGGACATCTGAAACGAGCGGTACAAAATTAGCTGGAATGGAGAAATTCGTATGGCAGGGAAATTAGAAGGGAAAATCGCAGTCGTGACCGGCGGCAGCAGTGGAATCGGTCTGGCGACAGCGCAACGTTTCGTCAAAGAAGGCGCTTACGTGTACATCACCGGACGCCGCCAGGCGGAACTGGATAAAGCAGTGAAAACCATTGGGGGAACACAGGTGAAAGCGGTGCGCGCGGATGCTTCCAGCCTGAGCGACCTCGACAAACTGTTCGCGCTGATTAAGCAGGAGAAAGGGCGCGTGGATGTTGTCTTTGCCAATGCGGGAGGCGGGAGTTTCGCTCCGCTGGGCGCGATTACCGAAGCGCACTATGACCAGATCTTCAACACCAACGTGAAGGGCGTGCTGTTTACGGTACAGAAAGCATTGCCACTGATTCCCGATGGCGGTTCGGTAATCCTGAACGCATCGGTCGCGGGCAGCAAGGGTCTGGAGGCGTTTAGCGTGTATTCGGCGACGAAGGCGGCGGTGCGGTCGTTTGCGCGGAGTTGGACCACCGACCTGAAGGCACGAAAGATCCGGGTCAACGTGATCAGTCCCGGGCCGATCGAGACGCCGATCCTGGACGGACTCGCGGAAACGAAGGAGCAGCGGCAGGGCATTGTTGATCACCTTACTTCGATGGTACCGCTCGGGCGCATCGGGCAGCCGGATGAGATTGGAAAGGCAGCAGTGTTTCTCGCGTCGGAAGACGCCAGCTTCGTGGCGGGCGCTGAACTTTTCGTGGACGGCGGCGCGGCGCAGGTGTAAGTCCGGCGACGCAGGATTGAAAGTCATCACCGAGGGGCGCGAAGGCACACCAAGGGAGAAACTGGATTCCCCTTGGGTGCCTTCGTGCATTTTGGGTGCTATTCGGCTTTTTCGCTGACCCAGCGGGAAAGCGCGGTGACTACTTTGCGGGGAGCGAAACGGGTGGACTGAGCGACCAGCCAGTTTTGCATTCCGGAAATCGCGAGCGTGCGGCCTTCCATGAGGGCGCGGTAGCCGTCTACCGCGACTTTTTCTGCGCTCATCGCGCCAAACTGCTTGAATATTCGAGACTGATCGTTGCCGGCGCGTTTCGCAAAACCGGTGTTGGTCGCTCCTGGACAGAAGCAGGTCACGGTGACGCCCGAGTGGCGCAGTTCGTTGGCGATTGCCTCGGAGAACGAAATTACATAGGCCTTGGTGGCGTAGTAGACGGCCATGAGAGGGCCGGGCTGGAATCCGGCAGTGGAAGCCACGTTCATGATCCGGCCACCGCGGCGCTGCACCATCGGCGGCAGGAAGAGACGCGTCAGTGCTGTGAGTGCGGTGATGTTGAGGTCGATCTGGCCGCCGATTTCTTCTTCGGGCATTTGGGCGAACTCACCGTAAGCGCCGAAGCCGGCGTTGTTAATGAGGATGTCGATGGCGATGCCTTCGCGCTGAAGTTGGTCGAAGAGGAACCTGGGTGCTGGCGGCTCGATGAGATCGAGTGCAATCGTCTTCACTGTGACGCCTTGCGATTGCAGTTCTTTGCCGACCTGCGCGAGTCTGTCGGAGCTGCGAGCAACGAGGACCAGGTTGTGATGGTTACGGGCGAAGAGCTTGGCGAGTTCGTATCCAATGCCGCCGGAGGCGCCGGTGATGAGAACGGTAGTCGCTGACATAGGGTTTGTTCCGCTATCAGTGTAATTCCTGTGGCTAACGATTGCGGTTCGGCGTGGCCATCTTGGAATCGGGGAGGATATCTCCGAAGAGGAATCCGTCGCGCTCCACGGTTTCGCCTCCCTGGATGGGAATGCGCTGAGAGAACATAGGCCCGGCGTGAGCGAAGGTGTGGAACTCGCCGTTCTCGCCACAAGGATCAACTCCGGCTGGCAGACGACTCGATAAATCGTAGTCGAGATCGCGGCCGATGAAGTCGCCAGCCAGCTTCGAAGGATCGACACAGACAATCCGAGCACCCAGACCGGCATCCAGCATTTCTCGGATCAGTTGTCGTGTATCTCGTCCCCAGAGCGGGAACATGGGTTCGAGGCCCGTACCGCGCAGACGCTCTTCGCGGTAGCGACGGACGTCTTCGAGGAAGAGATCGCCGAAAGCGATGGCGGAGATTCCTTGCTGAACGGCCGAGGTACAGGCGGCTGACATCGCCTCTTCATAGATATCGTTGTTGCAAGGCCAGGGTAAGGGAACTTCCCAGAGCGGCAGGCGGGCGGCGTTTGATTGTGCCTGCAGCAGCGCGTGCCGTGTGCCGTGCATGGCGACGCGCTGGAAATTCGTGTTGATCGTGGTGAGCAGGCCGACAACTTCTACGTCATCGCTCTGACGAAGGACATGGAGGGTCCACGCACTATCTTTGCCGCTGCTCCAGGAGAGAAGGATCTTTCGCTTCAAAGTGACTCGCTGAATGCGTAATGGCAGTAAAAAGAATGGCGCAGGCGAGGGCGCCCGCGCCACATAACGACTTCGAGTTTACGCGTGCACTAGTTCCACGCCGTAGATCGAGTGCCACGACGTCGCGGCTTTCAACTTGTCGTTGACGTTGTGGATGTTCTTTACACCTTCGGTTTCCAGCCACTTGCGGAAGGCGGCTGCGCCCTGCTTCGCGTAGATGGGAATGCCGTCTTTCCAGGTGGCGCGGCCGCAGAGGACGCCGTTGAACTTCACTCCGGACTCTCCGGCGAGTTCCAGGGTCTCACTGAATTCCGCATTGCTCACGCCCGCCGACAGGTAAATGAATGGCTTGGTCGCGACGTTGGCGGCTTTATGGAACAGTTCGATGGCTTCCTTCTTGGTGTAAGCCTTAGTTCCGCCGAAGCACTTTACGCCTTCGACGAACTTCATGTTGACCGGCACTTCGACCTTGAGCACGTCGACGCCGTAGCGGTCCTTGCTGAACTCGCGCATGCTCTCGGTGACAATGTGCGGTTTCTTCTTGGCGTAGTCGGGGCCTTTCTCGTCGGCGCCTTCTTCGTAGCCCACAAACTCCAGGAAGTACGGGATGTCGTTGGCGCGGCATTCGTCGCCAATGCGCTCGACCCAGGCGTGTTTGATTTCGTTGACGTGCTTAGGATCGTCGGGCGTGTAGTACAGCAGAATCTTGACGCAGTCGGCGCCGGCTTCTTTCAGGCGGCGCGCGGACCATACGTCGAGCAGATCGGGCAGGCGGCCGGGGCCGGTCTTGTCGTATCCGGTCTTTTCATAGGCCAGCAGCAGGCCGGCATTCTTAGCGCGGCGCTTCGAGGCCGGCAGTCCCCACTCGGGGTCGAGCAGGATGGCGGTGGCGTGCGGCGTGAGAACTTCGGTGACTAGCGTTTTGAATTCTTCCATCATGGCGTCGGTGATTTCGCCGCCCTTTTCCTTGGCCAGGGACTTCTGCAGGGAGCCGCGCTGATCCATGGCAGCGGCGGCGATAATGCCGCGTTCGTTGGAGACTTTCTTGAGACCGGCAAGTTTGCCCGGGGTGAGCTTCATGAGAATCCTCCTGAATACGAATGAAGATGAGTGCTTGGAAGTACCGAGTATTGTAAACCAAAGGGCAGGAGAATCTGCTCGTTACGAAGGACAAAATGGGCGAAGTCTGCTTTGGATGGGAGAAGTTTTGTTGGTATGCGAGTGACCGGCGTCACTGCAGAGATTCTCATCCTGATCTAGTCTGAGACCGTCAGGTCACCTGCCACTACGACAGGCTTGGAGGTGACGCCATGTTGATGGTACTTATGTTTTTCTGCGCGGCGGGAGCGGTCTTTCTCATCGGCGTCGGCGCCTATACGGAATTCCGGGAACTCTGGACGCATCCGGAGCACCGAGTGGTGGCTGGCACTTCGCATCCGGTTCGGCCCCAACGATCTGATCCCCCGCATTCATTCTGAAGCATTGCTTTTTCAGGCGCGTGAATTCCGGAGCCCGAGCCATTTCTTCCGTCGTACCAATGGTATAGTGGTATGACCGCGCCGGGATTTGATCCGCGTCAGAAATCAATATTCAGTTGGGCGCGAAGGGTTCGGTTGCGGGATACACTGCGTCCGACTTGAAAGAAGGACTGTCATCATGGCAATCGCAACAATTAATCCTGCTACGGGCGAAGTCGTCAAAACATTTCAGCCACTCTCGGAATCCGAGATTGAGAAGAAATTGCAACTCGCAGTGACTGCATTCAAGGCCGAACTGAAAACTCCATTTGCCGTGCGCGCCAGGCGCATGCTGAGGGCGGCCGAGATCCTGGAGCGCGACAAGGAGAAGTTCGCGCACCTGATGACGCTCGAGATGGGCAAGCCTTACAAGGCTGCTGTGGCCGAGGCCGTCAAGTGCACGACCGCGTGCCGCTATTATGCTCAGAACACCGAGCGCTTCATGGCAGACGAGCCGGTCGAGACCGGGGCGAAGAAGAGTTTCATCCGGTATTTGCCGATCGGACCGATTCTGGCGGTCATGCCGTGGAACTTTCCGTTCTGGCAGGTGATCCGGTTTGCAGCGCCGGCACTGATGGCGGGCAACGTTGGATTGCTGAAGCATGCCTCGAATGTGCCGCAATGCGCGCTGGCTATCGAAGAGATTTTTCTGGAGGCTGGGTTCCCCGCGGGTGTGTTCCAGACCCTGCTGATTGGCTCGGGGCAAGTGGATGCGCTGTTGAATGATCCGCGGGTGGTGGCGGCGACCCTGACGGGCAGTGAGCAGGCCGGTATTCAGGTAGGCATTGGAGCCGCGAAGCGGATCAAGAAAGTTGTGCTCGAGTTGGGCGGCAGCGATCCGTTTATCGTGATGCCTTCGGCCGATCTGGATGCTGCGGTCAAGACGGCCGTCGAGGCTCGTATTCTCAACAACGGGCAGTCTTGCATTGCGGCGAAGCGTTTCATCGTCGCCGATTCCATTGCCGACGAATTTGAGAAGAAGTTCGTGGCGCGCATGGAGGGGCTGAAGATTGGCGATCCGTTTGATGAGAAGACGGAACTCGGTCCGCTGGCCACGGCCGATGCGGTCACTACGCTCGATGCGGACGTGCAGAAGACGGTGAAGGCCGGAGCGAAACTGCTGACGGGCGGGCACCCGCTGAAGCAGAAGGGGAATTATTACGCGCCCACGGTGCTGACCAACATTCCAAAAAACTCGCCTGCGTATGGCGAGGAGTTCTTTGGCCCGGTGGCGTCGATCTTTCGGGTGAAGGATCAGGACGAAGCGATCCGCATTGCCAATGATGTGCGGTTTGGGCTGGGCGCGAGCGCCTGGACGAACGACGACAAGGAGCGCGAGCGCTTCATCAACGAACTCGAGGCTGGGATGGTATTTATCAACAAGATGGTGGCGTCCGATCCCCGCATTCCGTTTGGTGGGGTGAAGCAATCTGGACATGGGCGCGAGTTGGGGGCGGTGGGGATTCGCGAGTTCTTGAACGCCAAGACGGTGTGGGTGGCTTAGGCAAGAATCTTCAAACACAGAGGACACGGAGGACACAGAGGATTCAATGGGGAGACTCTAGTGTGGGCCGGCTTACTAAGACTGATTCCGCGGACTTTTCCGCCAACATGTCTTTCCAGGGGCATTCATCCGCCGCAAATCTGTGAACTGCGGCCTGCACTTTGTCGCTGGTACCACTGTGGCGAACCCATACCACGCGGTAGCGCGCCGTCTTTCCGGCGAAGAGGATCCCGATCACGTCACCAGAGCGTAGTTCGGCATCGAGCCCCGTCAACAGCCCTCCACTCAGGCTGATATCGCGGCCGCGGGCTTCCTGCAGGAAGCGGTCGCCCCGCGTGTCTACGCCCCAGACCGTAAGCCCAAGGTCAATATCAGTGCGCGGTTCGCGCCGGCGGTCTCTGCATGAGCCGTCGCTGCCTCGTCCGTCAATGCTGCGGAGATTTCCCATGCCCTCACCGTAGCGTTGGAGGAGAGGCCTGTAAATGGACACGGAGCCGCCCGGGAAACGAAGGTAGTAGGTGGCCGTCTCATTTTAGGAAACGGTCCAAAACGGAACGGACGGATCGACTATTGCCTTAGCGTCAGCGCTTTCAGCACCGCTTGCTGCTTGGCGATCAGCGACTGCACGCCTTGCTTGGCGAAGGCGATCATCTTGGCCAGTTGCTGGTCGTCGAAGACCTGGTGCTCGGCGGTTGCCTGGACTTCGACCAGTTTATGCCCGGCGGTCATGACGAAGTTCATGTCGACATCGGCGCGGGAGTCTTCTTCGTAGCAGAGGTCGAGCAGGATTTCTCCGTCGACGATTCCCACACTTACGGCCGCGACAAAATCCTTCAGCGGCACCGACGTCAGCGTGCCGGCGTCCACCAGTTTTTCCAGGGCGAGGCCTAGCGCCACGAACGCGCCCGTGATCGACGCGGTGCGCGTGCCTCCATCGGCCTGGATGACGTCGCAGTCGATCCAGATGGTGCGTTCGCCGAGGCGAGTCAGATCTGTCACGGCCCGTAACGACCGGCCGATCAGGCGCTGGATTTCGTGGGTGCGTCCGCTCTGCCGGCCCTTGGTCACTTCGCGCGGGGAGCGGGTCAGTGTCGAGCGGGGAAGCATGCTGTACTCGCTGGAAATCCATCCCTTGCCGCTGTTGCGCATGAATTGAGGGACGGTTTCTTCAATCGAGGCTGTACAGATGACTCGGGTATTGCCAACCTCAATCAGGACGGAGCCTTCCGCGGTCGTGATGAACTCGGGAGTCAGGACAACGGGGCGCAGCTGATCGGAAGATCGATTATCAGAGCGATAGAACATGCTTCGGGATTGTAAACGATTGAGGGAGAAGGGCGTGTTCGTATTGACAAAAGATATATCTAACGATATAGTTATCGACAGATCGAACGTTGTAAGGAGTCGATCTCAAGGAGTTTTGCGTTATGTACGGAGGATGTGGAAGTTGGTGGCGAGGCGGGATGGCGATGCCGTTTATGGGCGGAGGATTTCCCTGGGGCCGCGGAGGTCGTTGGGGCCGGTTCTTTGGTCCGGGCGAGATCAGGTTGGCATTGCTGTCGATGCTGGAAGGCGGCGCGAAGCACGGCTACGAGTTGATGAAGGAACTGGAGACGAAGTCGGGCGGCATTTATAAGGCGAGTGCGGGAGCGATTTATCCAGCACTCCAGCAACTGGAAGATGAGGGCCTGGTCACCTCGGACACGGCGGCGGGGAAGCGGACGTATTCGCTCACCGAAGCCGGCAAGGCCGAACTGCAGCGCGAAGCCGAGACGGTGAAGAAAATCTGGCAGCGCGCCGAGCAAGCCGGAGACTGGGCGCCGTGGATGGGTATGGAGGGCGCGGAGGTAATGCGTCCGGCGGCCGAAGTGATGAAGGCAGCGCTGAAGACAGCGACTCGGGGCACGCACGACTCCGCCAAGATCGCAAAGATTCGCGAGATTCTGGAGCGGGCGAAGCACGAGATCGAAGGGTTGGAAAAAACTTCGTAAGAAAGCGGACCTCGGACCTCAGACTCGGCGCCAGTCTGGGCTGAGGTCCATTTATCGGTTGCTGAACCCAATCATCCGGCCCCGAGCAGATGGTGAATCCTCGGCGGTATTCCGACCTCAGATATTACCTTGTGATGTGGGTCACTGACAGGCCTGAAGCTGACTCGTCTACTTGAGCTTCATCAGAGCTGACTGCGAGAGGTCTGCCCTGCTCCTCGCAGCTCTGCACAGGAGGTCTGCCCATGCTGATGCTGAAGCACCGCCTGGCTTTCGTCCTCACCACCTCGATGGCAGCTGCGACATGCTTTGCCGCGAGCGATCAACTTGCTGTCCCGCACGTCAAAGTGACTGGCTGCACCATCGATACCGCGCACACTCACGCCCTTGCGGAAGTGCTGGCAGCGGCCAGAGACATCTATGCCGAATGGGGCTTCAACATGCCCAAGGCGGCAAGTCTCTCAGTCACTTGCAAGGACGGCGCTTCGGCGGATCTCTTCAATAACGGAAATGATCAGCTCTTTTTAACGATCGCCTCGTCAGAGGCTCTCGCGCCACCCGCAAAATCGGGGTTATTTAGCATTTACGGAATCTGTCACGAGTTGGGGCACATCGCCATGTATCGGACTCTGAAAAACAGGGACTGGATGTTCGACGCCGCGGCTGAAGGCTGGGCTGATTACATTGGTTCGGTGGTCGTGGACCGTGTTTTTGCCGTCAAAGGGGAATCGCTGTGGCCCGAGGCGTACGACTACCGTCAGGACGGAACCGCCCGGCTGGAGAAAGCAATAGCATCGAAGTCAGCGTCGGACGTGACAATCGCGGCAGCACAGTGGCAAAAGCTCGGCGCCATCATTGGCCTGCGCGAGTTCCCCCAGCTTTTTGCGGCTTGGCAGTCGGCTGGCGTCGGTTCGGAAAGGCCCTGGGAAGACTTGCTTCCAACTCTTGAGAAGCTCCAGCCTCACAATGAAGTCGCATTGAAAGATTGGTGGCGGGGTGCCGAGCCGGTGCTGGTCGAAGTGAGTGCATTTGATATCGAGCAGACCTCTTCCGCAAACCTTTCCGGCCATGCAGTCGAAGTGCCGCCGGGTAGAGGCTCCGAGACTAGTCGCATGTCCATTGGCGGGACTGGAGAAGGGCGGAAGTTTACGGTGCCCGCTCCGGGCAACTGGTACATTACGGCCGTGTGGATCGACGGATCACGGTATGGCGAAGAAAAGGCCCCCGATACAACCTTCGATATCGCACTCGGCGACGCCGATGCCAAGCTCATTTCCATCTGGAAAGGCCGATATGCCTCGTTCGCGTTTTTACAGGATGGTTGGGCGCGTTTCGATGTTCCTCCCACGCGCTTGCCGTCGACCTTTTATGTAACGCTGAATTTTCGCGCCATTCCCGCTGCTGGCGTGTATGTGGCATACGACTCGAAGACCAAGGGCCATTCAGTTGACTCACGCCTCGGCAAGCCGCCGCATGATTTTCCTGAAGGCGACTGGATGATAAGCGTCGAAATGGACCGCAAGAAGTAAAGGTGGACACTCTCGGCCGCATCACGGCTGAATATAGATTATTCAGACCGGACTGAGCAGAAACGAAATGCTGAGGTCTGACGTCAGAGGTCCGACGCCTGAGGTCTTTATTGCCCGGGCTGCAGTTGCGCCGCGAGTTGATTGACCGCCGTCACGTCGTAGAACGAAGAAAGATCGGCGTGGCCGGCGAGGGTGTCTCGCTCGTTGCCATCGACCAGAATCTTCACCTTCAAAATTCCCGGAGTGTTGGCCGAGATGGTGTGGATCAGCGAGGCCATGGTCAGTTCCTCCACGAGGACGCCCGAGCGGTGAGTGTCTGCAAACGCAGAGTTCAAGTCGATGACGGCGACTCCGGGATCGACCAGAAAGACGCTGCGGATATCGGCGCCGGAACCGAGGACGTGGGGCGACGACTTGTCGAGATACAGCAGCAATAGGGCGCGCAGAAGTTCCTCGGCGCGCTGCTGCCGGCCGGAGGGAAGTGGAATCAGCGCCGACTCGGCGCGCAGGCTGCCATCCTCGTCGTGCGCGACGAAGACGGTGACTCGCTCAGTGGGGCCAGCGATCGGCGGAGCGAGGGGGCGGGTATCGGAGGAGACAGGCGTGGCCGCGGCCGTCTTTCTCATGTGCCACGCGTAGACACTCAGGCCCAGGACCGCCACCAGGAGTACCGACATCGCGATGACAAGATGGCGGGGGATCATGCTTTGTAGCTCACGCTTCGCGCTTGCTTCCTCATCGCGCGGCTCCCAGTTGATCGCGGGACGCGGCAATCGCGGTCGCGACAGCGCTGGTGACGAGTTGCTGGTAGTCGGGCGCTGTGAGTTGAGAAGGATCGGAACCCTGGGGCGCGACTTCAACGGCAATCGCAGGTCCGGTGATGTTGTTCAGCGGGCGAAGCGGGGCGGTCAACGTGCGAACCGGGACCTGCCGTCTTTGGAATTCAACGGCGACTGCGTTGGCGATGCTCTGACTTTGGGGCAAAGAGGCGTGCTGCGCGGTCGACCACGCCCGGAAAGTCCCCCGATCGTCACCGCCGAAGGGTAGCATCGCGGTATAGACCCGCACGCCATGACCATTGGACGCTGCGTGCACTGCGATATAGATGGCGGCGCGATCCGCGTTGGCGGTGACGGCGCGCTGGTCGACTGAAAGATTTGCGTCGGAGTCGCGCAGGACCAGCGTTGGGATGCCGCGGCTTTCGAGTTCCTGTCGGAGGCTGCGCGCGAGCGAGACGGTGACGTCTTTTTCGAGCAGGACGTTGCTGAGGGTTTCTCCGTGATCGTCGCCTCCGTGACTGGCGTCAACGACTGCGAAGTAGCGGCGCGCGACGGTGGGTGCGGGGGCCGGAGTGGTGGGGGCAACTGGTGTCGATTGCCCAGTCCCGGCCGAAGATCCGAGCGCGGGAGGGGGCGCATTCGCATTCGGTGCGGCCCCAGCAGTGCCAGAGATGGTGACGGTGCGCCCGTCATTGCTAAAGCTTGCAATCACCGGAATCGCCACATTGACCGTCACCACGGCCGCTCCGTTGCTCTCGCTGTAAATCGCCGACGGGATGGTCTTGTTTCCGAAGGTGAGAGTGGGCGAGGCCGGAGCCACAACGGGTTCGCGGGTGAAGGTCATGCGCAGCGCCCCGGGTTCGGTCGCGATCATCGGGTTCACGGGCGCAGAGAAATGGAAAACCAGACGGGGAGGATTGTCGGATGACAACGTGGCAGTAAAGTGAGTAGCCACGCTGCCGATGAACAGGCGTCCGGATTCTTCGTGTAAGGTGACGGGGCCACCGAGAAAGCGAGGAAGCAGGGATGGCAGGGAGCCGACGGGGACCAGTCCACGATCATTCTCGACGAGAAATTTCCCCCCGAGATCGGCGTCTCGTCCCTGAACGCGGGCGCGGCTCTTGCCCACCTGGAAGTCGCCTTCCACATTGTTGTAGTGCAGGCGCCAGGCTTTGCCTTCAGACTTGGCACTCACCTTGCCCAGCGGCTCGAGCACCTCGAGCAGGCCGACGTAGGGACGTCCTTCGCGCTGCACCAGGGGAAGCGAGTAATTTGCTGCCACTGAATAGACAGCCAAGTGCTTGTCGGGCGGTGCTCCTGCCACCAAGATTGCGCACACCAGAGTCGCGCCGATCACGAATGCTCCGCACGCCACGACAATTCGTGCACGCCTCGCCCCCAGGACACCGGCACTTCTTGGGTTGCTAATCCAGCGCATAGGCCGTTAATCCACTGAGCAGCTTAGGATAGAAATCGGTGGACTTCTGGGGCATGACCTCACCCGCAAACGCCACGTCGCGCACTTGCTCGACCGGGCACGGGTTCATGAGAAATGCGATGTTTGCCTCGCCCTTGCGGACCTGGGCCAGAGCTTCAGAGGCATCGCGCAGGTAAGAGAGGTTCTGTTGGTTGCGGATGGATTCCTCGGAAAGCTTCAGAACGCCTTCGAGCAGGCATCTATGCAGTTGGACGACGTCAAGGGCTTGCTGGCGAGCGGAAAGTCCGGCGAAGAATTTGGCGCCTGCGGGTTTTGGAGAATGCAGAACGAAAACGCGATTGGCAGTGACAGCCAGCAGCGCGGTTCCAGAACGGCCACGCTCCCGCAGTAGCGCGCTGGCGCGGGTGGCGTCGAGCGCAGTGTCGACTTCTTCCACTTCGAAAAAGGCGTTGCTGGATTTCTGAAACTCATCGACGGAGAACGACTGGAGCGAATGCACTACGCGATGAGTAGGCAGAACCAGCAGTCCCGGATCGTTCATGTTGACGAAAGTCATCATCACGTATTCGTAGGGTGCCTGCGGATTCGAACTTGCGCCCGCGGCGGTGCGGCATTCGTTGCGGAAGTTGAGTGCGGTTTCGTAGCGGTGGTGGCCGTCGGCGATCACCAGCTTCTTGTTGCGCATCTGGTGTTGAACGGAAGAGACGCTGGCGGCATCGGAAATCTGCCAGACGCGGTGGGCGACTCCGTACTCGTCGAGTACGTCGATCGTGGGTGCGGTGCCGGTCGGGGGCGTGAGCAGGGAAGCGACCTCGCCGGAATCTTCGTAGAGTAGAAAGAGCTGTTCGTAATGCGCGCGTGTGGTGCGGAGCAGGTCGAGGCGATCGGCCTTTGGCTTGGAGAGCGTCTGCTCGTGACGGTAGACGACCTTGGCGTCATAGTCTTCGACGCGGCCGAGCGCGATGAATCCGCGACGCTCGAACGTGGCGCCTGATGGGGCGGTAAAAGTCTGCGAGTAGGTGTAAATCGAAGGGGCGGAATCTTGCCGCAGAATTCCGTCATTCCGCCATTGCCGGGCGAATGAGGCGGCCCGGGTGTAGACGTTGTGAGCCGCATTGTCCCCCGTCTCGCGTCGGCCCAGGATAATGCGCACCAAATTGTACGGGCTGGCTGCGTAGTATCTCTCTTGCATGGCGGGAGTGATCTTGTCATAGGGTTGGGTCACAACCTGCGAAGCAGCGACTCGCTGCAAGTCGTAGCGGAGAGCGCGAAAAGGAATGATGTCAGCCATGGGAAACTTTTGATTGTAACAAGTTAGCGGCAGTCCTCGGGAGCGGGCGGCGGGTGCGTTGGCCGTGACGTGCTCTGCAGGTTCGTGGCGGATGGCTCGAAAGCGGCCGAACTGCACCGCTTTTCGGGAGAAGACCTCCAAGAAACGGTAGTTTTAATCGTCTCTACAGCCAACCCATTCCTCACAAATAACAACGAAAATGCCGTTGTGAAATTTGTCTCTCAATTTTGACAAAATGTGTGCGCCGCGGGGTGAAAGCTGTGCTAACATCCGCGTCAGATGAGGTATTTATGGCCCGCCTACCCGTTGGGCGCTGGTCATCTCACCCGATGGCCCTAGTTCGAAGTGGCTGTCAGGTTCTCCCCTGGGACCCGACTCCAGCCCGGCTGCGCAAAAATCTCTGCACTGCCAACCTGTGGCTGTGGTTCTCCGTCAGTCTCGTAGTGACCGCGTGGTTCTGCGCTCCTGCATTCGGCCAGACCGATGTGAATGATGTGCACATCGCGCCGCGAGAAGTGGAGAAGCCTCCGGAGGCCCCAAAGCGTGATCTCGTTGCATCGAGCAGCGGGCTAAGCGCCCACGTGCGTCCGCTGAAAGTTGACGTAGATCTCGTACTAGTCCCAGTCACGATCACGGATCCTATGAACCGGTTGGTGACCGGACTCGACAAGGAGAACTTCCAACTCTTCGAAGGTAACTCCTCCCAGGAGATTCGAACGTTTTCGAGCGAGGATGCTCCAGTTTCACTGGGCGTGATCTTCGATTCCAGCGGCAGTATGAGCAGCAAAATGGAGCGCGCAAAAGACGCGGTGATCGAGTTTTTCAAGACGGCCAATCCGCAGGATGAGTTTTTCATGATCACTTTCTCCGACGAACCGGAGACAGTGAGCGACTTCACCAGTTCGGTGGATGAGATTCAGAACAAGCTGGTTTTTGCCGTGCCGCGTCACCGGACGGCTTTGCTTGACGCCATTTACATGGGAATCAGCAAGATGCGGCAAGCCAAGTATCCAAAGAAGGCCTTGCTGATCATCTCCGATGGGGGGGATAACCACAGCCGGTATACCGAGGGCGAGATCAAGTCGCTGGTGAAGGAAGCGGACGTTATGATCTACGCCATCGGCATTTACGACCGCTACGCGTCTGCCATGGAAGAACGGCTGGGCCCACAACTGCTCAGCGACATTACGGAGCTGACCGGGGGCCGGGCGTTTACGATCGACAATCCCAATGACTTGGGGGACGTGGCAACGAAGATCGGAGTGGAACTGCGCAATCAGTATGTCCTCGGATACCGTCCGAGCAAAGTAGTGCGCGACGGCAAATGGCGTAAGATAAAAGTGAAGCTGCTGCCACCGAAAGGATTGCCGCCTCTACGGGTGTATGCCAGGACGGGATATTACGCGCCTCAGGAATAGGGCTGCGAGGGTTCTGCTCTTTGTGCTTGTGATCTGGGCCGGTGTGCAGTTACTGGCCTGGCCCCAAGCCGCCCCGCCACAGAAGGACTCTAAGCCGGCCAATCCGTCTGCAGCCGCGTCGCCAGCCGATCCTCCCACATCTCCGAAGACCCAGGACGATCAAGACAAAAGACTCAACGATCAGGGAGTCTTCGTCTTCCGCAAAGATGTGGACGAAGTCATGCTGCATGCCACAGTGATCGACGACAAGCAGCATATCGTCACCACGCTCGACCGCGGTGCCTTTACAGTTTTTGAAGACGGCAAGCCGCAGAACATCATCTCGTTTCATCACGTGGATATTCCCGTGGCGATGGGCATCGTCATCGACAACTCGGGATCGATGCGGGAGAAGCGCGGCAAAGTGAACCAGGCCGCGCTGAATCTGGTGCGATCGAGTAATCCCAAGGATGAAGTCTTCGTCGTGAATTTCAACGATGAGTATTATCTCGACCAGGACTTCACCAACGACCTGCTGAAGCTCAAGGAAGCGCTGGAAAAGATTGATGCCCGCGGAGGCACTGCACTCTATGACGCGGTTGTCGCTTCCGCCGAACATCTGAAGCGTTTTGCCCACCTCGAGAAGAAAGTATTGTTTGTCGTGACCGACGGCGAGGATAACGCCAGCAACGAGACCCTGGAGCAGGCAGTGAAGCATCTGCAGGAAGAAAACGGGCCTTCGGTCTATGCCATTGGGATTCTCGGGGATGAAGAACATCCCAAGCGCGCCAGGAAGGCTTTGGAGATCATCGCTCAGCACACTGGAGGGATCGCGTTTTTCCCCAAGACGCTGGACGAGGTAGACGCGATCAGTAAGAGCGTCGCGAATGATATCCGAAACCAGTACGCGATCGGTTACAAGCCGACCAACCCCAGAGGGAATGGCGGCTTCCGGCAGATTCGCGTCGAGGCCAAGGCCAAAGGCCACGGCAAGATGATGGTGCGCACCAAGAGCGGATACTACGCGGGAGCGCAACCGTCGGCCAGCGGGGCGAAATAGCGTCGACGTTTATCGCGCCGACGGCGACGCTCCCGGCTGATCCAGCATCTTCGCAGCTGATTCGATCAGAGCGGATTCCTCTTCCAGCGCTTTCGCCACCCGCACAATTTCCTGTTCGGCCTCACTGTATTTTTTCTGCTCAATCGCTTCCCGCACACCGGGAACGGTCTTCACGCCGTATCCGCTATAAACTCCAGGGGCATAAAGCAAATGTTTGTACCAAGGGCGCCGTGGCAGGCCGTCCTCGTTGGTCAGTTTGCGCTCGCTCTCGATCAGTTGCTGGTTCAATGCGCGCAGCGAGTCCGCCTGGCTCTCGCTCAGCGTCGCCTGGTTATGAAGGAATGCCTTCTTGTAGTGGTCCGCGCTGCGCGTCAGCGAGTCTGCCGCGTTCTGCATGGGGGCGAAATTCAGATGTGGAGGAACGTCTTCGCGCGGCGGTGCGATCGTAGGTCGCCGGGGGTCAAGCGTGGCTTTGAAGACGCCTTCGTCCAGTTCCTGGTTGCGTTCGCGAATTTCTTCCTGCTTGTCCGCCAGCAGTTTTTCCAGATCCTTCGTGTATTTGTGGATCGTGTCCGCAAAATCCACGAAATCAAGGGGCAGGATTTCGGCGTCGGCAAGGCGCATCACCGAGGTTCCCACGGTTTGCGACAGTGCGCGGCCGTAGACGAAATCGTAGTCGGAAAAATGCATGTACCAATAAAAATCGTCATATATGGAGTGGTAAATGCCCTGTTCGTCTTCGCCCTCGTAACCTAAGTCAAGAGTGGCGACGCCGATGTGGTCGAGAAAGCCTGTGAAGTCCGTGCCGGAGCCGAGCGCGTTGATGCGGAGATCGGCACGCTGCCGCAGTTCCTTCCGATCGTCGGCGGACTTCGCCTCCGCAATCTTCGACAATTGCAGGCGCTGCCAGACCGTCAGTTTGGTCTCAGGATCTTCGATGTCGCGGGCCACTCCATTGATGAACTGTTCCAGCGTGTGCGACCCGCCCATCTGAAGAAGGCCCCGGTCGTTGCCGTCGCTATTGATGTAGACGGCGGCGTGCTGGCGCAGTTCGTCGGCGTGTGCCTCGACCCATTCCGTGGAGCCTAGCAGCATAGGTTCCTCGCCATCCCACGCGGCGTAGATGATCGTGCGCCGCGGCTTCCAGCCCTGCCTCAGCAAAAGGCCCAGCGCGCGGGCTTCTTCCAGAAGGGGAGCCTGGCCGGAGACCGGATCTTCTGCGCCGTTTACCCACGCATCGTGGTGATTGCCACGAATGATCCACTCGTCGGGCACGACGCTGCCGGGAATTTTTGCGATCACGTCGTTCACCGGCTTGGTGTCCCAGTTGAACTCCACTTTGAGATGAACTTTCGCAGGGCCCGGCCCAACGTGATAGGGGATTGGCAGGGTTCCGCGCCACTCGTCGGGCGCCATCGGCCCTTTGAGCGCGGCGAGCAGAGGTTGTGCATCGCCGTAGGAAATCGGCAGCACGGGAATCTTGGTGATGCTTTTTGCATCTTTCAGCGCGAGTCGCTTGGCGCCCGGCGTAGCGCCGATGCCGGGAGTGAGCGGATCTCCGGGACTGGCTGAAGCGAAGTCCATCACGCTGCCGCGTTGCACGCCGTCGGGATTGCGCATGGGTCCCAGCGGGAAAACGTTATCGCGGCTGTAACCGTCATCCTTCGGCTCCGAGTAGATCAAGCATCCAATAGCCCCGTGTTCGGCAGCAACTTTAGGCTTCACGCCACGCCACGACTGGTAGTACTTCGCGATGACGATCGCGCCTTTCACCGAGATTCCCAGGCGGTCGAGTTGCTCGTAGTCTTCGGGCAGTCCATAGTTCACGAAAACGAGGGGAGCGGTCACGTCGCCGTCAATCGAATATGCGTTATAGGTAGGGAGTTGCTCCGATTTCTGATTCGAGGTCGGATCCACTGCCAGAGCGGGCTCTTCTAGCTTGGCGGTGAACTTTGTCGGTTCGACCATCTCCAGCACGCGAATCTTGGGTGTCGGGAAAAGAACGTCGAAGGTCTCGATATGCGCGTCGAGTCCCCATTCTTTGAAGCGAGCGAGGATCCACTCGGCGTTCTCCTTGTCGTAAGGAGATCCGACGTGATGCGGCCGCGCGCTAAGGTGCCGCATATATTCCTTGAGATTTGCCGGGTCGGGGATGGCGCGAAACTTCGCTTCCCAGTCACGCTCGGTCTGGCTGGAGTGGGTCGAATAGCCGGCCAGCGCGGTCTCGTCCGCACCTAGAGCGAGGGATGGAACAATCAGGTTGATGATCAACAGCACTGCGGCGAAACGTCGCATGCGATTCCTTTCTGTCTCGGGAGGCGTAATTATAGCCTGAGGCGCCGTGACTTTCGCTTGGCCCGCCGCAATTGACGATCCTGCATAGCTCCCCGTACCCTGTAAGGTGACTTCGAAAACTTCTGAAATGTCCCACCTGCGCGTTGCCGACGACATTACCCAACTGGTCGGCGAGACTCCCATGTTGCTGTTGAAGCGGTTAGTTCCCGCCGGATCGGCCGATGTATTCGCCAAACTGGAGTACTTGAATCCGGGCGGCAGTGTGAAAGACCGCGCGGCCATCGGAATCATCCGGCGCGCCGAGCAGGAAGGGAAGCTGAAGCCCGGCGGAACGATTGTCGAGGCGACGGCGGGAAACACTGGGATCGGCCTCGCGCTGATCGGCGTGAATCGCGGCTACAAGGTTCGCTTGTTTGTGCCGGAGCGCTTTTCTGAGGAGAAAGTCACGATCATGCGCGCCCTCGGCGCACAAGTCGTTCGCACTCCCGATGCCGATGGAATGCAGGGTGCCATCCAGCAGGCGAAGGCGCTGGTGGCCACTGATCCGTCTGCGTTTATGGCAGGACAGTTTGAGAACCTTGCCAATCCGGACTATCACTACGAGACGACTGCGCACGAAATCTTCGATCAGATGAACGGAAAAGTAGATGCTGTCGTCCTTGGTTGCGGCACCTGCGGAACTTTCTCTGGAATCGCACGCTACTTGAAGGAGAAATCGCCCACTGTCCTAGCCTATGCGGTCGAAACCCAGGGATCGACGTTGGGTGGGGGGCAGCCTGGCCCGCACAAGGTGGAAGGCATTGGCACGAGTTTCACTCCTAAGACGTTTGACCGCGCCGTGTGCGATGACGTGATGATGGTGACCGATGATGACGCTTTCAGCATGGTGAAGACGCTGGCGGCGAAGGAAGGCGTGCTGGCCGGTTCGAGCGGCGGTGCGGCCGTGTTCGCGTCCCTGAAAGTTGCGAAAAAGCTAGGCGCTGGGAAGCGCGTTGTGACGATCATTCCGGATTCGGCGGAGCGGTATTTGTCCAAGAAGATTTTTGAGGGCGGCATTTAAGTTCACGAGCTCGGGGCTGCAGATCTCGCAGAAATCAATTTCATGAAAAAAATTAAAGAGCCAGGTTTTGCCACGCGCGCCATTCACTGTGGGCAGGAGCCCGATCCTTTGACCGGGGCAGTTACAGTGCCCATATATCCGACCTCGACCTATGTCCAGCAGGGAATCGGCGAGCACAAGGGATACGAATACTCGCGCGTATCGAACCCGACGCGGGCGCGTTTGGAGACGAATCTCGCCGCGCTCGAAGGCGCAGTGGCGGCACGTGTATTTGCCAGTGGCATGGCGGCGATCAATGCCATCGTCAGTATGCTGAAGTCGGGGGACCACGTGGTCTGCGGTAACGATCTGTATGGTGGAACGCCGCGGCTGTTCAATCAAGTGATGACAGGCTTCGGTCTGGAGTTTTCTTACGTTGATACTTCGGATGCTTCCAAGGTGGAACGCGCCATTCGCAAAAACACCCGAATGGTGTACGTGGAAACGCCGACGAATCCGCTGATGCGGCTGAGTGACCTTGCGGCCATCAGCCAGATCTGCCGGCGCAAAAAGGTTCTGCTCGTGGTCGACAACACATTCATGTCGCCATATTTCCAACAGCCACTAGCGCTGGGGGCGGACATGGTGGTGCATTCCACGACAAAATTCTTGAATGGCCACAGCGACGGCCTGGGCGGTGTTGTGATGTGTGCCAGGCAAGAACACGCCGACCAGTTGGCGTTCCTGCAAAAGGCTGCGGGCGCGATACTCTCCCCGTTTGAATGCTGGCTCGTATTGCGCGGAGTGAAGACGCTGGCGGCGCGCATGGAGATTCACGACCGCAGCGGCCGCATCGTGGCCGATTTTCTCTCGAAACATAAAAAGGTGAAGGCCGTGTTCTATCCCGGGTTGCCGGATCATCCGCAGCACAACCTTGCGCGGCGGCAGATGAGCGGCTTCGGCGCAATGATCACGTTCGAGACGGGTTCCCTGAAGAATGCGAACAAGATGCTCAAGCGAGTGCACGTCTGCTCTCTGGGCGAATCTCTGGGGGGCGTCGAAACGCTAATCTCACATCCCGCAACCATGACGCACGCGGCACTCGGTGTTAAGGGCCGCAAAGCCATCGGCATCACTGACGGCCTGGTGCGAATTTCCGTGGGAATCGAAGACGTGGATGACATCCTCGACGATCTGGATGAAGCGCTGAACGCGATCTGAAAGTTCACCGATTTGAAATGACTTCTCCTTCCCGTGAGTGGAATTCCGCGGTGTATCACCGGCTTTCCGGGCCGCAGGTGAGTTGGGGTAAGAAAGTTCTCTCGCGGCTGCGACTGCGCGGCGACGAAGTTGTGCTCGACGCGGGATGCGGCACAGGGCGTCTTACCGCTGAATTGCTGGAAGCACTGCCACGCGGGCGCGTCGTCGGTGTGGACCTCTCGCAAAACATGCTGGGCTCGGCGCGGGAACATCTTGCGACGCAATTCGGCGCGCGCGTCAGCCTGGTTGCCTGCGATCTCCTACACCTGCCCTTCGATCACGCGTTCGACGCCATCGTGAGCACCGCCGCGTTTCATTGGGTGCTTGATCATGACCAGTTGTTTGCGAATTTGCGGCGTTCGCTCGTTCCGGAAGGCTGGCTGGAGGCCCAGTGCGGGGGTGGCCCGAACCTGGTCAACTTACGCAGGCGGGCGAACGAACTGACCACTTCCGCCAAATTTGCATCGTTCTTTGTGGACTTCCGCGAGCCGTGGCTTTATCAGGACGCGGAGGAGGCGGCAGAGAGCCTGCGGCGCGCTGGCTTTGTCGACATCGAGACCTCGATTGAAGCGGCGCCGACAGTCCTCGAAAGCACAGCGCAGTACAGCGAATTCGTCCGCAACATCATTCTGTGGCGGCATCTGGAGAACATTCCCTCGGAAGAATTGCGGGCTCAGTTCATCGCGGAGTTGAGCCAGCAGGCGGCAGGCGACTATCCACCGTTTTCGCTGGATTACTGGCGGCTGAACCTTCGCGGGAGAGCTTCAGCATAGCGCCCCGCCGCGCCCCTATCCGGGCTCAGGGAGCGGGGTCTTCCTCTTTGATCAGCGAGTATCCCAGCCACTGCAGATATTCCATGCTCCCCTGTTCAATGCTGATCGCGATGCACTCCGGGAGTTCGTACGAGTGCAGTTTACGGATGGCGTCGCGCACTTCCGGATAGCGTTCCGCGCTCGTCTTGATGAGCAACAACCACTCTGGGTTCGTTTCTACCTTCTCCTGCCATCGATAGATCGATTCCACGTGCGGGACGATATTAACGCAGGCGGCAAGCTGGTGCTCGACTAGGTGGCGCGCGATCTTGCAGGCCTCATCGTGGGATCCCGCGGTAGACAGGACGATTCGTTTGTCAGTCATATAAAATCAGCGGTCAGCTCCCGGCCATCATCTTTCGGCATGCCGAAGGAGAGCTTAGCACTGGTTGCCGACGAATGAGGTCGAATATGCTCACGCAAATCAAGTTTGGCACATCGGGATGGCGCGCGGTGATGGCCGAAGAGTTTACCTTCGCCAACGTGCGCCGCGCGGTGACGGGGATTGCGCGCTACGTGGCCTCGCAGAAGCCGCAAGAGGCGCGGGTTATCGTAGGACGAGACCCACGTTTTCTGGGTGAAGCTTTCTGTTCGATGGCTGCCGAAATTCTGGCGGCCCATGGGATTGCACCCCTGGTGGCGGCCGAACCCGCGCCGACGCCGGCATTCGCCCACGCGGTCGTTCAGAGCAAGGCTGATGGCGTGATTAATTTCACCGCCTCGCACAATCCGCCGGAGTACAACGGAATCAAGTTTTCTACGCCTGACGGTTGCCCGGCTCTGCCCGAGGTCACGAAAAAGATCGAAGCTGAAATTATTGCGGGGGACGGTGCGTCGGCGACTCCTTCTGGTGATGTTGAAGGGGCGCAGGCCAGCCTCGATCCCAAGCCCGCCTATCTGAAGCGCTTGGGCGAGATCATTGACTTGGAGGTGATTCGCAAGGCGAATCTGCGAGTGGCCTTCGATCCTATGTGGGGCGCAGCCCGCGGATATTCCGACGAATTGCTACGGGGCGCTGGCCTGGAAGTGGCCACCGTGCATGACTACCGCGACGTTCTGTTCGGCGGACACGCTCCGGAACCCGATGACCATCTGCTCGAAGATCTTCGCAAGAAGATGCGCGAGACTGGCGCCCAGATCGGTATTGCAACCGACGGTGACGCCGACCGATTCGGCATCGTCGATGCCGATGGAACATTTCTGCAGCCCAATTACGTAATCGCCATTCTGTTCGACTACCTGGTCGAGAGCCGCGGTTGGAAAAACGGCGTCGCCAAGTCTGTCGCGACGACGAATCTGATCAGCGCGCTGGCCCAGCATCATGAAGTCGAGTTGCACGAGACTCCCGTGGGCTTCAAATACATCGGCGAACTCATCATGCAGGACAAAATTGCTATCGGTGGGGAAGAGAGCGCAGGCTTGTCCATTCGCCATCACGTTCCCGAGAAGGACGGCGTGCTGGCCGGTCTCTTGTGTTGTGAAGCTGTCGCGCGCAGAGGGAAGTCTCTGGGAGAGCAATTGAAGGCGATCAGTAACCAGGTTGGTTCCTACTTTCCGGAACGGCAGAACTTCCGCTTGACGCCTGAGGTCAAGGCCAAGTTCACTGAGAAGTTGCGGCAAGATCCGAAGGATTTCTGCGGACACCCGGTCAGCCGGGTCGTCCGCACCGACGGATTGAAACTGGTTTTCAGCGACGGGTCGTGGGTTTGCTACAGGTTGTCGGGCACCGAGCCTGTGGTGCGTGTTTATACCGAGGCGCGCAGCCAGAAAGGCCTGGAAAGGCTGAGCACGGCCGCGAAGCATTGGATTTTCGAGTGAAGGTATTTGGATTGAAGTCATTTTCCAGAATCCCGAGGTTTCCGCGGCCGGAAGATGGCTTGCGCGCCGTGGTCGATCGCGCGCCCCAGGCGGAAGCTTTTGCCGCGTCCTGGATTGAGCGGATTCGGCCGTTGGCGGTCCGCATCTACGCGCTGCGACGGCGGATTGCCACGATTGCCGTGACGGTGCTGGCCGTCTCGCTGTTTGTCCATGTTATGTTCGGCGCCAACGGAATGGTCGTCTACAAGCAGAAACGCGCTGAGTACGAAGCCCTGCGCAAACAGATTGTCCAGGTGCAGCAGGAGAACGACCGCTACGCGCAGCAGATCCAGGGCCTGAAGAGCGATCAGAAATCCATCGAAAAAGAGGCGCGCGAGCAATTGGGATATGCCAAGCCGGGAGAGTATGTGTATGTTCCGCCAGTTCCAGCCAAGCCCGCCTCGCCCATCACGCACTCCGCGAAAAAATAGCCTTGCGGTTTTCCTGGCAGGTAACTTCTGAGTATGGGTTCGAGATTCCTCTGACAATGTCGTCGCGGCTCTGTGGTATATTTGCGTTGTCTCATCTCACAATCAAGCGGGGATGGCTGTTCCCAGAGGGACAGCATGATCTGCGACGTTGAGGGGGTATTGCGGTGTGGGGCCGCAATCTGAATTCCAAAAGGAGAAAAACCGGCCATGAGAAAAGTTCTGTTGGTTTGTCTGGCGTTAAGTATCGTGTTTGCCCTGTCGGCAATGGCGTTCGATGATATGGGCAAGAGCACAACCGTCAATGGATGGCTCGTCGATGCCAAATGCGGCGCCAAGGGCGCGAATGCGGGCGGCGAGGCGTGCACCAAGAAATGCGTGGCCGCCGGCGAGAAGCTGGTGATCGTTACCGATGGCGATTCGAAAGTGATCGCCGTTGACAACCAGGATGCCGTGAAAGAGCACGCCGGCCATCACGTGACCGTGAGCGGAACCTTGTCGAAAGACTCCATGCACGTATCCAGCGTAAAGATGATGTAGGTTGATTCCCGACAGAAAACTGAAAAGAGGGCGGCGAGAGCCGCCCCCTTCTAGTTTGTAGAAAGGTTCCCCAGGCGAAGCGTGGGCGCGTGCGGCGCGCGCTTCTCGGGGACGCTACCGGACGACACCTTCCAACGGCGAACTTGCGGTGGCGTACAGCTTTCTGGGCATGCGGCCCGAAAGATAGGCCTGGCGTCCCGCCAGGACTGCATGGTGCATCGCTTCGGCCATGAGCACGGGATCCTGCGCATTCGCGATGCCAGTATTCATCAGCACCGCGTCCGCACCGAGTTCCATTGCGATCGCAGCGTCTGAGGCCGTGCCGACACCCGCATCCACAATCAAGGGCACACCAGTGATCATTTCGCGCAAGATTCGGATGTGAGCCTGGTTCTGAATCCCCATGCCGCTGCCGATGGGCGCGCCCAGCGGCATGATGGTCGCCGCACCAGCGTCAATCAGTCGCTTCGCAAAGACAATGTCGTCCGACGTATAGGGAAGCACCGTGAAGCCCTCTTTCACCAGCACGCGCGTCGCTTCGAGAGTCGCCTGGACGTCCGGATAAAGCGTGGCCTGATCCCCGATCACTTCGAGTTTGACCCAGTCGGAGAGGCCCACTTCGCGTCCTAGGCGCGCAGCGCGGATGGCTTCGTCCGCCGTGTAGCATCCGGCAGTGTTGGGCAGCAGGAAATATTTCTTGGCATCGATGTAGTCGAGAAGCGACTCCTTGCTGCGGTCGAGATTCACGCGGCGCACCGCGACGGTAACCATCTCCGCCCCGCTGGCTTCGAGCGCGCGCGCCGTTTCCTGGAAGGATTTATATTTTCCCGTGCCTACGATCAGGCGTGAGCGGAAGGTGCGTCCGGCAATAACCAATGAGTCCGACATGGAACCTATTGTAGCGCCGCCGTCCCAGCGACTGAGAACCCCGCCGCTCAGAGGACGCTAGGGGATGGCTGTCGCTTCCGCCTGCGCGTACAAATCATCGATCTGCTTCTTGTAGCGCTCTTCAATCACGCGCCTTTTCAGTTTCATCGTCGGCGTGAGAACGCCGTTGTCGGCGGTGAATTCGTCCGCGACCAGCAACACGCGCTTCAGCTTTTCGAAGCGGGCCAGATTGCCGTTGATACCCTCAACGATTCCTTCGTAGAGCGCCTGCACCTTGGGATTGGCAATGAGATCCGCGCGCGATGTGAACGAAACGTTGTTCTCTCGTGCCCATTCTTCCAGAAGAGTGAAGTTAGGCGAAACCATGACCGCCGGGAACTTGCGCCGGTCGCCCAGGATGGCGGCGATTCCGACCAGAGGGCTCAACTTGAGAGAGTTCTCGATCGGCTGCGGCGCGATAAACTTTCCGCCGGATGTCTTGATCAGATCCTTCTTGCGGTCAGTCACGGAGAGATATCCATCAGCATCGATGTTGCCGATGTCTCCAGTCTTGAACCATCCGTCGACCAGGGCCGCCTTCGTTTCCTCCGGCCGGTTCCAGTAGCCTTTGAACACCGACGGACCCTTCACAAGGATCTCGCCGTCTTCCGCGATGCGCACTTCCAGATTCGGCAATGTCTTGCCCACGGTCCCGATGCGGTGATTAATCGGCGTGTTCACCGCGATCACGGGAGACGTTTCCGTGAGCCCGTAGCCCTCGTGAATGCGAATGCCGGCCGCGGCGTACCACTCGCCAAGTTCGCGCCCCAGCGGCGCGCCACCCGAAATAAAGGTCTCGACCTTTCCGCCCATTCCTTCGCGAATCTTGGAGAATACGAGCTTGTTGGCCAGCTTCCAACTGCGCGACGTCGGAGTCTTGCCGGCAAGAATTTCCGGCTTATGGCTTTCCCCGACAGCAAGCGCCCAATCGAAGATCGCGCTCTTGGGCAGGCCTTTCGCTTTCTGCCTGGCCTGCGCATAGATCTTCTCGTACACCCGCGGCACCGCGACAAAGATGGACGGTTGCACTTCGAGCAAACTCAAAGGCAGCCGGTCCAGAAATGGACAATAGGCCAGCGTCACGCCGTGATACAGCATGGCAAAATCCACGTGGCGCGCCGTGATGTGACACAGCGGCAGAAAAGAAATACTGATCAGTCCGGGCCGCATGTCGAAGCCAAGCAACGAGCACTGAATATTCGAAGCGATGTTGCCATGCGTCAACATCGCGCCTTTGGAAGTCCCTGTCGTTCCTGAGGTGTAAACGATGGTGGCCAGATCGTCCGGACCAATGGAGCGGGCCTTGGTTTCGATCTCGGCGCCGAGGTGTTCGGGACCCTGCAGCGTGATGTTGTTCATGGTCACGCACTTGCCCGCGAACGGCGCCAGATCGCCATTAAACTCGACAGGATCCATCACGATGATTTTTTCAATCTGGGTGTGATGCCGAATCGACAGGATCTTATGCAACTGCTGGTCCGACGACAGAAAGATCGTTCGGCAGCCCGAGTCATTCAAGACGAACGCAGTCTGCTCTGGCGTGAGCGTGGTATAGAGCGGGACAGTCACCGCTCCGAGCAGCAAGCTGGCCACATCGGCGGTGGGCCATTCAGGCCGGTTCTCGCTGAGGATGGCGATGCGATCTCCCGCTCGAATGCCCCAGGCGTGCAGCGTGCGTGCGGTTCTGGCGACGTTGATGCCGAATTCGCGAGATGAAATCGGAAGCCACTTGCCGGCATCGCGGTACAGCATGATGCGATCCAGATTGCGTTCCACCGCGGCGAAGAAAATGTCGTTCAGAGTGGAGATGCTCATGGCGTCTTTCGGGTCCCAGCCGCGGAGCTACGCCTTACATTGTCGCAACCGGCTCCGAAGAGAACTTTACTGTCTTGCCGGTGGTTTGGGCAATGCGTGCCGTCACACTAGTTAGGTACTCCCCGGTTTACCGTGCAGGTCCCGGCGGCGTATGCTAAGCCATTACTCCATCAGTCGTCATTCCTGTGGGAGGAATTCAATGCATAGAAAACGTTTCGGGATTCTGGTGCTGGGGTTGCTTCTGGGCATGACCACCGCATCCCCATCGCTCGCACAAACCAAGAAGGAGGGTTCCAGCATGCCGAAAGTCGGCGACATGGCGCCGGACTTTACGCTCAAACACTTTGATGGCACCGACCTCAAGGATGTGAAGCTGAGCGACTACCGTGGGAAGAAGAACGTTGTCCTGGCGTTCTATATCTTCGCCTTCACCGGTGGTTGAACGCAGCAGATGAAAAACTTCCAGCAGAACTTGAAAACGCTGGAAGCTTCCGACACTCAGGTCCTGGGTGTGAGCATGGATAGTGCCTTCGCCAACAAAGCCTTCGCCGACCAAATTGGAGTGACCTTTCCCCTGCTGAGCGATTGGGGCGGAAAAGTAACCCGCGAGTACGGCATCTACAAAGACGAATACCAAGCCCCACGCCGCGTGAATTTCCTTATTGGCAAAGATGGAAAGATCATCGAAGAGCAGGTAGACAAAGACGCCATCGATCCCAAAAAGATTGTGGATACTTGCCAACGTCCGGCGATGAAAAACTGAACGATTCGATTTGTCATCCTGAGCGGCGATTTTTGCCGCGAAGGATCTATGCACTTGCCGTCAACGCCCTGTGCCAGCGAGTGCACGGGTCCTTCGCGCTGCTCAGGATGACAAGACTTTGTAACTTTCAGCCTCCCAAGTCTGTCCGCCCTAAGCACTTCCACTCGGGGAAACTAAACCGTCTCTATTGGGTTTGTACGCTTGTCGGTAAAATCAAGCGTACGGACTTCGATTGCATCGGGGCGGAACCTATGAAAACACGCAAGTTGTGGGCTGGGATGCTACTGGCGAGCTTCGCATTTGTCCTGCAACTCTCGACGACTGCCAAGGCACAAGATGACGCAGGAAATCAAGATCAGGTACAGGCTCAGGATCAAAATCAGGCGCAGAGTCAGGATCCTCCGGGCCGCGTCGCACGCCTGAATTTCTCGGAAGGATCAATCTCGTTTCGTCCAGCAGGCGAAGATGATTGGGTCTCCGGAGTTCCGAACCGGCCCATGGTTGCGGGCGACGACCTTTGGTCGGACGAAAATTCCCGCGCTGAAGTTCACATCGGTTCGACCGCGATCCGTCTGGGCGCAAAGACCGGAATCACTTTTCTAGCTCTCGACGATCGCACCACACAGATCCGTCTCGCGCAAGGATCGCTCATTCTGCGTGTCCGGCACGTCGATGACGAAGACAACTACGAGATCGATACGCCCAATGTCGCGCTCAACATCTTGCAGCCGGGCGAGTACCGCGTCGACGTGAGCGAAGACGGCAGTCAGACCATTACTGACGTCTGGCACGGCCGCGGCCGCGTGACTGGTGGAGGTTATACCTGGACCGTTGTCGCCGGACAGTCCGCTACGTTTACCGGAAACGAGCAACACGTGGACTACGACCTTGGACAGGTTCCCGACCATGATGACTTCGATAATTGGGCCTTGGAGCGCGACGATCGCGAAGATCACGCCGATTCCGCAAACTATGTCTCGCGTGAAATGACCGGCTATGAAGACCTCGACGAATACGGTGACTGGAGCTATGTGGCCGGCTATGGTCCTTGCTGGCGGCCGCGTGCAGTTGTCGGTGGTTGGGCTCCCTATCATTTTGGCCACTGGATCTATGTTGGTCCTTGGGGCTGGACTTGGGTTGAAGACGAGCCCTGGGGATTCGCGCCCTTCCACTACGGACGCTGGGCGTCGGTGAACGGCGGATGGTTCTGGGTGCCGGGACCGGTTGTGGTTCGGCCCGTATGGGCTCCGGCGCTGGTCGCGTTCGTGGGCGGCGGACCGGGCTTTCACTTCTCGGCGGGCGTTGGAGTAGGGTGGTTCCCGCTGGCTCCGGGAGAAGTCTATTTGCCCGGATATCACGTGAGTCGCGCGTACGTGAACAATGTGAATATCACGAATACGACAGTGACGGTCACGAAGGTCACGAATGTTTACAACACTGTGATCGTGAACAAGAGCACGACTGTCAATAACATCACCTATGTCAACCTGCACGTAAACAATGGCGTGACGGTGGTTTCGCATGACACATTTGTGAATGCTCGCCCTGTGGCGGGGAACCTGATGAGGGTCGATGCGAAGGAACTCGCCGCCGCGCCGGTGAGCCACATCGCGCATGTGGAACCGCTCCGCACCAGTGTGATTGGCACGGGACGGCCCGTGTCCGTCAGGCCGCCGGCCGCGGTGATCAGCCGTCCGGTGGTTGCGGTCAGGACGCCTCCTCCGCCTCCGCGTCCGATAGAACAGCGGCAGGCGCAGGCCGGCGGACATCTGAACGAGCAGGCGCTGGTTCGCCCGGTAGGCCCGGCGCAGCCCGCTCCGATGAATCAACGGCCGCAACAGACGCAGGAGGGCTTCAAACCCTTCACTCCGTCGAGTAGCGGCAACAACCAGGTCCACCCCATACAGCCAACGCAGCCGCGGACGTACGAGCAGCAGGGAACTCCGCAGCCCGAGAACCGGAATGCTCAGCCGCAGGAAAATCGCACCACGCAGCCCGCGAACCGCGAATTTCGTCCACCGCAATCGGAGCAGACGAGGCCGCCGGTCCAGGAGACGCATCCACTCGTGCGGCCGACGCCGCCGGTGCAGCAGCGCACTCCGCAACAAGAGCAGCAGCAGGAGCAGAAGTTTAATCAGTGGCATCAAGCGCGGCCCGCTGCTCCTCCGCCAGCACCCAAGCCAGCTCCTCGGCCTCCAGAGCAGAAGCCGGCGCCTTCGAAGAAGGGACATTGAAGCTGACGGCTTTCTTGCGGTGTGATAGGGTTCGCATGCGATGCACCTGCGGACCACAGAATCAGTAACGGATACGCCGGGAGACGATCCATCGCTCCCGGCGTAATTTTTCTGGGGCGGCGACGTTCGCGGCAGAGCAGTCATCAAAAGATCGAGATCGAGCGAGATGACCGAAGCCAAGCGTCCGACGATTAACTGGATGGATGTCTTGTGGCTGGTGCTGCTCGCGGCCTTGGCTCTGCTGCCCCCCGTCGAGGAGTGGCACAAACAACTCATCCTGCTGGCTTTCGGTGTCCTCCAGTTGGGCGAGGGATGGATGATTGAGCGCGTGCCCCAGCGAGGTCCGGCCTATCTTGTGCTGTTGAAGATTGGGTTGGCTACGCTTCTAATCAGGCACACCGGCGAAATCCCCATCAACAGCTACTACTATCCGATCTACTACATACCCGCGGTTACGGCGGCAGAGTATTTCGGTCCCTGGGCGACGCTGTTGTGGACGTTCCTGGCGTCCGCGGCCTACTGTTCCTACCTTTATCCCGCGTTACAGGAATTCGAAATTACGCCAGAAGATTACGGACGACTGGCGATCCGAATCGTCTTCTTCTTTCTCGCCGCGATGGTCGTCAACCGGTTTGTGATCGTGAGCCGGCGCCAGACCCTACGCTATCAGGCGCTGGCTGAGACCTTAGCCGAGACGAACCGCCGACTGGAGCAGGCGCAGGCCGAGGCGCGCCGTTCTGAGCGCCTTGCCGCTCTGGGACAGCTTTCTGCCGGGCTTGCTCACGAGATTCGAAATCCCTTGGGAGTGATCAAAGGCTCAGCGGAGATGCTGACGCAGAAGCTCGGCGAATCGAATCCCCTCACCACCGAACTGGCAGGGTACATCTCGACCGAAACCAACCGGCTCAGCGCGTTGGTGACCCGCTTTCTCGACTTCGCTCGTCCACTGCATGCTGATCTCGCGCCGCAAGACGTAACTGCAGTTCTCGACCGCGCCTTGAATGATGTTGCTCAGTTCTGGAAGGGCGGCGCTGTTCAAGCGGAGAAGGACTACGCGGCGAGTCTGCCCCTTGTGCCACTGGATGAGAGCCTATGCGAGCAGGCATTCGTTAATATTGTGCAGAATGCTTACGATGCGATGGGCGCGGACGGCGGCAGGCTGCGGGTCCAGGTTCGGAAATCGCGGGCCAGCGACCGCGATGGCGACGAGAGGGAAGGCATCGAAGTGCGCATCGAAGACACCGGACCGGGGATTCCGCTGGAGTTGCGGGAGCAAATATTCAACCCGTTTGTGACTACGAAGAAGACCGGGGTTGGCCTGGGACTTTCCATCGTGTCGAAAATTATCGATGGCCATCAGGGGAGCATTCGGGTGGAAAGCGCAGACAACGCTGACACTGGCACCGCGCAGGGCCCGGGCGCCCGTTTTGTGATATTCTTCCCCGCCGCTAACGATCAAGTGGCCGCGGGACAAACGGCTCATCTGGTGATCTCGTGATACCCGGCGATTCGAAAGAGAGGCGCTCATGCCGGCGATTCTGATCGTCGAAGACGAAGCCAAGATGCGCCGTCTGCTCGAACTGAATCTCGGCGAGGACGGATTCACGACGCACTCTGCTGGAGACGCCGAGACTGGCCTCAAATTATTGCGTGAAAACCCCATCGACCTGGTTCTGACCGATCTCAAGCTTCCCGGCATGAATGGCCTGGAGTTTCTACAAACCATCAAGCGCCAGAAT
This sequence comes from uncultured Acidobacteriaceae bacterium, assembly GCA_963706645.1. GTDB lineage: Bacteria > Acidobacteriota > Terriglobia > Terriglobales > Acidobacteriaceae > Sulfotelmatobacter. The sequence goes on from CAVPNR010000010.1 coordinate 103,110, forward strand.
GCTGCTCTTCCCGTCGTCGTCATGACGGCGTTCGGTAGCGTCGAAACCGCGGTCGAGGCCATGAAGGCCGGGGCCAGCGACTATGTCCTGAAGCCTTTTTCGCTGACCGAAATGCGGATGGTAATCCACAAGGAGTTGGATGTCCGCAACTTGCGCGAAGAGAACCGGTCCCTACGTGAGGCCTTGGGTAAGCGCTATGCGCATCCGAACGTGGTGGCGCGCAGCCCGAAGATGCAGGAAGTGCTGGCTATCGTGGAGCGCGTCGCGCCTACCAATGCCACTGTGCTCCTAGGCGGCGAGAGCGGCGTCGGCAAAGATTTGATTGCCCGCGCCATTCACGAAAAATCGCGACGAGCCTCCGGACCATTCCTGAAGATCAACAGCACCGCCATCCCTGAAAATCTTCTGGAGAGCGAATTGTTCGGCTTCGAAAAAGGAGCGTTCACTGGAGCGGTTGCCAGCAAGCCCGGCAAGTTCGAACTGGCCGATAAGGGAACGCTCTTCCTCGACGAGATCGGCGACGTGCCGCCAGTCACCCAGGTCAAACTGTTGCGGGTGCTGCAGGAGCGCGAGTTCGAGCGCCTCGGCGGCACGCGCACGGTCAAGGTTGACGTGCGTTTGATTGCGGCCACCAACAAGGATTTGCGCGAAGCGCTCGAGCAGGGCACATTTCGAGAAGATCTCTACTATCGCCTGAATGTGGTGCCAATTGACATCGCGCCGCTGCGGGAACGCAAGGAAGATATTCCTGATCTCGTGAACCTGTTCATCTCTCGCTTTACGGGAGAATCTGGCAAGCCCGTCGAGGGGATCACGCCCGAAGCGATGCAGGTTCTAGTGAATTATCACTGGCCCGGGAATGTCCGCGAACTGCAGAACATCGTCGAACGCTCCTGTGCGCTGGCGAAAGGCCACGTGCTCACACCCGGCGACATCCACCTGGACGTGCGTCCCGAGAAGTCCGTCGACGGCGGATTTCTTCCCGACGGCATGACTTTGGACCAATGGGAAGATGAAATGGTCCAGGAAGCTCTGCGCCGCGCCAATGGCAACAAGAGCCAGGCGGCTCGCCTGCTGGGTTTGTCCCGCAACGCGCTGCGTTACCGCCTCTCCAAGATCGGCATCGCCGATGAAGGGGAAACTCCTTGAGCCCTGAGATCTGAGGCTCGTCAATACTTAAGCATTCGCTTGACAAATGTTCCTGCTCGCGATAACACTTAAGTGCGTGCTAAACAGACTTTTGCTTCTGAAGGAGAATGCCCATGCGCAAACTAATCGCTTTCAACCACGTGACCCTGGATGGCTACTTCGTCGGGCCCAACGGCGATTTCCGATGGGCGCATGCGGGCAACGATGATCCCGAGTACTCCAAGTTCGTAGCCGAGAATGCGAGCGGTGGAGGCCAGTTGCTCTTCGGCCGCGTCACCTACGAACTGATGGCGAGCTATTGGCCGACGCCGGTCGCCGAGCAACATGATCCCGCCGTGGCCAAGGGGATGAACAGCATGTCCAAGGTCGTTTTCTCGCGGACTCTCAAGGAAGCTACATGGAGCAATACCAAGCTGGTGAAGGGCGACCTCGTCTCGGAAATCCGAAAGATGAAGAATGAATCCGGCCCGGGAATGGCCATTCTGGGCAGCGGCAGCATCATTTCGCAGTTGGCTCTGGAACATGTGATCGACGAGTACCAGATGATAGTGGACCCCATCGCGTTGGGAAAGGGCCGGAGCATGTTCGACGGCATCCGGGAGCCGCTGAACCTGAAGCTCACCAAGACACGCACCTTCGGCAATGGTAAGGTCTATCTGTGCTACGAGCCGGCAGCTTGAAGCGGGAGCGAGAACCGAATGAGAACCAGAATATGGTTGGTCGTGATGTGCATCCTGACCGCACCGTGCGTATTTGCCCAGGCCGTACTTGCCCAGACGGCGACGAGCGACTTCTTCAAAACTTCGGATGGAGTCAGAATCCACTACGTTGAAGCGGGCAGCGGGCGTGCCATCGTGTTCATTCCGGGATGGACCATGCCGACATGGATCTGGCAGAAGCAGATCGACGAGTTCTCGAAAAATTATCACGTGATTGCCGTCGATCCTCGTTCGCAAGGGGAGAGCGACAAGCCCGCGTCCGGGCACCTGCCAGAGACGCGGTCCCGGGACTACAAAGAACTCGTCGATCATCTCGGGCTGAAACGGCCGGTGCTGGTCGGCTGGTCGATGGCATGCGGCGAACTGGTGAAATATGCGGAACAGTTTGGCACCGATAACGTCGGCGGCATCGTGTTGGTGGATGGTTACCTCTCGGAGAAACAGAGTCCTGAGATGTTCGCCGCGCTCTCGGGATGGATGAACCAGCTCCAGCAGGACCGCCAGAAGCAGGCGGACGGTTTCGTCCGCAGCATGTACAAGAAGCCGCAGACGGAAGAATACTTGCAGAGTGTGGTTAACGCCTCCATCCAAGTTCCAGCCGACACGGCTGTCGTGCTGATCTACAACATGATCGCCGTAACGGACTTCTCCGCTGGGTTGGCCAAGATGAACCGGCCGGTGCTCTTTGCCTACCAGCCTGAGTCGCAGGCCACTGCCGATTTCCTGAAATCGAAGCTCGGTGACAAGCTGCGGCTGGAGCGCTTCGACGGTGATGGCCACGCTCTGTTTGTGGATGATCCGGAGAAATTCGACCACGTGCTCGAAGAGTTCATAAAAGCCTTGCCCAAGTAGTTGGACGGCGCCTGGCAGGGAGGAAGAATCGTGAAGAAGCGATCCGTTACTCACGCCACGTTCGTCATTGAGCGCAACTATCCCGCAAGCCCGGAGCGCGTATTCGGGGCCTTCGCCGATCCAGCCAAGAAGCGCCGCTGGTTCATGGACGATAAGGAATGCAGGCCGGACGTGTTCGAAATGGACTTTCGCGTAGGCGGCAGTGAGCGTTCGAGCTTCCGCTCGCAAGGTGTCACCTGCACCAACGATACCGTGTATCGCGACATCGTGCCCAACCGCCGCATCGTGATTGCCTATACCATGACGCTCGGCGATCAGCGGATCTCGTCGTCGCACGCCACCATCGAACTCGTTCCGAACACGCAAGGAACTGACCTCATCTTCACCGAGCAAGGTGCCTTCTTTGAAGGCGCGGATGGACCTCAAATCCGCGAAGAGGGTTGGCGGAAACTGCTCGACCATCTCGCGAAGTATCTGGCTCATTGATCCGCACTGGAGGGCACGATGCTAAGCCCAAGAGTCCAAGTCGACCGCGTCTTCCATGCCCTCGGCGATCCTACGCGCAGGGCGATGATTGAGAAACTGAGCGAAGGCCCGGTCTCCGTCTCGAAGCTGGCCAAGCCTCTCGACATCACACTGGCCGCGGTCGTGCAGCACTTGCAGGTGTTGGAAAGAAGCGGCCTGGTGCGTACCGAAAAAGTTGGACGAGTCCGAACCTGTAGCGTCGAACCGAAAGGCCTCTCGATCGTCGAGCGCTGGATCTCCGATCGCCGTTCACTCTGGGAAGCTCGCTTCGATCGTCTCGGGAAGCTGCTCGCCGAGCCGGACTAAGGGTGCCCCCTGTGTTTTTTTCATCACTTTCTCTAAAATATTCATTCTTAACGACTTGGGGGGTTGGGATAGGGTTGAATCCGCGCAAAATCTTGATCCGCAAGGAGTTACTCGTAAAATGTTCCAGAATAATGACTTAGCTGCGTTGCGATCAGTCCCCGCCTTTTCGTTGGTTTTCGTAAAATGTTGATTCTGAATCACTTGTCTATTTGGGATGGGGTCGGGTTCCGCGTAAAATCTTGAGCCGCAAGGACTTACAGGTAAAATATTCTGGAATAAGGATTTAGCTGCGGACTGAGAGCCGTTGAGCAGATCGGTCGTCGAGTTTGGGTTGAGAGAGCCCTCGCGCATGTAGTGAGCTTGAGCTTTCTGAAATTCTCGGTCAAGGTTGTTCGTCACAGGATCTGGCTGTGGAAGGCTGTGGAAAAATGGTGATAGCGGGCTGGGTAGTGTCCTAAGAGTCTTAGGACACGCACGCGGGCTGCCGGAGGGAGTTGTGCCGTTCGGGTAGGCTCGGATGTAGCCGCGGATTCCCACGTTGGGCGTAAGAACTGGGGTACGTCCCGTCTGTCCCCGGTTTTCTCGTCTGTCCCCGGTTTCTCCCGTCTGTCCCCGGTTTTCTCCCCCGGTTTTCTCCGGTTTTCTGGCAAGCTTGGATTCCAGCTTATTTCCATCGGGATTGTTGCCGGAGTTGTGCTCTCCCTGGGTTTGACGCGGCTGATCTCGGCCATTCTGTTCGGGGTCAAAGCTAGCGATCCGCTGACTTACCTAGCGGTGGCGCTGGGACTGGCTGCCTTCGCATGTTTGGCCTGTTACATTCGCGCCCGTCGTGCGGCGAAGGTCGATCCCATGGTTGCATTGCGCTATGAATAGGGGGCTAGCCGACCTTCGCACCGTCACGACCCGGGCTCCGCGAGATTCGAAGCATGGGGCACCACGGACGATGGTATCAATCGGCTCTTTCTGTCGTCCCCTTCGACTTCGCTCAGGGCAGGCCCTTCGGGACTTCGTTCCCTTCCTTCCTGACTTACCCCGGACTGACGTCCTGGGCTAAATTATTTCGCCGCTCCGCGGCTGGGGGTGGGGTGACTTCTGATGGGCGCTTTCACCGTCAAGGCAGAATCAAAAGCGGCGGATAGGAGTGTCCGCTCCACACGGGCGGGCTGTTTCGAAATCGCGAAAGGTGGGGGTGGGGCAGCCTTTTTCGTGGTGACGCAAGAGGGACCAGCCCGCCCTTCGGAGGGACAGGGTCAATGAGTCCGAGGTCCTTCGCTTCGCCTGGAGAACGGCTCCGCTCAGGATGACAACACTTAGGGTTGATCTTTTTGGTGGAATTTTTCGTGACTCAGGCTCTGCATTCATGGGTATGTAGTCATGCCGGAGCATGTTCATGTGCCGCTTAGCGAGCCACAAGAGGATACGTCCAGCTGTTGAACTGCCCCACTCAAGCCAAAGGACGGCTTGAATGGAGCACCCGGGGGAAAATGTGATGCGGGCAAGAGCGAGGCCCTCAGTGGCTAAAGCAGCGGTGAATTGACGTGACTTACGGCACGAGTAGAACTCGTGCCCTTCCCGGTCCCGGACTTACGGGGCGGCTTCGGAATACATGGATCCTTCGCGCCAGAACCAAGGCGCTCAGGATGACAAAAGGAATCGATGACAAAAAGAAAAGATGGATCCTTCGCGCCAGAACCAAGGCGCTCAGGATGACAAAAAGGAATCGATGACAAAAAGAAAAGATGGATCCTTCGCGCCAGAACCAAGGCGCCCAGGATGACAAAAAGGAATCGATGACAAAAAGAAATCTCAGGGTTTTACGGAACTGTCGTCAAGGGGAGTTCGCCGGGAAAGTGGCCGAAAACCACCACCCTTGGCTTAGGTCGGCCAACTTCATCGAATTCGGTTATTTCACCTCCCGCGCTGACCTTCTTTTGCGCTGAAAACACAGGACTTACATATTGTCCTTCGCGGCCCTTTTGGCATGGCAGTTGCCCATCCTTCTGACAGAGATATTCCTTAAAACGCGGGTTTATACGGTTAGGGCCAGTTGGAAGAGGTGGGTTATGAAAAGCAGACTCATAGCAAGTTTGGCAGTCTTAAGTTTGGCGCTAGCGGGCGTGTTCTCCATCAGCGCGCTCGCGCAGACGACCGAGGAAGGTCCCGGTCCGTCGGACCAGCCGAGCGCCCCCATGGAGATCGGGCAGGATCAAAATGGCCCACAGTCCCAGCCTGGCGAAGCCCAGCCGACCGAAGCGCAGCCGGGCGGACCGTCGGGCGAGGCTCCGGCAACGACCGATCAGGGGGTGGCGCGGATCAGCCTGATCCACAACGACGTCTCCACGCAGCGCGGTGATTCTGGCGACTGGTCCGCCGCAGTGTTGAACCAGCCAGTCATGACTGGCGACAAAGTTTCGACTGGTGACAACGCGCGCACTGAGTTGCAACTCGACTTCGCCAATATTCTTCGTCTCGGGCCGAATTCCAAGGCCAACATTGCAAATCTCACGCAGAAAAATATTCAAATTCAGTTGGGAGAAGGCATCGCGAACTACACGGTTTCGAAAGACAGCGAGGCCGAACCCGAGATTGATACTCCGAACGTTTCGGTGCATCCTTCGCATCATGACGGCGTGTTCCGCATCGAAGTGCACCCGGATGGCGACACCATCGTGATCGTGCGCCAGGGCGAAGCGCAGATTGCCACGCCACAGGGCAGCACTGAAGTCCGCAGCGGCGAGATGGCCACGATTCGCGGGAACGCCGATTCGGCGCAGTACAAGATTTCGTCAGCTCCCGATCGCGATGCCTGGGATCAATGGAACAGCGATCGCGACCACTTGATTCGTGACGCCAGTTCGTGGCGTCATACCAACCGCCGCTACACCGGGTCACAGGATCTGGATGCCTATGGTCGATGGCAGAACGTGCCCGACTACGGTGACGTTTGGGTTCCTAACGAACCAGATGGATGGGTTCCGTATCGCGACGGTACTTGGACCTATCAGCCCTACTATGGCTGGACTTGGGTTGGCTACGAGCCTTGGGGATGGGCGCCGTATCACTACGGTCGTTGGTTCCCCTATGGCAGTTCATGGGCCTGGTGGCCTGGCCCGATCTACGCGGGCTACAACCCGTTCTGGGCTCCTGCGTACGTCTCGTTCTGGGGATGGGGAGGCGGCTTTGGCTTCGGATTTGGTTTTGGCGGATGGGGCGGCTTCGGCTGGCTCCCGATCGGACCGTGCGACTACTACCATCCGTGGTGGGGCGGATACCGCGGGCGGTTCGGCGTCGTGAATGTATATAACGTCCACAACTTCCATCAGTACGGTGGAATTGGCCCGCTGCACGGTGGAACGCGATTCTCAAATATCGCGAACATTCATAACGATCACGTTTTCCGAGCGATGTCGACGGTCAACGCTGGACACTTCGGCGCTGGCAGGGTGACTCCGGTGGCGGCGAGCCGCGCGCAGATGAGCGGTGCGCGCATGATGGCGGGCAATCTGCCGGTGGTGCCTTCGCATGCAAGTTTGTCGGCGAGCGGACGCGCGGCAGCGCCGTCGACGGTGCGCAACACGGGTTCACAGCGTTTCTACGGATCGGCGCATAACAATGTTGCGCGACCGGCGTCCTTCCAGCAGGAGACTGCGAGTCTGCGGCAGACGATGCAGCAGAATCATGTGGGCGCGGTTCCGGCGGGTGGCCGCGCGAGTGGCGGCGAGTCTGCCGGAATGCGCGGCCCGACTCCCACGAACAACATGCAGCGGCCGAGTGCGGGCACTCTCTCGAACCGACAGACGAATAATCCTGGGAACAGAACGGCAGGCAACCAGCCGTCTTCAACGCAAACTGGAAATCGTGGCGGGTTCCGGCCGTTTACGCCGCCGAGCAGCAATAGTCGCCCCTCGACCTTGGGAAGCTCAGAACGAACGAGCCCCGGCTCCGGAGCGATGGAAGCACAGCGCGGCGCGACGGGATCTGCAACATCCAGCAACCGTGATGGATTCCGGCCGTTCACGCCACCTTCGAGCAGCGAATCGTCGCGAAGCGCGTCGAATGCTCCGGCGACCCGTGGCAGCAGCGGCGGCTATTGGAACCGCACTGCCCCGAGTTCCATGGAATCCCGCGGGAGCAGTTCATATCCGGGGAGCTATGGGCGTGGATCATCGTCTCGTCCGCAGTTAGACATGCGGCAGCCGATCGCGAGGTCACCGTATGGAGGATATCCGCGTGGAGGATACCCCAGCTATCACGGAGCTCCTGGCTACGGCGGGCCGCGTGGCGTGCCGAGCTACGGCGGTTCACACTCAGCCCCGAGCTATGGCGGTGGCCATTCGAGTGCTCCGAGCGGCGGTGGACATCCGTCTGGCGGCGGAGGCGGGCATCCTTCCAGTGGAGGGGGAGGACATCCCTCCGGTGGCGGCGGCCATTCTGGTGGAGGCCATCACTAAACGTAAGAACGAGTTGCTGTAAACGAAGTGAAGAACAGAGGCGAGAAAGGGCGTGCTAAACGGCACGCCCTTTTTCTGTGGGCCGAAAATCAAAGTTTCAAGGTTTTAAAGGTTGCAAGGTTTCAAAGCCAACCTTGGGCCGTGAAACCTTGAAACCTGTGAAACCTTGCGACCTTGAAACTTTGCTCTTACGGCCTGGCGTATGCAGGACTGTCGGGCTCTGGCCGATCATAGTCCCGGCCGTACTTATTCTTATGCGCGACGGTGAAGTCGGTCTCTGTCATCGTGAAGGTTCCGAGTGAAGTATCGCCTGGCGCAACCGTAATCTCGCGGGCCAGCGCATGCAGGGCGTCCGGTCCAACCGAGGAGTGAAAGACCTGCACCTCATAGCGACCCGGAGGAACGTTGGGAATGGTGAGCTCTCCCCGTGCATCCGAAACGGCGTAGTAGGGCGTTGCCAAGGCGATGACCACGGCGCTCATCTGCTCGTGGATATTGCAGAAGATGAAAGAGACGCCCGGTTTGTCGAACTGGACGAAGCGAGTGGTTCCACTTTCGTACAGTCCAAGATCGAAGCGCTTTCCCTCGAACAGGGAAAACACATTATGGAAGAACGGATCGTGGTTGGGAAATTCCACTTTGCCGCCCACCGGAATCACGAGAAGGGAAGGCTGAAAGCTCTTGTTCTTCTGCACCAGTTGCGGGATCTGGGATTTCTCCTGGCGTGGCGTATCCACGGTTGAGCCGATCGGAGTCAGCCAGACGACCGCTTGCGAAGCGTTTGCCACGGTATGGCCATTTCGTATCAATTGAACATGTCCGCGGAGCGCTTGCTGTGCCGACGCGCACACGACACCTGCCAGCACCGCCAGGACCAACATCCCGTGATGAATAGCGCGAATCTTCAAAACAAGAGCCCCACCGCTAGATTTAACTGATTAGTCGAATTACTGCTGCTATACACGGGAAAGGTGCGTAATCGTCTGAACTCCGCCGAGAGAATCAGGTCGGAGCGAGGACGAAAGACAACATTCCCCAGGGTTCCGCGATTGCGTCCGATGATCTCGCCGAAATTGTTGGCGTCGGTGGCGAAGCCGCGGACGTTGCCCGTAAGAGCATCGTCTTCGGCGAAGACGCCATTGAACTCAACCTTCGGAGTGAGTTGAAACTTGAGTTGGGTCCATCCACCTGCAGTGTCGACGCCGCGGATCGGAGTGAAGTGAGCAGTCGGGTCGCCGCCATACACAATGGAGGTTCCGATTGCGCCGCCCAGTCCGCCAATGCCGCGGCCGCGATAAAACTCACCTGAAAGTGCCAGGCGCGGAAGAATCGGAACTTGCCAGTCTGCCATCCCCGCCCAAGCGTCGACGATGCGTCCCCAATTCCAGTCCTGGCGTCCATAGTAGCCGGCGACGGCGAAGCTGAGTGGATGTTCGTGCACTGGGCGCGACCATGCCGTGCGCAGCCCGTAGGCCGGCTGTCCGGACAATTCCCCAGCCTGCGCCCAACGGTAGAATGAGTTCGGCGGATACTCCCAGTCGAGGTTGTCGAGGACTCCTGCTTGAACCGTTACTGTCTGCTGGTCGGAGAGCGAGAAGCGATGCTCAAGCCGCACTTGAGGGGTCCAGCCCCAGAGGTTCCCAGCGAAGGCGAAGGTGGGCGTGGCTAAGGAAGCGAACGACGTGGGAGAGAGCGGTGAGATGAACAGCGAATCCTGACCTGCCACGACGGAAGTATTCTCCCAGTCGAATCGCAGGCTGGCGGTTTGCAGGCGGACGATTCCGAAGTCTACGCCGTTGCCCGTACTGGGAAACCCTCCTGCAAAGTCGAATTGCACATCGGCCGATGTCTTCGCCCCGGCGATGCTCGGCCCGAAGATTTCGAATCCGATTTCCGACTGGCGCAGCGTTGCTCCAACATTCGTCGAGGACCATCCGTATGGGACTTTCTCGGAATAGTTAGGGAAGTCCTGATTGTCGGAGGAGCCAAAGTTGCTAAACGCATTCATCAGGACGATACCGTGAAGCCGCGCCCGATACTTGGACGCGCTCTCCACTTTCGTCTGGTACTGTTCATCGATTTTCGATCCGATCAGTGAGGTGGATTCTTCCAGTTTCTGCACGCGTTCTTCAAGGGGAGCCGAGCTTTGCGCTGTCGATGGAACCGTGGCAGGAGCGCCATTCGACGCAGGCTCTGTGCTGTCACCGCTTGCCGCCGGCCGCTCCAGGAGTGCGCGCGTGGACTGCAGGTCTTGCCGCAATTGATGCATCTCGGCGCGGGACTCCGCATTTTCAGCGCGCATCTGTTCTACCAGACTTCGAAGTTGGCTCACCTGATCCTGTAATTCACGAACGGCGCTTGTGGTGTCACCGGACGCCGGCGATGCCGCAGCAGGCGCTGCTTGTGCGCCGGCGAGCGTGTTGAACGAGACGAAGGCGGCCACCGTCATAGCGATAGTGCAAAGCGCAGGGGTCTTTTTCACACCGTCCTCCTACACCACCCAGGGGTTTTGGCACTTGGAGAAGAGTGGACGTGCCTACGCACCCGGATGCGAAATCGAATTCTGTCTGGCACCCTCCCGCTCTGCGGGCACAAATGAAGGTATCTCGGCACCGGTGTCATTGCCGCTGCGCGAGGCATCTTGCGCGCGCCCGGGAAGCACGATCCGAAAGACAGTCCTGCCATCGGATCGTTCCACAACAATCTCGCCACCGTGATCTTGAACGATCTTCTGCACGACGGCCAGCCCGAGTCCGGTGCCATTTTCTTTGCCGTAGCTCACGAAGGGATGAAACAGCCGCTCGCGGATGGATTCGGCAATGCCAGGACCGTTATCTGCAACAGCAATCGTGATTGAACCTGCGGCCTCGGTAGCGGTGATCTCCACCTTGCCCCCCACAGGAGAGGCGGCCTCGCAAGCGTTCAGGAGAAGGTTGTATAAGGCACGTTCCAACTTGCGTTGATCGAACCATCCCGAAAGCTGAACGCTACACAGCACATCAATGGACCGGTTGTGATGGCGGGGATGCAGACGCACGGCCAGAACGGCACGCTGAATGGTTTCCGAGACATTTGCGAAAGCAGGAGTCAGCGATTCGCGTGTGCGGGCAAATTCGAGCAGGGAATCGATGAGGTCGGTCATCAGATTTACGCCGGTTCGAACTTCCTGATACAACTCCTCGCGTTGCACAGGCGTCAGGTGGCTGTCGCAAAGAAACTCTGAGTTGGCGACGATGGCGGCAAGGGAATGCCTCAGATCGTGAGAAATCGAACTAGCCATGCGTCCAATGGTGGCCAGTTGTTCGGATTCCAGCAGATCGCGCTGAGTCTTGAGCAGACTGGCGCGCATGCGATCGAAGGTGCGGGTCAGTTCGGCCACCTCATCGCCGCCCCGCGGATCAAGAGGATGATGGAAGTCTCCGCCTTCGAGCGCCCGTACCCCGGCCACCAGATTTCCCAATGGCCGCGTAAATGTGTGCGAGATGAAGAAGACCAATCCGCTGCCCACGAGAATCGCGGCGAGGCCGAGCAGAAGCAGATAACGATTCAGTTGATCGACAAACTTCGTGGCCTGATCATAGGAGCCCAGCACGCTCAGTCGAACCGGGGTCTCTCGAGAACCAGATAACTCAAGAGAAGTGGCGAGGAAGCGTTCGTTCCCAATCTCGATATCCCGCGGATCGTCGTGGACTGAGCCGGCGATCAGTTGCTGAATACTTCCGCCTTCGATTTGCGCTGGCATCAGAGTGGTGCCTACGATTTCGCTTCTGCACGAAAACGCCACCTGGCTGCCAGCCACTTTGCTGACTTGTGTTGCCAGACGGTCATTAATCTCGTATCCGATGACAAGGAAGCCGAGAAGCGTTCCGTCGGTACGCGAGCCACGGTAAATGGGCTCGATAAAGGTCTGATAGAGGTGATGTTCTCCCAGCCACCAGTGACTGGTCTCTCCCCGTTCTTCGTCGAGGGACTGCTGGAAATACTTTTCGGCCGCCTCCTTCGTGAATCCGGGCGTCTTGGTGTGCAGAGCCACCACTCGACCGCCGCGATCGACCATAACAAAAAGATCGCTGGCCGCGATCTGCGAAATATCCTGCGACGCGTCCTGAATGGTGACGGGATCAGGACTGGTCATGATCGCACGCGTAATCGGAAGGTCCGCCAGCAGCGCCACATCGCTGGTCAGCATGGTTTCGCGTTCGTGACGGAAATCCTGAAATGCGGCAACGGAATTCCGCAGGTTGATCGCAATGCTTTGCCGGACGTTGCTGCGAATGCTCCGCTGCACCAACAGAAAACTGGTCGTCGTGAGGCCGGTGGTGATCAGCAGCATCGAGAGCAGGAAGCGGGTGCGGAGTCGAAGGCGCGGCAGTCTGGCAGATGCGATCGCCAGACTAGTCTGAACGGAATGGGGCGCGGATTCAGTGGACGGATTCACAGAATTAGCGGACGAACTTGTATCCCATTCCGTGTACCGTGCGGAAATGAACCGGGCTGGACGGGTCTTTCTCCAATTTTTGGCGAAGCTTGAGAATGTGGTTGTCGACAGTGCGCGTTGAGGGATAATTCTGGTAGCCCCACACCTCATTCAATAATTCGTCGCGGCTGATCACGCGGTCGGCGTTCTGCACCAGAAACTGGAACGTCTTGAATTCCTGAGCCGTCAAAACCACCACTTTGCCGTCGCGCTTCACTTCCATCTTCTTGAAGTCTGCGGAGATGCCATCGAAACTGACCACTTGGGCCTCCGGAGTGCGCGCGGTATGTCGCAATGCGGCCCGGACGCGGGCGAGCAGTTCCCGGGGGCTGAACGGCTTGGTGACGTAGTCGTCCGCGCCCAACTCCAGCAACAACACTTTGTCGGAAACGTCGCTGGCGGCACTGAGCACAACAATTGGCAACGTAGGAGCGAGCGCCTTGATCTCTTTGCAGACGTCGCGCCCCGAGACCTTGGGAAGGCGAAGATCCAGGACAACGGCGGCTGGGGCTGAAGACTGGAAACTGTCGATGGCGGATCTGCCATCGGACTGCGTTTCCACGGTATAGCCCTCGGTCTCAAACAGCCGACGCAGTGCTTTTTGAACCGCAGGATCGTCTTCTACGACGAGAATGCGGTTGGCGGCTGGCTTCGCGGACGCAGCGGTCGGGTTGACGGTTCTCACGGTGTTGAGCGGCGTTGCAAGATTCCCCATAAAGGTATTGTCCTGTGATCGGGGGGAACTTCCGGATACTTCGAGTCGCCCCACCGGAAGTGGCTCGACCTCCGAAGCTTACAACGGTTTAGCGGCAAAATCGGTGTGGAGTATGCGTTTTTGACATTTTTTTTACAATTTCAAATCGGCGTCAAGAGCCCTGACGGAGAAGCAATTGCTAAGGATTTCTAGATCTCCGCGAGTGCCTAAATGCGCTGTTCCATGGCTCAGAGTTCCGAATCCCAAGAATCCTTCCCATAAGAAAATACCTAAGGCATTCACCCTGAGCCAGCTACGGGAATCTCTGTATAGACCACGTTCGGTCGCTTGCCCTACGCTGGACAAGTTTGCGGCGCCGCAACGTCTTGACTTTGCACCACCATTCCTCCCTTTAGGAGTATGCGATGCGCTTGTCCGGCAAGTTCCTTCTACCCGCCTTGTTGTTGCTGTCATGCCTGATGCTGCCCAGTTCGTCGTTCGCCAACAGCACCACTGACTTTAGCAATAGTGGTGGAACGCTGTCTGGAACGAACGCAGGCCTCACACTCACCGGATCCATCTTGATCGCCGTGACCGGATACAACGGTGGTGGCATTGTCACGGGCAACCTGGGAACAGTCGCCTTCACCACCGGCGCTCTCTCCGGCGGCTCATTGCAAATGGGGGGGAGCTTCGCTCCGGGCGGGACTTTCGCAATTGACGGCAACGGGTCGGGCGGACTGCCCAACGGCGTCTTATTCTCGGGGACATTCTCAGGGACGGTTTCGTGGACCCTCACTACTCTTGCCAATGGAACCCACAACTACACACTGACGGGAGTGGTTACGGGAATGATGGGAGGAACCAGCGTCAACGGTGTGACCGTGCAGCTGACGATCAACACAGGGAAGGGATACTTCAACGGCTCCACGACCATTTCCGGTGGCGATACGACCGTAGCCGCTTCGGTTCCGGAGCCTTCGACGCTTGCGTTATTCGGCACAGGCGCATTTGCTTTCGCCGGTGCGATTCGTCGCAAGCTCCTCGCCGCCTTGTAGCGACCGCGAAATCAGGAACGCAGAACGCCCGCAGTTGCGCGGGCGTTTCTTTGTTGCAAACTACTTCTTGCGGGTCTTTGGCGGAGACCCACCAAAAACTGGCCGAGACGGGTCAAGCACTCTTCCGGTCGAACGCGAGGAATCCCAGCTGTCGTAAAATTAGGCGCTTGCCTGTCCTCTCGGAACTCGACGGTCTCGTGGTCGTGCTGGTGCGCCCGCGCAATCCTCTGAATATTGGTGCCGCGGCGCGCGCCATGAGCAACTTCGGTGCACACCGCTTGCGCCTGGTGAACGCGTTCGCAGAAGGATTTCGCGAGGCCCGCTCGGCCGTGGGCGCCTCTGAGCTGCTCCAGACGGCAGAAGAATTCAAGACTGTGGCTGAGGCCGTCGCTGATTGCACTCTGGTCGTTGGGACGACTGCTGTGCGCAATCGCGCATTGCAACAGCTTGTGCGTCACCTCGACGAGCCGGCCGGCGCCTCGATTCGCCAGCAACTTCCGACCGGGAAAGTCGCGCTCCTGTTTGGCTCCGAGAAAATTGGACTGACGAACAAGGACTTCAGCCACTGCCACTGGCTGCTGAACATCCCGACGAAAGAGCAGAACATCTCGATGAATCTGGGCCAGGCCGTTGCCGTCTGCCTGTACGAAATGGCTCGCGGGACCTCACTCCCACCGGCGAAACAGGAGCTCGATCCGGCAACAGCGGGCCAAACTGAACAAATCACTGAGGCTTTGCTGGAGGCGCTTCGGATCAGCGGGTACGTCAAGCCGGGGACGGACGCCATGTTCGAAAAGAAGGCACGCTGGTTGGTTCTGCGCTTCGGCCTGGAAGCCTATGACGCCAAGCTCCTACTCGGCATGGTGAGGCAGATCGTGTGGAAGCTACGTCAAGGCCCCAAGTTCTAGCGAATCGCTCTTTGGGGAACGGCTTCGGTCGATGTCCGTTTAAAGCGGAACTGAATCGCCCACGTGCTGGGCGTGGGCTTTCCATCCACCACGGGAGGGGAGAACTCCCAGTGCTGCGCCGCTTTCAGAGCCAGACCTGCGAAATACTTGCTCGGTCCCGGAGACGTGAGTTTCGCGGCAGTGACTTTGCCTGATGAATCTACCTCTACTTTTACTCCCACCTTCACCGTCCCTGTGATGGTATTGCGTGCACTTTGAGAGACGTCGGGCAGAACCCGATGCACGACCTCGCCGTCGGAGGCAGCCAACTTATTTGGTGAGCCGGCTGGTTCGCTGACTGGCGGCTTAGGAATCGGTGCCGGAGCGGCTTCAGGCGCGGTCTGATGCGTAACGGTTTGCGGTGCGGTTTGGGGGGACGCAGATTGGGGGGCAGTTTGAACTGGAGGCTGCTCGGTGGTTGCGGCCGGCGGCGCGGTCACGCCTTTCCCGCGAGAGAAATAGATGATCGATCCTACCAAGATCACAGTCACAACTAAGGCGGCGGCAATGGGGCCGCGCTTTACAGGACGCGCAGGTAATGGTGCTTCCGGTTCAGCTGGTACCGATCGTGCGGCAGGCTGCAACCGCGCCTGAATCTCTGTGATAGAGCAGCGCCGCTTGGGATCGAGGTGCAGGCATTCGCGCGCAATCCCGCGGAACGGCGGAGGAACCGTTTCCGGCGGATCGGGATCGCCCCGCAATGTTTCGCCTTCAAACGCTACGTTCTGCGTCAACGCCGCGACCAGCGTAACGCCAATCGACCACACATCACCCGCAGGCGACACAATTCCGGCGGCGGTTTCGGGTGCGTCGTAGACATCGCGGCGCTTTGGAACCGAGTCCGCCGCCGAGAACGAAACAATCTGATCCGCTGAGAGCTTCAACTGGTCGCCCGTGGCATGCACGTTTGACGGCTTGATGCGCCCATGCACATATCCTTTGCCATGCAAGTACGACAGAGAGTCCAGCAGCGGAGGAAGCAACTCTGTGACTTCAGCGGCTGCCAACGGCCGCTGGGGAAGGATCTGGGAGAGATCCTCCTCCGCATACTCCATTACGAAATACAGAAGGGGCGTGCCATCGAGCCGGCAGCGCCCGGCTTCATAGATGTGCATCAGGTGAGGATGCGAGAGTTGGGCCGCGGCGCGCCAGCGGGAGAGTTGATGCTCAGCATCCGCATCGGCCGCGATCAGTTTGATCGCGACCTTCTGATCTGCGTGTCCGGGACGCTCGGTAAGAAAAACTGCGCTGTGCTCCGAGCCGCCCAGCCAGTGCCGAAGCGGAAATTTCCCGTCGACGCGGCCTTCCCACTTCTTCCATTCCTCAGGACTGCTCATGAGCGGCTCCCCGCGAACCGTCATTCTATTTCATTGGCAAGAAGGGGGTAAATACAGGGGTTCCAGATTCATCCGATTCCGACGGGGTGTGCTGTACCATAGCAAGTCGAAAGTAGTGCCGCCGTCCCGGCGCTATCGAGACCGGAGGTCCATTTGCCCTTCAGCACCGAAAAGTCGAAACAGATTTACGAGCGGACCCTCGGGGTGCTGATTGAGGCCAGCAGTTCGTCCTCGCGGGGGCCTGCGAATTTCGGCAAGTATCCCATTTTTATGGAGCGCGGCCGCGGCTCGCGTATCTACGACGTTGACGGCAACGAGTACATCGATTGGATGATGGCCTTCGGCGCGCTGCCTCTGGGCCATGCGCATCCTGAGATCGTGGAAGCCATCACCGAAGCGGCTACCAGCGGAGCGCACTTTGCCACAGCTACGCCCGTTGAACTGGAAGTGGCTGAGATGCTGCAGCGTATTGTTCCGAACGCCGAGCGCGTGCGTTTTGCGAATACCGGTACCGAAGCCATGATGGCGGCTATTCGTCTGGCGCGGGGCGTGACCGGACGGGCGAAGCTTCTAAAATTCGAGGGACACTACCACGGTTGGCACGACGACCTCCTCGTGAGTTCGAACGTCCTTCCGCCCGCGGCACTCGGACTGCGCAGCGATCCCGTCAAGATTCCAGACAGTTCCGGCTTGAATCGCACTGCGCTTGACGACACGATTGTCGTGTCCTTGGAATGATCTGGCCGCGCTGCAACGTGCGATCGAAAATCATCGCGGTCAGATCGCGGCGATCATCACCGAAGGCATCATGGCCAACATGGGCGTGATTCCTCCGGCCGAGGGATATCTGCTGGGCCTGCAGAAACTCGCGAAGGCTAATGGAATCCTTTTCATCCTCGACGAAACTGTCACTGGATTCCGCATCGCCCCCGGCGGCTGCCAGGAATACTACAAACTGTCCCCAGATTTAGTGACCTTCGGCAAAGCGCTGGGCTGTGGCTTGCCAGTGGCCGCTTTGTGCGGACGCGCGGAAGTGATGGACGCCTTGCAGTGGGGCGGTGTTCTGCACTACGGCACGCACAACGGCTCGCGCATCGGAATGCACGCCGCTCGGGCGAACCTGCGCGTGCTCACCCGCGACAACAACGCCTCCTTCCGCCACACTTGGCGAATCGCGGAGCGCCTGTGCGCGGGCTACAGCGAGCTGTTCAAGAAGAAAGGCCGCACCGTTGTAGTGCAGAACGTGGGTCCGATGTTTCAGTTGATGTTCACCGATCAGCCCGCGATCCGCGATTACCGCGACTTTTGCCAGTTCGTCGACCGGGCCGCTTTCCAGAAGTTTGTGCTGTCGATGTTTCCGTTCGGCGTGTACGCGTCTCCGTCTGCCGCACTGCATTCAATTGTGACTCTGGCGCACGCGGATGAGGACGTGGAACGTACGCTGGAAGCGGCAGGGAAGGTGATCGAGAAGGAGTAGAATTCCCCGTCATGCGGGCATTCCACAACGGGCGCCAGGCCAAAGAGTTTCTGATCCCGAGAATCGTCGCCGAGGCTGAGCGCGAGCACGTCCCCCTCTCAGAAGTCGAGCGGAAGATGCTCTATTTCACGGAAAGTGGCTGGACACTTCCTGACATGACGGCGATTTATGAACAGTTTGATCGCGACTACGATCAGGATGAATACGAGCAGAAGATTGCACGTCTAATACGGAAAGCTGACAACTGTGCTCGCAAGGAATCGCGTGAGGAATGTAACGCATGGTGGGCCGCCATTCGTTTTCTCAAGGGTGAAGATCACTACATCTCGGTGATGGTTGGGATTGCCGCTCTGCGGCCAGCTGGCGATCAACTGAGGCTTCTTGCTGCAGGACTTGGCGTCGTAACCTGTCTCTTTTTAGCGGAGTATATTTCTATTAGGTACAAGATCGACCCGTCTCGGTATTGGCCTTCCAGCGAAGTTCTAACGTTCTACATTTGTGAAATTGCGGTCTGCGCAGTAACCGCCTACTTATTATTCCGATTCATCGTGGGCCGGAAAGAAGCACGCGACCTCATCTCCAAGGCGTTGGAAAAACTGATCCGAATCTACCAGCGCACTCGGTGACCGGAACCACCGCTACGAACAGGCGACCGCAGCCACATAACGATGAATACGCAATCGAAGAAGATCGAAGAACGAGCGACCGGCCTCCTCTCGCTCGAAAGCAAAGTCGCGATGGTCACCGGTGGCGCCTCGGGGATCGGGCGCGGCATCTCGATTCGCCTGGCTGAGATGGGGGCCTTCGTCGCTGTCCTCGACATTGACGAGACAAAGGGACGCGCGAGCGCCGCCGACATCGAAGCTAACGGAGGTGCGGCGGCTTTCTTGAACTGCGATGTCCGCAGGGCTGCCGAATGCCGTCGCGCTGTCAAGCTGATGATTGAAGAGGCGGGCAACATCGACATTCTCTGCAACTGCGCCGGCATTGCCATCCGCAAAGACATCGTCGATCTTACCGAGGACGAATGGGACCTCGCTCTTGATGTGACGCTTAAGGGAATCTATCTGCTCTCGCGCGAAGTGCTGCCTCACATGGTCCGCAACGGCGGAGGCAGCATTATCAATATCGGTTCGGGATGGTCGCTTAAGGGAGGCCCGCGAGCGGCGTCCTACTGCGCCGCTAAGGGTGGTGTCGTGAACCTGACGCGTGCTATGGCCATCGACCACGGTAAGCACAACATCCGCGTGAATTGCGTGTGCCCGGGAGATGTCGACACGCCCATGCTGCAGAGCGAATGCGTCCAACTTGGCGAGGACAGGGAAGCGTTCATGCGGGAAGCGGCCAATCGTCCGCTCGCGAGGGTGGGCACTCCGGAGGATATCGCCAATGCCGTTCTGTTCTTGGCGAGTCCGATGTCGAGTTGGATTACGGGCGCTGCGTTGGTGGTGGATGGCGGAGGATTGGCCTGAATGTCCGATCCTGGTGAAGCGTTCTGGGAAAGAACATCGCTTCGCGAGGGCCAAAGCCCCGTCGGATTTTCATGCTTGACGCGGCCCTAAAGGACCGCTCTTCCACAAGACCACCGTTTTAGCTGAAGGCCGTGCTTTTCAACCTGAAAGACCGCTGTTTCGGCCCGGGGGGGGCCGCTCTTCCACATGAGGCTACTGTCCCCGCCGTTGCCGCGCCGCCTCGTACAGCACGATGCTGCCTGCAACGCCCGCATTCAGAGATTCCACTTGCGGTGTGTGTGGAATTGCGATCAACTCATCGGCTTGCGCCAGCACCGTACGCGGCAGTCCCGATCCCTCGCTCCCCACGAAAACTGCGGCAGACCCCGTCAGATTCGCCTGATCGAGCGGCGTGCCTTTGTGCGAGGAGGTCGCGATCAGCCGCACACTCTGGGCGCGGAGTTTGGCGGAAATCCCTTCCAGCCCGCCCGCGGCTTTCCCAATGATCACCGGAAGCCGGAAAACGGATCCGGCCGACGCCCGAATCACCTTCGAATTGAACAGACTTACCGTGCCCTCGCCCAGCACTACTCCGGCGGTGCCAAAGGCCTCGGCCGAACGTAGGATCGTCCCCAAATTTCCTGGATCCTGCAGTCCTGCGAGAACGATCATTGGCCCGACCTGCAAGCGTTCGAGCACGTCCGCGAGAGAGAATTCCTTCAGACGAACCAGCGCCGCAACTCCCTGCGGCGTCTCGGTTGGAACCGTAGCATCGAAGAGTTTGTCAGGCAGCAGCAACGTGTCCACGTTCGCGCCAATTTGGGGTAGCAGGCGCTCAGCCAGATTCTGCGCCGATTCCTTGAAGAACACCGCTCGAAAACGCAATCCGCTGCGGATCGCCTCTTCCACAATGCGCAGGCCTTCGATGGCACAGCTGCCGTCCTCTGTGCGCTCGGCATGCGCGAAAGCTTGACGCAGTTCCTTCACCAGGGCATTGTGGCGGCCCTCAATGCGGCGAAGCCGGTGCTGCGCGTTGGGCGCGAATTCTGCGGTTCGAGTCATCTGCGGTTGGGCTTCCTTCGTACGACGTGGTGGACTTAGTGGTCAAGCCTTGAACTTGCCACTATCGAATCATACGCTGCCGCTGCCTCTTGCCGCGTTTTGCCGTATTATGGTAGGTTTCGCGGTCTAAATAAATCCATTTGCAGCATTAGAAGGGAGCGCCGTGCGCGCCGAGATCCTCAAGATTAATAGCGAAACTCCTGAATCATCCCTGGTGAAGTACGCCGCCGATCAGATCCGTTCCGGCGAAGTGCTGGGCATGCCCACCGACACCTTCTACGGGCTGGCTGCCGATCCCTTCAACCTGCGGGCGGTCGATAAGGTCTATGACATCAAGACCCGCTCACGCCACAAGCCTCTGTCGCTGCTGATCGCGAGTACCGACCAGGCCGAGGAACTCGCCAAGCCGCTGCCCGAAGAATTCTATGCTCTGGCGCGGAAGTTCTGGCCGGGTCCGCTGACCATCATTGTGAAGGCCGGTTCGCGCCTGCCGCTCAAAGTGACGGCTAATACCGGCAACGTAGCGCTGCGTGTGCCGAATGCGCAGATTCCGCTGGCGGTGGTCACCGCGGCCGCGATCCCGATTACCGCGACCTCCGCCAATCTCAGCGGTGCCTCGGAGTGCACCAGCGCCGAGCAAGTCCGCGAACAACTCGAGGGCCGCATCAACATCATCGTCGACGGCGGCTCTTCTCCGCGTGACGTGGCTTCTACCATCATCGATCTTACCGACGAAGCCACGCGCTGGCGCGTCATTCGCGAAGGAGCGATTCCCAGCGACGAAATTTCCAAGTTCTTCGCGCAGGGATGATCCGTTGAAGATGATTATCTGAAGGACCACCATCTAAGGAATGACCGATGAAGCCGCCAACCAGCATTCCCGTCAGCGTCCGCGGTGGTGGCTTCGTCTGCTGGTTCTTGCCGTCGGGGCCGTGCTGTTGTTCCTGTTGATTACCGCCGTTCAGGTAGTGCATACAGCTTCTCTCCAGGAAATTCATCCGGCCGATGCCATTGTCGTATTCGGAGCGGCCGAGTATTCGGGGCGCCCGTCTCCTGTGCTGCGCGCCCGCCTTGATCACGCTCTTGAAGTCTTTCACCGCGGTGTCGCTCCGGTGGTGATTACGACCGGGGGCGCGGCTGCCGATCCCACATTTAGCGAGGGAGGAGTGGGCCGCGACTACCTGATGCGCCACGGTGTTCCTGAACGCAGCCTGATCGCTGAAACCCAGGGCCATGACACAGCGGAATCAGCCGCTCGGGTCGCCGTCATCATGCGCACCAATGGCCTGCACACTTGTGTCGCCGTCAGCGATGCCTACCACGTCTTCCGTATCCGCAAACTTCTGGAGCACGAGGGCATTGCGCCGGTCTACGTAGCTCCGCGCCCGGACTCACTTCCCCACAGCACCTGGCAGAGAACAATCGCGGTTCTGCGCGAAGCGACGAGTTACTTGCTGTGGCGAATTGGGATAACGTGAGACCTTCGGCGGCGAGGTTTAGAAGGTGTCAATGCCGTTGGTGGTGCGAACCTTGAACCAATCATAACGCAGGCCATTCTGCATGAGTCCGTTGCGGACTTTCATGAACGCATGCTGAATCCGTACCTCGAGATTGCTGTTCTTGGCCATCTCCTGCTGATCATTCCGGGCCCCTCGAAGTTCGGCCATCTGCCGATTCTGGCATTGCTGGTAATCCTGGCTCTGCTGGCAAAGTTCGTATCCATTGCTGTAGTTCGCATCGCGCAGAACCTTAACGTCGAGATTCTGCTGGATGGCAGCCGCCAGCATCTGGTCGTATCGGTCATACCAGATGTGGACTGCACCCTCGGTCTGTTCCGGCGTGTGGCTTGATTTGTACGCGGCGATTGCGGCCACAACGTCGTCGGCGTTCTCAGCGCCGTCCATCTTCAAGCGCGGCAGAGGTCCGGCAGATGCTTCCATGTCTTCGTCCGTGATGACCTTTTTGACGTGCGCGGCTTTCTCTTTGGTGCTGCGAGCGGCTGCCGCCAAAGGACTGGCCGTTCCGGCAGGATTCGCGGCCGGAGGCTGAGCGGGCGCCGGTTGGCTTTGAGCGAAAGCCAGCGCTGAGCCGGCAAGAAGAATGCCGATTGCCGCAGCGCAACGCAGTTGAGTTTGATAAATCTGCATTCCTCGCTAGCCTATCGGGGCAGGCGGGGCTAGAAAAGATGACCTAAGTTTGTCGCGGATGGCACGAAGGTGGCTCTAGAACCTACCAGCCCTCGCGCTCACGTAGGGCCGTGATGTGGCTCACATGATGCCGTCCGTGCCATGCGTAGAGAGCCAGTGTCTTTTCCAGGGTCATCGAACCCAGATCAGGGTGGCGGAATGTGCGCTTCCAATCCTCCGGCGTTAACGACCGCAGCAAGCGGACCCAGCGATCGTGGAGCGATTCCAGCAGGGTCAATGAAACCTCAATTGGAGTAGACCTGGAATCGGCGAGTGCTGCCCATCGATCCTCCGCATAAGGCTTGATGGTTGGTTGGTCTTCGGTGAGCGCCAACTTGAAGCGCACATAGGAATTCAGATGGCTGTCCGGCATGTGATGCACGACCTGCCGTACCGTCCATCCGCCCGGACGATACGGTGTGTCGAGTTGGGCCTCAGACAGACCTTTTATGGTGGCGCGCAGGTTCGTCGGCGCCGTGGCGATGTCGTCCAACGCTGCCTGCTTCTGCTGTGCGGTCAGAAGACCGTCGAAGTGGAACTTGCCGATCGGGTAGCGCAGGTCGCTCATTTCTTTCTCCTCGTCAAAAGCGCAGCAAAGGCGCGTGCGGAGACGATCCTTGTGGTTTTGTGGCGTTCGAGCACAAGCATCCCGCTCTTGTCGCCCGTTACCAAATAATCTGCCCTCCCCGCTTCCAGAGTGCCAGCAGAAAATCATCAGTATGATCAGGCGACCGGCGCACGCGCGGCAGCCCGTCTACGCTCTCGGCAAGTTCTTTCAATTCATTTACAAGACCACCGGCCTTGTGAGGTTTGATGCGCTCGGCGAGCGCCGGCTTCTTCAGAGTCGTGCGCAACTCGTCCAAGTGCTCCTCGCAGGTCAGCAGCGTGAAGCGCCCCTCTTGCCAGGCACGATAAATGGCGGCAGGATTTCCCGTGGGAATCATGACGGCGGAAATCAGGACGTTGGTATCGAGTACCACACGCATCAGACTCTTGCGCCCTTGCGTTTGGCGTAGCGCTCGGCGCGGACCTCGCTCACGGTTTCGTTGATGATGCGTTGCAGTTCGTCAGGGTCCATGTCGGAGTTGCGCTCCCGGATGTCCTGCACGGTCTGATGAAATACACGCCAGCGGACGGCATCCTCAATGAATTTTGAGAGGTCGCCCTTCTTGGCGCCCCGCGCGCCGAGGAAGGTGCGCAGCGTAAGGTCGGTCGCTTTCGAAACTTTGATGTTCCAGCGAACGGCTTCTTCTTCCATAGACCTGAACCGCCTTCATAGGTAGATAAACACTTATACACCTATTGTAACTTCGAACGCGCCAGACGCCAAAACAATGGCTGTAGTGGATTTGCCCGACCCTCCTGTTAACCACCACCCCTAGTACCTAATCCTCGCCGACCCCATCCCCTCCGGCTTCGAATTCCGATTCCTCCGTCCCCAACGTGCCACTCGATTGGTGCATCCAATGTGCTTTCTAGGCTAAACTCTCTGAGCGATTGAGTTTAGCTACTCGGTTCCCGAATCCAGCCCAAGACGCTGCGGGAATTGCCTGCGAGGGGAACTATGCCATCGTCGGTCTGGTCTGGTCACTTAACCTTCGGACTCATCTCCATGCCCGTGCGTCTGTTTTCGGGGGCGCGCAGCAGCGGCATTTCCTTCAACATGCTGCACCGCACTGACAAGTCGCGGCTCAAGCAGCAATACGTTTGTCAGGCGGATGGCCAGGTCGTCGAACGCGCCGACATCGTCAAGGGCTACGAGTTTCGCAAGGACGAATACATCATCATCGAGCCCGACGAGATCAAGAAGATCGAGCCACAGACCGCCAAGACCATGGAGATCCTCGAATTCGTGAAGACCAGCGACGTCGATCCGGTGTATTTCGAGTCGTCGTATTACATGATGCCCGAGGAAGCGGGCCGCCGCCCCTACGCCCTGCTCACCAAGGCGCTCGAAGAGAGCGAATACGTCGCCATCGCCAAGATCACAATGCACAACCGCGAATACACAGTGTTCCTGCGCCCGCACGAAGGCGGGATGATGTTGCATACCATGTACTACGCCGACGAAGTGAAGAAGGTGGAAGGATTCGGCGCTCCCGATGTGGAGTTAAAAGAAGCCGAAGTGAAGGTTGCCCACCAGTTGATTGAGGCGCTGGCCGACGACTGGGATCCCGAGAAGTACAAAGACAACTTCCAGGAGAATTTGAAGAAGCTGATCGAAACCAAGCTCGAAGGCGGCGAGGTGGCCGCCGTCGAGAAGCCAAAGAAATTGGCCCCGGTCGTCGACCTGATGGCAGCTCTGAAACAGAGTTTGGCACAGATGGAGGGGAAGAAAAAGCCCGCTGCCACCATCAAGAGCGACGAGCCAGTCGCCGCGGCGAAGTCTCGCCGAAGGTAGAGAAGGCTTCCGGCTCTCGGCTTTCGGCTTCCGCCATCCTTAAAGACCGCTGGGTGGCCTACCGTCCGACTAGGCAGGACGCGCGAAGGCATCCCGCGCCGTTTTGTTCGCATCCTTTTGGTGAGTGCTGAAGCCGGACGGCGACCTCCGGCCTAGCGCGGACGGCTCACAATCGTTACAATACTCGTTTCTGTCTAAAAATCATTCGAACTTAATCCTTCGAATCAGAACTTCTTCTTCGGGGTGCCGATGAGTTTCCGACGTGTGGGCTGGGTGGCAGCGATCGCGCTGGCAACCGTGCTGGAGATTTCCTGTGGTCAGGTCTATCGGCCCGTAGTCATCCCTATCAATAACACCCCTCCCAATCCTGCGAATTTCCACGCTGTGTTTGGAGTTACGGCCAACGTGCCCTTGAACCCAGGGGCAGCCCTCCAGATCGATGTTTCCGGGGACACGGACATCGGCCAGGCCAGCATGGGTGTGAATCCAACGCATGCCGCCATTCTTTCCAACAACTCGCGGGTTTTCGTCGCCAATGCCGGCGCCAACCTCTGTTCTGGGGGAGCGGACTCGGTCACCGCGTTCTTTCCGGCCAGCCAGAGCGCTACTTCCACGGGATTAGGTACGACGACGACTTTCCCTGTGCAAAACATCGGCAGTTCTCAGTCTTCGTCGATTACTGCCATCAGCGAGGCCGGCAATCTGGTCACACTCTCTCTCAGTGCCCCGATTAGCGCCGCCATCGTGGGGGCAAAGATCGTTATTTCCGGCGTGACGATCCCCGGTTCTAGCCCCGCAGCATACGACGGGTGTTTCCCCGTCTACTCCGCCACAGGCACAACCATCCAGTATGTGAATCCCGCCTATACAGGGCTACCAGCGGTTACGGGTGGAGTTGCGACAGTTCCGACTTTCTGTCCTTATCTTCCTGACTTCGTAGCTACCACCCAGGGTAACGCCGCTTACGTAGCGAACTACGGATCCGAGGCAGATCCGAATTGCAATCTCCCGAGCACAGACTCCGTTATGGTCCTGAGTCCGGCGTCGAACACGACCACCAACCTAGCTTACCTCCCGGCCGGGGCACATCCGATTGCGATGGTCGAGACGCCGAGTGGGTCTGACCTCTACGTCCTGAACGAGGGCAACAATACTGTCCAGGATCTTTCTCCGACCGACCTTTCGACCTTCGCCACCATACCGGTGGCATCCTCCCCGGTATGGGCAGTCTCGCGCCCGGACGGCCAGCGGATCTATGTCGTGACTCAGGGCAGCGCGTCTGTCCCATCGCAGCTCTATACGATTAATAACCTCACGAACTCGGTGATTCCGCAATCGCCGCAGTCCGTGGGGGTTGCCGGCGCGAATTTCGTCCTGTATGACAAGAGCCGGAACCGTTTGTACGTGACCAACCCCAATTCGGGGGTGGTATACGTTTTCGACGCGACCGCTGACCCACCGGCTCCGGTGGGAAATCCGGCAGGCATCAGCATTCCTTTGCCCCCAAAGTGCTCGATCTCGACTTGCTCCGCGACGATTCCCGTGTCAGTCGCTGCATTGCCGGATGGCAGCCGGTTCTATGTTGCGAGCTATGCGACCGCGACCGCAGGGTGTCCGGACCCGACCTTAGTTGCGGCCGGATGTGTGATTCCGCAAGTCACGGTCTTCGACGCCGCGTCACTCACGGTGAAGACGACAATATTCCCGTTACTTCCCCCGGTAGCCGCTTCGACCGGCGCGATGCTCAACCCGTACGCGTTTGCCCCGGTTCCGTACTGCGCACCCGTTCCGTCTTACACTCCAGCCTCAGCGCGGTTCCGCATGTCCGCGGCTGCGGCTGTCGACAGCAGCCGGGTTTACGCAAGCGTGTGTGACGGTGGTTTGGTCGCAATCATCAATACCACGACTAGTTCGGTAGCGACCGACGGGAACAACACGCCCGATACGCTGGTGACGGACCTTCCAGCACCGTTCAGCGCGGCGCCTGCGCCGTCGGGTCAGGAACCCCCGCTGCAGAATCCTATATTCCTGCTCACGGGCCAATAGCTGGTGGCAGGGACGTCCAAGGGGTTGTCGCCACAAGAGGGTACTTCGCGAGCCTTCCAATTCCGCCGCGCAGGGAAACCATGCGGAACGGTGTGAAGGCCGGCGATTAAAGTCGTCTTAGACCTTGGCGGGAACTTCTTCCTTCACGGCCTCTCTGGCCGCGTAGTGCGAATCGACGTATTCGTCGAGAATTCCGATAAACTCCGCGACGATGCGGTCGCCCTTCAGCGTGGTGAACAGGCGTCCGTCAACATAGACCGGCGCTTTGGGTTCCTCGAACGTGCCAGGCAGGGAAATGCCGATGTTGGCGTGCTTCGACTCGCCCGGCCCGTTGACCACGCATCCCATCACGGCGAGTTTCATCTCTTCTACGCCGACGTAACGCCCCTTCCATCCGGGCATCTGCTCGCGTAGATAGGTCTGAATCTGCTCGGCCATTTCCTGGAAGAACGTGCTGGTGGTGCGCCCGCAACCCGGGCACGCCGTAACCTGCGGCGTAAAGCTGCGAATGCCCATCGACTGCAGAATCTGCTGCGCCACGCGAACTTCTTCGGTGCGGTCGCCGCCGGGAGCAGGCGTCAGCGAAACGCGAATGGTGTCGCCGATGCCTTCCTGCAGTACGACGCCCATCGCCGCGCTCGAAGCAACCACGCCTTTCGCGCCCATCCCGGCTTCAGTGAGCCCAAGATGCAGCGGGTATTCACAGCGTGCCGCCAGCGCGCGGTACACGTCGATCAAATCCTGCACGCCGCTCACCTTCGCGCTCAGAATGATCTGATCGGGGCGCAAGCCGAATTGCTCGGCGAGTTGTGCCGATGTCAGCGCGCTCACCACCATCGCTTCCATGGTCACGTCGCGCGCATCTTTCGGATCGTCCAGCCGTGAATTCTCGTCCATCATGCGGGTCAGCAGCGTCTGATCGAGCGATCCCCAGTTCACGCCGATGCGCACCGGCTTCTGATACTTCACCGCGACGTCGATCATGGTGCGGAAATTCGAGTCGCCAGTCTTGCCAATGCTGGCGTTGCCGGGATTGATGCGGTACTTGGCCAGATCGCGCGCGCACTCGGGATACTTCGTCAGCAGAACGTGCCCGTTGTAGTGGAAGTCGCCGATGATGGGAACACGGATGCCCTGCTTGTCGAGTTGCTCGACAATATGCGGAACCGCCGCAGCCGCCTCGTCATTGTTCACCGTCACGCGCACCAGTTCCGAGCCGGCGCGAGCCAATTGCGCCACCTGCTGCACGGTCGATGGGATGTCTGCCGTATCGGTATTGGTCATGGACTGCACTACAATTGGTGCATCCGACCCCACGCGCACACCGCCGACGAGCGCGGTAACGGTCTTTCTGCGTTGAATATTAGCCATAAGGGAATCTTTATTTTACCACGTAGAATGCGGGCTCCGGAGGGCCTTTGGGCCACCCAAAATCTCGACCTATTCGGAGAAGCGTGATGCGAACGGCTGAACAAGAATCGGCATCTTGTTTCTTTCATAGAACCAAAATCGTCTCGCTGCAATAGCGTTCCGAGTCCCCAAGGTTACGGATTTCGTAACAACCAGCAAGCGACGTGAGTGGGGAGCCTTCATTTTTCCCAAATCACGGTTGTCCCGGGATCGCTGTCTCCGTGGAGCTTACCTCGAACTGGACCGTCTAGGCCCAACCAGAGCGCCGGATTTTGTAACGGATTACCCTGCCATCGCGTCGGTTCTAACGGCGGGGCTAACATGGCAGCACTCTGTTGGGAAGCCACCGAACCGACCTTGGGACGAAAGATGGGGCTGTAACGCGGAGTCCCGATTCCTCACTATACTGTGTCCGTAATGGAGGTTTGTGTATGAGTCACCGCATCAAAGCAACTTCCACAGATAAGAAACCCCTCGAAATCCACCGCGACAATCCCGTCGCCCCCGCCTGGCCCAGTTACAAAGGAACCTCTCAATTTGTAGGGACTAGTGCCAGTGGCCGGGTGACGGTGTATGTCGACCCCTCGCTGGGACAGCCAGCGCTGCAGAATGCTCAGGATCTCGTTAGCGACGCCGATCGCGTCGTCACCGCCAACGACGGAATTTTTGGTACCACCGGAGGCCCCGTCAGCGTGATTGTTTTCGCGCTCGGCGGCGCCACGGACGGCACCGGCGGCGCCGACCACATGGGCTGCGATTACACCACAGGAGCCGCCATCGAGGCCTGTGCTTCCTTCGGCAACTCCGCCCGGGTCTCGGCCTTGTTTGAAGCCGAACTAAGTGAGTGTTCGATGAATGGCAACCTGTGCGGCCTCAGCACCGGAGAAGCATTATCACGCTGGTGCGCCTCCGTGATCGGCAACAATGCTCTCGCCGATTTCGCGACCGCCCCGCAATGGGCGCAGGATGGCGAACCAGACTTCGTCAACCAGACCGATCCGACCGACCAGAACGCCGACAGCACCGGTTGCGGCATGGCGTTCCTCTCCTGGTTGGTCAGCCAGGGCTATGGTCTGGAGAAGATCGCGCCTGTAATGGTGAGCCTGGGCGATTCCGGAACTCTGGCTCAGCTCTACGCCACTCTGACGTCGGACTCGGCCGACAACGCGTTTCCGACTTTCCAGAACGCGATCCAGAACCTGCCGAACGGGGTTACGAGCGATGATCCCTTCGGCGGATTAGCCAATCCGTTGGCCATGGCCCATCTGGCGCCAAAGACTGCGGAGTTGGTGGGCAGGATTTTCGCAGCGATGGTCTCCGACCTCGCCGCCGGGCGGCAGCCCGAACAAATGATGGCCAACGTGCGCGCTGCCATGCTGCCCGTTTCCAACGCGAAGGCGCCCAATGTGTGTACGCCCAAGTCGAAACGGTTGCTTCCGCCGTCCAAGGGCGCGTCCGGAACGGGGGAACACCGCCGTACCACCAAGTCGGCATAAACAAGACGGCAGAAAAAAAATAGGCCGGCGGCTGATTCATCAGCCGCCGGCCTTTGCTTGCAACCTCCGAAATATCTAGGGCAGTCGATCTGCCAGCCCGGGAATCGTCTTCTTCAAATCGTTGTAGATCACCATCACCGCAAACAACACCAGGAAGACGAAGGCGAATTGATAGACGCGCTCTTTGATGTTCAAGCTGATGTCGCGGCGCATCAGGCCCTCGATCAGCAGGAATAAGATCACCCCACCATCGAGAATCGGAATCGGCAGAAGGTTGAAGATGCCAAGATTCAGGCTGATGGCCGCAGTCAGCCCCATCAGCGGAGTCCAGCCCTTGCGGCGAGCGGCTTCGCCTGCAGCCTGGCCAATCCGGATCGGTCCTTCAATCGACTTTGTCGAAATCTTGCCCTGCGCCATCTTCTTGACCAATTCCAGGATCAGCAGTGCATTCTGGCGGTTTTCATGCAGCGACAGGTTCAGGGCCTCTGCGAAGGGCAGCGTCTTCACCTTCATCTGCATAGTTCCGATGCCGATGCGATAGCGCTTTTCCGAAAGCACCGGCTGCAGAGTGAATGTCTTCTCTTGGCCATTTCGAAGCACCGTCAGGGTGATGGGCTTGTCTTTCGAAACTTCCAGGCTCTCCACCATCTCCGCCAGCGCCGGTACCGGCTTCCCATCGAGCTTAAGGATCTTGTCGCCTTCCTTCAGCCCGGCTTTCTCCGCCGGCATCCCCTCTTGCAGATCAACAATTGTGACCGTGTCTTCTTTTGGTGCCCAGCCGGCGTACCCGATCTGGTCGAGTCCCATGGCCTCTGGCACCACTGTCTTTTCCAGCGACTGACCGCCGCGATCAACTGTAACCGCGAGCGGTTGCCCGGGGCTCAGTGCCTGCTTCAGATCGACCTGCTCCCATGTGGGATTCTGCACATCGTCAATGCGTGTAATGCGATCGCCGACCTCGAACCCAGCCTTGGCGGCGGGTGTGTCCTTCGCTACCCAGCCAATTACCGGCGCTTCGTCGTACACCGCCGGATACTCGTAGTGCACCATGTAGACCGTGGTGAGCAGGACGATCGCCAGCAGGATGTTCATCGTCGGTCCCGCAATCGCAATCAGGAACCGGTGCCAGCGCGAGTGGTTCATGAACTCGCGCGGATCATCCGAGCGCTCGTCCATCGGATTCTCGCCGCTCATCTTGACGTAGCCGCCGAGCGGAATGGCGTTGATGCGGTAGTCGGTTTCGCCTTTGCGGAAGCCGATCAGCCTCTTGCCGAAGCCAATGGCGAACTGCTCCACTCGCACGCCCAGCCATTTGGCCACCGCATAGTGGCCAAACTCGTGGATCAGGATCATGAAGCCCAACACAGCAACCACTGCAACGAGGGAAGTCAAAAAGTCAGACATAATCGAGGTACGTACTCTCCAGCTGTTTAGATTCCGAAATTATGCGAACGATGTTGCCCGGGGCCGTTCAATTTTCTTTCCGTCCGCCACCCGCTGATGCGCCAACCGGCGGGCTTCGCTGTCTGCTTCCAGCACTTTCGCAATGGACTCCAGTTTTCCAGAGCTTGTTGCCGCCAGAACGTCTTCAACGATCCTGGGAATATCGTTGAAGCCGATGCTGCCTTCCAGAAACGCCGCCACCGCAACTTCGTCGGCCGCATTCAGGGCCACTGTTTTCGCGCCGCCGGCCTCCGCCGCCTCGTAGGCCAAACGGAGACAGGGGAATTTTTTCAGGTCCGGCGGGCAGAAGTCCAGATGACGCAAGTCACTCACTGCAAAGCGCATATCCGACGGAATCCGGTCAGGATATGTTAGGGCATACAGGATCGGCAGCCGCATGTCGGTCACCGAAATCTGAGCGAGTATGCTGCCATCCACAAACTCAACCATGGAATGGATGGTCGACTGCGGATGGACGATCACTTCCACTTTTGCCGGTGGCATATGAAACAATCTGCACGCCTCGATCACCTCAAACCCTTTGTTCATCAGCGTAGCTGAGTCGATTGTGATCCGCCGCCCCATCTTCCATGTGGGATGGTTCAGGGCCTGCTCCACGGTGATCGACGCAAACTCTGACTGGGGTTTATTGAGGAATGGGCCGCCTGAGGCCGTAAGCCAGACGCGCTCGACCTCATCCATGCGCCCGCCGCGCAGGCATTGATGCACCGCGTTGTGCTCGCTGTCGATCGGCAGCAGCGGCTTGCCCTGCTTGCGGGCCTCGGCCGTGATCAACTCGCCGGCGGCGACGAGACATTCTTTATTGGCCAACCCGAGAATCTTGCCTGCGCGCACAGCTTCGAATGTAGCTTCCAGTCCGGCTACCCCCACGATGGCGCTGACCACGAAATCCACGTCTGCGTGCGTCGCGACTCGCACGGTTCCTGCCGCGCCATGGACAACCTCGATTCCGCCCAAGCCTTCTTTCCTAAGTCGGGCGCGTAGCGAATCCGCATCGGCTTCCGCTGCCATTGAAACCACGCGCGGATCCCATCGCATCGCTTGCTCAAACGCTGCCTCAAGATTCGAGCCGGCGGCCAGAGCGACAATCTGAAAGCGGTCGGGATACGACTCGGCCACACTGAGCGTGCTGCGCCCAATCGAGCCCGTCGATCCGAGGATGGCGATACGTTTCATGTTTCGGTGCAGAATTGACACGGACTCCTTATTTTACGCGCTTCTGGCTCGCGCCGGGGGAAGGATGAGGAGAGGTTACTGCATTACGCGCCAAGCTGTATAAAACCATAATACCGGAGCCGCAAACAGCAGCGCATCGATCCGGTCGAACATGCCACCGTGCCCGGGAAGAATCGCCCCGGAATCCTTCACACCAGCGCCCCGCTTGATCAGCGATTCCACAAGATCGCCAAGCTGTGCCGCCACATTCAACAGGATTGTCAGCAGAATGACGGGCCCCATGTCGGGGATTTCCAGCCCGTACATGCCGCCGGACCGTGTGATCAACCCCGCGTGCAGCAATGCCGAGCTGATCTGCTCCACGTGGCGAAACAACAGCCATCCCACCGCGACGCTGGCCACGAGCGAGGCCACAGCGCCTTCCCAAGTTTTTTTCGGACTGATGCGCGGCGACATAAGGTGCCGTCCGACTGACTTGCCCACGAAGTAGGCGAAGATGTCTCCCGCCCACACCACCAGCAGCAGGTACAGCACATAAAACGCTCCCGCTGCCTGCTCGCGAAGCTGCACCAGCATTCCCATCGGCAGTGCGATGTAAGTCATGGCGAACACTGAAGCTGCCGCCGCGGGATATCCGCTGCGCAGGTCCGCCCGGAGCATCAAAATGCTCAGCGCCAGAAACGGCGCGATCGCAGCTGCAAATGCCAGAGCGACGAGGAATTTTCCGGTAGCAGGGAGTGGTGTCTCGCCGCTCGCAATGATTACCAGCGCGAGGAAGAATAATCCCGTGAAAATGTAAGTCGGCAAGCGCAGTGGTTGGACGCCGTAGGATTCCGTCAGCTTCAGAAACTCAAAGATGGCTAGCAGCGCCACAACAGCGGCCACGACCGCCAATACCGGCACCGGCGCCCGCAGAATCAGCGCCAGCACAATCGGAATGAGGACGACCGCGGTCGCGATGCGTTTTAACAAGGGAAGTGGTTGTGACAAAGAGCGGCTTCAGCCGCGCTCATTAAAAGAGTTTTGCACGAATCGGAGAATTTAACCACCGACGACCCTTCGGTAATCGTTGTAGGTGTGGCGAGCGGCCATAAGCAAAACGGAGCAGAGAAAGACATTTCTTAATCAACTCAGTTGATAATCAAATATGTCCAGCAGCTTGTTCCCATCGTGCTCGGCAATGTGAAAGTGAAACTCACTCCCGCCCTGCGGGCAGACTGAAGCGCGATGAAAGGCGCTGGGGGAGGGTTGCAGGTCGGCGCGCCGCTCAACCCTGTCGCATCGGTAATGGGCTCAATGATGATGCGACTGGCAGAAGTCACCGCTGTCGTGTTGACTGTGTAGGTCGTCGTAAGACTGGGCACAACCACACTTCCAGTTGGAGCCGTACCGCACGCAGCGGGAGATGCGCCGTTGACATTGCAGTTGGCGCGCGTCCCGATCGAAGGAATGCTTATGATCCCATTCGAAACGATCGTGTTGGAGAAAACCCCGGAATTATCCTGAATAGGCCCAGAAGGATAGTCCGAGGACTGCTGCATGACCCAGACGTTCGCACTCCCTGCAAGCAGAGTGACGGCGAATCCAGCACCGGAGGGTCCCTTGTTGAAATTGTTGTTCCCGATGAACGTGCCATTGGTGCATTTGCATTTCAGACCGGTCTTATTGTCGTAGAAGTTGTTGCCGAAGAGGGTGAAGGCCCCGCCCTGGATCTGCATTCCTATGGCATTTGTCCTGGTCATGCTTTCGATGTCGTTGTTGCTGATCGTCGTGGCATTGTTGAAGGTCGAGCTGATTCCGACGGAGGTGGCCCCGCCGCCACCGGTGATTTGGTTCCGGTCAATCTTGAACCCGGTGGCATTGATCAGGTCGATGCCATTCCCGCCGAAGTTCTGCACCCGGTTGTCGTTGATCGCCCACTGCGAAATGCTCCCGTTATTCGCGGAATTGAGGTAAATCCCAGTAGCCGACTGCCCGTTGAAGATGTTGTCCCGGATCGTGCATTCAAAGATGGTTCCTCGCCCAACCGTGGTCCCATAGACGCCATATCCCATGCCGTTGAACTGATTCCCTTGAACATAGACTTGGGAAACAATCCCCGGCCCAGCACTTAGATTGATGTGTTTCCCGGCGCTTCTCCCGGTGAAATAGAATCCTGCAATGGTCACCCCATCGGCATTCGGAGTAATCGTGATCGTGTCACTGGAGGCGGTCGAATTGGTAATTATGCTCCCGGCTGGTTTGAGACCTGCCCCTGATCCTCTCTGCGAGTTCATGCCTTGCAGGTAGATGGTTCGCGATCCGCCGGCAGGAATCACCCACGCCCCGCTTCCTGTGATCGTCAGATTGATATTGCCGAAAAGCACAAAAAGCGATTGTGTTGAGGTCAGGCCGGCAAAGGGATTGCTTGCGCAACTTTGCGGTCCGGTCAATCCACGGGCGTCAATCTGTCCGTCAGCGCCGCCAAGATCGGCAATCGCTGCGGCGATCTTCGCACAGGCATCGGTCCCCTGGTATTGATCCGGCCATCGCACACCGTTGGTGCCTCTGGAGGTTGCCGGTGTGCTCAGTTGGAGGTTTCCTGCACTGGCATCGAAAGCTGGAAGCCACCCGGTCGTGGGCATCGAATGGAAGGCAGTAGCAGGAATAGCTCTGACTGCGCTGGCATTGGCGAAGCTCGTGGGGCGAGTCGCATCCGCTGCCGAGAGGGTATAGCCGGTCACGGTCCGGTCGTTCACGCTGTTCAGCATGGCCGCGTTATTCTGCGCGAGAGAGGGGAGCGCCAGCAGGAAGATAATGAAATGAAGTCTCATGGTCCGCCCGAAGAGAATCCCCGAGCCTTTCCTCTGTGTCCTTCGTGTCCTCTGTGGTTACGATTTTCTTTCGGAACCCGCGGAAGTCTCGACCGCTGCGTGCCCGTCCCCATGATTCAGCCCGCCGTAGCGCCGCTCGCGCTTCTGATATTCAGCGATGCCCTCGAGCAGATGTGTCCCGCGGAAATCCGGCCACAGAGTGGGCGTCACATAAATCTCAGCATACGCCAGCTGCCACAGCAGGAAATTGCTCAGCCTCATCTCCCCCGAAGTCCGCACCACCAGGTCCGGGTCCGGCAGGTTCCGAGTATACAAATGCCGCGCCACCATGTCCTCATCGACGTGCAAGTGCTCGATCCCGCCATTCTGCGCCGCCGCATTCACCATGGAGCGGAACGCATCCACCAGTTCGCTGCGGGCGCTGTAATTCAGCGCCAGTGTCAGCACCATCCCCGAATTGCGGGAGGTGGCCTCGCGCGCCCATTCCATCCGCTCCTGCACGTCCCCGGGCAACTCGTGCTGGCGCCCAATGTATTCCAGTCGGATATTATTCTTGTTCAGCGTAGGGACTTCCGCCTTCAAATACCGGCTCAGCAGTCCCATCAAAAAGCCCACTTCGCTCGTAGGCCGTTTCTTCCAGTTCTCTTCGGAAAACGCATAAAGCGTGAGCGCGGGAATATGAATGCGCGCCGCGGTCTCCACGGTTGAACGCACGGCTGACACTCCGGCACGATGCCCAGCCACGCGCGGCATATGGCGCCGCTTGGCCCATCGCCCGTTGCCGTCCATGATGATGGCGATATGTTTCGGGAGCCGTGCCGGATCCAGCCGCCGGTAAACTTCCGCTTCCTTGCGGTCGAGCCCCGCCGGTACTTTGTCGTACAAAGTGGTCACAGGTAGAGGCTAACACAGCAGGAAAGCGCTGGCAATGCGTTTACTCACTGCGTTTACTCACTGGTTTACTCACTGGAGCCTTACGATCCAAACATCAGACCGGGGTGTGCCATTGGCCTCGGTGCCGACCTGCTCGTCCCAACTGGACGTGAACATAAAGAATCGGCCGTCTCGGGAAATGCTGCCGAGCGGTTGAGTATTGAAATACTTGGCATACCAGTGGGCGCGATTGTGCGCGAATCGCCAGATCGTTGACGCCGCGCCATCCGTCTCAATGCAGAAGATCTCGCCTTCGTAGGGTATCGTGATGTCATCCTTGTCGATCGAGTCATAGGTTGACGCGCAAACTGGCACGCTATCGTTCACGTCCACATTGTTCC
Organism: uncultured Acidobacteriaceae bacterium; assembly: GCA_963706645.1. Classification (GTDB taxonomy): domain Bacteria; phylum Acidobacteriota; class Terriglobia; order Terriglobales; family Acidobacteriaceae; genus Sulfotelmatobacter. Next base: position 139,881 of record CAVPNR010000010.1, read on the forward strand.
ACGTGAAGTGTTTGTCCTGGGGGAAAGAATGCTCCGGTTCGAGCGGCCAGACCAGAGGGATAACCTGCGTCACATCGCTGAATGGACGTTTCACCGTGTCCATGAAATTCATATAACCCCTGGACTGGACGATGTCGTTGTAGCCCATCGCGGTGTATCCGCCGCAGCGCATCTCGGAGTTCACCAGACAATGCGTGACTTTCAGGGTTGCCACGTCCCACACGTACCATCCGCCACTCGCATTGATGCGAACGAAATTACCGCTTCGCGACAACGCCGCATGTGCGATCAAAAAGGAATCGCTGGTGGAGGCCGATCCCGATGGTCCCCACCGCCCCCCAATCTTCCCTGTTTGCGTGTTATACCAGCGGCAGCCCAGCACCTTGTCGTACACGATCACAAACATGTCCTCGTCGAACGCGGGGCCACCCTCCGAGATCGAAACCCGGTTGTCATCGAGCGATGGCGTCACGTCATCGTCACTTCGTACCTGAGGGCCGGGAACAAGCCGGGGCTGAACGCTGCATTTGGTGGTATCAATCACCGGAGTCAACGTTCCGGTGCTGAAGCGGTAGCTTGTGATCTCCAGATCATTCGCGTGGTTTGTGCCATACATGAGATCAGGATCGGTGAAACTGAATGAGCCGCCCGCGCGCAGCGGCACGAACAGACCGCGTCCCGTCGGCGCGCCGGGAAGACTTCCAATCTTCATTGTGATGGGATCGAAGCTGTAGACGAGGGTCACCCCGCCTTCGCCGATGACATAGAATTTTCTGCCATCGCTGCTCCACATGTTAGCGGTTCCACTTGCCTCCGTCCGAAAGTAACCGCCGGGATGAAGATACTGCGAGGTATCGTCCGTTACCCGCACCATCTGTGATCCAAAATCCGGATCAACGAACGGCACGTTCACCGCAGGTGGCGTCATCGAGGTCTTGGTGTGAACCAGTTGATCCGTGGTGGCGTTTGGGTAAGGCTGTACGCCCTGGGCTGATAAGCTGGCATGCGCCATCAGGACGCAGAGCGTCAGGAGTGGCACTCTGAGCCATGGTCTACTGATGTAGCGTCTGGTGATGTCGTGGACGAGGATGCTGGGAATTGAGGATCGGCTGTAGATTTTCACAGAAACCTCCTTGCGGCGGGCTCGAACACTTCGTGGGAAAGTGCAAACTGAGGGTTACAAGGGTACTACAGGTTGGAACACACGGATGTCAATTTATTAATGTTCGTATATGAATGCTCGTCCCGGCCCCGGCGTCTCTCAACTCCCCAGCATGTCGCGGTCTAGCGGGCCTCCTCGGGCACCACTTTCAACTCCAGCTTGTCAGTCCACCGCAGCACGGTCAGAGCGCAACTCACCCCTACGCGCACATCGGTCAGCACGCGGTGCAGATCATCCACGCCCGCGACGGGCTGACCTTCCAGAGCGACAATAATGTCCCCCTCGCGCAGACCCGCCCGCTTCGCCGGACTATTCTCCTCCACGCCGAGCACGACCACGCCCATCTCCTTCGGCAGATCGTAGAAGCGCACTACGCGCCGGTGCACCGGCACCGTCTGCGCCGAGACCCCGATATAGCTGCGCCGGATGCGTCCATCACGCAGCAGCCGGCTGGCCACAAACTTCGCCGTGTTGATGCCGATGGCAAAGCAGATCCCCTGCGCCGGCAGAATGGTCGCCGTGTTGACGCCCACCACGCGGCCGGCGGAATCGACCAGCGGTCCGCCAGAATTGCCCGGATTGAGCGACGCGTCGGTCTGGATCACGTCGTCGATCAGTCGCCCAGAGTATGACCGCAGCGACCGCCCCAGCGCGCTCACCACGCCCGCCGTCACGGTCGACTGGAACCCATAGGGAGCGCCAATTGCAATCACGATCTGTCCCACGCGTAACCGCTGCGAATCGCCCAGCGACTGCCGCCGTCACTCCAGGCTCGCCGGAGTGCGGTTGATCCAGCCGAATCACCGCCAGATCACTCGCCGGATCGTCGCCGATCACCGTAGCCGGCATGCGCCGTCCGTCCGCCAGAGTTACCGCGATGCGCACCGCGTCATGCACTACGTGGCTGTTGGTGAGGATCAGCCCATCCGGCGTAAAAACGAATCCCGATCCACCACCTTGCCGTTCGCGCGGCTCTCCCGACCGTGCGCGCCCCGCTGCTTGGTGCACCTCAATGTTCACGACCGACGGACTCATACGCTCGACCGCGCCGGTCACAGCGGTGGAATAGGCATCGAGCAGCGAATCGTCAGTGGTAGTTCGCGTTGCGCCTCCGGCTTTGGGATCCGATTCCTGCCACCCGGAGGAATCGGCGGGATGATTCAGAGCGGTAGGCCGTGCGGCGATTTCAGAAAACTCGATTCCAGTTTCTTCCAGGTTCATGCTCGATAGATGCCGATCGATCTATCTGGGATTCAGGTCGACTTGGAATCGCTGGAAACTCCCTGAAAAGCTGGCTGGTTGTGTAAGACTGCAAGGGATCCTTCGACTGCACTGACGGTCACGTCGCGACCGTCAGACTTTGCTCAGGATGACACGTGGGGAACGCAAACGAAAAAAGCCGGGACCCAGAATCGGCCCCGGCGTTAGTGTTGGCTGGTTGCCCGGATAAACTTGTTTGCGTCAACCAGGGCCGAGGCCCCGGTTAAATCCTTGTTACGCGGACGCGGCGCTGAAGGGCCGGTCTTCCACATTGAGCTACGCGCTCCGCCGCGGACGCACCGTCAAATCCCGCACCTGGGTCAGAATGCTCGACATTTGCATCCCATTCAGCTGCGCGACAAACGGCAGCAACTCCGCGATAAACTGATCTTTCATCAACTCGTTGACTTCTTCCTGACGGGTGCGTTCTCCGCCGCTGAGCAGATCGGGCACAGTGACCTCCAGTGCACGCGCCAGCCGTTCCAGGGAAGACAGCGTAGGCGTTGCCTTTTCGTTTTCGATTTTGGATACGTAGGTGCGCGGCACCGACATGCGTCCCGCGAGTTGTCGTTGGCTGAGCCCGTTACGCAGGCGCAGGGAGCGGATGGAGGTCGCCAGGTTCAGATGTCCGCGTCCGTTCGTGCCGGGCACGGGCATCATCATCGGTGGCGCTACCATGATGGGTTCGGGTTCAGGTTCCTCGTCCAGGGACGCATGGCAGCGTCGGCAATTATTATTGGATGTACGGAACTGGACCAGCAGGCAGTGATCGCATCGGACGACTTCCCGTGAGTCTACCGGGGCAAGTGTCGTGGCCATCGGGTTGTGGGAGTGCCAGAGCGGGCTACTCCTTACAGCCTTGGTGCAAGGAACCAATTGGGGGAGAGGTTCCGACTGCTTGGTCAATCTGCGGCATGTGCCCTGTGGAAGTCAAGGTTAAAATGCTAGAACCCCGCGAATATTGCGGGTGAAAACAGAAACAACAAGATCGAACCCCGGAGAAAACAGGCGAAACCCATGATTGATCGCGAATCCGCGTGGTGTTTACTAACTGAGTTCACACAGTCCGAAAGTTTGCGCAAGCATGCGCTCGCGGTCGAAGCGTGTATGCGCGCCTGCGCGTGCAGGATGGGCAGTGGCTCTCCCGAAGACGAAAACCTGTGGGGCGTCGTCGGTCTGATTCACGATTTCGACTACGAACGCTGGCCCAGCCAGGAAGATCATCCCTACAAGGGCAACGAGATCCTGAAGCAGCGCGGATACTCCGATGAAATCCGCCGCGCCATTATGTCGCACGCCGAATACACCGGCGTTACCCGCGACACGCCAATGGAGAAGGCCCTCTTCGCCTGCGACGAACTCGCGGGATTCATCACCGCCGTCGCTTTGATCAAGCCCGGCAAGTCGTTGGCTGAAGTCGATGCCAAGTCCGTGCGAAAGAGAATGAAAGATAAAGCCTTCGCCCGCAAGGTGAACCGCGACGACATCATCCAGGGCGCGGCCGCGTTGGGCGTGGATCTGGACGAGCATATCGCGTTCTGCATCGAAGCCCTGAATCCAATCGCCGACAAACTCGGACTGGACGGCAGCGCGGCCAAAGCCGGATAATCCACCCCTCGCGACGGAAGGTTGACTGAGAACACAGGAACTCGACGCGAACCTGTGCTAATATCTGCTGGCGTTTCTTCCCCCAGGTTCGCACCTCACATCTGAACGTGCGGAGAGCCGGTCCGTATGCCGACAGACAGTACCACACCGCCTACAACCAAAGTCATTTTGGGCTGCAGCAAATGCGGCGCGAGCCTGCCGGACGAAGCACAGTTCTGCCTCAAATGTGGCAAGCCTGTAAGCTCTCCGCCGAAAACTCCTGCCGTGGTCGGAGCTCCGCCTCAAGCACAGATCGCACGGCCCAAGCGCAAACAGCGCTGGCTTGTGTGGATGCTCCTCGCGATCCTGATTGGGGTGGCTTTGTGGGCCGCGACCAGCGACAGCACAGGCGCGCAGCAAGTGCAGGAGTTTGTCGGGTTAAAGCAGGACCGGATCATTCTGGATTCTGCGTTCACCGTCGGTCCTCATACCTTTCGCTACTACAAGTTTGCTTTGCCCGAAGGATCGGTGAACGTGGCGGTGGTCGGCCAGTTTACGTCTGGGGCCGATAGTCGAGGAACCGACAACCGTCCGGACAAAACGAAAGGCCCAGAGAAAGAGAACGAGAACGACAATAACATTGAAGTCTACGTTCTGAGCGAACCGGCCTTCACCGTCTGGCAGAATGGTTACGCAACCAGCTCCCTCTACGAAAGCGGCAAGGTTACAGCAGGCAACGTGCAGGCCGATGTTCCAGCGGGCGCAGGAATCTATTACCTCATCTTCAGCAACAAGGCTGCACCGAAAACTCCGAAGGCGATCCATGCCACGGTTCTGCTGCGCTACAAGAGTTGGTTGCCCGACTGGTTTCGCCGCATGAAAGGCCGCGCCCTGGATTGGGTCGGCGCAAACTAGCAGTTTGTACGGAAATTGGGCTGCCTCTCGGCCGCCCTTTTATTTCCACGCTCTCTCTTCACCACTAGCGAGCGGTTTCTTCGATCTCTGAAATCCAGTCGGGACGCTTCAGCACTTCGCGGGGCTTCGGTCCGTCGGCCGCGCCAACAATCCCGTCCTGCTCCATCAGATCGATCAAATGAGCCGCGCGACCGTAGCCGATGCGCAAGCGCCGCTGTAGCAAGGAAGTCGACGCCTTGCCGAACTCCACCACCAGTTTCACCGCGTCGCCATACATGGGATCGTCTTCGGTTTCCCCGTCGGCGCCGGCTTCGCCACCACCTTCTGATCCGCCTTCGCGTTCGCCCTTGGGAGCTTCGAGGAACTGTTGCTGGTATTCCGCCAGTCCTTGCGCCTTCCAGAATTCGACCACCGCGGCGATTTCCTTCTCCGTGACAAACGGAGCGTGCAGGCGATGCACGCGTGCCGAGCCGGACGGCAGATACAGCATGTCGCCTTTGCCCAGCAGTGCTTCCGCGCCGTTGGCGTCGAGGATCGTACGCGAGTCGACCTTCGTGGCCACTCGGAACGAAACGCGCGCCGGGAAGTTTGCTTTGATTAAGCCCGTGATTACGTCGACTGATGGCCGCTGGGTCGCCAGCACCAGGTGAATGCCGACCGCTCGCGCCATCTGCGCCAGGCGGGTGATCGACTCTTCCACGTTGCTGGAATCGAGCATCATCAGGTCGGCCAACTCGTCGATGATGATGACGATGTACGGAATCGGCTTCTCGTCTGACGCCTCGTCGAAAAGACTCGGCGTTCCGCCCTGATCAAAGAGCTTGTTGTACTGGTCGATGTTGCGGACGCCCTTGGCCGCGAGCAGCTTCAACCGGCGTTCCATCTCGCGCACGGCATTGCGCAGCGCATTGGCCGCGAGTTTCGGCTCGGTGATGATCGGCGTGTAAAGATGCGGAACGCCTTCGTAGTTGCCGAGTTCCAGCCGCTTCGGGTCCACCAGAATCAGGCGCACTTGATCGGGCGTGGCTTTGTAAAGAATGGACATGATCATCGCGTTGATTGCGACGCTCTTGCCCGCGCCCGTCGAACCGGCGATCAGGAGGTGGGGCATTCCTGCCAAATCGGCGGTGACGATGCGGCCGTTGATGTCTTTGCCCATGGCGATCGTCATCTTTGACTTCGATCCCATGAACTCCTGCGACTCGATGTTTTCGCGCAGCCAGATGATTTCCCGCTGGCGGTTCGGCACCTGAATGCCAACGGTGCTCTTGCCGGCCATGCGCTCGATCAGGATGCTCTCCGCTTTCAGCGCGAGGCAAAGATCGTCGCAGAGATTGGTGATGCGGCTGTACTTGATCCCAGCCTCGGGCTTGAACTCGAACGTGGTGACCACTGGTCCGGGATTGATTTGCGTGATCTGCCCGTGAATCTCAAACTCGGCGTACTTTTCGGTCAGTACCTGCGCGAGCAGTTTGAGTTCATCGGCATCCACCTGCTGCTGTTCATCGGGACGTTGCAGCAGGCTGCTCGATGGCAGTTTGTATCCGCCGGCGATGCGGGGCATCGTCGTCTTGGCTTTGTTTCCGCTGTCGGCGCGCTCGGTGACCTCAGGATCGGCAGTCGACTCCGTTGACGCAGCCGTTGCCAGAGGTTCGGCGAGAATGCCGCCACTGGCAGCGGCAGCCTTGGGCGCTTCCTCCTCCAGCATGCGCTCAATGCCCGTGCGGCGTGGCTCTGCCGCTGCGGCAGTCTGCGAGGAGGGAGTTGGCCGCGACTGGATCAACTGGCTCTTCACGACGGGCTTCGAAATCCGGCGCTGTTCCAGATCCTTCTGCTGGCGCTTCTTGGCGCGTTCCTGCTGCCAGTCTTTGTAGCGATTCCAGAGGGCAGTGACGAACGCGAAGCGCGTTGGAGCCCAGAGTTGAATCGCCGAGAACGAGAACGCCGTCGACAGGTACAACGCAACTGCCAGTACGGTGGCGCACACGATGTAAGCGCCCACCAGATTCAGATAATGAATCAGCACATCCCCGATAACACGGCCCATCAGGCCTTCGATCGGGATCACGTGCATCCAGCGCAAATGCCCGGGCAGCAGCGCGAGCATCGCGGGGACGAACATCACCAGCCAGATTCCGCCCAGGCTCTTCGCCAGTGGAGATTGGACTTTCATGGAACGGAACCAGCGCACACCCAGCATCGTCGGGAAGATCACGAGCAGGAAAGCACCGATGCCGAAGAACTGCAGCATCATGTCGGCAGTGAATGCGCCGACCACGCCGATCCAGTTACGGGCGGCATGCGAGCCGGTCAGCACCGAGGCGCTGTTCCAGGACGGGTCGAGCGGAGAGTACGAGACGAGCGCGAGGAAAAGGAGGAGCGCGGAGACGCACATCAGGAACCCGATCAGCTCATTGAGCCGCCGGTTCCCGGTGGGAACAAAGATGCCTGCCAGATAATCCATGTAGGCTGATTCACACCGAAGACACGAAATCCCCGATGCCGCAATCGGCCAGAGCCCTTACATTATGCCAAGAAGCCGGCAATCCGACAATGCAGGAAAACCCCTGTAGTATCCATTTAGCTTCCCAGCCGAAACCATTGTCAGAAGCGGGATTTGACGGGATCTAACTCATTGCAGATGCCAGACATAGGCCAGAGCAATAACGACGATTCCGAGAACGATGCGGTAGAAGATGAAAACCCGCAGACTGTTCGACTGGAGATAGCGGACCAGCCATGAAATCGCCGCGTAACCCACAATGGCAGAAACCAGAATACCTACAAGAAATGGCATATGCATTCCGGAGGGCAAACCCTCCTTGCGGAGTTCGTGAGCCTTCACGAGAGCGGCCCCTGCAATGATAGGCGTAGAGAGCAGAAAACTAAAACGCACCGCGGCCTCGCGCGTCATGTTGCGAAATAACCCAGCAGTGATGGTCGATCCCGATCGTGAAACTCCCGGAATCAAAGCGGCGGCCTGGGCGGTGCCCACGATCAGCGCGTCGGCTAGAGAAATCCGAGTCAGAGGCTTCTCGAGGCGGCTCACTTTCTCGCCGAGCCACATCAGAAGCGCGACAACAATCAGCGCCGCAGAGATCAGCACAATGTGCTCGCGGAAGTAGTCTTCGGCAGAATGCTCCAGTAGTTTGCCCGCAATGGCCCCAGGAATCGTAGCCGCCGCCAGAAACCAAAGGAGCAAGCGCTCTTCCTTCTGCTCGTCGGCGGTGAGGTTGGCATCGGAACCGCCAGCCTCAGAGAAGCGGACGACCTTTCCTCCCAACGCAGCGCGGACGATCTGAAACCAGGTACGCCGGAAGTAGAAAAGCACAGAGAGCAGCGTGCCGAAATGTAGGGCTACGTCGAAACTGAGTTCATGGGCTGGCGAAAGTTCGTTCCAGCCCAACAAACGCCGCACGATGATCAGATGGGCGGAACTGGAGACCGGAATGAACTCCGCGAAGCCCTGGACGATGGCAAGAACTATAGCTTGATAGATTGGCAAGTTAATTGGACGCGCTTTCGAAGGTTGGTATGGCCTGTTGAATGTAAAGCATCAGCGCCTGAGCGCGCAATGGCCGGCGTGTCTGCATGTCTAGTCGCTAGCGTTGCCAAACGTGGGAACGCCTTGCTGCACGTAGAAAATCAGCGTCAGGGCGCGCGGGGACCAGTCGCTTTGCGTGTACTGGCTCACGATTTTTTGCGCCAGTTCCAAAGATCGATTTTTCGACTCGTCCGATTTTTTCTGGTTGGCTTCGGTCTTGTAGATCTCGATCAGCGCGGACCGGCGCCATGCGGCCTGGTACAGCGCTTCAGGCGCGGCCGGAGACTGCTCGTGCTCTTTGGCGTACTTCTCGTACATGTCGGCTTCTTTGTCGGGGCACTTTGACGCGCCTTGCCAATCGCCGCACAGCTTGTTTTCGATCAGGTGGAACGCGGCGAGGTCGGCCCACTTGGTGCCGGGATATTTCTTCATGACAAGCTTCATCCATTGCTCGTCGATCTGACCGCGCATGTAGGAGTCGCGCTCGCGGGCGGAAGGACGCGTGAGCACATCGGAGCGCTCGATCTGCCAGCGGATGTCCGCGGCCCGATAGAGTCCTTCGGCTGCGAGAGGGGAGGTCGGATATAAGTCGTAGACGCGGTAGTAGAGGCGCATGGCGTCCTGCGCGGCGTCACGCCGTCCGCGGCGGCGGCTGGCCTGGTCTTCAGAATCGGCAGCTTCGCCGAACACAATCTTGTCCCCGTTGGGCGTCGTCAGGCTGACCAGCGCTTTGCTGTTGACCCACCCCGTTATGGTCTTGCCTTCAGATTCCGGATCATCTTCGTCCGCATCTTTTTTCGGCTCGCGAAGGATGGCTTGGACATGCGTCCAGTCGCGGCTGGTTTCGATGATCACGAGTTCGTGTCCGCGGCCAGCTTCGCCGAGCTTCGCGGCGTCGCCGCTGGGCGAGACGCGAATAGTTTCTTCGTGGACGAGCGTGCCGCGTTGCGCCTGGGCGGAGGCGAGTGGCGTGACGAGCAGGAGCGCTGTGGCGAGAAGAATGAGTCGGAGTCTCATAAGGTTGATTATTGGCTGTTGCGTCGTTGCTTGCAATGTCTTATCACTGGCGCAGTTCCTCCAGCATCTGCGGCTCAATGTTGCCACCAGAGATGATCGCTACGTTCAGTCTTGTTTTCGGCAACTGGTTGGCGCGAAACAGGAATCCGGCGGTCGCGACTGCGCCGCTCGGCTCGGCTACGGTGGCGGGATTGGTCGCCAGTTGTTTCATGGCCTCGCGAATTTCATCTTCCGTGACTGTGACGATGCCGTCGACAAAACATTGCATGTGATCGAAGTTGATGGCGCCGACGCTCTGTGTGCGTAGGCCGTCGGCGATGGTGCGCGTGACTTGTTCGGCGGCGAAGCTCACGATTTTCCCCGCGCGCAGGCTGGCTTGCGCGTCCGCTGCCAGTTCCGGCTCGACGCCGAAGACATTCACTGAGGGTTTACTCAGCTTGATGGCTGCGGCCAAGCCGCTGATCAGGCCTCCTCCACCGACTGGGGAGAGCACGGTTTCGACGTCGGGCATATCTTCGAGAATCTCGAGTCCGATGGTGCCTTGTCCGGCAATGATTTTTTCGTCGTTGTAGGGAGGCACAATGATGTAGCCGTGTTTGGCGGCCAGTTCTTCGGCTTTCAATTGTCGTTCCGTGCTGCCGGGGCCTACCAGTACGATGTCGGCGCCCAGCGCGGCAGTTGCCTCGCGCTTGATGGTCGGCGCGTTGTTGGGCATGACGATGACGGCCTTCACGCCGAGCGCGCGGGCGGCGTAGGCGACGCCTTGCGCGTGATTGCCGCTGGAATAGGAGATGACGCCGCGCTTGCGCTCTTCGTCGGTCAGGGAGGCGATCTTGTTGTAGGCCCCTCGTAACTTGAAAGCGCCGATGGGTTGCTGGTTTTCGGCCTTCAGAAAGAGTCGGCGGTCGTGCTGGACAGCCGAGGGCGGCTGTCCCCACATGAATTCGATCAGGGGCGTGCGGACGGTGATGCCGTCGAGTCGGGTGCGGGCCTCAGCTATGTCGGAGAGTCTAATCATGAAGGTTTCGGCAAAGCAGCCTTGTTCCAGTGCAATTCCAGCTTTTCTAGCTCATGGAAGTATTCCTGAGTTGCAGGCTTTGGCCCTTCTCGCATGGCCCGAATGAATTCCTCGGGTGGGCAGTAATGGTGCAGAGACACATAGTGGTAGACGAGCGTTGGGGCGGCATAAACATCGCCCTTCGCGCCGAAGACACGTATCTCGGCGGATCCGAGCAGGTTTTGCTTCCCGTTTCTCTCTGTGGATTTCATAAGATATTTCATGTGATCGGGGCAGAAATCACAGTGGTGCATTCCTCGCATCTGATTAACGGAGATCGCGCAGTAATCCCATAGCAAATCTAGCATTTCCTCGGACGGTTCCTGAGTCGGGAATTCGTGACCGCGCTCCAGCCAGCCAACATTCTTCACTCTCGGTGGCGACAAGGAGCTTTCAGGATTCAGACCCAACCAGACAATTCTCGTGATTCCGGACCGCCTATTGGGTAGGTACGCGTAGTCGGAAAGATCTTTGAAGTATGACATGCTTACAGCCGTAGTTTCCGTTGTGCCTACGGCACAGGTTATCGTTAACGGTGGCTTTCCCGCCACTGGAAGTGGCTGGCTATCGTCAGGGGTCCCTCCGGGACCGGTGCGCGGATGAAGGTTCGCGCAGTCCAACTATACCGTGCTGCGCACGGCGGACAGCCGAAGGCGGCTGTCCCCACATGAACTGATCAGATTTCGAGGATTACCGGCATGATGAGCGGGCGCTTTTGGGTTTGCTTGGAGATGTAGCGCTTCAGGTCGGCGCGGATTTTTTCTTTGATTACGCCGTAGTCGCCTTTTTCTTCGTCGCTGGAGTGCGCCAGCGTGTCTTCGACGATGCGTTTGGCACCTTCCATCAGGCCGTCGTCGCCGGGATTGAAGCCGCGGGTGACGATTTCCGGAGCGGATTCCACATCGCCGGACAACTTATTAATGGCGATGATGGGCAGGACGATGCCGTCTTCGCTGAGGTGCAGACGGTCTTTGATAATCAGATCCTCAACCACGTCGGTGCGGTTGCCCGAGTCGATGCAGACGCGGCCAACCTTAATTCGTGCAGTCTTGCGCGCGCCGAGTTCGTCGAATTCGAGAACGTCTCCGCTCTCGATGAGCATGACCTTGCCAACCGAGCCATGCATCGCTCCAGCCATTTCAGCGTGGAGCTTCAGTTGGCGGTACTCGCCGTGGATGGGAATGAAATAACGCGGCTTGACCAGATTGATGATGAGCTTGAGTTCCTCCTGGCTGGCGTGTCCACTGACATGGATGGGCGGCGAAGTTCCGTCTTCGTAGATGACGTGGGCTTCGCGGCGGAACAGGTGATCGATCATCCGGTAAATAGTTTTTTCGTTGCCCGGGATGATCCGCGAGGAGAGGACGACGGTGTCTCCCTTTTCAATCTTCGCGTGCTTGTGATTGTCGACGGCGGCGCGGGAGAGCGCGGACATGGGCTCACCCTGCGTTCCGCTGATGAGCACGCAAACTTTTTCCGGTGGAAAATTCTTCATCTCGCCGGGATTGATGACCAGACCGTCGGGGACTTCGATGTAGCCAAGGTCTTCGGCAATCTCGGCGGAATTATTCATGGAGCGGCCGAGGAATGCGACCTTGCGGCCGTGCTCATGTGCTAGTTGCACCGCAAGATTGATGCGGTGAATGGACGACGAGAAGCACGAGATGAAAAGCCGCCGCTTGGTATGCGCGAAAACCTCATCAAATTTGCGGCGAACCGCTCGTTCACTCGGCGTGTACCCCTTGCGCTCGACGTTGGTGGAATCCTGAAACAGCGCCAGCACCCCGTTCTTGCCATATTCGGCAAAGGTGTGCAGGTCGAAGAGTTTGTTGTCGGTGGGCGTGGGATCGACTTTGAAATCGCCGGTGTGGATGATGACGCCGAGTGGCGTGTGGATCGCGAGCGCAACGCAATCGACGAGGCTGTGCGTGACCTGAATGGGATGGACGGTAAACGGTCCGGCCTTAAAGCGCTCGTTGGGGCGCATCTCGCGAAGGTCGGCGTCTTCGAGCAGGCCGTGCTCGTCGAGTTTGTCTTCGACGTAGGCGAGCGTGAACTCCGTGCCCCATACAGGAACCTTGAGTTCAGAAAGCATCCAGGGAAGCGCGCCGATGTGATCTTCGTGGCCGTGGGTCAGGACGATGCCGCGAATCCGCTGGCGGTTCTCGACGAGATAGGTGATGTCGGGAACAACGATGTCGACGCCGAGCAGTTCGGCTTCGGGGAACATGAGTCCGGCGTCGATGACGAGAATGTCGTCTCCCCAGCGAACGGCCATGCAGTTCATGCCGAATTCGCCGAGGCCTCCGAGAGGGATAACTTGCAGTTTTCCAGTGGGCATTGAGTAAAGATGATGCTAGCACAGGGAAGGACTGGTGAGCGGCGATGAAGGACGTGGAAGAGAGTCGATGTCGGAGAGGGGCGAGGTGGAAGAGCGGCGCTTTGGCGCCGCGTGTAGGTTCGCGGAGGAGATGGGCTTTAGCCCTGGTGGATGTGCTCTCCAGGCGACAGTCGAATACGACCACGGCGGCTAAAGTCGTTCTTTAGGGTGGAGGTATGAACGCGGCCCTGAGAGGCCGCTCGTCCCACGATTGCTCCCACGGCGGGTCAGAAACGATGCGCCCAGGGTGAGCTTCAAGCTACGAGCGGCGAGGGTGGAAGGGCGCGCTCGTGGTTGATCGCTCTCGCGACTCGTAGCTCGCGGCTCATGACTCTCAGCTCAGGACTCGATGGCATTCTCGCGCTGCGTGCGTTAAGGTGGAACTAATGGCAGGGCCAGGCAAATCTTGGCTACGGCGGCGCATTGAAGGGGGAATCGTGCGTGGGTTGACGCGTGCTTATTCGACGGTGCGTGTGAATCCCGAGAGATTTCTGTGGCAGCTGCGCGCGGCGTATCGGATGCCGATCAGCGGCTACCATGGCGTGTATTCGCTCGAGATCGGTGAGATCGATGCAGTGGCTGACTCGGTGATCCGTAGCGGCATGAAGGTGGCCGCGGTTGAGGGCGCCGGGTTCGGGTTGGGCGGCTTGATCACGATTGTGCCCGACCTGGGGATTCTTTCGGCGATCACGATGCGGACCATCGAAAAGCTGAGCCTGGTGTATGGATTCGAGTTCAAGACCGACGATGATATTGCGGAGCTGTGGGTGGCCGCTGCCAGCGCGGCCGGAGTCGACATCAGCCGCGAGTTGCTGGAGAAAGAAGTAGTCAACAAATTTGTGCCGCGCGTCATCCAAAGGATTGCGGCGAAGGCCAGCGCGGAAGTTGTGGAGAAGTGGGCGGGGCGGGTGATTCCGCTGGCCAGTTCCGCCATCGGCGCAGGATTGAATTACTGGTTCGTGAAGGCGTGGGGAGAGCGGGCGAAGCTGCATTTTCGGCAGCGGCATCTGGCGATGCGGGAGCGCGCGCGCCACGCGGCGTTGACGAGCCAGGATGCGTTGTCATCCTGAGCGACGCGAAGGATCTATGCAATTGCCGGCAGCATCGCAGAGTCAGCAAGTTGCAGAGGTCCTTCACTTCGCTCAGGATGACAACATAGTTGCCCTGCTCACTGATCCTTCGCGTTACTGTGATTAAATACTGATAGATGCCTACCTTCGTTTGCTCAGCCATTCTTTTTGATCTGGACGGAGTTTTGGCGGACTCCACGCGTGCGGTCGACCGCGAATGGCGCGAGTGGGCTGCACGCAAGGGCGTGGATGGAGATGCCATCATGGCCATCGCCCACGGCGTGCGAACGCTTGAAGTCATCAAGCGCGTGGCGCCGCATCTGGACGCCGACGCCGAGGCCAGCGAAATTGAGAATCACGAAGCGCACGACCAGCAAGGCGTTGTGGTAATGCCGGGCGCGGTCGAACTGGTGCGCTCGGTCCCCGAAGGGCGGTGGGGCGTGGTGACCTCCGGGTCGCGGCTGCTGGCTAAGAATCGGCTGCGTTTTTGCGGGCTACCGGTTCCTGAAGTTCTGGTCACGTCTGACGATGTGGCGCATGGGAAGCCGCATCCAGAGCCGTACTTGAAGGGAGCTGAGTGGCTGGGATTCAGTCCAGGGGATTGCCTGGTGATTGAGGACGCGCCGGCGGGGATTGAGTCGGCACGCGCGGCGGGGACGAAGGTCGTGGGGATTGCGAGCACCTATGGTGTGGACTCGCTGAAGCAGGCGAATGCTGTGATTCGAAAACTGGCGCAGATTCAGGTTTCATTGAATGGGACGGGGAAGATGGAGATCACCGTCGGTTAGTTTGACCCCAACCTCGACCTTCGTTCCAGGAACTCCCAGCCGAGCGTGCGCGAATAAACGTGCCAGCCATTCTCAACTGCGATGGACACCGATTCACATCCCGCCGGGATCGGGGCGTGCTTGGCATCTTCGACGCAGGCGAAGGGCGACACAGTTTGTTTTCCCTCGGTGCCCTTGCATCGGGTCGTATAGATCGCTCGTATACTCATCGGTCTCCTTCTTGAACGCCAGCAGAATCCGGCGCCCTACCATCCTGATTCTAACGTAACAAGACTACCTGAGCCAGTATTCTAGTTCGATTCCCCGGTCGGTTTTTTCGTCGCGGTACTTTACGATCACCGGAGTATAGAGCGAAAGATTCCATTTCCAAGGCCCCCTCTCCTCCTTCACCGCGCGCGAGCCCGGCACGACCACGGCGTTCTCCGGAACTTCAAGCGGGGAGTCTGTGGTCGCGCGGTAGACTTCGCCTTTCACCAAGTCATAGAGCGGCGTCGAACGCGTGAGGATTGTTCCTGCGCCCAGGACTGCACGCGCGCGCACCAGAGTGCCTTCATAGATACCGCAGTTGCCGCCGACCAGCACGTCGTCTTCGATGATGACGGGGGCGGCGTTGATGGGCTCGAGGACTCCTCCGACTTGCGCGGCGGCGCTCAGGTGGACGCGCTTGCCGATCTGGGCGCAGGAGCCGACAAGCGCGTGCGAGTCGATCATGGTGCCTTCGTCGACGTAGGCTCCGACGTTGATGAACATGGGCGGCATGCAGATGACGGAGGGGGCGACGTAGGCTCCGGTGCGGACGGATGATCCTCCGGGGACGACGCGCACGCGGTCGGTGATGGTGAACTGGCGGGCAGGGAAGGTGTCTTTGTCGACGAAGGACAATCCAGCAGTCATGTCGGCGAGTTCGCCGAGACGGAATCCGAGGAGGATACCTTGCTTGACCCAGGGGTTGACCGTCCAGCGGGCGTCTTTGCCCTCACCGATTTTCTCGGCGGCGCGGATTTTGCCTTGCGTGAGTTGGTCGCGGAATTCAAGGAACGTCTTGCGCGCGCCGGGATCGTGTTCCACTTCACCTTGCGAGGCGAGGCGCTCGATGGAGGATTTCAGGGAGGACATGAATTGTTGATTGTTGATTGCTGATTGATGATTTGTCAAAAGGGACGACACAAGGTCCCTCCGCTACGCTCGCCGTCGCTCGCTCCGGTTGGGATGACACGTCGGTATGGTGGGGCTGGGTTTCAATCAACAATCAGAAATCAAAAATCGACAATTGTCCTTACACGCACTTGCACTCGCTGCGGATCAGCACGCCAGTCATGGCGTGCGCGGTTTCGCGCGCCTCGGGGAGCGTTGCGTAGGGGCCGTGCCAGCGGGCGTGGTTGACGTCGTGGCCGGCGGGGCGTCCTTTGCCGTGGCTGCATTGGCCGCAGGATCCGCGGTGCAGGACGATCTTGCGCGGGCCCGCAGCCCAGTTTTCGTAGATGAAAAAGTCGGCGGCTTCGGCCGCGGGTCCGGCGGGCTTGGCAATCAGTCCAACTTCAGTTGCGATTTTCTGCAGGCGCGAGCGTGTGTCGCGGCGCATGGGGAGCAGCGGCAGACGGTAGACCTCTTCGACTTTGCCCATCATGGCGAGTACCGCTTTCACCGGCAGAGGGCTCGACTCGATGAAGTTGGCTTGCATCAGCGGGAGATATTTGCGATGCAGGGTGCGGGCGGTGGTCCAGTCGTTGGCGAGCGCGGCTCGCGTCAGCGCGGCCATCTCGTGAGGGATTTCATTGCCGGCGACCGAGACGACTCCGACTCCGCCGAGGGCGATGACTGGCAGCGTCACTGCGTCGTCCCCCGAGAAGACCAGAAAATGATCAGGGACGGCGTTGATCGCTTCCGCAACCTGGGTCATGTTGCCGCTGGCTTCTTTGACGCCGACGATGTTGGGAACCTCGGCGAGCCGCGCCAGGGTCGCGGGCTCGATGTTCGCGGCGGTACGTCCGGGCACGTTGTAAAGAATAACCGGCTTGTCGCCGACCGCTTCGGCGATCGCCTTGAAATGTCGGTACTGGCCCTCCTGCGTCGGCTTGTTGTAGTAGGGCGATGCGGTAAGGATGTAGTTCACGCCGGGGCGGGCCGCGAGTTCTTTGGCTTTCTCGACTGCTTCGTGGGTCGCGTTGGAAGTGGCGCCAGCCATGATGGGGACGCGTCCGGCCACGACTTCGATCGTGGTGTCGATTGCGTAGAGCCATTCATCGTGCGTAAGCGTGGGCGTTTCACCCGTGGTGCCGCAGGGAACGAGGAAATCGATGCCAGACTCAATCTGCCATGACACCAGATTGCGCAGGGCTGTGTCATCGATGGAGCCATCCTGATGAAACGGAGTTACGAGCGCGGTGCCACAGCCACGGAGTTGCATAGCAATAGGATAGCGCGAGTGGGGGAGGAGGGAAACTCGGGTGGAGGTTCGCAAACGATTGAGCTGCGCTCAATGGACAGCCGAGGGCGGCTGTCCCCACATTCAGACCCTACAACTCTCGCCAGATGTCTTTGAAATCGTAGAAACCCTTTTTCCCGGCGAGCCATTCGGCTGCGCGCACTGCCCCTTCGGCGAAGCCGCGGCGGGACTTGGCGTCGTGGCAGAGGTAGATGCGGTCGGCGGGGGATTCGAGGACGACCTCGTGCAGGCCGACTACGTCGCCTTCGCGGAACGATGTGATCTCGAGATTCTCTTTGTGACCGCTGGCTTCGCGGATGAGTTGCTGGAGGGCGATCGCAGTGCCGGAGGGAGCGTCTTTTTTGTGGGCGTGGTGGCGTTCGAAGATCTGTCCACTGTAATCGTGGCGCAGCGCTGTGGCCGCTGCGCGGGCCACCTCGAGAAATAGGTTTACGCCGATGGAGAAGTTTGGGGCGTAGAGGAATCCAGTTTTCTGCTGCTCGACCAGGGCGCGGACCTGGTCGATGTCCTTGTACCAGCCGGTGGTGCCGACCACCATGTTCTTTCCAGCTTTGACGCAGGCTTCGATATGGGCGAAGACGACGTGGGGAGTGGTGAAGTCGATGACCGTGTCGACGACTTGCAGGGTTTCCACAGTCAAAGCTGCGCAGGTCGGATTTTCTTTCGAGCTGATTACCCGCGCGTGATGTTTGCGCTCGGCAGCGACTTCCGCCACCAGCGAACCCGTTTTGCCTCGGCCTAGGATTAGTAGATTCATGGTTGGTCACCAAGACGATTTAACCACAGAGGACGCGGAGGACGCAGAGGGACTCGGCTCGCGAACCTTAGGCAAAGACTTCTGGGTCCAGCTCCGAGAAGAACGTCTTGTGCAGGCGCTGGATCACGTCGGGCACCTCGTCTTCTTCGATCACGAAGGTCAGGTTGATTTCCGAGGCGCCTTGCGAAATCATGCGGATCTTCTTGTCGGCTAGTTCGCGAAAGACCAGCGCTGCAATTCCGGGCGTCTCGCGCAGATTCTCTCCGACCAGGCAGACGATGGCTTTGCGGCCTTCGTACTTAACGTCGGCCAACTTGGCGAGATCGGCGGCCAGAGCCGGGATCGCTTGATTGGAATCGACCGTGAGGGACACGCTGACTTCCGAGGTCGAGACTACGTCGATGGAAACTTTGTGGCGATCAAAGGCCTCGAAGATCGAACGCAGAAATCCGTGGGCCAGCAGCATGCGGGGAGCGGCCACGTCGACAATCGTAATGCGTTTTTTGGCGGCGATCGCTTTGAAAATGTTCTTGCCTTGCGGCGCGCGCGTGGTGATGCGCGTTCCTTCGCACGATGGATTGCGCGAGTTCAGCACGTAGACGGGAATATTTTTCTGGATCGCCGGAAGCACCGTCGCCGGATGCAGCACCTTCGCGCCGAAGTAGGCGAGTTCGGCCGCTTCGTCGAAGCTGATGACCTTGATGCGGCGGGCTTCAGGACAGATCCTGGGATCGGTTGTGAGGATGCCATCGACGTCGGTCCAGATTTCGATGCGGTCGGCGCCGAGGCCGGCTCCGAAGATAGCTGCAGAGAAGTCGGAACCGCCCCGTCCAATGGTCGTCGTGATACCGGCGCGGTTGGCGGCGATGAAGCCGCCCATCACCGGGACTTGTCCAGCTTGCAGAAGGGGCTGAACCGTTTGCTGCAGCTTAGCATTTGTTTCTTCATATTGCGGGACCGCCTGCATGTAGGCGCTGTCAGTAACCAGTACGTCGCGCGAGTCGACGTGCGCGCCATTGAGTCCCCGCGCGGCGAAAGCTGCGGCGACGATTTTGCTCGACAGCATTTCGCCGAAGGCGGCGACGTGGTCGGTGGTGCGCGGCGTGATTTCTCCGACGGCGGAAATGCCGCGCAAGAGTTCGTCGAGGGATTCGAAGTCGGTGCCCAGTTCGGAGTGGAACTCGGTGAAACGCGCAGTTCCGAGCAACTCGCTGGCGGTGTTGTAGTGGCGTTCCTGCAGCGAGCGGCAGAGCTTGAGCGCGGTCTTGCGCTCGCCGGCGCCGGCGGCTTTCGCCATCGTCAGCAAGGTGTCGGTGACTTTGGCCATCGCACTGACCACGACTACCGGCTTTTGCGCCAGGCGTCCTTGAACGATCGAGGCGACGCGGTCGATAGCTTTGGCGTCTTCGACGGAAGTGCCGCCGAACTTCATGACGATCATCGGCGGGACTTCCTTGGAGAGGTCAGAGTGCCAAGCAGGGCTGGCTTGCTTGTCATCCCAGGTAGCCTTTAGCTTTTAGGAGTTCTGCATTCAGGACTGCGGCTCCGGCGGCTCCTCGGATCGTGTTATGCGAGAGCACGGTGAATTTCCAGTCGAGCACACCGCAAGGACGAAGGCGGCCGACGGCGGTGGTCATGCCCGCGCCCATGTCGACGTCGAAGCGCGGCTGCGGACGGTCGGCAGCTTCGAGATAAACAACGGGTCGTTCTGGAGCGCTGGGCAGTTTCAACTGCTGAGGCTCAGCGCGATAAACGTTCCAGGCAGCGATGATTTCCTGCGCCGTAGCTTTCTTCTTCAGACGGATAGAAATCGATTCGGTGTGTCCGTCTTCGACGGCGACGCGGTTGCATTGCGCGCTCATGGCGAAGTCGCCGGGAATCACTTTCGATCCGTTTAACTGGCCGAGCAACTTCTTGGTCTCCTCTTCCATCTTTTCTTCTTCATTCTTGATGTAAGGGATGACATTGCCGAGGATGTCGAGCGAGGCCACGCCGGGATATCCCGCGCCGCTGACGGCTTGCATGGTCACAGCCATCACCGTCTCCAGACCGAACTGCTGATGAAGCGGCGCCAGCGCGAGCACAAGTCCGATGGCCGAGCAGTTGGGATTGGTGACGACATAGCCGCCGGATTTCTTGCGCCAGGACTGAATGTCGATCAGCCTGATATGTCCGCCGTTAACTTCTGGAATGACGAGCGGCACATCTTCCTGCATCCGGAGCGCGCTCGAGTTCGAAACCACGGCACAGCCGGCGTCAGCGAAGCGCGGCTCGAGTTCGGCCGCGATCGCGGAATCCAGAGCGGCGAAGACGATTTTCGGTGCGCCTTCGGGAGTGGCCGGAGAGACGGTCATCTTCCCGACCGCAGGTGGTATCGGTGTCTTCAGACGCCAGCGCGCAGCCTCGCAATAAACCTTGCCTTCGGAACGGTCGGAAGCGGCCAGCCAGGCCACTTCAAACCAGGGATGGTGCTCCAGCATTTGGATGAATCGCTGTCCAACGACGCCGGTGGCGCCCAGAATACCAATAGGAATTTTGCGGTTCATAAGAGTACTTGGAATTCTATAACAGTCGGGGTTGCGAACTCGTACACCCGTCGCTCAGGCTTGCGGTGCAGAACAACAAGACTAGTGTTTAATGCCCGTGCGAACCTCCGCAAGTAGCGAAAGGAGGACCACTTCCGCACGGCCGCGCTCTCCAGAAATTCTTCCATCCGCCGATAGGAGAAGCTGGAGGGATTCACATGCCCGAGCTTCGCCAGAACTTTTTCACCAAGGAATGGGTCATCATCGCCACCGAGCGTGCCAAGCGGCCTGAAGAACTGGCCACGCATCGCGTGGTACAACCGATCCCGGAGTTCGTGGAAAGTTGTCCATTTTGCCCCGGAAACGAAGGCAAGACGCCGCCTGAGGTCCTTCGGTACCCGGCGAACAGCAATCCGTGGGCGGTGCGAGTGATCCCCAACAAGTTTGCCGCGTTGTCGAGCGAAGTGCAGCCCACGCGGAGCCTGCAGCATCTGCGGCGGCGTATTGAGGGATTCGGATTTCACGAGGTCATCATCGACAGTCCGGACCATTCCCGCTATATGGGACTGCTCTCGGATGCGCATGTGGCCAGCATTCTGCGCGTTTACAAAGAGCGCTATAACGCGCTGAGCCTGGATCATCGCGTGAACCACATCACGATTTTTAAGAATCACGGAGCCGACGCCGGGGCGAGCTTGGCGCATCCGCACTCCCAGTTGATTGCGACTCCGGTGATCCCCAGCCAGGTGCGGCACCGTTTATTCGAGGCCCTGCGCCACTACGACGACGCCGGGGAATGCATGTTCTGCCACATGGTGGAGCGGGAGGTGGAAGACCAGACGCGCGTAGTGTTGAAGAGCGAGCGCTTCGTGGCGATGGAAGTGTTTGCGTCAGCTACCCCGTTCGCCACGCACATTTTTCCGCTGCGCCACATGGCCAGCTTCGGCGACGTCTCAGAGATGGAGGTGGCCGACCTGGCGCGCGTTCTGCGCACGTTGCTGGCAAAGATTTATGTGGGTCTGGAGAATCCTGACTTGAATTTTACGATTCGCAGCGGTCCGGCAGAGTATGCCGCGGCCCGGCACTTTCATTGGTATGTCAGCGTGATTCCGCGACTGACACGGGTTGCGGGGTTTGAACTGGGATCCGGCATGTTTATCAATTCGGTCTTGCCCGAAGCCGCGGCGGAGTTCTTGCGGAAGGTCGCGCTAGAGAAGGTAGCGGGAGCGTCGGTAGGGCAGTAACGGTTCGGGGAAGAGCGCCGCAGACCCTGAGTGGCTTTGCGGCGTTTTTCTTGCGCCACTGTGCGAGCCAGTCGCACACTGTACGGCTGCTGGAAACGCCCGCGCTACAGTGATGATGCCAACGCGATACAACTACGGCCTCTGGGTTTCGTGGTTGCGGAAAGGGTAGTCGGTGAGGGGCCCGAACTTCTTCTTCTCGGCATAGAGGCGCCAGCGGCGAAAGACGATGCGCAAGCTGGCCATGACTGGGATGGAAAGGTAGACGCCGAGGATGCCGGCGACTTCTCCTCCGGCCATGACACCGAAGATCGCCGCCAGCGGATGCAGTTCCATGCTTTCGCCCATGATGCGAGGCGAAGACACGTAGTCCTGCAGCAGGCGCCAGATTCCGAGAAAGATGACCAGAATCAGCCAGCGCTTAAAGCTCATGAGCAGAGCCACGGTTACAATGATCAGCGCGCCAGCGAGCGGGCCGACTACGGGAACGAATTCCAGCACTCCGCCAATCGTGCCCAGCACCAGAGCGTAGGGCATCCGCAAGGCGCCCAGAAACGCGGAGTACATCACCAGCGTCAAAGCGGCGAGGGTCAGTTGAGCGCGGATGAAGTGGGCCAGCATCTGGTTGAGATCGTTGAGCACGTTCTCCAGAAACTCGCGCTGCGGCCGGGACTGAATCGTAGAAAGCAGGAAGTCGCTGAAGGCCCGGCCATCCTTCAGAAAGAAGATGGATAGGAGCGGGACTACAAAGAACAGCCAGGCTTGCTTGGCGACATCGGCCACCCGCAGCCCGATGCGCTGCGCCACTTCGGTGATGTCGTCGCTGTGGCTGACCAGGAACGACTGCAGCAGGTCCGTCGATCGCTTGTTCCAGCCATGCTCAGCGCCGAGTTGCTGCGCGATCTGGCCAGAACTCAGCTGGGTCAGCAGGGCAGGCAGGGATTGTCCCAGCTTTGCGCCCTCGCGCGTCACTTTCGGACCCACCACCACAAAGAACAGAACTACCAGAATCAGAAGCAGGGAATAGATCACCGCGATGGCCCGTCCGCGCCCACGCAGTATCTTTTCAAGGTGACTCACCATCGGGCTCATCAGGTAGGCGAAGAAGATCGCGAACAGGAAGGCGATCAGAGTGGCGCGAGCCACGTAGAGAAAACCCAGCGCCAGCGCGAACAGCAGCACCGTCACCAGAGCGCGCGCCGTGCGTGAGTCAGTCAGCAGCAATAAGTTTTCCAGCGCAATCTCGATTCTGCCGCCGGGCGGGCACAGCTAGTCCCGGACTACCTCGGTGTTATCGGCAGGAATCGCTACCTTCATCAACTTGAAATGATCGTGATCGTCCACCCATAGCGCCCAGTCGAACTGGTCTCCGTGCAGATTCAATCGCAGCAGATCGCGCTCGGTGCCGCGAATGGTGACCTTCTCTTTGCCACCGAGCGACATGCGGACGCTCATTGAAGTCCGGTCTTGCGGAACGAGTGTGCCGAAGTCGGCGGGCTCTTGCCGGCACTTCGTGTCGCCGCCTGCGGGTTGGCAGACCGCATTCAGATATTTCCAGGCCAGCACCTCGCGATGAATGAAGAAATTGTTGTCCAGAATAGGAGTAACTGCTGGTAACAGGAACGCTTGCTCGGCCGGTTTCGAACTCGAGGGGGTGCTGATCCTCTCCTTGAGAAATTCGTTGTCGGGAGCCACGCTCAGCGAGCCACCAGAAGATTGGCTCCATTCGTAGCGCAATAACTCGCCACTCGAACTCAGCTCCAACTCCGACTTCTGGCTGGAATCTGAACCGGAAGTATCCTTCAATTGCGACTTGATGACGCTGGCGCCGTTCAGTTGCTCAATGTGAAAGGTCTCGGTGGCGACGCGTTGGCCTTTGATGAAGATTCCGAACGAACCGGAGTCGATGGTCTGATTTGCTGCGGCTTTTTGCTTGTCCTTCTTGTCGGCCGCATTGGCGGGGGCCAAGGCCGCAAGGGATGAGGCCAGAAAAAGTGCCAGAGCACAACGGATCGGAGTTCCAAACTTCACTCGACTTCTCCTTGTTCGGTGCGTAGTGCGATTTCTTTCAGGCTCAGCGCTTTCGCGATGTCGGCCGCAATCGTTTCCACCGTGCGGCTACCGGTCTGAATCTTCAAAGACGCCTTCGAGTAGCTCTTGCGCCGCGTTTCATAGAGCTTGCGAAACTGCTCCATAGTTCGCAGCAACGGACGCTCCGCTCCGTTTTCGGCTGCCTGCGTGCGACAGCGCTGCCACAATTCTTCGACGGGAGCGTCCAGAAAAACCGTTGGCACGCCGGACGCCTTGAGCAGGGCCGCATTTTCTTTCTGCACGAAGGCGCCGCCGCCCAAAGCGACGATTCTCGCGCCGCCGCCCCGTAGTTCCTCGAGCACATGCCGCAGCGCCGCATGTTCGGCTTGCCGGAACTCCGATTCTCCGGAACCGCGGAAAATCTCCGCTACCGTGCACCCTTCGCGGGCCTGGATGCGGTCGTCGAGATCTTCAAAGATCCAATTCAGCCGCTGCCCTAAGGCGCGGCCCACGCTGCTCTTGCCGGCTCCCATGAAGCCGACCAGAAAAACAGAGGTACCAGCAGCCCCGGCGGGCATCGCCGAGGCTCGCTTGGGCCGCACACGTGTGCCTCGCTTGGCGTTCGCGGTTTTGCCAGAACCCTTCTTCAAAAGTCAGCTTCTAGCAGCTAGCCACCCAGAGGTTTGGCTAGAAGCCAGAAGCTAGGAGCTAGCAGCTATCTTTATCTGGAGGTACGTTTTCTGAGGTGGATTTTACCACTGAAGCTGCGCAGCACTACCGTCGATGACACCGCAGCGCGGCCCATGGTACCCCAGAAGGCACTTCCCTCCTTGATGACGAACCAGGTGTGCGCTTTGGGTTGGAGAGGAATGTCGTCGTGGACTTCACCGCGAACGGAGCGGGCACTGACATCAGCAGAGGTGCTTTCAGGCACAGTGGCTTCGATGTTTCCGCTGTGGCTGGTGAGGCGGTATTCACCGCGGTCGCCGAAGTCACCAATGTAGTTGATGCTGCCGCTGGTCGAGATGACCTGCACCAGAGGGCCGGTGACTCCATTGAGAGTGACGTCACCGCTCAGGGAGTCCACTTCGACGTGGCCGTCCTGCACATTGGTGAGAGTGACGGGGCCGTTCAAGGTTTTCACGTGCACGTGGCCGCCAGTAATGTCGCGGATTTCCACGATCGCAGCAGAGCCTTCCAGGGTCACATCGCCATGAAGTCTCTCGGCGCGCAGAGGCCCCGTGCTGGAGTGCAGCGTGATGCTGGCATCGGCGGGCACCAGGATTTCGTAATCCACCCGGCCGGATTGTGCGTCGGCACCGGGCAACAGGTGCGATTGCACTTCTACACGATTGCCGACCAGAGCGTTATCCACTTCAACTTTGTCCGATGCGAGCACCGCACTGATCACGACGATATTGCCCGTGGATGGCTTCACTGAGATCGAGCCGTACGGATTGTTCACCGAGATTCCGGACTTGGGCCCAACGTTGAAGCGATAATCCTTGTGGCTCTGGGCAACTAAGGTTCCCGCCAGCATCGCACCGACGACTACGAGTTCGATTGTGCGCCCGCTCATAAAATTAGATTCCTCGACTGCCCCTGCCCGGTCTGGCCAGCGCCCGCCGGCCGGACTGAGAATTGCCCTACATTACGGCAAAGAGCGATCCATCGCCAAGTCGAAAAGCATGGCCTTCTCTTGATAAGCCTCCATCAGCGACCGGCGAGCTTCCTCGTCGTTCGGATCGGCGGCGACCACGCTCTTGGCGTCCCGAATGTACTCGTTGACGTGCTTCAGATTGTCCGCGTACTGTGCCTTGACGTCGGGCGACAGTTGGGCTACTTCCTGCAGCAGGTCGTCGTCGTCCAGCCCCGCAACTGCCATATCGGAAACCGGCGCGGTGGCCGTTGGATTGACTGCCATTGGCTTCGAAGGAGAATTCTGGCGCACGTACAGCCCGACGGCGATCAGCAGGGCTGCGGCCACCGGGGCCGCCCAACGCGCCCATCTCCAAGGGCTGCTGAGGGATGGCAGAAGGGAACGGCTCGCACGCTGTGGGCGAATGAGACCCTCCTGCCGCATTGCAATTTCGATGGAATTCCAAACGCGGGGGCTGGGTTCCTCCGCCGCACTCAGTTCTGGAGCCGTGGCTATGATGAGATCCAGCTCTGCGACCAGAGCCGAGCATTCCGGGCAACTCTTCAGATGTGCCCACTGTTCCGGACTTCGTCCGTCCTCGATCTCCGCCAGGCTGGCTTGCAACTCAACGCAATTCATACTGCTCTCCCCAAGCCTCGATTGAATCAGTCTAAACATCAATTCAACGTAGCTTGCAGTGTTGCGCCTCTGCCGAGGTTACTGCCGTGTCCGGTCTGTGCCGGATCACTTTCACGTTCCTGGCTGCTCAGGGCTTGTCGGCCTTTTCGGCTCGCTGCATCTTGAGCAGGTCGCGCAGCTTCATGCGTGCCTTGTGGAGCTGCGACTTGCTGTTGCCAATCGAACATCCCACAATCGTCGCGATCTCATTATGTTCGTAACCTTCGACGTCGTGAAGAACAAAAATCGTGCGGTAACCGGGAGGGAGATCGTCGACTGCTTTCTGCAACTGCAGCCGGTCGATGGATCCGGCCAACGCCAAATCTTCTGCCCCGAAATCTTTCTTCGGTGTATCTTCTTCGCCGCCCTGTGTGGTCTCTTCCAGCGAAACCACCGGGAGGCTCTTCTTGCGCAACTGCATCAGCACAACGTTCACCGACAGGCGATGCAGCCATGTCGAAAACGCCGATTCGCCGCGAAACGTTCCAATCTTACGATACAGCTGCAGGAACGCTTCCTGGGTCAGATCTTCGGCCTCGGCCGTGTTCGCGGTCATGCGCAGACAAAGCGAGTACACCCGCCGTTTATGCTTGTCGTAGAGAGCTTGGAACGCCTGCGCGTCCCCTTGCTTCGCTCGCTCGATCAGCTCGGCTTCGTTCGAGTCCTTGCCTTGTCGCTGTGCTTCGTTTGAATCTCGGTCGGTCAAGTTGCCTTTTCCGGCCGCACCCCGTGAGATGCGGCTAACTATCTTTGCGTTGTATGGCTTGCGAGCCGCCGCCAGGTCACAAAAGTAATCATCATATTCAGAATATCAGAGGCATTCTACCGAACTTGGGATACTCGCCTGAGATGCTCTCGCAGCGGAAATCCTTTGCCTGAGCAGGGTTAAACAGGCTGGCTCCCCAAGGAACAAACCCGATCCCGAATTTAGAGTCGCGATCTTCGGAAATTGGTAAATTCTCGATCTGTTCAACCCACTTTCTTGGCGGTGGTGATTGTCTCCAATCCGTGCCCGTGCGGACCAGTTTCGCGGATGCGAAGCAAGATCGCTAACGCCATTCCAATGAAACCCAGAATCGAGAAAATCCACAATCCCAACGCGTACCCGCCGGGATTCTGAAGGCCCGCTCCGCTATAGTCGTTGGCCTTTCCAATCAGCAGGTTCATGATGAAAAACCCGATCTGTTGGATGAGCGTCATGAGCGCATACGCCGTCCCCAGGCGGGATTCGTCGACGATGTAGGCCACCGAGGGCCACATCACAGCCGGAATCAGAGAGAACGCGATCCCCATCAGCGTGACCGGCACATAGAGCGAAATATTCGAGTACGCCATCATCAGGTACACGGGCATCAGCAGCAGCGAGCCAAACATCATGAACCACGCCCGCTTACCGACGCGATCGACCAACAGACCAAACAGGGGAGTGGCGATCATCGCCGCTAGTGGAAGCAGACTGTTGAGCCTCCCCGCCTGCTCCAGCGACTGCACCTTGACTAATTCCAGCGCCGCCGTACCGCCATGCGCAGCTAGTATTTTGTTGGTGAAAAAGTCGATGGCGAAGGTGCGAAAGGGAAAAATTGCAGAATAAAACGTGAAGCAGAGTCCGACCACCAGCCAGTACGACGGGTTAAAGCGAAAGATCCCCTTGAACTCAAGTTTATCGATAGCCCCGGCCTTGCCGAGTTCATAGGTGGATTCGGCTCGAGTTTCCAAACCCCAGTAAATCAGAGCGGTCGCCACGCTCATGACTCCGGCACCGACCGCCAGCAGCAGAGGGCCCTGCCAACTGGCCGGTCCAGTTGGTCCTTGCGGATAGAAAACACGGTTTGCCCAGGTCGGCGAATTATCGGCCGCCACCGACGCCAGGCGTGCGATCGTCAGGTTGATCCCGAAAGCGAAGCTGAGTTCCTTTCCCTTAAACCACTTCGCCAGAGCCGTTGTGACTGCGACGATCATCGACTCGGCCCCCAGGCCCAGGACCGTTCTCCCCACGATCATCACCGGGGCGCTTCCGCGTGCCGCGGTCAGTGCAGCCCCCATGAGGCAGAGCAAGGCGAACATCGTAATCGCCTTCTTGGTCCCGATGCGATCGATGATGATGCCGCCAATCAGTAGCGTCGCCACCGCGGCGACGCTGTAGCTCGCGTTCAGCCAGCCGAACTGAGTGGCCGAGAAGCCCAGGTGGTCGATGAAGATTCGTTCCAGCGGGTTGATGCTGTCGTAAATGTAATAGTTCCCCCCCATCGCCAAACTGATAAAGATGAGGACCGACCATCGATACAAGGCTGGCGGCTGGGGGCGTAGATTTTCTTGCATCAGTGCTCTTTTCCGAGCAGATTAAACTCCGCGATGACGAGCAGAGAAGATTAGCAGAACCAAGCTTCTACCTCCTAGCTGCTGGCCTCCACCTAGACAGATCGATGCTGCGCTGTGGACAGTCATTTCTGGCAGTGATCCTACGGCGTATTTCCTGTAAGATTACGCCTGCCAGTCCAAACCATCCGTTCTACGAGCCGCTCTGAGGGCACAGCCGCGGTCGACGCTAACAAGCGCAGTCGTTAAGAAACCATGCACACAGGAAGCCCTGTTCAATGACATTCACGACACGTGTGACTGGTCGCGGGCGTGCGACCCGGACGCAACACTTGTTCTTAACCTTAGCCTGCTGTCTTTTGATTGCTGCAGTCGGCAGTGCACAGCAAACTCAACCCAGCGCTGTACCCGACGCACCTTCTTCGACCCCACAGTCTCCCGTCACCCAATCGCAGACCGCGCCGAGCAGCAATCCACTGAAAAGCGGAGTGGACTTCGTCCAACTGCTCACGCGGAAGTCGGTGGTGTTTCCTGATCTCGCGACCGACAAGGGTCCGCTTAGCAGTTGGGATAAATTCAAGCTCGCGGCGAACAGCAGCGTGTCGGTCGCCACCGTGGGCGGCGTCCTTCTTGGCGCAGCCTACAATCAGGCTACCGATTATCCCTCGGGGTACGGCCAAGGCGGCTCAGGATTCGGCAAACGTTTTGGATCCGGTATGGCCCGCGCCTCTTCCGATTTCATGTTCGGGACTTTTCTAATTGCCTCGGTCTTCCACGAAGATCCGCGCTTCTATGTGAAGAAGGACCTATCTTTGAAGCAAGCGATCAAGTACAGCCTTGTCAGGGTTGTGGTCACGCGCAGCGATTCGGGGGATCGGGTAGTCAATCTTGCCGGACTGCTAGGCCCGCTGGCTGGTGAAGCGCTGTCCAATACATATTGGCCTAAGGAGAACCGGTCGGTGAGCGACACCTTAGTTCGCTACGTTTGCGACGAAGGTTGGAAGTTCGGTGGGAACCTGATGCGCCAGTACTGGCCGCAAGTCAATCGGAAACTAAAATTAGCGCCGCCAGTGCCCGAGTCGGCTGCCACCACCCCGTCGACGGGCCCAAAATAATCGTTTTCCGCCGCTAGCAAACACCTAGCTTCCTACAAATCTTGCGTACAAACTCCGCGCGACCGCCGTGTCGGTGGTGCCCTTGATGATGGCGCGACCATCAGGGAAGATCGTCATCTCATACGGCTCATGCCAGAACTTCAGGACGAAGTCATTGTGGCGGACGATGCCATGAGGCTGGAGTCGGCGATCCAACTCACTGAAGTCAATAGGCCGCTTCCGCTCATGGATTTGCACGGAATTCCTGCCGCACAACGTGATATGCGGACGACCCTCACCGGCGAGGTGCATGAACTCCCGCTCCCCACAGGCGCGGCAGCCGGGACGAGGCTTGGCGGCGGAAATTTCTGCGTGCTCGTTCGTCCACACATCAAAAGAAAGAAGAGTGCGCCGGACCCGCGGAGCGTTCGGGCCGTCGACTAGAAACTTGAGCGCTTCCGTTGCCGCAACCGATGCCACGAGGTTCACCGCCGAATTGAGAATGCCTGACGTTTCGCAGGTTTCGACCATGCCTCGCGGCGAGTCTGGAAAGATGCACGCCAGGCAGGCCGTCTGGCCCGGCACGACATTTAGCGTCACGGCATAGCTTCCGACGGCGGCGGAATAAATCCACGGGAGCGAGCGGTCGACGGCGTAATCGTTGATCAGATATCGAGTCTCAAAATTGTCCGTGCCGTCAAGAATCAGCGACACTCCTTCAAGTAGAGCTTCAATGTTTCCAGGGACCAGGTCTTCGACCTTTGGTTGAACCACAATCTGGGAATTGAAAGCAGCAATCTTGCGCGCGGCAGCGATCGCTTTAGGCAGAGACTCCGCAGCGTCCTGCTCATCGAACAAGGATTGTCGCTGCAGGTTGCTTGGCTCAACGTAGTCCCGGTCGACGATGCGGAGCGTGCCCACGCCTGCGCGGGCCAGCAGTCCAGCCAGCGCAGACCCTGTGGCGCCGCATCCAACGATTGCGACGTCCGCTCTTTCCAGCTTGTGCTGGCCCTCCGCACCGATACCACGGAACAGAATCTGGCGCGAATAGCGTTCGTCTTGTTTGTCGTTTTCGTTCAATGGGGATCTTCGCTGCGCCAGGTTCGTCCGCCGGTTTGTATTTCCTGTGCCAAAGAGGTCACCAGTCAAGGGCTGCAAAACCTTTATTATAAGTGTCAGCCTCGTCGGTGAAGGATTTGCCAAGGCCGGGCTCGACTACAGAGCGGGAGCCTGAACAATACGTACAACAACTGCTGGGCGCATCCCATCGAAGTCAATAGCGCCCGGATCCAAGGATACTGTTTGCTGAAACGGTACGCGACACTTCTGACCGCGCTGATCCTTTTGTGGTCGGTAGTGTTCCCGTTGGATGGTGCCGCTCAAGTGAACGGTACGGTAACGGGACAGAATCCAGCGAGTCCGCTTCAGCCGTCTCCCTCTGATCAGAGGCCCGCTCCTACAGGTGCGCAGGAACCACAATTATCTTCTACGGCCGTTATATCCGGGTACGAAGGGAAAGTCGTACAGGCGATCGAGATTCCGGGCGTCGCACAAAGCGATCTTCAGCACCTCCTGGAATTGCTGCCGCAGAAAGTCGGGGAACCACTGGAGCGCGGGCGTGTCCGGGATAGCATCCGCGCACTCTATGCCACCGGCCGCTTTGCCGACATCCAGGCGGAGGCTACGCCATCGGGCCCGGGCGTCAGACTGGTGTTCATTACGTCGGCCAATTTTTTTGTGGGTGCCGTCGATGTGGACGGGGCTCCCACTCGCCCCACCTCGAACCAGATTGTCAATGCGTCGAAATTTCAATTGGGAGAACTGTACACCCGAGAGAAACTCGAGCGCGCTCTGGAAAACATCCGCCAACTCATGCAGGAGGGCGGCTATTACCGGGCACGCGTGACTGCCGAAAGCACATCGGACGCGGCCACGCAGCAGGTAAGCATTCTCTTCCACATCACGCGAGGCGAGCAGGCGCACGTCGGCGAAGTGAATGTGACCGGTACTTCCGGCCTGTCATCCTATGAAGTGCAAAGGATCGCGCACATGAATCCCGGGGACAAGGTTACAGTCGCCCGGGTGAGTGGCTCTCTGCAGCGGCTGCGCAAGAAGTTTCAGAAGCAGAATCGCGCTCTCGCACAAGTGTCCATTGCCAAACAGACGTACCACTCAGAGAACAATGCCGTGGATTTCAACTTTGAGATCGATCCCGGACCGGTAGTAGTCATTTATGCCCGGGGCTACAAAGTGAGCCGCGGCGTTTTGAAGAAAGAAATCCCGGTCTACGAAGAGAACGCCGTCGATGACGATCTGCTGAACGAAGGCAAGCGGAACCTGCTCGACTACCTGCAAACGAAAGGGCACTTTGGCGCGAAGGTCGACATCCAGAAAGAAAATGACGCCAAGACTCTGCAGGTGATCTATCAAATCGATCCCGGTCCCATCCACAAACTGGTGTCGGTGGAGATTAGCGGGAACAAGGACTTTCTGGATACTGCGAAGTTGCGATCGTACCTGCAGATTCAGCCCACGAGGCGCCTGCTCAGCCACGGCCGCTACAGCGAAGCTCTTCTCAAAAGTGATGTTGCGACCTTGGAAGGCCTCTATCGCTCCAGCGGCTTTCGGCAGGTTCAGATCACCACTAAGGTGGACGACAACTATCAGGGTTCAGAAAATAAGCTGGCGGTTCATATCTACATCGACGAAGGGGTTCGAACGATCGTAGGGGTGATGCGGGTGCTTGGTACCCAGAAGGTCGAGGCCAGCGCGCTTCCCGAACTCTCGACGCAGCCGGGACAGCCCTACTCCGAGCAGGATCTGGCGAACGATCGGGAAAGAATTCTCAGCTATTACTTCGACCACGGATTTCCCAACGCCACGCTCGATATCAGCACCAAGCCCTCTCCCGATAAGCCCAATCGCGAAGACGTGACCTTCACGATCCAGGAAGGAGAGCGCTTCACGGTGAATCGTGTGATGGTGGCGGGCACCGAACACACTCGTGACTACGTCCTGCAGCGCGAATTGCAAGTGCACGACGGAGACCCGCTCAGCCAGCAGGATCTTCTCAATACTCAGACCAGGCTCTACGATCTCGGCATTTTTAGCCAGGTGGACACTGCGGTGCAGAATCCAGACGGAACCGATCCCCTCAAGAATGTTCTGGTACAGGTCAAGGAGGCGAAACGCTACACGTTCACGTACGGCGCCGGATTGGAATTCCAGACCGGGCAGCCGGCCGGGACGACCGCCCCTCAAGGGACGACTGGCGTGAGCCCCAGAGTGGAGTTTGACGTGACCCGGCTGAATGTCGGCGGCCGCGACCAGACCATCACTTTTCAGTCTCATGTGGGACGACTGCAGCAGCGCGGATTAATCAGCTACGCCGTTCCAAAGCTATTCGACAATGAAAAGTTTAAGCTGATCTATACCGTTTTTTACGACAACAGTCTGGATGTGGCCACCTTCACGTCGGAACGCCTGGAGGGGAAGATCGACCTCCGGCAGCAGATCGGAAACACCGGGCATGAACCCGGTACCCGGCAGGGCCCGAGTTCAATTACCTATCGCATGGATTTCCGCCTGGTGAAGGCCTACCACTTCGCCGAAGGCTTTTCTCCCGGCGAAATCACAGTCCTCTCACTGCCTGCCCGTGTTGGCGGTCCAGGTCTCACCTATATTCGCGACAAGCGGGACAATCCGCTGGAAAGCACGAAGGGCAGCTATTTCACGCTGGACGGTTTTGTGTCGTCCAAGTATTTCGGATCGGAAGCCGACTTTGGCCGCGCCCTGGGTCAGTTCTCCACCTATTACGCGTTTGGAGGAAAAGGGAAGGCCGGTCGTCAATGGGTGTTTGCCCGTTCGACGACGATCGGCCTGGAACAACCGGTGAATGGAACCCGGGTTCTGCCGCCTGGATCCTGCCCGCTGAATGCAGCTGGTGAGCCGACCTGTACCGACATCACCACCATCCCTTTGCCCGAGCAATTCTTCGCCGGCGGCGGCAACTCTCATCGCGGATTCGGGTTAAATCAGGCAGGACCCCGCGATCCATCGTCCGGTTTCCCTGTCGGCGGTACCGCGCTGTTCGTCAACAACCTCGAACTGCGCTTCCCTCAGGTGACTCTGCCCTACTTGGGCGAGGGATTCGGCTTTGCCATCTTTAACGATATGGGGAATGTATTTACGGCTGGGCATGACATGTTAACGGGACTGATGCGCTGGCACCAGCCGAATCCGGCTCAATGTTTGATGGCCGGGGGTACAGTGAACACGCAGTGCTATACCCAATTCAATAACTTCGGCTATGATTACACCTCACAGGCAGTTGGGTTGGGATTGCGGTACAAGACCCCCATTGGACCATTACGTTTCGATTTCGGATACAATCTGAATCCAACCAGATACTTCCAGGGAGTATTCGCCCCGGTAACCGAAATACTCACAGGCTATGAGACCCAGCGCCTGCGCCACTTCAATGTATTTTTCAGCATAGGCCAGCCATTCTGATGGATAGAGTTCGCACAAGAAAGATCGTCGCAGCCGTCGCCTTTGCCTTGGCGATGAGCGTTCTCGTCCATCCGGCAGCCCACGCCGGTCAGGTAATCGACCGCATTGTGGCCACCGTCAATGGTCACATCATTCTTCAGAGCGACTGGGACGAAGCCATGTCTTACGAGGCCCTTCTCAACGGTCGCACGATCAGCCAGTTTAACGACGATGACCGCCGTGCCGTCCTCGATCGCCTGATCGATCAGGAGCTTCTTGGGGAGCAGATGAAGTCGGCCTACTTCCAGCACGCTTCCGAAGATGAAGCGAAGGCTCGCGTTGCCGAAGCGCGGAAGGCCTATCCGGAAGCGGCGACGGACGAAGGCTGGCAGTCGGTGCTGGCACGCTTTGGTCTAACAGAAAAGGATTTGGTCGCACACGTACAGCAGCAGATCGACCTCATGCGGCTGGTGGATGCGCGCTTGCGTCCCGCGGTCCAGATTGATTCCAAGACTGTCGAAGCCTACTACCGCGAGAAGTTCGTTCCCCAGTTGAAGCAATCCGGTGAGGCGGACGCTCCACCCGCCGATGTCGCCGCCAAGATTCGCGAGCTGCTCACCGAGGAGAAGGTCAACGAACTGATGGTTTCCTGGCTGCAATCCCTGCGCTCGGAGAGCAAAGTCAGCGTTCCCGGATCGAACGCGGCAGACGGAGTACAGTCGCGGTGACCGAGTCCCCCGCCAGGCCGCGCCGCTGGTGGAAATATCTCCTGATCGCCACCAGTGTAGGCTTCGTCGCCATGCTGGTCGCCCTCTGGTACGCTACCACCGATTCCTTTCAGAGCTACGTTCGCGGCCGGATGGTCTCCGAGGTCGAAAGGATTACCGGCGGCCACGCCCAGATCGGCAGCTTCCACGTCGTCCCTTTCCATCTTCAAGTTGAAGTGCGTGACATTACTGTGCACGGGAAGGAAGCCCCGACCGACCCTCCCCTGGTTCATGCAGACAGCTTGCTCGCGCAGGTGAAGGTCATTTCCTTCCTGCGGACGGAGTTTGGCTTCTATTCGGTCGTTCTCGATCATCCGGAGATTCATGTCGCGATTGGAAAGGACGGAACGACAAATATCCCCGCCCCCCAGGATGTTCAGAAACCGTCGGAGAACACGCCGATCGAACAGCTGTTTGCCCTCTCGATCGATCATCTTTCCGTACGTCGCGGTGAATTGCTGTGGGCCGACCGCAAAATCCCGTTGGACTTTGCCGTTCACGACACCAACCTGCAGATGGATTACTCGTTCCTGCATGGACGTTACGATGGCCATTTTGCAGTCGGCAAAGTAGACAGTAACTTCGCGGACTTCCGTCCGTTTGCGTGGATGACCACGGCCGACTTCAGCCTGGAATCGACCGCCGTCCAGGTTAAGTCGCTGAAGTGGCAGTCGGGCAGGTCTTCTCTGGAAATGAACGGACGCATCAACGACTTCCGCAATCCTCACGTGGAGGGAACCTACAACGCTCACGTTGATCTCGGGGAGGCCGCAGCGATTGCCCGACGGCAGGACCTGCGCGAGGGTTCTGCCGAGTTCAAAGGCACTGGCCGGTGGTCGCTGAACGAGTTTTCCACTTCGGGAGTTCTGGCATTACGCGATGCAGGCTGGCAAGACGATCAGATTGTGCTTAAGAAAGCCAACGCAACGGCGGACTACTCGATCACCGATGACCAGATCAAGCTCTCGAAGTTGCAAGGAAAGTTGTTTAGCGGCAGTTTTGCGGGCGACGCCCAAGTGGACAACTGGCTGCACGGCATCCCGCCTTCATCGCCGGTGAAGGTAAAGAAGGGCACGGAGAACCTTCCCGTGATTACCGCGGCTCGGCCTCCCGCCAAAAAGGGCGAGAAAGCAAAGTTGCCCGGCGTGCAGAGCGGCGCGGTGCACCTTCGCGTGCGAGATGTTTCCGTCGCGGAGGTGGCCTCGGCGTTAAGCGTTCCCGCGCATCCGCTAGGCCGGTTCCGACCGGCAGGCGCGGCCAGCGGCACCGTGGATGCTTCATGGAAGGGATCGTACACGGATGCCGAGATTGCGTTTGGACTGGAGGTGAAGCCGCCCGCGCGTCCCGCCGCGGGTGAATTGCCAGTCACGGCGCAAGTTCAAGGCAAGTATCGCGCCGGTAGTGACTCGCTGGAACTGGCACAGTTTCTCCTGTCGACGCCCGCCTCGAAAATCCAGGCATCCGGAACTCTCGCGTCCTCTTCGACTGTGCACTTTTCGGTTTCGACCTCCAACCTCGAAGAGTGGCGGCCGCTGGTCGCGGCCCTCGGCGGTCCCGCTAACCTGCCGTTCCGCGTGGACGGCAATGCAGTTTTCAACGGTGTCGCGGGCGGTACATTCTCGGCCCCGACCCTTTCTGGAACTCTGGCCGCCGAAGACTTCGAATTCATCATGCCGGCGACGGCCCGAACACCTGAACAGCCGGTGCATTGGGATTCTCTTGGGGCCAGTATCCAGTTTTCTTCGCATGATTTGGTCTTTCGCGGTGGCACCCTGAAACGCGGCGACACGAGCGCCGATTTCGATATCACGGCCAGCTTGCAGAAAGGACAGTTCACTGAAACGACCCCTTTCACAGCTCACGTAAACCTGCACAACGTGGACGTTGCTTCGACCGCCGCGCTGGCGGGCTTCGACGCTCCGATTTCCGGAACGGCTGACGTGAGCCTTCAGGTAAACGGGACACAGGCGCATCCTCAAGCGCAAGGTCACATTCACGCGCAGGATGCCTCAGCCTACGGCGAGGCTATCGAGAGATTCGATGCCGACCTGCGCTTGGCAGGCAGCGAAACCGCTCTCAACAATATCCATCTCACTCACGAGGACGCCGAGGTTTCTGGAAGTGCAGCCTACACACCAGCGACGCGCGCGTTTCGGCTTGACCTCACGGGATCGAACTTCGACATCGCGCGCATTCGACAGATCCATCTCGACCCCTTGCCGATGGCCGGCCACGCTGCCTTTACCCTGCAGGGTTCGGGCACGATCGACAATCCCGTGATTAACGCCGCGGTTCACGTGCGCGACCTCACGCTCGATCGCGAATTCTCCGGCGGACTCGATCTGGATGCGACTACGAAAGATGGCGAGATGCATGTGGCGGCGCGCTCTGAATTTCCGCATGGCATCCTCACCGTCGAGGGCAAGGTCGCAATGCACGGCGACTATCCCGCGAATATTACCGCGCAGACGGATCATCTCGACCTCGACGCCTTGTGGCGAGCTTACTTGGGCCAGCAGCTGACGGGGCACTCTTCGGTCAGCGGCATGATCAACATGCAGGGACCGTTGCGCTATCCCCGGCGGTGGACCCTGAACGGAACAGCCAACGATCTTGCCATCGAACTGGAACATGCCAAACTGCACAATCAGGGTCCGGTGAGTTTCACCTATGCCGAACAGACCGCACACATCGCGCCGCTTCACTTCACGGGCGAAGGAACTGACGTGACCGGACAGGGATCAATCCAGTTCGCGGGTCCGAAGGAGCTTGATCTCTCTGCTGACGGCCAAATCGACCTCAGGTTCCTGGGCAGTATGGTGCCGGACCTCACGGCCTCCGGACGGTCGACGATCCACATGACTTTGGGAGGCACGCTGAATCAGCCGCTCCCACAAGGCAACATTCAGATCAAGGATGGGACGGCCACGTATGAGGGATTGCCCAGCGGCCTGAGCGAGATGAATGGCTCCCTCAGCTTCACGAAGGAGCGAGTTCACATCGACCAACTGACGGCACGTACTGGCGGCGGCACTCTGGATCTCAAAGGCGATGCGACCCACTACAACGGACAACTGAATTTCAACCTCACTGCCGCGGGGAAGGAAGTACGGCTGCGCTATCCGCCGGGTGTAAGTTCGACCGCCACGGCGGAACTGCATTGGGTCGGAAATCTCTCCGCGTCGACGGTCTCGGGTGATGTGCTCGTCACCAAACTGGCGGTCACGCCCGGATTTGATTTTGGCTCGTACCTGGAGCACAGCCGCACGTCGGCCGCCATCACGCCGGCAAATTCGCCGCTCTACAATGTGAAGCTGGACGTCGCTGTGCGCACCGCCCCCGAACTCCAGATGAAGACCGCGGTAGCGCGGCTCTCCGGAGATGCCGACTTGCGTGTCCGCGGATCAGTGGCGCGTCCGAGCGTCCTGGGCCGCGCTGACATTCTGGAGGGCGATGCGACCTTCAATGGAATCAAGTTCCGGCTGGAGCGCGGAGACATCACATTCGCAAATCCGGTGGCGATTGAACCTCAGGTCAACCTGCAGGCTACAACGCATGTCCGCAACTACGACCTTGATATCACGGTTACGGGCACGCCCGATCGACTCAACGTAAACTACCGCTCCGAACCGCCGCTGCCCAAGTCGGACATCATCGCCTTGTTGGCCTTGGGCCGCACCAGCGAAGAATCGGAGCAGCTGCAACAGCAGTCAGGCCAGGGAGGGTTCACCGAACAGGCCACCAATCTCATCATCAGCCAGGCCATCAATTCCACCGTGAGCAGCCGCATGCAAAAACTCTTCGGTGTCAGCCGGATCAAGATCGATCCTCAGGGCTTGACCACGGAAACGAATCCCACGGCGCGGGGCCCGCAAGTTACGATCGAGCAGCAATTCGCCAACAACATTACTCTTAGCTACAGCACCAATGTCTCGCAAAGTTCGCAGCAGATTATTCAAGGCGAATATTACGTCAACCGAAATGTTTCGATTGTGGGCACGCGCGATCAAAACGGCGTGGTCAGCTTCGATGTCCGCGTCCGGCGCCGCAAGAAATAGAATTGCTTCTGCACTAGATTAAGTCGCGAGCCCCGAATGAACTCCTCCGACCATAGTGCCTTATTCGCCGGCCTGCGTGCTCGCATGGTTGAGGATCAACTTCGCGCCCGCGGGGTAAAAGACGAGCGTGTGCTCGATGCCATGGCACGAGTGCCGCGTCATGAGTTCGCGCCCGAATCGTACCGCGATCAGGCGTATGAAGATCATCCTCTTCCCATCCGGGAAGGTCAGACGATCTCGCAGCCCTACATCGTCGCGCTCATGCTTGAAGCGCTGGCCCTGACGCCAAGAGATCGAGTGCTCGAAGTTGGGACGGGATCGGGCTACGTGACAGCGTTGCTCGCCGAAATCGTAGCGCAAGTGTTCTCGGTGGAGCGTCACGCCGCGCTGGCGGATGCCGCGCGAGATTTGCTTGTCCGCTTGGGATACACGAACGTGAAAGTGAAGGTGGGCGACGGCAGTCAGGGATTTGCCGAGGCCGCTCCTTACGATGCCATCATCGTTTCGGCCGCGGCGGCGGAAGTGCCGCCCACTCTCGTCTCACAACTGGCCGAAGGCGGACGAATGATTCTGCCGGTGGGCACCGAGGATTCTCAACAACTGCAACTAATCCGCATAGAAAACGGGCAGCCGCGAATTGCATTGCGCGAACTCTGCCGCTTTGTGCCGCTGATTTCCGGCGCGAGTCAGAATCAAGTTCCGTAGAGTCGCGATTGAGCATGCCCGGCACATGCTCTTGTCATCCTGAGCAAAGCGAAGGACCTATGTAATTGTTGGCGGTGCCAGAACATGTCGAGGGCCGCATAGGTCCTTCGCTTTGCTCGTGATGACAGGGTTACAATCGACATCGTGCCCGTCTTCCACAACCTGCGTGTGACGCTGGAGATGATCAAGTGGGAGCACTCGATCTTCGCCCTCCCGTTTGCCCTCTGCGGAGCCATGCTGGCCGCCGGAGGATTTCCTTCGCCGCGCCAACTGTTGTGGATCATCGTGGCCATGGTCGCGGCGCGGTCGGCCGCGATGGCCTTTAACCGCTGGGCCGACGCTTCCATCGACGCCGCCAACCCGCGCACCAGCACGCGCGCCTTGCCATCAGGTCAGCTCTCTCCTGCCTTTGTAGCTA
This sequence comes from uncultured Acidobacteriaceae bacterium, assembly GCA_963706645.1. Classification (GTDB taxonomy): domain Bacteria; phylum Acidobacteriota; class Terriglobia; order Terriglobales; family Acidobacteriaceae; genus Sulfotelmatobacter. The sequence goes on from CAVPNR010000010.1 coordinate 179,827, forward strand.
TGTTCGTGGTTGTTTCCAGCGCGATCTTCATTTTTGCCGCGAGCCAACTTAACCGCCTCGCGCTGTTGCTGTCTCCCGTGGCGCTGGCGGTCCTGCTGCTCTATTCGTACACGAAGCGGGTTACTCGCTGGTCTCACCTTGTTCTCGGATTCGCTCTGGGCATTGCGCCTGCGGCGGCCTGGATCGCTGTGCGGGGCTCACTCGATCCTCGAATCCTGCTGCTCACCGCCGCTGTGACGTTCTGGGTGGGAGGCTTCGACGTCCTTTACGCCTGCCAGGATTTGGAATTCGACCGCCAAAGTGGACTGCACTCCATTCCACGATACGTAGGCATTCCCACGGCGCTGTGGATCGCGCGCGGATTTCATCTCGTGATGGTCGGCCTGCTTATCGCTCTGCTCATCGTATTCGGGATGGGGAAAATCGCGGCTGTCGGTGTCGTTGCCGTGATCCTCCTGCTGCTCTACGAACATTCCCTGGTGCGGCCCAACGATTTGTCGAAACTCAACGCCGCGTTCTTCACCATGAACGGCATCATTTCCGTGCTGTTCTTCGTGTTTGTCGCGGGCGATTTGCTGCTGCGGAAATAATAACGAGCCGGCCGCCTGCTCTTACCTCATCTCCGCATCCGTGCCATAATCACTAGCGCCAAAATTTGGAGGGCCTCATGCATCGGAGTGTTGTCCGCACAGCCTGCATCGTTTTGCTGTTCGCCGCATTTCTGTTCGCCCAGCAGCCTGCCTCTACCCCGGCTCCGGCTCCCGGTAGCCCGGCTGACCTGGTGCAGCAAGGCCAGAAGCTGAGCCACGACGGCAAGCTCGACGATGCAGTCGCGCTCTATCGCCAGGCGCTCGACAAGTCTCCTGATCTTTACGACGCGCACCTGGCGATGGGAATCGCGCTCGATCTCAAGGGAGACTACACCGAAGCCCACGAGCACTTCGCCAAAGCGATCGCAGCGGCTCCCGCTGATTCCAACGGGCAGGCGCAGCGCGCGATGGCGGTGTCTTATGCTTTCGAAGGCAACACGTTCAAGGCCGCGGAGTTCGAAATGGATGTCTTCAACGCGCGCCTGGCGAAGAAGGATTCGGTCGGCGCCGCCGAAATTTGCAACGAGCTCGCGCGCATCTATCTCGACGCTGGCGACCCCGACCACGCCTACAAGTGGTACAAGATGGGATACAACACGGTCCGCAAGGCTGACCTGACGGATGCCGGAAAGAACCTGTGGTTGTTCCGCTGGGAGAGCGCGCAAGCTCGCATTGCGGCGCGTCGCAACAACGCCGACGAGGCCAAGCAACACCTGGCCGCCGCCAAAACGGCGCTCGATAATGCCAAGAACCCCGAGCAGATGAAGTTCTATCCCTACCTCACAGGATATGTCGCGCTCTACACGGGAGACCCCAAGACGGCGATCGAGGAGTTGCAGAAGGCCGACCAGCATGATCCCATGGTCCTGGCGCTTCTCGGAGAGGCGTATGAGAAAACTGCGTACGCACCTTTAGCCAAGGGGTGTTACCAAAAAGTTCTCGAGATCAACAGCCACAATCCCGCGAACGCGTACGCGCGGCCGTTGGCGAAGAAGAAGCTAGGCAGCGGCGCATAAGCATCCCGGCTGGCGCCAATCGTCGAATCGTTCAGGATTACTCTTGTAACCGACGCCCCGGCAAACCCAGTTGCCGCGGTCCGCGCTGCCCCCCTAAACTCTTGAGTGCGAGCGATTTGTAGCATCGCCTCGCACACGGCTCGTGGGCAATCACTCAAATCCGTCGACGGGAAGCACCATCGACCGCAAGGTCGCAATCAAACTCGGCCTGACGGTAGCCCTTTTCGCAGTGATCCTCACGCTTGCGCTCAATCGGGATTTCTATTCCGATTCGATGTCGTCTGCGTTCTTATCCCTCGCACTGGCCAGCGCCCCGATTGTGCTGGTGATGCTCCGGCGATCCTGGTTTGATCTGATTTGGGTGTTGACCGGCAGCCTGTTCCTCGCCGTGCTCGACTTTCGCGTGATGGACTTTCACCCCGTATTCATGGCCGGATTCTCGTTCGCGGGCATGGCTGCGCTTGCCGTCCTGGGCACACATACCATCTGGGCCGAAGGCGACCAACGCAAGCTTCTGCTCTACGGATTTCTGCCATCCGTTCTTTTTGTCGCCTCGGAGTATATGGCGAGCACACTGCTCGATATCACCGAGAAGCTTCATCCGAAGACGTTCGATCTCTTTCTGTACTCCTTCGACTGCAGCCTGCGCGTGCAGTTCAGTTTTCTGATGGGACAGCTTTTCTGGACGTGGCTCTGGGTACGCTTCGTTTGCCTCGTCATCTACATCGCGTTGCCATTGCCGTTGGGCTTGGTTTACGCCGCGCAGCTGCGCCAGAAAAAAGAGAAAGCATTTGCCGTGATGTTGGCGTTTCTGGTGACAGGGCCTGTGGGAGTGCTGTTCTACAATATGCTGCCGGCCTGCGGCCCAGCGCACGTATTTGGAGCGGCCTTTCCCTTTCACCCTCCGTCCATTGCAGATGTGATGCACATGAACGTTGTGCCCGTCCTGCTCAAGGGCGCGCGCAACGCTATCCCGTCGCTGCATATGGCCTGGGTCCTGCTGGTGTGGTGGAACTCGAGAGGGCTGGCGCGCTGGATACGCGCGATTGCCATGGTGTTCGTAGTCCTTACAGTGATGGCCACCCTGGGTACCGGTGAACACTACTTTATCGACCTGGTGGTGGCGTTCCCGTTCTCGCTGATGGTGCAGGCTCTGTGTTCATACTCGCTGCCATTCCGCGTCGGCCCGCGTCGCAACGCCTTCCTCTTCGGTACGTTTGTGACATTAATCTGGCTGGCGCTGCTCAGCTTCTCGGTCAGCGTTTTCTGGATTTCACCAGTGCTCCCGTGGGCGATGGTGGTCGCCACCGTTGCACCGTCAATCGTGTTCTGGAACCGGCTCATGCGCACCGGAGACCGCGGAGACGATCGGGAAGAACCTGCCCGCTCTCAAGGCGCCGCAGCCGCAGGTGCAGGCGCGTAAAGCGGGACTCGCTGGTCTCGAAGGTAGAACCGGAGAGACGAGCGGAGCTCCCCGGGCCCCTGCAACGCGCTTCTACTGGCTGACCTTTAGAAGCAGCATCGTGCCGCTCTCAACTTTCACATTGTTCTTGTCGGAACTCAGCACCGAACCCTGAGTCGTATTCTGTCCGGCTTCGAGCTTCAGGTTCGAAATCCCAACGATACCCTGGGTGTTTCCGTTGATGGGAGGGCGCGCATTGCCCTGCTGATTGTCTGTGCCGGTCGTCGGAACGGAATTTGGAGCCGGACTCGAGGCTTGCGGCTGTCCCGCGCTCCCGCCTGACCGGCCTGCGCCCATCGGGGACGTAGCTGTGCCGCCCCCAGTCGCGGGCGCACCCGAATCCATGCCACCACCGCTATTGGCATTGCTCGTGGGAGGAGCGATCACGGCTTGAATCGACATCGGCAAATTCATCTCTTCGCCCTTCAACATCGCATGGTCAAACGCGATCCCGACCTGAGATTCCTTTTGTTCCTTGCTGCGCGCCTGCGCCTCGGTTACATGGCCCGTCACCTTCGTATCCTTGGGGACAATGACCTCGCCGCTGTTGTTCTTCAGATCCATGGTGACTTTGGCCACAACTTCATCCCCCGGTTTTACTTTCTTCGCGTCGATCGTTTTCGTCAACTGCACGGGGATAACGCTTCCGGGTGCGATCCTCGGAGCGCCTGTGGTCTGCGCCTGGCTCGCGCTTGGCCGCGCCGGCATCTGAGGCTGGGCCCCAGCGGGCTGCGTTTGGGAAGCGCTCGGTTTACTCGGATTCGGCGTTGTGTCTTGGGCGAGCGCGGCTCCAGTCGCCAGCGCCGCCACGCTCGCGGCAAAGATAAAGATAAGAACGCTTTTCATCCAACGTCTCCTTCGACGGTGGCGCTTACAAAGGTAGATGCAGTTTCTGTCCCTCCGGTAGGCGACAATCTTCGGGCGCCGCCAACCGCGCGAGCCAGGATGGCATCCGAATGGCATGCCGATCCGACTCATCCACCTTGCTCTGCTCAGTTCGATCCTGGCGGCGTGCGCGGCCTGCGCGCCGAATCAGTCTCCCGACCAACTCCGGGAGAAAACCGCGGAGGCCACCTCCAACCTCAAACGCGATACGAAGGCTGTCGCCGAAGGCTTCAAAGAGGGGCTCAGCAACAAGAGATCGGTGGATTTGAACAAGGCATCCAAAGACGATCTATCGTCCCTGCCCGGTATCAGTTCTCAAAAAGCGGACCGGATCATCGCTGAACGCCCCTACGCCAGCGCCCATCAGTTGGTAACCAGGCAGGTATTGTCAGAGGACGAATATTTGCAGATTCAGGACCGCGTAGTCGTGAATCGCTAGGTTCTTCAAGCATTCGGCTTTCCTTAGTGAACCTTCGTGTCCTTTGTGGTTAGCGCATTTCCTTCAGAATGGCAGTCCGCATCCAGCTTGCGATATCATCAAAAGGATGTCTGCCACACGCCCCAACCATGCTCTCCAGACGCACTCGTTTCAAACCGACGACCGTCGGCTTGAGCCCATTCACGCCAAAGTTCTTGCCGGAACGCGCCTCGACTCCGATGACGCTCTCGCCCTCTACCGCACCGGCGACATCCTCGCCGTGGGCTGGATGGCGAATTCCGTGCGCGAGCGCATGCACGGCAACAAGACCTATTTCAACGTCAATCGCCACATCAATCCGACAAACGTCTGTGTAGCCGCATGCCGCCTCTGCGCTTTTGGACGCAAGAAAGACACGCCCGGCGCCTATACCATGGCACTCGAAGAAGCATTCGAGACTGCGGCTTCTGGATACACCGAGGCCGTGACCGAGTTTCACATCGTCGGCGGATTGCATCCCGACCTGCCCTTTCAATATTTTCTCGATCTCTGCTCGGGCTTGAAGCAGCGCTTTCCGCAGGTTCACCTCAAGGCCTTCACCATGGTCGAGGTGGCCTATTTGTCGAGACGCGCTAAGCTCTCGATTCGCGAAACGCTCGAGCAACTGAAAGCCGCGGGCGTGGATTCACTTCCCGGCGGCGGGGCCGAAATCTTTGCCGACCGTGTGCGCCACATCATTTGCGACCACAAAATTGACGGCGGCGAATGGCTCGAAACCGCCAAACTGGCCCACCAAATCGGATTAAAGTCGAACGCGACCATGCTCTATGGCCACGTGGAGAACGACGAGGACCGCGTCGACCATCTGATGAAGCTGCGCGCTCTGCAGGACGAAACTGGTGGATTCCAAACGTTCATCCCCCTGGCTTTCCATCCGGATAACACACCCCTGCAGCATTTGCCGAAGACCACGGGCATGCTCGACATCAAGCAGATCGCAGTCAGCCGCCTCGTGCTCGACAACTTCCCGCACATCAAATCGTACTGGCAGATGATGACCGCGAAGATCGCGCAGATTTCGTTGCGCTTCGGCGCCGATGACATGGACGGCACAGTGATCGAAGAAAAGATTTACCACGACGCGGGCGCGACCACTCCCCAAGGTATGCGCCGCGAAGAACTGGAGCGTCTGATCCGCTCCGCCGGCCGCGAACCCATCGAGCGCGACACCCTCTACCGGCCCGTGACACGTACCGAGACGTCCGTTACGGTTGCTGTGTAGCCGTTTACACAACTTGTCATCCTGAGCGCAGTCCGGCGCAAGCGAAGCGAACGCCGGCAAGCGAAGGCCCTCTGCAACTTCGGTCCTTGGGCGCGCCGGACGGCATTTCGAGACACCGTGTCACGACAGGCGACGACGGCAGACTGCATAGGTCCATCGCTTCGCTGAGGATGACAAAAGATCAAAAGTCAGCGAGAAGCATCCGCTGTAAGTTTGTGCAGTTCTTCCGGAGACGCATTCAGCAGATTCCTCAGCACCGCGACCTCCGCCTCGATCCCCGCGTGCAACGCAGGATCCACATCAGGCGCGAACAGCGCAGAATGATTCGACGGTAGCTGAGTGCCCGCCGCCTTTGCTGCCGCGAACTTCTCCGGATCTGCCCCACCCAAACTGAAGTAGAAGCCCGGCACTCCCTGCTCCACAAAATAAGAGAAATCCTCTGAGGGCGTGATCGGCTCGGCTGTTAATACATTGTCTTTTCCCAGAGCAGCTTCCAAGGGAATCCTGAGCCGCTCGGCCAGCGCTGGATTGTTGTAAACCAGATCCGTCCCCTCATACCGTTCCACGGAAGGTTCCCGAGGCGCGCCGGCTGCGGCGGCCTCCGCCTTGGCGATGCGCGTGATGGCCGCAAGAATCTGCTGTCGGACCTCCGGTTTGCGAGTCCGAATCGTCAGCCCCATCTCCGCGTGGTCTGGGATGATGTTGTTCTTCGTTCCCGCCTGGACGTAGCCAACTGTGACCACCGCCATTTCCCCCGGCTTCACTTCCCGAGAGACGATCGTCTGCAAGGCAAGAATCGTTCGGGCGGCGATCACAATGGGATCGATCGCGGATTGCGGCATCGACCCATGCCCGCCTTTTCCATAGATCGTGATTCGCACTGAATCCGAGTTCGTGTTGTAGACGCCGGGAGTGATCTCTGCCATTCCCGCGGGAGACGCGTTCCCAACATGCAAAGCCACCGCCACGTCGGGCTTGGGGAATCGCGTGAACAAACCGTCGTGGAGCATCCCTTCCGCGCCGCCAATCGTTTCCTCGGCGGGCTGGCCGATCAGCATCAGCGTTCCATGCCACGTGTTCTTGCTTCGCGCCATGACTTCGGCCGTCCCAAGAAGTGACGCCATGTGCAGATCGTGACCGCAGGCGTGCATCACGGGAACATCTCGCCCGGCATCGTCTTTTGTGCGAACTTTGCTGGCATACGGTAGACCAGTTTTTTCTTCGACGGGAAGGGCGTCCAATTCCGTGCGCAGCATGATCACGGGGCCCGGTCCATTCTTGAGAATCGCGACCACTCCAGTGCCCCCTACATGTTCGGTCACGTCATATCCCGCGGCGCGCAGGCGCGCGGCTAGTTTCGCCGCGGTTTGCACCTCATGTCCCGACAGTTCGGGGTTCTGGTGCAGATCAACGTATAGCGCATGCGCGTCAGGATAGACGCTTTCAACTTCTTTTGGTGATGGAGCCTGCGCACAGGCGAAGGCAGTGAGAAGGGCCAGTAGAGGAAGTTTTGACAAGATCATCGTTCCGGGATCATATCCTGCACGTTCTCAAGGTTGCAAACCCTGGATTGGCTAGACCGGAGTCACTCGCCTATTCTGTTTGCAACGAAATCCCCGAGTTGGCCATCCTAATGAATAGGTCGGTGAATTCTCCGCTTGCCTTTTTTCCTTCGGGTGTACAATCGGCTCAGAAAGCACTTGGTTGCGCACTTCGTTAGCAAGGCCGAGGCGCTATGAACGTTCACGTCAGTTACCGTCTTCATAAAATCCCCGCCGTTGAGAAAGACATTCAATATCAGATTGAAAAACTGCAAAAACGCCTGCAGGTTTTCCGTCCCGAACTCGTCCACTTGAAGGGCATGGTCGAGGAGATCTCTCCCCGCGAAGGTACTAGCGTTTCGCTGAACCTGCGCTTGCCGTCGGGCCAAATGGCAGTGCAGACTTCAGCCCCAAGTGCCGCAGCCGCAGTGAAGAGTGCTTTTGAGGATCTGCTGCAGCAGGTCAATAAGCACAAAGACCTGCTGCGAGCGTCGCACAAGTGGCAGCGTGGCAAGCGGGGAACGAGCGCCCGTCCCGGGACCGTCATGCGCGAAGTTCCGTTCGAACAGACGCTCGCCGCAGTTTTCCCGCCAACCATTTCTGCCGACGACATTCGCTCGTACGTGAACATCAATCTGGCTCGCCTCGAGCGTTTTGTCGACCGTGAAATCTATTTCCGCGAGGCCCAGGAATCGATTGCGCCGGATAGCGTCTCGAAAGATGAAGTCATCGACGAAACCATCGCCGCCGCTCTTGGCAATGGTCAGGAGAAGCCTGAGCGACTGGCGCTTGAGCCCTGGCTCTATCGCTTGGCCCTGCAGTCGCTGGACGAGCTTTCCCGCACCGACGAAAGCAATGGCAACGCCCTGCCGCTGGAAGACTCTGCGCGCCCCCGCAACGTCAAAGGCAGTGATGAACCGGAACTCCAGTTTCACCAGCCTGACGAATCCATCACCGGTGCGACCGTCATTGCCGACGCCCGCGTGGCCACGCCCGAGCAGATCATGGCCTCCGACGAACTCCTGCGCCTGATCGCGTCCTCGTTGCGCGACCTCGGCTCCGGCCCGCGTGAGGCCTTCATCCTGCACGCGATCGAGGGCTTTAGTGTCGAGGAAATTGTGGCGATCACCGGGGTCCCGGCCGAGCGGGTGCTCGCCTTCGTCTCTGCCGCGCGCGATCACTTACGCAAAGCGCCGGGACTGGCTAAGCAGTTTCAAGGCCGGTTCGCTCCAACCGGCGCCGCTTAAATCCAATCTCATTTTTTGGGGAGGTCATTCATGACCATGACTCGAGAACAAATCCGAGAGTTAGCTGAATTTCAGGATGAAAAAGCTTGTGCCGTCAGTTTTTATTTTCAGCCGGCTGCGCCACGCAATAAGGCGCACAAAGAAGACACAATTCTGGTCAAGGACCTGGTGCGCGAAGCTCTACGCGCCGTGGACAATAAAGACAGGAAAGACAGTACCCGCGTCGATCTGGATCGCATCCTCCGCCTGTCGGCCGAACTGCGCAGTAACGGCACCCACGGCAAGGCCGTGTTCGCCTGCGCCTCGCAAAACCTATGGCGCGAATACGATTTGCCCGCCAACCTTCCGAGTACGCAACTCTTCTTGGATCGCCATTTTCATCTCAAACCGATTGCTCATTTGTTCGGCGCCTCTCCGCTGTTGGGCGTCGTGCTGGTCGACCGGCACCGCGCCCGCATCTTCGATCTTCGCCTCGGCGAATTGACGGAGTGCAAAGACCTGTTCCAATCGTTGTCTCGCAAAGGCCGCAGTGACGGCTATGCCGGCTATGACGGAGGTCATGCCCAGCGCCGCGCGGAAGACGAGACCCGCCAGCATTTCAAGCATGTCGCCGGATCGCTGAAGGACTTGCTGGAAAGAGGCGTCTTCGAGAAATGGATTCTGGCTTGCCCCGATTCTCACCGCGCCCTGCTCGAATCCCAACTGCACTCTTACGTGAGTCAGGCGCTGATCGGCCGCTTCCATGCGGATTTGGCGCACGCCACTCGCGATGAGATCCGCACCCATGCCGAGGACATTGTCGAGTGCTGGCAAAGTGATCGTCGCCGCGAACTGGTCAGCCAAGCCTTAGAACAGGCACGCGGCAATGGACGCGGCGTCACCGGTCTGCGCCGCGTACTCCGTTCGTTGGAACTTGGAGAAGTCCAGACTCTGATGATCGGCGAAAACCTGCAGGCCCATGCCGTCGAATGTTCGGGATGTGGCCACATTGATGCGCACCTCGTGGGTTTCTGTCCGGTTTGTGGTAGGGCCACGCAGGAAGTCGTTGACGTGGGCGAGGCCATCCTGCCCTGGGTCATTCGCCGCGATATCGAAACCTTCTACGTGAAGGATGACCCGGAGTTCGACAAGGTAGGCAATATCGCTGCGTTGCTGCGCTTCCGTTCAGAGAAAGTGCAGCCCATCTCAACGACAGCGGCGGAACGATTGGAGAAAGCAGGGGCGGCCTACCCCGGCCGCCTGCGGAGATTCGCCAGCCGCTGAAAGGTGAGCACCAAAGGGCGCGCGACAGAGTGCTGCCGGCTGAAATTGTCGCGAGAGGGGAATGACACTATAATTGCGGCCCAACAATGGCACTCACCTCGGGTACACGGCTGGGGCCCTACGAGATTCAATCGCCGCTCGGTGCGGGCGGCATGGGCGAAGTGTATCGCGCACGCGATACGCGACTCGATCGCACGGTCGCCGTCAAGATTCTTCCCGCGCACCTCTCTTCGAATCCCGAAGCGTTGCAGCGCTTTGACCGCGAGGCGCGGGCGATTTCATCCCTGAGCCATCCCAATATCTGCCACCTCTACGACGTCGGCGCGCATAACGGAATTCACTACCTCGTCATGGAATACCTGGAAGGCGAGACTCTCGGAGAACGCCTGCGCAAGGGAAGGCTGCCGCTGGAGCAGGTGTTCCGTGTTGGAACTGAGATTTGCCATGGGCTGGAACAGGCTCATCGCAGCGGCGTGGTGCATCGCGACCTCAAGCCGGGCAACGTCATGTTGACCAAGTCGGGAGCGAAGTTGATGGACTTCGGCTTGGCCAAGGCCCACGCGAGTCCGTTGGGGAACTTGGCGGGCTCGAACTCGCTGGCCACGATGTCGCAACCGTTGACCACGGAAGGCAGCATCGTCGGCACCATCCAGTACATGGCGCCTGAGCAACTGGAAGGGAAAGAGGCGGATAAGCGCAGCGACATCTTTGCATTGGGCTCGGTTTTGTACGAAATGGCTACCGGCAAGCGCGCGTTTGAAGGAAAGACAACGGCCAGCACGATTGCCTCCATCCTGGCGGCGGAACCTAAGCCGCTGAGCGCGATACAGCCGCTCTCGCCTCCTGCGCTGGAACACCTGATCGCGACCTGCATCGCGAAGGATCCGGACGAGCGCTGGCAAAGCTGTGCCGACATCTCGCGGCAATTGCAGTGGGCTGCGAAAGAGCCCAAACCTGTCGAGGCTTCTCAGCGGAGCAGAAAACTCCTTTGGTCGCTGCTAGCTGCGGGCGTCATGATCGCGGCCGCATTTGTTGTTGGTACACGATGGTCGAAAGTCCCGGCGCGCCTGAGCCAGTTCGAGGTAAACCCGCCGCCCAACACTTACTTCAACTTCCGCGGCCTGTCTGGACCTCCGGTTCCTTCGCCCGATGGAAACAAGATCGCGTTCACGGCCTTCACGCACGGCAAAACTGGAACGGCCGGTCTGTGGCTGCGCTCGCTCGATTCCACAGAAGCGCGTTTCCTTCCCGGCACGGAAGGAGCCATCTATCCTTTCTGGTCGCCGGATGGAAAGTTTCTGGCGTTCTTTGCTGCGGGAAAGCTGAAGAAGCTCGATCTCTCAGGCGGAAATGCGATTCCTATCTGCGATGCTCTCGAGGGTCGTGGCGGGACGTGGTCCACCGACGGCGTCGTCCTCTTCGGCATGCGTGCGGGTACTCTGTTCCGGGTAGACGCGTCCGGGGGCAAGCCCGTCCAACTCACTACCCTCGACGAGGCGCGGCACGAGACCAGCCATCGCTTTCCCCAGTTTCTTCCCGATCAGAAGCATTTTCTGTTCGTCGCGCAGGCTCCGCAAATCCCCACCGCGCACATGGCAGAGGCTTCTTTGGACTCGCCCAAACCAGTCATTCTGGAAGACGTCACTTCAAACGCGATATTTTCCAACAACCACCTGCTGTACGTTGTTGACAACAGTCTGCTGGTCCGGGCTTTTGACCCGGCGACGGTGCGCTTCGCCGGCGAGCCCGTAATCGTGGCCGAGCACGTGCAGAACGATCCTCAGTTCAACTTTGCGGCTTTCTCCGTGTCGGGCCCCACTCTGATTTACCAAACCGGCGCGGTGGTGGCGGGAACGCGACTCCTCTCGTACGATCGCAGCGGAAAACAGACTGTGCTGAGTGAGGAAAAAGACCTGATTCAAACTGTCATGCTTTCCCCGAAAGAAGATCAGCTGGCTGCTTCCCTGGGGCTCTCCTCGGGCCAGTTGAATGACATCTGGGTCTTCGATCTGCGCAAGAACACCAAAACGAAGCTCACCTTCGACCAGCATTCTTTCTCGCCCGTATGGTCGCCAAACGGCAAGACATTGGCCTTCGACCGCGTCGACGCCGACGGAGATGCCATCATCTCCAAAGATGTCTCCGGGAGCGGCGCTGAGGAGATTTTGTTCAAGCTCCCGGTTCAGAGAGGCAACGTGGGCGGGGAGTCTACGCCGCAAAAACTGTACCCCATTGCGTGGACCGCAGATGGGAAATTCCTGATCTACCGGGGCCCTGGCGAAGTCAGCGCCCTTGCGCTCGACGGCTCGCGCAAATCGACTCCTTTGCTTTCTGCGAAGATGGGAAACAACGGTGTCGCACTGTCTCCGGACGGCCGATGGCTGGCCTACTCTTCGAGCGAATCGGGCCTGCCTGAAATCTATGTTGTGCCTTTCCGGACAGCCCAGGATCGGACTCCTTCGATCTCGGGCGGAAAATGGCAGGTGTCGAACGGAGGCGGGACGGCGCCGGTCTGGCGAGGCGACGGGAAAGAACTGTTCTTTACCAACACCTCATTGGCCACCCTGATGTCTGCCTCCGTGAGCATCACCGGCGACCATTTCCAGCGAGATACTCCCCAATCGCTCTTCGATCTCGACGCCCATCCGATCTCGAACTATTACTCGGTTGCCCGGGACGGGCAGAAGATCTACATGACCACCTATGGGCCGGGCAGCACGGCGCCCTTCACAGTCACGACGAACTGGCCGGACTTGGTAAAGAAATGAACTCCGTTGCGAGGTACACGAACGAGATCTTTGCTTTCCGAATTCGTTCCTGATCCTTAGTGTCCTTCGTGGTTGGTTTTTTTCTTCCTGCGGGATCTGAACCACCGAGTGAACGCCGCACCCAGCCCGTGATATGCTTCCCGCTTCGCCTGCAGCTGTCTCATCGCAAGCGAATACCAATCTGGAGGACCAGTGACATTCTCGCGCCGTGATTTCGTGAAGTCGTCCGTGCTCGGAGCCGTTGCCGCCGGAGTGGGAGCGCACTCTGCCATCCCAGACGTGCTCGCCGAAAACAGCCAGCAGGGCCACGCGTCCAAGGAAGATTCCCCGAAGCGTCCGGTCATCATCTGCGCCCACAACGGCTACGCCTATACGGAAGCGGCTTACGCCTTCCTGAAAAGCGGCGGCGACACTCTCGAGGTGGGCATTCGCGTAGTGAAGGGTCCCGAGGACGATCCCAACGATGACTCGGTCGGTCTGGGTGGCTTGCCCAATGAAGAAGGCGTCGTCGAGTTGGACTCCTGCTGCATGCACGGACCCACACGCCGCGCAGGCTCGGTCGGTGGTGTGCGTAACATCAAGAACGTGTCAATGGTAGGCCGTGCAGTGATGGAACACACCGGCCACGTCATGCTGGTCGGCGAGGGCGCAGAAAAATTCGCCGTGGCCATGGGATTTCCCCGCGAGAATCTGTTGACCGAACGCTCCCGAAAAATCTGGCTGCTATGGAAAGAATTCAACTCCGACCGCGATTGGTGGGGACCGGGCATGGCCGATCCGCATTGGCATCCTCCCGCGACTGACTCCAAGCCGCAAGCCGAGGTTTGGCACGATCGCATTCAGCAATTGCAGCAGCACGCAGCCGATCTCGGCATCGAGCCCGAATATCAACTTGCGGCCGTGCGTCGCGTTCTGTTTCCGCCCACCGGCACGATCCACTGCTCGGTCTTGAACGAAAAAGGAGAGATGTCAGGGATCACCACTACCAGCGGGCTAGCCTTCAAACTGCCCGGCCGCTGCGGCGATTCGCCCATCATCGGCGCGGGTTGCTACACCGATCAGGACACCGGTTCCGCGGGCGCAACCGGCGCCGGAGAAGAGAACATCAAGGTGGTCGGCGCTCACACCATCGTCGAAAACATGCGTCACGGCATGTCCCCTCAGGAAGCCGGCATGGACGCGCTAAAACGTATCGTGCACAACTACAACGGCGACATGACCAAACTGCGTTACATGGACATGACGTATTACGTCCTGCGCAAAGACGGTGCGTATGCGGGCGTGTGCCTGTGGGAAGGATATTCACCGGGCAATCCGCACAAGTTCACGGTCCACGATGGCACACTGCGCTCCGAGGTCGCGACTCCACTGCTCAAGGGATACTCCCAGGAGTGGCCGCCATTTCCACCCATCCCGGAGGAATTGAAGAAGGATTCGTACTATCTGAAATAGAACCAGGTAGCGCCGCCGTCACGGCGGCTGGCCGGCGGGTGCTTCGCCCGCCGCGCCGGAAGCTTATCGTCGCCCTTCTGCGATGAGGTCCTTGATCGTCAGGCCATCAAGAGGTTTTGCGCGTTTGCGAATTTCTTCGATGTCAGCGAAGCTCTCGGCGACTCCCGCCTTGGTCGAGAGCTTCTCGAACTCCACTTCCGAAATCCACGTCAGATTGTAAAGAATCCGTCCATCAAGATCGGGCGGTACATCGCCCGGCGCCGGGAACCGGTCCACGGCTGCCAGCGTGCCTGAAGCGCTGCGTTCAACAAAGTGTGACCATGGCTCACCAGGCTCGCGTTTGCTGTCCCAAACGTATACACCCGGTGGCCCATGCCGCTGGGGGATGGTACCCACCCAATCTTTCGATCCGTCGCGCACCCACCATAACTCCCCGCCGAGAATCGCCATCTTCTGAGAACGCAGGACGTCCACAACCACGGGAATTTGCGCGCGAGTCCACCCGAATTCGCCGTTGCTGGCTAGGAAGGCATTCTGTACAAGCTCGCGTGAAAACATTGAGACCTCTCGTCTTACTAGAACCTCACCTTCACGTCCGGACTCTTCTCGAGGTGGATGCTTTCCACGAACCGCACCTTACCTGTGCGCAGCGTCATGATTACGGAAGACGTCCGCGTCCCTTCGCCGAAGAAGCGTACTCCCTTCATGAGCGCACCGTCGGTCACTCCGGTAGCGGCGAAGATCAATTGCTTGCCCGGAGCTAAGTCCTCCGCCTCATAGATGCGATTCTTGTCTTTGATTCCCATCCGCTCCAGACGCTCATCGTGCTCGGGCTTTACCACCAGTCGCCCCAGCATGTAGCCATTCAGACAGCGAACCGCCGCCGCCGTGATGACGCCCTCCGGTGCGCCGCCCGATCCCATGACGGCATGCACTCCGGTTCCAATCACGGCTGCCGCAATTCCGGCGGAAAGGTCGCCGTCGCCGATCAGGCGGATGCGGGCTCCGCAGGCTCGAATATCGGCGATCAGCTTCTCATGCCGCGGACGGTCGAGCACGATCACAACCAGGTCTTCCACATCGCGATCCAGACGCCTCGCGATGTTCTTCAAATTGTGCGAGACGGGCGCGTCGATATAAACGGCGTCTTTGCATGACGGACCGACAACAATCTTGTCCATGTAGCAGTCGGGCGCGTTCAACAAGCCCCCACGCTCCGAGGCCGCGAGCACAGTAATCGATCCCGGCGCACCCGTGGCGCACAGATTCGTGCCTTCCAGCGGATCAACCGCAATATCGACCTCGGGAACTTCGGTGCCGTCGGGAAACTCGGCTCCCACTTTCTCACCGATATAGAGCATGGGCGCCTCGTCGCGCTCGCCCTCGCCGATCACAATCGTGCCACGCATGGGAATCGAATCCATGGTTCGGCGCATGGCCTCGGTGGCCACCTGATCGCTGAGCTTGCGCTCGCCCTGTCCCATGGTGCGGGCCGACTCGATCGCAGCCACCTCTACCACGCGCAGGAATCGCGACGCCAGGTCGCTCTCAATATTCTCCCCGAAAACGCGGGCCTTGCCTTCCGGACGAGTCTGCGTACCCATTTACCTTCTCCCGAGCGCACTTTGATGCCGCCGTTGCACGCCGGGTTGAGACTATATCGCAACCTCGGGCTGGATTGAAAGACGCGCCGCATCGGAAACTGAATTCTCCTCTACAAGATCGATCTTGCACTCACATCCGCCGACTCAATCTAGTCCACGAAACGAATTCCTGCGCTCGCGCACTATCGGTCAGAGCAATTCGGAGGTTCTATGTCATCCATAGCCGATCGTACCCTGTCCCTTCCCAAGCCCGAGGCGCTGTCCTCGAAGGGCATATGGGTGCCACTTCTGGGTGGTCTGTGGGTTCTGGCGAACGTGGGTTTGGCGGCGCTGGGGATCTACATCGACTGGCCTATTCTGTGCGCGTTTCTGGCAGGCTTAGTAAATGGCTCGCTGCTCTCGGTGATCGTGGTGGCTACGGCGAGCGATCGGTTTCAGGCGGCCACGACAGGATTGCTCGGAGGTTTCAGCCTCAGCGCCCTGCGCAGCGACGGCAGCATGGTGTGGAAGATCATGCAGTCCGTCCATGGTTTTGTTGACAATGTATTCCGTGCGATGGGCTTCGAACTGAACGAAAGACTCCATGACGCCATCGAACAGGAAACTCTCTACATGATCTGGACTCTCGTGTTTGTCGTACTCGCCTCGCTGGTGGCGGAGTGGGTGCGATGTTCTCGTAGGGCTGAGACGAGAGATTGATGTGGAACCTTATCGGCTCGATCGGAATATTTGATCCGCGTGCCAGCTTACGCCGTGGTATTCTCGCAGACCTGCTGCGAAATGAATGCCATGCCTGACCCCCGCCCGCTCACTTTCCTCTGCATTACCACCTACGAAAAGGGGCAGGAATTCATGCGCGAGTGCAAGCGCCAGGGTTGCCGCGTCATCCTGCTGACTGCTGAAAAATTGCGCGACGCCGATTGGCCCCGAGAGTGTCTCGACGATACCTTCTACTTGCCTGAGGAAATTGCCCTCGCCGACATCGTTGGCGCAGTTACTCATCTTGCCCGCAACCACAAGATCGACCGCATCGTGGCGCTCGACGAATACGACATGGAGACCGCTGCCACTCTTCGCGAGCATCTGCGCATCCCCGGCATGGGCCTTACCACGATGCGCTATTTTCGTGACAAGCTGGCCATGCGCATGCGCGCGCTCGATCGCGATGTCCGCGTCCCCGATTTCGTGCCCATCGTCAACCACGCGGACATTCGCTACTACCTCGAACACGTGCCGGGCCCCTGGGTCCTCAAGCCGCGCCAGGAAGCGTCCGCCATCGGTATCAAGAGGATCCACGCCGCCGAAGAATTGTGGCCGCTCCTCGAGCAGTTGGGTGACAAGCAGTCTTCGTATCTGCTGGAAAAGTTTCTCCCCGGCGACGTTTTTCACGTGGACTCCGTCGTATCGGAGAACGAAGTCGTCTTCGCCAACGTGAGCAAGTACGGCAAGCCTCCCATGAACGTGGCCCAGGGCGGCGGAATCTTCACGACATTCACTGTGCCACGGGGAAGCAGCGACGACTCCGCATTGCGTGCCATCAACCGCGAACTCATCGCGGCGCTAGGACTGGTGCGGGGTGTCGCGCACGCCGAATTCATTCGAGCACACGCCGATGGCTACTTCTATTTTCTCGAATGTGCCGCGCGCGTCGGCGGAGCCTACATCAATGAGATGGTCGAGGCCGCCACCGGAATCAACCTCTGGCGCGAGTGGGCCCGCATTGAGATTGCCGGCGGCGATGGCACCTACAAGCTGCCGCCAGTGCGCGAAGAATATGCCGGCGTGATTCTTTCCCTGGCGCGGCAGGACGATCCCGACACCTCGCCTTACGACGATCCTGAAGTCTTCCTGCGCATTAAGAAGCATCACCACGCTGGGCTGGTGTTGCGATCGTCAGACCCACAGAAGATACCCCCGCTGCTGGAGAGTTACGCGCGCCGCTTCGCAGAAGAATTTCTGGCAGTCGAGCCCCCTCGCGACAAGCCTACCACCTAGCAGGCTATCTGTGGCGCAGGCTTGCGCCCGCACACTGCATGCCAGAGCATCGTCAACCCTTTGGAAAATGTCCTCGACCGTGCGCTCCGTCCCGCCCGCTCTGCTACCATTTGCCCATGAACACAACCTCCAGTGACCATTCCGCCCCGTTGGAGCGCCCGGCTCCCGACCGCCCGGAACGCAAGGAACCCACCTATCTTTTCACCGAAAAGTATGTCGCCGACAAAAGCGAGATCGCCCGCCGTTTTATCGAGACTCGCGCCCGTCTCAATGCCAATGTCGACAAGGCCAACAATTTCCTGGTGAAACGTTTTTACAACATCGATCACAATGCGTATCTGGAAGGTCCTATTCCCGCCAAGACGAAGGAATTGATGGGAATGGTCGCCTCGGCTTGCCTGCGCTGCGACGACTGCATCATGTACCACGCGATCCAGGGCTACCGCCTGGGCGCGACCCGCGCCGAGCAGGAAGAGTCGCTCAACGTTGCGCTGGTGGTCGGCGGCAGCATCGTCATCCCGCACCTCCGCCGCGCCTACGAGTTGCTGGAAGAGATGTACGCCTGAGAACTGATAACGATTATGTGGGGACGGCCGCCATCGGCCGTCCGCCGCGGCACTCGTCACCGCTCAGGCTGGCCCCTCCGTTGCAGTGCTGAAGTCACGAAGCTGACCACGATCAGCGCGATACCAGCTCCGAATTTAAGCCGGTTCGGATTAGTCAGTCCCTCCCAGACCACATCCGGAGGCCACAAGATTCGGGCGTCCTTTACCGCATCAAGGCACGCGAGGACACCCGAGAGGAATATCCCGGCCATCGCAACCCGCTGCTTTTTCTCCGGAGTCATCGGCTTGATCCCTCAAGTGGCTCATGTGGGGACGGCCGCCTTGGGCCGTCCGCTGGGCCCAGCCCGGCGATGCTTGGGTGGCAAACTCAGTCGAGCTTCGCTCGACGGACAGCCGAGGGCGGCTGTCCCCACATTCATTGCTAGAACGCGTCAATCCCCGTGATGCTCTGCCCGATGATCAGCGAGTGCACGTCGTGTGTCCCTTCGTAGGTCTTCACCGACTCCAGGTTCATCATGTGGCGCATGACTGGATAGTCGTCGGCCACCCCATTCGCGCCGAGAATGTCGCGCGACAGTCGGGCGCACTCCAGCGCCATCCATACGTTGTTGCGCTTCGCCATCGAGATATGTTGCGGCTCGATCTTGCCCGCGTCTTTCAACCGGCCGACCTGCAACACCAGCAATTGTGCCTTCGTGATTTCACTGATCATCCAGGTGAGCTTGTCTTGCACGAGTTGATGCGAGGCGATGGGCTGATTGCGCCACTGCTTGCGGAGCAGAGAATACTGCAGCGCGCAGTCGTAGCATGCCATCGCGGCCCCGAGCGCTCCCCATGCAATGCCGTAGCGGGCCTGATTCAGGCACATCAGCGGAGATCGCAGCCCGCCTGACTTCGGCAGCAGATTCGATTCCGGCACATGCACATCCTGCAGCGAGAGTCCCGACGTCACCGAGGCACGCAGCGACCATTTGCCGTGAATGTCATCCGCCTTGAATCCGGGCCGGTCGGTCTCCACCAGGAAGCCGCGAATCTTGTCGTTTTCGTTTTCGACCTTCGCCCAGATGATCGCGATGTCGGCGATCGTGCCCGACGTGATCCACATCTTCTCGCCGTTGATCACGTATTCGTTCCCAACTTTCTTCGCGCGCGTGCGCATACCGCCCGGGTTCGACCCAAAGTCGGGCTCCGTCAGGCCGAAGCAGCCAAGCTTCTCGCCTTTCTGCATCGGAGGCAGCCACGTCTGCTTCTGTTCCTCGCTGCCGAACTCATAGATCGGATACATGCACAAACCCGACTGCACGCTCACGAAGCTTCGTACCCCTGAGTCGCCGCGCTCCAGTTCCTGCGTCATCAGGCCGTATTCCACATTACCCATCCCGGCGCAGCCGTAGCCTTTTAGCGACGCGCCGAAGAATCCGAGGTCGGCCATGGGCTTGACCAGTTCGCGCGGAAAGCGTCCAGCGCGGTTGCATTCCTCGATGATGGGAATCAGATTGTCTTCGATAAACTGGCGGGTGGTGTCGCGCACCAGTCGCTCATCGTCGGTCAGCAGGGAATCGTACTGTATGAAATCGACACCGCGAAATTTGATGGCAGGCATGATGAATCTCCTGATAAAAGTGGGGCCCCAAGAACCGGGCGATCGCCGCAGGGCAAACATATGACGGTAGCAGGGCCAAGGGACGCCGGTCAACGTGTGTCCGCGCTCTCGTTGGGTGAGTCGTAGAGATGCGAACGTGGGGACAGCCGTCCTCGGCTGTCCGTCGAGCGACGCTCGACAGTCTTCAGTCAAGACCTTCAACATGACCCTTGGCTAGCAATAGACTGAACTCATTTTCGTTCTTGTGAGAGAGTTCGGTGTATGCTGTTGGCGTACTTTTCCCAGTCTTAAATCGATTCACTATGCAGTGGCAGAGCTTCCAGCGCTGCCACCAGCTGAAATCATTGGAGGCATCATGACGTCGCAAGTCGCGCACCGTCTTCCTGCAGCCTTAGTGGTGGTGAGCGCTCTTCTCCTATTTGCAAACTTTGCTTCGGCGCAGAAGGTCACCGTCGATGCCGATCCCGCGCACGTCGCCAACACGTTCAGTCCCGTTCGCTCTTTGGGCGCGGCCATAGATCGCCTGCGCACCGGCACGCCCGACCATTTGCTGAAAGATCCGCTGCTGCACGAAATCCTCGGCGCGGGATGGCAGACCGTGACCTATCGGCAGAACACGGAATTGATGGTCGAGGCCTGGCACTGGAATCCCGCAGGAAAATGGAGCAACGCCGAAAAGCAGGAAGGCTATTTCATCGGCAGCGCCGAGCCCGGCGCGGAAATTCATAGCTCGTGGGCCTACCCGCTGCCGCATCGCGGCTTCAGTCGCGGGGACGGTAACGGCTGGTCGCGCCTCACCGATGGAGATCCCAAGTCGTACTGGAAAAGCAATCCGTACCTGACCAAAGCATTCACCGGCGAAGACGACTCGCTGCATCCGCAGTGGGTGATGATCGACCTCGGCAGCAAAATCGATGTAAACGCGATTCGCATCGCCTGGGCCGATCCCTACGCGAAACATTACGCGGTGCAATTCTGGACCGGTGAACTCGAGCCCTTCTACGACGGCACCACCAAAGGCACATGGCAGACCTTCCCGCTTGGAAACGTCACCGAAGGCAAAGGCGGCACAATCACGCTGAAACTCGTTTCCTGGATGATTCCCGTCCGCTATCTCCGCCTCTGGATGACTGAGTCGTCCAATACCTGCGACACTCATGGCTCCGCCGACAAACGCAATTGCGTAGGATATGCCATCAACGAACTCTACGTCGGAGCGCTCTCCACTGACGGCACCTTCAACGACTACGTCACGCATTTCCCCAGTCGCGATCAGACCGTCACGTGGCCCTCTTCGGTCGACCCATGGACCGCTTCCACGGACCTCGACCAATCTCGTGGAGATCAAGTTGGATTCGATTTCTTCATGACCTGCGGCATCACGCGCGGACTTCCAACCATGGTCCCGATTGCGATGCTCTACGCCACTCCCGAAGATGCGGCCAACGAGATCGCCTATCTCTACAAGCGCCACTATCCCATCTCGTACGTCGAGATGGGCGAAGAGGCCGACGGCCAGCACATGCTCCCCGAAGATTACGGCGCGTTGTATGTACAGTTCGCCACGGCGATTCACAAACTCGTGCCCGAAGCGAAGCTCGGAGGCCCGCCCTTTGAAGGAACATTCGGCGACGTGGAAGTCTGGCCCGACGCGAACGGGAAAGTCTCCTGGATCGGCCGCTTCCTCGATTACCTGAAAGCGCACGGCCGGCTGAACGATTTCGCGTTCTTCTCTTTCGAGCACTATCCATATCAGGATCGTCCCACGTATTCCTGGGCCGATCTGTATCCAGAACCCGGCTACGTCAGCCACATCGTGCAAGTCTGGAAAGACAACGGTGTTCCCCCGAACATCCCGTTCTTCATGACCGAGGGAAATATCGGTGGTGGCGCGCCTCCTTCAACCGTGAAGAGTGGACTGTGGCTCGCAGACTACGTTGGAACGATGATGAGCGAGGGCGCAGGCGCAACTTACTATTTTCATTACATGCCCTACCCGAGAGAAATGGGTGGCTTCGGGAATTTCTTGTGGATCGACCAGGACTATAAAGTGCTCGGTTATCCTCCGCAGTATCTGGCGGCGCAAATCATTACTAAAGAGTGGGTGCAGCCCATCGACGCCCCGCATAAGCAATACAAAGCTGCAAGCGATGTCAACGATGCTGCCGGAAATGTGATGGTCACGGCCTACGCAGTCGAGCGTCCCGACGGTCAATGGTCCGTGATGCTAGTCAATCGCGACCAATTCAACGATCACGCCGTGAAAGTTGCATTCGCGGGAGCAGCCAAGCACGAGCGCCATTTCGCAGGACAGGTGGACCGCATCACGTTCGGCTCCAACGAATATCAGTGGCACCGCGAGGGAGTCGGCGGCCATGCCGATCCGGATGGTCCGCCCTCGAAATCGAAAGTGGAAGGCGGCACAGACGTCCTCTACCAGATTCCGAAGGCGTCGATCACGGTCCTGCGAGGCCGCATCGGAGACTGACGGAGCAGCGTAGTGCTAGGGGCTAACGAGCGACTGTTCTGCGAGGAACTTTTCGCCGAGATAGGCGGACCCCTCGGCGGAGAGGTGGTTGTCGTCCCGATAGAGCAGCCGTCCATCGCGCTCGGCGTAACATGCCGTCGCATCGCACAGATAGGGGAACGGATCGAACACCGCCAGCCCGCTGAATTCTTTCTTCATTGCGAAAATGACTTCGCGATATGCGTGATTGCGGGCGTCCACCGCTGGTCGAGGCACGCCGCATAGGGGACGCACATGCGAGAACAGTGCCACTGGCCGCGGCAAACACGATCTCGGATTGAAGTCCAACTCCGGCCAGTCGAGAAACAGGACCACCTTCTTGCCGCTGGCGGATAGGCGCGAAACCGTGTTTTTAAGTGAAGCCGCAAACACCTCGGCCTGATCAGAATTCTTTTCGGCTCCATCCCACGAAATGACCTTCGGCCCTAATGGATCTTCGCCAAAGTATTGGCCCGTCATATTCAACGGCCCTCGCGCCGAAAGAATGATGGTGCGAACGCTTGGGCTGGAAGCGGCAAAGTCCAGCATTCGATTCACCAGGGGTCTGCAGTCTGCTCTTTGCCGTCCCCGCGTGTACGATTCTGTATCGTAAAAGGGCACGCATCCCGCCTCGCCCAGATTCATCAATACGTGCGAATGCTGTGCG
Organism: uncultured Acidobacteriaceae bacterium; assembly: GCA_963706645.1. GTDB lineage: Bacteria > Acidobacteriota > Terriglobia > Terriglobales > Acidobacteriaceae > Sulfotelmatobacter. The sequence goes on from CAVPNR010000010.1 coordinate 202,692, forward strand.
TATGCTGCGGCCAGTCCACCATATAAAGAGCCTGCATGAGAATCGCCGATCAGCACCACATCCGGCGGACCTTGTCCTGCCATCCGGCAGAAACGCATCTGGTCCGTTCCCAGCGCCTTGAGGCAATCCTTCGAAGACGGAATCTCCGGTTGCAGCCAGCCCACATCGCCGGGAACATTCTTGAATCTGCTGACGAATCCGTCCTGCGCGTGGATCGTGTATCCAACGCCCGCGATGATCACCGAGATCAGAACCAGGGCCGCGGTCTTGATCCAGATCTTGCGCCCGAACCGGATCGGAGATTCCACGAAGCGCCACGTCGCCCACGCTAACAGGAAGCTCAGACATACCGCGGCAATCCTCGCGCCGCGAGACAAATCCTCCCCGCGAATGATGCGGGCAAACGACAGAATCGGCCAATGCCACAAATACAGCGGATAACTGATTAACCCTACGAACACCGCGACCCGGTTGGATAGAATCCTGCGATTGATCCAGGCTGTAGGCCCCGCCACAATGAGCAGCGACGCGCCACAAACCGGCAACAGCGCCCACCATCCCGGAAACGCAGATTCGCGCACCCGCAAAAGCGCTATCCCGATCAGAACCATGCCGATGACGGACAAGATGTTGTGAACGATCGCCGCCGATGAAGATGTCTGCTGCTGAACTGGCAAGCGAGAAACGAGGCCGGCCCAACTCCCCGTCATCCGGCGGGCAACCTCCGGCATGAAAATATCGACATAGGCCAGCGCGCCACCAACCCACAGCTCCCAGAACCGTGTCTGTGGAAGAAAGAAACTCGACACGGCGTCGCTGCCGACTTGCCAGACGTTGAGCGAAAACGAAATCAATACCAACGGCACGATGACCGCCAGCAGGTTCCCGCGCAATCGCCACACCGCCCACAGCAAAAACGGATAGGTCAGATAGAACTGCTCCTCAATCCCCAGCGACCACAGATGCATCAGCGGTTTGAGGAAAGAGCTGGTATCGAAGTAACCCGATTCGCGCCGCAGGACAAAATTTTCGACGTATCCGGCCCCACCCAGAATGTGTTTGCCCAACTGCGCGTACTCGTCGGGCAGCAGAGAAAACCAACCGAACACCGCGCACACGCCCAACACGAGCAGCAGCGCAGGAAAGATTCTCTTGATGCGGTTCGCATAAAAGCCCGTGAAGCTGAATCGGTCGCGCTGCAGGCCCCGAAAAATGATGGAGGAAATCAGGAAGCCGGAGATCACAAAGAAAATATCCACACCGACAAAACCGCCGGGCACGACGGTAGGGAAGGCATGAAACAGAAGCACTGGAATGATGGCCAGCGCCCGCAGCCCGTCGACGTCCGCGCGATACGCAGGATGGTCGCGCAGGTCTTTCGTGAAGGCTCTGGTGGGAGCTTGTTCCGGCTCGCCCGCTTGCGGAACAGGCTCTTTCGTCTCACTCGTATCGCGCACGACGTTGGAAGGAACAGGCAATGGCGAGCCTTGGGTCACGAGCGGAGCGTCAGATTCTGCAGAGGCAGGTTCCAAAGGCCCCTCGGGCGCGAGCAGCCGGATTCAAACGCCTTCGTCCTCGGTTGAAGTTGGAAAAGCATTCTAACGCACCCGTGCCCGCGAAAGAAATTCCGCGCTCAAACCTGCAGTTCTACCCAGCCCTGAACTTGGGAATCCAGCGCGGCACGGAACGCCGGTATTCCTCATACGACTCGCCAAATTGCCGGCGCAGCGTGGGCTCTTCATAGAGGATGACGAAGACATGCGCAATCAGCAGCATCCCTGCCGCGTATTCCACAAGGTGAACCCTCCGGAATAGCGCTGCCTGTCCCGCGATCGCGAGCGCCACTCCGATATACATCGGATTGCGCACGTAGCGGTGCAGGGCCGTAGTCACAAGAAACTTTGTCGGAGCGATGGGCGCCGGCGTGCCCAGCCCTCGCACCGCAAACTCCCACGCGCAGCGGAAATAGATCGCCGCTCCCACCAGCGTGACGGCAATGCCAAGCCATGTCAGCAGCCCCGGCGCAAGCGGCGGATAGCCACCCATCAGCCAGTAAGGAATAAGGACGGTCACGGTCCCAGGCACGAAGATCGTGAAGACAATCGTTTTCAGGATTGGTGCCAGCGCACGCCTCAAGAACCGTCCTTACCGTGCCAGTTCGTAGATGGTTTGGGAATGCACGGCTTCCAGTCCTACCGGGAGACTACATACTCGTTCCGGAAAACAACAAACCCGCTCCGGAAAACTACAAACCTGTCTCACTAGCCTATAAGCCCGTCCACGACCGTGGAAGAGCGGCCCTTCAGGGCTGCGACAGGCGGTCCCAATCCGTCGGGCTTCAGCCCCTGTGGGGCCCGTTTTCTCTTCCGAGCGTTTTGTCTCGCAAGACAGCCGCCCCCACCTTACTGTAAAATCAAGAGCGACGGAAGAGAATCGAGACGCAGCTTCAGAGTCTTCCCGAGTGGATTCCGTACTTCCGGAGCAAGTCCCGGGTTAAGATTTCCGAGACATTCCATCCACAACATCCGCTGAAATGATGACGCTGACGCGGATCGCGCTGCGCAAATATCGAAAAAGATCAGGAGACATCCACCATGGCAGTAGGCGCCAAGATCGCAAAAACAGCCGACCGTAAGAAGGTCATGGACACCACCAAGAGCACCGATTGCCCCAAGTGCGGCAAGGCCACGCGCATCGTGAAGCGGGTCAAAGACCGCGAACGCGGTGTCCCGGGCGGAGTTTACATCTCATGCTCGGCGTGTGAGTTCTTCGAGAAGCTGTAAGCAGCGGTTTCGAGTTTCAGGTTTCGAGCTTCAAGAGCCGGAGCGGGAGGAACGATCCTCTCTGCTTCGGCTTTTTCTTTTTGCGGCTATTTGTTCCGCGCCTTGATGTTGCGGCTGAGCAGTTCTCGAAACTCCGCGAGTTGCTCGGAGGTGAAGGCTCGCTTCGGGATAGGAACAAAGATCCTGGGCTGCGGAAGGATGACAAACACGGATTTGTATTCTCCCCAAGCCACATAAGCCGACCACGCCACTTGAGAATTGGCGTGAACAGAGTGGATCTGTAGTCCAGAATCGGACGCTTCAATGGTCATCGGATCGTGGGCGGATGGCGTGTTGCGGAATTGCCTGCGCCCTGATAGCGACGGCCCGGACCATATGAAGACTAGGACAACTACAGAGAAAACAATCCCTGGAAGGGCGCTGACGAAGTGTACCGGTGCAACGAACAACTGGGCGATAGAAACAAGAAATATCACGCCCATCCAGATGGCCAAGGCACGAAATCCCCATCGCCTCCAAGATCGGAGATTGCGCCAAGCTAATAAGCCGTCGCGATAGTCCTCTGGCGTGAGTTGAAAAGTGACTTGCACGATCGAGGCATTATACAGACGCACTACCCGCTGATCTGCCCCAGGATCGCTCTCGCCTCCGCCGCTGGATCCTCCGCTTCCGTGATGGGTCGCCCGACCACGATGTGGCTGGCTCCCGACGCGATAGCTTCCGCCGGAGTCACGACGCGCACCTGATCTCCCACGTTCGTGCCGGCTGGACGCACGCCCGGGGTGACGATCGCGAATTTATTGCCGAGTTCGGCCCGCAGAGTCGAAGCTTCGCGAGCCGAGCTAACTACACCCTGGCATCCATTGGCCAGCGCAATCGTCGCCAGCCGCACCACACTGTCTTCGACCGTGCCACGAACGCCGATCTTCTCGAGATCACTGCTGTCCATGCTGGTGAGCACGGTGACGGCAAGCACCATCAGCTCCGGCCGTGCCTTCGCCGCTTCCACCGCGGCCCGCAGCATTTTGCCGCTGCCCAATGCGTGCACGGTCAGCATGCTTACGCCGAGCTTGGCTGCTTCACTCACGGCTGCACCCACGGTGTTCGGAATGTCGTGGTACTTCAGATCAAGAAACACGCGCCGCCCCGACCCCACCAGATCCCGCACCACTTGCGGACCTTCGGCCGTGTAGAGCTGCATGCCGACTTTGTAGGTCAGCGCGGAGTCTCCCACCGCCGCCACAATCTTCTGCGCGGCGGCGGCGGTCGAGACGTCCAGTGCAACGATGAGCCGCTGGCGCGGATCACCGCTCCGAAAATCATTGCTGCGGTCGCTTACGCCACCGTGCGGGACGCTGGGGAATGTTGTAGGCATCCCAGCCAGTTTATGATGTTTACGGGAGTTTTACTACCGGGGGATGGTTTACAGCGACCGTCTGGTAAACGGGCTTCTGGTCGCGGAGGGTGACCAAATCCAGACGCACGCGCTGCAAACCACGCGACTTGAATTGCAGCGCTTGGGCAGCACCGTACGACAGGTCGATAATCCGGCCTGGCACGATCGGCCCTCGGTCATTTACCCGGACCACTACGGCCCGGCCGTTGCGCAGGTTGGTTACCTTGACGTAGCTTCCCATGGGAAGCGTCAAGTGGGCTGCGGTCATGTCGTACATGTCGTACGGCTCGCCGCTCGCCGTGGGTTTGCCCTCAAATATCTCCCCGTACCAGGACGCTGTCCCAATTTGATACGGTTTGGTCTTGCCGACCTGTTGGCGGACCTCGGGTTGCTTCTGAACGGAACTAACTGGAGCCGCAATCGCCTCCGAGATGTTCGGTCCCTGAGCCGCTCCCAGGCCGACGATCATACAAGCGATCGCCAGTCCATGAGCTATACGTCTTCGCATTCAGTTCTCCTCGCATACTCAAAAGTGCCTTGGCCATTGGCTGGTGTTTCTCTGCAGTTTGTAGATGCTATCGACGTGCCAAACTCGTGTCAAGGCGATTTGGGGGGCCGGTCGATGACCTCCTAGTTATGGATGTCACACGTAACCCATTGGTAATTTAGGCACATCCGGGTAAGGCCCTTTCTTTCAGGAAGGTTACGCATTCACTAAAAGGTAAATAACTAAAGGCCAGGGGTAGGGTAGAATTTACAACCTCAATGGAATCAATGGCTTACAGTCTAAAAGTTATCAACTTACATGGAATCATGTATTTACGGACTGTCCCCAAGGACAGCAACTAAAGATTTTTTTCTCGATGGCTGCTCCGAAAGTAACTTCCGAGAGGTGACGATGTGAGATGCTGGGGCCCTGAATCGCACTACGACCACACCTTTTAGATCGGAAGGCCATGCCCGAAAAACCGCCCATCATCCTCACCATTGCGGGGTTCGACCCGTCTTCTGGAGCTGGCATCACTGCCGACATCAAGACCATCGCCGCCCACGGTTGCTATGGTTTGGCTTGCATTACTGCCCTGACGGTCCAGTCCACCGTCGGCGTAAAGCGCGTCGAGGCGGTCGATCCGGCCCTCATTTCCGACACCCTCGAAGAGCTGGCAGCCGACCTGGAAATCGCCGCTGTCCACATCGGCATGCTCGGTTCGGGCAAGGTGGTCAAAGCCGTAACCGATTTCCTATCCAGCAAGCCAGGGGGGCGCCCAGCCAGCCAGTCCCGGAAAGCTCGCCTCCCCAATATTGTTCTCGACCCCATCCTCAAGTCCTCCTCCGGAGCGGAGTTGCTGGACGCCCCAGGAACCAGACTCATGCTCGAAAGGCTGATTCCCCTGGCCGACGTCGCGACTCCCAATGTCGACGAAGCCGCCGTCATCACCGGACTCAAAGTTCAGGATCTTGAGGGGATGAGGGCGGCTTCCGCCAAACTACATGAGATGGGAGCCTCCGCCGTGGTCATTACCGGTGGGCACCTCGAGAAGGCCATCGACCTGCTGAGTTTCACCACCAAACGAGGGATCGAGCAGGAAGTTTTCAAAGCGGAGCGCCAGCGCTCCAACTCAACTCACGGCACCGGATGCGCCTTTTCCACCGCGATTGCCTGCCACCTGGCCCTCGATCGGGGACTAGCCGAGGCCGTGCTGCTCGCCAAGACGTACGTGACGGCCGCGATCTCCAATGGACATCCGCTGGGTAGCGGGATCGGCCCAGTGCACCATCTTTACAGGATGAGCCAGCAGAGACGTGCTGCAGGCTCGGGCAACGAAACGTAGGTTGAGTTACTCGCGTTCGTGATCAGAGGGCTTCTTCAGCAGGATTCCCCCCACAAACGAGGCGGTTGCTGCCAGCAGCCACTCTGCCCGGTAGAACTGAATGGCCTGCCACTCCACGTAGGTCTTTGCCGTCAGCAGTCCGACGAGCAGGGCTCCGGCAATGCATCCAATGCCGACCACAAATGCAATCAGCGATGCGATGGGAAGTCCCAGCCAGCTCTTGATCTCGTGGAAGTGTAGGTAGCGCAGCCATGAGGGGAACATGATCTTGCGCCAAGAAGTGCCGGTGATTGTCGCGTGGATCCGGGAGACGGCCTGCTCCCAAAGTCCGGCGATGGCAGCCGCATCGGCCCGGGCGGCATGACTGATCGCCTCTCGCCGCCGGCCACCGCAGCTATGGCAGAACCGCGACCCCACCAGAAACTCCGTGCCGCAACGCTGGCAGGCTTCCGCCATGCTGGGCCCGTCCTCGCGGACCACCACCACCTCTTGCGTTGCAACCGGCAAGGGCGGCCGCCAAAACTCTTGATGCGTATCTTGAGCTACCTGTGACATAAGTTGCCTACAGCAAAACCCCTAGTGTCTTGGCATTCCAAGCGCCAAATCGCGACGGACTCTAAGTCCTCGAAAGCCAAACACTTGCGATTCTTCGAAGGTCCGTTCCTCATCCTTGCAAGGCAATAATTACGCGCGCCAGCGAGTAAAGATGCGCCAGTTACGAAAGCCCAAGCCCCTGAAACAAACTGGGACTACTACACCAGTCCCCGAGTCCGCCGAGCTCCATTCGACGGACCGGGCCAACCGATTCGTACAGGTCCGCCGCAACCGGATGGTCTGTTGGCTGCAGAGATTATAGGGTCGGCTGATTCTCAAGACAGGTGTCGAAGCCGGTACATCGATGACGTTCGTGGTTCGTTATGTGGGACGGCCGCCCTCGGCTGTCCGTTGAGCGCAGCTCGACTTTTCCAGGACGATGCTCAACTTCGTTTAAACTAGGAGTCATTCGGTTCTGTGACAATGCCAACCAATCTCCCGAAGTTGATCCGGCACGCCGACGAGTTCCTGACCTTCCTATGCCTCCTCCTCGCCTCGTGCCTTCCCGCGCTAAGCCAGTCGATCACCGCCGCCAATGCGCCCCACGGAGCACCGCATGATCCTCAGACCGACACCGCCTTCGACCACTTCTACAACATGGACTACGACCGCGCGAGTCAGGAGTTCGAGAAGATTGTGGAGAAGCGTCCGAACGATCCGTTCGCGATCAACCACCTGCTGACCTCGGTGCTGATGCACGACCTCTACGACACCGGAGCTATGAACACGGGCGACTACGCCAACGACAGCTTCATCGGCCGCACTCCTCGCCCCACCGACACGAAAATCAAGGACCAGATCAAGGAACTGGTTCGGCGCGCGGAAGCGCTCGAAGAGGATGAACTTAAGAAGAATCCAAAGGATATCAACGCGCTCTACTGCCGTGGTGTCACGCGCGCGCAGTTCGCGGTTTACACCGGATTAGTGGAGCGAGCATGGTTTTCGGCATTGCGTAACGCCGTGGGCGCGCGTCACGACCACGAACGCGTTCTGGAACTCGATCCCAACTACGTGGATGCCAAGATGGTGGTCGGCACGCACAACTACGTGATCGGCCGCCTGCCCTGGAGTGTGAAGATGGCCGCGGCCATGGCCGGGTTGAGCGGATCCTCGGAAAAAGGTCTCGCCGATCTGCGCGAAGTCGCCAAAAGCGACGGCGAAAACTCGGTCGATGCCAAAGTCGTGCTGACCTTGTTCCTGCGCCGCGAGCGCCAGTACGACGAGGCGATCGGCTACATGACCGATCTGTCGGCGAGATATCCCAGGAATCATTTGTTCCTCACCGAGGTCGCCAACCTGCAGCGCGCCTCGGGCCGCCTGCAGGAAGCCGAAGCCACTTATCGCAAAGTCTGGCAGAACGGCCGGGAAGGGAAGTACGGCAACCTCCATTACGAACTGGCAGCTTGGGGTTTAGGAGAGCTATTGCGAAGCGAGAAGAATCTGGCTGGCGCTGCCGCCGCCTACGACCTGGTCAACGAGGCGCCCAACCCGGACCCCGACATTCTGCAAAAAGCCAACCTTGCTGCTGGCGAAATGTATGACCTTCTCGACAAGCGCGACCTGGCCATGAAGAAATATGAGACCGTGCTGGCTGGCAACGCCAACACCAGCCCCGCCGACCAGGCCCGCCGCTATATCAGGGAAGCTTACCGGGAATGACCCGGTTTCATGTGGGGACAGCCGCCTTCGGCTGTCCCGCGAAGGGAGCAGGCGTGGGATCTGAGAAGTGACTCTCCGTCGAAACGGGGGGAACTTTCAGCCCACAATTGCGTATCCTCTATTGGAGGCGGAGCCATGTACTGCAACTATTGCGGAAAACTGATTCAGGACGATGCTGCGGTTTGCGCTTATTGCGGCATCCGCGTCGGCGCTTCGCTGGCCCGGACCAAGCTGGTGCGTCCACGCATGGGACGCAAGGTCGCCGGCGTGTGCCTCGGCTTCGCGGAGTACTTCGACATCGACGTCACCGTGGTCCGGATTGTATGGCTGGTCACGGCGATTATGACCTGCGTGGGCTTCATCCCATACGTGGTCGCGTGGATCATCATGCCGGAGGAACCGCTGTTGCTGCCAGTGCCCGTGAACACACCACAAGTAACGACCTCGTAATTCTCATGTGCCACGTAGCTGCGGCGCATTTCGTCCGCGCGTCGCGTCTCGGTCTCCCGCAAGTTCTATCTTCACCCGGACGAAGGCGTCCGGCCTACGTGGGCAATGCCGGGCTCTTGTGATTTAATCCTTCCATGGAGCGCATCCCCTCCCAACGCATCAAGAGTAGCGACGCCGAAATTGTCTACTGGTCATTCGGCGACGGCCCTCCGGTTCTCCTGCTGCATCCCTTTCCCGTTCATCATGAATTCTGGTTGCCCGTGGCCGAGGTGCTGGCCACGCGCTATCGCATCGTGATGCCCGATCTGCGTGGGCACGGCGAGTCCGGCGCCGGCGAAGGGCCAGCCACAATGGAGAAGCATGCCGCCGATATCGCTCGCGTTATGGACGACGCCGACATCGGCGCTGCTCCGCTCGTCGGAGTCTCGATCGGCGGTTACGCGATCTTCGAATTCTGGCGAAGATATCGCGGCCGCGTCGCCGCACTCGGATTGTGCAACACAAAGGCTCCCGCCGATACTCCGGAAGCCCGCGGCGGACGCTTGCAGGCCGCTAACGACGTTCTTGACCGCGGCACCGAACCGTTCTTCGAATCCATGGTTCCGAAGCTTCTGGCGAAGAGCACCCGCGAGACGCGTCCCGATCTGGTCGACGGCGCGCTGCGCATGATGCGCAAAATGTCACCTGAAGATGTAGCGCAAGTGCAGCGTGGCATGGCCGCCCGTCCCGACTCCATTGCGACCTTGAAGACCATCAATGTTCCGACCATGCTCGTCACCGGAGACGAGGACACGATGACCGGTGTGAACGAAGCGGAGTTGATGCGCCAGCACATCGCGAACAGCGAATTGTTCGTGATTCCAAAAGCGGGACACTACTCGCCGTGGGAACAACCGGCCGACGCCGCCAAGATTCTGCGTGTGTTTCTGGACGGCCTGCGGTAAGCGTGGTTGTAGAATCGGAGGCGCCATGAAGAGTCTCTACGTCGTCCTAGTCCTGGCTATTATCCAAGCTTGTGCTCACGCTCAGAGCGCCGCTCCACGGCCGCGCATTCTCGGCATTGACCACGTGTCGTTCTACACCACAGCCCCTGACGGCGTGAAAAAGCTGTACGGTGACGTTCTCGGCCTGAGTTCGGCCGATCCGGTCGAACCCGGTGGGACTCTCCGCTACCTCGTGGGCACGCAGTGGGTCGGCTACAGTCCGGCGCCCGATCCCAAGTCCACCGACCGCATGGATCACATGGCGCTGAGGACCGATAACATTGCAGCGATGCGAAAGTATCTGATGGCGCAGGGAATCAAAGTTCCACAGATTGGAGGACGGGCCGATCACAGTCTTTTCTTCTTTGTTATCGATCCGGAAGAGCACAAGGTTGAGTTCGTCGAACGCGGCAAAGGAGAGGCCCCGCCGCCCGCACCTTCCGCAGTTTCGCGCCACATGATTCACGCCGGCTTTCTGGTCTACCACCAGAGTGCCGAAGATCACTTCTATCGTGACATCCTCGGCTTCCGCCCCTACTGGCACGGCGGCATGAAGGACGACGTGACCGAGTGGCTTGCCATACAGGTTCCCGACGGCACGGATTGGATCGAGTACATGCTGAATCAACCGGAACATGCCGACTTGCAACTGACCGGAGTCATGAACCATATCTCGCTCGGCGTCGCGGATATCAAGAAAGCTCAAGCGACTTTGGAATCACGTGGCTGGAAACCCCACGGGGACGAAAAAGCACAGATGGGCAAGGACGGCAAATGGCAGCTCAACCTCTATGATCCCGATCTGGTGCGTGTCGAACTGATGGAATTCAAGCCCGTCCAGAAGCCGTGCTGCAGCGATTTCACCGGGCCGCACCCGTCGGAGTAGGTTTGCGTACGGTTATGTACGTACAAACTGAAAAAACGTACAATATTGTAAGACGTATATGTACGTACAGCAGTGATCGCCAGGCCCCTGAGTGCCTGGGGCGCCAGGATCGTCGGCCAAAATGCCGTTTCCTGAGGCGGAAACGGCCCTTAGAACGACGATCGTTGCCCAGGTGAGGCCAGACGTCGTCCGTAGCCCGATCGTTCGTCTAGCAGCCTGCCAGGGGCCTTCTACGATTTTTCAATCACTTGCACGAAGGCTCAACAACTTACGTGGTTTTACCCTCACTCCGATGCCGGATTTGCTAGAATCCTCTCGCTATGACAACGATTGATACGACTCTCGTGCCTGTACAAACCGTGAGCGCCAAAGGGGATGGCCCGGCCATCGATGTGAGCGCTGCCAGCAGTCGCGTGTTCCTGGTGACCCTCGCGATCACGAAGATCATCGAGCAGGAGGCGCTGGACCTCAGCGTCTATGGATCGGCCGACGGCACGACGTGGGGCGCGAAGTCCATTGCTGCGTTCCCCCAGAAGTTTTATTGCGAAGAATCTCCGCTGCTGCTCGATCTAAGCGCTCATACAGACGTGAAATTCGTGCGCGGGCACTGGGAAGTCGCCCGCTGGGGCCGTGGCACCGAGACGCCCATGTTCGAGTTTGGCGCGACGCTCAAAGAAGTTCCGGCCAACATTCTCAAGGAAGCCACCGCGGAAGCTAAGGCGATGGCGTAAGAGATTGCAGATTGTGGATTTAGGATTGCAGACTTCGGATTGCAGATTTGAAACGTCGCCTCGACATTGTTTTCAATCTACAATCTGAAATCTAGAATCTGCAATTTATTGCAGCCCCCGGCTTCTCTGTTTCTAATCCACTATATTGATCTCAGCATGAAAAACGGTTCCCAAGTCATTGTGCGTCCGGCGCGCAACGTGCGCGGCAGTGTGAGGCTGCCCGGAGACAAATCGATTTCGCACCGCTACGCCATGCTGGCGGGCATTGCGGACGGACCATCGCGCCTGGAGAACTATTCGACCGGCGCCGACTGCGCCAGCACGCTCGGATGCATGCGCTCGCTGGGCGTCGCGTGGGAGCGAAAGGAAGGTCCAGACAACGTCATCGAAGTGAAGGGGAGCGGCCTGTCGCTCTCTGCTCCTGAGAACGCGCTCGACTGCGGCAACTCCGGTTCGACCATGCGCATGTTGAGTGGCATTGTCGCGGGGCAGAAGTTCACCAGCGAGATGATCGGGGACGAGTCGCTGTCGCGCCGTCCCATGGCGCGCGTGATCACTCCGCTGACCGCGATGGGCGCGCAGATTGCATCGCACGAAGGCAAGCCACCGCTGCGCATCACCAGCGCGGCGCTGAAAGCGATTGACTATGCAATGCCGGTGGCCAGCGCGCAGGTGAAATCGTGCCTGCTGTTTGCCGGACTGTTCGCTGACGGCGAGACGCGCATTGTCGAACCGCTGCGCACTCGCGATCATGGCGAGGTCGCGCTTCGCGCCTTCGGAGCAAATCTCGATCGTAAGAGTGGAGGCCCGGGCGGGGCAACCGGCGGGGTAACGGGAAACGAAGTGCGCATTCGCGGCGGCCAGCGCCTGCGCGGCATCGAAGCGCGCATCCCCGGCGATTTGTCGAGCGCAGCATTCTTCCTGTGCGCGGCAGCGTTGTTCCCGGATTCGCAACTGACCGTTCCGAGCCTGTTGATGAATCCCACGCGGGCGCGCCTGCTCGACATCCTGATGCAGATCGGATTGCGGATTTCGGTCACGCAACTCGATGAGATCCATGGCGAACTGGTTGGATCGCTGCAGGTCGAAGGCGCCCGGCTCACGCAGGCCACGATTGCCGGAGCTGACTCGGCTGCTCTCATCGATGAGATTCCCGTGTTGGCAGCGATCGCGCCTTACACCGAGAACGGAATCGAGGTGCGCGATGCCAAAGAATTGCGCGTGAAGGAATCCGACCGCATCGCCGCCGTGGCCGCGAACCTGCGGCTCATGGGCGCGCAAGTGGAAGAACTGGAAGATGGGCTGAAGATTCCGGGTGGGCAGACGCTCCACGGTGCTGAACTGGATTCCTTCGGCGATCACCGCATTGCCATGGCTTTCGCCGTCGCCTCCCTGCGGGCCGAGGGCGACACGCTCATTCGTGGGGCGGAGTCCGCGGCGATTTCGTATCCCGCGTTCTTTCAGACGCTGGAGGAAATTATCGAGCGGTAGCGACCGCCTTCCCCTATCGCGGCACCAGCAGGACTCGTTTTCGCTGCGGCTGCGTTTGCGCTGCTTTGGCCTGGGTCTGAGCGTTGAGGTTCTCGGTGTTCTGCGAATACGTACATCTGGCGAACAAAAGGCGCAAAGTTGTGATAAGGCCTGTTCTATAAGAGGGGATGTCAAGAACATTCTTCTTCCTCCGCCGGAAGCGCGGATATGGTTCGCGGCATCCAGTCCCTTGTCAGATAAGAGTGACGCTCGAGTCTTGTGTTTTGCCCTGTGGTTTCGGGTTTTGCTTTGCTCCATCTCAGCAGCTGCATGTTCATTAGTAGCGACAACGCCGATTGGTTTCTGAAACTGGCAAGCACTCGTGGTTGTACGGTGTCAACCATGGTTCTATCTGCGACTCGAGGCCTAGTGCTTTTTCGGGTTATCCGAGAGGGCATAGGGTTAACACAGAGGCTCAGTGCCACAGGCACTGTGCGCCTACAGGCCATAAGGATGCTCACCCTCGAACCCGAGCGTCTCAAGAACCAACTGGCCACCACCAGAAAAAGATCAGCGGAGATGGAGGGCTCTTCCCATGAGACGCTCAAGCGGCTTGTGATTTCAGTTTGTCAGCGTCGAAGTTTTCTCCCTTCTTCCATAGAGTTAGCGTGATGGCTGCAATCTTGCGCGCCAGCGTGAGACGCGCCATCGTTGGCTTGATACCTTTGGCCAGTGATCTCTGGTAGAAATCCTGGAACGGGCCGGGCAGTACACTGGCCCTGGTGGCCGCACCTTTGAACAAGCCTTTCAGATCATGATTGTGGTCCTTGTTCAGACCGCGAATGGAGATCTGTTTCTTAGAACGTCGCAGTCCGCCTTTGACATAGCAATATTCCGCACTGGTGCGGGTTTCCAAAGCAAGTCCGCTGTAAGCCCAAAGCTGTCGCTTAGTGCGAAAACGATGCGGGGTCTGGATCAGCGCCACCGCCAAGGCGGAGCGAATCGGTCCCAGTGAGGGAATCTGCCGTAGTTTGACGGTGATGGCATGCTTGCGACTCTCCGCCAACAGCTCGCGGCGCGCTTCCTGGCGCAAGTGCTGCAACATGTCCAGTTGCTGGTAGAGTCGTTCGGCTCGGCGACGGACGCCGGCTTCCTTGATCTTGCCCAGCCACTCGGCTCGATGACGGGGATAGTAGACGTCGCGGCCGGCACAGGGGATCGCCCAGCTGCGATAGACCGCTTTCAACCGACACATGACTCGGGTCAGATCTTTGACGATGGTCAGGTAGCTCCGGGCTAGCTCGCGCAGCATGCGCACGCCCGTCTCGCCATGGTAGACCGAGCTGAGCTTGTTCAGGTACAACAGTTCGGCCAACTTGTGGGCGTCGATACGATCACTTTTGTTTCCGTCTTTGAGCAGAGCATTTTTTCGCGGATTGCACACCACCAGCTTGGCCACATGAGGCTTCAGTAAATCATACAGCCACGCGGCCCAAGTTCCTTCTTCGAAGGTGACCGATAAAGTTCCGCGCAACCCCGCAAAGAACTCCAGAATGGTCGCGGCTTTTGTTTCCAGAATTGATTCCATGACTAACTTGCCAGTGGAATCCAATACTGCCACCGAGATGGTTGCTTGATGAACGTCGAGCCCAATATACTTTTCGCTATTCATGGAGGGTGTTCCTTTCGTAGGGAATGATGCTTGCGCTCATAACCTACTCCTAAAGGGACGCCCTCTTATAATGCGTTAACAACAGGTAATCGCAGAACACCTGACGTCAATATGGGGCCTTCGCCGTAACGAGACCTTTTGTCCCGAGTTTGTAGGTCCGCCACGATCCCGTCGGATTAGCCCTGAGACCGCGGCTATGCCAATCCTCAAACTTCTGTGAGCGCTGCCCGCTGCAACGGGGAGGAACGACGGTCAGAAGGATGAGCAGCAGAAGTAGCTGAAAGCGAGGCATCATGCCCTCTCATCCTGCAATCTAACTCAGATTTGTCACCGCAGCCAAGGAAGATTGACGTAACATCCCCATAGCACTCACTGTCCCGGATATATTCCCTTCAATCGACGACGGCTTCGCTTGAGGGGCCGACTTGCACCTTCTAAGACTTCTACTGCGGCTAAGGTCAACGCCTTGTCGATCAGCCTTACACCTCCTGTCGTTGCGTGTCGTCCCGCAACCACCCCAATCTCGCGCATTTCGGCATCGCTGAGAGTGGGCACACGTAGGGCGAGAGCCTCTTCACCGTAGGTCCGCAGATTGATCTGGAGGAGTTCTCGACTGACAGAGATGTAAGTCATTGAGCCATCTTAATAGACGGCATGGCTCACCTGGGAGGAGTGTCCCGCCGTTCATGGTTGGCGAAAAATCTCTATCGCTTATTGACCCCTCCCACCACCGTCCCTGGCCTTGCGCTGCTGTACGGCAATAAACCCGTCCGACCTTCCGGCCTACCCACGGCATAGACAATCCCCGCGGGCACTTTTGAAGGCACACCCGCACCTTGTCCGCAATGGGGACGCAGCCTTTATAAGGATGAAGCTGTAGATCGGTTCTGGGATGGGAGGAACGGTCTCCTCGCGGGTAACTTCCGGTCTATTACTGCGGTGCTCTGTTTTCTCCGCGCACACCATTGAAGAATAGTCTCTAACCGAGAGAGGCGTGCTCGTTTCGCTTTCGATCTTGTGGGGCTTTGACTTTTGTCTGGGGGTGCGGAAATGCGTTCCAAATGGATGCTGTGTGTTGTTCTAGGCGTGGCCTCCGCGGCTTTTGCCAAAGATCCGAAGCCCCATCAGACGGGCAAGCTCTTGCAGATGGATTCGGTGCAGTGCGGCACGTCAGAAAAAGCTTCGACCAGCGCCGCCGGGGAGATGCTGGGCGCCGATTCCGACAGCAAGAAAACGCATGACCTGCTTTGCCAGGAATACGTGCTGCAGGCCGAGCGGGTGACTTATCGCATTCGTCCGCGGGATGAGAAGCATCCTGTGCTCCTGCCCGTGGGCGAGCTGGCGCAGTTCCGTTTGCAGAAGGACGAGATGCTGTTGCACATGGAAGATGCGGGCAGCAAGGAGCGAGAGTACGTCGTCGTGTCGATGGCTCCGCAGTCCGACAGCACCTCAGCCGACGCGGTCCCTGTCCATCTGAATCACCTGCAGTAGCGCAATTGCAACTTCGAGAGGAAGCGGCGCGAGATTGATCCGCGCCGTTTCGTTTTGGCAGAGCCGGGCTAAACTCCGCGCCAGACACGGCAATTGCCTCCAACCCTAGCCTGCGCGTGACGGTCGGTCCGCCGTCCCGCTTCTAGCAAGCTGCGGAAAGACTCGCCGTGAGCGGCTTGAGAGTCCCTCAGGCGCTGAAGCGCAAATACATTCTTGAACGACTTGGCGGCACGAGTGGAACTCGTGCCCTTCTCAAATCCGCTCAAAATTGAGTTTTTCCGCAAGCCTGCGCGAGCAAGTCAGCTCACTGGCTATGGGGAAAGCCCCACCCTTCGTCTTAGCTCAGAGCAGGCTTTCTCGCAAAGAATGCGAGAAATGGGGCACCCGTCAGAATGGTTCGAATCCGTCACTTCTTCCTGTGACCCGTGTCACAGCATGGCCCCGCTCGTTCCTCCACACTGAAAAGTTCGGAATGCGGATCTCTTCCGCGGACAGGGACAGCTTTCGGTGGATGCCCATCCACAACGCTATGTGAACCCGTGGGTCGTCACGGTCTCGGTGATGCTGGCGACCTTCATGGAAGTCCTCGACACCACCGTTGTCAACGTCTCCATCCCCCACATTGCTGGCAATCTCGCGTCGACCAATGAAGAAGGCACGTGGGTAGTCACGTCGTACCTGGTTTCGAACGCCATCGTGCTGCCGATTTCGGGTTGGCTGGCGAATCACTTGGGGCGCAAGCGCCTGCTGCTGATGTGCGTCGCGGGATTCACCGTGACATCGCTCTGCTGCGGCCTGGCGACCTCGCTGACCCAGCTGATTATTTTTCGCGTGCTGCAAGGCTTGACCGGAGGCGGCTTGCAGCCGCTGGCGCAGGCGATTCTTCTCGAAACTTTTCCCAAGGAGCGCCACGGGCACGCCATGGCGGCGTTCGGCATCGGCATTCTGCTGGCGCCGATTCTGGGGCCCACGCTCGGCGGATGGATTACCGACAATTACAGCTGGCGCTGGATCTTCTATCTGAACCTGCCCGTGGGCGCGCTTTCACTGTTTCTGATGAACAAGTTTGTTTTCGATCCGCATTACGTGAAGCGCAGCAACGGCGCCCGCGTCGATCTTTGGGGAATCGGATTTCTGGCGCTCGGCATCGGTTCGCTCCAGATTATGCTCGATACTGGCCAGCGCAAAGACTGGTTTTCCTCGCACTACATTCAGACCTTCGGCGCGCTGTGCGCATTTGGGTTAGTAGCACTGATCATTCGTGAGCTGATGACGGATCATCCGGTCGTCGATTTGCGCGTGCTCCGCGACCGATCGTTCAGCGCCGGGGTGTTTCTGATCAGCATGCTGGGTTTCGTCCTCTACGCCAGCCTCGTGTTACTGCCGCTATATTTGCAGACGCTCATGGGATATCCCGCGTACAACTCCGGACTGGCGCTGTCTCCACGGGGGATCGGGGCGCTGCTCTTTACCCCACTCGCGGGACACCTGACCACCAAGACGGATCCACGGCGGCTGCTCGTCGTGGGCATCGTTCTCGGCTCGATCACCATGTTCGATCTCTCGGGACTGAATCTCTACGCCGGCTTCTGGGACATATTCTGGGCCCAGGTGCTGCAGGGAGTCGCACTCAGCTTTCTGTTTATTCCGCTCATGTCGCTGGCCATGTCACACATCACGCCACAGAAGATGGGAAATGCGACCAGCATTTTTAACCTGATGCGCAATATCGGCGGCAGTGTGGGCATCGCGCTCATGACTACATTCCTCGCGCGGCGCTCGCAGGTACATCAGAACCATCTGGTCGCGAACGTCACCGCGGGAAGCTCGCAAACCGCAAGACTGTTGCAGGGTATGCGGGCGAACTTCATTGCGCATGGCTCCGATGGCGTCACGGCCACGCGTAAAGCCGTGGGCGCCGTCTATGGTTTGGTGCAACAGCATGCGGCCATGCTTGCGTTTGTCGAAGCGTTTTGGGTGATGGGAGTTGTCTTCTTGCTGATGCTGGCGTTCTTGCCGCTGCTGCAGTATTCCAAGCCGGTTCGTGTGGCGAAGCTGCCGGCTAAGGCGGAGAAAGCCATTCTTCCTTCGGACGTCGTGCAGGCTTGGCCGGATACTCTGGGGCACGAGGCCTGCGACGAAGAGCACGACCTGGTTCTGCACTAGAATGTCTACGGTTGTTGCGCTGGCCCAATCTGTGGAGCGCGCACCGGCTTGGCCATGCCCTAAAAGATCGTTATGCCCTCACCACCGCAGCGAGTAGAGAGCGCTCGGCTAGGCCGCACCTACACCGTCGCGCCGCCCCCCGACCTCACCACAAAGCCTTCGCGGGTGGATTACGCGAGCGCTAGATTCATGTTGCTGATCGATTCGTCGATCTCCTGCGTGTTCTTGAAACCGACTGTGGCGCAATCCACTCCCGCGTTCTGGAAAGCGAACCTCATTGCTTTCACACGATCGTCATGATTATGCTCGAACTGACCGCCACCGCAGAGCTTCATGCCGATCACACCCAGCCCTTCCTTCTTCAACTGGTGGATGTGATCGACCACTTCGCTCACATTGTCTGGGTGGTTCGTGTCCTCATAGGTCGGGCCGTCCATGCGTGCGCCGTTGTGGTTGATGCGGATCAGTCCCACGTCGAGCCAGGTTGTGCCCGGCATCTGCCGCAGTGCAGGCAGCCCATGCACTGAGGCGCCATGCGTGCGGATGATCTTTCGCTGCTGCGCCTGAAGGATCCCGTCCTGCCAGCGCTTCGTAGTCTCTGGCCAGTCGGCCGTGTGCTGCCAATGCAGCAGCATGATGTCAAAGTACTCAGTCTTCGAGGTGCGCCGCAGCTCGTCGAACTTGGCCTGAGGGTCAATACCCTGGTGGAAGGTAGTCACCTTGCTCATGAGCTGATAACTGTCGCGCGGCAAGCCTTTCAGCGCCTCTCCCAGCATTCCCGGCGTCTCGTAGGCCTCAGCCGTCTCAAAGAAGCGAATGCCGCAGTCATAAGCATGGCGCACCAGCCGCGTGAACTCCTGCTGTCCCAGCGCGGCCTGAACCGCACCGCTGTTCGTGCCGGTTCCGAAGGCCAGCCGCGTCACCTTGATTTCTGAGCGGCCGAGCACCACGGTATCAGTCGCGGTGCGCTTGGCGGCGATCAGCGGAAGCATTCCTGCGGTGGCCATGGCTCCGGCGGCCAGACCTGTTTTGAGGAAACTACGCCGTGTGGTTGGACTCATCTTGACCTCCCCGCGGCTCAAGCCGGTGGGCGAGCCGGATCAGTGGATGTTAGCACGCATGGAGCCGCAATGACCGCGATTGCATCATCCCCAGCAATGGAATCGTGCTCGCCTCGATGGGTGAGTGCGGGTTTATACCCGCAAGTCGGCCAGGGTTAAGGAATCTGTTGGTGGGATTGATTTCAGTGGCTGCAAACAACCTGTTGAAAAGTAGTAATTCATATTACTCAATACTAGTGATCCCACGTTCGGCGTCATTTCATAGCCAAAGAAAGCCTCGAGAGACGTAGACCCGCATCTCCGAGAGCAGGAGGCCAGCATGGTAAACAATCTCTCGAGGCGGCCGGCTGGGCACCTGGCCGCGGAGCTGCTCTTTCGAGCAGGATCATTGAATCGAACTGGCTGCAGATGAAAAGACGGTGTTCGCGTTGCTACCGATGAGACGAATCGTCCCCACTACAAGGACCAGGATAACGGCCAGCATTACTGCATACTCAGCGATATCCTGTCCCTCGTCGTGCCTCCACAGCTTGCACAGAAGATGACTCATGTTCGCACCTCCATCCGACCGCTCGATTGTACGCCCATTTGATTTAGCCTCATGGCCTAGTTCTAAAGTAAATCCATAGGGCGTGTCAGAACTGCACCCGGGTTGCTGCGCTGTGCAGCGGGCCCGATTATACCAATGGACCATTCATGGCGCGATACGTACGGGGAAATGACGCGGTCAGCAGGGAAGAGGTGTGCATATTGCGTAGGCTTGCTAAGCGCCCGGGACCGTGTGCCGCAGGTGTCGAGTACGCAGAAAGGTCCTTCGAACTCGAAAAGGTCGATGGACGCCGTTAGGCCGAAGCAGGCGCTGGCTGCGGAAGACATGGCCTCAACCGAAATAGATTCTCCTCATTGCGGCTAGGATCGTGGAGCACCGCTTAACGGTTAGGTCGACTCCGGACCGCAATAAGCGAGACTTGCTCCAGTCCTGGGAAGTGATCGTCACTGTCCGGTTTGCGCTCCGTGGGTGCGATCTGCTGAACCGTGGTTCGCGCCGGAGGTGAGGAACCAAAATACTGGGCATATACCGGGTCAAAGGCAGGCAGATCTGACAGATCATCCAGATAAACGTTTGTGGAAACAACCTGATTGAAATTCATTTCCGCTTCTTCCAGGTTGTCGAGAAGATTGCGCATCGTCTGCCGGAGTTGATGTTGGGTGGTTGTCGCGTAAACGCCGCCGTGTGGTCCGGGAATAAATCCGTCCTTCGCGGAGCAATATAGAGTGTCCCCAGCGAAAACGCAGGGGCTGGCGGTCGGACTGGGTGGCATGTTTTTCGGACGCACCGCCCTCCGCTGTTTGAGATCTCGCACAGCAACGCCGGTGTACTCGATGTGTGCGCCACCCGGAAGACTCGATACTTCGATGGTGGCCCGCGCTGGAGTGTTCCCGAATTCAAACCGCCGGGCGTAATGCGCATTCATGATCCGCGACGGGATATCGGCGGTCAGATACGGATTTACGAAAACCATATTGCGCAGTTCAAGGTTCGCCGCCTTGACGACAGCCTCAACACGGTCGAGCGCCAGATCGACCTGCGCTGCTGCATCGTCCGGAACTTTGCCGCTCACGGGATCAGCGCCGGGCATGCTTGAGACGAAAAGCCTGTCGTGAGTCAGCATCCCGGGCGGCGTAGGATCGCTCGATTTGTAATTCGGCGGATAGACAGGCTTCTTGTCGGCCAAACTGCGAACCGCAACCGCGCTGATCTGAAGGGGCGACTGGGGAACGCGGGCAACTCCCAACACGGCGCGCGCCGGCGCATTCTTCCCGAAGAACTCCGCAAAGACTTCATTCAGCTCGTCATATTTACTGACGTCTTCCAGGTACACCTGGGTGTAGACCACGTGTTCTACGGTCAATCCTGTCGACTCGACGACCGCCTTCACGTTATCGAGCGCCTGTCTTGCTTGCGCCTTAAAAGTCGGCGGTAGACTTCCGTCGGGACGACTGGGTCCCTGCCCGGAAATGTAGACGTAGTCTCCGGCGTCCACGGCGGGCGAGTAGGCAAGATTCGTTGGAGCGTCGGTTTGTCCGGGGATGGCGGCACGGACAGGCTCCTGCGCCGTGAGAGTCGACGAAATCAAAACGCCCACCGCTAATAGTCCCATCGGAAGATTGGGATGAATTGTTCTCAAGACAACCTCGCGTCTCTTAGGCTGCCTTTTTTTGCGCAGCGCCCAGAATGGCCCTCAGCCGTTGCCCAACAATCATCTCCTCGCCCGGCTTGATCGTCATTGAAACCAACTCGATGTGATCGGGGCCTTTTGGTTCTTTGTGGTTAGGGTTTCCCTCGCGAACAGCCTTTACCAGACTCGGATTATCTGCCCCGAGCACTTCGATCACCGGATCGCTCGCGCGCAACTGCGCAACACAGTCGGAAATACTGAAGCGCCAGGCCTGCTGATCCCAAGAGATCTTGAGTGTCGGAAAGCGGTTTCCGTCGTCGGGAGTGTAGGTCTCGGTCTTAACGCCGGGAACCGTCTCCACCAGCTTTCGAATGCGATCTACGCGGCCGGTCCATTCTGCGTACAGTTTCTTTTCGTCGATCTTCAGCCACGTCTCAAGCGCAGTCAGACACCCGATGATTTCTTCTTTCCCAACTTTCATCGGGCGACACACGGCGCCTTCGCGCGGACTGCAATTGAGAAGAGCGGCCTCGATCAGGTCTTTGCGTCCCAAGAGCAAGCCGCTGCACTGCGGCCCGCACAGCCCTTTTCC
The DNA here is from genome assembly GCA_963706645.1 of uncultured Acidobacteriaceae bacterium. GTDB lineage: Bacteria > Acidobacteriota > Terriglobia > Terriglobales > Acidobacteriaceae > Sulfotelmatobacter. The sequence continues at coordinate 224,638 of CAVPNR010000010.1, forward strand.
GCCGGAGAAGCAGTAGAGGTCGAGGCCCATGCGGGCGTAGAGCTTGGCGTTGTCGGCGGGCGGGATGCCGGCGGCATCATCGAGCAGCATAGGAACTTTGTGGTCTTTGGCGATGGCCAGTTCCCGCGCGAGTTTTTCACCCAGATCCGTGGTGTAGATCATCGCGGTGTTTTCGTTGATGGCATTGACGAGTTCTTCCGGCGAGTATGCGAGAACCAGCTTGGCCCCGGTGAGCCGAATGGCGCTGTCAAAGGCGCTCCGGCCGCCGACCATGATCACTTCATGCTTCAGGCCGGTTGTGTCGGGAAGTTGCCAGATGTATTTGTCATCGGTCCCGGCCATGCATCCAGCGGTCGCGGCTGCCATGGCGCCCGCAGCGCCGGAAGTAACGATGCCCGATTCGGCGCCTGTGAGCTCAGACAAACGCCGGCCAACCGCGCGCTGCAGGTCCAGCATGTTGACGAAATGCTGAGCCGCTTCAACCTGCGCCTCACGGACCTCGGGAAATTCCAGCGACCCGCTCAGATACGTCCAGGTGCCGCGGCAATTGATCACCGTCTTCACGCCCAGCCGGGTGTATACGTTCTGCCGCGGATCTTTCCCGATGGCTGCGGCAGCTTGTGCGTACATGTCTCGCGCGGCGATCTGGCTCAGCAATGGGGCGGCCGCCAGCAATTTTACGAATGATCGCCGGCTGGAATTCCGGATCAGCATCAATGCCTCCCGTCGAAAAAGTTTCGCTATGGAAACGTCGGCTACTCTTGTGGAGCAGCCGTGGTCAAAAACGTGTGCTCACAACTTCTTGTCCGCTTGAGAACGCTGGTATACCACAGAATCTGCTTGACGCAAATCGAAATATTTCGTTTTATTAGGATTCGTTTCGTTTGCGACGAGATTTCTGCGAGCCAGTCTTGCGTGCTACTCTCTACCGCGCCGTTATCTTTATCAAAGAGCGATCATGACACTCCATTCTCTGAATCGATGGCCAAGCGTTTGGGCAGGATGGGTTGCACTCGTGGTCGTGACGATGGCTGGTTCCTCAGCGGCGTTCGGCCAGGTAAATCCGAAGAGCGCTGACTGTCGCATCGAAGCCGTTGAATATAAAGGCTGGCAGGCACAGCAGATCTCGAACCGGTGGGTGCAGTTGATTATCGTGCCGCAGAATGGCGGACGGCTGATGCAAGTGACTTTTGCCGGACACGCGTACCTGTTCGTAAATCCGAAGCTTGCCGGCAAGTATTTTCCCCCGAGTTCCAGCCAGTGGTTCAACTACGGCGGAGACAAGCTCTGGCTGCTGCCCGAAGGAAACAACGATGAACAACATTGGGTGGGCAACTCCGACGTCCTGGACGATGGTCCGTTCACATTTCGAAAGCTTTCGGAAGGGCAGCGGTGTGGGGTCGAACTGACGGGTCCTTCTGATCCGCAGACAGGAATTCAATTTACCCGGGCGATTCGTCTGGACGCCGATTCCCCGCGGATCGGGTTTCACGCGTCGATGAAGAACACGACGGGCCACACGCTGGAGTGGTCCATGCAGTCGGTTTCGCAATACGACACGTCAGCTTCGGGCGCGCAGAGCCCGGAACACGCTGGGGAGATGAATCATGATTTCTGGACCTTCACCCCGGCGAACCGAAACAGCAGCTATCTCAACCGCTATCACGTTCGCTTCGGTCCAGCAGAGAATCCTGCGGTCTCGGTGCGGGACGACGATCTTTTCACGGTCCACTATGTTCACATGGCTGCCGAGTTATGGCTCGATTCGACGGAAGGCTGGTTGGCGGTCGTCGACGGCAAAACCCAGTACGCCATGGTCGAGCGCTTTCAATACGACGTGAATAAGCCTTACCCGGGCAAGGCTTCCGTGATTTTCTGGACTAATGGACCGGAGGTCAGGCTGAAGAGTGATGGAAACCCCTCGCTCAGCGCGGACCCGGACGCGAGTCCCTACTACCTCGAAGCCGAACTCAACAGTCCGATGTGCCGCTTGCGCCCGGGTGAGAGCTGCACCCTCGAGACGGAGTGGTTTCCTACGCGATCCGGAAGTGAGTTTCACGGAGTGACCGACGCAGGCATCGTGATGCGCCCGTTGCGAGCGACCGTCACGGAGATTGGCAAGATCAAGATCTCGGGCTCATTTGGAGTTTTCTATTCTGGGCGTGCAATCGCCCACTTCTACGATGAACACGGAAACAGCGTCGGAACCACGCCAATCGTGGAAGTAGATCCAAACAAGGCCCTGTCACTGGATGCAGAGATGAGTGCCCCTGCAAACCTGGCGCGGCTTTCGATCCATGTTGTAGACGAAAGCGGAATCGACCGTGGTGCGCTTCAAGAAGTCCAGGTAAGCCAAGCCAGTCACTGATATGAAGTGGAACTCTGCCGCAATTACGCTCTTCCTGCTGGCCGCTTGTACACAATGGCTGACGGCACAGGCACCGAAGACTGAGGAGAGCTCTCCGCCGTCTGTAAAGGCGGAAGATTTGCTGATAAGTCCCGTGGGCGAGAACTGGCCCTCTTACAACGGAGACTACAGCGGACGTCGCTTTAGCAGTTTGCATGAAATCAACAAGGCGAACGTCCCCCAGCTTCGCGCCGCCTGGGTTTTCCACCCCGGCAATTCTCAGAGGCTGGAAGCTACTCCGGTGGTGATTCGCGGCGTCATGTACATAACTTCCGCGAACGACGTCTTCGCCTTGGACGCGCGCACGGGACGAAGCCTGTGGCACTACAGTCGTCCCATCAGCTCCGGACTACTGGATGACGCCGCCGCTCACAAGAATCGTGGCGTAGCGGTCTGGGAGAACTTCGTCTACTCCGAAACGGACGACGCGCACTTGCTCTGTCTCGATGCCCGCTCGGGAAACCTGAAGTGGGACGTTCAATATGCCGACAAGGAGAAGCACTATGGGGCGACCAGCGCTCCCCTTGTCGTGAAAGATGAGGTAATCGTGGGCACGTCCGGCGGCGACTCGGGCGTGCGTGGATTCGTGGCCGCCTACAAGGCGGCTACTGGAGAATTGAAGTGGCGTCTGTGGACTATCCCAGGCCCGGGAGAATTCGGCTCCGCGAGTTGGCCGGGAGATTCTTATCTGCATGGCGGCGCCACAACTTGGATGCCTGGCACCTACGACCGGGACCGCGACACGCTGTATTGGACCACGAGCAATGCTGCGCCAGATTTCGTTGGAGAATCGCGGCCGGGGGATGATCTGTACACCGCCTGCGTCCTGGCGATCGACGCTGATACTGGAAAGCTGAAATGGTACTTCCAGTTTACTCCTCACGACGTATACGACTACGACGCGAATGAAACGCCGGTGTTAGTGGATACGGAAGAAAATGGCACGACTCGGCACCTGCTTGTGCAGGCCGACCGAAACGGCTTTTTTTACGTCCTCGATCGGACGAATGGCAAGTTTCTGCGGGCTACCGCGTTTGTAGAAAAGTTGAACTGGGCGAAAGGGATCGATGCTTCGGGCCGTCCTCTTTTGTCGGAGCGGGTACCAACGAAAGAAGGAACCTCCATCTGCCCGGGCATCGTCGGAGCGACAAATTGGTTTTCGCCTTCCTACAATCCCAACACAAAATTGTTTTACGTTATGGCTCTGGAGAGCTGTAGCGTGTTTTTCGCGCAGTCGAAGCCGTTCACTCCAGGCGAGACTTACTACGGCACTGGGACTAAGTTTCCCGCTGGTGAGCACTCGCAAAAAGTTCTGTTGGCACTCCAGGTCTCCGATGGCAAAGAAGCCTGGCGATATCCCCAAGCGGGTCGTGGCAGTTCGTGGGGAGGCACGCTCACAACCGCGGGTGGACTGGTGTTTTTTGCGGACGATGCTGAATCCCTGGAAGCAGTCGATTCCGAAACCGGACATGCTCTCTGGCACTTCAACACTGGTCAATCATTTAGTGCGTCTCCGATGACTTATTCGGTTGACGGCGTACAGTACGTCGCGATCAGCGCGGGAAGCGACGTATTCAGCTTCGCGCTTCCGCACTGATTTGTTTCTGCTCTTCAGTGTTCCAAGTAAGGCACAAAGCCCCGCGTTTTTGTTTTAAGGCGGTACACCGACGTAATTGCAGTGATGTACAGCGTGCCGTAGCCATCGTCGCCCCAGGTCAAATTGGCGGGCTGTTCCGGCATGACGATCGTGCCCAGGTGATTTCCATTCGCATCCCAAACCCAGATACCCTTCGGACCGGTGACAAACAGGTTGCCGTTCTTATCCACCTTGATGCCGTCCGGAACACCGTCGCCCTTTCCTCCGGGCTCTTCGCCGAATAGGCGCCCGTTTACTAGCGTTCCGTCAGCAGTCACGTCATAGACGCGGATGTTCCGCCGCTCGCTATCGTCCACATAAAATTTCTTGCCATCAGGGGAGAAAGCTAATCCGTTCGGTTGCGCGAGATCGCGGGTGAGCAAGCGCACGTTTCCGCTTTCATCCAGCCGGTACACGCCTTGAAACGGGATTTCCTGCTTCTCCCCTGCCACCAGATCGAGGGTCGGATCGGTGAAGTACAGAGCACCGTCCGGGCCTACGATCACATCGTTGGGACTGTTGAAGCGTTTTCCGTCGTAGCGATCTGCGAGCATCTTGTACTTCCCCTCGGGAGTCACCTCGATGAGGGCCCTGAGGACGCTCGCACAATCGATCAGGCGATGCCGGCGATCGAAGGTATTGCCGTCCGGGTCTCCCAAGGCGATGACTTCTTCCTTCTTGCCGTTCGCGTTCACGCGAAAGATCTTGTTGATCGTCTCGTCGCTGACATAGAGGAATCCCGCCGTGTCCCACATCGGCCCCTCGGTGAAGCCAAAGCCTGTGGCGACGGTCTCCAGCTTCGCATCGGCGCCGACGAGTTCGAGGAACTTCGGAGAGAGTGGCTCGAGCTTGAAATCCCTGGTTGTTTGGGCGGAAAGACTCAGCGCCAGACACACTACAGTCGCGAACTGAAGCAAAATTATCCGCCGCAGCTTCATTCCGTATCGTCCTCTTTCTTGCGGGGAGTCACGGCCTTGCTCGCATCCGGAGCAGCCGTCACTAAGTAGCTAATCAGATCATCGAGTTCGGATGGGCTCAGGCGGTCGCCATAATCCGTAGGCATCAAAGAAGTCTCCAGGCGATCAAGATGGCGCGACTCCGACTTCTGGAAGGAACGGAAGCTGCCATCCTTGGTCTGAAACTGTACGGAGAAGTTGTCTTCGTTACGAATCACGCCCTCGAGGCGGTCCCCATGGGAGGTAAGAAGCACGGCCGGTCGATAGCCTTGAGGCGGCGTTCTCGGTGTCTTGATGATCTCGTCGCGGATTTCCTTTGCGGACGTGGTAGAGCCGTAGTTCGAAAGATCGGGGCCAAGGAACCCGCCTTCGCCGGCGATCGTGTGGCAACTGGAGCATTCACCCTCGCCGAAGAATATTCCTTTCCCGCGGCTCGCATCGCCAAGGAGAGCTGGCGTAACCAGCTTGCCTTGGAGTGACCGCAGGTAGGCCACTACGGCGCGGTTCTGTCTCGCACTCAGGTTGTGAAAGGCCGGCATGCCGGTTCCGAGTATGCCGTTCGAAATAATGTCGGAGAGTTGAGCATCGGAAAAGCGCCGGACTCTGGCACTTCCTGAAATGTCGACAGCCTTGTCGCTTCCACTGCCATCGAGTCCATGACATCCAGCGCAGGCGGAACTGTACGTGGCCCGACCCAATTCGACCGTATCCTTTGAATGGTCGGAAGAAGAATTCTGTTGTCCGAACGAGAAGCTGCCATTGAAGGCCCAAAGAGAGAGGCAGAGCCCGAGCAACAGAGACAAAGATCTGCGGATTGGCAGCATAGGCAAGCGGCCACATTCTATCGCAGTGAGCGGAGACTCGTCGTAAACCGACTTTCTGCAGGTTCGGGGGAACGGGCATTTCGTTCAAAGAGATCAGTGGATTGGGCGCGCTTCCAAACACGGTAGTAGTAGTGTTAGAGTCCGCGGACACATAGAAGCAGGAGGACGGAATGCACCTAACTCATCCGTATTCGAAAAGACGAATCTTTGTAACTATTTTTGTTGCCCTGGTCGTTGTTGCAGCAGCGGCGGTGCAAGTCCGCCGTGCGAGCGCTCAATCCAATGCAGCGACTGCGAGCGCGTTGAATAGCCACGACCTGATCGCGGAATTCCGGCAGGTGGAAGTCGCCTCAGTGTCGGATGCGCTGGAGCAGATTACGGGAAAGCGGATGTACATGAGCCATCGCATGCAGCCGATCTTTACCGCCAAGTTTGCGGGATATGCGCGAACGGTACAACTCAAAAAAGACGAGGGCAACAAGGACCCCGAAGCACTCACGGGGATGCTGGAAGCTATTGATCAAGGATCGACGGATTCGGTGTACGTGATGGTGGTGGAAGATGGAGAAGACATTGCGGGAATGGGCGGACTGATGGGCACGGCGATGGCCGCGCGCGGTTACGCCGGAGCGGTGATCGATGGTGGAGTACGGGACGTCGCGTATCTGCGGAAGATCGGCTTCCCGGTTTTCGCCACGGGCATCGTTCCCTCTACGTCCGTGCACCACTACCGGTTTGCAGGAGCGCAGATCACGTTGATGTGCAACGGTGTGCCCGTGAGCCCTGACGATATTGTCGTCGCCGATAGTGACGGCGTCGCCGTCGTGCCGAAGTCGCAGGCGAAGGCCGTGCTCACCCTCGCGCAACAGATGGACTACAAAGAACACTCAATGTACGCGGTCATCGAGCAACTGAAGTCCATCGTGCAAGCCGTCAAGAAATTCGGACGGCTTTAGCGGGGACGAAGTTGCATTAAATCGATTTTCATCGGATAATCCAGCACTTTCATTTTTCACAACGGAGTTGTATCACGTTTCGCAAGCCTGCAACCGAGTCTCCGCTACGCCGCGTCCGCGTTGCGTTGCCGATGACGAAACTTGGCCGGTTGGTGCCGCGCATCCAGGTGAGAAACGGCGGTAACCGCCCTAACTTGAAAGGAGCATCTCTATGAACTTGACCTCGACTCGAAGGACATTTGCTTTGCGCTTCGGTTCCGTTCTTTCCGCGCTCGGGCTGACGGCTGCCGCTATTCCCTCGCGGGCTTTGGCGCAGAGTTCCACTCAGGATGCGAACGCCGTCCGCAAGCTGAATGGGGACGGCAAGCCTGGCAGTGAAAAAGACGTCATCATGCCGGTGATCGTTCACAACGGCTTGATTTATGTCTCTGGTCAAGGCGCACATGATTCGCGAGATCCGAAGGACTGGACGATTGAATCCCACACCACCATGGTCATGGACAAAATCAAGAAGATGGTTGATGTCGGCGGCGGCACGATTGACAGCATTCTTCAGACCAACGTGTTCCTGGTGAAGATCGAGCACTGGGACGCGATGACCAAGGTGTTTGGTTCGTACTTCCCACACGGTGGACCAACCCGCACCACCGTGGCAGTGGCTGCGCTGCCTGGCGATTCGCTGGTGGAAATTAACTGCATCGCGGCTGTCACACGCAAGTAGAGCGGCAAAACAGGCCGAAGGAGACCCTCATGCGATTGAAATCGTCATGGAATCGACGCGGATTCTTGGGGACGGCTGCGGCAGTGCTGGCGTCAATCCTAGCGCCGCGCAAGCTTTCTTCAGCCGTCGGCACGGCGGACGGAAGCACCAGCGTGAGCGGATTCGGCCAGACGGGCAATCCCTATGACGAACTGGGTGTCACGACTGTAATCAACTGCGAAGGCACGATGACGATGCTGGGCGGCTCAATTCTTCGTCCCGAACTCGAAACCGTCATGGCCATGGCCGGCCGCCACTTCGTGAGTATCCCTGACTTGGAAGTGGCCGCAGGCAAGCGCATCGCAGAGATGCTGAAACTCCCGGACGGCTATGCCGCGCTGGTCACTTCCGGTGCAGCGGCGGCGATGCAGTCCGGGTTGGCAGGTATCCTCACGGGAGACAATGAGGTCCTGATTCGCCAGCTTCCCGATCTTGCCGGGATGAAGTCGGAAGTCATCATTCAAAAAACGCATCGCAATCCGTTCGATCACCAGTTGCGGACGACGGGTGTCAAACTGATCGAGGTTGAAACTCGCGAGCAGCTGCGGCAAGCCGTCAACGATCGCACGGCGATGATGCACTTTTCAAACTTCGCCAACGCCTCGGGCCAAATCAAAGTGGACGAGTGGGTCAAATTGGCCAAGCAATATGGCATTCCATGCATGAACGATGCCGCAGCGGACACGCCACCCGTTTCTCATCTCTGGGACTACGCCAGCATGGGATACGATCTGATTACCTTCAGCGGGGGCAAAGCAATGCGCGGACCGCAATGCGCTGGCCTACTGATCGGACGGAAGGATCTGGTCGCGAATGCCCTGCTCAACAACAGTCCCCACGAGGACACTCTGGGCCGCAGCCAGAAAGTGGGCAAAGAAGAAATTGTCGGCATGGTGAAGGCGCTTGAACTCTATCTCAAGGAAGATCACGACGCGCTTGCGCGAGAATGGCAAGGCCGCCTGGACTTGATCTCGCGTGAACTGACTAAGGTTCCGGGAGTGAGCACTTCGTTCTTCGTTCCGGACATCGCCAATCACGTACCCCACATGCAGATCACCTGGGATTCCAGAATCTCGCTGCCGCCGCAGCAGGTCTCGAAGTTGCTGCGGAATTCCAAACCGGCGATTGTCATTGGCGGCGGCGAAGGCCGGCCGGGTCTCACCATGTGCTCGTTCATGCTGCAGCCGGGAGAAGACAGGATCGTTGCCGAGCAACTGTCACGCATCCTGCGCGAGCACTCAGCATAATGAGTTCGCAGACGGCGACTATGATGCCATCCGCGAAAACATCCCGCGTGCGCTGGTTCCTGGTGTTCTGGCTCTTTGTTCTGAGTGCCGTGTCTTACCTGGACAGGGTCAACATCTCCATCGCCGGTGGTTCGATTGTCGATGCCTACCACCTGACGGAAGTCCAACTGGGGCAGGTTTTTAGCGCACTGGTCGCGGGGTACGCGCTGTTTCAGACGGTTGGAGGGTATCTTGCCGACCGCTTCGGCCCGCGGCGTGTGCTGACGGCGGGAGTTCTGTGGTGGGGAGTGTTCACCGCTCTGACCGCGCTCGTCCCCACCAATATCAGCGGCGCGCTCTTTCTGTTCCTGGTGGTTCGGTTTCTGCTTGGGGCCGGGGAGGCTACGATCTACCCGGCGGCCAATCAGTTCATTGCGCGCTGGATTCCGGTGCGCGAGCGGGGTATCGCGAATGGCTGGGTTTTTGCGGGCGTCGGTGCAGGGGCCGGCCTCACGCCCCCTCTCATCACGTATGTCATGATTCACTACGGATGGCGATCGTCGTTCTGGGTTTGTGCCATCATCGGACTATTCGCGGGGGCAGTCTGGTTTTTTGCGGCTCGCGACAATCCAGAGGAACATCCGCGAGTGTCTGCCGCAGAACTCACCGCCATTCAGTCCGGACGTACGGTGACAGCTAATCCACCTCAAACGACAGAATCAGCAACTGCTCTTGTGCCATGGACGCGAGTCGTGCAGAGTCGCGAAGTTTGGGCGCTGACCATCAGCTATTTCTGCTACGGGTACGTGGCGTGGATTTTCTTCAGCTGGTTCTACCGCTACCTTGCGAAGGTGCGCGGACTCGATCTTAAGGCCAGCGCTTTTTATTCCATGCTGCCGTTTCTAGCAATGCTGGTGTGCTGCCTGCTCGGTGGGACGGTGAACGATCGACTCACCAAGTGGCGCGGTCCGCGGCTGGGGCGATGCGGCCTCGCGGCATTTGCCATGGGAGTGGCCGGAATTTTCATCGCTTTCGGCTCCCAGGTGCAGAGCGTCAGGCTGGCAAGTGTCGTTCTGGCTGGTGGCGCTGGGGCGCTGTATTTATCTCAGAGTTCATTTTGGTCGGTGACCGCAGACATTGCTGGAGCGTCGGCCGGATCCGTGTCAGGATTTATGAACATGGGGGGACAGTTCGGTGGGGCCTTGACTGGCTCACTCACTCCCTGGATAGCCGTGCACTACGGCTGGACCGCGTCTTTCCTTGTGGCAGCCGGTTTGTGCGTTGCGGGCGCTTTGAGCTGGCTTGCCGTAGACCCATTGAAAACACTGACGCAGCTGCGACCTGCAAAGGTATTGGATTCCGTCCACTGGTGAGAGGCAGTCACTCGGTCAGTGTCACCTCTGAATCTGTTTTCAGCATACCCTGCAGTTCGGGACTCAGCAGCGAAGCCGAATTCGTGTCGAGATACACGGTCGCATTCGGATGGCGCCTCAAGATCGAAGCCGGTGCCATAGGACTCACCTCACCTTCGAAGCATGCTTTAACCGCTTGCGCTTTGCGCCGATCCGGAACCACGGCAAGGATTTCCCGGGCCTTGAGAATCTGTCGTGCCGACATTGAAATGGCGCGCTTCGGTACCTGCGATATGTCTGCAAACCATGCCTCACCAACCTGCTGGCGGCGGCACGCTTCATCGAGGTTGACGATGATGTAAGGTTCCTGGGTATCGAAATCCGCGGGCGGATCATTGAACGCAATATGTCCGTTCTCGCCGATGCCGAGGAACGCCACGTCGATCGGCGCCGAAGCCAGCTGCTCGCTTGCCTCCCGCACCGCGGCCGACAAATCGTGAGCATCGCCCGCAAGCAAGTGATAACGGGTGATTCCAGTCTTGTTGACCAACTCGGCCATGAGCATCTTGCGAAAACTGCCCGGATGAGTGATCGGCAACCCGACATATTCATCGAGATGAAAGACCTCAACCCGAGTCCAATCGATTCCTGAGGCCTTGGTCAGTGCATCCAGAAACTCGAGTTGAGAAGCGGCAGTCGCAGCGATGATGCGCGCCTTTCCCCTCTCGGAAATGGCGCGCCGGATCGCAGCTGCGGCCTGCTCAGCGGCCGCCCGCCCCAGGGTGGTTTTGTCGTTGAACACTCTAAGCAGCATCGGCCAGGTCCGCAATGAGTTACGGATTGGAAACGGCAAATTATACAGCGCAAGTGCTAGAACCGGCTGCCGGTTTTCACGCTGTAAAATCCAGCTCACCATTGCGCCGTTTCCGTAGGTTTCTCCGCCCTTCGTGGTTATCTCAATCATGCCTAGTCGTGGATAATGCAAGTTGCGATCTAGCTGCTTTTTCGTGTAAACTAAACCAAGTAAACTTAGTTTAATAGCGTGAATCCATGAAGACTGTGAACATTCACGAAGCGAAAACCCAGCTCTCGAAACTTCTGGAAGAGGTATCCAGGGGGGAGTCGTTTGTTATAGCCAAGGCGGGCAAGCCCGTGGCAAGGGTTACGGCCTACAGCGCTCCAACCGGAGCCCAAATGCGTCGGCTCGGCTTTATGGCGGGCCAGGTTTCTGTGCCAGAGGACTTCGACCAAATGGGTCGGGACGAGATTGAGCGGATGTTCGGTGGCGGCGTATGAAGCTGTTGCTGGATACGCATCTTCTCCTGTGGGCTGCTGGTCATCCCGATCGACTGTCCGCAGAAGCTCGCGGCTTAATCGCCAATCCAGAGAATGAGCTTCTGTTTAGCGCCGCTAGTTTATGGGAAGTCGCGATTAAACGTGGGCTAGGCCGGGATGAGTTCAAGGTGGATGCTCGAGTGCTGCGCCGCGGATTGCTTGATAATGGTTACGGCGAATTGCCGATTATCAGCGATCACGTCGTGGCCATCGAGAGCTTGCCGACGATTCACAAGGACCCATTTGACCGTGTCTTAGTAGCGCAGGCCACCGTGGAGGGTGTTACGCTGCTTACGATTGATTCTTTGGTGGCGAAGTATCCCGGGCCCATACGAATGGTGTGAGGAAATTCACTCGCATCCTTATATGTTTGGCCTGTTTGATTGATTCCGATCAGTAATTGCGGTCTCTGGACGCCGCACCTTCAGTGCGCCGAGGAGGTTACGGCTTCGAGATTGTCGGCCGCTCTGCCGATCGCCGCGGCGACATCTTCCAGCACCTTAGCCACGCCCGGCACCTGAGCTTCGGCCTCCGCCCATTTCTTGGCGTCCATGTATTCGCGGACGGCGGCAATGGGTTTGGCTCCATATCCCGTGTAAGCGCCGGGCGCGTAGACCTGATGCTTGAACCACGGGCGCTCCGGAAGGCCTCGTTCGGTCAGGAAGGTGCGCTGGATTTTCAGAAGCTCCGTGTTGAGCGACTCCAGCGCCTCCGCGGAAAGCGCGGGCGCGCCAGGGGCCATGGCTTTTGCCAGCGCAGCCTGGTAGCGCTCGGCGCTGTGCTTGACGGATTCCACTCCATTCTTCAGCGGAGCGAAGTTCATATAGGGTGGCGTGGCTTCTTGCGGCGGAGGAACGGAAGTCTTGTGGGGGTCCGCCACGGCAGAGAAGACTCCTTCCTTCAGTTCGAGGTTGCGCTCCGTGATTTCATCCTGTTTCTCTTTTAGCAATTTTTCGAGTTCAGTTACATATTTGGAGATGGTTTCGGCCATACCCGCGTATTCGTACGGGATGATGTCAGCATCCGCCACGCGCATCACGGCGGTGCCTCCGGTTTGTGCCAAAGTGCGTCCGTAGGAGAAATCGGTGTCGACGAAGTGCGTGTACCAATAGAAATCGTCGTAGATGGAATGATAGGAATCGGCGTCGTTTTCGCCGCCGTAGCCGATGTTCAGTGCGGATATGCCGGCGTGGTCGAGAAACGACGCGTAGTCGGAGCCGTCTCCCAGCGCTCCGATGGTTAGCTCAGCGCGCTTGCGAATTTCGGTGCGATCCTCCTGGTTCTTGGCGTTAGCAATCCGAGACAGGCGAGCCCGTTGCCAGACGGAAATTTTTTTCTCGGGGTCCTGAATCTCACGAATGACGTCGTTGGTTAACTTTTCGAGATCGTGAGAGCCAGACGCGTGAAAGAATCCTCGGCCGTTGCTGTCGGAATTAATGTAGGCGGCGGCATGCTTCTGTAGTTCGTCGCCATGAGTCTCCACCCACTCTGTGGAACCGAGGAGTCCGGGTTCTTCTCCGTCCCAGGCACAGTAGATGATGGTGCGCTTCGGCGTCCACCCTTGCTTATGCAGTTCCCCGAGCATGCGGGCTTCTTCGAGGACCGCGGACATGCCGGAGAGGGGATCGTCGGCGCCGTTGACCCAGGCGTCGAAGTGGTTGCCACGAATCACCCATTGATCGGGAGCGCCGGATCCACGCAGGGTTGCGATAACGTCGTTCACCGGCTTCATGTCCCAGTTTGATGTGACTTTGAGATGGACTTTGGCGGGGCCGGGACCGATGTGATAAGTGATGGGCAAAGCGCCGCGCCACTTTTCGGGAGCGACCGGCCCGGCGAGCGCGGAGAGAAGTGGTAGGGCGTCGGCGTAGGAAATCGGGAGCACGGGAATCTTAGTGATGGTCTTGGCTTCACTGATGGGAAGACGCTTCGCATCCGCGGTTGCGCCCACGCCGGGGGTGAGAGGATCACCGGGATAATCCGTGTCCATGACGCTGCCGCGCTGGACGCCATCTTTGGGACGCCAGCCGCCCTTGGGATAATCGTCGCCTTGAAAGTAGCCGTCATCTCTCGGATCGGAATAGATGATGCATCCGATGGCGCCATGCTCGCCGGCGACCTTCGGCTTCGTGCCCCGCCAGGCTTCGCCATAGCGGGCGATGACAATGGCGCCTTTGACGGAGATTCCAAGACGATCGAGTTGTTCGTAGTCTTCGCGGCTGCCGTAATTCACATAGACCAGCGGCGCGGTCACGTCGCCATCGACGGAATAGGCATTGTAGGTGGGCAATTGCTCGGAGTTTTGGCTCGACGTGGGATCGCCAGGAACAGCGGGCTCCTGCAACTTGGCGCGGAACTGCGTGGGTTGCACGAGTTCGACGACGCGCTCCTTAGGCGTGGGGAACAGCACCTGGAAGGTTTCGATGTGCGCATCGAATCCCCACTCTTTAAATTTGGAGAGAATCCATTCCGCATTGTCTTTGTCGTAAGGCGAGCCCACGTGATGCGGGCGAGCGCTCATCCGGCGATTGTTTTCGCGCACATTGTCGCTGACGATGCCATCCTGAAATTTCTTCTCCCAGTCGCGCTCGGGATCGGAGGATTGTGCCGTGTATCCGGAGAGTTGAGCATGGGCGCCGGTTTTCGACGGGCCGGTTTGCGCGCACTGTCAGTTGTGCGACGAACAAAATAATGCCAAAAGAAATGAGGGAACGGATACGGTTCAAGGGGGCCTCCTGGGATGTTGTGTCACTTCCAGACATTCTGTTTCTGAGAGGTGGAATTATAGAGCCTCAAACGAAACATCCAGACACGAAGTTTTTGTTGAGTATTCAAGCCTGGCGGGCTTATTGTGTACGTCTCCGGAGGAACCGAACGTTGCGAACGCCCACACTCGTCCTTTTGATTGCATGTTGTGCCACCCCACTATCCGCCCAGACACACCAACCGAAAGCGAACTCAGAGCCCGCGCCGAAGCAGACGGAGTCGCCGAAGCCTGCGGCTAAACCGGCGAGCGACGCCGAGCAGGATGAGAATGAATCGCAGGGGCCGTGGAGAGGGCTACAGTACCGGCTGGTCGGGCCATTTCGCGGCGGGCGCGTTGTGGCAGTTTCGGGTGTGGTGGGCCAGGACGACGTCTACTATTTTGGCGCGGTGGCTGGAGGGGTGTGGAAGACGACCGATGGCGGTCTCAACTGGAAGCCTCTTTTCGACAAGACGAAGGGTGCCTCTCCGGCGATCGGAGCCATGGCTGTTTCCGAGTCGGATCCGAATGTGATCTACGTGGGGACGGGCGAAGCTTGCGTCCGCGGCAACATTGTTGGTGGGAACGGCGTGTACAAGTCGATCGATGCGGGCAAGACCTGGACGTTCGCGGGCCTGGGCGATACCCACGCCATCGGACGGCTAATTGTGAATCCGAAGAATCCTGATGTCGCGTTCGTGGCGGCGCTCGGGCATCCGTTCGCCGACAACGAAGAGCGCGGGATTTTCCGCACGAGGGATGGAGGAAAGACGTGGGAAAAGGTCCTATATAAGGACGCTAAGAGCGGAGGCATCGATCTCGCTTTCGATCCGAGCAATTCCAATATCGTGTTCGCGGCGTTGTGGCAGGTGCGGCGCACGCCCTGGAGTTTGGACAGTGGCGGGCCGGGCAGCGGTCTTTACCGGTCGAGCGACGGCGGGACGACCTGGAAGGAACTGAAAGGACACGGCCTGCCAGAAGGGGTTCTCGGGCGGATTGGCGTCACGGTTTCCGGGGCGAATCCAGATCGCGTCTGGGCGGTGATCGAGGCCGAGAAAGGCGGAATCTATCGTTCGGACGACGGGGGAGATTCGTGGCATCTGATGACGGACGACCACCGGTTTCGTCAGCGCGCCTGGTACTATTCGCATATTTTTGCCGACCCGAAATCGGCCGATACGGTCTACATCCTGAATACAGGCGTATATCAGTCCAATGATGGCGGTAAAACCTTCAACCAGATCCGTGCGCCGCACGGGGACAACCACGCCTTGTGGATTGATCCTACGAACCCAAAGCGCCTGATCAATGGAAATGATGGAGGCGCGACGATCTCAACGAATGGCGGCGAAAGCTGGAGCAGCCAGTACAACCAGCCCACGGCGCAGTTCTACCACGTCACTACCGATAACCGGTTTCCGTATTACATCTATGGCGCGCAGCAAGACAACACAACCGTAGGAATTGCGAGCGCGAGTGCTGAAGGAGGGATCGATCGCCCGGATTGGTACGACGTGGGTGGCGGCGAGAGTGGGTACATTGCGGCGGATCCGACGGACCCGCTGATCGTGTACGCCGGGTCGTACGGCGGGGAAATCACTCGCTACGACCGGCATACGCAGCAGTATCAATCGATTAATCCATGGCCGGTAAATCCGATCGGGTGGTCGGCAGCGGACGTCAAGCATCGATTCCAGTGGACGGAGCCGATAGTCTTTTCACCCCACGATTCGAAGACGCTCTACTTCGCAGGAGAAGTGTTGTTCAAGACGACCGATGGAGGAATGAGTTGGACGATCATCAGTCCCGACCTGACGCGCAACGACAAAGCGAAGCAGGCCGCTTCCGGAGGACCGATTACGAAAGACAACACGGGTGTTGAAGTCTACGACACGATTTTCTCGGTGGTGGAGTCGCCGGTACAAAAAGATCTGATCTGGGTCGGGACCGATGACGGACTGGTCCAACTGACCCGCGACGGAGGCCAGAAGTGGGAGAACGTCACACCCAAAGAGATGCCGGAATGGGGGACAGTGAGCATGATTGAGGCTTCACCGCACGATGCTGGGACAGCGTATATGGCTGTCGAACGGCACAAGGCGGATGATTTCGCTCCGTATGTGTTCAAGACAACCGATTTCGGAAAGAGTTGGACGAAACTGGTGGCGGGACTTCCGGCGAATGACTATGTGCACGCGGTGCGGCTCGACCCAAAGCGTCCGGGGCTTCTTTTCGCCGGAACGGAGCAAGGAGTCTACGTTTCGTTCGATGATGGCGGGAAATGGCAGGCCCTGCAAATCAATCTCCCGACTACGCCGATTAACGACCTCCTCATTAAGAACAATAACGGGAACAACGATCTTGTGGTGGCGACACATGGCAGAAGTTTCTGGGTGCTGGATGACCTTACAGCGTTGGAGCAATACGACGAGTCGGTCCCGAAGCAAGACGCGCACCTTTTCACGCCGGGAGCGGCCAATCATACGGTATTTGGAGGATCGGGCCGGCTGGGAAATGCGGGAAAGAATCCGCCTGCGGGGGCGGCAATCGATTACTGGCTGAAGGTTTCGCTCAAGAAGCCGGATAAGAAGGAGTCTGCGGGTTCGACCCCATCCTCATCGGAGTCACCTGCGAAGACCGACGCTGGTAAGGATGAAGGAGAGAAGAAAGAAGAAGCACCAAAGATTACGCTGGAAGTGCTCGATTCTTCCGGGAAAGTGATCCGCAAGTTCCCCAAGAAGGAGGAGCCCGCGGGAGACGAGGGAGACTCCCCCGAGCGCAATCGGGGCGCGGACAGTTTGCCCGCGGATGCCGGTCTAAACCGCTTTGTATGGGACTTGCGCTACGAAGGAGCAACGAAGGTACCGCGTGCGCCGCTTTGGGGTGGTGGCACGGAAGGTCCAGTGGCGCTGCCCGGTACGTATCAGGTGCGACTGACGGTTCTGGGCAAGAGCTATACGGCGCCACTGGAGATCAAGGCAGACCCGCGGGTGAAGGTCAGCCAGGAAGATCTTGCGAGGCAATTCGATCTGCTGCTCAAGATTCGGGACAAGGTTACCGAAACGGACGAAGCGATCATCCAGATTCGAGACGTGCGAGACCAAATCAGTGTCGTCAACAAGCGGCTGAAGAACGATCCGCGCGAGAAGACGGTCGCCGACGCGGGGAAGGCGCTTGATAAAAAGATGACCGTGGTGGAGGAAGCGCTCATCCAGACCAAGGCCAAGAGTGGTCAAGACGTGCTTAACTTTCCAGTTCGGTTGAATAATGACCTGGTCGCGCTTGCTGGCGTGGTAGGAAGCGCCGATTCGGCGCCGACGAAACAGTCCTATGAAGTATTCGACATGCTCACCCACTCTGTCGATGAACAACTGGCAAAGTGGCAAGCAATTGTCGCGACCGATGTCGCGGCTTACAACAATCTCGTCAAGCAGCAGGAGGTTCCCGCGATTATGGTGACACAGCCTCAGCGATGATCCGAGACCGACCCGTGAGTGGACCTCAAAAGCGCCCAGCAAGAGCAGCGTCTCGGATTTTCACGCGCGGGGCGAGCCCTTGACTGCGGGGCGACTTCTCGTCTTTGTGTTCCGGCCCATTGAAAAATAGATCTTGACAACCTTTAGTCGTGCTCCCTAACCTTCCACGATTATAGTAAGGTTCCACAATATTCATTTTGTGCCTGTTGGAGTCTGCTATGAGGCGTAGGGCCCGGGGGGTCGCCTCCGTGAGCTTCAATGTTTTCCGCGGCTGTGTGTTGGCTCCCCCCTTCGCGTCGTTCAATTTGAGCCCGTCAGTTTCGGTTTGTGATCCGGCAGTCAGCGAAACGTTCAGTTCCCAGGAGGCGCAGAGAGCCATGTTGCAAATTACCAATTCAATATTTCTCGCTGCCCGTTTGCGACGGTCTCTCCGGTCCTCGATTTTCGTCTCGCTTGCCTTTTTCCTCACAGTTTCCGCTCCGGCTCAAAACACAAACGGTCGCGTCATCGGGACGGTAACCGATGCGGCGGGTGCGGCGGTCGTCGGGGCAAAAGTCGCCGTCAATAACTCCGGCACCAATGCCCGCTGGAATACCGTGACCGACAGCGCTGGATCCTACCAGGTCCTGGACCTTCCTGTCGGCATGTATTCCGTCACGGTCGAGGTGGCAGGCTTCAACAAAGCGGTAGCCGCAGCGCAGGAACTCACCATCGGGCAGTCCTTGCGCATCGATCTGCATCTGAAGGTTGGCGCGATTACCGAGACCGTCCAAGTACAGTCGGAGGCAGCGCAAGTTGAAACCGTAAACCCAACCGTGGGCGGTACGGTTACGGGCGCACCCATCCAAGACCTCCCGTTGAATGGACGCAATGTCTTGGACCTGGCGTTGACCCAACCTGGAGTGGTGCCGGCGCCGGAAGCGGGCTACGGAGGCGGTCAGTTCACGGTGGCCGGAGGTCGTGCCGATGCGGTGAGTTATCTCCTGGATGGTGGCACGAACGACTCGGTGACCGGCAACAGCGTGGTGTTCAATCCGAATCCCGATACCATCGCCGAATTCCGCATTCTGAGCAACAACTACACCGCGGAATATGGCCGCAATGGTGGGGGCACAGTCAGCGTAGTCACTAAGTCCGGTACCAATCAGGTTCACGGAAGTTTGTTTGAATATTTGCGCAACGACGCCTTCAATGCAAATGATTTCTTCGACAATCTCAATGGCCAGCCTCGTCCGGTGCTGAAGCGCAATCAGTTTGGTGGCACGGTCGGTGGTCCGATCCTCAAAGATCGCATTTTCTTCTTTTTCGGATACCAAGGGCAGCGTCAGTCCGCTCTCTTGAATGGAAACGTGGTAGGCACCTACACGCCTGCAGAGTTGACTGGTGACTTCTCCCAAGCGGCGGACGGTGGGCCGGATCCCAACGTCGCGGCATTTCTGGCCGGCCATCCTTACTTTGTCCCAGCGGGCGGGAATCCAGCGAACGCCATCATCGATCCAGCAAAGATCGATCCGGTTGCTCAGGCGTTCATCAGTGCCGGGCTGATTCCGACTTCTCCCAGTGGACTGCTCTTTCCCCGGGGGAGCTCAACCAACAATTTCAACGAGTATACGGGCCGAGCTGATTTTTACGTGACGCAGAACGACCGCGTGTCGGTGACCGTGGGATCGAGCAGTGGACCGTCGCTCAGTCCGTTTTCGCTAAACTACGGAGACCCCAGCGTCCCGGGCTTTCCCGATACCACTACCACGACCAACATGTTCTTGAACATCGGCTACACGAAGACCATTTCGGCTGCGTTGCTGAATGAGTTTCACGCGACCGCAGCCCGCTTCTTCGAACAATCAACGCCGGGAAGTCATCCTCCGACTCCGTCGGCACTGGGCATCCAGATCAACTCCGACCTGCCTTATGCTCCACCCATCATTAACCTCTTCGACAGCGGGCTGAATCTGGGGTTCAATGAAAATGTGCCCCGCAAGAAAGCAGACAACACATATGCTGTGACGGACTCCATCTCGTGGACCCAGGGACGGCACACCGTGAAGGCTGGTGGCAAGTTCGCCTTTCTGCAGGAGAACTCTGTCTATAGCTACGCTACCAACGGCTGGTTCCTTTTCTACGGGGCCGCGACCGGAGTTGGTTCCGGCACTGACCTGGCCGATTTCCTGTTTGGCGCTCCCGATGAGTATCTGCAGTTTCCCACGGGGAACAACAACGAACACCAGAGACAGTTTGCAGCATTTCTCCAAGATGAATGGAAGGTAACGCCGCGCCTCACCCTTACTGTGGGCCTTCGCTATGAATACACCAGCCCTGAAACCGACATTCACGGACACAGCTACAGCATCATCCCGGGGGTGCAGTCCACGAGATTCGTGAATGCGCCCCTAGGGCTGGTTGTTCCCGGCGATCCCGGAGCGCCCCATGGCTGGTATTTTCCGGATTATAAGAATCTCGCGCCGCGTTTCGGTTTTGCATGGGATCCGTTCGGCAACGGAAAAACCAGTATTCGCGGTGGCGTCGGCATGTTCTTCGACACTCTGAACGGATGGATGTCCGACTGGAACAATGGCGTCATTCCATGGTGGTCCTCGGCCGACATATTCTTTCCTGCCGCTCCAGCCAATGCGCAGAACATGAGCATGTCAATGCCATACCAGACAGCAGGCGCGCCTGATCCATTCCCCTCTTCGCCGCCTCCGCAGAATCTCGACTTCGGCGCCGCGGGGTACTTGCCGTTTGGCTATGGCGATCTCTTTGTCGATCCACACTTGAAGACACCTTACATTTACCAGTACAACCTAACGGTGGAGCGGCAGTTGTCGAACGGTTTCATGGCTGAGGCCGGATACCTGGGAAGTTCGTCTCACAAGCTGCTGACCTGGTCGGACATCAATCCCATTATTCCCGGAACCACGAACCGTCTCATCAACGTGCAGGAGGGGCTGACGGCGGACACCGGATTCGCTCCGCTGCCCAACAGCTTTGCCGGCCTGAACAACGCTAACTACAACGCGTTCGAGGCCAGCCTCACCAAGAGAATGGGTGCCGTTCATTCGTTCGGCTCCATGTTCTTTACTCTGGCCTACACGTGGTCGCACAACCTTGACAATGGCTCGGGATTCAACCAACGCACCTCCAACATCCCTTACTACAACCGTCACGAACTCTACTCGAACTCGGATTTCGACATGAGAAACCGGCTGGTGTTCAGCGGAGGGTGGGACTTACCATTCGCCAATCTGTGGACAACTGGCCCCAAGCGCCTGACCCAAGGTTGGAGCCTTTATCCAATCTTCTTCGTGCAGTCGGGCATTCCCCTCGACTTAAATGCGGGATTGGGCAGTCCCCAACCGCAAGACCCGGGGCCGTCAGGGGCCGGAGATCCGCAGTTGGTTCGCCCCGATCAACTGACCAGTCACGTGCAGACATTCGATCCGCGACACCAACAGACGATCAATGGTGTTACGGGCAATTATTACTACAATCCGAACGACTTCGCGTTAGACCCTTGCATTGGCTTGGGCACTTGCCCGCTGGGCTTCTACGGGACGTTTCGACGAAACTCTTTCGTGGGGCCGGGTCGAACCAATCTGGACTTGGCGCTGGAGAAAAATACGAACCTCGTCGGCGACCGCGTGATGCTGGGCTTCCGGGTTGAAGCCTTTAATATTCTGAACCATACGCAGTTCAAAAATCCTGGGAGCATCAACGTTGGCTCTCAGTCTCTCGGCCAAGTGTCGACCACCTACGATCCAAGGATTCTGCAGTTGGCTCTGCGGCTAACGTTTTGAGAACCTGTTAGCGCAAGTGGCGGCGCGGCCCCGTCCGTCGGAGAATTTGTTTGCGCGGGCGGAATGAGGCGAGGCCGATTGCTGACCTGAGTGACAAGTGACGATCCACGAAAAGGTGACGATTGAACGACGATACCCGCCAACTTGATTCGAAAGCAGAAAATGGTTTTACGCGACGCCGGTTTCTGAACGGTGCGGCTCTCGCGGTGGGAGCCGCGGCATTGCCGACGCCGTCATCTGCGCGCGGCACGACTCAACAAGAGTCGTTCCAACGCACCGAGCCCGACCTGATTCTCTACAACGGATATTTCTGGACGGTTAACCCCAGACTGCCCCGCGCCCAAGCCGTGGCCATCAGTGGAGGGCGTTTCAGTGCTGTCGGCTCCAACGAAGATGTTCTAGGTCTCGCCTCTGGACGAACCCACAAAGTCGACTTGGGCCAGAAAACCGTGCTGCCGGGTTTCATTGATGCGCACACTCATCCAGCTGAGTCAGGGCGATTGCATCTTCGCCAGGTGGATTGTGATTTACGTTCCATCGCTGCGATTCAATCAGCGCTGCGCGATCGAGCGGCGAAGACTCCTCCCGAGCAGTGGGTGCTGGGTTTCAAGTATGACGACACCAAGACGTCCGATGGGCGGAGGCTCACGCTCCAAGATCTGGATGCGGCTGTACCCGATCATCCAGTACTCGTAACTCACCGAGGCGGCCATGAGGCATTTGCGAATTCGGCTGCATTGAAGCTGGCGAAGGTCGACGCGGCCACGCCCAATCCTACAGGAGGAGAATTTGAACGTGATTCGTCCGGCCACCTGACCGGCCGCATCAACGAACGAGCCATCGAGCCTTTCAACAAAGTGATTCCACCCACCAATACCAGGGACGACTACCGGGAGGGTGTGAAGCTCATCGCCAAGATGATGACTAAGACTGGCATCACGTCGGTCGGCGATGCCCTGGGTAGCCCGGAGGATTTGCAAGCCTACCAGGACGCACGAGACAGCGGCGACCTGCGTTTCCGCGTGTATTGCTTCATTCATTCCTCTTCGATTGATCGCATGATCGCGGCCGGCGTGCGAACTGGGTTCGGGGACGAGTGGGTACGCGTGGGCGGCATGAAGCAGGTTGCCGATGGAGCAATTTCGGGACGCACAGCGCGCCTTTCGCAACCCTATGTTGGTCATCCCAACGACTACGGGACGTTCTCGGCGACGGAAGAGGAGCTTTATGAGTACGGGCACAAAGCTTACGCCGCGGGCTGGCAACTGGGCACACACGCGAACGGCGATGTGGCGATCGAAAGAGTACTGAACGTATATGAGCGCCTCAATCGCGAAATACGGCGAAAGGACCCGCGCTTCCGGATTGAACATTGCACCGTGATCAACGACTCGATTATTCAACGGATGCGCGCCTTAAACGTGATCCCGACTCCGTTCTCCACTTACGTCTATTACCATGGCGAGAAGATGCAGTACTACGGTGAGGAGCGACTCAAGCACATGTTCGCCTTGCGCACTTTTCTGGACGCCGGCCTGCGTCCGACGCAGGCTTCCGATTATCCGCCGGGAGAGTTTCCTGCCATGATGGCGTTGCAGTCGGAGGTCACGCGCACGGATATGAATGGCCACGTCTGGGGAGCCAACCAGCGCATCAGCGTGGAAGAAGCGATCTACGTGGGTACAATGAACGGCGCGTACGCATCCTACGAAGAGAACCTGAAAGGCTCGATCGAGGCGGGCAAACTAGCCGACCTTGTGGTGCTCGGGCGCGATCCCTTCAAGGAAGACCCGTCCACGCTGGTCACGATTCCGGTAGAGCGCACGATGGTGGGCGGCAGTTGGGTTTACGAATCCTGATTCCGGTATCCGCCTGAGGACACGATGAGCCAGAAAAAGCGAGATCGCGAACTTGGCATGGAGCAGAGAATTACGCGGCGCGATTTCCTGAACGGCGTGAGCATTGCCGTTGGGACTTCGTTGCTGGCAGCGAATCCTTTGTGGGTCGAAGCTTTCGGTATTCCGCAATCTCCATTCGCTCCCGAGAAAGATCCTAGTTACTACCCTCCGGCTAAAACCGGGATGCGCGGCAGTCACGACGGATCGTGGGAGGTCGCCCACGCTCTGCGTGATGGCAAAGAGTGGCCCGAATCTGCCGCTGACCCAGACACTTACGACCTGATTGTCGTTGGCGCGGGCATCAGTGGGTTGGCTGCCGCCTATTTTTACCGCAAGGCTGCCGGAGCAAATGCTCGCATCCTGCTGCTCGACAACCACGACGATTTTGGCGGTCACGCCAAGCGCAACGAGTTCCAGGCGGGCAAAAGGCTGCTTCTGGGTTACGGTGGGACGCAATCGATCGAAGCCCCCGCCCATTACAGCAAGGAGGCAAGCGGTCTTCTCAAGGAACTCGGCATCGACGTGCAGCGTTTCTACAAGTATTACGATCAGAGGCTGTACGACTCGATGAAACTGGGCGAGGCTACGTTCTTCGACAAAGAGACGTTTGGAGTGGATCGACTCGTGCCGGAAGCCGGATTGCACTACTTCGGTCCTACATTCACCGCGGAGACTGCGGCTCAGTTACCTATTGCCGAAGTCGCTCAGCACGACATCCTGCGACTCCAGGAAACCAAGACCGATTACCTCACCGGCCTCACTCTGGAGCAGAAACGCTCCAAGCTGATTAAGACCAGCTACAAAGATTTCCTGCTGAACTACGTCAAAGTCCATCCCGATGTAGTCAAGGTTTTCCAAACCGCGCCTCACGATTTGTACGGAGTCGGAATCGATGCGGTGTCGGCTTACGACTGTGCCCGATACGGTTATCCCGGTTTCAAGGGCATTACGCTTCCGAAGCGGCATCGCGAAGACGACCAGGAAGAGGAGGAACCTTATATCTTCCATTTTCCCGACGGCAACGCTTCCATCGCCAGAATGCTGGTGCGTTCGCTAGTGCCCGGCGTCTTGTCCGGCAACACCATGGAAGACATCGTCACTGCCCGGGCGAACTATGCACGCCTTGACGATCCAGCTTCCCGGGTTCGCATCCGACTGAACAGCACGGCCGTCCGGGCGAAGCACGTCGGTGATCCCGCGACGGCCAAGGAAGTGGAAGTCACTTATGTTCGCGGCGGCCAGGCCCACCGAGTCCGCGCAGGCCAGTGTGTACTCGCCTGCTACAACATGATCATCCCCTACCTGTGCGCGGAAATGTCCGACAAACAAAAAGAGGCGCTAGCCTATTGTGTGAAGATTCCTCTGGTATACACGAACGTTCAAATCAGCAACTGGAAGTCCTTCCAGAAACTTGGGATCAACGGCGTGTACGCGCCGGCAGCATATTTCAGCAATGTCACACTGGATTTTCCTGTTTCTATGGGCGACTACCAGTTTCCCAGTTCGCCCGATGAATCCTGCCTGCTGCACTTGCTGCGAACTCCGTGTAGTCCCGGCCTTTCCTGCAAAGATCAATACCGAGCGGGGCGCTACGAACTGGTCAGCACGCCGTTCGAAACTTTCGAACGCAATGTTCGCGATCAACTAGGGAGAACGCTTTCTGCAGGAGGGTTCGATCCGGCTCGCGATATTCAAGGCATCACCGTCAATCGCTGGCCTCACGGGTATGCCTACGAGTACAACTCGCTGTTCGAGCCCATCGACCGGCCCGCTTCCGAGCGCCCATGTGTAATCGGACGCCAGCCATTCGGCCGGATCCACATTGCCAATTCCGACGCCGATGGCCACGCCTATACGAATATCGCCATTGACCAAGGGCATCGCGCCATCTCAGAGATCGTAGGGAGCCCGAAGAAAGCAGCTCAAAAGACTTAGAACTTCCATGAACAGGTCCGAACCCAACCGCGCCCGCGATCGCGAACTTGGCATGAGTCGTGCCATCACGCGCAGGGATTTTCTGAATGGAATCGCGGTTGGAGCGGGCAGCACGCTCGCCGGCGCTTGGCTGCCCAGTCTCACTCTTGCCGCCGACGCATCCCCTTTTGCACAAGATGCAGCGGGATACAATCCTCCCGCTCTTACTGGGATGCGAGGGAGTCATCCGGGATCGTTTGAGGTTGCGCATGCGTTGCGTGACGGCAAGTTCTGGGAAACCGCAGGCAAGCCGGTTGACACGAAAGAAAGCTACGATCTCATCGTCGTTGGCGCGGGCATGAGCGGGCTCGCCGCCGCTTACTTTTACCGTAAGCAAGCAGGGCCGTCAGTGCGAATTCTGATTCTCGATAATCACGACGACTTCGGTGGTCATGCCAAACGCAACGAATTCCGCCCGGGTGGGCGTTTACTTCTCGCCAATGGCGGAACTGTAGCGATCGATTCACCTTTTCCATACAGTCCCGAGGCGCGGGGGTTGCTCACCGAACTTGGCATCGATCCTCCCTTGCTGGAAAAGAAATGCGTGGATCGTGATGTCTATCGTGGTCTCGGAGCCAGCTATTTCTTCGATAAGGAAACCTTCGGCGTTGACCGTCTCGCTACCGGCGTTCCCGGCGGTTCGTATGGCCCCTCGGCTTCGCCCGGAATCAGCCTATGGACTGAATTCCTGGCCAAGACCCCGCTCTCGGCCGATGCTCAGCGCGACATCGCTCGCATCCAGGAAGAAAAAGTCGACTACATGCCGGGGGTTCCGCAAACGGAGAAAAAAACTCGCCTGTCGCGCATGAGCTACAAGGACTTTCTCCTGAACGTCACGAAAGTCCATCCCGATGTGATTCCGTTTTACCAGACGCGCACCCACGGGCTCTACGGAATTGGAATCGATGCTGTGCCGGCACTCGATTGCTGGGCTATAAACTTTCCCGGATTCCAGGGGTTGGATCTCGATCGTGTTCCATCGAAGGGCCTGACGTTCACCGCGCTCGGGGAAGTTACTCCGCAGGAGCGCTATCACTTCCATTTTCCAGATGGCAACGCCTCGCTTGCGCGAATGCTGGTGAGGTCGCTAATCTCAGGCTCGATTCCCGGTAACACCGCCGAGGATATCGTTACAGCGAAAGTGGATTACTCTCGTCTTGACCGCAGCGATTCTCCCATCCGAATGCGTCTCAGCAGCACGGCGGTCGAAGTTCGCCACGTCGGTGACACGGCCTCCGCCAAGGAAGTGGAAGTTATCTACGGTCGCGAGAAAAAAGCTTACACTGTGCGCGGGAAAGGTGTCGTGATGGCCTGCTGGAACATGGCCATTCCTTATCTGTGCAAGGAACTGCCGGAGAAACAGAAAGAAGCGCTGCACTACGGGGTGAAGGTTCCGCTGGTCTACACCGTCGTCGCCATTAAGAACTGGACATCCTTCCACAAGCTCGGTATC
Source organism: uncultured Acidobacteriaceae bacterium (assembly GCA_963706645.1). Lineage (GTDB taxonomy): Bacteria > Acidobacteriota > Terriglobia > Terriglobales > Acidobacteriaceae > Sulfotelmatobacter. The sequence goes on from CAVPNR010000010.1 coordinate 251,431, forward strand.
CGTGGCGCATCCTGTCCCGGCATGTATCACTCTTCGTTGAATCTCGATCAACCTGTGAACATTGGTGACTATCAATGTTCGCATTCACCCGAAGAGCCGATCCTGGTCCGCATGTTGCGCACTCCCTGCCTGCCAGGGTTGCCTGCTCGCGACCAACAACGCGCCGGACACTACGAGCTACTAGCCACTCCGTTTGAGGACTTCGAGCGGAATATCCGTGATCAACTGGGACGAGTGCTCGGAACAGGAGGATTCGATCCTGCGCGCGACATTGACGCGATCACTGTCAACCGCTGGCCTCACGGCTACGCCTACGAGTACAACCCGCTCTGGGATCCCGATTGGCCCACAGGCCAACGCCCCTGCGACATTGCGCGCCAGCGTCTCGGAAGGATTACCATTGCCAATTCTGACGCGGCCGCGGCTGCTTACACCGACCAGGCCATCGATCAAGGTCATCGGGCCGTTCAAGAACTTTTGCTATAAAGCGGACAACTCCAACAATAATCAATTGCTGGCTTTTTCCGATGCAGGCAGTAAGGTTTGCACCCAGACTCAGCATCCAGCGATAACGTGATCAACCGAGTCGTCCAACGATTCGCGTTGTACGGGACGTGACACCTGCACTCGCGCCGGTCGCGAGGAAGTGCGGAGAAAATATGATCAATCGGCGGCAGTGTTTGTATGGAGTGGGAGTCATGGCTGGCGCGGCTGCCCAGCGCAGCGGAGGCTTCGCCAAGGATAATCAAGGACCACAGCAAACACAGCATCGCTCTTTGGACCTCTACGACTTCGAGCCAACCAGCATGCTGCAAGTGCACGAGTCGCGAATCGAGCATGCTAAGTTTCCTGTCCTCGATTTTCACACCCACATCACGACATCGGCCAAGTTCGAAAACGGTGTGGAATTGGCCTCGGAACGCAAATATCTGGGCACGCCGGAAGAGCTTCTGGCCGTCATGGGTCGCAAAAACATCCGGGCTATGGTGAACCTCACCGGCGGTTACGGCAAGGGCTTGGGCGACGTAATCGACAAATACGATCGCGCGTTTCCCGGTCGCTTCTACACGTTTACCGAGCCCTGCTACGAACGCTGGAAGGAACCCGCCTATCCGGAACTTCAGGCCCAAGCCATCGAGCAAGCCAACCGGCAAGGTGCGAGGGGCTTGAAAATTCTGAAGACTCTGGGTCTCTATCTTCGAGAGAAGATTACTACCGGCGCACTCGTAAAGATCGATGATCCGAGATTCGATCCCATGTGGGACGCCTGTGGCCAATTGAACATACCCGTGGCTATTCACGTATCGGATCCGGTCGCGTTTTTTACTCCTACCGATCGTTTCAACGAGCGCTATGAGGAACTCAATAATCATCCCGACTGGTCTTTTTACGGTGGCGACTTTCCCAGCAACGCGGAATTACTTGAGGCCCGCAACCGGGTTTTTGCCAGACATCCGAAAACGCAATTCGTTGTGTTGCACGTGGGAAACTTCGGCGAGAACCTGGCGAATGTAGCGCAGAACCTCGACCGCTTCCCGAACATGACCGTCGACATCGCAGCCCGCATTGGAGAGCTGGGCAGGCAGCCCCGCACAGCGCGAAAGTTTTTCGATAAGTATCAGGATCGGATCCTGTTCGGCACGGATGCTACTCCACACGGGGACGAGTTTCCTCAACAGGTATTCAACGACCAGTTGTACGAAATCTACTATCGATTCCTGGAGACTGACGATGAGTACTTCGACTACGCTCCAGCAAAAATCCCGCCGCAGGGGCGCTGGCGCATTTACGGCATCAATCTGCCGGAGACGGTGCTTCGCAAAGTTTACTTCGAAAACGCCGCTCGTCAATTGAGAGTGACAGATCTGGGAGTGACAGGCTGATGCACTGGTCCCTGCAAATGCGCATGCGAAATGGCATGATCGCCTGCGCCCTCGTTTTCATCGCAGTACGGATACTCATGGCAGCCGATCCCGCCGTGATGAAAAGTACGAAAACTCCGGAAGACGTGGTGCCAAACACGGATGCGACTAGCCCATTCTGGCGCGGAGCTCGCCCTATCTATGCAGATAAGGCTCCTTACGGCCAAAACCAACCACGATACCGTACTGAGGTCCGCTCCCGCTGGACAGACAAGAATCTGTATTTCTTATTCGTTTGTCCTTACGAAACGCTGAATCTGAAGCCGTCACCCAGCACTTCAACCGAGACAAATCAGCTTTGGGATTGGGATGTTGCCGAGGTCTTCATTGGTTCCGATTTTCAAAACATCCGCAGATACAAAGAGTTCGAAATCTCGCCGCAAGGGGAGTGGGTCGATCTCGACATTGACCTGTCCAAGCCGCATCACGAAGATGGCTGGACGTGGAACTCGGGCTTCACGGTAGCCGCTCGCATCGATCCGGTCGCGAAGATCTGGTACGGAGCCATGCGCATTCCATTCTCGGCCTTGCAGAGCCACGCTCCGGCAGTTGGAGACAGGTTTCGAATCAATCTGTTTCGTAGTCAGGGGCCGCCGCCGAACCGCATTGAAGTTGTCTGGCAACCCACGATGAGTCGTACGTTCCACACTCCAGAGAGATTTGGAATGCTTCGACTGGTAGCGGAACAACCCAAGTAGAGCCTCGGGCGCCGTCTCAGCCTCGCCTCAACGCACCC
>CAVPNR010000011.1:0-29108 GCA_963706645.1 uncultured Acidobacteriaceae bacterium
ACCTCTAGCGTGGCATCTTTCGAGCCATCGTCAATCACGATGACACGCAGATTCGGATAGTTCGAATTGAGCGCGGCGCGAACCGTGCGCTCGATGACCTTCTCCTCGTTGTAGGCGGGAATCAGCACCGCAACCTTCGGCTTGTACGAAGCAACTTCCGCCGGCTTGCCGAAAATCTTTTCGTGCACGCGGTCATACACGGCCGCCGCTCCAATAAAGATGAGGCGTCCGGTCATGAGCAGGTCGCCTACCAGAAAGATCCACGTAATGCCGACGATTCCCGCGTCAAACAGAAAGAAGCCAAAGCGGTCGAGCCGGGCCGCCCACAGCTCGCCGGCCGGCAATGGAGCCATCACATCGGCGCGAGTCTTGCCCAGCAGGTCGTACACCGGCGCAATCTCATAGCCCTTGGCCCGGATGCCATCAATGATCATGGGCAGCGCGCGCACGGTTTCGGCGCGGTTGCCGCCACCATCGTGCAGCAGCACGATGTTGCCGCAACGCAGATCTTCCTGGCGGCACGGCGGCAGATGCGACAACACATACGCCGTGATCCTCTCCGCCGACGGATTGTCGCTCCAATCGTTGGGATCGATCCGGTTCCCGACCGTGATATATCCCATCTCCTGCGGAACCTCCAGCGGACGCACTTGATCGGCCGTGTCGGGCTCTTCATCAATTGCGTACGGCGGCCGCATCAAGGTCGTGCGCACTCCCAGCAGGCTGGCGAAAAGGCGCTCGGTCAGATTCAACTCCACCTTCATATACGCGGTCGAAATGTTACTGACATCGGGATGGGTGAAGGTGTGGTTGCCGATCGTGTGGCCTTCGTTGTAAATTCTCTTCGCGACGCCGGAAAACTTGTCCGTCTGGATCCCAATCAGAAAGAACGTAGCGGTCGCCTTCTTCTCCTTCAGCACGTCGAGAATCTCTGGCGTCCACTCCGGATCCGGACCGTCATCGAAGGTAATCGCAACTTTGTTTGGGCTGTAGCCATAGCGCCCAACCCGGTAGGGTTCGGGCAAAGTTTGGAAGACCTCGTCGGTGATCAGGTGGCTGCTGGCATCGACCGTCAAATCGCGCGTGCCATGCGCGGGCTTGTCTTCAATCCGCAGGATTTCGCCTTGGCCTTCCATATCCACATCAGCCCCGGGCGGAACGTCCTTCAGCTTGTCGGCTGCACCGGCGTCCCCGGGCATGTCCCAGATCCTCCACAGCGAGCGGTCTTCGCTCCCCAGACGCCACAGCGCGAAAGTCTGAATGCCCAGATTCTGTGCCGCTCGCATATGGTTCAGCGCGGTGACCGCGTCGAGAAACCAGACATCGTGCCGATAACTGTGTTCATCGAGGTAGCTGAAGTGCGGATTCATGGCGTCATCATCGAAGTTGACGTCTTCTTCGGAATCGCGCGCGGCCAGCCAAGCATCCTGTACGCTGACGATGTGGTCGTGCACTTCCGGAGGTAGATTGCCCTTCTTCGGCTTCAGAACCCAGTCATAGCCGTAGTTGGCGATCGCACAAATAATTTTGTCCTGCGGAATGACGCTCTTGGCGAATGTCAGGTTCTGCACGAACCAGTCTTGCGAACTCACGGGGCCGGACTGGGCGCCGGGATAGTGCTCGTCATAATTCATGAGCACGACGCCATCGACCGCCGCGGCAATCGACGGGTAATCGTATTCGTTGTTATGAGCCTGGACGGCCACGTAGAGCTTCATGCCGCGCGCGTGCAGATCGCTCGACAATTCCTGCAGCATCGCGACGTAGCCTTTTTGGGCACTCTCGGGGAACGACTCGAAGTCGATCATCAGGCCCCGGTAATGCCCGGACGAAAGAAACAGTGACGCTTGCTGCCGGAATAGTGCTCGCGCACCAGGATTATTCAGAAAGCCAGCGATCTCTCCCACAAAGTTCGCGCCGTCGAAATTGTTCACAATCGGGAAGACTTCCATGCCCGGGTCTTCTGCCTTCAGAAACGGCATCACACGATCATCGACCGGCAGCACGTTGTTGCCCTGAACCACATCGAAATACTTGTTCGTCTGATCGTCGACCCCTTGCAACCGTCCGTCGGCCGTGAGCACATGCACCCAGTCGGGATACAGCATGTCGATCTGGTGAGCATAAGCGCGCAGGGACGAGAAACTAGCTGCATCCCAAGGCACATAGAAAGCGGCACGAATTCCTTCGCTCTGGTTCAGCTTGACCTGCGACGCCGCGAGCTTCGACTTGCGGTGCGAGCGGGCCGCCTGTTTCTTTTGCCGGTCGTGGGCTTTCTCCTTTTCACTTTCTTTCAATGCCTTGAAAGCCCGCTTTTGGGGGGAAAAGAGAAGTTCCGGCAGAGGCTCATCCCGCAGTGCCGTGTAGACGAAGAAAATAATCAAGACAGAGACGACTATGGCCGTAGCATCGACCAGGCGCCGCAGGCGTTTCCACCGGGCGCGTTGCGGATCATAGAAGACAGGTTGAGCCATTGGGTGAGTAACTGTTCATCGTATGCCGCGGACGGCACACGGTCAATTCTCGGCGAGGCAGGGTGAGATTAGCTGCTCTGCATACTTTAAGATGCAATTTCGTGACTCCGGGATTGCCGCAAACGCGCTATCATTCGCCCGTGCGGGAACTCATCCGGAAGCAGGCATGGTTCTTTGCCGTGGCGAGCCTGGCGGCAGTCGGCCTGCGCCTATTCCTGGTTTTTCGCTTTCCCGCCGTAGTCGATGACTCCCGGTTCTACGCCAACATCGCCGAAAATTGGCTGCTGCACGGCGTCTACGGCATGACAAACTCCGGCGTTGTCGTGCCCACCCTGTCGCGTTTGCCCGGGTATCCCGCCTTTCTGGCAGTGATCTTCGCCCTTTTCGGGGATGAGAATTTTCGCGCAGTCCTGCTGGTGCAGGTACTGTTCGATCTCGCCACCTGCTTCCTGATCGCCGACATGGCCCGCCGCCTCTTCGGCGGACGAGCCGCGCAGGCGGCGTTCCTGCTCGCGGCGCTCTGCCCGTTCCTCGCGAACTATGCCGCAACAGCTCTCACTGAGACTCTGGAGATTTTTTTCACCGCGCTCGCTTTGCGGTTGGCGTTTGTTGGCTTAGGTGTGGGTGAGCCGAACCTGCAATCGGCTCGCCGTTCCATCGTCTGGCTCGCGTGCGGATTGTCAATCGGGGCCGCGATCCTGCTTCGTCCCGACGGAGGCATCTTACTCGCGGCGATTGGCGGATACCTGCTCTGGCTGCTGGCGCGCAGCCTGGCAAATAGACAGGGAACTCGCCCCGCGCTGCTCGCCGCCCCGCGAACCATCCTCTGGGCGGGAGTGCTGGTTGCGGTGGGAGCCACCGCCCCTCTCGTCCCGTGGACCCTGCGCAACCTTCACACTTTTCATCGCTTCGAGCCGCTGGCCCCGCGCTACGCCAACGATTCCGATGACATTGTCATGAACGGCTTCAATCGCTGGGTCAAGACCTGGACCGCCGACTACGTCTCGGTGCAGGAGATCTACTGGAACGTCCCCGGATCGGACATCGACATCACGCGGCTGCCCCGCCGGGCCTTCGATTCCGACACACAGAGGACACAAACTGCCCAACTCTTCGCCGACTACAACCGCGACCACGACATGACTCCGGAACTCGACGCCCGCTTCGCCTCTCTGGCCGCCGAACGAGTTCGCGCCGCTCCCTTGCGCTACTACGTCTGGCTTCCGGCCCTGCGAATCGCCGACATGTGGCTTCGCCCGCGAACCGAACTGTTTCCCTCCGATCCGCGCTGGTGGGAGTTCAACGACGACCGCCGCTGGCTGGCAGTCAGCCTCGCCTTCGGCTTCATCAATCTGATCTACATCGCACTGGCGGCCGCGGGCCTCGTGCGAGCGCGCGAATTTTTCGGCATCGGACTATTCATTTTATTTCTAGTGCTGCGGTCCGCCTTCCTCGGGAGCCTCGAGAATCCCGAGCCCCGCTACACGCTGGAATGCTATCCCGCGGTCATTGTTCTTGCTTCCGCCCTCTTTCACTCGCATGCATAAACTTCCAAATCTGGAAGCCGCGTCTGTGACATCGCGTATTCAAACGTTTCACAAGGCAATAAATCCAACAAATTCAACTTGAACTTTGTGGCGCTGAAGTTGCACAATAGCGCCCCATCAGGACCCCAGGGTCTCCCGCGGTCTCCTAGTTCCTGGGCAGACGGAATAAGTACATTCAACGCCTCTTTGTGGGTGAAGGGAGCTTTCTATGCGTTCTAGGTCATGGGTAGTGGCTGTGGCAGTCCTTTCGGTCCTCGCGTTCAGCATGTTTGCTGCGGCGCAATCTGCGACGACATCTCTCCATGGTACGATCTCAGACGCAAAAGGGCTGGTTGTGGCGGGTGCCACGGTCACGATCAACAATCCGGCGACCGGATTTTCGAGAACGATCAAGACGGATGACCAAGGGTCATATCAGTTCCTCGAAGTCCCTCCCTCCACTTACATCATGACCGTCACCGCCGCTGGCTTCGCCACGACTAAGCGCGAGAACGTGGTTTTGCAGGTGAGCAACCCAGCCACCGTTAACATGTCGCTGCAGGTACAAGGCGGCTCTGTGATCGTCGACGTCACCGGGGAAGCCCCCGTGGTCAACACCCAGGACGCAACGCTAGGGAACAACTTCAACGCCCGGCAACTCACGGATCTACCCACCGAAGGCCGCGACCCGGTTTCAATTCTGAGCTTGCAGCCTGGCGTTGTTTACATCGGCAAGAGCGTGAACCAGGACGATGACAGCCGCGGAGGCGCGGTTAACGGCGCCCGCAGCGACCAGACCAACGTCACCCTCGACGGCCTCGACGACAACGATCAGCTCAACGGATACGCATTTCAGGGCGCGATGCGCGCCACGCTCGACTCCCTGCAGGAATTCCGCGTCACCACCAGCAACTACGACGCCTCCGCGGGGCGCTCCTCTGGTGCGCAGGTCAACCTCGTCACCAAGAGCGGCACCAACACCTTTCACGGGTCGGGCTACGAATACTACCGGCCCAACTTCACCGTGGCCAATGACTGGTTCAACAAGCAGGCCGAACTGAACGCTGGATTGCCCAATGTCCCGGGATTCGTTCTTCGCAATACCTTCGGCGGCACCATCGGCGGCCCTATCAAGAAAGACCGGCTATTCTTTTTCGCAGCTTATGAAGGCCAGCGCACCGCCGACCAGTTGCAGACCACTCGCATCGTCCCGACGCAAAGCCTGGCCGCGGGCAATTTGAAATATCTCTGCAATCCCGACCCGACGGTTGATCCGAATTGCACGGTAGGAAATCCCAATGTTGCCAGCGTAGTGGATGGCGGCACTACGTTTGCAGGCTTCAACGTGGTCACGATCAACGCGAACCAGATCGCCTCTCTCGATCAGGGCTGTGCGGGAAACGGAACCTGCCCGTGGGGACCCGGGCCAAATCCGAATATCGAATCTTTGTTCAAAGGATATCCCGCCCCTAACTCGACGAGCGGTGGAGGCGACGGCCTGAATTCCGCGGCATATACCTTCCCTGGGAACGATCCGACCAGCCTCAATACCTATATTTTCAAACTGGATTACAACATCACCGCCAATGGCAACCAGTCGCTCTTCATTCGGGGCAACCTGCAGAACGATCATGAGTCCCAACCGCCTCAATTTCCGGGCTTGTCTCCGAACAACTTCATCACCAACAACAGCAAGGGAATCGCTGGTGGTTACACGTGGATGATTCGGCCCACCCTCATTAACAACTTCCGCTACGCGTTCATCCGCCAGGGAGTTGGAAATTCTGGACTCAACAACCAACCGTTTAACCGGTTGCGGGGACTGGACGACGTAGTCGGTTTGACACCTACGATCCTCACGAATGTTCCCGTCAACAACTTCATCGACGATCTCTCCTGGATCAAAGGTCGCCATACCCTCCAGTTCGGCACCAATTGGCGATTGATTCATAACAACCGCCAATCCAATGCCCAGAATCTCTCCGAAGGTTACGCCAACTTGTACTGGATGAGCCCGTCATTTATTTCCGGCACTGGGGCCAGCTTGGATCCAGCTCTCGGTGCGGGATTCCCGGTTGTCGATCCCTCGTTCGGTACCTCCTATGACTTTGCCGCAGTCCAACTGATGGGCATCATGAGCCAGGTGTACACCGTCGAGAACCAGGATAAGAACGCGAATGTCATCCCCAGCGGCGCGCTGGTGCAGCGGCACTTCCGAAACTTTGAAGGTGAAATGTATGCGCAAGACAAATGGAGCGCGACGCCAAACCTGGTTTTCACCTACGGACTACGGTACTCGCTGTTGCAGCCGCCCTATGAAAGCGCGGGCAACCAGGTCTCCCCGACCGTCAACATGCACCAGTGGTTTACCAATCGCTGGCAGCAGATGTATCAGGGCAATGTCGACCAGAGCAATTTGAGCTTCGACCTTTCCGGCCAGGCGAATGGCAAGAAGCCCTACTGGGCCTGGGACTATCGCAACCTGGCGCCCCGATTTGCTGTAGCTTATTCACCTCATGCATCGAGCGGATTCATGCATAAGCTGTTTGGCGACGCGGGCAAGAGCTCCATTCGTGCGGGATACGGTCTCTACTTCGACCACTTCGGCGAAGGCGTCGTCAATACTTTTGACCGGCAAGGTTCCTGGGGTCTGACAACGACCATCAGTAATCCAGCCGGAGTTCTTGGCGTAGACACGGCACCTCGGTTTATCGGCTTGCAAGGTTCCGGCAATCTTCCTCCAAGCCCAGGAGCCCCACTTCCACATGGATTCCCATACACGCCCTCTGTTGATCCCAACACCTACGGGCTGGCGATTGCCTGGGGTATCGACGATAATCTGAAGACCCCGTATTCCCATGTCGTGGATTTTTCGATTACTCGCGAATTGGGACACAACTTTGTCTTGGAAGCGACTTACACAGGACGCTTCGCTCATCACCTGCTCCAGGAAATCGACCTGTCTGAGCCGCTCGATCTGGTCGATCCTGCCAGCAAAACGGACTACTTCGCCGCGGCCCAGGCGTTATCGAAAGCAGCGTATTCGGGAACATCCGAAAGCGCGATCGCTCCGATCCCGTACTGGGAACATTTGTTTCCACAGGCTGCTGGACCCGACGGAGAGTCGGGGTACGCCCCAGGTATTCCAGCCAATCCAACCGCCACGCAGAATATATATGACCTCTACTACTCTGCCCTGGGAAATGAAACATTGGCATTGGAGGACCTGGACGCATTCTGTTTCCCCGCATGCGCTGGCACCGGCTCCAATAACCTCGGCGGCTATGTAGGATCTGCCGGTACCCCGTTCCAGTACTACCAGCCGCAATTCTCTTCGCTCTATGGCTGGCAAACGCGCGGCAACAGCAACTACAACGGCCTGCAGGTCAGCCTGCGGCATGCCATGGCGGCAGGCCTGCAGTTCGATATCAACTACACGTACTCGAAATCCATCGACGTGGGATCGAACGCGGAGCGCGTCAACGGCTTTGAGTCCGGCGGCCTCGCCTACAACAGTCAGGTGATCAATGCTTTTGCCCCGAATCTCTGGCGCGCCGTATCGGACTTCGACACCGCGAACCAGTTCAACGCCAACTGGGTTTGGGACCTTCCCTTTGGCAAAGGACGCTACTTCGGCAGCAACTCAAACCGTATCGTCAATGGCATCTTCGGCGGATGGGGGCTCAACGGCTTGTGGCGTTGGACAAGCGGCTTCCCCTTCAGCGTCCAAGCGGGCGCCGGATGGGCGACCGACTTCGAACTCGAAGGCTCGTCTGTGCTGACCGGTCCGAAACCCAAGACTGGCGTATTCCGGGATTCCAGTGGCGACCCCACGGTGTTTCAGAACCCGACGAACTTCGTATGCGCTTGCGGCCCCGGCACACTCGCCGGCTCGAACTTCCGGGCGACGATGCCCGGCGAAGCTGGCGAGCGCAACAACTTCCGTGGGCCCGGCTTCTTCGGTATCGATATGGGCCTTTCCAAGACCTGGAACTTTAGCGAAACCAAGCTAGTCCGATTCGGGTGGGAAGTCTTCAATGTGACGAACTCCGTGCGCTTCGATGCCGCCGGATCCCTCATTAACCAGGATCTGGTCGACATCACCGGCTTCGGCAAGTTCAATCAAATGCTGACCAGTCCGCGCGTCATGCAGTTCGAACTGCGATTCGCGTTCTAAGTCCGCAGAAGGTCTCAACCAGGGACGGCGAAAGCCGTCCCTTTATTTTTTTGGCGGATGGAACGACGGAGAAAATCTCAAGGAAGGACTTCGACTACGCCAGCGGCGAGTCGCTCATGCGGAAACGGGTGCGCACGTGTTCGGAAATGAGTTCGATCGCGGGACGGTTCTGCACCGGGTCGGCTTGCGCCAGATACTTCATGGCCTCGACCAGCAAACGCTGCCCGTCCACGTAACGAGGATCTGAGGTTCGCTCCCTGCGCTTATTGCCCAGTTTAGGAGGGACTGTAATCGTAAAAACCTTGGCCATGAATGATCCCAACTGAAGGTGCGGTCAGTATAGCTCCCCGGTATGCAAATCTCAGCACATTTCTTGCTCTTTCGATTCAACAACTTAGCCGTTCGGTGAAATCGTCTGCGTCTTGCTTGTGGTCTTTAGTTTGAAAACGTCTTCGTTGATCTTCTCGTTCAGCCGAATGGATGAGTACTTCGCCAGCCGGTAGTTCCCGTCAGGCTGAAAGGCCTGCTGCTGTACTGAAATGCCTTTGTCGAGATCGATCCACAGATCAATCTCTTTGTACGTGTTGCGCACCTTCTCCGACTTGGGGACCAGCTTCAGCTTCGCCGTGGCGACACCGTTGATGGTTTCCGGACCTACATAGGTGACGTCGAAAGTCTTCACCAGATCCTGCCCGCTCCCGCCAAAACCAAGCACCACGTACGTCTCAAGATCGGCGCGGTTCTTGCCCAGATCGAACTGTGTGATCTGGTCGGGCTTGGGCTGGTACATGAGAATTTTTCCCTTGCTGAACAGCACAAACTTCGGCTCGGGCTTCAGCTTGTTAGGATCGCTCCCCGCCACCTTGACGTCGGCCATCATTTCAATTTCTTTGCCGGCGCGACGGTAATAGATGGTGCCTTTTTGGATGTCATCGACTTCATCAATGACTTTTTCGTAGGTATCCCACTCGAACTCCGCCTGCGCGCTGCGAAAACCTGCTGCAGCTGTATCCATTTTCTTCAAAACCGTATCGAGCGAGCTGGACTCCGCCGCGGCTTGCGGAGTTTTGGCCGGAGCGTCAACCAGGCTCCAGGCGAGCACGATTGGCAGGATTAGCAGGAGACTTTTCATTCCGTATTCAACTTGCGTCTGGGACGATCGTCAGTCCCGTGTGGCCAGAACCTTATAACCCTGCACTTTTCCTTTACCGTCAGAAACGGTTTCATAACTCACAATCGAAACCGCCCCCGAAATAGGCTCGATGATCTGTAGCAACTGCTCGCGCACCGACTTTTCATCGCCCGGTGAAACCGCGCTGGCCGCAACCTGATAGAAAAGGTGCCCCTCGGCATCGGCGCTTACGACTACATCAGTCGGATGCGGAATCCGCGCGATGGGTTTGTCATTGAAATTGATCACGCGCGGTGAGAACAGCACAAACAGAATGATCAGCGTGACCATGATGTCATAATGCAGCGTGCCCCGCTCGTACTGCCACAGAATGTATCCGCGAATTGTTCGCCAGATGGCGTTCATGGGCAAGGGCGCGCTGGGCGCGGTCGTCGTCAGTTCTGCTCTCGGCAAGTTTACTAGCTCCTCTGTATAGCTCCTAGCCCGTTCGGCAGGCCGATCGCCGATTTCCGGAAGCCGAACAGCGGGAGCCGAAAGCCCTTACTAAAATTTCTTAGCCGTAATCCTGTCCGTGCCAATGTACGGACGCAGCGCCTCCGGAATGATGACGCTCCCATCCGCCTGCTGGTAGTTCTCCACAATCGCGACCCAGGTGCGCCCGACGGCCAGTCCGCTGCCATTCAGTGTGTGCACGAACTCGGTTTTATTCTTCCCCTCGGGGCGATACCTTATGTTCGCCCGCCGCGCCTGGTACGCCTCAAAATTCGAGCACGAAGAAATCTCGCGGAACAGTTGTTGCCCCGGCAGCCACACTTCAATGTCGTACGTCTTTGCCGAAGCGGCTCCCATGTCTCCAGTGCACAACGTCACCACGCGATAGTGCAGCCCGAGCTTCTGTAAGACTTCCTCGGCATCATGCGTAAGCTTCTCGTGCTCGTCATAGGACTGCTCCGGACGCGTGAACTTCACCATCTCCACTTTCTGAAACTGATGCTGCCGGATGATGCCCCGCACGTCTTTCCCATACGATCCGGCCTCGCTGCGGAAGCAAGGCGTGTAGGCCGTGAGCGAGATCGGCAGCCGCGCCTGATCCAGTACCTCATCGCGATAAAGATTCGTAACTGGCACTTCGGCCGTTGGAATCAGCCACAAGTCCTTATCGCCATGCGGCACGCGAAACGAATCCGCGGCAAACTTGGGCAACTGCCCGGTACCGTACATCGATTCGGAATTTACCAGATACGGCGGCAGAACCTCGGTGTACCCGTGCTGGCGCGTGTGCAGGTCGAGCATGAAGTTCATCAGCGCCCGCTCGAGTTTTGCGCCCAGATCCCAGTAAACCGCGAAACGCGCGCCGGTCAGCTTGACCGCGCGCTCCTGATCGAGAATCCCGAGTTCAGCACCCAGATCCCAATGCGCCTTGGGAGCAAAATCAAACTTCGGAGGCGTGCCCCAGCGCCGCACCTCCACATTGTCATCGACACTGTGGCCAACAGGCACGCTTGGGTGCGGCAGGTTCGGAAGGCCCGCGAGAATATCGCGCAGACGCCCGTCGAGATCAGCTGCGGTCTTCTCCAGTGTCTGAATCTTCTCCCGCAGGTCCTTGGTCTGGGCCATCGCCGCGCTGGAGTCCTGACCGCTCTTTTTTAGCTTGGCGATCTCTTCCGACGCCTTGTTCCGCTGGGCCTTACTGGTCTCCGCCTCGGTGATCGCCTGGCGCCGCTGAGTGTCGACTTCGCGAAAGTCCTTGAGCACGGCAGCCGGATCCATGCCGCGCTGGCGCAGCTTCTCTTCCACCAAAGGCAGGTTTTCGCGCACGAAATTCAGATCAAGCATGGGACTAACTAATGTATCGGAAAAGTGGCTGAGATTGCACGCCACCCCCCTAACCACAAAGGACACAAAGTAACCCGAAGGAACCCTCAAGATTTCCTTCGTGCACCTTCGTGTCCTTAGTGGTGAATGAGTTTGCACTTGAGGTCCTACACTCTTTGGCGGATTCCCCTCCACTGTGTAAACTACCATCGCGATGAGATCATCCCCCAGATCTGCCGCCTCGCCGTTCGTCCTGACCCTCGCGATTCTCTGTTCTGTCGTCTGTCTCCAGGGTCGGACCTCCGCTTCAGCCTACAATGCCCGCCCCAAACTGGTAGTAGTCATCGTGATCGACCAGTTCCGCGGCGATTACCTGGAGCGCTATCGCGACCAGTTCGGCGACGCGGGCTTCCGCTTCCTCCTCGACCACGGCGCTTACTTCCCGAACTGTAATTACGACTATGCCAACACGCGCACCGCGCCCGGACACTCCACGCTCTTCACCGGCGCCTACAGCAACGGCCACGGCATCGTCGCCAACGAATGGTGGGACCAGAAAAAGAAACGCATGGTCACTTCTGTCGAAGACGATGCCACGAAAATCGTAGGAGTCCCCGGTGACAAAACGGGCGCGTCTCCTCACAACTTGCTCGCCGACACGCTGGGCGACGAACTCAAACTCGCCACACAAGGCAAGTCTCATGTCTTTGGGGTGTCGCTAAAAGACCGCGCCGCGGTCCTTCCCGCCGGCTTCGCGGGGGACGGCGCCTACTGGATCGATCCCAAGAGCGGCCAATGGATCACATCCACGTACTACCGCAACGACCTTCCGCAGTGGGTGCGGGAGTTCAACTCTTCCCGCCCCGCGAAATACTGGGACCGCGAGTGGAGAGACGCCAACGGCACGGTTCTCCGCTCCACGGCACATCGCAAGGGGAAAGACGGCGAAGACGCCGGCTTCTACGAAGTGATCGGCTCGACCGCGATCGCGAATGAGTACGAGTTTGCATTCGCCAAGGAATTGATGGTCTACGAGAAACTGGGCCAGGGTCCCGCGACCGACTTGCTCTCGATCAGCCTCTCACCGAACGACATCCTTGGCCACCAGGTCGGTCCTGATTCTCCAGAAATGCAGCAGATGGCCCTCGACCTCGACCGCCAACTGGCCGACTTCCTCAACTTCCTCGGACATCAGGTCGGGCTCGCCAACGTGTGGATCGCTCTCTCGGCGGACCACGGTGTTTCCTCCTTGCCCGACGCCGTGAAGAAGCTACACATTCCATCCGCCAACCTCAACGCTGGAAAGCTCGAGGCTGACATCAACAAAGAACTTACGGCAAAGTTCTCTCCCGGCCATCCCGCGTCCTACATAAAGCTGGACTATCCTTTAGCCTGGCTCGATCAGGATGCCTTCGCGGCCGCTCACGTCCGCGAGCACGATGCCGAACAGGCGGTCGGCGAGGCCATGAAGCAAACTGGCATGCGCGATTTCTACACCAAGTCGCAACTTTCCGCAGGCACTGCTCCTGATACGCCCTTGGGGCGGAAATACTTGAATAGTTATTCACCGGAAGGAAGTTGGTTCGTGATAGGCGTTCCCGACATCTACACCGTGGGCCCGAGCAAGGGCACGGACCATGCGTCGCCTTACACCTACGACACGCACGTTCCGCTCGCCTTCTACGGATTGCCATTCCAGCCGGGAACTTATCGCACGAACACCGAACCCGTCGATCTTGCCGCGACCCTGGCGTCGCTGCTGGGCATCAACGCTCCCACACACGCCGTGGGGCGAGTGCTGACGGAAGCCCTCGCACCCACGCATCGCGGCACGCCCTCGGGAGAGGGCCAACCATGACCGCACACTCCAGTCCCGATCTCAGCGTCACCGTCGCCGGCATTCCGCTCAGGAATCCTGTGATCGCGGCCAGTGGCACCTTCGGCTACGGCGTTGAGTTTGAGGATGTAGTCCACTTGAGCAAGCTCGGCGGATTTGTCGTGAAGGGACTGTCGAAGGAACCGATGATCGGCAATCCTCCGCCCCGCCTCTGGGAGACTGCCGCCGGCATGCTGAACGCCATCGGCCTGCAGAACATCGGAGCTCAGGCGTTCCTCGTAGAGAAGCTTCCGCACCTGCGGGAGATCAAGAATACAGTTGTCATCGCCAACGTCTTCGGCTACACCCGCGAAGACTACGAACGCACCATCGAGATCCTCAACGACGGCGAGGGCATTGCCGCCTACGAGTTGAACGTTTCCTGCCCCAACACCGCCCACGGCGGCTTGCAATTCGGCAGCGATCCGCGTTCGCTCGATGAAGTCGTCACCACCGCCAAGCGCGTGGCGCAGCGGCCGCTCATCGTGAAACTCTCGCCTAACGTCACCAGCATTGCGCAGATGGCGTACGTGGCGCAGGAGGCGGGCGCCGACGCGCTTTCTCTTATCAACACGTTCGTGGCCATGGCCATCGATCCTGAGACGCGCAAGCCACGCATTGCTAACGTGACCGCCGGGCTCTCCGGTCCCGCGATCAAGCCGATCGCCGTGCGCATGGTCTACGACGCCGCGCACGCCGTGAAGATTCCCGTCATCGGTATGGGAGGAATCTCCACCGCGGCTGACGTCGTCGAATTTATGCTCGCCGGCGCCACCGCCGTGCAAATCGGCACCGCCAGTTACTGGGATCCCTGCGCTACCGAAAAAATCGTGGACGAACTGTCGTCATGGTGCAGCGAGCATGACGTCGCGAAGCTCTCGGGCTTCATCGGCGGAATGTTGCTGGAGTAGGCCTCTAGGGATCGTCCGGCGCGCTGCGCCTACCGCCACCCGCCCAGAATCGCGCCCATCGCCAGGTAACACACTGCTTGGTATCCAGTGTTAATCAGGTAGAGCTTGAACGGCTGCCGGCTGAATAGCGCGCCCGTCAATTGCACCGTCGTCACGATTCCGAGCCAAATCGCCAGCCCGATCTCCATCCCATAGAGCGCCGAGTCGACCTTAGCCACTTCGATAATCTTTCCCAGCACGATCGCTGCCAGTATGCTCGCCACCAGCGACATGCCATACGAAGGCGCCGCGCTCTTCTGCATCTCCGCGATCTTCGCCTTGTCGTTGGGGTCATGCCCCATCAGAACCATCCACGGATTGGCAAACAACACCGGTGAGTACCACAGAAAGCCAGCCACCATCGTCACCAGCGCACACACCAGCACAGCCCACACATTCACACCCAGGAAGTGCATAGAATCCTCCGTTCACTCAAAGAGTGGAGCTGAATTGTCAGAGCCCGGGAAGCTACGACCGCAATGCGGTATGAAAGGGACCGCCCGTAAGACCGCAGCTTGGGGGAAGCTGCAACGGCTATCGCCCGCGAGTGTACCAGATCGAGCCAGGAGATTTGTAGTTGCGCCCTTCGCCCCAGACCGCATGCGTCGCGCCCTCGCTGTCGATCGCCAGGCCGAAGTAGTCTCCAAAGGGGAAGCGGAAGCCTCCTCGCAGGATGTAGTCGTATCCGTCAGCCGGCCCGGAGAGTCGGGTCTCGGTGTTCCACGTCGCGCCACCATTGGTCGAACTTCGGTAGAAGGCATTCCACAACAGCCGGTTGGGGTGGGCCTGCTCGATAACCCTCGCGTCCATCCACGCGATGCGAACATCACCCGACACGCCTGCAACAATCGCCGGGAAGGCATGCTCGACGCCGGGTGCGGCGTTTGAGACATTTACCCGCTCCGACCAACTGGCTCCTCCCGTGGTCGAGGACGAGAAGTACACGCGCTCCGGTCCACCATTCGCGCCGCCCGCATTCCACAGCGCGTACAGAGCACCCGCAGCGTCGGATGCCAGCGCGATCTGCGCGCCCAGGTATCCGGTCTGGCAACTCTCGGCGTCACAGTCAGGCGGCGCGCTCGACACATCCAGCAGCAGATTGCCCCAACTCCGCCCGCCATCGGACGAACGGCTCACATAGACGCTCACCGGACGACTCGCCATTCCGTGGCGCGCGTACGCAGTCCAGCCAAAATATACGTTGCCCGCCGGATCAACTGTGGCCCCGCCCGCTAGAGACGCTCCCGGCACAGCATTCGGATTCACCTGCACCGAACTGAACGTCTGCCCGGCATCGTGCGAGGCGGCAACGAAGAACTCCTCTTCGTGGTTGAACCCAACATAAACCTCTGCTCCATGCACCGCCAGCACAGGACGGTCGGCTTCTTCCCGTCCACGCTCTGCCCACGAGAATGACCAACTCCGCCCGAAGTCCAGCGACCTTGCGACCAATACGTCACGCTTATTGTTCTGCAGCCACGACGCATAAACCGTTTGCCGGTCTGCTGGATCCACCACGATCTGCGGATCGAATTGCCCAGTGGAGAAGGGAAGGAGCGCCTTCGAAGGTCCCCAGGTCAGCCCGTTGTCGCTGCTCACGGCGAGAGCCATGCTCGGCGCGGTGCAGCTTGAACAATCGGGCACGGCGCCATATTGCGGATACAGTACGTAGACGTGCCCGCGCCCGTCAGCGGCGATCGCGGGCTCCCATTGGTCGCCCGTGTGGTATCCCAGGCGTCGTTGGGACGGAAATCCAGAAACCGCTAAAGCCGCCTGAGTCGTAATGAGGGTCAGGACGAGCAAGAAGGCAAGTTTCTGCAAAGTTCTTGCCCCGGTTTCGAAGTGGCTGGTTGAGAAAACCACGGATACCCCTGGAAAAAACCCTGTCCCGGACTTTACCGTGATTCGGCCTTAGCGTCAATTGCCTGCCGGGCGTTCGATCGAGATTTTACAGTCCTGTTACTTTTCTGGCCTTGGATCATCCAAATAGAGGACAATACAAACCCGAAGCGTTGGAAACCAGGGGAGCGCAATGGAAAAGGCAACATTCGCAGCAGGATGTTTCTGGGGAGTCGAAGCCACCTTCCGTCAGATGCCGGGAGTTATCTCAACCCGCGTCGGCTACACCGGCGGCAAGACAGAGAATCCGACGTACAAGGACGTCTGCACCGACCGCACCGGCCACGCCGAAGCCGTCGAAATCGAGTTCGACCCTGCCAAATTGACCTATCCTCAATTGCTGAAGGTCTTCTTCGAAAACCATGATCCGACCCAGGTGAACCGTCAGGGCCCGGATTGGGGCTCGCAATACCGCACCGCAATCTTCTTCCACTCCCCTGAGCAGCAAAGGCAGGCGGAGCAGTTCAAACAGGAACTCGAGAAGGCGCACGCATACTCCAAGCCCATCGCTACCCAGATCGTCCCCGCTGTTACGTTCTATCCGGCAGAAGACTACCACCAGCAATATCTGGAAAAGCGCGGCCTCGCCAGTTGCCACATAAAGTAGCAGAGGCCAGAAGTATCTAGGAAAGGGATGTCATCCTGAACGGCCGTTCTTCAGGCGAAGTGAAGGATCTCAGCCTTCACTGGAACGAACTAGGGATTAGAAACCCCGACAACAGCCGCCGGTTGTCTCGGCCGAAAGAAGAACAACAAAATGAAGCCGCCCAGATAGTAGAGCGAACTCTGTTCCAGGTTGCTTCCCAGAAAGCGCTGCACCAGGCCGGACAGCGCCAGCGCCTCGCACAAGGCGTACGTTGTCAGATACCCCGTTCGCCAGTGGTTCAGACTGACGGTGTCCTCGGGATGCGTCGCCAAACTCTCCGCGGCACGCAGCACCAGCGTGCGCCGCACTACAAAAATGACTCCGACGATGGCCACCGCCAGCGTTGAGAACAGATAACTGAGTGCCGGATCGACCGCACGAGCCACCGGCCCCGCGAGTTCTCCCACGATTCCGTAGAGGAGGATGCTGACCAGCATCGCCCACTGCACCGCGCGCAGTGTTTTCAGGGCCCCGCTCATCGAAGTGACGTTCTCGCTAGAAGTGGCGTTTACCCTACAAATCATTTTACGGCGGAATCCGTCTGAACAATACTTTTTTCGCGGACTCAGTGAGCATGATGCTGATCCGCTCGCCCCGGCCGCATTCGCAAAAATATCTGGAACGACACGGGATTATTTCCATAACTCGAATCGAGCGCCGCTGGCTTCGAGTAAAATGTCACATCCGCGCCCAGCCCCAGCTGCCATGCGCGATTGTGAATCAAGTCCCGCTCCCCGCCAAACGTGTAGGCCCCAATCCGGTAGACCGGTTGCACCGGCTCCTGCGGAAACAATTCGTTCTTGTCCACCAGCTCCAGCCGTGTGAAGGCATAGTCTCGCTGCAAAAAGTTCACAGTGGATTCCAACAGATAGCTATTCAGTGTCGTGTCCGTCGCGATCTTCTGAACGCGCCCCCACACCAGCGTCGTCGCCCAACTGCCAGCAGCCAGTGGCCGGTTATATTCCGCCGACGCCGTCTCCCGCCACTGGCTTCCCGGCTCCAGCGCCTCCGGATGCTCCAGCCGTCCTATGCTGTATTGCACTGCCCAGTTGCGCGTCGGCGCCACAAACACTCGCCCCGACCACGAATCCAGCGCCGCCAGTTGGATGCTCCACCGCTCCTCATTCGGCTCACGTCCGTTAAACGCCGAACCCTCGAGCTTCACGCGGTCAATCACGAATCCCGTCGTCACCACGCCAAAACTGGTGTGCGTTGAATCCTGCAAGTGGTGGCCCAGCGGCGCTAATGGCAACTCAGAAGCCGAAGCTCGGTGCAGATACGTCACTGGCCCGAGCGCAGGCTCTGCCGACGGCCCGCCATAAAGCTCCCACGAGACCTTCTCAGTCAGCGGCAGGGTGTACAGCGCCGCCAGTTCGGCGAACACATTGTGCGGATGCTGATGATCCACCAGAAGCTCTCCGTGATACGTCTCTCCCGTCTGAAAAAGCTCGGGAAACCCAGGGTGCGGAGACGTCAGCGATTCGGCAGAGAACATCTGCAGGAAAAGAAGAGTACCCGAGCCCAACTCGTGCTGCTCCATCAGCATGCCCCAATTCACAGATTCCGCCTTCCCCTCGCCACGCGGACCGCCCTGCTGGTTGTAATCCACAAAGATCGCCCCGTGAGCCATGAACTCCCATCCATGGCTCATCCACATCCACGCTGGTCCTTGCACAGACGCTGGCTGCCACGCTGTTCCCGATCCTTCATGCGGCGAGGGCAGTTGAAAAACCTTCGGTTCCTCCATCGGCATGGGCATCTGCATGCCCGCCATCGATGTGTCCTGCTGCGGCGCCGGATGCTCGCGAGGAGCAGCGCTCTGCTGCGCGCAAGCAGAGATCGCCGACAGCACGAACAGAATCGATCCGCTGAACAAACCAGCCTTCACGAGAACCTCATTGCGGTATTCCCCACAAACCTTTTGCCGCTGAAACACGCCAGATCACACGAGGCGAGGTCACACGAGGAGGACCCTGCCATCAAGGTTCGTGACCTTCGTGGACCTTCGTGTCCTTCGTGGTTAGAGGTCTCTCTAGATTCGCAACGGGGAAAGCCCGGGTGGACTGCCGGCAGTAGCGGCGTTCAAGGAAAAATGTCCGGAGAAAGTGCTGGCCAGCGAGAGGTCCTCGCCGCCATCCGACGCAGCGAACCGCGCGACCAGCGGCTGCATAGCACACACTGCGCTCGGCATCGCCGCGTTGTGACCGCTCACACAACACAGATAGTTGGCGGGGGATGGAACCGGAGTAGCAGGAGCATGGCCATGACATCCCGTATGACCTAACGGTATTGCTGGGATTGGCATCGCTTGCACGCCCGGCATCGCCGCCATTCCAATCAGCAGCACCACCGCAACCGCGCGCAAGAGCCCGTGCATTGGTTTCTATGTCCCGGTGATTCGGATTCGGAGTTCTTCCGGCAACCGTTGCCGGATCTCTTCCGGCAACCGGTCATGCACCCGCCGCGCGCCCTCTTTGGCCGCGTCGAGCACCGTTACCGGTGCCGGTGTCGCTACGGCGACTCCCAGCCAGATCAGCGCAGAGAGTCCGAATCCCGCCAGCGCTGCGATCTCCAGCCAGAATGCGTGCCTCGGTCCTAAGTGCCAGATCACGCCAAATGCCAGCAGAAACACTCCCGCCGACACGGACGCCAGCGCGATCAGTCCCACATCAATCATGCGATGAATTTGTTGGCGGCGGCGGCAGTGTTCGCACTCCGCAAGATGGCTCTCGTAGTCGCCGCACATCTCGGGCGCCAAGCCGGATATGTCGTACCGCCAGCCCGCCAGGATCTTGCCAACGATTGGATCAACGCACTGCTGACTCATGGGGTAATACAAATATGCAAAGGCAAATCTGCAAACAATCACTCCAAAATCAGCCGCCTACAAGCGAATCGGCTCCATCGCCTCGGTTTGCGACGCCAGCAGCACGCGGTTCTGAAATAACCCGCCCCGCGTGGCCAAGGCTTTTTCCGCCTCTCTCCGAGCGATCTCTGGATGATTGTTCTGCTCTGAGAGATGCGCCAGCACGACAAAAGACGCACTATTATCATAGTCGTTCGTGAAGAAATCAGCGAGGGCCAGGTTCGAAAGATGCCCTACCCGGCTCATTACCCGCTGCTTTACCGACCACGGATACGGCCCCACCCGCAGCATCTCTAGATCGTGATTCGACTCCATCACCAGCACATCGCAGCCCCGAAGATGATCACGCACGCTCACCGGCAAATATCCCAGATCGGTCGCAACTCCAACCTTAATGCCCTCCGCGCGAAACGTATACCCCACTGGATCGGCCGCATCGTGAGGAATCGTGAACGGCTTTACCTCAATGTCCCCCACCTGAAATCGGCGGCCCGCGTCAAACTGCTCATACTTCTCCAGCTTCGGACGCTCGCCTTTCTCATTGCGCATGGCACGCGCCCATGCCTGATGCGTCCCGCCCGTCATGAATACTGGGATGCGCAGCTTCTTGGCCAGCGTTGCCAACCCGTAAACATGATCGGAATGTTCGTGCGTGATAAGAATCGCGGAGAGAGTATGTGGATCCTCGTCTAGCGTCTTGAGCCGCTTGAACGTCTCGCGGCAAGAGATGCCGGCGTCGACGAGAATCTTCGTGCAGGAGCTGGCCACCACCGCGCAATTCCCGCGGCTCCCCGAAGCCAGCATCGTCACACTTACGCCCATGCTCGCAGCATACGCGTAATTCCTGTGGAATCGGGAGTGACTTTCTGGTTAGCCGATACCTAAGAGCAGAACGCCCTGTGTGAAAATGGCTAATGGTTTATGTAGGGACGGCCGCCTCGGCCGTCCAGCGAAGGCGAAGCCCAGCGCCTCTAAGCTGAACGCATTGGCTCTAAGTGGAACCCCAGGCCGCTACTTTCCCTGTCGCAAATTCTCAATCACATCCCGCATGAACGATCCCCCATACGCCCCCGCGATCCCCGGCAGAAATGCCAGAAACGATCCATAGATCTGCGCCCGCGTCGGCTTCACCGTAAGGATTTCGTAAGCCGCCAACTCAGTCAGCGGAATAAAAACTCCAACGATCACCACCCACCGCCAAGGCCACCGCGGCCGCAGCATCCCAAGCAGAATCCCAGCCGACAGCACCAGCAACGCCGTGAACAGCAGATCGTTGACCGCGACATCCGCCCATCCCGTCCCAATGCCGCAAAGCGCAGCCAGCAGGTAGAACCAAATGTCGCTCCCGGTGCGTGAGACGTCCTCAGATGTTTTCATTCAACAATCAGCAATCAACAATCATCAGTATGTATAAAATCCCCGCCCGCTCTTACGCCCCAGCCACCCCGCGTCCACCATCTTGATCAGCAGTGGACACGGCCGGTACTTCGGATCGCCCAACCCATTCTGCAGCACGCGCATGATGTCCAGACAAACATCGAGTCCGATAAAATCCGCCAGCGTCAACGGCCCCATCGGATGCGCCATCCCCAACTTGAACACTTCATCCACCGCCTCAGCCGTGGCCACGCCTTCCATCACCGCATACATCGCCTCATTCAGCAGCGGCATCAGCACGCGGTTGGAAACGAACCCGGGCGCGTCGTTCACCTCGACCGGTGTCTTCCCCAGCTTCACCGACAGATCGCGCACCGCCGTGAACGTTTCCTGCGAAGTGGCCAGTCCGCGAATCACCTCCACCAACTTCATCACCGGTACCGGATTAAAGAAGTGCATCCCAATCACTTTTTCTGGCCGCTTGGTCAGCGCCGCCAGCTTGGTAATGGAAATCGACGACGTATTCGACGCCAGAATAATTCCCGGCCGCGTCACATGGTCTAAGTCTCGAAAGATTTCCGTCTTGATCTCAAACTTCTCCGTCGCCGCCTCAATGACAAAATCGCAATCCGCTAGTTGCCCGCGATCCGTCACCGGATGAATGTGCGCTAGTGCCAAAGCCTTGTCTTCGGCCGAAATCTTGTTCTTCGCCACTTCGCGATCCAGATTCTTGGCAACCGTCCCGACCGCGCGATCCAAAAACCGCAGCTCCACATCGCACAGCACAACGTCGAATCCGCCGCGCGCGAACACATGCGCAATCCCATTGCCCATGGTCCCTGCACCCACCACTCCCACCCGTTGAATGTTCATGAAGTTCGCCTCTAACAAAACGTTCGAGTCTACCACCGTGCCGCGATCCCCATACACTTGTCATCCTGAGGCGGCGCACTTTGCCCGCCGAAGGATCCATGCAACCCGCCAGGTGCTCCCCGGGTGCCCCATTTCTCGCGCGTAGTGTGCGCGAGAAGTGGGGACTTTGACTTCCAGAACCTGGGCCCCCCACAATTTGCTACACGCCACGACCCCACGCACTCCTCCGCGTGCGCCGAATCACACCCCTCTCGCAATCCACCTCCTAACATGAAAAGTCACTCTGAAATCTCTGCACGCACTCGCCCATGCCCGTAAAAACCATCATCGAACCCTTCCGTATCAAAAGCGTCGAACCCCTACACTGGACCACCCGCGAACAGCGTGAGCAACTACTCGAAGCCGCCTACTACAACCTTTTCCTGCTCCCCGCCGACGATGTCCTCATCGACCTGCTCACCGATTCCGGCACCGGAGCCATGTCCACCCACCAATGGGCTGCGATCATGGAAGGCGACGAAAGCTACGCCGGCAGCCGCAGCTTCGACCGCTTCAAGAATTCCATCCAGGACATTTTCGGCTACCGCCATGTCATCCCCACGCATCAGGGACGCGCCGCCGAGCGCATCCTCTTCGGCGTGGCCTGCAAGAAAGGGGACGTCGTCCCCAACAACACGCACTTCGACACCACCCGCGCCAACGTCGAATTCGTCGGCGCCGAGGCTGTCGATCTCGTCATCGAAGAAGGCAAGCACCCGGCGTCGACGCATCCCTTCAAAGGCAACATGAACGTCGGTGCCCTCGAGGCCCTCATCCGGCGCGTTGGCCGCGAGCACGTCCCGCTGGTCATGCTCACCGTCACCAACAACTCCGGCGGAGGCCAGCCCGTCTCCATGGAAAACGTGCGCCAAGTCAGCGCCCTCTGCAAGCGCCACCAGATCCCACTCTACTTCGACGCCTGCCGCTTCGCCGAAAATGCCTGGTTCATCAAACTGCGCGAGAAGGGATACGAGAACAAATCGCCAAAAGAAATTGCTCAGGAAATGTTCCGCCTCGGCGACGGTTGCACCATGTCCGCCAAGAAAGACGGCATGGCCAACATCGGCGGCTTCCTCTGCACCAACGACGACCTGCTCGCCCAGCAGGAAAAAGATCTCCTCATCCTCACCGAGGGCTATCCGACCTACGGCGGCCTCGCCGGACGCGATCTCGAAGCCATCGCCGTCGGAGTGCAGGAAGCCCTCGAAGAAGACTACCTCCGCTACCGCATCGCCTCGACCGCCTATCTCGGCAATCACATCGCGAGCCAAGGCGTGCCCATCGTCCAGCCTCCTGGCGGACACGCCATCTACCTCGATGCCCGCGCCTTCCTCCCGCACATTCCGCAGGATCAATTTCCAGGTGTCGCGCTCGCCGCAGAACTTTATCTGGAAGGTGGAATCCGCTCCGTAGAAATCGGCACCCTGATGTTCGCCGCCGCAGCAAAAATGGACCTCGTCCGTCTCGCCATCCCCCGCCGCGTCTACACACAGAGCCACATCGATTATGTCGTGGAAGTAATCCTGGAAGTCTGGAAGCACCGCGCCCAAATCCCCGGCATGCGCTTGACCCACGAAGCCCCATTTCTAAGGCACTTCACCGCCCACCTCGAACCGCTAAAAGTCGCAGCAGCCACGCGCTCATAACTTGGGCACGAGCGTGAGAAGAGTCGAAGAACTCGAGGGTGCCCCATTCTAACGTCGCGCCTTTTGCGACGTTAGAGTGGGGATCTTGACCTTTGATCCAGCTTTGTTATGGAATCAATGTCATTCACAAGTCAAATTTCGCGCCGCACCTGAACCAACCCAAGCCGCGGCATGCTAGCATCGAAGAAGTTCTTGAGGAGCCCATGCCCAAGTTCGTTATCGAACGTGATGTTCCCGGCGTCGGAAAACTCTCTGACGCTCAACTGCGCGAGATCTCCCAAAAGTCCGTCGCCGTGCTGAAAGACATGGGCGTCGGCATCCAGTGGCTCCACAGCTACGTCACCGGCGACAAGGTGTATTGCGTCTATCTCGCTCCTGACGAAGCGACCATCCTGGAGCATGCCCGACGCACGGGCCTTCCCGCCAATCGCATTTCCGCCGTCCGCCGGCTTCTCGATCCGACCAGCGCAGAATAGACTCCAGATCCGGCTGATAGCATCCCCGCTCACGAGCACGAGCGCGAGGGATCGCCCAACATCAGCACTTCTTCAATTGCCTTTTCGACCGGCAGGGCCCAGCCCTCGGACCAGGCTGTCCCGCCCATTGTGCTTCCCAATGCCTGCCGCGCCGTGTGCAGGCTGGCTTCCAGTTTGGCGTGTTCGGCTGGCGTAAGGGGCGCGCCGATATTCTGGCGCAACGCCGCCGCCGCTCCGGCCAGCCGCAGCGAGCGCTCCGCTTCCAGTTGCACCGCCGCCGAACACGCGAAACACTCCAGCAGACGGGCAATTCCTCGCTTGTGTTCCAGTTCCTGGAAGGTTGTGATGCTCTGCCGGTAAAGATCCTGCGCCATCGAATAATTTCCCTGATCGCTCGCCAGGTTTCCCAAATCCGCCAGCGTGCCTGCGATGCCCCAACGGTCGCCAAGCTCCCGGAAAATCTCCAGGCTTTCTTCGTACAAGGCTCGCGCCGCCGCTGGATCTCCCTGATCCCGTGCCACATCCCCTTGATAGTTCATCGACCAGGCAACGCCGGCTCGATCTCCCAGTCCACTGAAGATCGAGAGACACTCCGCGTACAGCGCTCGCGCCCTCGCATTGTCCCCCTGCAATTTGACGATATTCGCCAGGTTGCTCACCGCACTGGCCACTGCCTTCGGGTCGCCCAACTCTCTCCACACTGCGAGGCTCTCTTCGAACAACGATCGCGCACTCTGGATGTCGCCTCGGTCCCGCGCACTGACCGCCAGAGCATTCAGGCAAACAGCGGCGCCTTGCGCATCGTCCAATCGCCGCGAGATCTCCAGGCTCTCTCGAATGAGTGACTCTGCCGCTGCGTAATCTCCTTGTTCAACCCCGAGTACGCCGGCCGCAAACAGCGCGCGACTCCGCGCCTTGGTGGGAGCCTGTGCCCCCCGAATCTTCAGCAGCTTGTCCAGCCGGGCCCTGCCTTCCGCGAGATACTCGCGCATCTCCCAATAACGAAACAGAGCGCCGCCGAGACGGAGCCCCCACTCCACATCTTCCGTTTCTGTCAACCACTCCACGGCCGCGCGAAAATTGTCATGTTCGATCCCATAGTGCGCCAGCCAATCTGCGCTTACCGTTCCGATTTGCTCCGTCGCCTTCTCTTCTGCCAGAACCAGGCAGTACGCGGCATGAGCACGCTTGGCCAACGCCTTCTCGCCGCTCGCCTCCAGTTTTTCGAGGGCATACTCGCGAATGGTTTCGAGCATTACGAATCGCGGTTCACCATTGGCTTGCTCATCCCGCTGCGCCAGACTCTTGTCGACCATCGACTCCATGCCGTCGAGCAGATCCAAATCCAGATCACCTTTCGCATCGCAGACCGCTTCTGCTCCCTCCAAAGTGCATCCGCCCGCGAATACTGACAGTCTCCGAAAGAGCTTTTGCTCGTTCGGGGTCAGCAGATCGTGGCTCCAATCCATCGCGGCGCGAAGCGTCTGGTGCCGCTGGGGCATGTCTCGCGCACCGCCCGTCAACAGCTGCAGCCGGCTCGATAGACGCGCCCGCATGGCTGTGGGCGACAGCACTTTCACTCGCGCCGCTGCCAGTTCAATCGCCAGGGGCAGGCCATCCAGCCGCGCGCAAATCTCGGCGACCGCCGCTGCATTTTCTGCAGTCAGTTGAAAATCTGGCTTGACCGCAACCGCTCGCTGCACGAACAGCGCCACCGCCGGAGATCGCTCCAGCACCGCCACGGTTGCCACCGGCTGTTCCGGAAGCGCCAGCGGCGGCACCGGGAATTCGTTCTCCCCATAGACGTGCAGCGCCGACCGGCTCGTGACCAGCACCTTCAGCCGCGAGGCCACCGACAGCAGTTCGACCACGGTGGGCACCGCCCCAACCAGATGCTCGAAATTATCCAGCAACAGCAACTTCGGAGAGCGCCCCGAACGTCGCAAGTTCGACTTGAGTACTTCCATCGGAGACTGCGTCCCAGCTTCCCGGATCCCCAACGCCTGAACAATCGCCGATCCCAACAATCCCGGATCGCTCAGCGACGACAGCGGCACAAAATACGTCCCACCCGGAAAGTGTTCCCCCAGACGACTCGCCAGCTGCACCGCCAGTCGCGTCTTCCCGATCCCTCCCGGGCCCGTGATCGTAACCAGCGACACATCCGGACGCAGCAGGAGTTGTTCGGCCGCAGCCACTTCCTTTTCCCGGCCCAGGAATCCGGTCCTCTGCACCGGAAGATTCGAGGCAGGAATTTCGACCACCGGCTCGGCCGCCTTCTCCGAGAAACCTGAATGGATTGCATTGACTCCAGATGTGGTATTTCGACCCGACACCTTGCTCCGACTTTCGACTACAGGCGCGATGAATCGATATCCCGTCCCGTGATCGTCTGCACAAAGCGCGCCTGTTCGGGATCGTCCTTCAGGACCTGGCGGATCTTGCGGATGGCTGCATTAATGCTGTTATCTGTATCGAGAAAGACGTCCTTGCCCCAAATCCGGTCGATGATTTGCGAGCGCGTCACCAGTTGCCCTCTCTCCTCGACCAGGAGGATAAGCAACTCCATCGGAATCCGTTCCAGTTTCAGAATCCGCCCGCCGCTGCGGAGCTCATAGCTGCGCGGATCTAACTCGAAGTCCTTGCCGAATTGAATCGACTCTGATTGTCGGACTGGATCGGACACCACAGCACGCTCCCCACAAGTTGCGGTCATTCTACATCGCTGCCCGCATGTGTCGCCAAGCCCAACATTCTGCTCGGCTTACAAATTCATGCAGATTCATCAGGCTTAAGGCGCTCGCCATGGTCGACCTCGAACGCTTCCCGGCAGTATGCCTCCAGTGACAACGCAAACGTCGATCTGGGGACGACGTTCAAGAAATCGCCCGAGAGAATCCGAAGGCAGAGATTCCTTTACACGTATCGGGCTTCTCGGAGCATTTCTTCAACACCAGGCACTGTTGCACTGCACTCTCGGCCAGGAAATTCCTGATGTTGACCCCACGTAAGCATGGGACCAAAGGACTACAAAACTGATTCCACAAGGAGAACTGCTATGACGACACAACTCACCACTCGCATCCACACCTCAACCACGAACATTCTGCGCCTGGCCTTGATGGCCAGCCTCACACTGGCCGCGCCTCTTCTCGCGGCAGCGCAAACCAGCCACCACGATCACACTCCTTCGGCCAAGCTCGTGCAATTGGTTCGGGACGCTACCAAGCAGTTTATTAATGTGAACAACGCCACCGCCGCAGGCTATGGACCCGCCTTTGGCTGCGTCAGCGGTCCCGACCACGGGGCGATGGGCATTCACTACGTCAACAGCACTTACGTCGGAGACGGCTTGATCAACGTCTCGCAACCGGAAGCTCTCATCTACGAGCCCGTAGGAACCGCACGGCGGCTGGTTGGCGTCGAGTACATTGTCGACGCTGCTACCTGGCTGGCCGCGAACGCCGGTGTTCCGCCCCAACTCGAGGGCCAGGACTTCCAGTTCGTCCCCGCTCCGAACCGCTTCAACCTCGACTCGTTCTTCGAACTGCACGTCTGGGCGTGGCGCGACAACCCGAACGGCGCGTTCGTCGACTGGAACAACCAGGTCAGCTGCGAAGGTCAGTAGAAGTAAGGTCAGTAGAAATCGCGTGTGTTCCTTCCCCCGTGGTATTGGGTGCCTCACCCTTTTTCGCGCAGTTTGCGAACAGGGTGAGGCGATCGGGAATCACGCGAACATTGCAATGCAAAAGGAGAATCAAAGCATGAAGACAACTGGAACCCAAACCACGCCTGTCTTGGAAAATACCGTCAATGGAGTCGCGCTTGACGGCCTCTCGAAGACAGTCGAAGCAATCAAGGCCGCTCCCACTCTCGCGAAATTCAATTTTCGCATCCGTAACGAATGGGTGGATGGCGGCCGCAATACCTCAACCGTGGACAATTTTTACGGCGCTGGCCAGGAACACCGCCGATCCAAGGCGTTCGTCCTCGAGGCCGACGAGCCTCCGGTTTTGCTCGGCAAGGATTCTGCCGCCAACCCCGTCGAACATCTCCTTCATGCCTTGGCCGGTTGTCTGACTTCATCCATGGTCTATCACGCAGCCGCCCGCGGCATTCATATTGAAGAAGTAGAGTCTTCTCTGGAAGGCGATATCGATCTGCACGGATTCCTGGAACTCGACAAGAATGTTCGCAACGGCTATCAGGGAATCCGCGTCAACTTCAAGATCAAGGCCGACGTTCCAGACGAACAGCTGCAAGAGCTCTGCAAGCTCGGTTCGGCACACTCGCCCGTCTTCGACTCCCTCACCAACGGAGTGCCCGTCGCGGTGACGGCCCAACGTTTGTAGCGCACGCAAGCAGCTTGCTCGGTGGTCGGGTGCCCCATCCTAACGTCGCGCTTTTTGCGACGTTAGGGTGGGGATTTTGAAATTCGTGACCGCAATCACCGCCCACTCTCCCGCCCCGGATGTACCGTGAGTCGTAATCTAGAAACATCAGGAGGCCTCATGCGCCGAACCGCCATGTTGCTGACCCTCGCGGTATTCGTCCTGGCGTCGTTATCCCACGCCGGCACTCTCGCCAACGTAACTCTGCCCGACACAAATCAAGTCGGAAACACAACCCTCGTCCTCAACGGCATGGGATTGCGCACTAAGTACGCCTTCAAGGTCTACGTCGCCGGACTCTACATCCCCCAAAAATCTGCCGATCCAAGCGCGATTCTCAAACCGGACGTCCCCCGGCGCATCGTCATGCACTTCGTGCGCGACGTCAGCAAGAACCAACTCACCGACGGCTTCACCGAGTCCTTCGAAAACAACACGCCCGATGCGGCGAAAACGCTGAAGCCCGACATCGATCGCCTCTTCGCCGTCCTCGACGCGGTTAAGGACGGAGAAGAACTCACCTTCACCTACGTCCCCGCCACCGGCACGGCCGTAGCGATCGCAGGCACAGAAAAACTAACCATCGCCGGCCCCGCCTTCGCCGACATGCTCTTCTCCGTCTGGCTCGGCCCCAAGCCCCCCAACGCCGCCCTGAAAAAAGGAATCCTGGGCCAATAGGCCCACGAGTCAAACAAGCCCCGTAAGTCAGACAAGCCCCCGTGAGTCAGACAGGCCTCGAGGGTGCCCCATCCTAACGTCGCGTACTTTGCGACGTTAGGGTGGGGATTTTGACGACTCAGCGTAAAGACTTACTGAAGGGGTAACGTGGCAGTCAGTATGAGCGTTCGGCTAGGAAGAGTCGCCGACCTCGTCGACGTTACGAGACAGCCCTGCCGGGTGCCCCATTTATCGCGCGCCCTTTGCGCGAGAAGCGGGGATTTTCCA
>CAVPNR010000012.1:0-76886 GCA_963706645.1 uncultured Acidobacteriaceae bacterium
CAGTTCAACAGCTTCTCGATCATTGCGAGCGGGAAACCCCACGCGGAAAGAGGAACTACGCTGTTCTCTTGCTGCTCGCCCGCCTGGGTCTGCGAGCCTGCGAGATTGTTGCGCTCGAATTGGATGATATCGATTGGGACAACGGTCGGATCACCATCCATGGCAAAGGTGGACGCATGGCCCAGATGCCGTTGCCATCCGACATCGGCGAAGCCATCGCAATGGGGCTGAGAGTGCGCTGTGCTCAGCGGAAACAGGCCCCCGGCTCGATTCGTGAGCGTCACGGGAAACACACGTTGACAGGTCGAGTGGGTGGCCAGGGCTAAGAACGGAATGCGGTCGAATTTCTTGGCTCAGCCTGAAATGGACACGCAGCTTTTCCCTTTGTGTAGATTCCGCCCCTTCGCGCGGAGATCTCCACGATACGGAGGCGTATCGTCAGATGTCTTTGTCTATGTAGGTATACAGCGCGAGAGAGGATATGCTCCCGCGCTGCCCAAAACATCCACCCGATGAGGCCACCAAGCTATCCTCGGTGTGGCAGCCTGCATTGCACGTTTCCGTTTCCCCCTTCTTACTCGTCGAGCTTGTTCGTGTCCATACCTTCCCAAAGCGAAGCTGTTCTGGAGATAATTACCGACCCTTTGAGATAGCAAGCATAACCAGCTCTTGTCGATCCTCCTCTAAACATGCAAACCAACCCAGGGCAACACCGTATGGGCCCACATGGATGGCCCTGCACCGTGCACTGGGTAACGTTGGTGCCGCTCAGGGAGACTATCTGCGGGTCGTCGGCTGCACTGTCTGTAACTGCCAGCGTGCTGGTTAAGCTGCGCGTACCTCCGGAGGTGTGTGCTCCGATTTGCCGGGGCCTAAAGGCCAAACCACGTCTGCCAGAAGGACGGAGTGTGCGCGGAGCCGTAGTCGTCGGTTGTTGTATAGCACCTGCCGGATTCTCGCGAGTTGTCGCCGCCGCGTCCACCATGCTGTAATCACATCCCTCCACCTCCGCATGATTCCCGTCGCACGGAACCAGCAGCGCCGCCTGCTCAATGCCGTTGCCGTCGATTCCGTTCACAGCGATCTCTCCGCGATTGTTGATGGTGTACGCATAAATGATGTACAGCGGAGAACTCGCCGGAACCAGCGCGTTCAGATCGGCGATCAACCCGTTCTCCCAAATAAAACCGCGCGAGGTGTCGTAGTGCACACAGTCGCTGGGCGTCGAGTTTCCCACGACCTGGCCTACGTCGTTGATGCCTTGTGCAAAACTGCATGGATCGCTGCCCACCGTGCCCAGATCGGTCAACTGCCCGACGTGTCTCCAAAGCGCGGCATGTTGCGCAAAGCCCACCGCTTCGCCTTTCTCGTTGATGGCGATCGCCCCGGTATTGTTTCCCTCGAAGCCTCCGAGGTCACGAAGCGAACCGTTCTGCCACAGAAACGCGCGCTGGTAGGAGTCTCCCGAGACCAAGCCTGCACCAGCAACTTGGCCATGATCGTTGATGTCATTGGGGAAGGTGCAGGTTCCCCCGAAGCTGCCGAGGTCCACCATCCCATGCTTCCGATCCCAAATAAATGCGCCCGAAGTTACTCCATAACACGCCCCCGGGTTGGAGCTGGTGTACGAGTCCCCAATCACCTGTCCGCGCTCGTTGACCTTGAATGCCTCTGCATCGGTTCCAGTACCGAGCGTCCCCAGGTCCTGCATGCCGTTCCTCTGATCCCACACAAACGCCCGCAGTTGGTACCCATAGCCGACGCCCGACCACAGGTTTACGTTGAAGTTCAGCAGAGAATTGGAGTCCGCCACCAGATTGCTGGCGATCCCAGCTACCTCGCCGTGGCTGTTTACCGAAACGGCTGCGCTCTGATATCCGCCTCCCGGTAATGTCCCAAGATTCGTGATCGCGCCATCGCGCCACATCACCGCACTGATCTCCGGCAGGCCAGAGATGGACGGATCGATCTGCCCGTTCTCGGAAAGCCCAGCCACGATGCCATTCGAACTGATCCAGGCCGCACCGCTGTTGTTGGTTCCGGCTAGCGACCCGAGGTCGGTGAAGGAACCATTCTGCCAAAGGAACGCATGACATACATTGCCGTCCGCAGTCCACCAAAACATTGATCCATTGGGATCGGACAATGAAGTTTCCGCGCAGCCACCACTCACCGTGCCGCGACCATTCACCACTGCAATGTTGTTCGCGTTGTCGAAGAAACTCGTTCCAGCGCCGCCGAGCGTCGGCATCTGCACCACTTGGTAGTGATGATGAGTGTTGTTGACCGCGCATGTCTGCGCAGCCGTCGACAACGGCAACACCAGCGCTGCAAATAAGACCAGAGCCGCAATGGACATCCATAACTTCGAGTTCATGATTTCCTCCTAGTACCTTGCGGGTTGTTCGGTTGAGCTCAGCGGCGGTTTCCGTTCCCGCTACTCACAGAAAGCGCGGTTGCCCTCCATAACGCATACATTGCTGCTGCACGCAGAAAATCGTTTTCTTGGCGGCGTCTCCGTCAAAAATTTGGGGGGAAGTGTTTCTACGAGTGTGAGCCTGCGAACCCAACCAGTTCGCGCGACCGATGCTGTAATAAGGCCAACCCGTAGTCCGCGGAATGTAGTCCGCGGAATTCCGAACCACGACAATGCCTCCCTGCGGTTATTCCCCCGTGTACAACACCGGTGTGCCGTATCCGCGCGCGCCCTGTTGATACACGGTCAGGCTCAGCACCAGTCCGGTGGGAATCGCTTGGGGCGGAAAGACCGAAATCAGCAGCCCTTTCTGTCCGTTAAACACACGCGAGCCGCAGAAAAGCGTTAGGCCGGGAATGGCGAAGTTGGATTCCGAGAACGTCGTCAGACAATTGGGACTCAAACTGTCGGTCGGAACAAACGCCCGTACCGTCAACCCGCCCGACGTCACTTCCTCATCGCCCAACAGCACATTGCCTGCTCCAATCAACACTGTTCCGGCCGATTCCGCCGAACTTGGCTGTCGCGTGCTCGCGGTAAACGCCAGAAGCGCCAGTGCTGCCATCCCGATTGTGTAAAGACCGAATCGTTTGCTCATGTTTGCCTCCTAGTCGTGACTTCTTGGCGGGCATCGTTGCCCTTTCCAGCGCTCCGGTCAACCGGAGTTCCGCCGGAATCTGTCTGAGTTTGCAACTCTCGTCCCGGCAGACACTTGCAGACTCTTCTGAGTGAATACTGCCGCTGCTTGGACCAGAATCAGTGATAGACTTCTCGGCACATCGTACGGGCGTGGGGTGCCGAAACCGTGAAAGCGTCTCCTAATGGCGGGTCCCGCCTGCGCTTCGGTCAGCTTGAGTTGGATCTTTCCCAGGAAAAACTTCTCCGTCGAGGCCTCCCGGTTCGCCTCGGAAATCAGCCTCTACGGATTCTGGCCACCTTACTGGAACACCCCGGCGAAGTGGTCTCCCGCGAAGAACTGCGTGCCCGATTGTGGCCTGACGGAACCTACGTCGATTTCGATGAGGGACTGAATACCGCTATCAAGACCCTTCGCTACGCTCTCGGCGATACAGCCGATAACCCCACTTTCATCGAGACCGTTCCCCGCCGCGGCTACCGCTTCATCGCTCCGGTACAGGTCTCGCCGCTCGAAGCGGATGCGCGGAAGCCAGTGGATGCTCCGCCTGCGCTGTCGGCTCCCTTCCAGCAGTTGCCGATCCCGCCTTCGCCCCAGAAGTTCAGACGCAAATCCGGCTGGCTCATCACTCTCGCATTGGTTTTCGTGGGAGCCTGCTGGTTGGGTTATCGCCGCGCATTTCCTCCACCTCCCCGCGTTACCCAGATCACCCGCCTGACGAGCTCGGGCCATGTCGATCCCTGGGGAGGAATTGCGTCGGATGGCTCGCGCCTTTTCTTTCTCGAGCGCGATGGCGATCACTGGAATAACCGTCAAATCTCCGCGGCGGGGGGCGAGAGTGCGCCCTTTGAAGCTCCGTTCAAGAACACCAAGACCTTCGCAGTCTCCCCCGACCAGTCCGAGATTTTGCTGGTTCCCTTCATTTCGCGCGACTCAAACCGGCCCCTCTGGTCCATGCCGCTTGTGGGTGGCGCGCCTCGTCCCGTGGGAGAGATTGTGGTAGATGGCGCGGTCTACTCCCCCGACGGAACCAAAATCGCTTTCACCAACCCTTCTGGCGTGTACATTGCCGACCGCGACGGTTCCCAAATTCACCAACTCGCGGGTTTTCACGCTTGGGCCATTGACTGGTCTCCTAACGGTAGGACCTTACGTTTCGCGGCGAATACTCCCGTTCCAGGTCCACATCTCTGGCAAGTCCGTTCCTCGGGCCGTGATCTTCATCCCTTCCTTCCCGGCTGGAACGCCTTCGACGGGCATTGGACTACTGATGGCTCTTATTACATCTTTAGTGCCTTCAAAGACGACCGGCAAGCTCTCTGGGCCGTTCGCGAATCTTCCTGGACGTCATGGCGGCAGCCGGTGCCCGTACAACTCACCTTCCCGCCCGTTGCCTATGCCACTCCTTTGCCCTCTCGTGACGGGCGCTCGATCTACGCGGTCGGTGCGATCATTGGCGGAATCGACGTGGTCTACTTCGATCCCCTCACTCACCGATTTAAGCCCGTTCTGCCCGGATTATCTGTCGAGGAGGTCGTCTATTCTCCCGATCGCCAGTGGATGCTTTACAGCAAAGGGAACCAACTATGGCGCAGTCGGCTGGACGGCAGCGATCGGCGGAGACTGGTTGAAGATCCCTCCATTCCCAACATCCACGGCGCCCGTTGGAGTCCTGACTCAAAACACATTCTGTTCGAAAACACTGAGGGCGGTCTCAGGGGCGCAATCTATCTGGTTTCGGCCGACGGCGGTCGTCCTCAACTTTTGCTCGCTCCCGATGCCTCCGCGTTCTGGCCGGATTTATCGCCCGACGGAAAGACTTTGCTCTTCACTGCGAAGCAAGGAGTAGGAGCGACCTCGGAACAGGGCTTATACCTTTTCGACCTCGA
The DNA here is from genome assembly GCA_963706645.1 of uncultured Acidobacteriaceae bacterium. GTDB lineage: Bacteria > Acidobacteriota > Terriglobia > Terriglobales > Acidobacteriaceae > Sulfotelmatobacter. Next base: position 5,003 of record CAVPNR010000012.1, read on the forward strand.
GCAGCGACAACCTACGATGATTCCTGGCTCGGGCGGACTTATCACTGGGCGCTGGTCTCCTGACGGCCGTTTCTTGGCAGCTGTATCGGTAGATCAGTCCGCCATCCAACTCTTAGACCTAACGACGCACCGCTGGACTCAGATCGCACGCGGCGCAGCAATTTCGTTTCCCGTTTGGTCGCCAGATTCGGTCTTATATTTTCAGGATATTCTTGCGCCAGGGGAACCCGTCTACCGTTTCCAGCCTGGCAGCGGTGCACTGCAACGCGCCTACAGCTTCGAAGACATCTTGCAGGCGGGCGCGATGCGTTGCGCCTTTTGGGCATTCGCTCCCGACGGTTCTTTACTCGTCCAAGTTAACCGCGGCGGCGGAGACATCTACGCGCTGACAGTTAATCTTCCCTAGCGGGAAATCACGCTTAGCGGCGGACCGCGCCGCCCGCCTCCCGCGCCCTTGTTCTCCCCAAACCACACGCCGCACGCAACTTACTCCACACATCGCTCCGCCCGCATTTGACGCGGGTGAAACGCATGTCACGTCGCTCTGAGCCGCATGGATATTGACGATGGCGCAACTCTTGAAATGTGAGTGTGTACATCGTTGCATCACGTATACACTATCCCGTCAAACAGATGGGGGGAGGAGGGAAAAGCATGGTCCCAGAGACCCCCCATGAGAATCATGTTGGACAGGGGACTCAGATCATCCCTGTGCATCTCATCGCGAACTCGTATATGTCCGATGGGCGTCACTTTATTGTCGGGGCGCGGAGTGGATATGTGTAGATTTTGAGTTGGGGCGGAGTGCGTGCGGCGCATCCCTCGTTCACCCGTTACAAAATCCGAAATTACTGCATTCTTCTTTTCGCCATTTAGGACAACCGGAATTCGGGCTGAATCGCTGTCTGCGAATATGTGGCTGAGCAAGTAAATAAGCATGAAAAACGCTCCTCCGAGCAATAGGATTTCGATTTGTTCTGTTCCAATTTCGTAACAGCATCGAAGATCATGCAAGCCCATGGTTTAGCGCCGCGAGATGAGGACTACATAACGGTTCCTCGCGGACGTGTAATCTTTTCCACGCAGACGCGCCAATACTCGCTGCTTCTCGATCGTTGCATTCTGCAAAAGCCCAAGCTCGTGCGTGAAATTCGGGAACGCATGAACCTGCCCAGGCGCAGGTTACTGATATCAACAGACGGCCATTATCGTTGCGCCTATTGCATGAGCAAGACTTCGTTGTAATAGGGCTCCGTTGCAGACCGACACACGGAACCACCCACGTCAAGTTCCCGAATGGGAGAAACGATGACGTTCGATCACACGTTCAAACAGATCGGAGTCGCAGCGCGGGATGAAAGTTTGGGGAAAGCCTTCCTCGTTACTAGCGTTGACGCGCGAAAATGCCTCATCTGCGACCAGCTATTCACACGTGAAGACTCGTTTCAACATTCGATGGTGACGTGCTATCCGTCCACTAAAGGTGACGTAAAGACAAATGCGTGATTCTTCGGCCCTCGGCGATTTTCCCTGCGAGTTTCTGTTGAACGGAGTATCCATGAAATCCGCGAAGATCCGCCAGCCGGCCGGGTCTGAAGGCGATTTCGAGGTGGTTGTCACTGACCCGCTGCTGGGAGCTTTCGCCCTGCACTCCGGCTTTGACATCGACGTGCATGAGGCGGACGCGGGCTGGCGCCGGGTGTCTTTGGAGGAACTAAAGGGATTTCTCAGAAGCAGATACCTATTGCCGGCTGATGACCTCCCGAAAGCGTCGCAGATTGCGGAATGCCGTTTGTTTGCTAGGGTCGATGATATCAAGATCCCGAATTGGAAGTGTGGCCGACTTTCCGCACTAGGCCGGGAGGAAGCATGTGTCCGGTACGTGCAGCGAATCCTATATCGAACGGGCATTCCGCACCTGGTCTCTGGTACGACATTTCTCGTCCCGAGCGCTGCGACTGCTCGTATCCCGCTAAAGAGAGCGGGGTTTCGCCAAAGTCAGATCTCGCCATCCGCTTTGATCGAGCTGCGGACGGGGTGTGCCATTCAACTCATCGAACGCGATCCACGGAACTAATCAGATAAGCATTATGTTTTGCTGAGCACTTGCAAGGGACATCGCAAATGCACTGCAACGGCCCTCCTTCGGACGATAATGGCGCGCACGTATGGGGCTCATCTCTGGCACAAAGCTCGGGCCTTACGAAATCCAATCGCCTCTGGGTGCGGGTGGAATCGGCGAAGTCTGCCGCTCCCGCGACACACGCCCTCCGCCGCGTGAAAGCGAGAGAATGTAAATAACTTCACGGTTTCCTGCGCTTCCTAGCGTTCAGGCTATGTGACGCTTCCTTCTAGGGTGAAGTAGGCTCCAGAGCCGAACACCCAACCTAAACAACTGAATGTGTGTGCTCTGACCTTGCCGCCGGTGGGTTTTGCTGGCATTCCACGGCTGAAAGGCCGAGGAGCAGGGCACCGTGGCAAGAAGGTAGCAGGGAAGACCCCATTAGCGGCCAGCGGGTTTCTGAACTACCGAAATTAAGGATAGAGAGAGATTTTCGAGCGCAATGCCGCGGAATCTCTCTGCGAACCGCAGTATTGATTAATGAGAGGTAGACACGAAGACAATGTTGGATGAAACGAACAAGGACGAGAAACAAGACCAGCCGGACCCTCCGACAGCGCCGACGGAAGTACCACAAGCGATGGATGCGGATAATAATGAGGTTTCACCGCTTCCAAACGCCGCGTTTGCCGTGGAGGATCAAGCACAACAGCAGGGTACGGGGTGCGGTGACGCTCGGGTGCAAGACGGCGTACATCAGACAGACCCCGAGGGCGCCGTCGGCGGCGACTGCCGGGACAGCAGTCCTGATGCGCAAGGGGAACGTGACAGAGGGTTGCCCTGCCCCGGGCAAGCGCAGGAGGACCCGGTCCCGGGCGCGGGGACAAAAGGGCCCCAAGACGAACTACGTCCGGAAATCGAGGACCTGTTTACAGTCACCGACGAGTCAGAGGAAGACAAACGCACGCAGGGGTCGGTAATGGCTGCATACGATCAGTATCTTGGCCGCGGAAATATCCGTGAACTCGGGGATGGGCCTGACGTTCCGGACCTGGAGCCCGATTCTCCAGAGTTGGAGTACGACGACTACGAACCTCCGGCGACGCTGGAAATCATCCGTCGTGCAGGACAGATTGACGTAGTTCGTATCGAATGGCGGGGTCTGCGTCCAATCCTTACCGTTGTGAACGATCGTCATCTTCCGCCTTCGATGCCCTCCGAAGTGTACAACTCAATCCGGCTGGCAAACGATGTGGCCGGGTACCAGTCCGCGCGCGAAGTGTTCGACGCGGTCTACGACGTACTTCAGAACTGCTCCGCCTTGTCGCGGTATCAATGTGAGGCGCTTACCTTCTGGTCGATCGCGAGCTGGTTCCAAGACGCTTTGGACTTCCTTCCTCATGTCACGATCAGCGGCCCGCTGCACATGGCGCAGTTGCTTTTCTGTCTTCTGGAATATGTCTGCCACAAACCGTTAAAACTCATCGATATGAATTTGGCCGCATTGAAGGGAATATCCATGGAACAGCTAAAACCGACCTTGTTGATCCATCAGGTGAAAGCTGGCCAGGCTGCAACCCATCTGCTCCACGCTACAGATTACCCCGGGTATTTTGTTGCGAACCGGGACGGCCTCTATGTGTTTTATTGTGCGAAGGTCGTGTACGTCGGCGAAACATGCCCGAAGCAAACCAGGGGCGGGCTGCACATCCATCTGGGCCGCAATGCCCCGGTTCCGCTGCGGCCGTATCGTTCCTTAGCCGCTGTCGAGCGCTTGCAGAGCAGACTCTTGTCCTACCGTGCCTTCAACCGCGAGCGCGCTGACTTCTTAGAAGTTGCACCGGGGGAACTTCAGCCAGAATTTGATCTGATCGCTCGGCGGCTGGGGGCGGTCATCATTAATGACTCCGCGCTGCAGCGGCGGCTTGTCGAACTCCTGAAGGGCTGGAGTGAAGACGTGCGCGCAGAACGTGCCGGTGGAATCGACGGAGCGGTTCTGACGGCAGTTTTGAATTTCGCGCACGGCAATGAACATCAACCGTACGTTCGGGAGGTTGCGGTCGCAACCAACGAGATTAGGATCGAACAGGGCGAACCTTCGAAGCTGAGTAGTGAAAAGGTCGGACACGTGCTAAGGAAGCTGGGACTCCACACGCACCGTGACATGAAAGGTCGCAGGCTCGTATTCGATCAATCGACCCAGCTTCTCATCCACCAATTGTGTTTCGAGTATGATGTGCTGCCGGCTGCGCCAGAATGCGGATACTGTCATAAACTGCAAACGCCAGAATCCGAATAACTTATGCAGGTTATGACGGTGATGCAGGTTTTTTGGCTCGCCATTTGAGCAGCGGTGAAAGACGGCATGGCACGAGGAACAGAGGGTGATCAAGTTCTCTTTGATGTCGTGGCCGCGGTGGCTGCGAAACTCTTGGTGATGGACTTCCAGGCTTGACATCGAACCGCACAATTGACACCGCCAGCCATCGCGGCGCAGCACCTGTTGTCGGAGACCTTCGTACGCCACCGGATCCAGCCGCAAGCGTTCGCGCGTCGGACCGATCGAACTCATGACGCCTTCTCGCTCAAGCCTTCCAGAAATGCCTGCTTGTGCTCTCCGGGCAGAAACTTGAAGACCCTGGTCATCGAGAACAGCATCGTTTCTGGACCTCCGTTCTCGAGGTTGGCCCCGGCGAGAAAGTCCGCACACATCATTTCCAGACAATAACCGCGGGATCGGGCGCTTCCCAGCATCAGAGCCGCCGTTTCGATCGCCTTCTCGATCACCGGCATCTGGCTCTGGTATCGCGGCCGGCTACCTGCGCAAGCGACTGGCGCTCGAAGTTGAAGCCGCAGGGAGATAGAGCAGGATGCGAAACAAGGGGGAACAGCTGTCCCGCTATGACCCCGAAGGAAAGAGAATGATCATGAATGCGCACGTCCAACAACTCTAGTTCAGGAATGGGGAGGTTTTGCGGCATGAAGCTCTTCTGGACCAAGCTGTTCACCGCGATTTGATTCTACTGCTGCAACTGAAGAAGGCGGCTTCTGCCGCGTTAGCTCTGAGTGTCAAAAAGCCTCCGAGCTACGACCGCGAGCTAATCGAAGGCGAAGTCGCGAATTCTGATGCAAGCTGACCAGGGAGCGCTTCTGAGCAATGCGCTCCGCCAATATATGCGGGATCATGAGTGATTTACCATTGCAGGTGTAGTTGCGTTGCGATATCAACGGATTGAAAAAGCGGCAAACTCCTCGAAGACATAGAGAGCGTCACTTCGCTTCACTGAGCGCCAGTCCGCCATGGAGGAGCTGATCGCGGATAATGCGAACGTCCGTGGAATGGCGACTCGAGATAGCAGCGAAAGCTGCTGGGCAGCCCTCGATTCTCGGAAGACCAAGAAATGCCCGCGTCGCAAGACTGAGTCTCGTGCGCGGGCTGTTCTTGCTCTAACCTAGGAAGCCGTGACCAAGCAGAACATGCGCTTTGTGCAGATCAAAACGCAGGTGAGATAGACATTAAGGCGCAAGGCGCGCCCATCCGTAATCCAGCTATGGAAATCCCTAGTTGTACCGCCTATGCCCCCAATTGTACCGTGAGGGTGGAGTAACGCGTGAATTGGTTTCGCCTTCTCCCGAGGACGCTCACGATGAAACGAATGGTCCGACTGACCGTTGCCATCCTTTTCTCACTTGTCGCGTTGGGATTGGTTGTTGCTCAGACGCAACCGAATCAGAAGAAGGCAGCCACTTCCCAAAAGCCAAATAGCGAAACCCTGGAGCTAGGCAGGTCCTATGCTGCGTTACGCCCTGAGCAAAAGCATCTGATAGACGACTTCGTTCGCCGTTATAACGCCACCACCGGGGGCAACCTTATTCCCGAACAGGCGTACGACAACGCTCGGCTGTCCATCCGCACCACGTTCGATGCCGTGACCCATGCGATGCTGAACGCTCAGATCACGGATGCGCACGGCAAGAGCCTGGGTCGCGCGATTGACCTGGTCGACGCCATTGACGAAGTGATGGGAGAGGAATCCGGTGTGGGTGGCGACCGGCAGTTCCGCTTGTATGTGTACCTGAAGCCTAAAGCGGTTGACATCCTGAGCCAGAACCAGGAGTTCCTTCAAGATCGCGACAACAGCGTTTATCACAAGGGCTTTCCCATTTGCTACCGGCTGAAGAACGGACCTCCCTCGATTCAGATCTCCATCTCGCGCGACAACAAATTGGCCGACATTGATGTCGATTATCGTTCGTCCGGCTTTCCTAAGGCGCTGTTTAATGGACACTTGTCCGCTTCCAACTCCGACGTCCGCGCGGGAAACAATCTTGACCGCCATGACGGCCGCTGGTCGGGCCTTAACGGGTGGTGGCGCAATGTCTTTGGACAGCTGGGAACCGGCGCGAAGCCGCCAAAGGAAAATGCCACCCAGGGCCTCGGGCGCATTCCCTTGAATCCCAGCGTGAAAGCCGATCAGGGCGTGGACAAGAGCGCGCACGACTTCCTGCAAAGCTGGGTCGTAGGGAAAGAACCGAATAACTCGGTTGCCTATTTTTCGCGCCGCAGTTATCCGTGTTTGGAGGCAATACCGCAGAACCTGAGGCAATCCGTGCCGCAAGGTATGATTCGGCTTCGCACACTGATGGCGATGCAGAAATTCAGCGATAGCACTGGCACGGTGAATTCCGTTGCCGACGTGTTTGAGCCTGCCGACAAGTGGTCGCAGGAATTGAAACCGGCAAAGAACGCCTATGGGTCGGAATTCCGGCTAGTGGGTGTGCCGGCGGACATGGCTGCGGACGAGGAATGCTTCGTCATACCGGACAAGGATTCGAGCAAACGACCGAAAGAGAAGTACTTTGCGACTGCGTTTCGTGGGAAAAAAGGAGACAGTCGGAACAAGGTTATGTCCCTGCTTTGGACTAAGGAGGGCGACTACTGGAAAATCATTGCCATCCGCATTGAAGATAGCAGCGACGCGGGCCTCGTTCCGAACAACGCGGCAGTTCAGATCGAGCCTTCGGTGGAAGAACCGCAGTATATTGCCGGCGATCCCACCGCCGCAAAAGACATCACGCAGTTCTACCAGGCTTGGATCGTGAGAAGAAACGTCACCGAGGCTTCCGATTTTGCGTCACAGCGCTCCTACCAGTGTCTCCCGGCACCTTCCGACGAGCAGAAGAAATTAGCGCCCATCGCGAGAATCCAGTCTGGGCTGGAACAGCCGCTCGCGAGAATCACATTGGGCGCTAATCTCTCGGACATGATGTCGAGTATGCAGTCGGAAAACGATCTGCTGCGCCCAGTTCAGCAGGAAAACTCCAAGGCTTTCGCAATGATGGCCGTACCAGACCAGAAGGCGGATAGTTTCTTGTGCCAAAATCGCCACCTAGCCAAAAGAGCTCCGGACTTGAAGCCCGCTGATGCAAAATACGGAACATATTATTTGACCGCCAGTCGATTGAATTATGGGGAGGAGCAATCCCCCGCTCTTCTGCTGTTGTGGACCAGGGAGGAAACGAATTGGAAGATCGTTGCCTGGGCTGTGGAGCTTCCGTAACGCTCATCATCGTGCAATGGTGAACAATCCGCTGCGCCTATCGAGTTATCAACAAACGCTCGTCGCTTGCTGCGAAACTAGCTTTGTGACCATCGGCTGGGATTGCTGATTGTTGATGAAATCAGGCGTGGGTGTTGAAAAACTCCATTCGACGGCAGTTCTCGGTGGATTCATGCTCGTGGGAGCGGCTACTACGATAACGCCGGGAGTCCGGTTTGCAGGGTCGGTGTTGTCTTCGACATCACCGAACGCAAAGCAGCTGAGCAAGAATGTATGGAGCTTAGTGGCCGCCTTATCAATGCGCAAGAAGGGAGCGGGTTGCGTGGCGCAACTGTCAAATTCTCAACAACCTGGGCCAATTTCACACCCGCCCAGCATGACCGTCGGCATTATAGCTCCGAGCACGGTTCCTGAAGCCTATGGGGCAGGCTGAAACGAAAACAAAACCTGCGCGACACGTCCGGCGACTGTTTGCCCGGACGCGCCTTCCGGTGAATTCATTTGGCTTCAGCAAAGCACAAGGTTCGCGGCCAGCCCGGCTTCGCTCGTCTCCTTGTACTTTGTGCTCATGTCCTTGCCGGTATCGGCGAGGGTCTTGATCGTCGTGTCGAGGTCAACACGATGCCGTGATGCGATCTCGTTCGTCGCAATCATGTAGGCGGTCCAGGCCTTGACCGCGCCGAACGCGCAACGTTCGATGCAGGGGACCTGCACATAGCCGGCGACCGGATCGCACGTCATGCCCAGGTGATGCTCCAGCGCTGATTCGGAAGCGTTCTCCGTCACTTGAGGTGAGGCGTCCATCGCTGAAGCAATGAACGCCGCCGACATCGCTGAAGCGACGCCGATCTCGGACTGACAACCACCTTCGGCGCCGGAAAGAGTAGCATTGTGTTTGCACAAATAGCCAATGGCGGCGCCGCCGAGCAAACCTTGTCGAACCTTTTCCTGGGGCAGGGCTCGTTCGGTTTGGGTCAGGCCATAAACAATTGCGGGCATCACACCAGCCGAACCACCTGTCGGGGCAGTAATGACCAAATGGCCGCGCGCATTTTCTTCCGAAGCGGCCAGCGCGCACGCGGACAGGAGCGCCACTGCGCGATCAGCCTCGTATTTGTCATCCTGGGCGCGCTGCCAAACGGTCGCGGCCTTCGATTGTAGTTCGATGGGACCGGGCAAAACGCCTTCCTTCACCGCTAGCCCGGCCTTCACTGTCGCGAGCATCGCATTTGCGATTTTGTCCAGAAACGCGTTGATTTGCTCTTCCGTCTTGCCTGACACAGCAATCTCATTCGCCATGATGACCTGCGCGATCGAGAGATTGTTCTTCTCCGCGTGCTGCCGCAGTTCCTTCATCGTCCCGTACGGATATTTCGGCTGCCCCTTTTTCGGCGGCGTGTAGCCCTTCCACTCGTAGAATCCTCCGCCAGGCGAGTAGTACTCCAGTTCGTAGATGGACTTGTCTCCGCCTATGAGCTTACAGATCATGGTATTGGGGTGCGGGAAATCGCCTTTGGGTGTGTCGTAGATGATGTCGGCCAGCGATAGAGTGAAGGTCTTCTCGCCGAGATTTACCGAATACGATTGGTCCGGCTTCGCTTTCATCTCGTCGAGGAACAGCGGGTCAACGGTGGCCGGCTCCTTGCCCAGCAGGCCCGCCAACGCGGCGCGCTCGGTGCCGTGGCCCTTGCCCGTGGCGCTCAAGCTGCCAAACAGGTGAACCTTGAGGCCAGTCGCCTGTGCGAGCTGGTCGGCCGGCAGCTTCGTGCATCGCTGATAGAAGTCGTACGTGATACGCATCGGCCCAATCGTGTGCGAACTCGAGGGACCCGGACCCACCTTATAGAATTCCTCGATCACAGTCATCACTGGACCGTTGGCTCTTTTCACGACGTCCAAGTCTTGCGACATCGAGGTGGAATCCAGCGGAGGCAACGGAGACCTTGCCGCCGCTTCCTTTTCGGCCTGCTGAGCGCGCGCTTCGGGGGTCCAGACACGACCGGTCATTACTGCCGCCGCCCCGATGACGGCATTGCGCATGATGAAAGACCGGCGGTTGATCGTTGATCGGATTGCTGATTCCTCAGGCAACGACGGGAACGACCCGTCTTCCTTGGGTGCTGCTGGTGTGCTCATGTTTTATGCTCCTAGTTTTTTCTGTCTTCAGGTTTGGATTCGGTCGTCACGGTTTTTGTCTGTTATCCCTCGTTCTTGAATTCCATCCATGTATCCGTTCGGTGCACTGGCCCGCTGGCTGCTGGCCCCGTGCCACGGATGCGAAGCACGCGCATAGAATCCGAATCGAGACACTGAGGTGATTCACGACCGACATCCAAAAGATAAATTTGTAGGACGGCAAACCCATTTTCCGGAAACTCTGGTCGTTTCGCCTCCGGGGGTGCTGCGTCCCAGGGTGGGAACTGCTCTTCGGAGAGACGGGACGTATTGGTCAGATTACGAAATGAGCGCGCCCTGTCAGTGACTTGAATCACGGACGGCTAAGTCCTGTCCTCGCCATCTACAAGCAATAGGCACTGTAAGTTTTGCCTGATTCGCCAGCACGCCTCTAGGCTACGCTCCTCACGGTTATTAACCCTTCACTCTTGAGGCCCTTGTCCAAACCCATCTTTGGCAAGGGTTTAACAGTTGTTGAAACATCGCCATATCGCACGTTGACCCGGAGAAGGTGGCGGAGTGTTTTGGGTTAGGGACAACTCCGCCACCCGAGAACAGAGCGGCGCGTGGCGGGCCGCATCAGTTCCCTTGCATCTTGTCGTGTGCGCCAAAGAATGGCTCATTTGCCGCTGGCTCCAAACCTGAAACTGACACCGCCCGAATAGCGGAAGTTGTTCTGCGACGAGTTGTTGAACTGGTTAGTGAAGCGCGTCATCAGGTAATCGATTTCCACCGGACGGATCTCGAACGATTTGCTGACGGGAATGTCGAAGCCGCCGCCGATCGCCATGGCGAAAGCGTTTCCTGTCGGTGATCCGGAAGTGATGCATGGTCCGGCGCAGGCTTTGGTCAGGTTGGCGTAGACATTACTGTGCGCGCCGCCGAAGAGGATATGCCCGAACGGCTCGAATTTTGGCGCGCGGACCTTCAGCTGAGGACCGAACATGTAGGTGAAGAGGTTGCCCTGCGCTTTAACAAACCCACCGCTCGGATTCGTCCAGGTAACCGTGTTGCTGCCATAGCCCTGGAGATCCATTTTGATTCCAATGTAATCGTTGAAGTACACAACCGCCGCGCCACCGCCGCCGTTCAGACTCAAGCTCTGAGTGCCGTGAGCTACCGGATAGAATCGGGCGTAGGAGTAATCGGCAGTCACCTCTCCTCGATAGAAGTCCTGGGACCACGCGGCGACTCCCACCAACAAAACAACGCAGAATATGACTAGTTTGGCAACCTTCATGATTGTTTACTCCCTGTCTTTCCTTACTGTAAAAATGTGGCTTCAGCCGAACAACCCATGAGAGATCGAAGGTCTGCGCCACCCGAAAGGGCCGAGTTATTGATAGGGCAATGCGCAGCTTCTCGCCACTAGGGAAATCCCTAGGGATCGAAACCTCATTCCGCTCACTTTTTACTGCATTCAATGTCATATTCAACGTGAGTTTAGCGACGGGGTGCCTGAAGCCTGAACGAGCGGGAGCGTTTTGGAGAGGGAAAATCGCTTGCGCGGTCTTGATTCTTGGCAGCGCGACGGTATCTGCCCAAGACCATACCGTCATATGCCGTCAAGAGTTTAGGACCTCCAACAACTGCTATCGGCTGTATAAGCCAGACAAACCCGCGCGCGGCCTAGTCGTACTGCTCCCATACTACGGTTCCGACGCAAATGCATTTTCGTCGGCGACACTTCCGACATTGCTGGCTGAGAAAAATGTGGTCACAATGACGGTAAGTGCAGCGGGATACCTTGAGGATGACGAGGTCGCGACGCTCAAGGGACTCATTGAACTAGTCGCTCGCGAACTGGATGTCCCGGCGGGCACTTTGGCGATCGGAGGAGTTTCTGCTGGTGGAACCGGAGCCGTTCGCTATTCCGAGTACTGTTTTTCCGGGTCTTGTAATGCTCAATCCACGCCCGTTGCGATTTTCTCGGTGGACGCGCCCCTAGATTTTGAAAGCTGGTGGAACCGCGAGACACTTAACCTGCGGCGGGAGGATCCAAAATCCTACCTAGAAGAATCGCAAGGTGTTCTAGGCGCATTGCGTTCCGCTCTTGGTGGTTCGCCGAATCAAGTCCGCGATGTCTACCGGAAGCGCTCGCCGTTCCTGGCCTCGGAGAAGGAGGGCGGTAATGCGCGCTTGCTCAAGAATATTCCTATCCGGCTCTACACTGAGCCCGATGTTTTGTGGGCCGTCGACAATATTGGCCGTGACTACTACACATTAAACGCGTTGGACCAGGCGGCGCTGGTGTTGCAACTGCGAGCGCTCGGTAATACCAGGGCAGAAATGATTATCACGACCGGCAAGGGCTTCAGGCCGCCCGGAACACGCAATCCCCATTCATGGACGATAGTTGATGAGCCAGAACTCGCCTATTGGCTCGCCACGCTCCTTCTGCATTAATGTGCTTTTTAACAGCGACCATCAACCACGCATGCTGACCGCAACGCGGCAGGGGACTTCTGTTTGGGCAATGCCCATATCACGGACTACCGTTCCAAAATTCGGTAAGGGAAGGGTTGCCGACAAACCATTAGTTGACCCCCGCTTTCCGCCTCGCCCACCTCGACCAGTCGATACTCTCCGCCCGCAAACCGGACACTGCATGCGCTATCTCAACCGGACATATCGTGGGCTAACGGCACCGTTCCATAACTGCCGTTGGCAGACGGGTTTCGTTTCACTTACCCTAGCAGCCTATGACATCGGACACCCTTCGCTTCCACGTCGCCTTTGGTTTGATGGTTCTTTTGATCTTAGGCTGCACAACGGCTGTATGGGCACAATCTCCATTCACTTTGGAGCAGGTGATTAGCTCGCCTTTCCCAAACGAGCTAGTGGCTGCCACGCACGGCAGCCGCGTGGCGTGGGTGTTCAACGCAAAAGGAGTCCGCAATGTCTGGGTGGCGGACAGCCCGGACTTCGTTCACACCGCGCGCCCGGTGACTCATTACAGCGCGGACGACGGCCAGCCCATCGCCAGTCTGCGCCTCACGCCCGACGGCAAGACGGCGCTTTATGCGCTGGGCAGTGAGTTGAACGACGCGCAAGAGAGCGCCAACCCTGAAAGCTGGACCAAGGGAGCCAAACAACAGGTCTTTGCGCTGGATGTGGATGCCAAAGGAAAAGCCGCGACGCCCCGGCTCTTGGGAGACATGGGTTGCCCGGAGGAAGACTGTGAAGATATTGAGACTTCGCAGGACAGCAAATGGGTAGTGTGGTCCGCGAAAAAGAAGTTGTGGTTGGCCAGCATTGATGGGAAACAGCAGGCCAAGGAACTGGCATCGGTGCGCGGAACGGCGGTTCAGCCCAAATGGTCGCCCGATGGCAAACATATCGCCTTTGTCAGCCAGCGCGACGGCCACAGCTTCGTCGCCATTTACGATTTCGATGGCAGCGCTGTCCGGTACCTGCTGCCCAGTGTGGACAAAGATTCCATGCCGCGCTGGTCGCCAGATGGCAAATCGATTGTCTTCGTGCGCACCGCAGGAGAAGAGCAGAAGCTGCCGCTGATTCCAGTGCGCCCCGAGCCGTGGTCGCTGTGGATTGCCGACGCCACGACGGGCACGGGTCGCTTGTTATGGCGCAGCGGCGGCAAGCTAGAGGATTCACTTCCCGAACTGACCGAGGAAGGTTCGCTCCATGTGGCAGCCGACGGACGAGTGGTATTTGCCTCGGAACAGGACGGGCGCAATCACCTGTACTCGATTTCCGCAGCGAGCGGCACCGCTACTCTACTCACACCCGGTGATTTTGATGTAGAGGACGTCAGCTTGAGCGCCGACAAGGCTTGGGTGATTTACTCCTCCAACCAAGACGATGTAGACCGGCGGCACTTGTGGCGCGTGCCGGTATCTGGCGGTACGCCGCAGCAGCCGGTGACCGGTGGCGAGACGATGGAGTGGTCTCCGGTCCAAACCGGCGACGGCAAGAGCATTCTTTGCCTCGGCTCCACGGCAGTTTCACCGGCCATGCCGTATGAGGTCACTGCGAAGGGTCGCGAAATGGTCGCAAAGCAGGCTCTGCCGAGCGACTTTCCGTCTGCTTCGCTGGTGACGCCCAAGCAGGTGATTTTCCAGAGCGAGGACGGCGTCACGCTGCACGGCCAACTTTTCTTGCCACGCAACGCGAACGGGAAGGCTCCGGGGCTGGTGTTCATGCACGGTGGCCCCATCCGCCAAATGATGCTGGGGTTCCACTACATGGATTACTACCACAATGCTTACGCGGAGAATCAGTACCTGGCGAGCCGGGGATTCGTCGTGTTGTCGGTGAATTACCGCCTTGGTGTTATGTACGGACGCGCGTTTCGCGAAGCGCCCAACACCAGCTGGCGCGGAGCCGCGGAGTATAAGGACGTAGCCGCCGCGGGCCGCTATCTCCAAACTCTCCCCGAGGTTGACGCAGAAAAAATCGGCCTGTGGGGCGGTTCCTACGGCGGCTTTCTGACGGCGATGGGGTTGGCGCGGAATTCAGACCTGTTCAAAGCGGGAGTAGATTTTCACGGAGTACACGACTTCAGCATCTTTCAGACGGAACTGCCCGGCAATCTGTCGCTGCGCCCGCCGGACGCGGATGCCGCGATAAAGCTGGCATGGGATTCCTCGCCCGATGCCTACGTGGGCACATGGAAGTCGCCGGTTCTCCTCATCCATGGCGATGATGATCGCAACGTACCCTTCAGCCAGACGGTGGACCTGGTACAGCGGTTGCGGGCGCAGCACGTGCCCTTCGAACAACTGATCCTGCCGGATGAGATCCACGGGTTCCTGATGTGGAAGGACTGGGTGCGCGCCTACTCCGCAACTGCCGAGTTCTTTGACCGGACGCTGAAGCGTAGCGAGAAGATCGGGACTAGTGACTAAGGCATTAACTGTAAAGGAAGGTTTGCCGACTATTCACCCGGAACCGAAACCTGGACTAAGGGAGAAGCGTTCCTCCGTTGAGACAGTATGTTAGCCCCTCGCCGGTTTGCCACCAACCACCCCCGATCCACCGAAGAGTGACGCACAGAGGGTAGTGCCTCAACTGAGGCACTACCGAACAGAGTGACGCTTTGACTTTCTAAGCATTAGCACCCTAACATGCGGCTACTTGAGGTTTCGCATGATCGGCCAAACCATCTCGCACTATCGCATCGTCGAAAAGCTCGGCGGCGGTGGCATGGGCGTGGTCTACAAGGCCGAGGACGTGAAGCTGCACCGTTTCGTTGCCTTGAAGTTCCTGCCTGACGAGATTTCTAAGGATGCGCAAGCTCTATCCCGTTTCCAACGCGAGGCCCAGGCCGCCTCCGCCCTGAACCATCCCAACATCTGCACGATCCACGAGATTGACGACCAGCACGGACAAGATTTTATCGCGATGGAGTTTCTGGACGGCGTCACTTTAAAGCACCGGATCGCAGGCCGTCCGATGGAAACCGAGTTGATTCTGTCGCTCGCCATCGAGATCGCAGACGCCCTCGACGCAGCCCACGCAGAAGGCATTGTCCACCGCGACATCAAGCCCGCCAACATCTTTGTGACCAAGCGTGAACACGCCAAGATTCTGGATTTCGGTCTGGCCAAACAGACCAGCCCGACTAGTTCTTCGAGCCAGATTGCCGGGGCAAACACACTGACGGGTACCTTCCAGGAAGCGCATCTGACGAGTCCAGGAACGGTGGTCGGCACCATCGCCTACATGTCGCCAGAGCAAGTCCGCGTCAAGGAATTGGACGCACGCACGGACCTGTTTTCGTTCGGTGCCGTCCTCTACGAAATGGCAACGGGGACGTTGCCGTTCCGTGGTGAGAGTACCGGCGTGATTTTCGACGGGATTATGAACCGTGTTCCGCTGCCTCCCTTGCGGCTCAACCCCGACCTTCCTCCAAAGTTGGAAGACATCATCAACAAGGCCCTGGAGAAGGACCGGGACTTGCGTTATCAGCACGCGTCGGAGATGCGCGCCGACCTGAAGCGACTGAAGCGGCAGACAGAGTTGGGCAGGGCCGCAGAAGTATCATCGTCAGACTCGCCTGGGGCTGAGCCCGCAGAAGCTCCTCCCCCCCGAGTCGCAGCCGCCACGTCTACCCCAGCCGCCTCATCATCCGGTTCTCTGCTTATAGCTGAAGCCCGGCGCCACCGGGGAGCCCTGATCGGCATCTTTGTGGTGGTTCTGGCGCTCATGACGGCAGCCACCTTCGGCATTTACAAACTTCTGAGCCGCGAGGAACCTACCGTCAATACCCGCAATCTTGCGATCCGGTCACTGACCGACCACGGGCAGGCAGTTGGATTTGCCAGTATCTCGCCGGATGGACGATTCGTGGCTTATAGCCGCCGCGAAGGAGAACGGAGCCTGCGCGTCAAACAGGTGGCCACGGGCAGCGAAGTCACGGTGGTCCCGCCGCAGCCTGGAAACTTCGGACCCGGCGCGACTTTTACGCCCGATGGAAATTATCTGTACTACACCCACACGGACCCGGCGAACCCGAACAACATCAACTTGTACAGCGTAGCGTCTCTCGGCGGCACACCGCGGCAGATCGTGAGCGACGTGGCCAGTGCGGCGGCCTTTGCTCCGGACGGAAAACGCATGACGTACCGCCGGGTCATTCGAGAAAGGGCCGAAGACCAGATATTGATCGCCAACGCGGACGGCAGCGGCGAGAAAGTCATTTACCAGAAGCCGATCGTCGGCGGCATTGGCCTATTCGCCAATCCTTCATGGTCTGCGGACAACCTCATTGCCGTGGGCGGATTCGAAATCGGGAAAAATCGAATCTCATCGATTCGGGTGTTCAATCTCGAGGGCAAACTGATTAAAGATGTTGCTCTCAACGTCCTGATTCTGGATGAGGCGTGGGTACCGAATGCTTCCGGCCTGTTCCTCATCGCCGGGGAGAAGGCGACCGGGCTACGATTTCAGATATGGTTCCAGCCCTATCCCGCGGGCGAGCTCATCAAGATCAGCAACGACCTGAGCACGTATCAGTCGGTCAGCGTTACCGGTGACGGCAAATCTTTCGTGACCACTCAGCAAAGACCAATGGCAACCATCTATGTCGCAGATTCGCCACCTTTGCTGAACGACAAGATTGATTGGAAGCTGACTCCGATTTCCACCGAGCAAGCCACCGGCTACGATCTGACCTGGACAACCACGAACAAACTGGTGCAAAAGGATGTCGCCTCCCATTTCTACGCGACAAACGCCGATGGCTCGAGCCGCGTGCGTTTGCTGGAAAACGATGGCGTGGATTTCCAGGTGAACGCCTGCGGTCCCGGCGATGTCGTTGTAGTTGGCAGAGTGCTTGAGGATAACCAACCTAATGTCTGGCGTGTGGACATGACCACCGGCGAGTTGAAACAGCTTACGTTTGGCAGCGACATCGAGAAAGCGTCGTGCACTCCCGACGGAAAATGGATCGTGTATAACGACGGCGGCGGAGAAAGCGGCCACGGGACCATTTCAAAGGTATCGGTGGAAGGCGGCAGATCTGTGGAACTCGCACATGGGACGGAGTTCTCACCATCGGTTTCGCCCGACGGGCGATTGATTGCCTATGGGCGAACGGAAGGACAGGGAGTCAGCGCAAAGTCGAAGATTGTGGTGCAAAAGCTGGAAGATGCATCTATTGTCAAAGAGATTGAGCTACCCCTGACATATGACTGGCATCAGCTCGGCTGGACGCCAGATGGACAGGCGCTCGCTTTCGTGCACAACACGACGGGAAGCGTGCAGAATGTTTACCTGCAACCGCTGGCCGGTGGCGCACCCGTGCAACTGACTCACTTCAATTCTGAACCAGCTGTCGTCGCCGCCTATGCCTGGTCACGGGATGGCAAGAAATTCGCTATCGCCCGCGCTCGCTACAACGATACCGATGTCGTACTGTTCACGGGTTTCCGTTAGACGCTCCAGAAGTGGCTGAGCCGGAACGCGAAGAGACTCGGAGACTTAGTGATGTCAGGTTGCGGCCGAATGACGGGCAACCGTTACATAATCCGGTAAGGGAAGGTTAGTCGAACAACTCACGAGAATCGATTTAGCGAATTACGGCATCTTTCACGATCGTTCCGCCCTTCATCACAAACTCTGCATGTTGCAGAATTGCGATGTCGGTGAGCGGGTTGCCTTCTACCGCAATCAAGTCCGCATATTTCCCCACTTCGACGGAGCCCACATCCTCCTGCCAGCCCATCAATTCGGCCGCATTCAGGGTTGCGGCGCGGATCACTTCCAGTGGAGGGATTCCACGCTTGGCCATTGCCACGAGTTGATCTGCATTGTGTCCCTGCCCAGTGGGATTACTGGCGTCGAAGCCAGATGCCATCTTCACGCCTAGGCTCAAGGCTTGCTGCAGGGACTGCTGTATGCCTTGCAGAAATGCATCGCGCTTTTTGCGCCCTTCCGGACTGATGGGATCGTTCTTATGGAGTTCGAGCTGGGCGTCCACGACACCGACGGTCGGGACCAGAAAAATTCCATGGGCTTTCATCATTTCGAGGCTTTCACGGTCGGCGCCGAAGCCGTGCTCGATGGAGTCCACGCCCGCCGTGATGGCATTCTTGATGCCTTCCGCCGTGGTAGCGTGAGCCGCCACCTTTAGTTTCTGTTTGTGAGCTTCCTCCACGATGACCCGCATCTCGTCGACGGTAAGAGTCGGATGCTGCCAGTCCGCGTAGACCTTAATCAGATCGGCGCCGTGGCCAATCTGTTCGCGCACAGCGCGGCGCGCATCCTCGATCCCGCTCACCATCTGCGCTCCGGTGGGAAAATCAGGAAGATCCGGCGATATGCCAAAGGGTTCGTATTGACCAACCGCCGCAATCCCGCGGGTCGCCACCTGCATGCGCGGACCTTCCGCAAGTCCCTGGCTGATTGCGTCGCGAAGCGCAACGTCGGCGTATCCGGAACCTTCGCTCTCAACGTCGCGAACACTGGTGAACCCGGCGTTCAGAGTCAGACGCGCATCGAAAGCACCCTCGAGCGCGCGAAAGGCTTGCGACTTTGTGACGAGCGTCAAAGCGTAGCCATCGTCGGAATCCACTATACGGGCCATAAGATGCGTATGGCAATCAATCAGCCCGGGTAAGACTGTCAGGTGTCCCAAGTCGATTACCTTGACCTTAGGCGCGTGTGACTGGACGTCGGAAAATCCACCCACTTCCTTTATTCGTTCGCCCTCGATCCAAATGCCAGCGTTCTCGATGTAGGTGCCCTTGTGGACGTCGAGCAACCTTCCGGCCTTTACAAGGACGGAGGGTGGGACTCGAGGAACCGGCTCGGATTGTGAAATTGCCAACGCTGGGCAGATCAGGAGTAGTAGAGAGAGGAAGGAACCCCGCAGTTTCATAGCCCGCAATTATGCACAATCTCGGCCCACGCACAAATCGCTTTCCTCCGAAAGCTCACGTTTGAGACCTTCATCTCTGATGAAGCCACGCGCATAGCGAGCCACGAACGTCACGGTTCCACCCGAGTAACGGGCAATTCTCACTTCACAGTCGCGGCGCTACTCTGATGATTGATCGGTGGCACGGAGGCCACCGGTCATGAAGCAGAAGCCAATCTCCAAGAGTAGACGCATCGGTACCAAGTCCATCCTGCGCTTGCCCGACCTGGAACACGCCAAGGCCGCGGTATTGAACAGCCTCAACTCGACAGACGCAAAGCGGGGGTATCGTCACGCCATCGATGAGTTCGTTGACTGGTATTGTTCGGAACCGCGCTTGGCCTTCAACAGGATCGTCGTCTTGCGTTACCGCTCTCATCTCGAATCCCGTCAACTCGCTCCCGGAACCATCAATTTGTGTCTTGGGGCTGTGCGCCGCCTCGCTTACGAAGCAGCCGACTGCGGTCTTCTCAGCGCCGATTTGGCTGCGGGTATTCGTCGAGTCAAAGGTGGAAGAAGCTGGGCATTCGCCTCGGCAACTGGTTAACGGCAGAGCAAGGCAATGCGCTTTGGCAAGCTCCCGATCGTCAGCGACTGAAAGGAAAACGTGACCGAGCCTTGCTCGCATTGCTACTCGCGTGTGGGTTGAGGAGGCATGAAGCCGTGGCTTTGACATTGGATCATCTCCAGCAGCGCGAAGAGCATTGGGCTATTGTCGATTTGGTTGGCAAGGGAGGCCCCATTCGGACGGTTCCGGTTCCCGATTGGGTGAGAGCCGAACTCGACGATTGGCTCGCTGCGGCCCCCATTGATCGCGGAAGACTGTTCCGCCGGGTCAACAAAGTAGGAAGGACATGGGGAGATGGGATGACGGTAAAGGCGGTTTGGCACATCGTGAAGGAATCCGCCAGAAGCATTGGAGGGTCCAAACTGGCGCCGCACGATCTGCGGCGGACCTGTGCTCGGCTCTGCCATGCTTCGGGAGGGGAGTTGGAGCAGATCCAATTTCTCTTGGGGCACGTTTCGGTGCAGAAGACCGAACGCTACCTGGGCTGCAAGCAGCGAATTCGATCCGCCGTCAATGATCGCATTGGCATCGAGCCCGATCTTTGAGTTGGGGGCCCGACTGTGGAAGGTTAGCCGAGACCACTCATCCAGAACCGCCCCAGGTGTCTCAACACTATCTACCTCATCGCGGCTTCGATGTCCTCGGCCGAATAGGGAACTCCCGGAGTGAGCAGCTCTGCGCCATCCCTAGTAATGAGGTACATGTCTTCCAGGAAAAATCCCTGGCCATCGACCGAGGCGATCGGCTCAAAGTTGATCGTCGTTCCCTGCCTGAGTGGCCCCACCGGGCGACCGGCCATCAGGTTCGTCGTATGCACTTGCCAGTACGGAACATTCTTGCGATCTGACCAGGAATCGATCGCGTGCTGCGCAAGCGGAGTCTTTGCGGATGCTCGATGACCAAGCAGTTCTGCACGCCAGGCGTCGAAGACCTGGTCGACAGTGGCCCCGTCGTGCAGCCCGAGGACACCAGCATGATATGCCGCCACGAATATCTGCCAGGTCTCTCTTTGATCTTCGTCATAGTGGCCGGAGACCGGAACTGTCCGCCCCAAATCTCCTATGTAGTGGTCCTGTTCGCATCCCACATCAAGGCGCACCAGGTCGCCGGAGCGCATATTTTGGTTCAGGTGATCGTAACGCGCGAGGGATGTAAAAGGCCGCGGGAAGACCGCATTGTCTCCTGCCATTGCCCACGGCCAGAAAGAGGAACCATGTGCGCCCACGCTCCAGCATGTGTTTTCGACCACCGCTTCGACGCTCCGTTGGGATACGCCTGGCCGAATTGCCCTCATTCCGGCCATTACGGCAGTCACAGTCGCCTTCGCAGCCGAGCGCAGAGCAGCAGTTTCCTCCGCACTCTGAACTGCCATAAGGGCCTCGATTCGTTCCCCCGACTCTTTGGCTTCAAAGGCGGGCCATCTTTGCAGAATGATCTGCAGCCAGATCGGAGCTTGGGGCGACTTCGGGCTGAGAAGGCTGGCTGGCAGTTCGGCGAATATTGACAGATCGTCGCCATAGTACAGGGGCGGCGCTTGGCCGGCGTGTGAGGCCAGAAACCCTTCCAATTCGGACCAGTCAACGACATGTTCCATGCCCAAGCGTTTTGTCGCTTCCGGTCCGGGCTGAACTTCCGGCTGTAGACCGATCCTCAAAAACGGGGGTTTGGATGGCAAGAAAAGCCAGCTTTCGCCCGATCTTCCGTCGATGGCGAGCACGGCCCCCACCGTGTTCCCCAAGCCCGTGAAGTAATAGAAGAAAGGGTCCTGGCGGAAACCATCAGCGGTGAGATCCAGCTCGGAACTGGCGTGAAACAAGAGAATCCCGTCGCGGAACGCAGCGGCGGCTCGCTGTCGGCGCTCGCGCGCGACCGTGTTTTGAGATGTCGCCAGGCAAGTAAAACCGATGAGAATAGTCGCCAGAATCAATCCATGAACTCGCATGGCCGAATAACTTAGCACGCAGACTGTGACATTCCTAGTCCCCAGAATTGGTTTCTAGGGGAGAGTCTCTACTGCCGGCGCGTTTGTGGGCGAGTGACGGGCAAACCGGAGTTGATCGGAGAACGACTTATCGGCCGCAAGTCAGATTATCGCTTTTTCGAATTTGAGTATCCTTGGACATCTGACACAGAGTTCGCGCACAAAATCGAGTTGGAGGGATCGATGTCTATCCAGTGCTCCGGGTCAACCAACGGAACAGTTCGTGCCTGCCACCCAGCGGCAACATCCGTTGCTGCAAACGGTTGTCTGCCATTCATGTACACTCGACGTGCAATTTAAATCCATAATTAATCGTTTTAATAGGGGCGATAACGCTATGATTTCCGGTTCTGACCCACGAGTCTCGTGTCGCATTTGGCTGTGTGCCATTGTCGCGGCGCTCGGGCTGGCGGCGGTGTCCATGCACTTTCCTCTGTGCGTCCATGCACAAACGGCTCAGGCACAGACGGCTCAGGCGCAAACGTCTCACCCACGACCGCGTCGGGAGGAGCTCCCGGCGGATTCAGTTGCAAAGGTGGGAACGCTTGATTCGGTTGCCACGGTCCACGTTGACGTTACGCCGGAGCACGTACTGAATACGATCTATCCCGACACCGCGACCGGCGCATGGATGGACGACCTGAGTAAGGCGCAGGTGGACAACTTGAGCAAGCCCGAGGTGATTCAGGGCGTCAAGAACTTGGGTTGGGGTTCCGTCACCATGCGCAACAACAGCGAGTTGCGCCTTTCAGCGTGGCACTGGAACGAAAACGGCACATGGAGCGACCCCGCGACGAAGAGCGGCTATTACGTCGGCAGCGCTGATTTAGGCGAACCGATCCACTACGGCTACTCGTATTCGTTGCCTCACCGCGACTTCATGACCAGTGGCGATTCACCCCTGGTTGCTGGTTTTCAAAGTTACTGGAAGAGCAATCCTTATCTAACCAGCCACTTCACGGGCGAGAGCGATACGCTGCACCCGCAATGGGTCGTAATCGATATGGGCACCGCGCGCGCGGTCAACGCGATCCATATCCAGTGGGTAAATCCGTATGCCGTGGTTTATGTGGTGCAGTACTGGGTCGGCGATAACAACGCAATGGACTGGGACATGGGTCCGAACGGCATGTGGAAAGCGTTCTCATGGGGCGCGGTGTTGAACGGCAGCGGCGGGGATGTCCGTTTGAAGCTTTCGGATGACCCTGTCACGACGCGTTTCGTCCGCGTCTTGATGTCGAAGTCCTCGGGAACTTGCGATACGCACGGGGCGCAGGATATTCGAAACTGCGTCGGTTACGCCCTTCAGACGTTGTCCGCCGGTACGATCGATGCCGCCGCTAAATACGCGGTTGTTTATCCAACTAACGGCGTAGAGCCCGGACCCGGGGCGCCGCCAGTTCTAGAGGGCCCTGGAGATCAGGAAGTGATCGCCGGTTCGGAGGCGGAACTGGCCGGATCGTTTTTCGCTTCTTCGATCGATCCCTGGCACCAGGCGAACAACCTGATCACTGGGGGCGGCGATCAGTACAACGGCATGGACAATTTCTTTACCAGTGGATTGACCATGGGCCATCCGGCACTGGTTGCATGTGCGGCCATTTATGACACTCCCGAAGATTGCGCTAATGAGGTCTCCTACATTCACAAGCGTGGTTATCCAGTGGTCGGAATTGAAGTCGGGGAGGAGTGCGACGGCAAGCACATGACGCCGGAAGATTATGGCGCGATCTACATTCAAGTGGCGGATGCGGTCCACAAGTTAACGCCCGGCGCCAAGTTGGGCGGTCCGATTTTCGAAGGCGTCGATAAAGACATCACACTGTGGGCTGACGATGAGGGACGCACTTCCTGGCTGGAGCGATTCGTCGATTACCTGAAAGCCCACGGGCATCTCAAGGATCTTTCATTTATGTCGTTCGAACACTATCCATTCATGATCAATGGATTCACTCCACCGAATGACTGGGCGACACTTTACATGGAACCCGGAATTATGAAGCACGTGCTGCACATGTGGCGTCAGGACGGCGTCCCCGCGGAGGTGCCGCTCATTATTTCCGAGAGTGGAATCGTAGCGGGGCGAAGCGGACCGGGCTACCTGGGCGTGACTGGCCGTTCTATCTGGGAGAGCGATGCGTTTGGCACATTCTTTGAGCAAGGCGGCACAGCGTTTTATCGTCCGGCAATCAATAATGGCGCCGCTGGTCACGGAAGCCTCAGCCCCGAAGGTGGCGCTGATGGGGGCGGGGCCTATGGCACGCCGGCATATACTCCTTACTCTTCCGCACACATCATTAATTTCGAATGGTTGCAGCACGAGGCTGGAGCGAACAAGATTTTCCCGGCATCGGCCGACCTTAAGGACGCTGCCGGCCGGACTGTAGTCACCTCATACGTGGTCAAACGGCCGGACGGGAACTGGTCGTTGTTGCTTATTAACCACGATCTGATTACGGCGCATCCCGTTCATCTCGTCATCGATGATGCCAAGCACGTCAGCCATCCGTTCGTCGGATCTGTAGCTCTTGTGCAGTATTGCAACACTCCTTCTGACGATAGGAACATCACGATTGCCGCCACGCCCGATGGCATGTACACACTGCCGGCGGGGTCGATCACCGTGATTCGCGGGAAGCTGATGTAGTTCAGCGATCTATCGTTCCCGATCATGCCGGCGACTGTTTGAACGAGCGCTCCAACAGAGACCTGCATACGTATAACGGGCAACTCTTCCCTGATATGGTGTGACCCTGTCAACATCTTCGAATCGTTGGGGTAGTTTTTGCATTTGTCTTTTCGAGGACAGGATCAGCAGCAGCCGAGGCAGGTAATGGCGACGATTGATCAAGCTGATATTCGCGGGTCGGAACCGCATAATCATGATCCGTCGGGAGCTGCCTCTGACTAAGTGCGCGAATCCGGCTAGGCCTGTCGCATAGGGAAGCCGAGGATTCTCCTTCGTGCTTGCTCCGGCTGCGGCTGACCCTGTCCTCGAATTGGAGAGCGTTGTTCATGGGTTGAATCGTTTTTGCTTTTTCCTTATTTGGAAAGTCTTTGCTTTTGTTCTTTCGGTTCCCCTCATGCCGCCAGTTGTTGTTTGCAGGACGCTTCGGCCTTGATCCCGATGGCCCAGATGAAGCCCAACAGCTCGCGGGCGACTGCCGTCATGGTCTTTCTCTGCTCCTTGGCTCGAGCCATCAGCGTCAGGTAGCGCTTGTGCAGGCGGTTCTGTGCTTTCCATGCAATCTCGGTAATTTCTGCCGGAAGTCCTTCCTGTCGCTTGCGCAACCGGGCTCCGATGGCAGGCCGGTGTCGATAGCTCCAGGCCGATTCGACCACGATGCGTCTGAGGTGCGCGTTACCTGACTTGGTAATGCCGCCTCTTCGAATACGCTCGCCGCTGGAGTCTTCGCTGGGAAAGGCTCCGCTATACCCCATCAGATCCCGCGCACGCTCGAAGCGGGAGGTGATGTTGCCCAGCTCGACAGCAATCGTGACTGCCGAGATATGCGCAATGCCGCGCAATGCCTGTAAACCGCGAACCACATCCTGCATCGGCACCGGAGCCAGCTGAATCACTTCCCCAATCGACTGCTCCAACCGCTTGACTCGTTCTTCCATGTGCTGAACTTCGTTCAGACAATCGAGCAACGTGGCCTCCTGCGCCGGATGGGTGTAGCGCACCTGCTGGACCCACTCCACGTAACGTTCCGTCCACGCCTTCACTCCCAACGGAGGACGCTGGCCCGTACGGAGCAGGAACTTGGTCAGCCGATGCTTCGCGCGCAGCTGATCCTGCTTGGCTGCCTCCCGTTGCCGGACAAGATCGCGTAAGGCTTCCGATGCCTCATCCGGCACCCACACTGCGGTCAGATCGCCGGAGCGGTGACTCCGTGCCAGCTTCAAAGCGTCCCGCCGGTCGATCTTTACCTTGTCCCCGGGCTTTTTCGGAACCAGCGACGGCGCCACCACATCGCACTTGATTCCCAACTGCGTCAGCTGCCAGTAAAGTACGAACCCCGTCGGGCCGGCTTCATAGCAGGCCCGCAGATGCTCGACCGGTCCAAGTTTCCTGATCAACTTGCGGATCGACTCTTCGCGGTTGGCTATCGTTCCCAGGCTGCGAACCTCTCCATCCGCCTCTGCTACTGCCACGGTTATCGTTTCGGCATGGACATCCAAACCCAAAAATCGTAACTTCTCTATCATGACCGGTTCCCTCCGCTTGTGGCTCTGGACTAAAGTTCTTCAAACAAACTCAGCCTAACCCACGACCAGCGCATCGAGCCGGTCACACCATAATGACTAATCTTGTAAGGTAAGGTTTGCTGACAACTCGGGAGGTGACGCGATACTCGTAAACACAAGCGCGTTTAACGGTACTGATCTGGACTGTGCCTTCGCGAGACAGCCCCTTGTGCTACCTTCCAGTATCAAGCGATAGCGCGCGTAACCTCGTTGCTGATGGGTCGAACTCGGTTTTCGAGTCCGTTCTTAAACCCCTGTCGCCAGGTCGGCCATTTCAGCGTCCAAGGAAGCAATGACTTGGCTTTGCGGTTGGACGCACCTCGAAGTGTCGTCATAACCGCCACGCCGTACTCCCCGACTGCGAATCGAGCAAGCCACTTTGGTGCACGTCTTGGCGCCTTGGCGCGCAACACCTCTGCAAGGTATGGCAGCCAAACCGATACCGGCGCGGGTTCGTCATCCGTGATGTTGTAGAGTCCGGGCGAAGCATTCATGGCGGCAAGTGTGGCTGCGGCCGCGTCATCGATATGAATGAAGGACCAATGCCCCGAGCCTTCTCCCACAATTGGCACCCGCCGCTGCCGAATGCCTTCGAAGAACCAGGCTCCCGGCGCCAGCGACGTGCCGGGTCCGTAGAACGATCCGTAGCGCAACACAAAACCTTCCATGGCCTTTTCTGTAAGAACCGCCGTTTCTACGTGAATTGTAGCGTCGAGAGTTTTGCGACCATCTGAAATGCCACTGGAGATCAGCGGATCGTCTTCGGCCTTGGTCCAATCCCCGGTTCTTGCATACCATCCGGCGTAGCTTTGTGCGATGAACCTGCGGGTCCCTACGGCTCGTGCGGCAGCCAACAAGTAGTCTGTCCCCTCAGTGCGGAGTCGGTTCGTCACATTGAACCCCTCGTCGAAGTGACGCAAGTTGAGATTGGCTGGTATCGCCGTCAGTTGATGGATGATGATCTCAGGGTGCGCTTTCTCCACGGCAGCCAGCACCTCATTCCTTATCAAGTGCGTTGACCAGCATCGGTATCGCTCCGGCTGAATGGATCGACCTCATCTTGTCCGGATGCTGTGTGGTTGCAGTAACGGTCTGTCCGGCGCTGACCAGCATGGGCAGTAACCGCTTGCCGATGGCGCCCGTTGCGCCTGCCAAGAAGATTTTCATTTTCGTCCTCCTCTGAGATTTTGATGCCCAGCCACTTGAAAAAGAATCTCTGACTCCTGAATGCCCCCCCGCGAACCCTCAAATGTTCCCCATACAGCGATCACCTGAGTCGGAGATCAGGCTGCGGCCTCCGAAAAAAATCATGAGTCTGTGAATCCCGGCGCTCAGCAACTTGATCGAACAAGGTAGTTGGAAGATGCCTGAGCGAGTCACAGTTGCCTATGTCGGTGGCCCGACCGTCGTGTTCGAATTTGTCGCCGTACGTCGGCTCAGGGGACCCGACCCTTTGATCCGGGTGGGGCCGATTACCGGGCCGGGCTGTTGACTCTTCGAAAACTCCGAAAGCTCATTGAGAAGACGGAGTAATTACGTGTGTGGTCATTCAGAATTGAGACCATGATTTTAGCGCCGTCATTCGTCTATTCCAGTTCGGTACGGAGGAGATGACATGACGTATCCTGCTATATCCACCGAAGACCTCTCCTATCGAAAGCGCATCCTAGTACTCGACACAAATATGGCTTATGTCGATGTGGGAGAGGGCGACCCGATTGTTTTCCTGCATGGCAATCCCACTCCCTCCTACCTTTGGCGGAATATCATTCCGCACGTGCTGCCATTGGGACGTTGCCTTGCTCCTGATTATGTTGGAATGGGGAATTCCGGGACCTCTCCCAATGGTTCCTATCGGTTTGTCGATCACCGTCGCTACCTCGATGCCTGGTTTGACGCAATGGGACTGACAAAGAACATCATTCTGGTCGTTCATGATTGGGGATCAGCACTTGGATTTTCATGGGCACAGCGCCATTCCGAGCGAATCAAGGGGTTGGTTTACATGGAGGCAATTGTCCGGCCGTTTCTTTCCTGGGATGAATGGCCAGAAGCGACCCGAGAATTTTTCAAAGCGCAGCGCACACCGGCCGGGGAAGAGCTGATCCTTCAGAAGAACCTTTTCATCGAATATCTCCTGCCTCTTCGAGGTCTCTCCATGGAAGCGATGGAGGTCTACCGTCGTCCTTTCAGAAACCCTGGCCCTTCTCGCCAGCCGATGCTGACGTGGTCAAGAGATCTGCCGATCGCGGGACAACCGGAAGATGTGGTCAAGATCGTCGACTCCTATTCACGCTGGCTATCCGCGAGCCCCATACCCAAGCTGTTTATCAACGGGGACCCTGGTGGTTTCTTGATCGGCGCGCAGCGGGAATTCTGCCGGGCATGGCCAAATCAGCAAGAGATTACGGTGAAGGGAACACATTTCCTGCAGGAGGACGCCCCCTCTGAGATTGGAGAAGCCACAGCGCGTTTCGTAGCGAACGTATTTGCCGGTCAACTATCGTCAAAGGCCGCATGAGTTCTTGGGTTGTTGATCGTCGACGGCGAATTGTCGCAAGATTTGCCGTCGCGGCCATTGAATAAGGTTGAGGAGCATACGTGGCAGCGACATATCGAGCAGTGATGTTGACCCGGAGGGGCGGACCTGAAGTTCTCCAAGTCGTTGAGTTGCCTGTTGGAGTCCCCGGCCCAGGGCAACTGCGCGTTCGGGTGCGTGCCGCTGGAGTGGGCTCGACCGACTTGATCATGTTGACCGGACGGTATCCGTACGCGCCAAAGATACCCTTCGTGCCTGGGTATGAGGTCGCTGGGGTGGTGGAAGCGATTGGCGCGGGTGTCACTGGTTTTGAAGTGGGTCACCGCGTGGCCGCACTTACCGTGTTCGGAGGTTTCGCGGAGGTTCTCGTACGCGAGGCCGAACACTTCCTTCCAATTCCTGATGGCGTCTCCGACCGCGATGCGGCGGCGGTGATCTTGAACTATGTGACCGCTTGGCAAATGATTCATCGCGTCGCGAAGCTCCAGTCCGAGCAGACTGCTCTGGTTACTGGGGCGGCAGGTGGCGTGGGCACAGCCGCTCTTCAGCTGTTAAGACTGGCAGGAGTGAAGAGTTACGGTGCCGCGTCGGCGCCGAAGCATGACCTCTTGCGCTCACTCGGCGCAATACCAATCGACTATCGTGTGGGATCGATCGATCGTCTCACGCGTGCCCTGGAACCTGCGGGTGTCGACTATGCATTCGACGCGGTCGGCGGCGCCAACATCGGCCGGTGCATCGGAGCGCTCCGGCGGGGCGGAACGTTGGTCGGATTTGGATTCATGGGCGCGTCCGGAAGACTCTCACAACTGGCTATGTTCGCCAACATTTTCCTTGGTGCCCGTCTGCGCGGACGCTTGGGCACGTTCTATGGCATCACGATGCTGTACCGGAAGGACGCCAAGCCATTGCGCGAGGATCTCCCTAAGATTTTCTCGCTCCTCGCAGCAAAGAAGATCGATCCCCTGGTGAGCGCGACCTTCCCGCTTCTTGACGCGAGACAGGCACTAGAACTTCTGGCTTCTGGTTCCGTGGAAGGCAAGATTGTGCTCGTCAATGGCTGATTCAGTGGGGCGGCCGAGCCAAACCTAGGAGGGATAATGTCAAATACCGCAGTTGATACGGATATTCTAATCGTTGGCGGTGGGCCCGTTGGGCTGTTTCTAGCCAATGAGTGCGCGCGACGAAGCCTGCGATGGCGACTTATCGAGACGCACTCCAAGCAATCCGAACACTCGAAAGCGCTCGCTATTTTTCCACGCACCCTCGAAATATTCGACATGGCCGGCCTCGTGGGCCCATTCCTCGAAAAGGCGAACCGTGTCACGTCCGTCGCCGTAGTGTCACACGGACGCACGCTTGCCCACATGCACTTCACACCCGAAGAGAGCCCCTATTCTTTTGTCGCCATGGTTCCCCAGGATGTGACGGAGAAGCTTCTGCTGGAAGGGCTACGTCGTAAGGGCGGCGACGTTGAGTACAACACAACATTCGTTTCGGCCTCTGAGCAGGGTAACACCGTGAATGTAACCCTCAACCGGCAGGGCGAGACCGTCAATCTCAGGGCATCCTTCGTCGTCGGCTGCGATGGCGCACACAGTGCCGTCCGCCATCTATTGAACCTACCTTTTGAGGGAGCAGAATACGAGGATTCGTTCATTTTGGCGGACATCGAGACGAATGAAACGCTTCCTGCTGACCAGTTGCAGCTATGCCCCAGTGAATTCGGGCCGGTAGCTATTTTCCCAATGAACGCCACCCGGCGCCGGATCGTGGCGATCATAGACAAGACCGAAGGAGACGCTCCTTCGCTTGACATGGTGCGCAACATTCTGACGCAACGCGCACCAACTGGGATCGAGGCACGCGCGTTGCACTGGAGCAGCTATTTTCGCATCCATCATCGTCAAGCCGCACAAATGCGCGTGGGGCGGGTCTTCATCGCTGGCGACGCTGCTCACATTCACAGCCCATTTGGTGGCCAGGGAATGAACACCGGCCTGCATGACGTCTGGAATCTGGTTTGGAAACTGGACCTTGCCCTGCACGGCCACGGAAACGAAGAATTGCTCCAGAGCTACAGCGCCGAACGTCGCCCAGTGATCAAGCAGGTGATTGAGACTACCGATTTTATGACCAAGGCGATGGGAACTCCGAGCAAGCTCGCCCAGACACTGCGAGATACCGTTATCCCGATGGTCTCGCGGCTGGCCCCGTTCCAGCACGCGTTCGTGCAGCGTCTTTCTGAGCTTGGCGTTGCCTATCGTGGAAGTCCCATTGTTGAGGGACCAGGAACACGGTATTTCGACGACTCATTGCGCGGTGGACAGGGTATCAGTAGGCGCTTCCTTCTTGTTTTGAGTAATGAAGCGAAGGCGTCAAGCATAAAGGCAGCGAAACAGTTCGCCGAATCATTTGCCGATATTGTTGAGTTCCGATCAGCGCGTCGCCAAGGTCTGGCGCTTGTCCGCCCCGACGGTTACATCGCATACTCTGCTCACAACAGCGATAACCTTGCGGCATTGGAATCGGTTCGGTCGGTTCTACAGCGCCAAACAATACCTACACCCGGTGCGGAGCGGGCAGCTTGATGATTTATGGCGCCACTTCTCGAAACTATCACTGAAGTTGAAATGGAAATATTCAGAAGTAGTCTGTTCCCACCATCAGGAGGTTAGTACTGGGAAGTCGGCTAGGCTGGAGACAAAATCCTGGATGCTTGCCCGTTTAGAGGTATTGATTCGCACCAAGCCGCCTCTCATACACTGAACCCTGTACATCCGAACGTCACGCGATGTGGTAGCGTTAGTCAGCTTCTCTTCTTGCCGCCCACAGCCAAGGCTGCTCCCGTCACCTAGAAGAAGTGCTGCTAAGAGGCGGCATGCAGGGGGGACGTCCTCCCTTCCCGTGGTCTTGCTCGGAAAAAAGCCGGGCACCCCAGCGAGTCACGATTGGTGCAAGCCTCTGGGTTTCCCGGCGTAGCAGATACGGTTACCGTAGCGTTTCGAAAAAAGCCTACTGGCCGTATCGCTGCAAAACAACAAGGAGGAAACGAGCATGTATTTAGTCATGGGCATTACTGGACACGTTGGAGGCGCCACCGCGCGGCATCTGCTGAAGCAAGGCAAACAGGTGCGAGCACTTGTGCGCAAGGGCGAGAAAGCGACGGAGTGGGCAGACCAAGGCGTGGAGTTGGTGGATGGAGACTGGAACGATGCGACAACCATCGCGGCGGCGCTCAAAGGTGTCGAGGGTGCGTTTGTTATGTTGCCGACTGTATGGGCACCCTCGCCTGATTACAGAGAAGCAAAAGACGTGGTTGCGAACTATGTCGAGGCGCTGACCGAGGGAGTGCCGCCGCGGGTGGTAGCGCTTTCGTCGATGGGCGCGAATAGAACAAGCGGGTTGGGGATCATCACGTCCTTATCGCTTTTTGAGCAAGGTTTTCGCAGCCTGCCATTTCCGGTTGCATTTGTGCGCGCAGGCGGCTTTTTCGAAAACTTTCTTTTCGGCTTACAGGCAGCCCAAGGCGGAACACTACCGGTCTTCTACCATCCTACAAACCGGAAATCAACAATGGTTGCGACAAACGACATCGGCGCAGAGGTAGCAAAGCTTCTGACCGGGCCGGCGTGGTCAGGGCATCGCGTTGTCGAGCTCGGTTCGATGGTAAGCGCGGATGAAGTGGCCGGACAATTGGGTCAAGTCCTAAAACGCGATGTAAAAGCGTTTGCCGTGCCGCGTGCAGGGTGGGCGGAAGCGTTCGAGCAGTTCGGCGTCCCGAAGGGCCACACTGGACCTGCCGAAGAAATGTATGAGGCCGTGAACGCGGGATGGATGGACCTCGGAATCACGGGTGCGGAGCACATAGCGGGTACGACGTCCGCACGCGATGTGTTTGCGGCTGCTCACAAGGCCGTCAAGGCGAAAGCGGCTTGAGCCCGTTCCGCGAGGTCAGCCTGCTGACCGTCGCAACAGGCGCCCTGGTCACGGCGATGACGCGCAACGGAGTGCGCCGTCTGGTTTGCGTCAGCGCCCTTGGGGGTCGGGGACAGCCGTGGCCCACGGTGGCTTCGTGTTCGACGGCTGTTCCTGCCTGTGCCGAGAAAAGCAAAGCAACTCGGTTGTTGAGATTTGTTGGCGACCTGGCTCATCTCGAAGCTAATCCCTGGGTTGTGTTTTCGGAGGTGATGAATGAGAAGGGTTCTGTTGGTCGGCTTCGATCCTGCGACGGTGGACTTTTCGGATCCGGCGTTGCCGCTGGGTATGAATGCAGAGAAGATCCACGCTGGAACCAAGCTCGCGCTCGCCGATATGTCCGGGCGGGGCTGGCTTGCGGAAAACTGCTTCATCAACCCCGACAATACTGCGGCGACGACGGTAGAGCACTGCCTGGCCAGTCACCGCTATGACTGCGTGGTGATCGGCGCGGGCGTGCGCTTGCCACCTAGCCGCTTGGGCGTATTCGAAGCGGTGGTCAACGCCATCCACCGCGCCGCGCCGCAAGCGGCCATCGCCTTCAACACACGCCCTGACGACAGCGGCGCGGCAGCCGCGCGCTGGATTTGATATGCGGTTTCGAAGGGCTCTGATGGGATCGGGGAGACCGGCGAACGCTTCGTTCGCCCTGAGTGACCGACAGCGGGAGTTTTGAGGATGGTGGGGAAGGACCGCCAAGGTCACAATCGTCAACAGTTCGGAAGATCGCCCGGATCGGTACTCATAAGTCGGCTCTGCGCCAGAAATCGGGGAGGGGGTCTCCGGAAAACATGTCCGATGCCCGTGCCCCGATATCTATCCGGCGCTTACTGCGGAGATCATTCTCAATGCGCGATTTGCCCTGAAGTCGCCGGCTTGCTGTTTGCTACATAGCGCCTCGCAAACGCGCAACGATTACCAACATGGCGGGCGGCCGTGCTCCAGTGAATTAGAATCGCCTCGCTAAGCCAAAAACGGCTCTCTGTTCCTGGCAAGCGTCGGGGTGCAACTATGAGCCAATCGCGAAGACGATCTTTCCAATCTTGTCAGTCTCATGCTCTTGCCACAGGGTTTCCAGAGGACCAGAGCATCTTCACGGCAGCTGATCTTTCCCTCGGTGACTAGCGCTGCGAACGTGTTCAATCCGTGCGTGGTGAGGTTGGTCTTAACGCGTCCACATCCAATAGTTCATTGTTCTCCTCCTCGTTTTGACCGTCGCCGTCAAAAGGCATGGATCAGCAAAAGGCTGGCGAAGAGCATCACCGCGCAGGTTACGCCATGAACGGAGAACGCTGTGGCCTTTCTGCCGCCAGACACAAGAATGTTGGACATGTCTCCAAAAGGGATGATGGAGAAAACCAGGAGAACTATGCCTACTGTCCGGCTGCCGGTCGTGAACATCAGGGTCAACACTGCCAACCCAGTCGCGATATCCCGAATTCCTTTGAGACGCAACCACGCTAAAGTGTCAGAATCTGATGCAGGCGCCTTAAGACCAAATCCTGCTGAGATTCGTCGGGGAGATACAACATAGAAGCAGCCGATCACGATGATTCCGACAGAGACGAGAACGGCCAGGGAGAACGGAATAACGTTGTGCATAGACATCTCCTTGTAAGTAAATCTAGCAAGGCTAGGTTTGATGTGGGGGCGCCAGGGAGTCCGGGCAACGCCTCCTTATATCCCAATCCCAGCCAGGAAAAAGATCATGGCGACGCCCAGAAATAAGACTCGCACCCGATGAAGGTCATCCCACTTTCGTTGTTCCCGTTGTGCACTTTCCGTCCATCCATCTGCACCCATTCGTACCAGGCGGTTGTTGATGGGTACCAGGGACACGAGAGAGAGCGCGATCGCGGCTTCCCAGAACGCGACGGCGACACCGAGCCACACGATAAGGGGTTTGTGCAGATGGAGGATGGTCTCCGAGAGAAGAAGCAGCAGGCTCGCGATATACCAAAAGGGCATCACGGTGCCGAGAAGGCGTCCAAAGAACCGAGTGGCTTCGGCCCGAGCCGCAAGGCTGAGCTTGAAGAGCACGGGGTTTACGAAGGCAGACACCGCGAACTCGGCGCCGATCAGAAGGCCAATGCACAGGGTTGTTGCGACATTCAGAAGGTTCATTTTGCGCTCCTGGATTTTAGACGCTCGATGCGCGTATACTGACGCAGAAAGATGTGCTGACAAATATGTCAGCGTGCAGAGGGTAAGAAGATGCCAGTATCGAAGAAGGAGTTGTCGGCCTGCCCGATTGATGCCATGTTGTCCGTTATCGACGGGCGGTGGAAGGGGACGATTCTCTGGCGGCTTTCCGAGGGGCCCTTGCGCACCAGTGAATTGCGCCGGAGCATTCCCGATATTACTGAGAGGATGCTGATTCGGCATCTCCAGGACCTCGTTCGGGACGGGATCCTCATCCGGCATCAGGAGAACACCCTACCGCCCTGCGTGCGGTATTCGATTTCGAAGTATGGATGGACGCTGGTGCCGGTGTTGGAAACGATCTGTGAGTGGGGCCGTGTCCACTTCCATCGCCTGAATCGCGCTCGCTGAATCTCAGGCCTGATCGAATTCGGCGTTTTCCGCGTGGTCAATATTGGGGCGCACTCGTTTTCAACGAGCGCATCATCGCCAATGCACTCATTGAGCCCGGATAGGGAACGAAAAGTCAGCTTCTTTGAATCGATCTCACAAACTCCTGGATTACGGGCAACCCGTAAAGTGGCCCAGGTAGGCAGACCATCGTAGCGCGGTTTAAGGAGGACCGCGAACGATGTCTCGCAAGCCTACCCCGAAACGAACTCGCCCCAAGCCCAAAGCAGTTCTTCGCCTGCCTGATTTGGACCAGGCAAAATCTGCCGTTCTGAACAGCTTGACCTCAGCGGACGCCCAACGTGGATATCGACACGCCATTGATGAATTCGTGGACTGGTACTGCTCAGAACCTAGGCTCTCTTTCAACAGGGCTGTCGTGCTCCGTTACCGAATTCATCTCGAAGGCCGCAGGCTCGCTCCGGGGACAGTCAATCTTCGTTTAGGGGTTGTGCGACGCTTGGCCTATGAGGCCGCCGACTGCGGGCTCCTTAGCCCTGATCTGGCTGCCGGCATCCGACGAGTGAAGGGCGTCAAGAAGATCGGGGTGAGGCTAGGAAACTGGCTAACCGCAGAGCAGTCGCAGAATCTGTTGCAAGCTCCCGGCGGTGAACGCTTGAAGGAGAAACGGGATCGAGCACTTTTGGCCGTGTTGCTTGCGTGTGGGCTGCGGCGCCATGAGGCGGTTGAGCTGAACTTCAGCCACATTCAGCAGCGTGAAGAACACTGGGCCATTGTCGATCTAAAGGGAAAGGGAGGGCACATCCGCACCGTCCCGATTCCTGCATGGGTAAAGGATGTCCTCGATCAGTGGCTTCAGGCAGCGAACATTACATCGGGAAAGTTATTTCGTCGGGTGCACAAAATGGGGAAAACCTGGGGGGAGAGGCTGACGGAAAAAGCTGTGTGGCACGTGGTTCGGGAGTATGCCACGAAAGCCGGTATCGACAAGTTAGCGCCGCACGACCTCCGCCGGACGTGTGCACGGCTTTGCCACACCGCGGGAGGCGAACTGGAGCAGATCCAGTTCTTACTCGGTCACATTTCCATTCAGACAACCGAACGATATCTCGGTTGCAAACAGCGCATTCAAGGTGCCGTCAACGACAAAATCGGGATAGAGCCGTCGGGCTGAGCGAGCCGCTCGCTGTCCGCTTTGCCGACCAACCACCCGGAAAGGCCTCCTCCACTGGAACTGGGTTTCGCAGAGCTATAATTGCGCCTACTCATGGACCTAGCTTCGGGCAAGAAACTCGGGCCTTACGAAATTCAGTCCCAACTCGGCGCCGGCGGTATGGGAGAAGTGTACCGGGCGAAAGATACCCGCCTCGATCGCATTGTCGCCATAAAGATCCTCCCCACGCATCTCTCTGAGAATCCCGAATTCAAGCAGCGTTTTGAGCGCGAGGCTCGTACCGTTTCCTCGCTGAATCATCCTCACATCTGCCATCTCTACGACGTCGGCTCGCAGGACGGTACGGATTACCTGGTGATGGAGTTCCTCGACGGCGAAACCCTCGCCGACCGCCTGCGCCGGGGTCCATTACCTTTTCCAGAGTTGCTGAAGATTGGAATCGAAGTCGCGGAGGCATTGGAGATTGCCCATCGCGCCGGCATCGTGCATCGCGACCTCAAGCCCGGCAACATCATGCTGAGTAAGGCCGGAACCAAGCTGATGGACTTCGGCCTGGCCAAAGCAGCTGCGCTCGGCGCTTCTGGCTCCGGATCGGCTCCGCTTCTCTCTGCCGCCCGTACGATGAGCGGCCCCACGCCCGTCAGTCCGCTGACCACCGCTGGCAGCATTGTCGGCACTATCCAGTACATGTCTCCCGAACAAATCGAAGGAAAGGAGGCAGACGGCCGCTCCGACATCTTTGCCTTCGGCGCGGTCCTCTACGAGATGGCGATGGGCAAGCGCGCATTCGAGGGTAAAAGCCAGATCAGCGTAGCATCCGCCATTCTGGAAAAGGATCCCGAACCCATTAGCGCCTCGAAGCCCCTTACTCCGGCTGCTTTCGACTATCTCGTCGCTGGCTGTCTGGCAAAGGATCGCGAAGACCGTTTCCAGTCCGCTCATGATGTGCGCTTGCAACTGAAAGGGATGGCGCAATCGCCGCCACCCGCCGCCATCGGGCCAGCCGCCGAGCGCACGCTCGGCCCGCGCTTGTTGGCGATGGGCGCAGCCGTTCTTTTCGCGCTTGCCGTGATCATCTTCTATCTTTCGCAGCGCGCTGCTGCCCCCACGCTATCGGTACGCGCCTACGTCCCGCCTCCGCCGCAAACCACATTCCGTGCCTCGGGCTTCGATGCAGGCCCCGTCGCGGTCTCCCCCGATGGCAAGACGCTCGCCTTCTCAGCCGTCGACGACAAGGGCCGCACGAACATTTGGCTGCGACGGCTCAACGCTCAGGAAGCCACGCTGCTTCCTGGGACCGAAGACGCGGCCACGCCTTTCTGGTCGCCAGATAGCCGATACCTCGCCTTCATCGCCGATCGCCAACTAAAAAAGATCAGCATTTCTGGAGGAGACGCGCAGACTCTAGCCGACGCTAGCTCCGCAGGTGGAGGAGATTGGAGTGCGGACGGCATCATCCTTTTCTGTAAGCAGAACTTTGGTGCCATCTCGCAGATCTCAGCCACCGGCGGACCCATCACGCCCGCCACCAAACTTAAGCAAGGCGAAGTTGCCAATGTAAATCCCTCTTTCCTCCCGGACGGCAAGCACTTTTTCTATGTCTCGTCTCAAATCGGAGGGCCCGCCCAAATCAAACTGGGTACCCTTGCCGAACCTGAACACGAGGGCATTGTGATTGGTCCTGGTTATCGCCCGTCGTTTGCCGACGGTCATCTCCTGTTTGTGCGCGCGGGACACATTGAGGCGCAGCCCTTCAGCCCGGGGACTTTCAAGCTTTCCGGTGATCCGCAAACTTTAGGCGAAGCCCGGACTTTTTCCGTCTCGCAAAATGGAGTACTTGCCTACCATGAAAGTTCGGCGCAGTCTGAGCTGAAGGTATTTGACCGCAGTGGTAACCTGATCGCCAGCCCCACGCCGCCCGGTATCTATTCGGCTCCGCGTTTTTCTCCCGATGGCAAATCTATCGCGGTTACGGTGGTCGATCCTCGATCCGGCGCCGACGATGTCTGGATATTTCCCGTGCTCGGCGGTCAGCCCACAAGGCTCACTTTCGGTCCGGATGATTTCTGGCCCGTCTGGTCTCCCGATGGAAAGCAGATCGCCTACGGCGTGAATGAAAACGGCAAAAACTCGGTGCGCCGCCGCTCGCTTGACGGCACTCAACCCGAAGAGGTGCTGTATCAGGATGACGCTTTTATCAACGGATCCCCCGTTGATTGGTCGCCGGATGGAAGATATCTTTCTCTGGACCTGGAAACGAAAGATGGAGTCTTTTCGAATTGGATTTTGCCGCTAACCGGCGACCGCAAGCCCTTTCAGCCACCCGCGACCTCCCATATGACGGCGAGCGAATATGATGGCCGCTTCTCTCGCGATGGCCGCTGGCTGTCATACTTCTCGTACGAATCCGGTCGCCCAGAAGTCTACGTTGTTCCTTTTTCAGCGGGAGCGAAAACGCAAGTCTCCACGACCGGCGGGTGGAACACCATCTTCGGCCGTAACAGCGAAATTTTCTTCGTCACTATGGGGAACCGGTTGATGGCGGCGCAAACGGTCACCCAGCCCGGCTTTCGGGTCGTCTCTATCGAACCTCTCTTCCAACTTGATCTCCCAAATTTCACCGGGATCAGCTACGACGTCAGCCCCGACGCCAAACACTTTGTTGTCCAGACCGCCGACCACACTAAATCCACTTCGATCACCTTGCTCACGAACTGGCCCGCGGAACTTAAAAAGTGAAGTCCTGCCACCCGCAGAGGCCGTTATCCTGCCTCGAATTTCACTGGCTCGATACGGGCAAGCGGTGAGTAAACCCCCAAAATAGGGGGCGGCACACCAACCTCCCCATCCGCTGCGAAATGCGACGGGGACTATAATTGCGCGCACGGATGGCCCTCTCTTCTGGTACGAAGCTCGGCGCTTATGAAATCCAGTCGCCGCTTGGCGCCGGTGGAATGGGCGAGGTGTATCGCGCCAGCGATGCGAAACTCGGCCGTGACGTAGCGCTCAAAGTGCTGCCTGCCGAAATGGCGCAGGATCCCGAGCGGCTCGCCCGTTTTCGTCGTGAGGCGAAGGTCCTTGCCCAACTCGACCATCCAAACATCGTTACCATCTACTCGGTCGAGGAATCCCAGGGCGTCCATTTCCTGACAATGCAGCTCGTTGAGGGTCAACCGCTTGACCGCCTCATCTGCGCAGGCGGGCTTCCCCTCGAACAGATCGTGGAGATCGCCAGTGCTTTGGGCGACGCGCTGGCGGCGGCACATGAGAAAGGCATCGTGCATCGGGACCTGAAGCCTGCCAATGTCATGGTCTCGAATGAAGGCCGGGTCAAGGTGCTCGACTTCGGACTTGCCAAAGATGTTCGTAGCTCGAACCTCGGAGACGCAACCATGACCTCGGCTAGCCGCACGGAAGTGGGCGTGGTAATGGGGACACCCGCGTACATGTCTCCCGAACAAACATCGGGCCGCCCGCTCGACCATCGCACAGATATTTTTTCCCTGGGAGTCCTGCTCCACGAAATGGCGACCGGACGTCGTCCGTTCGAAGGAACATCGTCCGCCGAGCTGGTCTCTTCGATTCTGCGCGATACTCCAGCTTCGGTTACCGACGTGCGTCCCGACCTGCCCAGCGATTTGGCCCGTGTTGTGCGGCGCTGTCTGGAGAAGGATCCTCGTCACCGTCTGCAAACGGCGCGCGACGTGAGCAATGAATTCCGCGATATGGCGCGAACTGCGTCACGTCCGATGCCTGTTTCCACGGGCACTTCGAGGATGGCTGCATCATCAGGTTCGGGTGCCGCTCGTGTCGATGAAGGTTTCTGGGTTGCGGTTCTGCCCTTCAAGTACGCGGGCACGAGCACCGAACTCCAAGGCCTGGCGGATGGCTTGTCGGATGAGATCGTCACCGGGCTCTGCCGGTTCTCGTACCTGCGCGTGATCGCCCGCGGCTCGACCGCGAGATACTCCAGCGAGTCGGGGGACATTCGCTCCATCGGCAAGGGACTTGGCGCCCGCTACCTGATGGAAGGTAACCTTCGTCAAGCGGGAACTAAGCTTCGCGTTGCCGTGCAACTGGTCGACGCCGTGACCGGCGCTCAAATGTGGGCCGAGACCTACGAGCGAGCCTTCAGTGCCGAGAACCTGTTCGAAGTGCAGGACGAGCTTGTGCTTCGTATCGTCGCCACCGTTGCGGATCAGCACGGGGTTTTGCCGCACAGCATCAGCAGCCTGATCCGGAACAAACCGGATGACCAGTTGAGTCCCTACGAGGCCGTGCTGCGGGTCTTCAGCTTTCACGAAAGGATGTCTCCGGAAGAGCATGCCAGCGTGCGGGGGCTGCTCGAGCGGGTCGTGCAGAACGTTCCCAGCGACGGCGATTGTTGGGCCATGCTTGCGACGCTTTATACCGACGAGTATATGTTCGGCTTCAGCGGTCAACCCGATCCACTGGGCCGTGCACAGAAAGCCGCACAGCGCGCCGTGGAACTAGCGCCATCGAGTTCACTGGCCTACCAGGCTCTGGCCCAGAGTTTGTTCTTCCGCCGGGAATGGCAGGCGTTCCGTCCCGTTGCGGAGCGAACCATCGCGCTGAATCGCGCCGATGGCGCCCTCCACGCTTTCATCGGCATGTTAATCGGATTGGCGGGCGACTGGGAGCGCGGGTGCGC
The DNA here is from genome assembly GCA_963706645.1 of uncultured Acidobacteriaceae bacterium. Classification (GTDB taxonomy): domain Bacteria; phylum Acidobacteriota; class Terriglobia; order Terriglobales; family Acidobacteriaceae; genus Sulfotelmatobacter. The sequence goes on from CAVPNR010000012.1 coordinate 45,899, forward strand.
GGTGGCGGACGCGGCGATTCAGCTCAATCCGCATCACCCCGGCTGGTACTGGCTCACGTCAGTCTTCAACAGCTATCGCAAGCGTGACTATAAGGCGTCCGCTGGCACGGCTCTCAGAATCAACATGCCTGGCTATTTCTGGGGACCTGCAACATCGGCCGCGGCATTGGGACAGTTAGGCGAGCACCCGCAGCATGCTCTGAAGGAACTGCTCGTTATCCGTCCGGATTTCGCCAGAACCGCTCGCGAGGAATTCGCGAAATGGTTCGACGATGAACTGGCCGAACATTATGTGGAAGGTCTACGCAAGGCGGGATTGCACGTCCTGGAAAATGCCGCTAGGTTACCTGCAAAGAGAGCGTCTGATTCCGGTGCCACACGCGCCGACGAAGGCTTTTGGGTCGCAGTACTGCCGTTCAAGTTTGCAGGGGCGAGCGCAGAAGTTAAAGGCTTGGCCGACGGACTATCCGAAGAAATCGGCACTGGCCTGTCCCGCTTCTCCTACTTGCGTGTGATCGGGCGAGGCTCGACTGCGAAATATTCCGGCGAAGCGGGCGACGTGCGTGCAATCGGCAAAGATCTGGGCGCCCGCTATGTGATGGAGGGCAGCATTCGGCAAGCGGGAGCGAAAGTTCGCATCGCGGTGCAACTTATCGATGCCAACGCCGGTTCCAGTCTTTGGGCGGAAACTTACGACCGGCCCTTCACGCCGGAAGAAACGCTGGATGTGATCGACGATGTGGTGCCGAGGATCGTGGCCACCGTTGGAGACGCGCAGGGGGTTCTGGCCCACAGCATGACCGAAGCGCTGCGCCATCGCGATCCGGAATCGCTTACTCCCTACGAGGCGCTGCTGCGCAGCTTCGGATTTCATCAGCACGTCAGCGAGGACGAGCATCTGGCAGGAATGACGGCGTTGGAAAGTGCGGTGAAGAAAGCTCCGGATCACGCTGATTGCTGGGCGATGCTCTCGTGGCTGTATCGCGCTGAATACAGCCATGGATACCACGCACGGCCTGAATCGATGGACCGCTCGTTGACTGCGGCGCGACGAGCGGTGAATTTGGCGCCTTCCAGTCAGTTAGCGCACGCCGCGTTGGCGTCAGCCCATTTCTTTCGCGGGGAACTGGGTGAGTTTCGCGCAGCAGCGGAGCGCGCCTTGGCGCTCAACCGTATGCAGGGGTACACCACGGCGTTTCTTGGGCTGCACTTCGCCTATTCTGGAGACTGGGAGCGCGGTTGCGCCCTGGCTGAACGTGCGACGCAACTCAATCCCAATCATCCCGGATGGTACTGGCTACCGCTGGTGATCGATGCCTACCGCCAACACGACGGCGAGCGCGCGCTGCAGCATGCGCTGAAGATCAACATGCCCGGCCTATGGACGGCGCAAGTAGCGCTCACCGTCGTGAACAGCCAACTCGGAAAGATGGATCAGGCACGCCGTGCGCTAGGCAACTTGCTGGCCGCCCGTCCTGACGTTGCCACGCGGGCGCAGGAGGATCTCAGCATCTGGTGGCAGCCGGCAATGGTGGAACAGATGCTCGGAGACCTGCGCAAGGCCGGGCTGGAGACTCCGGAACATCAGAAAACGATTTCCAGTAGCAGTGGTGCGCAGGCTCCATCCATCGCCGTGTTGCCTTTCGCCAACATCAGCGATAACAAGGAGCAGGATTATTTCAGCGATGGTCTTGCCGAAGAAATCATTAACCAGCTGGCACAGATTTCGGGCCTGAAGGTAATCGCGCGGACCTCGGCGTTCGCGTTTCGGGGCAAAGAGCAAGATGTCCGCGGGATTGCCGAAACACTCGGCGTAAGTACGATTCTTCAAGGCAGCGTCCGACGAGCGGGAAGCCGCATTCGCGTGACGGCACAGCTGATCAACGCAGCCGACGGCTCGCATCTCTGGTCCGAGCGATATGACCGCGAACTGAGCGACATATTCGCCGTGCAAGATGAGATTTCGGCAGCGATCGCCAAGGCATTGCGTGTCAAGTTTTCACGCGAGGCCGTGCCGCAGCGCTATACGCCGAAGCTCGAAGCTTATGAGGCGTATCTGAAAGGCAGGCAGCAACAGGTCAAAGTCACACCAGCCTCGCTCGACCTGGCCCGCCGATACTACGAACAGGCGATTGCGCTCGATCCGGCTTTTGGCATGGCCCATATCGGACTCGCATTTTACTGGATGATGTTAGCGAACTTCGATCAGCATTCCGTTGATGAGAGCGTGTCCGCAGCGCGAGCCGAAGTCCAGAGAGCATTGCAGATCGATCCTTCCCTGGCGGACGGGCATGCGCTGTTGGGATATCTTGCCGCCCTGTTTGATTCAGATTGGGCCACAGCCGAAAAGCACTTTGATTTTCCGATGGCTAAACAGGCAAGTTTTGAGCTGGTCAAGCCCATGTATGGCGGGTTTCTATATCTGCGTGAAAATGCGGACGAGGCGATCCAACTGGCCGAGCACGCCGTTGAAGAAGATCCACTCGATGTATGGGCCCACATGAATCTGCATGCCTATCTCCAGGCAGCGGGCCGTGAGGAAGCAGCGCTGGAGCAGCTGAAGAAAGTAGTAGAACTCGACCCCAATCAGGTTGTGGCTCTCGTATCGATGGTGATGATCTACGCCGCCAAGGGTGATATCGCTGAGGCCTTGAAGATCGCGCGGCGGGCTTATGCGATTGGACCGTGGTTCCCGGATACAGTTGGCCTGCTCGCTGCACTTCTGCGGTGCAACGGAGAAGAAGAGGAGTCACAATCTATCGCGAAGGAGCTTAGTTCCGCAGAGGGATTTGGCGCTGCCCGCGCCCATGCGCTTTTTCACCTGACCTGCGGCGACATCGATCAGGGAGCAGATTGGGTCGAAAAGGCGCTCCAACAACGCGATTCCTCGATGAGGTTCTATCTCGGCTTTGTGATCTGCAAAAAGCTGCGCTCCAGCCATCGCTGGCCGAAAATCGCGAAGATGGTCAATCTTCCGGCCTAGTCACGGATCATTTGGCATCGCACGTGACGCAAGCTCCGCGGCTGTGAAGTTCGTTTCTTGTCGGATGACGAGCAACTCTTCCCTTTAAAGTAAGGTTTGCCGACGATCCACGAACTGCCTCCGTTCGTGATGCCCCACGAGGGTACTTCGCGGAACATGAGACAGCAATCGGCCTTGTTTTCGCTTAGCCCGTCCGGGGGAGAAGATGGGCGGGCGAGTTCCGGCTAGTTCTTCGGAGACGGATTTTGCGGTGCCGCGGCTGATTGCCGTGCGGTGGGCAGTAACGCAGTGAAGCGGGCGTCGCCGTGCAAGGGCTTGAGATCGGCATCATTTTCCAATCCATTGCGCATCTCAGGGTTGGGCGCGTGGCCCAGAGCGAACTGCAGGTTTGTGAACGCCTCATCCCGCTTGCCTTCCAACGCCAGAACGTCGGCGAGTCCGTAAGCAGTGTTGGCAGTCTCTGGACTGTCTGCGCCCAGAACGTGAGTCCTGGCATCGAGCACTTGCCGGTAAGTTTGTTCCGCGTCGGCGTAGCGCCTCTCTTTCTTCAAGACATCGCCCAGGCTTTCCATTGAGTTCAAAAGTGATCGATGCTGAGGACCCAAGGTCCGTCGTTTCCCGTCGATCGCCTGCCGCAGTAACTGTTCAGCTTCGAAATATTGACCTTCCTGCGTCAGCGTTTCGGCCAGGTTTGACATCGTAATCAAGGTGCTGCGATTGTCTGGGCCAAATTTCTTGCGCTCCATCTCGAGCGCATCGCGCTCCAAATGCTCCGCCTCGACATATCGGCCCTGATTCTTAACGGCGAGCGCGAGATTTTCCACGACGATTAATGTCTTGGGATTATCCGATCCGAACACTCGCCGGTAGATGGGGAGGGTATCGCTATCCAGTTTTTCCGACTCGGCGTTCTTTCCCTCATTCCTCAGCAGATTGGCGAGATTATTCGCGGATGCTAACGTGTCCGGGTTCTCGAAACCAAGCACCTGTCGGCGTTCTTCCAACACTTGTCGAAGCATCGCCTCCGACTCCGGGTACTTGCCTTCCTCACTCAGGACGGTTCCGAGGCGGCTGATCGCGCTTAACGTAACACTGTCCTGGGATCCCAGCACGCGACGCGCAATTTCGACCGTGTCCCGATCCAGCTTCTCCGCTTCGGGATAGCGCCCCTCGATGAACAGGATCCATGCAAGCCAGCTCATGGAAGTCAGAGTGTCGCGATGTTCTGGGCCGAGCACGCTCTTGCGAGCTTCAAACGATTCGCGGCAAAGTTTGTCCGCCTCGGCGGCCCTGCCTGTCCAGGTCAGCACTTCGGCGAGGTTGTACATCGATTGCAAGGTGTCTTTATTTTTGTCGCCAAGGGTCCGGCGGCGAATTTCCAGCGCGCGCCGAAACAGCGGCTCGGCCTGTGCAAAAAGGCCAAGATTTTCGTACACCGCACCCATGACGTTCATCATCCGGGCCTGCAACTGGGGGTCGCTGGCAAGGCCAGGGTCAATTTCGTTCGACGCATTGTCGAGAATTTCGCGGGCCGTAATGCTGTTACCCCTCGCCTGGCCAGGATCGGAAACCTTGAACATGCGGGTCATGAAGTCGGTCACGCGTGCGGAGGCGGCGGCTTCGCGGTTGGCGCGATCGCGCTCTCGGGCGATACGCCGCGCCTGCATGGCCATGGTGACGGCGAATGCAAGCAGAAGTATCACGCCGGCTGCGGCCACGCCTACGCCGAAACGATGCCGCCGGATGAACTTGCCGGCGCGATAGGTGGTGCTCGGGGGTCCGGCCAGCACCGGTTCGTTGTTGAGGGAGCGTCGGATGTCCGCGGACAGTTCGGAAGGCGAACCGTATCGCCGGGAGCGCTCTTTCGCCAACGCCTTCATGGCGATCCAGTCGAGTTCGCCACGCAGGTGGCGGCGGAGCGCGTGTGGCTCCTCCTGACGCTTCGCTGCGGAGTCGTGCGAGGATTCGCCCATAGCCTTGAGCTTCGAGCTGGGCAGTGTGGGCTCCTCGCCGCGGATCTTGTCAAGCATGGCGGGAGTTCCGGCGCTGCCGGAGCGCGAACTGTAGGGCAAAGCGCCCACCAGCATTTCGTACAGGATCACGCCCAGCGAATAGACGTCGGTGCGAGTATCGATATTGCCCTCGCTGCTGTCGGCCTGTTCGGGACTCATGTAATCCGGCGTGCCCACGACTCCGCCGGCCTCGGTGTAGAGGGTGGCCTGGCTCAATCGTGGTCCTGTCGCTTTGGCAAGGCCGAAGTCGATGATCTTCGGAACGGGCTTTCCGTCGACCTCGGTTACCAACACATTCGAAGGTTTCAGATCGCGATGAATGATCGCCTTCTGGTGGGCATGCTGTACTCCCTCGCAGACCTGAGTGAACAACACGAGTCGATCGTAAATGGTGAGGCGATGGCTGTCGCAGTAGGCGGTGATCGGCAGGCCCGGCACACACTCCATGACGAAGTAAGGGCGGCCTTCCGGCGTGGCCCCAGCGTCGAAGACCCTGGCAATGTTGGGATGCTCCATGAGCGCCAGAGCCTGACGTTCAGACTCGAATCGTGCCAGCGCGGCTCGGGTGTCCATACCCGCTTTGATCAGCTTGAGTGCGACGGTGCGATGAAACGGCGCAGTCTGCTCGGCCCGCCAGACTTCTCCCATGCCGCCGACGCCGATCCTTTGCACCAACCGGTAAGGGCCGATGCTTTGGAAAACGGTCTCACCGGTTGAGAAACTGAGAGTCTCGTCGTTAGAGGCTTCGGGCATGTACCTTCCCTGTACGGAACACAAGCATGATAGAGACAATCGCGGAAAACGGGAAGAAAGAGATTTGAAGACAGAAAATCCCTCCCGTCCAAGGGGAGCAGTCCATGCGAACGAAACCCTCCGCAGAAGACGTTCTTATGCGGACGCAATTATCCGGGGAGTTGGAAGCCAAGCCGTTCCCACAGAATCAACGGACTAGTCGGCTTGTGAAACGGGATGGACCGAACTGATCCACTTGCTGGGTTACGGGCAACCCGGAAGTTACATTTCAGTGCGGACGCCGACGACGTTGTCCAGAAGTCGGCTTCGAGGAAATGACGCCTCGATGTTTCTGAAAAGCGAGACGAAGCGCTGAAGAACGGCCGGATTAATCTGCCGGAATGGGGAGTGCGCCGTTACTTGCTCTTTGTGGACTGCTCGCCCGGAATTGTCGTCCGCTGGGTGACGCGGCGAAATGTGAGCATCGCGGTATATGTGCACCCATCGATGTGTTTTTCCGCTCCTTTGCAATCTTCTTAGGCCTGATCATGACGCGGATGGGAGATTTTTGTGCCACTCGCGGAGTAAAATCTGCCTAAGTAGTCACGAGTCTTCAAATTGGTTCCACAAGTTTTCTCACCGGCCACAGGGTGAAGCCGGACTTAACGGTGAGGTGAATCAGCATGCCTGAGAAAATCGGCACTATTGGCACTACATCGGACGAGATATTAAAGAGCGCCTCGCGGCGCAACTTTATTAAAGGAGTGATTGCCGGCGGCGTGGCCGCCTCCTCCGCGAGTTATCTGTTTCGGGCTTCCACGCTTTTGGGACAGCAGCAGCCTGGTCTTGGAGACAGGCTTATTACCCTGAACGTCAACGGCCAACCGCGCCGAGTGGACGTCATGAAGCAGGAGACGTTGGCCTGGACCCTGCGCTACAAACTCGGGCTTACCGGCACCAAGCTGGGCTGTGACCGCGCCGAGTGCGGCGCGTGCACGGTGTTGATTGATGACGTGCCTCACTACTCGTGTTCCATCCTGACGCACACCGTGCGTGACAGGAGAGTTGTAACCATCGAGGGGCTGGCGAGTGTGGACGGCACGCTTCATCCCGTACAGCAAGGCGTAATCGATGAGCAGGGCTTCCAGTGCGCATTTTGCATGTCCGGGTTCATTATGTCGGCGGTCGGTTTTCTCAAAACGAATCCGAATCCGACTCGGTCGGAGATGGCCCACGGTCTGTCCGGAAATCTATGCCGCTGCCAGGATTACGACAAGATCCTCACCGCAATGATGCGCGGTGCGGAAAACATGAGGAAGGTCCAGCATGTCTAAGTCAGAGTGGAAGCCCAACCAGCAGAAATTTGGATCGCAATACAAACTGATCGGCAAGAATTATCCGACTCCGGATCTGTATGCGAAGGTGACCGGCAAAGCGAAATATGCCGAGGATTTTCGCGTCGATGGCATGTTGTTCTGCAAGTTGCTGCTGAGTCCGGTGCCCCACGGGCGCGTGAAACATCTGGACGTAAGCAAGGCGCTGGCGATGCCGGGAGTGAAGGCGATTCTTACCCAGGACGATCTTCCCGCGCCGGCCGACAGCGTGACCGATCTGGGCGTCGTAATCAAGGCTAATAAGCAAGGCGAAAAAGCGCTCACCATGGAACCGCTCTATCAGGGCGAACCGATCCTGGCGGTCGCGGCCGTGGATGAATACACGGCCGCGGAAGCGATCGAAGCGATCGACATCGAGTTTGAGCGTCTTCCCTTTGCCATCGATCCGCTGGATACGCTGCGTCCGGGCGGACCCAACCCGCGCGTGGACGGCAATGTCTGGGTAAGGCCGCAGATGCCACAGCCGAAGCCGGGAGAGAAACCGCCGAGCCCGCCACCATCCCATGTCGGGGAACTCAAGTGGACTGACGCCGACTTCGCAGAAGCCAAGCACGGCCGCCTGCCCATGGGGAAAGCGCAGGACGAGTGGAGTTTCGGCGATCTGGATGCTGGCTTCAAGAGTACCGCGCTGGTTCTCGACGAAACATTTGTCACCCCTGACACCAGCCACGAAACACTCGAGCCTCGCACCACGTTGGCGTACTGGCAGAACGGAAAAGTCTTCGTACACATGGGAACCCAGAGCACAGTGCAAACGCTGGCCAGCCTGGGACGCTGGTTGAACATGGATCCCAGCCAGATCGTGCTCATCAGCGAGTACACCGGAGGCGGATTCGGCAGCAAGGCCACCGGTTATATCTTCGCGATTATCCCGGCGCTGCTGTCGAAAAAGGCGAGTGCTCCCGTGATGATGCGCATTAGCCGCGAGGAAGAGCATTTCATCGGGCGTGCGCGTCCGGGCTTCCAGGGGCGGATGAAGGTCGGCTTCGCTGGAGACGGGCGGATCACGGCGCTGGACATGTTCGTCATCTGCAACACCGGACCCTACGACGCTGTTGGTGATGCGGGCACGTCGGGGAACATTGTGTCGCTGTTGTATCAGCCTGTCGCAATGCGCTGGCGCGGCACAACCGTTCTCACGAATACTCCGCCGCGCGGAGCGCAGAGTTCACCCGGCGGTATGCAGGGAATCGTGATCATGGAAACGATTGTTTCCAAGGCGGCGCGGAAGCTTGCGCTGGACCAAGTCGCCATTCGCCGAATCAACTGCCCGGAAGGCAAGTCGCCGGTTGGGCCGGTGAGGAATGGAACGCGGGCACATTGCACCAGCGCGTTCCTGAAAGAGGCTTTTGACCGCGGCGCCGAGGAGTTCCAGTGGAAGGAACGAATCTCGCGGACGAAACGAAGCGGGACGAAAGTGCGCGGAGTGGGCGTGTCTTCGAGTTGTTTCGTCGGAGGCTCCGTCGGATACGACGGGCTGTTTGTGATCCAGCCGGATGGTCGGATCGCGATTCAATCGGGAATCGGCAACCTGGGAACCGAGTCGATCACAGACGTTCACCGCGTTGTAGCTGAAGTTCTCGGCGTGCCTTGGGAAAAGTGTGATGTGACTTGGGGTAATACGTCCAAGAATCTCCCGTGGACCTGCGTCTCCGGAGGAAGCCAGACCACCCATGCCATGACCCGTGCGGCACACGCGGCCGCGATGGATGGAAAAAAGAAGCTCCAGGACATTGCCGCAAAGACTCTCGGTGGAAAGCCGGAGCAGTATGAAGTTGCGAATGAGCGCGTTTTTCACAAGGGCGGCGGCAGGGGCATGACCTTGGCTCAGGCTGCCCAGCGCGCCATTCAACTGGGCGGCATCTACGACGGCCACGAGGCTCCCACGGATGTGAACAAGTACACCAAAGCCTCCATCGCGGCGTTGGCGGGACAAGGTCTCGTCGCAGCCGCCAAGGATCAGTACCCGCGCGATGGCCAGACATTCTCTTATGTGGCCAGCTTCGCCGAGATCGAGGTGGATGTTGAAACTGGCAAGTACGACATCACGGATTTTCTGGCTGTGGCGGACGTTGGCACCGTGATCCATCCTAAGGCGGTCTCCGGGCAAATCCTTGGCAGATCCATCCTGGGCATTGGCCATGCGATCGGCCAGAAGTGGGTATACGATCCCCATTACGGCAGCGCCGTCTCGCTGCGCTTCTACCATACCAAGCCGCCGACCATCTTGGATGTCCCGGTCAACATGCAGTGGGCCGCGCTCGATATTCCTGATCCAGAGACACCGGTTGGTGCTCGCGGCATTGGTGAGCCGCCGGTGGGTGGCGGTTGCGGCGCGATTCTAAATGCGCTCTCCGATGCCTTGGGCGACGAGATCTTCCGTCGCGCCCCTGTCAACCTAGACACGATTCTGACGGCGCTCGAAGCTGGGCGGCCGATGCAGGATCCCCTGACCGCGCATATTTAGCCGATTCAAATCATGGAGCATTTATGGCAGTAATCCGAGATGTGATGCCGGCATTTCAGTTGTATCAGCCGAAGTCAGTTGTCGATGCGGAGAAGCTTCTCCAACAGCATGGAGAGGAAGCCTGGGTGCTGGCGGGCGGGATGGACAGCTTCGATTGGCTGAAGGACCGTATCAAAAAGCCCAAGGTTGTCATCGAGCTGAGTGGGATCGAGGAACTCAAGGGGATTCGCGCGACGGGCGACGGAGTCGAAATCGGAGCCATGACTACGCTCACCGATGTGGTGCGGCATCCTGTCATTCGGCAGAAATACGGAGTGTTAGCGCAAGCGGCGGAGCTGGTGGCTTCTCCGCAGATCCGCAACCAGGGCACGATCGGCGGCAACGTCTCTCAGGACGCGCGTTGCTGGTACTATCGCGCGGGATGGCCCTGCTATCGGGCGGGAGGAAACATCTGCTACGCCGACACGCCCGTGGGCAGAAATCGGGAGCATGCGATTCTCTATGCGAACCGATGCGTAGCCGTGAATCCTTCGGACACGGCCCCAGCCTTCATTGCGCTCGATGCCAAGTTTGTGGTCTTGACTCCTAAGGGTGAGCAGGTGATGGACGCCGAAAACTACTTTATCGGCCCCGACCTCGACATCACGCGCATGAATATTCTTCGTCCCGGCTATCTCCTGACGGCGATTCGCATTCCATCAACCTGGGCCAACGCACAGTTCTACTTCGAAAAAGTACGGGACCGCAATGTGTGGGATTTTCCCCTGATGAACGTGGCTTCGGCGTTGAAATTGTCCGCCGGAACGATTCAAGACATTCGGATTGCGGTCAACGCCGTCGCCGCCCGGCCCCTGCGGTTAAAGACCGTGGAGGATTCTGTGCGCGGCAAGCCCCGCGATTCCACAACCGGCGAAGCAGCGGGGAAACTAGCCGTCCAAGGTGCTGTTCCGCTGCAGTTCAATGCCTACAAGATCCCGCTCATGCGAAACCTGGTGAAGCGCTCGATTAGCGGAGTGCAGGAGGCGGCATGGGCATCATAGAGTGGGCTACAAGTCCGTTCGGGCAAAGAGTTCCGATTCACATTGCCTGGTTCCTGATCTGGGTCGCGCTGATCGTGGGCGTGGTGTTTCTCGTCGTGCACGCGATCTACGTTCGCTACTTCGCGAAGGAAAAAGGGTTCGTTTCTGATTCTTCGGTGGAGAGTGTGGAACTACCCCCGCGCATCCCGCGGCATTCGTTGGCCGCGAGATTGTTTCACTGGATTATGGCATCCGCCATGTTCGTGCTGCTGTTTACCGCATTCCTACCCAAGGTCGGCTTCCAGTTTAACTGGGTGACTTATCACTGGATCGCCGGCTCGGTGCTCACCGTCTCGATTCTTTTTCACATCATCCACGCGACCTTCTACATGGACTTCTGGTCGATTTGGCCGGACAGGGCCGACCTGGACGATGCATCGAAGCGTTTCCAGCGTTTCATGGGAAAGCCCGCGGCCGCGCCGCGAAAGTTTGCCAAGTATCCGCTCGAGAACAAGCTCTATCATGGCGCCGTGATGCTGACTGGTCTGGCGGTGATCGCAACTGGCGTATGTATGATGTGGCGCGTGCGGACGATCTTTTTTCCACGCAATCCCTATCTGTTCGGTGATATGACCTGGGGCCTCATGTACGTCCTGCACGGATTAGCAGGCGTGGGCCTCATCACGCTGGTTGTCGTGCACGTGTACTTTGCCGTCCGGCCCGAGAAGCTGCCCATTACCGCATCGATGATCGGCGGGTCCATGAGCCGGGAATTCTACCTGAAGGAGCACGACCCGAAACGGTGGGTGGTAGAGAGCTTATCCGATGGACGCCGGGAGCTTGCCGATGGCGACTGAGTTCCTGGAACGCTGCGAGGTCATCGAGGAGTGTTACGAGTTTCTGCTTGCCTATGCGGGACAGGGCTTGCCCAGCGATGAAAGCGGTCAGCGAGGCGGGCAAGTCCGCAGATTCCTGCAACGCGCAGCGGAAGCGTTAACCGGCTTGGCGGAAAGTTGTAGACGAGCTATACGAAGTTCCGATCTGGAACCACCAGAGCAGTACGAAGACTTCTGTTCCATGCTGGAGCGCGATGCGCGGGACTCGCTCGCCGTCATTCACATAGTCCTCGCGCAACCTTCCATCAGCTCGCAGTTAGTCGATAACCTGAACGCCTCCAGCCATCTCCGCGCGCTGCTGACTGATCTTTTTCTAATTGGCGAGATCCTGAGAAGACCCACCAAATCCATGCTCACACGCACCGATCAAGAGTAGATGCTGCATCGCTTCTCTCGCTATCCGCAGATGCGATCAGAGCTGGCTTCCGAAGCCCGTCCCGAGCACATCGACAGATTAGATTCCTACGCAGTTCGCCGCGACGAATCAAGAACGCAAGAGCAAAGGCAGAATATTGTTCGGGGTCCGAAGTCGGCTTCGAGGAAATCGCAATTGATCTCCTCCAAGCCCGTTTCTGGACAGCCCCAAAACACAAAGTCGTCCGTCCGGCCGTCAAAAACCGCGACGGGTGGGCAGTCTCGGTGAATGGTTTCGGCAAGAACGAAAACTAAGCGTGGGCCCAGTCCCTCTCAGAAAAAAGGGTGAGAGTCCCGTTTGTACCCGGTTTTTCCTAAATCGTGCCTAGCAATACAGGATGAAAGAGTCGCACCAGACTGATCGAGGGTCCGGTTGACTGACGCAGGTCTCGAGCATTCTTCTGCAAAATGCTCTTTTGCCTTCCGCCGGTTCCACGCCTGCACCAGTATTTGGACGTAGGGCAGTCCTGTGCATCCAATCGCCCCCTTCTCGCGTAAGCGATTTCTCCGCTGTAAAACCAGGGAGTCTGTTGGCCACTTCGATGATCGCCGCTGGTGTCATGATTAAACCTCTGCAAAACACAAAATGAGTGAACCTAGGCCCACAGCCAGTGTCCATGACGAGCCTAGTGGTTGGAGCATAAGCCAAGTCTCCGCGAGCTTGCCATCCTCGATCCGGTAAACCTGCATTCCTGCCCGCGTGCGCTTCTCGCCAGCTTTCGGATCAGTCCACCTGAACTCAAAGCGGAACCACGCTCGGTCGCTCTCGAAAGTGTGATCATACACAACGATCCGTGTCGGGTTTCTCCTTACGAGTCATGGCAATCTCCGCCGCGTAAGCCTCGCGAGTCACCGTCCGGTCGCCAGCAAAGGCGGAGTACGCGAAGCTGAAATAGCCGCCGCGGCAAGAAGCCGTACTCCCACGTCGACCGCTGTTGGTCGGTGCAAGACGGCAGGATCAAATCAACTTCCTCCAAGAGCGCAGCTCTTGCACCCTCAGTATGTATAGCTGATCCGGCTAACCAGTTTTACGAAATCGGGATCCGGTAAATATTTCTGCGAATGTTCGTTATCGTGTACGAGTATTTCTCCGGCCCAAGAACCGAGTCCACTCCTCTTGGCAGTACCACAACTCGATTCGCTTTCCTTGAATCTTCAGGACCGCTCAGTCCTTGGGGCGGCAACTCCGGCAGCCCGCTATCGCCGCTCACAGGCAACAAGTAAGTCTCCAAGGAAAAAGGCAACGGTTGGAATTGCAAGGCCAGGTATTTCCCATCCAGGCTCCAGCCCCTATAGCACAATGCGCACACTATTACCGGTTTCCCCCCTTTTTTCGGATAGGCCAGCGTTCGATAGGGGTGATCCTTGTCCGCGTCGTCCTTCAGGAGGACCTCGATCCATCGCCCGTCCGGCGACACCGCGGTCAGATCCAGAATCGCTTCCTCAAGCAACTTCTTTCTGCCCGATCCGTCCCGATGCCGAGTGTAAATGTAATTGCTTGCACCCTCGCTCGCCCGGTAGACCAGGTCACCATTCGGCAGAAACATCGGTGAGTCCTCGTTCTCCACGGACGGTAGTTGCTGAGGCGAAGTCCGGTGATCGGTTGATGCGATCCAGATATGGGAAATTCCCTTTTCATCCCTCTTCAAAAAGGCAACCCAATTTCCGTCCTCTGTAACATCGTAGCTCGCGTAGTAGTCCACGAAAGTTGCGTCTATCCCATATCCAGGTACGACCCGATCGCTCTTCCCGGTCGTTAGCTCTGTGCTCCATAATTCCGCTGTGTCGTTCGGCCCAGCCCTCTTCAAGTAAAACAACTTCGTTCCGTCCCTTGAGAATTTCGTCGAGAACGCATCTCCCTCGGACGACATCTGGTGCTCCCCCTTGGCATCGTGAATCCAGATCGTCCAATATTGTGACCCCACCGACGTGAGAAACGATTTGCCATCCCGTGCCATCGCGATCCCTTCCTCTTCCGTTGGCCCGGATGTCACCTGCTCCGGCTCTCCTCCAGGGAAACGTTGTCTCCAGATGTGATACCGCCCACCCTGGTTCGTGCTCATGTAAATCCAGTTCCCGTCCGGCGACCAGGCTCCTGTCGTACAGGTCGCGCCTGCAGGCCCAACCAACTGCTCCCTGCCGCTGCCATCAAATGGCACAACGCGGCACTGCACGCGGCCCGCCGTTTCGTCCATCTGACTCGCTACCAGCACCCACTTCCCGTCCGGCGACAGATAAGAGTGGTGTGCCATGCTTCGGTCCCCGACAGGCAGATACACATCCCGGCTCTGTCCTCGCCCCTGATCCGTCGTCACGACTCCCATATGCAACCCGCCCTTGGTCTCCGAAAACAGAAGCCGCTTTCCGCCCTCAATCCAAGTAAGTGACGACGCGTTGCGCAGAATCAGGCGCGGTTCTCCTCCCAGTACTGGTACTTCCCACGTATCCCACGGGTCCGCCGTCCCATACACGATCCGGGCCCCATCTGGTGAAAATATGGGACTCAATTTGATCAACTTGTCGTGCGTCAGTTGGACCGGCTCACCTGACGGCAGCATCTTCACGTACACGTCACCAGGCGTCAGAAACGTGCCGTTCCCCCTGATGAACGTCAGCATTCGTCCGTCCGGCGACAATTCTGGGTACACCGCCGCGTCCGTAAAGAACGTCAGTTGCTCCCATTTGCTGCTATCATTCTTCGCCGCGGTTCTCGTGGCTCGCACGTACAAATAAGTTGCGAGAGCCACGGTGAACAGGAAAACTCCCAAGAATGCGAGCGCGAGTATTCTTTTGTCTTTCCTTGCTTCGCCCAAAAGCATCGCTGCACTTGATGACGGGGCGGATGGCGAAGGCTTCGCTGAGGCGGAAGTGCCGTCGGGACCCGCGGCACGGGAACGGCCGGAATCTGTGTCCCGCTTCAAGCGCTTCAGCTCTGAACGCAGTTCGGCAGCGCTCTGATAGCGGAGATCGCGGTCCTTCTCCAACGCACGATTGATAATGTCGTCGAGTTTCGTAGGAATTTCGCGATTGATACGCGCTGGTGGTAGCGGAGTCATGTTAAGAATTGCATTGAAGATAGCTCCCGATGTCCGTCCCTGAAACGGGAGAGTTCCCGTCGCCATCTCGTAAAGAACAACGCCAAAAGAAAACAGGTCAGTGCGAAGATCCAAGTCTTTGCCCAGCGATTGCTCCGGCGACATGTAGGCAACGGTTCCCACCGCCGTGCCGGGACTGGTCAGGTGCTCTTCCAGCGTCACAGTCGATTGCGTGCCCGCTTTTCCGAGGTCGGTGGGGGTAGGTGTGACTTTGGCCAGTCCAAAATCGAGGATCTTGGCGTGCCCTCGCTTAGTGAGAAAGATATTGGCTGGTTTTATGTCGCGGTGCACGATGCCTGTGGCATGAGCGGCATCCATCGCATCGGCAATCTCGATGGCCAGAGAAAGAATCAGCTCAGTTTCCAACGGACGACCCGCGATCTTATGTTTCAGCGTCATGCCATCCAGAAACTCCATGACGATGAACGAATGGCCTTCATGCTTGCCTATCTCGTGAATCGTGCAGATATTGGGATGGTTCAAAGCAGAAGCGGCACGTGCCTCGCGGCGAAGGCGTTCTAACGCTTGCGAATCTTGCGCGAGGGCTTCGGGCAGGAATTTCAGGGCAACGAAGCGGCGAAGTTCTGTGTCTTCCGCCTTGTAGACGACACCCATCCCGCCGCCGCCGAGCTTTTCAACAATGCGGTAATGGGAGACGGTCTGGCCGATGACGGAACTGAAACTGCCGTGTGTCTCCTGGTCCTGTTTCAGGGCCAGGGCTCGCGCGGCTACCTCGATAGCCGGACTCTCTAGAAAAGGTCCAGCTTCTTGGTGCGCAACCAACAAGGAACGAACTTCTTGCTCCAGTTTCGCATCACCGCCGCAGGCGCGCCGCAAAAAAGCCTCGCGCCGCCCCGGCGGATGCTCCAGCACGGCTTGCAGAAGGCTATCGACTTGTTTCCATCGATCGGAGTCCATCGTTCTTCCCGCCGGTGAGTTCCCGATAGAGCCAGGCCTTGGCAGTATTCCAATCGCGCATTACCGTAACCGCCGATATTTTGAGCACAGCTGCTGTTTCTTCCACACTGAGGCCGCCAAAGAATCGCATTTCGACAACCTGGACCTTGCGTGGGTCGAACCGCGCCAGCGCGTTCATCGCTTCATCGAGCGGCACAAGCTCCGCTGCCGGATCAGCGCTGACCAGAGCAGTTTCCTCCAGAGAAACGTGCGGCACGCGGCCTCCGCGTTTCAGGTTGTGGCGCCGCGCGTGTTCCACCAGAATGCGCCTCATCAACTGGGCCGAAACCGCGAAAAAATGAGCGCGGTTCTGCCATTGCATGCCCTTGTAATCCACCAGGCGCATATAGGCCTCGTTCACGAGAGCCGTAGTTTGGAGGCTGTGGCCAGGGCGCTCGCGTTTCATGTAGCGCTGAGCGAGGCGATGAAGTTCGTCATAGACGATGGGCGTGAGCCTGTCGAGCGCGTCCCGGTCTCCGCCACTCCAAGCTCGAAGCAACCCGCTCACCTGCCCGCAAGGGGGTGCTTTGGCGTCATTGTCGTGCGGTTGCGTTGACTTCCCCATTTGCTCCCACGCTTCGGGAATCTTAGCCCTTAAAGGCAGTCTCTTCAAGAAAAGCACCTTCCGCGTGATAGTTCTGGCCCGCCGTCTGCGCCTATCTAGATGAGGGCGACGGAAGCCGCCCCACAAGACATGAGGACCCAGGTGAGCTGGGTGGGAACCGGCCACCTGACAACAAAGGAGGAAATATGAAGTTCAGATCGCTCGTTATTTCGCTGGGTATGCTCGGTCTGCTTGCGCTGCCAGGAGGGTTGGCCGCTCAGGAGAATTCACAGCCGCGCTACAGGGTTATCGAGCTCGGCACGTTGGGCGGGACGTAACAGCCAGCCGTTCTATGTGAGCAGCAACAGTGTGGCCAGCGGGGAAGCGAGCCTAGCTGACGGAAACTGGCACGCGATTCTCTGGGAAGGGCCCGTTCAAGAGGGATCTCGGCACGTACATGATTGACTGCCTGTTGGGTTGGGCAGCTTGTCCTCCGCCCCCGCCCCAGTTGTCCCTACGCCGTCGCCTCGACCAGCGCGAGGCTGCCGACCCTCGCGGCAATTTGACAACGGTTGCGCAGAAGCCTAGCCTTGAAGTTGAGCAAGCCACGTCCCCTTACTCTTTCAGGTCCTCTGAACTAAGTCAGCCCATCTGAAGTTTTTCCCCTTAGATCACCTCCAAGGAGGAACTAAGTTATGACCCTATTAACCCGTTGGGAGCCTTTCCGTGAGTTCTCGACCATGCAAGACCGCATGAATCGTATGAACCGTCTTTTCCGTGAGTCGTATACTCCCGAAGGCCCGGACGAGGCGTTAACAACCACCAGCTTCGCACCGCCCGTGGACATCTACGAAGACGAGCACAACATTACTCTGAAGCTTGAAGTTCCGGGCATCGACGAAAAAGACATTGATGTCCATGTCGAGAACAGCACCCTCACAGTCCATGGCGAGCGCAAGATCGAGAAAGAAGAGAAAGAGGAGAACTTCCGTCGCGTCGAGCGGCAGTACGGAAGCTTCACCCGCTCGTTCACTCTGCCTAGTTCCGTCGATTCCGGGCAAGTGAGCGCCCACTATGACAAGGGTGTGTTGAAGATCAAACTCGCCAAGAAGGCGGAAGCCAAGCCCAAGCAGATCAAGGTGAATGTTGGCAGCGAGAAGACGGTCGAAGCCAAGGTTCAGGGCAAGGCCGCGTAAGAACAGTCACGAAAGAAATGGGAGGCGCTTATGTGCCTCCCGTTTGTTTCTCCCGGGTCTAAGCCTAGTATTCGCGCTGAGCAAAGAAGTATGAACGCAACCAGTATTTCCTTCGGTCTGCTTATCGTCCTCTTCACGATCCTGCTGCTCCACCGGATGCGCAAGCTGAAACCACAGGTCGCCGGGTTTCAATCACAAAGGATGTGCCCACCTTGCGGATTGATAACGTCTCGATTAAAGGCAAGTTGCTTGGAGTGTGGCAAGCCCTTTACAGCGGTCGTGTTACTCGACTTCAAAGAAATAACCGCCGCTTGGCTCAGGCTTCCGATAACCTTTCGTTCAAGGACATACGATATGGAAACAAGCCTTCCCCGAAAGAGCGCCTTGCACCAGTTACTTTCTGATCTTCCGATCGCACTGTGCGAATGGCTCCGAAAGCCTATGGTGCGGGGCTTCGCGGATCGATTCGGAGCGGCGTGGATTGCATCCATCAACCGAGGATGTCTCTCAGAAAATAATATTCGTCAAGCCCTTCGAGAGAGACACAAGGCGGCTCTGTCTTCGAGTCCAGCGTCCGAGCGTTCGCGGGAGACAATGCCGGGTTGTCGTCGAGAAGTTGCTGTATGCGTTCTTCAATCTGTCTCCGATCCTCATCGGTCAGCGTGTTCCTGAACTGAGCCCGCTCCGCATTCGCTGGCCGCTGTTTTCCTCTGGCCCACTCCCGCGTTGCCCGATCATCGTGTTTGCGATCCGCGTTGATTCCAGCCTGCTGACTGTTCATCCGTTCCCGTGCTTCATCGAGTTTCGCTTTTAGAGCCTCATCCATATTGTGCCTTTTCAGGGCCATCGGATTTGGAAGAATTTTCCAATTCGAAAGCGCGATCCCGGCTAGATTGTGATGGTGTCATCAGTCACGCCAGTGCGGCTTTCGTGCTGAATGCCTATTCTAGTCCTGCTACAAGAAGAGACGATTCTGATCTGGGCGAGTTCCACAGTTGCGGAGCATTCCTTGTCGTCGTGAGCCACGTGATTGATCCTCGTGCTAATGGGATAGCAGCGCATCAGCCGCGCACCGTATGCCCTCAATAGGGCGGACGCCGCATGATTGGTGCGGAACCTTTACCCGGGTGACCACCCCACACGGTTAATCCCGTCATTTGCTGCTCAACAACTTGCGGGCGCTGGCGAGACCTTTTCGGACTGCCCTTAGAAAACGCCGAATCAACAGCGCCATCAGGCGGGTGATTGCCGTCACTGCTCAGCAGTTGGTTCCGCCGCGACAATTATTGAGGGGCGGAAGCTGCTCGAACGACGGGAGTGTCATCAGATGAGCCTGAAATCAAAGCTTGCTCTTCGTTTCTTGCTTGGGTTAGTCGTGTTCGGCGCTCTGCTGTTCATACCCGCTGGCTCCTTCAGGTTTTGGCAGGGCTGGGCTTATCTCATGGTTTGGTTTGTCCCAACGCTATTCGCTTTTGGTTATTTCTGTAAGCACGATCCACAATTGATCGAGCGCAGGCTGCGGAGGAAGGAAAAAGTGCGCGAACAGAAACTAATCATAAAGTTCGCCTTCGTGACTTGGTTGATCGGCTATTTGCTCCCCGGTCTCGACCACCGATTTGGCTGGTCTCACTTGCCCTTGTGGTTGACGATTCTGTCGCAGGCATTCGTTCTTGGCGGCTGGGTGATGATTTTTTGGGTCTTGAAGGCGAACAGTTTCGCTGCCGCCACCATTCGAGTCGAGCCCGACCAAAAAGTGGTTTCGAGCGGGCCTTATCGCATCGTCCGCCATCCTATGTATTTGGGTGCCAGCGTGATGTTTTTGTTCGCGCCTTTGGCGCTCGGTTCGTACTTCGCCTTACCTGTCTTTGCCCTCTTCATCCCCATCATCGTGTTGCGCCTCCTCAACGAGGAAAAGGTTCTCCGCCAAGAACTGCCCGGCTATACCGGATATTGCCTCCACACCCGCTTCCGGCTCGTCCCCTTTCTCTGGTAGACCGTGCATCAAGGAAATAAATGTGTTCCTGCTCACCGACTCGCTCTTGCTCCTTGTGCTACGGTTTGCCTTCAGACCTGAACAAGTCCGACTAGGAGGAGATTATGTTGGGAGGTCTGCTCTTGGTGGTGTGTGTCATCCTGCAATTTCATTATCATGACCCGATTCCGTGGTACATCTGGGTTCTTGCGCTGATCGCACAGTGTGTGGCGTTTGGCGAACCAGCGATGCGATCTGCGGCTGCGAAAAAGAACTGAATGTGCGAGGGGCTGGCTTGAGGCAGGTAGCGCAGTCCTGCATTGCGCCTTGGGGACGTGACTCTGCAGCGTCGTGGAAAGACGATACAATCGCTGCTACTTATGCGGGAGAAGACCGATGGCCGACGTGAAGATCAGCAGTCCATCCGGCGAAATCCCGGCATGGTTTGCAAAGCCTGACAAGAAAGCGCCTTGGGCGGGTGTGGTTGTGTTACATGATGCAGCAGGCATGAGCCAAGACTTGCGGAATCAGGCTGATTGGCTTGCGAGTGAGGGGTATTTGGCGGTCGCGCCCGATTTGTTTTACCCCGGAGGGAAAGTTGCCTGCATAGTCTCAGTTCTGCGCGATGCGGTGGCTCGCCAAGGGAAATTCTTCGCCGACATCGAAGCTGCCCGAATGTTCCTAAGCCAACAGGAGAGTTGTACTGGAAAGATTGGGGTAATCGGTTTCTGCATGGGCGGTGCATTCGCTTTGTTGCTTGCTCCCGGTCGTGGTTTCTCAGCCTCCGGCGTCAACTACGGCGGTGCTATTCCTAAAGACGCTGAACGCCTTCTGGTGGCTGCGTGTCCTATCGTCGCCAGCTATGGTGCGAAAGACCGTTGGGCACGAGGCGCGGCAGCCGAGTTGGAGAGCGTCCTGACTGTCCTTCACGTCGAGCACGATGTCAAAGAGTATTCTGACGCAGGGCACTCGTTTCTGAATAATCACCAGAACGCCCTATTCAAGATGTTGAAGATAGTCGGAATCGGTTACCACGATCCATCAGCGAAGGACGCCCGTCGCCGAATCATCGCCTTCTTCAACAAACATCTCAGATGACGACAGCAGTTCATCGAGGAGTGACGAACGCGCAACATTTGGAGTCTGCCATCGGCTCAAAGCCTGTTCATCACGAACAAGGGAGCGGTCGTCACGCAGGGCACCCCGCTCTTGTCCGGCACCGTGGAGGTCCCGCCGTTTGATCGCGAAGCCCTCATTGCAGCCCTGCGAACCGATCAGGCTGGCAACAGCACCTTCCCTGAGTTCCTAGCAGCCTCTTGGCGTGCGGGCGTCGTGCGATACGAAGTTTGATTTCGGCGTTCGCACTGTCTCGTACTATGGCTCAAACGGCGAGGAATATGTCGAGAAGTACCCCGCTGTCGAAGTGGAATGAGGAGGACACCATGCGTCGAAAACGGGCACTGAAGGTCGTGTTGGTGGTGGTGGGATTGTTGTTTACGGCGGGAGTTGTTCCGCTGACAATGTTTTTCTCGCGAGAGCCTGCGGTGCCCATGATAATGAGCATCTATGTCACACTCGGAATTTTCTTGCTGCTGGCGGTGCGTGACCCAGCAGCGAACCGCAGTCTGATCGTCTTCGGAGGATGGGCAAATCTTGCGCATGCTGGGGTAATGGCAGCGCAGGAATACCGGAATGTGATCGAGCGTCGAGAACTCGCGGGAGTGGTTGTGTTCGCAATCGTCGGTGTAGTGCTGGTCGCGCTGGCTCCCGCGAAGCAATCAGTCGAGGAAGCCTCTGCGGTCGCGTAGGGGTTGGGAGCTAGAGAACCGAAGGACTAGCGACCAATGAGCGCCACAGCCATCCTGATCATCGCCATCGCTGCCACAGGCATCCTCCTGATGAGGTTTCGCAAACGATGGTTGGCGAAGATCACCGCGAACTACGCTAAACCTCTACACGTGGAGGAACTCGCGAAGATTGCCAGCATGGGTGTTTCAACCCTACATCATCATTTGCGGATGCTGACCGCGATGAGTCCGCTTCAGTATCAAAAACAGCTTAGGCTCCAGTCAGCGCGGAGCCTGATGCTGAACAATGGTCTTGATGCGGCCAGTGCGGCTTTTGAGGTCGGCTACGAAAGCGCGATGCGATTCAATCGCGAATACAGCCGCTTCTTCGGCCAACCTCCTATGCGAGACCTTCGAGCACTTCTATCTCCGGGTGGTCCGAAACTCGAGTTGGTCGGTAGTCCGGAATCAAGTTATTCACGGTCGAGCTGTGTTCTTAGCGAGGCGTCGGCCAACCGGAATGGCCACAAAATGGTTTCGAGGATCTTGCTCCGACGGTTTCCGCTTGCGCCTGCCCCGTTTCCAGCGCTCCGGTTTTGAGGGCCTCAGAACTACTCGTTGGCGGCTGGCTTCAGGCGGGCCGGCTCTTCGAGGATATCCAGGAGAGCTGTCGCGCAATAGACTCGGTCGCGCTTCGCATCGCCTACCCGCTTTACGATACGCGCACGTTCCAGTCGTTCGATGGCGCGCTGCGCGGTCGTAAACGCGATCGCCAATTTGTCCGCCACGCCTTTTGTAGTGATGAACGGATTTGCCCCCAAGAGTTCGACTACACGCACCGGGTTGTTGCTTGATTCTCCGGAGACTTTCTTCTGCCACTCGGCCATTAGTCCGTTGATGCGCATGGCTCGACTCAAAGCATCCTCAGACATGCGGGCGACTCCCAGCAGGAAATACTCCAACCAATCGTTCCATGCCCCGCGTTCGCTGATTCCGCGCAAACCGTCGTAGTAGTCTCGCCTTGATGCTTCAAAGAACGCCGACAAATAGAGCAGCGGTGTCGGGACGACTTGGCGCTCGATCAGGAACAAGGTTATAAGCAGGCGCCCGACTCGGCCGTTGCCATCAAGAAACGGGTGAACGGCTTCGAACTGATAGTGAGCCAGCGCAATGGTCACCAGAGGCGGCAGGGTCGATTCATGCAGGAACTTTTCCCAAGCCGCCAGACATGGCTCGACCTCTCCTGGAGGGGGTGGGATGTAAGAAGCAGTTGCGATAGTGCTGCCAGGCTTGCCGATCCAATTCTGAATCTTGCGAAAACGTCCCGGTGCTGCTTGGTGCCCCTGAACGCCCGTCAGGAGTTTTTCGTGCAACTCGCGAGTAAGCCTGACGCAAAGGGAAAGTTTCTTGAGGCGCGAGATTCCGTGCTCAAGAGCCACTACGTAATTGCCAACTTCCCGAAGATCCTCGGGACTGCGATCCACGATCGCGCCCGCTTCGGCGGCAAGCAGTTCACCTAGCGTGGCCTGTGTGCCTTCAATCCTGCTTGATAGAACGGCTTCACGCTGTACGAAGGGCCGGATCAAAATATGAGGATTGGGAAGGCGACCACCCTCGCCCGCTAGTCTCCCGACTAGCCGGTCTGCATCCGAAAGTGCCCCAATCAGCCGCGGTGTCCAGTTCAGTTCCGGAGGCAGGGGCGCTGGCACAAATGCTGAATAGCTGCCCTGCGATACTTTCTGGCCGGGAATGTTGGTAGCGTGGGGCACATCCGCCTTCTTGGACTGCGAAAATAGCGTTCCGTGCTATTTTCATAATCTATGATAATCGAAAATAACGAGTTTAGCTATTTGCACGGGTGAATGCATCCCCAGTGGTTTCGTAACGCTTAGCTCGTTGCGCCGTAGCTCTCGTCGCCGCTTGCGGCAAGAAACGTTCTTTAGGCACTAGCTCCAACCAGGCATCCTCTGATTCATCAGATTCGCATTAGCACTCATTTCGCTCCTCTTGGATCGCATCTGAATTTGCAAGCCTTCCTTCCTCGGTAAGTGGTCTTGACTCCGGCCTATGGCCAACGTCTTGTAGGCGCGGAGACGCTCCGTCTTTCTTCGCCGCGGCGCACAACCCAGATCAGCAGACAGATGGCGGCCAGCGCGATCAGAAAGTAGATGATTCCGCCCTGGTGATGAAGTCTTCCCGTCAGGTAAGTCCGGTCAACACGCACTGCTGCTGTGGCAATCCAAGCGTGCCTGGCGTTCTATGGATATTTAAGCAACTGTAATCAGTAGCGATAGCGGCCAAAAAAGCCGAGGAGCCTCCGCAGGCCAACCGCACCCACGCAGTGCGAGGCAGCGACCGTAGTCTCTGCCCAAAGTCACCGTTTCGAGTTCTGTTCCTGCGGCCTGTTCCTTCGCAATGGCTCGCGGGAACAGGATGTTGTTTTCTAAGTGAATGTTTCATGCAGATATGCCTCGAACTCACAACACCCGGTAGAGCGTTTGGCAGCTGACGCACGCAACAAGCCTTGGATTGGGGATTAGAGGGCGATGCGTCGAATAGCGGTAGTATTCGACGCAGGATGAGCGTTGAATATTTGCTATTCGCTGGAAAGGTCGCTATAATCTACGCAATAGGTGCGTAGAATGTCTGGTTATATCCATACACTAGAAGACTGGCCCCACCTTCGGTGGAACCGCGAAAGCTTGTCAGGGCGACTGGCAAGCGTCCGTCACGAGCAAGGCCGATTGTTAGGGCGCATGGAAGCCCTGGGTTTCAAGCTACGTCAGGAAGCTGTGCTACGCACCCTCACGGAGGACGTGCTGAAAAGCAGCGAAATCGAGGGGGAAAAGCTGGACGCAGAGCAGGTCCGTTCCTCGATCGCGCGCCGTCTCGGTATGGACATCGGGGGCCTTAAGGCCGCGGATCGGAACGTGGAGGGAGTTGTTGAAATGACGCTGGACGCCACGCATCACTATGATCAGCCGCTTACTCCAGAACGATTGTTCGCGTGGCATTCATCCTTGTTCCCGACCGGACACAATGGCATGAGGCGGATTAGGGCCGGTGCCTGGAGAGATGACAACGGAGATCCAATGCAGGTGGTCTCCGGGCCGATGGGCAAAGAACGTGTTCACTTCGAAGCTCCAGCCGCGAAACGACTGGGCCGCGAGATGGAGGCTTTCCTCGATTGGTTCAATGGAAACACCGAGGGCGATTGGGTAGTGAAGGCAGGACTCGCGCATCTATGGTTCGTCACCATCCATCCCTTCGAAGACGGCAACGGTCGTATCGCGCGAGCTATCGCCGATCTGGCGCTCGCGCGATCTGAACAAAGTTCTCAACGGTTCTACAGCATGTCGGCCCAGATCCGGCAAGAGCGTGCGGACTATTACGACATTCTGGAGCGGACGCAGAAAGCGACTATGGACATCACGCCGTGGATGGATTGGTTCTTGCAATGTCTGGGCCGTGCCATCGACGGAGCACAAGCTACCCTCGGAACGGTGCTTTCCAGAGCGCACTCTTGGGGGATATTTGGGGATGCTCTTCTGAATGAACGGCAGCGTCTTCTCGTTAGCCGCTTGCTCGATGGCTTCGAGGGAAAGCTCACTAGCATGAAATACGGAAAGCTCGCGAAATGTTCGCACGACACGGCATTGCGTGACATCACCGCTCTTGTTGAACGCGGTATCCTGGTGCGAAATCCCGAAGGTGGGCGCAGCACAAGCTACTCGCTTGCCAAGGTTACGTGAAAGTCTCGGCCCCTTGTTAACGACCCGTCGGATCGGAGGAACTCCGTCGTTCTTCGCCACGGCGCGAAAGCCAGATCAGCAGAGCAATGACCGCGAGCGCAATCAGAAAGTAGATGATCCCGCGTGGTGAAGTCTCCCCGTTAGAAAACTTCGGTCCACACGACTTGTCCGCAGACCTGAGTGCCGAGCTGGGAAAACTCGGGATCTGCGGCAACTGCGGTAGTGGCACCGCATGCTGTCTGGCGAGCGCCGATCATAGTCACAGTTCCGAGAGATTTCTTGGAGGCTGCCAAATCGCAAGCGAAATGTCCCCTCGGATCGGAATTTTCCGTTTGTCTATCCGCAGCGGTGGAAAGAGAAGTCCTGGTTTAGTGCGTGGTTGTGGCAGCCGAGGCCAGGCAATTGTTGCTTTCGTTCGTTTCTGAAACGACTTTCGTGTCATCCGAGCACGCCAGCAAGAAAAACGTCCCGCTCGGCAATGTGGACGGGACGGTGACGGTGACACTGCCGCTGGAGGTTGCTGCGGGTGCGAGCGACGGTACTGAGCGACTACCCGTCAGAAGGATGCTGCCGCTCTTCGAGGTCGTGGTTGACAGATAGTAGCGCGTGGTCGAAGCGCCGGCCGTCGCACTCCCGATGTTCTGCACCGTGTCGGTGACGGAGAATGTTTCACCCGTAGTTGAGGTGGTGGGCGGATTGCTAACCGCGGTTTCGACGAGATCCGGACCGCTCACTGTGACTTGCGCGGCCGAAGCGGTGCAATTGTTGTTCTCGTTTGACTCTGGAACCAGGAGGGTGTCGTCGGCGCAGGCCAGCAAGTAATAGGTTCCCACTGCCGTCCCCGCACTTACCGTCACGGTCACAGTGCCGCTGGAGGTGGCGCTGGGGGCCAACGAGGGCACGGCGCGGCTGCCAGTCAGCAGATGACCGCCGCTCTTCGAGGTCGTGGTGGACAGGTAGTAGCGCGTCGTAGAAGCTGCGGCGGTCGCATTACCGATGTTCTGCGCCGTGTCGGTGACGGAGAATGTTCCACCCGTAGTTGAGGTGGTGGGCGGATTGCTCACTGCGGTTTCGACGAGATCCGGACCGCTCACTGTGACTTGCGCGGCCGAAGCCGTGCAATTGTTGTTCTCGTTTGACTCTGGAACCACGAGGGTGTCGTCGGCGCAGGCCAGCAAGTAATAGGTTCCCGCTGCCGTCCCCGCACTTACCGTCACGGTTAGCAGTGCCGCTGGAGGTGGCGCTGGGGGCTAACGAGGGCACCCCGCGGCTGCCAGTCAGCAGATGACCGCCGCTCTTCGAGGTCGTGGTGGACAGGTAGTAGCGCGTCGTAGAAGCTGCGGCGGTCGCACTACCGATGTTCTGCGCCGTGTCGGTGACAGAGAATGTTCCACCCGTAGTTGAGGTCGTGGGCGGATTGCTCACCGCGGTTTCGACGAGATCCGGACCGGTCACTGTGACTTGCGCGGCCGAAGCCAGGCAATTGTTGCCCTCGTTTATTTCTGGAACCTTGAGGGTATCATCGGCGCAGGCCAGCAAGAAATAGGTTCCCGCTGGCGTCCCCGCACTTACCGTCACGGTCACAGTGCCGCTGGAGGTGGCGCTGGGGGCCAACGAGGGCACGGCCCGGCTGCCAGTCAGCAGATGACCGCCGCTCTTCGAGGTCGTGGTGGAAAGGTAGTAGCGCGTCGTAGAAGCTCCGGCCGACGCACCACCGATGTTCTGCGCCGTATCGGTAGCGGAGAATGTTCCACCCGTGGTGGAAGTAGTGGGCGGATTGCTCACCGAGGTTTCGACGAGATCCGGACCGCTGACTGTGACTTGCGCAGCCGAAGCGGTGCAATTGTTGTTCTCGTTTGACTCTGCAACCAGGAGGGTGTCGTCGGCGCAGGCGAGCAGGAAAAAGGTTCCCGCAGGGATCCCTGCACCTACCGTTACGGTTACCGTGCCGCTGGAGGTGGCGTTGGAGGCCAGCGAGGGCACGGCGCGGCTGCCAGTCAGCAGATGGCCGCTGCCCCTAGAGGTCGTGGAGGACAGATAATAGCGCGTGGTCGAAGCCCCGGCTGTCGCAGTTCCGATGTTCTGCGCCGTGTCGGTGACGGAGAATGTGCTGCCCGTCGTGGAAGTAGTGGGCGGATTACTTACCGCGGCTTCGATAAGATCGGGTAGTTTTCCCAAGGGGAGTAGCCCGTACATGACCAAACTGTTCTGCGTGCCGATAAAGACTTTCCCATCGGCCGCGATGGGCGAGGCAAAGTGTGCCAATGGCGGCATGGTGTCGCGGCCATTCGCGGCCTGATAGCTGGCGTAAAGCGTTTTCAACGTAATAGCATCCAGCGCCAACAGGGGCCCTCCTCCGTTTATGAACCACAGGATGCCATTGGAGTTTCCGTTCGAGGTAAGGATGGCGTGGCCTCCGCCCCCAAGCTGGCTGGGCGACAAGAAGGGTGGAACCACGAGGGCACCATTGCTGATGGTGTAAGCCTGTACCGGGCTGGATTCGCCAGTGAAGTAGGCGGTATTGTTCCAGTAAACGGGTGTGCCGCTTTCCTTGCTTACTTGCGGTATTTCTTGCACAATCTGCGTATCACCGGCGGTAGCGGTGCAGGTCGAACAAAACTGTCCCATGTTATCGCGGTTCAACACGTAGATCGTGCCTTCCTTGCCTTCCGCGATCAGTTCATGGGGATACGGTCCCGTCTGGTCTGGCAAAATGAGAGGAGCATTATCGAGATCGCTATCAGTGTTCGAGAGGGACAGCTGATTGTATGGGGTGAAATAGTCATCCAGCACTAACGTCGTGCCAAGTTGACTGATCTTCAACACGCTGATCGAAAGATTCGTGCCCGCCCAATAGAAGCCCTCTCCGGTTTCGCCATAGATATTGCCATCGCTGTCAGCAGAGAGCCCCGCCCCCTTTTGCCAGATGGAAGCCAGCGTTTTGCCGGGCTCGGCCGTGTACGTGCCCTCCTGCTGCAATGTGGTGGCATTGTAGGAGAGTACCCATCCCTGGCTGTAGGCGTTACAGCAATTCGAACCGAACCCAAGGTAAACGTATCCATTTAATAGTAGCAACCCGGGCCGATTGATCTCGTAGAGATCCGCAAATGTGGTGGTGGTCCCGTTGAGTGTGTATGTGGCAGTAATCGTTGTAGGTCCGCCGAACTTTTCGAGCCCGGTGGTGACGTCGAGGGCATGCAGTCGATGCACGACGTTCGCATTCTCGTAGGTCTCGGCAACAAGAAAGAGAGTGCCGGTCTCAGGATCGATCACGGGAGTAGAGATGATGCCGACTTCGGTCCAGCCGATTCCAGTCTCTTTTTTCACGGTCGCGGGGACGGCAGTTGCGCCTGCGGGACTGTAGGTGAAAATGCTGGTCATCCAGAGAGGAGAGGGATTACCGTCATCCGCGTCGAACGCGTAGACGCTGTCGTGCATGGTGCACACGTAAACGACATTGTGCACGCCCTGCCCGGGAATGGCCAGGTCCGGCAAATAGAGCGGTTGCCCGACGATGATGCCGTCTACCGGGTCGGTAAAAAGCTTTCCGAAGGTAATGCTGTTTACGTTCGACAGAGTAAGCGCGGTTTCCGATAGGTTCGCACTCGTTCGCGCGTTGTCATAGTGCCAGGTGGTGACCGAAGTTTGGGCTGGCAGGTGAACCCAAGCAAAGAACACTGTCAGCAGCAAAACTGACAAAAAGCGGACTGTGTGAACGTTTGCAGAGGAGGCAGATGATGTACGCCGCCATCTTGCCGCGGCACTTTCAATTGTCATCACGCGCCTGGGAGCAACATTACAAATCCAGGACGACCGCATGGGAAAACTCCTGCCGTTCGCCAAAGCCTCTCTTCAGGAAAGCTGGGAAAAGCGGCGCAAAGGGGGGACGCCGACTCTAAGCGATTGAGAGCGAATAGGCACATCAGGATTGTACCCCGCACGTCAAGCGGAGAGCCGGTTGGTGCTCTCGGTACCAACTACTTCTCTCCCACTGATCATGTACCTTCGATGATTATCGCTATTGCGCTCACTCGACCTTGGTTCTGCGGTTCTGGACTAAGCCACTTCGGACACGATGTTCGCGCGGGGTCCAGACTGGCCGAGATAATTGGCCCGGGCCTTCTCTCCCTCGGTGCTGTTCGAAAGTAGATACGGATAGCCCTCTTTCTGAGTGTGCTTCACGGTGATCGTCGAAATCCGCAACCAGCGCTTGGTTATCAGCCGATCCGATGGATGAACCTCCCACATCGAGTCGTCTTCGAAAACCACAATTCTGCCTTCCTCGAGCTTATCGCGCAGCCAATGTTCCTCTTGGATTCTCGTGTAGAAGGTCATGATGGCGCTTCCGTGTTCTGTGATCGCGTGAAGAAGAGAGCTGGGAGCTACGTCGATTCTTCGCCGGCTAGGAAGCCAAGTCAAGTGTTGAAACATCGCCTCTGTGTCAATGTCGGCTGGGTCGAGCAGCTCTTGCACGCACTCAACCCGTGCACTGCGAAGAGTGTGCCATTTCGCTTCTCGTGGAAGCTGTGTGATTCAACCCAGGCTTGCTCGCAATCAGTATTCAGGTTACGAACTCAGGCCACCCCAATTATTTTCTCGGTAGGCGCGCGACTGCCCGTCGCGACGAAGCAACGTTGAAACCGGAAGGGTTGTCGATAATTCGCGATCATCCGCGAGAATAGGCTTCAGTTCCAGTGAAACTCACTACGGCCTGTTGTTCACGACCTATGGCCGTTCAACATGCCTGGTCGCACATAACGGTGGTCTATGTAGACCATCTCGGGGACGCGGTGTTTGTCGCGTGATGCCGCACCTTTCAGCGAAATGCTAATGCCCACGCAGGATCGCATCCTCATGGCGTGGGAATCGTCACCTGCACCTGATTCGAATAGGCGCTCTCGCTCCCCGAAGTGCTTACGGCCGTTACGGCGTAATAGTAGGTCAAACCAGCTGTGACCGTGCTATCCGTGTCGTAGGGGGTTGCATCCAGCGAGGAATTGAGTCGCGTAAAAGGACCTGTGGAAACTGTTGCGCGATAGATATTGTATCCAGCCACATCGCTTGATGTGCTCGTGTTCCAGCCCAAGGAAACACTGTATTGCGGCGCAGTTCCAGAACCGGTCAGCGATTCCACCGTCGGAGAGTTGGACGCGTTGCTGGTAAACGTGGCGTTGGCCGATGAAGCGCCGGAGACCTGGGGTGTGAACGTTACTTGAAACGAGACACTGCTTCCGGCGGCGATCGTGACCGGCAATGAGATCCCACTTACAGAAAATTGCGATCCACTCACAGCCAGCGAGGACACAGTCACCGGGGCACTCGCAGCGCTGAGAGTGCCTGTTTGATTCAGCGTTGTTCCAATTGTGATGCTGCCAAAATTGATGTTCGAAGGTGCGACCGTCAGCTGCCCAGCCGTGGTTCCGGTCCCGGCTCCTGTCAGCGCGACAGAAAGCGTGGGATTCGAAGCGTTGGAGGTAGTGAGCAGACTGCCAGTCATGCTTCCTACAGATTGCGGAGCGAACGAAACAGTGAACGTCGTGCTCTGACCGGCCGTGAGGGTCAACGGAGTTGTAATTCCGCCAAGGCTAAATCCGGTTCCGCTGATAGTGGCCTGAGAAATCGTGACGCTGGAACCGCCCGTATTAGTTACGGTCTCCGTCAGAGACTGATTGCTGCCTACTGTCACGCTGCCGAAGTTGAGACTGCTGGGATTCGATCCCAGTGTGCCTTGGGTGACTCCATTGCCCGTAACTGGAATGGTCAGGGTG
>CAVPNR010000013.1:0-153737 GCA_963706645.1 uncultured Acidobacteriaceae bacterium
AATTGTCCTGCTGCGAAGGCCCATCCGCGCTTCAGCTTCGCCCAGAAGCCTGCGACGCGAGCGGTGTGAATTCTGAGCTGCACGTAATGGATCTGGTCACCGGCGAAGATCAGGTTGGCGATCCAGACCATCCATGCCATCGCGCCAAACTTGCCGGTGATCACGTAGTAGGTCGCCGGACCCGATGCCGTCAGGCCGATCGTGCCGACGATTTCCGAGAGCATGCGGAGGTGGTGGGGGGAGGGTGTGCTCCGGGGCCGCTCGGCTCCGCCTTCGCGGGACGGCCGAGGCGGCCGTCGCAACATGTTTTTCAGCAGTGCCTGTCCAACGAAAGCAGCTCCGGCAGCCGCGCCGATCGCCCACAACAGCGGGTTCTGGCCCGCCCACAGAGAATCCCGAGAGCCAGCGCAGCAACCATGCCCAACACAGCAATCACGGCCGCGACTGCGCGCCGTTCGTCCGCAGTTTGCGCGCGCATGGCA
The DNA here is from genome assembly GCA_963706645.1 of uncultured Acidobacteriaceae bacterium. GTDB lineage: Bacteria > Acidobacteriota > Terriglobia > Terriglobales > Acidobacteriaceae > Sulfotelmatobacter. Next base: position 483 of record CAVPNR010000013.1, read on the forward strand.
GACGTGCCCAGCAGGCTCTCGAGTGGAGTTCTCAGCCAGAACAACGACAAGGTCGCGATCAGAAGAAGCAACGCCGGAACAACATGGTGGCTCTCGCGAAACGCGACGCCTGCGCCCGTGACCATGGGTACGAGCAAAAGTCCCCATGCCCCGTGCTCGCGGGGAAGGACCAGCGCGCGCGCCCGTTCGCGGCGAGCTCGCTCGGTGGCTGCGTCGGCATCAACAAACAAAACTTTGACTTCGCCGACTCTCAACTTCCCTGCGCTGGAGGAGTGCAGCCCACGACCGGTGGATCCTAGAACATTCGTCACCCGGACGACCCAGGTTGCCTGATCCTGCGTGAGTTCTGTTTTTGTAGCCATTATCGCCATCCTGCCATGTGAATGTGTTGCATGCCCTTCACAGCACGCATGTATTGCGCGCGCTCGAAGGCGCCTGGATCGGGGCACTTGAGCTGGCTCATGCTGCCTTGCATCTGCGCTACGGATTCGTACTCGTGCTCTTCCATCCATTCGCGAACTTCGCGGTCCACATGCCGTAGATGATTGACGCCGTGACGCATAAGGGATGAGCACATCATGGTGACGTTGGCGCCGACCATGAGCAGCTTAATGACGTCTTCGGCGTTGTGCACTCCGCCGGTGGCCGCCAGACTGGCCTTCACGCGGCCGAACAGAATTCCGATCCAGGTGAGCGGCAGGCGCAAGGCTTGCGGAGTGCTGAGAAGAACGTTGGGACGAATCTCCAGTTCTTCGAGGTCGATATCGGGCTGGTAAAAGCGGTTGAAGAGCACGAGAGCGTCTGCTCCAGCTTCATCCAGGCGGTGCGCCATATTCGACAGGTTGCTGAAGAACGGGCTCAGTTTGATGGCGACCGGAATCGTAACCGTCGTTTTCACTGCCTTCAGAATGTCGAAATAGGTTTTCTCAATGTCCGCGGCCGAGATCTTGGGGTCCGTTGGGATGTAGTAGATGTTGCACTCGATCGCGTCGGCACCGGCGCGCTCGATTTCGCCGGCGAATTTCGTCCATCCGCCTAGGGTTGAGCCGTTGAGGCTGGCGATGATCGGAATGCTCACCGAGGCCTTGGCCTTGCGGATGTGATTCAGATAGCCTTCAGGTCCGGTGTGAAACTCGCTGGCCCGCGGAAAATAAGTAAGCGATTCAGCGAAACTTTCGGTGCCCGCCGCGAGGTGATAATTCAGGTCCGCTTCCTCCTGGCGCAGTTGCTCCTCAAACAACGAGTAGAGGACGACGGCCGAGGCTCCGGCATCTTCGAGCCGACAGATTCCATCCACATCGCGCGATAGCGGCGAAGCCGAGACCACGAGCGGCGAGCGCAGCTTCAGGCCAAGATAGGTAGTGTTGAGATTGATCATCATGTCCTCGCTCTTCTTTTGAAGCAGCGCGGCTAGCGCGCACTTCCTGTTGGTACCGGTTTTTCTGCGGCCGGGGCGGTCTTCTCCGCGGCATCCTTGGCTGCGGCTGGCCCTTCAGTTTTGCGGCTGGCCATGTATTCGTACATGCGATAGCGGTTTTCCGCGTCCTGTTGTGCCAACTTCCACAAACGCTCGGCGTCTTCCGGCTTGCTCTTCGTGAGCATCTTGAAGCGCGTCTGCTGCAGCAGGAATTCCTGAACTTTGCGGGTAGGAGCGCGCGAATCCAGCATGAGCGGATTTTCGCCCGCCGCGGTCCGCTCCGGGTTGAAGCGATACAGCAGCCACTGGCCGGAGTCGACTGCGACCTTCTGATCGGTCATCGCCGTGGTCATGTCGATGCCGTGGGCGATGCAGGAGGAATAAGCAATGATGATGCTCGGCCCGTCATAGGCTTCCGCTTCCAGAAACGCCTTCAGGGTGTGCTCATCTTTCGCGCCCATCGCTACGCTCGCGACGTAGACGCTGCCGTACGTCATCGCCATCAGTCCGAGATCTTTCTTCGGACCAGGCTTGCCCCCGGCAGCAAACTTCGCAACTGCCCCGCGCGGGGTGGACTTCGAAGCCTGCCCGCCGGTGTTCGAGTAAACCTCGGTATCGAGCACCAGGACGTTTACGTTGCGCCCGCTGGCCAGCACGTGATCGAGGCCGCCGTAGCCGATGTCATAGGCCCAGCCGTCGCCGCCCACGATCCATACGCTCTTTTTGACCAGCATGTCGACGACGGAAAGAAGTTGTCGCGCGTCGGCCGAATGAATCTTCGCCAACCTCTCTTTCAGGACGTCGACGCGTTGCCGCTGTTCGTAGATGTCGGCTTCGTCTTTCTGCTTTGCCGTGAGAATGGCCGTGACCAGATCCTCGCCCACGGATCCGGCTACGCGCTTCAGCAACTCGTGCGCAAACTCGGTCTGCTTATCGATGGAGACCCGGAATCCGAGGCCGAATTCAGCGTTGTCTTCGAACAGGGAATTGGACCATGCCGGCCCGCGGCCTTCGCCGTTCTTCGCCCAGGGCGTGGTCGGAAGGTTGCCGCCATAGATCGACGAGCAACCAGTTGCATTGGCCACGATCGCCCGGTCGCCAAACAGTTGCGAGACCAGTTTCAGATAAGGAGTTTCGCCGCATCCCGAGCACGCGCCCGAGAACTCGAACAGCGGTTCCTGGACTTGCTGCTGGCGGATCGTCCCGACCTTGATCTTCCTGCGGTCGAGTTCCGGCAGTTTGAGGAAGAAGTCCCAGTTCTCGCTTTCGGGTGCGCGCAGTGGAGGCTGCGGCACCATGTTGATCGCCTTCAGCCGCACTTCGCTCTTGTTCTTGACGGGGCAGACATCGACGCAGACTCCGCATCCGGTGCAGTCTTCCGGCGCGACCTGGATCGTGTACTTCATGCCCGCCCACTCTTTGTCGCGGGCGTCGCACGCCTTGAACGTTGAGGGCGCGTTTGCCAGTTCCTGGCTGTCGTAGACCTTGATGCGGATCACGGCATGCGGGCAAACCATGGCGCACTTGCCGCACTGGATGCAAATCTTTGAATCCCACGTGGGAATTTCGAGGGCCAGGTTGCGCTTCTCCCACTTCGCCGTGCCGGTGGGGAACGTACCGTCGCAGGAGAAGGCGCTGACCGGAAGTTCATCGCCGCGGCCGGCGTAGATCGTGCCCAGAACGTCGTGCTCGAACTTCGGAGCGCCCGGGAAGGCGGCTGGAATTTCGGTCTTGCTGGTGACGGTGTCCGGAATCTTGATCTCGAACAGGTGAGCCAGTGTGGCATCAACGGCCTGCATGTTCTTCTGGACCACATCTTCGCCCTTGCGTCCGTAGGTGTGGCGAATCGATTCGCGGATGGCTTCGATGGCTTCGTCGCGGGGCAGAACCTTCGAAATGGCGAAAAAACATACCTGCATGATGGTGTTCGTGCGTGAGCCCATGCCGGCGTCCTGCGCGACCTGGTAGGCATCGATCGCGTAGAGCTTGGCTTTCTTGGCGATCAGCTGCGACTGAACCTCGCGGGGCAGATGGTCCCAGACTTCATCTTTTCCAAACGGGCTGTTCACCAGGAACACGCCACCCTCGACCAACGAACTGAGCATGTCGTAGCGTTCGAGGAAGATCCACTGGTGACAGGCGATGAAGTTTGCCTTCGACACCAGATAGCTGGAGTGAATGGGTTGTGGTCCGAAGCGCAGGTGCGAGACGGTCATGGCGCCCGATTTCTTAGAGTCGTAAACGAAATATCCCTGGCCGTAGTTGTCGGTGTTCTCGCCGATGATCTTGATGGAATTCTTGTTGGCGCCGACCGTGCCGTCCGCGCCCAGGCCGTAGAACAGGGCGCGCACCACGCTGTCGGGTTCGGTTGAGAACGCGGCATCGTAGTCGAGGCTGGTGTGGTTGACGTCATCCTGAATGCCGATTGTGAAATGATCCTTCGGCTGTTTCTGCTTCAGGTTGTCCTGCTTCAAATTATCGAAGACGGCCTTGACCATCGCGGGAGTGAATTCCTTGGAAGACAAGCCGTAGCGGCCGCCGACGACGCCGGGAGCAGTCTTCAGCTTTCCATATCCGAGCTTCACGCCTTCATGAAGAGCGTTCACAACGTCGAGGTAGAGCGGCTCGCCGATCGCGCCAGATTCCTTGGTGCGATCGAGAACCGAAATCTGGCGAACGCTGGCCGGGAGGGCTTCCATGAACGACTTCACGCAGAAGGGGCGATACAAGCGAACCTTCAGCAATCCGACTTTCTCTCCGCCTGCGTTCAGGTATTCGACGGTCTCGTGCGCGGCCTCTGCGCCGGAGCCCATCATCACGATGACGCGCTCGGCATCGGGTGCGCCGACGTAATCGAACAGGTGATAGGAGCGGCCGACGATCTCGGCGAACTTGTCCATCGTCGCCTGAACCTTGGCCGGAGCCGCATCGTAGTAGGCGTTGGCGCTCTCGCGAATCTGGAAGAAGACGTCGGGATTCTGCGCCGTGCCGCGCAGCACCGGATGATCCGGAGACAGCGCGCGCTGGCGGTGCTCGATGATGCGGTCCATGTTGAGCATGGCGCGCATATCGTCTTCATTGAGCATTTCGATCTTGTTGACTTCATGCGAAGTGCGGAACCCGTCGAAGAAATGCAGGAAGGGAATGCGCGTCTCGAGCGACGCCGAGTGCGCGATCAGGGCGAGATCCATCGCTTCCTGTACGGAGTTCGAACAGAGCATGGCCCATCCCGTGGCGCGGCAGAACATCACATCGGAGTGGTCGCCGAAAATCGAGAGCGCGTGCGTGGCCAGGGTGCGGGCCGTCACGTGGAACGCGCACGGAGTGAGTTCGCCGGCAATCTTATTCATGTTCGGGATCATCAGCAGCAATCCCTGAGAGGCCGTGAATGTGGTGGAGAGCGATCCGGTCTGCAAGGCTCCGTGCACCGCTCCGGCGGCGCCGCCTTCACTCTGCATCTCGACCACATGCGGTACGCTGCCCCAGGCATTGGGCACATTCTCCGACGACCACTGGTCCGCCCACTCGCCCATCGGCGACGAAGGAGTGATGGGGTAAATCGCAATCACCTCGCTCGCGCGGTAGGCGACATTGGCGACCGCTTCATTGGCGTCCATGGTCTTGAATTTGCGCTTCATTTACATCCCCTTTCGGACAAATCGGGCAGCGGCCACTGGCGTGCCGCAAGCACATTTTCAGGATGCAGGAAGGGGGGTGTGGATGTCGGGACGCAGGTTCACACACAGGTGTGATTAGAATCACACTTTGGTGAGGTGGACTGATTGTCGGCTCGGGTTTTAAGTTTGGCTGTTCGTCTATCTAACGGCGAATCATGGAGTTACGGGCCAACTCCGCCGCTATGACAGTCGGCGCAGCTGACTTGCGTGAGATCTCCCAAATCGACCGGATGCTTGAAACTCGGCACTGCCGTGGCCGCCAGGCTTGTGCTCCCCTCGGTCTCCGATAGCAGCGTATGGCACTGGTTGCAATCCCGACTGATGACCTTGCCGTCGGCGCTGACGTGCTGGCCGTCGTGGCAGCGGAAGCATCCGATGTAGTAGAAGTGGCCCAGGTTGTTGGAGTGGGTCTGCCAGTTCAGCTTCATCTCCGGGAACGTGGTGTGTTTGAAGATCTGCTGAACCTCAGCCACGGCGTTGCGAATCTCTAACTGCTTGGTCTTGGCGACGTCGGGATATTTCTTCTCGTAGAAGCCCTGCACTCCGCTGGCGATGCCCTGCATGGCGGCGTCAGTGGTCGGGTAAGTCGCCGTCAACACGGTGACCGCTTCCTGCTTGATCGACGGCAGGGACACGTCGATGCGGCGCGCCAGCAGCGACTGGTCGACAGCCTGGTCAGGCGGAACGTAGATATGGGTAGGTCGGTTGTGGCAGTCCACGCAATCCATGTGGTGCTTGTCGGCCTTGGCAATCTGATCTTTGGTGAGCTTCGAGTCCTTGGCGTAGTACTCGGTCACCCGGCCCTGCAGGTCTTCCACGTGGATGTAGGGAATGATCTGGCGTTTGTCGTCAGCCGCGACGTAGTCGATCTTGTTGCCGATGTTCATGTGCCAGTGGATGCCTTCGGGCGCGCCTGTCGCCGGATCGCCGCCGCCGGTCTTGATGATCATCCGGATCTGGCGCATGGTGTTCTGTTCATCGTTGGCGTAGTGCGTGAAGACTTTAAGTTGTCCGCCATAGAACTTCTTCGGCCAGTGGCACTGCTCACAGGTTTCCTGCGCCGGACGTAAGTTGTGCACCGGCGTGGGAATCGGCCGCGGGAATGTATTGAACAGCGCCGCAAAAACCTGCCGGCTGCCGGAAAGTTTGGACTTCACAAACCAGGTCGCGCCGGCTCCTACGTGGCATTCCGCGCAGGCGACGCGAGCATGCGGAGAAAGTTGGTACGCGGTGTACTCCGGACTCATCACTGTGTGGCAGAGTTGGCCGCAAAATCCCACGGACTCGGTAAACTCGTAGGCTTTATAGCTTCCCGCGATGCTCACCATGACAAAGACGATGAGGAATGTCATGAACGAAATCACGGCGCTGCGCTGCGTGGGATCGTTCAGATCGATGCGAGGATAGAAGGCGGTCGGCGCCACCTTTTTCCGCCGTTCCAGCAGCACGCCGGCCAGCATCAGCAGTAAGCCGAGACTCAGAAAAGCTGGCGACACCATGTACGCCAGGATGCCGATGTAGGGGCTTGGCTTGGTGGCGATTTGATCAATCAGAACGAACAGAAAGATGTTCGCCAGGCTGACGATGGCCAGCGCCACGCCGGCGAGGCTGATCGGATTGCGTAACAGCATGCGCGAACGGTGCCACGGCTCTGTTTGAAGCGGTGGAGTTTTCTCAGCGTCCATGTTTTATCTCTTCGGGCTCAGCCTGCTCGGAGGCGACTTCAGTTTCCACGTCTGCGCTTGAGTCGTGCACCGACTCGGCGAGTGTTGCGGCGTCCAGCCCATGCTCATCGTGGTAGTGGTGGAGAGTCATTTTGCCGTCCCACCACGCCCAGTTCATCGGGTACACGTCCGGGTCGAAGAACACCTGGTAGAAATGCCAGACGATGATGGCCAGCGTTGCCAGCACCGCTTCGTAGAAGTGAATGGCAGTCGCGACATCGAGCCACCAGCGCGGCAGGTGATTGCCGACAAGCACTTTGGCCCACAGCATGACTCCGGTGACGGCCATGACGATCATGCCCCAGACCAGAGCCCAATATTCCGCTTTCTCCGCGTAGTTGAAGCGGGCAAACTCCGGCTTGCGTGAGGTTAGACCGAGATAGTAGCAGATATTCTGCCAGGCACCACGAGCATCGTCTAACGTGGGGAAGAGATCGAGGACCAGCCTGCGTCCGGCGCGGCTGAACGCGATGTCGAAGATGTGGTAAACGCTCACTCCCATCAGGACCACTGCGGCGATGCGATGAATCAGGTGGCGTCGGGCCTCGCCCAGAGACAACATCGAGGCGAACCAGGAGTCGGGGAATTTCAGGGCGAAGCCGGTCAGCACCAGCACAATGAAGCTGGTGAGCAGGGTGGCGTGCTGCAGGCGGAAGCGCATGGGCATCCGCATCACGAAAGCGTGCTGCTCTTTGCGCCGTGCAACCACTTTCGAACGCCAGATGATGAAGTTGTGCAGCAGCATCCCGCCGATGACCGCGAAGATCATGCTCAGATAAAAGCGGCGGATCCAGCGCACGGCCTTGCTGCCCATGTCAGCCGAGAGTGGCGCATCCACGTGAACTTTTGCCGCAGTGAATTTTTCTGTCACGCCCGGGTGGCACTGGCCGCAGGTTCTTGCCAGATTGGCGTGGTTGATCGTCGACCGCGGATCGCTCGAAGGGAAAATGCTATGCGTGCCGTGGCAGCTGGCGCAGTTCGCAACCACCTGCGAGCCGCCGGCGGCCGCCAGTCCGTGATAGCTGGCCAGGTATGTGGTCTCGCGGCGGCCTTCCACTCCAAATTCCTGTGAGAGCCGCATGCCCTCGTGGCAGCGTCCGCAGGTCGCCGCGCCTATATTCTGCGCCGAGACCGGAGAATTGGGATCGGTGTGCGCCTTGATGGAGTGAATGCCGTGGCAATCGGTGCACACCGGTGCCTGCCAGTTGCCTTTGGCGATGGCCTGCCCGTGGATGCTCTGCTTGAATTCCTTGGAGATCGTGTCGTGACACTGCCCGCACGTGGTGGGCACATTGAACTTAAAGATCGGCGACTTCGCGTCTTTGGCGTCGAGAATCTCGTGCGTGCCGTGGCAGTCGGTGCAGACCGCGGCTTTCTCGGATCCGGCGGCGACGGCATGGCCGTGGACGCTCTGCGCGTAGGAAGCGACCATCTGCGCGCTTTGCCCGCTATCTTGCATGACAAATTTCTGGCTGTGGCAGGCGCCGCAGGTGGCGGGAATATTGGTGTGGTGCACGCGCGACTTCGGATCGCTGGCGGGCAGCAATTCGTGCGGGCTGCCGTGGCAATCGACGCAGGTGGCGGCGTTGCTGTTGCCACCCTGCACGGCTTTGCCATGGAAACTGCGATCGTACGCGGCTTGCTCGTCGGCGTGGCAAGTCGCGCAAGTGATCTTTCGGGGAGTGGTTTCGTGCGCGGCAGTCTTTACATCCGTATGGCAATCCACGCAGGTAAACATGCTGCCATGGATGGAGTCCTTGAAGCCTTGCGGATCGACGTGCAGGCTGACCGGCTTGCCGTTCACATCGTGAGTCAGCGAGGCGTCGCTATGGCAGGCCAGGCACTCTTCCGCGGTCGGCTTAGGGGGCTGTTTCGCTGCGGGTGGCTTGCTAGTGGCGAGGAGCGTCCCCGCAAATAAAAGTAGGGTGAGGGCAACTCCAGGCGCAAAAATATTCCGTATTGTTCGCGTGGACATGACTCTCACCCGCCAATCTTCAAGAATTGAACGATTTCTCAGGCGGCGGATCGCGCCGCCTGTTTCCTGCTTGGCCTGTCTTACTTCGCCAAACCGCGGATATAGGTGACCAGGCCCTTGATGTCTGCGTCACTGAGTTTGCCGGTGTAAGACGGCATCTTGCCTTTGCCCTTGGAGATGATGTCCGTGAGCTGGGCATCGGTCTCAGCTTTTACTTCTGGCGACGCGAAGTCGCGGGTTCCCATCTTCCCGCCCTTGCCGTCTGCACCGTGGCACATGGCGCACTTTGATTTGAAGGTTGCTGCTGCGTCCTGTGCGACTGCCGAAGAAGAGCAGACGGCGACCATGCCGCCCGCCAACAGAGTTACGAGGCCCATTCGAAAAGAGATCATTTTCACGTTGCTTCCTCCTCAGGAAGATTTTTCTTTCGCACGATATCATGGAGCGCGGGCAGCCACTGTCCAAAACTGGTCACAGCCGAAAGCGCGTTGGATGTGCGATCGTGCTTTCGTCCTGCCCTGAGAACTCGCTCGCAGGCGTAGGATCACATGCCGGGCAAATCAGACCTAGGGCGGAAGTCACGCGGCCCTGTGACAGCGATCACGGGGCATTTTGCCGGGTAATTGTGATGTTCATCACAGGCTCCCGTGCCATCCCGCACTGCGCTTCCAGCGCGACTATCCCTAGGATTCCGCCATGTCCTCTCTGTCCAGTGCGCCAGTTCACAAACTGCCCGGGACTCGATCCCACGACGCGAGACGGTTCTTCGAGGCCGAGACAGACTCCGAGGCCGAGTCGACCGCGCCAGGTTTGCGGCCGCGTCCTGTGCAAGTGACGTGGGAGATGACCCAGGCATGTGACTGGAAGCCACCCTCGGTTCGCGCCCGGGCGCGCGTGCCCCGGGACCGGCATCAGTTCTCGACCGCGGAGGCCTTTCATCTCATCGAGGAAATCGCTGCGATGCGAGTACCTTTGCTGGCGCTGACCGGCGGCGACCCGCTGCTCCGGCCGGATCTATTTCCCATCATCGAGTTTGCCTCGCGCCGTTCGGTTCGCACTTCGCTCACTATGCTGCCCACGCCCAAACTGGACGCCGCGGCCATCGCCGAGTTGAAGGCCTGCGGCTTGATGCGGGTTGGGTTCTGGCTGCATGGTTCCACGCCGGCACTCGACGACGCCTATTGGAAGGTATCCGGAAGCCACCGCCGGACGCTCGCAGCCATTGGATCGTGCCATGAAGAGCAGTTGCCCGTACACGTTAACACCATCGTCGCGCGACGGAACCTTCATGATTTGGATCCCATGATCGAGTTGCTCACGCGCCTGGACGTGGACCTGTGGAACGTCTTCTTTCTCGTTCCGGCGAATCCGGAACAGGCGGCCGAGGCATTGACGGCCGACGAGCACGAGCAGATTTTTGCCAAGCTTTACACCGCATCCCGAGTGGCGAATTTCCAGATCAAGACCACCGAAGGCCAGCACTACCAGCGCTATGTTCTGCAGCAGCGAGTGCGGGAATCGCGTGGGCGCCTGACGGAAGCCGATGTCATTTCGCGCGGATCAAGGGGAGTGAACGAGGGCAAAGGTTTCGTTTTCATTAACCATCACGGCGAGGTCTACCCGAGTCGATTTCTGCCGCTCTCGGGCGGGAATGTGACCACCCAGACGCTGGCCGAGGTGTATTGCGACTCGCCGCTGTTTGTCTCCCTGCTCGATGACTCCAGGCTGAAGGGCAAGTGCGGACGCTGTAACTTCCGCGCGGTTTGCGGAGGATCGCGCGCTCGCGCCCATGCCATGACCGGCGATTTGTTCGCGGCCGAACCCTGCTGTGCGTACGAGCCGTAGAGATTCCCTCCTTACTTCAGAGTTTGCGAGCAATTGCGAGCGATTCCTGGTGTGGAGCGTACCGGGAACGGAAGATTGTCAGTCGATTTCCGCTGCAGAGTTCCGGCGATCCGGGAATCTGATGCGTGATCGCCATCACGTTCCAATGTGATTCGTCACGCCCGAAGTGGCTGCACCCCTCATCACGCGGGGAAAGCCGCCTACTCTTCGTCTCTTCGTACTTGGAATCACGCATGAACGTGACTTTGATCACACGACTCATTCCGGGAATCCTTCAAAATTTGGGTAATTCGCGGGGCGGCCTGGGAAACCGGATCTTTGTTGTGTGACCACAATCACCAATCCCCGTGACCTGTTGCACGGAGTTTCCATCCCGCCTCTGGCAATCTAGCGTTCAATCGAGGTGCCTTATGGCTCAAGACGGTCGTGACATTCTGGAAGTCCTGAAGTTCGAATTGAGCTTCCTGCAGGATGGAGGCTACGGACGCTCTCCTCACGCGCCCTGGCGGGCGCCTGCGGTGTTTGAAGATTCCCCCATCTGTCCCAATTTCTGCGATCCGGCGCGACCGCATCCCTGCGAGAGCTGCCTTCTTGAACAGTTTGTCCCGGCTAGCCATCGCACCGAGGCCGTGCCTTGCCGTTTCATACAGCTCACGAAAGAGGGCCAATCGGTCGAGGATTTCTATCGCACCGGCACTCAGGAAGATATGGAAGAGGCTCTGGCCGGCTGGTTGCGCGCGCAGATCAAGAGAATCGAAGAGGAGCGCGGTCTATCCCCGAAGCAGGGAGTCGCCTAGGCGGTCGCTTCCGCGACGTAGACGACCATGTGCCGGTTCACATCCGGCGCACCGAAAGTTTAGGAAGTTTCCCAAGGAGTGGTGAAGATCATGAGTGAAGAGCACGCATATCGAGTAGCAGCGTGGTGGACGTCTGGCCGCACCGGTTTGGCCAAATCGGATTCCGCACCCAACGCCATCCACTTTACGGCACCCACCGAGTTTGGTGGACTGGAAGGCCGGTGGACGCCCGAGGAACTTCTGCTCGCTGCCGTGGCTGGGTGCTATACCACGACTTTGCGGGCGATCGCAGGCACTGCGCAGTTCGACTTTGCCGACCTGCAAGTCGAAGCCAGCGGCACGGTGCGCAAGGCCGACTCGGGCTACAGCTTTACCCAGATCATCGTGCGTCCCAACCTGAAGATCGCATCTGCGGAAGAGCGCGACCGGGCGCTCGATCTGCTGAAACGCGCGGAGAAGTTGTGTCTGGTGGCGCGCGCTTTGGGGACAAACTTGAAGTTCGAGCCGCAACTCGAAATCGTCAAGCCTGCGTCGATGATCTGAATCAGCCTGAGTCTTGCCGGTTAGAGTTCCAAGCGAGCCGACACGGACGCGGGATCGTCCATTGCGCTCAGCCGGAATCCGACTTTCTTAAAGATCGCCTGCGTGGCCAGATTGTCGCGCAGAATCTCGCCCGAAAGTTTCTTGAATTTCTCCTCGCGGGCCACGCGCGCCACACTGGCATAGCAGTTCGGTGCCGAGGCCGCGTCCGTGCCAGCGATCGGAAACCAGCACGGCCGCCTCAGCTTCGGCGCGATTGATCGCGCTGAAGCGTCCCACTCCTAATATTTCGTGCTGCCCCGTCTCCGGGTTCAATCGATCGGCCACCAGCGCGAATCCCCGATCGTAGCTGCCGAAGCAGATGCGCACCAGTCGCTCGTGCTCGACCCGCGTGCTCAGACTCAGCGAACAGAAATAGCGCAGGTAGACGCTGCGTTCGGAGAGCGTCGTATGAAATTGTGCGATGAGCGGCTCATCTTCCGGCCGAATCGGACGGATCGTCACCGGAGTTCCATCCTTCAATTTCCAGTTCGATATGTATTGCAGCGGGTACGGTCGGATGGTGGCGCGAGGCAACTGCGCGGGTTGCATCGCGGAATCGTGCACCACGACCCGCGCGTCGAGCGCCACCAACTGCTCTGGTGTTGCCAGCAGAGGATTGATGTCGATCTCCTTGATCCACGGCTGTTCCATCACCAACTGGCTGAAGCGCACCAGCAAGGCTTCGAGCGCGGGCAGGTTGACCGGCTTGCGTCCGCGTACCCCGAGCAACGCGGAGTAGATCTTGGTCTGTTCCATCAGGCGCTGCGTGAGGGTTGTATTCAGTGGGGGCAATGCGAGCGCGCGGTCGCGGTACACCTCAACCATCACTCCACCGGAACCGAAAAGAATTACGGGACCAAACTGCTCATCAATCGTGCTGCCCAGGATCAGTTCATAACCATCGCGTTTCACCATCGGCTGGACCGTAACTCCGGCAAAGTGTTCTGCTCCAGCTTTCTCTTTCACGGACAGTCTGAATCGCGCGAAAGGCGCTGCGAACTTCTTCCGCGGTCTGCAGTCTGAGGCGCACGCCATCCACATCCGTCTTGTGTGCGATGGTGTTGGATAAGAGCTTCAACACAACCGGATAGCCGATCTCCGCGGCACAAGCTACCGCTTGCTCTTCGCTTTCAGCGATGCGCGTGGCGACGACTGGAATTCCGTAGTGCGCGAGAAGCTGCTTCGACTCGAATTCGTTGAGCAAAGTCCGGCCGCTGGCACGTACCTGCTGTACGAGTTCAGTGACTTTGATGCGCGCACCTGCTGCGGCGTCCGGCCCTTCCACCAACGCCGGCGTTTCATACAGCCCGCGCAGGTTGTAGGTGTAACGCCACATGTAGGTGAAGGCGCGCGCCGCGGTGTCGGGATACGAGAACGTTGGAATGCCCACGGTGTTGAGAATCGCAGTTCCTTCCGCCACATCGTCGCCGCCCATCCAACTGGCCAGCAGCGGCTTGCCCGTGGAGTGCGCGAGCGGCTTCATCCGCTCCGCAACTTGCGTCGCGTTTGCCAGACCTTGCGGCGCGATAATCGCGAGCAGCCCATCGCTGCCGGGATCTTTCGATGCGACCTCGACGGCTTTCACGAAGCGCTCCGCATCCGCATCTGCCAGCACGTCGACCGGATTGCTGTGGCTCCAATGCGCCGAGAGGAAAGCGTCCAGCTCGCGCACAGAATCTTTCGAGAGAACGGTAAGTTCTCCTCCGCTCGCCATCAGAGAATCGGTCGCCAGCACTCCGGGGCCGCCGGCGTTCGTAACAATGGTGAGGCGCGGACCTCGTGGCCGCGGCTGCTTGCTCAGTACCTCCGCCATATAAAAGAGGTCCGCAAGATTCTGTACGCGCAGCACGCCGCAGCGGCGGAATGCCGCGTCCAGCACATCGTCGCTGCCAGTCAACGCTCCCGTATGCGACGCCGCTGCCCGTGACGCCGCCTCCGAGCGTCCCGCTTTGATGACGATGATTGGTTTACTCAGCGCGATCTCGCGCGCCGCCGAAAGAAACGAACGCGCATCTCCCACCGACTCCATGTAGAGCAAAATGCTCTTGGTGTGCGGATCATCCCCGAAGTGATAAATCAGATCGCCCCAGCCCACGTCGAGCATCGATCCGGTTGAGACGACCGTGCTGAAGCCCACTTGCTCCTGCTGGCTCCAGTCGAGAATCGAGGTCAGCAGCGCGCCGCTCTGGCTCAGAAAAGCAACGCTGCCTTTCTGCGGCATCGATTTCGCAAACGTCGCGTTCAACCCGATCGTCGGATTCATGAAGCCCATGCAGTTGGGCCCGATCAAACGCAACGAACCGCGATCGAGATGTTTGCGGATCTCGTCCTCCAGCACCGCTCCCTCGGGTCCTTGTTCGCGGAAACCTGCCGAAATCACTACTGCGGATTTCACTCCCGCGTCGACGCATTCTCCGATAATTTGCGGCACCGTCTGCGCGGGCGTCACCACCAGCGCCAGGTCGACTGCTCCCGCGATGTCCCCGATCCGTTTGTGTGTCTTGATGCCGAGGACTTCCCCGTGGCTGGGATTTACGGCATAAATTTTGATGGGAAATTTACTTTGCAGCAGATTCGAAACGACGCTGCGGCCGACCGTTCCGGCGCGATCCGTGGCGCCGATCACCGCCGCGGACCGCGGCAAAAAGAGGGAATCGAGTCCAGCCCGTGAGGGAGTTGGCGCGGTGTAAAGCTTGCCGGCGGGCGACAGCACGGCAGGACTCGTGACTTCACTCAAAGAATTCCTCCCGCTAGCGTGGATGCACTCATTTTTTCATAACTCTAGCGAGTAAGAAACGAACTCGTGGACCGTACACTTCACCCATCATGTCATAGTTTTCTACGCGCGTCTGTGATCGCACTGTACCCTCGATCACGTGCCCTCGTGATGGTGATCACAAGCAGAAATGCGGTGCTACAATTCTTCCAGAGGGAGGTGCTCAGTGCGCGCCCCTTATGGACTAAATATTCTTGATAACTGCCTAACGTGTCCTGTCCGGGAAGAACATCTCTTCTGTAACCTTTCAGTTCAAGCCGGACAACGACTCAACGAAATTAAATCCACCGCTGTCTATCCCAAGGGAGCGATGCTCTTCATTGAAGGGCAGCAACCTCGAGGCGTATTTGTGCTGTGTGCCGGGAAGGCGAAACTTTCCACCTCTTCGCGCGAAGGTAAAACGATCATCACGAAACTTTCCGAGTCAGGAGATGTTCTTGGTCTCAATTCGGTGGTTTCCAACCGTCCGTACGAAGTGACGGCCGAGATGATGGAACCGGGCCAGGCCAATTTTATTCCCCGCGAATCCTTGCTGCAGTTTCTTAAAGACAACGGGGAAGTGGCCTTGCGTGTCGCCGAACAGTTGAGCCGCAACTACTACACCGCGTACGAGGAGATCCGCACTCTGGGTCTGAGTACCTCGCCCTCGGAAAAGTTTGCCAAGCTGCTTCTGTCCTGGTCGACCAAGACGCCGCAGACCGACGGATCCGCGCAGGTGAAGCTCACGCTCACTCACGAGGAGATTGCGGAAATTATTGGGACCACCCGCGAAACTGTCAGCCGCCTGTTTTCTGAATTCAAAAAGAAACAGCTGTTGCAGTTGAAGGGCTCGACCCTGCTCATCCGCAACCGGACAGCGCTGGAAAAGATCGTCCAGTCGTAACTGGAACATGTGGGGACGGCCCCTCGGTTGTCTCCGAACGGGGTGAGGCAAAAGCCCCACTTCTCGCGCCAAGAGCGCGTGAGAAATGGGGCACCCGTCGCCGCGAGAACGATTCTCGGCGGCGCGCTAGCTTTTTATCTTCATCCTGCAACGGTCAGCACCGGGCACGGTGCGTAGCGCACAACCTCATGCACCGCGGACCATGGAACATGCGCCGCCGCCTTTGCGGACGCAGTCCGGTTCGCTCCCATCACGATCAAATCAACCTTGAACTTCCCGCTCGCGGTCAACACTGCCTCGGGCAGGAAGTCTGTTCCCACAACGAACTCAATCTCCTGCTCCAGTCCAGTCTCCGCTGGCAAAGCCTGACGCAGTTGCGCGATGCTTCGCGTGCGCGATGTGTCCTCCCACTCGTCGACCTCGTCGGCCGCCGCCCCGGCAGGCGCATAGGCCGACAGGCTTGCCGATGTCGCCGGGATGGGATTGATCATGTGCAGCAGAATGAGCTTCCCTTGCTGCTCTCGCGCCAGAGCGAGCGCCAGCGGCAGCGCCTTCGCCGAACCCTTGCCAAAATCCGTGGCAAACAAAATCCGGCGAAATCCATGCCCGCGGGTAATCACGGCGATGTCGGCATTCGGTCCAATCGTCATCACGGGACAGGATGCAAGGCGCAACAGTTCCTCTGCCACCGAGCCCAGCGCCAGCTTCCGCAAACCTCCGCGGCCGCGCGTGCCGATGACGAGAAGGTCGATTGCCTTCTCTTCGATCACTGTTAACACTTGCTGCGTCACCGGGCCATGTTTGACCATCGCGGAGTTCACCTCGTGGTCCGGTCCCAATTTGTCAATCATCGCCTTGATCTCTTTCTCGGCGGCGGCTCGCTCCCGATTCAACTCGTATGGATCCTCCACGGCCGCGTAATTGCGGTCAGAATGCAACACGTGGACAACCGACAATTGGGCATTGTTCTCCGCAGCCAGAACCAGCGCATCGCACAACGCTCGCCTCGATGGTTCCGAGAAATCGATCGCCACAAGAATGTGGTGAAACACCTCGCTGCTTTTCGCTGCTTTCACCTGTGTGTCTGATTCTGCAACCGTCATGGCTACCTCCTTGACCGCATGCACTTCATCGATCTTCCCGGCCGGCGGACGCGGACCGTGCCTTCGATCGCCTACCGCCAACCTCTTTCTTTTCTGCTGGCGCAACTGGCAGCACGACTGCCTTTGAGGGCAGGCGCACCACCTTCGCCTGCATCCCGTCCCAGACAACCGTCATTTCTTTCGAGCATTGGGCGCATAGCCAGAAGCGCTCGAACAATGCAGGGTGCTGCATTCCCATCGCGATTTGTATGTCAGGGGTTGGCGCCAGGTAGAAGATTTTTCCCGCGTGGAGATACCGGAATATCTCAGAGCATTCGGGATTCGCGCACTTGGACAGCATGGCGCACTCCTGCCAGCCGTACGATCAAAATACTATTCCGATTCCGCCAGAGATTAGGTGACCGGAGACACTAATTCAGGTGACTTTCATCACCATTTGCCGGACGCCAATTTCCATTCTAGAACAGGGGAATCTGGAGCGCATCGTCCTGTTGCGTGACCGGAATCGCTTTATTCGCTATTCGTAGCGCAATGCCTCGATGGGATCGAGACGTGATGCTCGTATCGCCGGAATCATTCCGCTGACCAATCCCACCAACGCCAGGATCGCGGTCGATACCAGTACGCTGGCTGGCGAAATGATGAGTCGAATGTCGCCCGCCTCTCCGTGCTGGGCAAGTGCGCTGTAAAAGGTGAGCGTCCCCACCGAGAAGGAAATCAAGTAGGCGAGCACAATCCCAAGAAAACCGCCAAGAAAAGTAATGGCCAGCCCCTCCGACAAGAACTGCACGAGGATGTCGAGGCGCCGCGCGCCCAACGCCTTCTCCACTCCAATCTCGCGCGTTCGCTGGGTTACGCTTACCAGCATGATGTTCATGAGACCCACGCCGCCAATCCCAAGAGTCAGAGTCCCAATGAAGGCAAGCATCACCTGCAGCGCCATCGTAATGATGCGAAATTGCGAAAGCTGCTCCATCATGCTGAACACGAACAGAGCCCGTTTGTCATCGAAGCGGAAATTGTGTTGTGCCGCTAGCGTAGTGCGAACCGACTTCTCGACGCCTCCATAGTTATAGCCAAGAAAATCCAGCCAGATCATGTCGATGTAGTAGGTATTGCGGAAGTCGCTCATTGTCGGGAAAGGGATGTAGACCACGCGGTTGATGCTGTTCTCGGTGCCTTCCTGGGGTCGGGGCTTGAGCACACCGATCACTTCGTAAGGAATGCCGCTGAGCCGAATCGTCTCGCCCACGGGGAAACGGCCGGAAAACAGCTTTTCCCTGGATTCCGAACCTAGCACACAGACACGCGCGCGCAGTTGCATGTCTTCGGCACTGTAGAAACGGCCGAGATCCAGTTGCAAGTTCTGAATTTCCTGGAGATTGGGATTGCCCCCATGAATCGTCCATGTGTACGAGCGCCCTTCGTAGCTGACGGGCGCATCGAAAAACGATTCGGGAGTGATGCGGGTCACTTCCGGCACATTCACCACGACACGATCGATGTCATCCGTGGTCAACCGAATGCTCGTGCCGGCCTTGTTTCCCCCGGCCTGCATCGACGTTCGCCCACCCGCGATGCCCATCGACGCCATGCTGGCATAGCTCCTGAAGATGCTAACGATGGCGGTGGAGAAACCCGTGCCATAGGCCAGCAACAGCACCACCGTCGCGATTCCCCAGGCCATGCCCAGCATGGTGAGCGCACTTCGCTGACGGTTGTGCCGGAGTGAGCGATACGCTTCCGAGAGCACGTCTTTCGCATGGATCATCGCTTACTCCTGACGAAGGGCCTCTACGGGTTGAAGGAAGGCCGCTCGTCGCGCCGGATAAAGTCCCGCGACAATGCCAGCCAACGCAAGGCTGCCCATGGCGAGCAGGGCAGTCGCTGGATAAATGTGAGGCAATTCGAATCCATCGATCGGCGGCAAGAGTCCGAATAGCTTCGTCGCCGTGTAGGCTGCACCCACGCCAATCGCCCCGCTGATTCCGGTCAGCATCAGTCCTTCCAGAAAGAACTGGAACAGGATATTCCGCCGGGTAGCGCCCAACGCCTTCCGCAGGCCGATCTCTCGGGTGCGCTCGGTGACCGACACCAGCATGATGTTGATGACTCCGATTGCGCCCAGACCGAGAGTCACCAGACCAACGGCTCCCAGGAATGTATCCATGGCATCGGAGATTTTGCCAACCATCTCGGCCGTAGCGATCGAATCCCAATCGTCAAACGCATCGGGCGTCTCGGGATCGAAGCCATGGTTTCTGGCAACGATACTCCGCACAGCCTTTTTGGCTTGGGCATGCTGCTCCCGTGTAATCGGCTGGTAGGCCACGTACTTGATCGCTTTCTCGTTGCCTGCTCCCTGCATCGGGAAATAAACAGACATTGTGGTATAGGGCATGATCAGGCGCATGTTCTCGCCGTTGTTGTTTCCGTGACCGACCTTCTTCATCGTTCCAGCCACCTCGAATGGCACACCATTGATAAGGAGTGTGCTGCCTACGGCGGGATGCCCTGGGAACAGGATGCGCACAAATTCGCTTCCGATGATGCAGACATTGTGGCGCTCACGTTCGTCGTTCCAATTCAAAGAGCGCCCCTGGTCGATCGGCTGGTAGCGAATGCCCGTGAACTGCGGCTCGGCGCCATCCACATAACCGTTGCTGCTGCCGAACTCACTCACCAGGCGGAGGTCGCCGCGGTAGATGACCGGCGTGGCATTGCGAACAAACCGCGAGCTGCGAATATCCAGATAGTCCTGGTAGTTCAGGTAATACTGCCGAGACGAAAGCTGGCTGCCACCTATCGCGGGCACTCGCCCGTTGTAAATCTGCATGAAGTCTTCGCCGAAGCTCGCCAGATTCCTGCTGGTGCCCGCACGAAAGCCCTCTCCTAATCCCACCAGAAGCAGCAGCGACCCCACTCCCCAGGCAATCCCAAACATGGTGAGGAAGGAGCGAAGCTTGTGCGTCCACATGGCACGCAACACTTCGCCGAAGCTGGCGGCAAATCGTTTCATAACTGAAGTTACGATCAAGAGACCAACTAAGTTCCTATGGACTCCGATTTACTCTGAGATTCGCGCGGTTCGTGCCGTGCTGTGAGCCTGATCACAGGGGCATCGTGTTTTGTGAGTGCGTTGCGCGACCCACGATGCGCATTCGAAGCGTTGCTCTGGCATGCGTCACTCGCTATGACGGCGGACACGTGGCTGAATGACACAAATCACAGGAAGAATGAAAGCTCGCTGGTGTATTGGTGGGCGCAACATTGGCGACGCGCTCATCGACCCGTACGCCAGGTTTCGCCGCTGGTTTACAATCGCTCCTACACTGCGATGGAAAACATGTGTCTGTCGATGTTTCTGTCTTCTTGCTTGTTCGTTGCCCTGCTGCCGTTCAGCGCGGCGCAAGCTCCATCGGCGACCGAACCGCCAAACACTACCAAGACAGCGCAGGTGAGGGTCTCTGCGAGCACGTTGAGTTATAGCGATGCCGAGATGGCCGAGCGTGTCCGCCAGGAATTTCTCCACGCCTGGCAAGGCTACAAGCAGTACGCCTGGGGACACGACGCTCTCAAGCCGCTGAGCAAGAGCTATCACGATTGGTATGGCGTGCCTCTTCTCATGTCGCCGGTCGACGGCCTCGACACCATGATTCTGATGGGGATGAAAGAAGAAGCGGCGCAGACCCGCGAATATATCGACAAGAATCTGTCGTTCGATCGCGATATCTACGTCAAGAATTTCGAAATCACGATTCGCCTGCTCGGCGGGCTGCTCAGCAGCTATCAACTCACCGGCGACAAGCGATTGCTCGCGCTTGCCGACGATCTAGGTACGCGCCTGTCGCCGGCTTTCAATTCTCCGACGGGGATGCCCTACGTCTACGTCAACCTGAAGACCGGCGCCGTCCGCGGGGAGTCCACCAATCCCGCCGAGATCGGAACTCTGCTGATCGAATTCGGCACGCTCAGCAAGCTCACCGGCAAGCCCATCTACTACGACAAAGCCAAGCGCGCCCTGGTCGAACTCTACAACCGCCGCTCGCCCATCGGACTGGTCGGATCGACCATCAATATAAAGACCGGCGAGTGGACCGATCCCGATAGCCACATCAGCGGAGGCATCGACTCCTACTATGAATATCTGTTGAAAGCGTGGCTGCTGTTCGACGACAAAGACTGCGAGCGCATGTGGAAGGCGAGCATCGAGGCTGTGAACAAATATCTCGCGGACCAAGCTCCTACCGGATTCTGGTACGGCCAGGCGAACATGAACACGGGCGCCCGCACCGGCACCGAGTTCGGGGCGCTGGACGCCTTCTTCGCAGGCACGCTCGCCTTGTCAGGAGATCTCGATCGCGCGCGGAAGCTCGAAGACTCCGCCTACAAGATGTGGACGACCTTCGGCATCGAGCCCGAAGAAATGAATTACATCACGATGAAGATCACTTCCGCCGGCTACGAACTTCGGCCGGAGATCATCGAGTCAGCCTACTACCTTCGTCACTTCACCAAAGACCCGCGCTACCACGACATGGGACAGACATTCTTCGACAGCCTGGTGAAATATTGCCGCACCGACGTCGGCTATGCCGCTCTGAGTGACGTTGCCACCAAGGCTAAGAAAGACGAGATGGAAAGCTTCTTCTTCGCCGAGACTCTCAAGTATCTATTCTTGCTCTACGCTCCGCCCGATACCATCGACCTGAACAAGGTCGTTTTCAATACTGAGGCTCACCCCATCCGCCGGACGTGGTAGCGACGAGACGCATAACCCACACTCTATGACCGAAATCCACTGCGCCGCTCTTCTGTTCGACATGGACGGAGTCCTCATCAACTCCACGCCCGCAGTTGCGCGCGTCTGGCGCCGCTGGGCCATCGAGCACGGATTCAATCCTGAAGAGGTTGTCGCCCGCGCCCACGGCCGCCCCAGTCTGACGACGGTCCGCGAATATCTCCCCAACGCCGATCACGAAGCCGAGAACCGCGAAGTCGAACGCCGCGAAATCGAAGACCTCGAAGGCGTGATCCCGCTGCCCGGAGCCCTCGACCTGCTGGCCAGCCTTCCCGCTGATCGCTGGACGATCGTTACGTCATGCACTCGTCCCCTTGCGCAAGTCCGCATTCGCGCCGCCGGCCTGCCGCTCCCTAAGAAACTCATCACCTCCAACGACATCACCCACGGCAAGCCGCATCCTGAGCCCTATCTGAATGGCGCAGCGGTCCTCGGATTTCCCGCTGGGGAATGCATTGTTCTGGAAGATGTCCCCGCCGGAGTGCGCGCCGGCAAGGCCGCTGGCGCGAAAGTCATTGCCTTCAAAACGACCGTTCAGGAAGAAGTGCTGCGCGAAGCCGGCGCCGACTGGATCCTGAATAACTGCGCGGATATCCGCCTGCTCGATTGCGGCGAGGATCTAAGGCTGGAGCTGGCCGAAGAATAGGCAACACCCGCAGACTTGGGGCCATTTCCTCCGCGTCCCCTGTGTCCTCTGTGGTTATTGTTCTTGAGCCGCCTAAAGTTCCAGCCGCCCCCGCCGATCAAGTCTCCAGTAGTCGCATAACCGTAATTAGGAGAGACTTATGTCCACAGCAGCAGTTTCTACAAGTTCGATTAGCAACGGCCTGCAAAGCTACTTCCAGGCACGGAGTGCAGATATGCAGAAGCTCGGGCAGGCGCTCCAGTCGGGCGACCTGGCCGCCGCCCAGCAGGAATTCAGCGCTATCCAGACCTTGGGCCAGAGCGGCCCATTCGCCAATGGCAATGCTTTCAAGATCAATCAGCGCGAGCAGGATTTCCAAGCCATCGGTCAGGCCCTCCAATCCGGAGACCTCGCGGGTGCGCAGAAGGCCTTCGCCCAACTGAAGATCACGTTCCACCATTCACCCGCTCCCGAACCATCACCCGCTCCCGTGGCATCGCCCGCGGTCGTTGTGAATCTGAGCGGAACGACCCCGGCTTCGACGGACAGCACGAGTACAAGCACAAGCACGAGTGCCAGCAGTTCCGACTCGCAGACTGCCGCGGCGAGCTCCACTGCATCTCCCACAGGATCTGAGATCATTCTTAATCTCGGCAACGTGACTCCGGGCGAGCAGATCACCATTGGCGTCAGCAACGGCTCCAACGGCGCCGAGCAGTTGACCATCGGAGTGTCCCAGCCGAACCAGAACCCGGAGCAGATCACGCTCAATCTGAACCAGTCCAGCAACCAACAGATCATCCTGAACCTGTTCAACAGCACTGCGGCCAGCACAACGGCGAGTGCCGCGCAGGGAAGCAACGTCAGCGTCACGGCGTAAACGAATGGAGACAGCACCGGTGCGGGCGAGCTCCGGACGGGTACATCGTCCGAAACCGCCCGCCGCACCCTGCCTCGCCGCGCCAGTCCGTCGCCCGGCTGTTGAAACCTCAGGCCTACCAGTTCCTTCGTATCGCAAAAAACCCCTCTCCGGGAGTAGACTCTTTCCGACTCTGGGAAATTTCGTCTGCAAGGAGAAACCGTACATGAGACACAGGTTGCCCGTTCTGCTCGTCGCTTTGGTTGTTCTTCTGACTACTCTGGGTATTGCCCAGGATCAACCCTCCGCCAAGTCCCAGGAGAGGATTGTCAAAGAGGTTCGCCACGAATTGATGATGCTCCCGTACTTCGGCGTCTTCGACTACATTGCCTTCAAAGTCGACGGATCCACCGTCACATTGCTCGGGTCGGTCGTGAAGCCTGTCACGAAATCCGACGCCCAGAACTCCGTGAAACGGATTGAAGGCGTCGACAAGGTCGACAACCAGATCGAGGTGCTGCCTCCCTCATCCATGGACGATCGCCTCCGCCAGCGCCTGTTCCGCGCCATTTATCAATACCCGGCGCTGCAGCGATACGAACTGGGCGTGCAAAAACCCATCCGCATCATCGTCAAGAGCGGCCGCGTGACCCTGGAAGGCGTTGTGGATAGCGAAAGCGATAAGAATCTCGTCGGAATCCGCGCCAATACCGTGTCCGGCATCTTCTCGGTGACCAACAATCTTCAAGTGGCAAAGCCGTAAGGCCGAGCCATTGTTCGCGGGAGGGGACGCATCTCGCGTCCTCTCCTTATTCCTAATCTCTGCCGCCAGTTCACCCGCAAGTCTCCTAAATCGATTTTCTTCTAGCTTTTCGGGCTGCCCTCCCGCGTATAATGCTCCCGGATTCGACTTCCGCCCTCAGCGGAGCCCATCGGAGGAAACGCAATTATGAGTCTGCAAGGCATGAACCGCCGCACTTTCCTGGAAACCGCAACCACCGTCGCCGCCGCCACCTTGCTGACAAGTCGCATGGGTTGGGCCGCCGCAGAACACAAGATCGAACACCTTGGCGTGCAGCTCTACACCGTGCGCGACCAGATGAAAGTCTCTTTCGACGAAACCCTCGCCAAGGTCGCTTCCATCGGATACAAGGAAGTCGAGTTTGCCGGATACTTCGGCCTCACTCCGAAACAGGTTCGCGATGCGCTCGAGAACCATCACCTCACCGCGCCTTCGACCCACGTGCAATATGACGAACTCGATGACAAGTTTCCCTCCGTCGTCGAAGCCTCCAAGACCATTGGCCTGAAATACATTGTCTGCCCCTGGATCCCCGAGGAACTCCGCAAGTCGCCCGACATCTGGAAGCAGGCCGCCGACAAATTCAACCACTGCGGCGAACAGACCAAGGCCGCTGGCATCCAGTTCGCCTATCACAATCACTGGTTCGAATTCCTTCCCGTCGACGGCAAGCTTCCTTACGACCAACTGCTCACGCTGTGCGATGCCAACCTGGTGAAGATGGAAATGGACTTGTGCTGGATCACGGCCGCGGGATCCGATCCCGTGAAGTACTTCAATGCCTATCCTGGACGATTCCCGTTGGTTCACGTGAAAGACCTCAAGACCATGCCCAAAATCACCGCCGGAGGAGCGCAGAACTACGGTGACACTGTCGACCTGACCGAGGTGGGCAGCGGCATCATCGACTGGAAGCGGATTTTTGCTCAGTCCGACAAGGGAGGCGTCAAGTACTACATCGTGGAGCACGATCATCCGAAGCAGCCGTTCGAAAGCATCACCAAGAGCTACGAGTACCTGCACAAGCTGCGCTGGTAGAAGTGATTCAGCGAGGGCCGCGGTTTTGGGTAGGGCACGGCTGAAAGCCGTGCCGCCCCAGCCCGCGAAAGACGTGGGCTTTAGCCCCTGAGGGGACTTCGAAGAGAGATCGAATCCAGGGAGATCCATGCAAGTCAAGCGGACGCCAAAAACCTATGACGTTTGCATCATCGGCTCGGGTGCCTCGGGAGGCACCGCGGCCAAGGTCCTCACCGAAGGCGGCCTGAGTGTCGCGCTGCTCGAGGCCGGCCCTCCCATCATTCCCGAGCGTGACTACAAAGAGCATGTCTGGCCTTACGACCTGCCGCACCGCGGCGCCGGCGTCGGAGGCCGCGCTCGCCAGGGACTCGACGACGAATTCCTCGCTCCCAACGGCGCCTGGGAAATCGAAGGCGAGCCCTACGTCTCGGCTCCGGGCTCGAAGTTCCGTTGGTTCCGCTCTCGCATCGTCGGTGGACGCACCAACCACTGGGGACGCATCGCCCTCCGCATGGCTCCAGTGGATTTCAAAGTTCGCTCGCACGACGGCATGGGCGACGACTGGCCGCTCAGCTACGACGACGTCGCTCCCTACTACGACAAAGTTGAGTCCTACATCGGAGTCTTCGGCACGAAAGAAAATATTTCCAGCGCGCCGGATGGAATTTTTCTGCCGCCGCCCAAGCCACGCTGCACCGAGACCATCATCAAGAAGGCCTGCGACCACCTCAACATTCTGTGCATCCCGTCGCGCCTCGCGATTCTGACTCAGCCCCATAACGGCCGCCCCGCCTGCCACTACTGCGCGCAATGCGGCCGCGGATGCATCACCGCGTCCAACTTTAGTTCCAGCCAGGTCATGATTCCGCCCGCGGAGAAGACCGGACGCCTCACCATGATTACCGGCGCCATGGCTCGCGAACTGGTCGTCGGCAAGGACGGCAAAATCGAAGCGGTCTCCTATATTGATAAAGCCACGCACGAAGAGAAGCGTCTTCATGCCCGTGCGTTCATCGTCGCGGCCAGCGCCTGCGAATCCGCGCGCCTGCTGCTGAATTCCAAGTCCACTTTATTTCCCGACGGCTTGGCCAACTCTTCCGGCGTCGTCGGCCGCAACTTGATGGACACCGTCGGCAGCGATGGTGGCGGATATTTTCCGCAGCTCGAAAAAATGCCGGCGCACAATCATGATGGCGTCGGCGGCATGCACATGTACCTGCCATGGTGGAAGTTCGACCGCAAGAACGAATTCCTTCGCGGCTACCACACCGAATTCGGCGGCGGCCGCGGCATGCCCGGCGTCGGCGACTACGACGACCTCTGTGATGACTTCGAAGGCTACGGCACGTCGTTGAAGCAGGAGTGCAAGAAGAAATACGGCACCTACATCGGCTTCGCCGGACGCGGCGAAATGATCCCCAACGAAAACTGCTACTGCGAAATCGATCCTTCCGCTGTGGACCAATGGGGCATCCCGGTGCTGCGCTTCCACTGGAAGTGGAGTGACAACGAAATCAAGATGGCCAAGGATATGCAGGAGACCTACCGCGAAATCGTCGAAGCCGCGGGCGGAGTCTACTTGTCCACCGCGCGTCCCGATGGACCGAATCCCTACGGGATCGCCGATGGCGGCGTCATCATCCACGAAGTGGGCACGGTTCGCATGGGCGAGCACGCCACAACCTCGGCCCTCAATCAGTACTGCCAGGCGCACGATGTAAAGAATTTATTTGTCACCGACGGAGCCACCTTCGTCACCAATGCCGATAAGAATCCCACGCTGACCATCATGGCGCTGACTTGGCGCGCCTCCGATTACTTGCTGGATCAGGCGAAGAAAGGAAATCTGTAAACCGGGCTGCCCATGTCCATTTCCCGACGAGACATTCTCAAATCCCTCACCATCACCGCCGTCGCCGGATCGGTGCTGCGTGTGATTCCTCTCGAAGCCGCCGAATACGCGCATCGCATGGTGCGCGCAGAAAAAGCCGCGGCCGCGAATCAGGTCTACACGGCCAAGTTCTTCTCGCCTCATTCATACAAAACGCTGCAGATGCTCTGCCAGACCATCATTCCGCCCGACGCAGAAGCCAAGGGAGCGATCGAGGCGGGCGCACCCGAATTCATCGACCTGATCACCAGCGAAAATAAGGACTATCAAGTCGCTCTCGGCGGCGGGCTGATGTGGCTCGACAACACCTGCATCGATCGTTACGGCAGCGCTTATCTCGAGTGCACACCCGCGCAGCAGAAAGAAATTCTCGACCTCATCGCCTACCGCAAAAATTTCAAGAAGGATCCCAGCCTCGGGCAGGGCATCGAGTTCTTCGGATTCTTGCGGAAGCTGACCGCCGACGGTTTCTTCACCAGCGAAATCGGCATCAGCTATTTGGGTTACATCGGCAACACCTACGTGACAGAGTTCCCCGGTTGCCCGCCGGTTCCCGAAGCGTAGCAATCTGGCGACGCGTCCTCCGAAGGAAGAAGGGCTTCTTCTGCCGCTGATAGCGGGTCAGAAGGCCCTTAGTGCGTTCGCCGGCCCATTGGACAAGCACTGACGTAACAAGCCCAGCTCGCCTGTTTTGTGTCACTTTTAAGTGTGGGGAAGTCACATCCAACCGATTACATTGATTTGGACGCCGGGCGCGAGGGCTACATTCAATCGCAGTCCAAGTTCGTCCCTGTCGTCGCTATTCCGAAGCCTGGCAAGCTGTCCGCAGAGCAGCGCACCCTGAGGAACATTCGCTGGGAAGAGCGCTTCGCCAGCCTGGTCGCCGCTGGTGGGACGGTGTGGGCGGTGTACGTTGCCACCCAGGACTACGCGAATCTTTGGCGCTTGCAAATCGCGCCGCCCGGACCTGTCGAAGTCTGCGCCCTTGGCATCCTCGCGTGGCTGCACGCGAAATACCGCCGCTCGACCAGGGCGCGCTGAAGCCTCTTGCTGAGAACTGAGAACTCTCCTCTAAGACGCCTTCCCAAACGGCTCTTCCAATGACAAAGGTTGCGGCGTGAACAGTTCCGCGCCATTCTCCGTAACGTGCATGTCGTCTTCGATCCGCACGCCAAACTCGCCGCGAATATAAATTCCCGGCTCGTTGCTGGTAGTCATGTTCGCTTGCAGCTTGGTCGCATTTCCGCGGACCAGGTAAGGCCACTCGTGCCCATCCATCCCGAGGCCATGCCCGAGCCGGTGCGTGAAGTATTTGTAGTCGGGACCGTAGCCTCCATCGGTGATGACTTTGCGGGCGGCTGCATCCACCGAACCACATTCTGCCCCTGGACGCGCCGCTGCCAACGCGGCCGACTGCGCGTGCAGCGCGATGTCGAACACCTGCTTCATCTTGTCGGAAGCCTTGCCCATCGTGAAGGTCCGCGTGATGTCGGACTGATAACCTTCGACCGTGCAGCCGTCATCGATCATGACAATCGACCGTTCCCCAATCACTTGCGCGGTGGTCAACCCATGCGGATACGCGGTAGCCTGATCGACCATGACGCTGGCCTCGCCGGGAAATCCTAACTGGCGGTACGCGGCATCGATCAGTCCGGAGGCATCGCGCTGTGTCATGCCCGGACGCAACGCGCGATAGACAGCTTCATACGCCGCCAGCGTTACCTGCGAAGCCAGCCGCATCAGCGCGACCTCGTGAACGCTCTTGATCATGCGGCATCCGGCGGTCACTGGAGTCGCGCTCGCTATCGTCACCTGGGGCACGGCCTGCGACAGGGCCTTGGCAATGCCATCGGCAAAAACGAAGCGGACGGTCTCTTCGATCCCGAGCTTGCCGCTGGCGATGCCACGTTCTTTCAGACCTTGCGCGATACGCTGGTACGGGCTCTCATCTTCCTGCCACACGCGCACGTCAGCCTGCTCGCCGTCGGGTGCATTGGCGAGCTGCTCGCGCGCCCGTCCTTCTTCGAACGCCGGACACACGTAGAACGCAGCGCCCTTTGCGGGGAGCACGAGCGCGAAGGTGCGCTCTCCGCCCCACCAGCGGACGCCGGTGAAATAGCGCAATGATGTGCCTTCCATGAGCAGGATGGCATCGAGTCCGTTCTCGGACATGAGTTGGCGGGCGCGCTGCTGGCGTTCGACGCGCTCTTCGCGGGTGATGGGCGTGGCTTCGCTCTTGCGCGATTTCAGCTGCGCGATTGATGGCGGCAGGGAAGCTTCGTATTTTTCTGCCGCAGCCGCCCGCAGCGAATGCGGCGCCGCAGCCAATCCAGCCGTTACACTGCCTACCTCAAGAAACCGTCGTCGCGAGATCATTCACCCCTCCAGGAGTTGAGGAAATCAATCCGGCCATTATATGGGGAGTTGCCATTTTCGATCTCAGGTTGAGAACCTAAAAGTGAGTGCAGAAAGGAAGCGGCGGGGATGTCTCGGGCTATCGATTAAGGGGCAAGTCCAATGCTTATTTGGGCTTAGCGACATTATACGTATATATTTGTACGTACAAGTACATGCGATAACGGGATCGCGCGCGAACCCCGGGGAAATCACTCTTGGTGGTCGCTCACGATGCCCTTTCCGGAGCCGGAAAGGGCCCTGGCTTCGACGATCGACAGCGGGGGCGAGGAAATCATCGTCGGCGACAGCGAAGCGCCTCCTGGAGCCCGCAAAGTGCCTCCAACGATTTTTCAATCACTTACACGAAGGCTCAATCACTTGCGTCCAACGATCCCTCCTCGTGTCAATGGAGCGCGATGCCGCGCAAACGCCAACCGCTGTTCCCACCGGTGGGTGCTGCTGGCAAGGTGTTCTTGAATAGGCGGTCCATTGCCGACATGGTCACTTCTGGGGCATGGCCTTTAGTTTGAAACAAATCTGGCGATCCTGGGTTTCAATACATACGCCCATGAACTCAGGGCAAGACGGGGAGATATTGCCGTTTCGGGCCCCGGCACAAGGAGAAATGACCATGTCTCTTCGTTCATCCATTCGCAGCCTGATCGTGGCCGCTTCGATTATGGCGCCGATGCTGACCCTGCCTACTGCGCAGGCTCAAATCGGCGTCTCTCTCTCGATCCACATTGCTCCCCCGGCTTTGCCGGTTTATGAGCAGCCTCCGCTGCCAGCGCCGGGTTACCTATGGACGCCCGGCTACTGGTCCTACGGAGAAGCGGGCTATTTCTGGGTTCCTGGAGTATGGGTGCAACCTCCCAGCGCCGGCCTTCTGTGGACGCCTGGCTACTGGGGCTATGAGGGCGGAGTGTACGGATGGCACCAGGGCTACTGGGGACCGCATGTCGGATTCTACGGTGGCGTGAACTACGGCTACGGCTTTGGAGGCGTCGGCTTCGCCGGCGGCGAGTGGCGTGGTGGAGTATTCGCTTATAACAGCGCGGTAGCAAACTTTGGAAGCGTGCACGTCACCAATGTGTACGAGAACCGCGTCATCGTAACGCAAACCACGATCGTGAACGTCAACCACGTCAGCTTCAATGGTGGCGAAGGCATTCAGGTGCATGCAACGGCGGTGGAGATGCAGGCGGCCAACGAGCGTCATTTCGAGCCGACCCCCAACCAGGTGCAGCATCTAAACTTTGCCGCGCAGGATCGCGCGCAGCTGGCGTCGGTGAATCAAGGACGTCCGGCGACCATGGCGAGTTCGAACATAAACGAATATCACCAGGTGGCGCAGCAGCACCTGCAGGCGCAGCCCATCTCGGCGGCCGATCGCTCGGTGGGGCGCAACTACAATCCCAATACTCGTGAGGCGAACCAGGACCAGCGCATCTCCAACGGCTTGCGCAGCGGCCAAATGACTTCGGGCGAAGCGGCACGGGCCGAGCGCACGCAATCCAACATTGACCAGCAAGTGCACAACGATCGCGAAGCGAACGGCGGCACACTCACGGGTCAAGAGCGTCAACAGATCAACAGCGAGCAAAATTCCGCCAGCCGTCAGATCTACGACGAAAAGCACAACGCGAATACCGTGAAGCCGAACGAGGTCGATGATCGGGAAGCCAACCAGCAGCAGCGCACCGCCAATGGGCTGCGCAGCGGCCAGATGACTTCCGGCGAAGCGGCCCGCACCAACCAGAACCAGGCCGCAGTCGCGCAGCAGGTTCACAACGAGCGCACCGCCAACGGCGGCGCGTTGACCCAGCAACAGAAACAACAGGCCAATAAAGAAGAAAACAAAAACAGCAAGCAGATCTACAACGAGAAGCACAACAACAACAAAGCGAAACCTGCCAAGGAGCGCGAGTAAACGAAAGCGAGAGCGCTAAGAGTGAGCGGCCGCCGTTGCAGGCGGCCGTTTACTTTATGCGTGCGATCAATCCTCAGGGTGAAACCTCTCAATCCATTTGGAGTCGGCTGCGGTATGCTCTTCGCATGGAATCCGGCTTCCAGTGCGCTTCTTGCGGAGAATGGAACAGCACCACTGTGGATGAGTCTGCTGGACGCCGCCAGAGCTATGTGGAAGACTGCCAGGTCTGCTGCAAGCCGAACGTGCTTCGCGTCGAGTACGACAACTCGTCGCAGGAGTTTTTCATCACCGCCGAGTTGGAATGAGAAACCACCGGATCACCACGAAGGACACGAAGGTGCACGAAGGAAACATATAGAACTAAGGCTTTCGTGATACTTCGTGCCCTTATGGTTCACGATTCCACTTTTCAGCATGATTCCTGACGAATAATTTCAAGTACTCGCCGTGACATTCTGCGCGCGCTATAGTTAGCAGTTCTCCGGCATCACAGAAAGGACTGAAACGCATGGCAACCGGCTACAGCGCTGGCAGGATGGTGGCCCACAACATGGTGACCACCCAGTTTGAACTTGACGGCTTTCGCGTGACGCGCACGCTTGGAGTGGTGCGCGGAATTGTCGTCCGCTCCCGCTCGATCTTCGGCACGATCGGTGCCGGCCTGCAGACACTGGTCGGCGGCAACATCACACTGCTTACCAATCTCTGCGAGAAAACGCGTCAGGAAGCCTTCGACCTGATGCTGCAGCACGCCGCCGAATTAGGCGGCAACGCTGTGGTGGGCGCGCGCTACGACGCGACCGAGGTCATGCAGGGCGTCACCGAAGTGCTGGCCTACGGGACAGCAGTGTTCGTGGAACCGTCGAAATAAAGTGAAACACAAACGAGAACCACAGAGGACACGGAGGAAATAGAATAAGAGCCAATCCGCGCAGGCAAGAATTTCGCCATCCATTCGAGAATTCAGATTTCTAGTTTTCGTCTATGTCCTCCGCGTCCTCTGTGGTTGGAACCTGGTTTTCTATTCCTTATAGAGATAACCGGCAACGAGAGCGGCCAGGATGGCGCCCAGCCACATCTCGATCATCCAGCCAAAGGGCAGGGCGCGACCCACGGCGGACCATTCTGCCTGGGCGAAGTTGTCGGGGAAGCCGGCGAAGAAGCCCGCCAGGAATCCGACCTTGAGCGCTGTGCCGGGACCGGGGCCCAGTCCCTGACGCGCCCAGGCGTAAAGATGGGCGACCGCGATCGCCATGATAAACAAGAGTACGGTCCACGCTGCCGGGAAGTACGGATAGCGTGCCGTTTTCAGGAACCAGCCGGCGTTCTGCGCGATGACATAGCGCGGGCCCGTGATGTAGTGGTAGATAAAGAAACTCCAGACGTTCCAGATCACGCCTCCAGCCAAACCGCCCAACCAGATTCTGCCTCTGTTGAGTGCCATGGTGCGTCTCCTCCAGGATCTTTTTCAGAATAGGCTCCGCGACGATATGCGCGGAAGTGTACACCCAATCGTTCGCAGGGAGTATCCGAATAGGGCAAGAAACCCACGGCTCGAATCCCAGATGGCTGGGCATTCGATATCCTCACGTCTGTCATCCTGAGGCCCGCGAAGTTTGCGGACCGAAGGACCTCTGCACTCCCCAAGCAAGTTGCACAGGTCCTTCACTTCGTTCAGGATGACAAGCCCAAAGGACAGGATGGCAGCTCAAAGGACCAGAGTTGGTTTTGGCGATCGCGCGTGAGCCCACAAAATGCGGCTCAGGACAACTAAGCCCTGCTTTTCCACAAGAAAATCCGCGCCAGTCGCGGAGAGCAAGAAAAATCTTAGCGAATGAATAGCGAAAGAACCAAGAGCATAAACCCAACCCCTTGTGGTCGCTCGGTTAGTTAACCACAAGCCTTAGTACTTTCTCGAATCGGTGTCTGAGTGGGAATGCCACCATCAAGTTTCTGCTTGACAATAAACGACTTACAGCTAAGATGTGGTACAAAGTGGTACGAAGTGGTAAGCGCAGTGAAGTTGGTGGGAGCTTTGAGCTGAAAACGAGGAGCCGGTGGAAATCCGACCCAAAAGCACGACAAACAGCCCGAATCGCCCGACTTTGACCGAACTTCGCACTCTTTTGACCTCCCTCGTTGCAGTAGTGGCGGCTACCAGACATGTTTCGCGGCAATCATCCAACCCGGGTCGACGAAAAGGGCCGTTTAAAGGTCCCGGCCGAGTTCAAGCGGGTGATCGACGAGAAGTACGGGCAGCAATTCTACATCACAAGTCTGGATGGGAAGGTTGCTCAAGTGTATCCCTTCGAGGAGTGGGAGCGGATCGAGCAGAAGCTGGCAGGGCTCTCCAATTTCAATCCGACGAAGAAAAAGTTTCTCGACCGGACCAATTACTACGGTCAGCAGGTCGAGATGGACGGGCAGGGGCGGTTGTTGCTGCCCCAGTTGTTGCGCGAAACAGGGCAGATTAAGGGCGAGGTAGCGGTTCTGGGGAATTTGACGTTTCTCACGGTCAGGAACCTGGAGCTGTTCAAGAAAGAGATCGAAGAAGAAAAGTTCACGCCTGACGATGAGAAGACGCTCGACGAACTGGGCATCTAGTGGGCGAGGGTTCAACAGACACCCCTCAGGGGGTTGGGCATGGTGGTGGAAGAGCAGCGAGCCATGTTCCCGTTCTTTTAAAAGAAGCGATCGACTTTTTAGCCGTGCGGCGGGGTGGGACCTATATCGACGCCACGGTGGGTTTGGGCGGGCACAGTTACGAAATCGCAAAACGCCTCGGCGCACCGGGACATTTGATTGGCCTCGATAAGGATCCTGCAGCGCTGGAGATTGCGCGAAAGAAGCTAGTCGTTGGTCGTTCGTCGTTAGTCGTCGGCGAACCTGACTGGCCGACTATCACTTTGTTGCATCGGTCATTTGCAGAACTAGCCAACGACCAACGACCAGGGACCATCGACGGTCTTCTGGCCGACATCGGAGTGAGCAGCCTGCAATTGGACGATGCGGCGCGCGGATTTAGTTTTCAGGCGGACGGACCGCTGGACATGCGGATGGACCCGCGTGGCGAGCGTACCGCCGAACAAGTGGTAAACCACCTCGACGAGCGACAGCTTGCCGATGTGATTTACGAATTCGGAGAGGAAAGGAGGTCGCGGAGAATCGCCAGAGCCATTTGCCGGTCGCGGCCGATACGATCTACCGCACATCTTGCGGATGTCATATCAGCCGCGGCCCGGCCAATGAATCAGGCTGAACGCAGAATTCATCCCGCGACGAGAACTTTTCAGGCTCTTCGAATCTTCGTAAACCGCGAACTGGAAGATCTGCAGGCGCTGCTGAAAGCGGCGCCGCGGATTCTGAAGCCAGGAGGACGCGTGGTGGTGATCAGTTTTCACTCGTTGGAAGACCGCATCGTAAAGGATGCCTTCCGCGAGGGCGCGATCAAGGACAAGGACTTTCGGGTGCTAACCAAAAAGCCGGTAACGGCAACTGAATTGGAAAGCGATCGCAACCCGCGGGCCCGCAGCGCGAAGCTAAGAGCCGCGGAGAGAGTTTAGAAGGGCGGCCGAGCTTCGCTCTGGCCGGACAGCCGAGGCGGCTGTCCCCACATGGCCCTTGAAAAGTTTGGCTCCGGAAAACCTGCCGGAGTTCCCGGCACAGCTGTAATGGCGTGCCGGGCCTTCAAGATCAGGGAAAAGGCGGACGAAGATCCGCTGGGGCGGGATGGATTTGGGTTCTGTGGTAGGAATCCAAACTGAGGTAGAGGGACATGTACACGGGCACACTCATTAGCAGTTTGATAGCAGCGGCGGAACGGGTCGAACAGAAGCTGGAAGACCAACGCATGGCCGATGATCGGGAACTGCGAGCCATCTTCTCTATGCAGATTCCGATAGCAGATGGCGATCAGGTTTTCATGGGGGCAGCATAATGGCAGCAGCAGCGGCGACAATGCGAAGTGCAGGGTTGGCGGGATATCAGGCGGCGGAGCGTCGTTCGTTTTGGACAGGTACACCCGAGATCTACTTCTCCAAGGCGATCGACAACACCCGTCTGGTCAAAGTGGAAGATCCGCGCCGGAACCGC
The DNA here is from genome assembly GCA_963706645.1 of uncultured Acidobacteriaceae bacterium. Lineage (GTDB taxonomy): Bacteria > Acidobacteriota > Terriglobia > Terriglobales > Acidobacteriaceae > Sulfotelmatobacter. The sequence continues at coordinate 35,679 of CAVPNR010000013.1, forward strand.
GAGATGAAACAGTTCGGCACCGCGCTGGCCTGCCTGTTCCTGCTGGTCTTTACCTATGCCTGGCAGCACTTCAAGGCCATCGAATATGGATACCAGATCGAATCGGCCAAGCGCGAACTGAACGAGAAGACCGAAATGAATCACGCGCTGCGGCTGGAAGATGCCTCGTTACGCGATCCCGAACGGATCGATGTGCTAGCGCGGCGCATGGGCCTGGTGCCGCCGGAGCCGGGTCAGGTCATCCGCATGGATGCCGCCTCGGCAGACGGTCAAGCTCCGGTGATGGCGAGCGCAGTACCGATCACGGTGATCCCGGGGCAGTAGAAGATCATGTGGATCCGGGTTTGTGTGGGTCCGGATCTTTGATCCGGACGGGCCGAGCGCAGCTCGGCTGAATCTCGGCGGCGGCCTGTCTGTACGTGGGCCGCCATGTTTGTCTCTAGTGATTTGTTTTTTGTCGTCCTGAGCAAAGCGAAGGATCTGTGCACTCTGCCGGCAGTGCTTGCGACGCCGGAGATTACATAGGTCCTTCGGCCCGCCAACGGCGCGGGCCCTCAGGATGAAAATGCCTGGGATACTCATGGCCTCGGATCGTGCCTCGGATCGTGCGTCGAATCGAACAGCGGGCAAGAACTCCCGGCTCTACCTGCTGGGGGCCTTCCTTTTTCTGTGGTGCTTCGCCATTTGCGGGCGTCTCGTGGTCCTGCAGATTTTCGATTACGGCAAATTCGTCAAGCAGGCTGGACACCAGCAGCAGCGTGCCATTCCGCTGGCCGCCAAGCGCGGGGTGATTTACGACCGCGCCGGTCACGAGCTCGCGATGTCGGTGCTGGTTGATTCCGCCTTCGCGGTGCCCACTGAAGTCAAAGACCTGCCTACCGCGGTGAACCTTATCACACGCATCACGGGCGATGATTACAACGTAGTGCTGGCGGACTGCCGCGCGCACAAGACGTTCTGCTGGGTGGCGCGTAAGGCCAACGACGAAACTATCGAACGCATCAATTCGCTGCAGCTGCAGGGAATTCACTTCCAGAAGGAGCCGAAGCGTTTTTATCCCGCGCGTGATCTCGCCGCACAGGTGCTGGGTTCGGTTGGTATGGAGGATTCCGGTCAGAGCGGGATTGAGCACGAGTTCGACGACGAGCTGCGCGGAAGTCCGGGAAAGATGTTCATCTCGGTCGACGCGAAACGGCGGTGGTTCGCCGATGTCGAGACGCAGCCGGACCCGGGCGAGAACCTTGTCCTGACCATCGACAAGAACATCCAGTACATCGCTGAGAAAGAACTTGAGCAGGCGATTCACGATACGCAGGCGATCGCCGGCACGGTGATTGTCGAGAACCCGCACACCGGGGAAATCCTGGCGCTGGCGAACCGGCCAACGTTCAACCCGAATTCGCGCAAGGAGATCACTCCCGGCGCGCTGACCAACCGCGCGGTGAGCTACGTCTACGAGCCTGGGTCGACGTTCAAGCTGGTCACGATTTCGGCGGCGCTCGAAGAAAAGCTTACGAACCCGAACGAACTGTTCGACTGCCAGATGGGCTCGATTGTCTATAACGGCATGCGCATCCGCGACTCGAAGCCACATGGCATCCTGCCGGTGTGGGGCGTGCTGGCCGAATCAAGCGACGTGGGCGCAATCAAGATTGCGCTACGCTTGGGCGAAGACCGCTTCTACAAATACATTCGCGCATATAACTTCGGACAACAGACCGGAATTGAGTTGCCGGGTGAGACTCGCGGCCTGACCAAACCCGTGAGCCGCTGGTCAAAGGTTTCGATTGCCGCGATCTCGATGGGGCAGGAAATCGGCATTTCGCCGATTCAGCTGGCCGGGCTGATCTCGACGTTCGCGAACGACGGGGTATGGGTAGCGCCTCGCATCGTTACGGGAACCGTCCAAGCGCAAGCCACTCCGCAGACGGTTGCATTCCATCCCGGGGCATCGCATCGCGTGATTTCCTCCTACACTGCCGCTGAGATGCGCGCGATGATGCAGAAGGTCGTACTCGAGGGTACGGGCCGTAAAGCGATTCTGGAGGGCTACTCGTCGGCGGGGAAGACGGGGACGGCGCAGAAAGTCGATCCGGCCACGGGCGCGTACTCGAAGACCAAATACATTGGATCATTCGCGGGCTTCGCTCCCGTGAACAATCCGCAGATTGTGGTGGCAGTGATTCTGGATTCAGCCGTCGGACTTCACCAAGGCGGTCAGGTGTCGGCGCCGGTCTTCAAACGCATCTCACAGCAGGTGCTGGAATACCTGCATGTGCCGCACGATCTACCGCTGTCTCCGCAGCATCAATTGCTGATGGCGAAGATGAAAGAAAAGGATCTGGAGGAAGGCACGCCGGATCATCCCGGCGAGCCGCTGGAGACCGCCGAAGTGAACGGCAGTGCGTCTGAGCCAGCGAAAGCGCCGAGTGTCGCGCGGTCGCCGGCGCCCACGATTCCCGGGAGTGACGGAAATGTAGTGCAGGCCGCAATGCGCGAGCCGGTCTCCTCGGGATCGGGTGCTCAGGAATTCCCAGCAAAGGCGCCAGACGCGAACTCCGCGCCACCATCCAAGCTACCTGTTACCGGAACCGTCGTCCTCGACGTGGAGCAGGGCGGGATTGAAGTGCCGTCGTTCGTTGGCAAGACGGTGCGCGGGGCGGTGGAGGCCGCCCAGGACATCGGCTTGCAACTGGATGCCGTCGGCAGCGGCGTGGCCCGCCAGCAATCTCCCGTGGCTGGAACGCACGTGGCGGCAGGGGCGCGCGTCACGGTGCAGTTCGGGAAATAACCCCAAATTCTCAACCACAGAGGACACCGAGGACGCAGAGGGCCTTTGCTCAGGCTTCCTCTGTGTCCTCCGTGTCCTCTGTGGTGAAAGCCCTTCGGTTTGACCCGCAGAAAAAGCGCGTGATACGGTAATCAGTCACACCTATCCCAGCAGCCTAGCCACTGCTCGCTGATTGAGGTCTATTTTGTCTTCTGCGGAGGCGACGCCCGCCGGCACCACTACCAACGTCCGGAAAACTGCGCTGAACGCCGTCCATCGCCAGATGGGCGCGAAGATGGTGGAATTCAACGGTTGGGACATGCCCGTCGAGTATCCCGCGTCCATCGGCTGCGGAATCATCAACGAACACATGGCGGTGCGCACTGGCGTGGGCATATTCGACGTCAGCCACATGGGCGACATTCGCTTGGCCGGACCGCAGGCCTTGGCCGCGGTGCAGCACATTTCCATGAACGACGCCTCCCGGCTGGCCGTTGGGCAGGCACAGTATTCCGCGTTGCTCTATCCCGAAGGAACGTTTGTCGACGATGTCATCGTTCATCGGCTTGGCGACGACGAATACCTGCTGGTCATCAACGCTGGGACGCGCGAGAAGGACTTCAACTGGGTGCGCGACAACACCCGCCAGTTCGACTGCGCCGTCGAGAATTTGTCCGACGACTTCACGCAGATTGCGATCCAGGGACCGAAGGGCGTCAATCTCCTGCAGAAGCTCACCGACGCCGATCTGAGTGCGGTGAAGTTCTACTGGGTGACGCGCGGCACGCTCTGCGGTCTGCCCAACATTCTGATGGGCCGTACCGGCTACACTGCCGAAGACGGCTTCGAGATCTACATCCCGGCCGACGAGGCAACGAGCGCCCGCGTGTGGTACGAGATTCTGGCGGCGGGTAAGGAATTTGGGGTGGTGCCGTGCGGCCTCGGATCGCGCAACACGCTGCGACTGGAAGGCAAGCTTCCCCTCTACGGCCACGAGATTTCCGATACCATTAATGTCTGGGAAGCGGGGCTCGATCGCTTCTGCAAGATGGAGAAGCCCGAGTTCGTTGGCCGGACCGCGCTGGAGAAGGCGAAAGCGGCAGGCGTGAAGCGCTCTTTGGTGGGTTTGGAGATGACGGAACGCGGCATCGCCCGTGATGGATACAAAGTGCTCGATACGGGCGGTCGCGAGGTCGGATACGTCACCAGCGGATCGCCAGCGCCGTTTCTGAAGAAGAACATCGCGCTGGCGTATGTACCGACGGAGTTAAGCGCTGTAGGAACAGTGGTGAAGGTGGAAATCAGAGGTCAAGGCGTCGGAGCGGTGGAGGTTCCCACTCCTTTTTATAAGCGGCCAAGGAAGGCGTGACACGGGGCTGAAGCCCGGTTCCCTGTTACATCGCTGACGCGGCCCTTGAAGGGCCGCTCTTCCACGGCCTTGGTCAAGAGTTCACGGTCTTAGTTACGAGTTTGCGGTCTTGGTTAAGAGTTGAGCCGATTTTGGCCTTCAGTTATGAGGGCGAAAAGTCAGGAATGATCGCTAGAAGCCAGCAGCCAGGAGCTAGAAGCTTTTATGCCTTACCCGACAGATCGCAAATACACCAAAGAACACGAATGGATTCAGGTGAACGGAAACACCGCCACGGTCGGCATCACCGACTACGCGCAGCAGTCGCTGGGGGACATCGTGTTCGTCGAGACTCCCAAGGTCGGCGCCGAACTCACCGCCGGCAAAACGTTCGGCACGGTCGAGTCGGTGAAGGCGGTGTCGGACCTGTTTGCTCCGGCTACCGGGACCGTGACCGAGGTCAACGCGGACTTGGCTACCGCGCCCGAAAAGGTGAATACTGACGCCCACGGCTCGTGGATGCTGAAGCTGACGCTGAAGAATCCCAGCGAACTGGACGGTCTGCTGTCGGCCGCCGACTACGAGAAATTTGTAGCGGAAGAGGCCGGACACTGACATCCCTTCGTGTAACTTCGTGTCCTTCGTGGTTTAGGCTTTGCACGCTGCGGGACGCTACCCGATGACTTTTGCCCTCGATTCAGACGAAGGCTGTGCTGCCTCAATCGAAATGACCTTGAGGCACATCTAAAGAATTTCCTATGCGATATTTACCGAAATCTCCTGCCGACCGCGAAGCCATGCTAAAAGCCATCGGACTGCGCTCGGTCGACGACCTGTTTGCTCCCATCCCGGCCGAGTACCGCTTGACCCGCGACCTGAATATCCCGCGGCAGATGGCAGAATCGGAAATTGTCGATTTCTTCCGCCAGCGCTCGCGGGAGAATGGCGACGGCTACACAAGTTTTCTGGGCGCGGGGGCGTATTTCCATTACCGGCCCGTCATTATCGATTCGCTGATTTCGCGTGGCGAGTTTCTGACCGCCTACACTCCCTATCAGGCGGAGATTTCCCAGGGCACGCTGCAATCCATCTTCGAATTCCAGACGATGATCTGCGAACTGACCGGCATGGAAGTGGCGAACGCGTCAATGTATGACGGTTCCACCGCGGCAGCGGAGGGCGTGATGATGGCCGTTCGCCTGACCGGGCGGCGATCGGTGGTGGTAGCGCGCAGCCTGCATCCGGAGTATCGCGAAGTGCTGGCGACCTACGCCACGCACCAGGGCATGCCGTTGTCGGTTGCGGGGTTCAACGACGATGGCCGCGTGAACCTGAAGGAACTGGAGAAGGCAATCACACCCGACACCGCTTGTGTACTGATCCAATCGCCAAACTTCTTTGGCACGATTGAAGATGTCGCGGCGATCGCGGAGATCGCGCACAAGCATGGAGCGATGCTGGTGGTCTCGATCGCCGAAGCGGTTTCGCTCGGCATCGTGGAGCCTCCGCGGGATGCTGACGTGATCACCATGGAGGCGCAGTCGTTCGGTGTGCCTCTCGGATTTGGCGGACCATACTGCGGCGTCATCGCGACGCGCGAGAAGTATGTACGGCAAATGCCCGGGCGTTTGGTAGGACAGACCGTTGACAAGCAGGGCAGGCGCGGATTCGTGCTTACGCTCGCGACTCGTGAGCAGCACATCCGGCGAGAGAAGGCGACCTCGAACATCTGCACCAACCAGGCCCTGGTCGCGCTCATGGTCAACATCTTTATGACGGTCTACGGCAAAGTCGGGCTGAAAGAATTAGCCAAGCAGAATCTGGCAAAGACCGCATACGCGGCGAGCCAGTTTGCGAAGCATGGCAAAGTTCTTTTCGGGAGCGCGCCACGGTTCAACGAATTTGTGGTGCAGACGAGTGAAGATCCCTACGCCATTAATGGCCGGTTGCTCGGGCACAAAATGGTTGGAGGGCTGCCTCTGCAGAAGTTCTACCCCGAACTGGGGAACGCAGCCTTGTGGTGCTGCACCGAATTGACCACGCGCAGTGCGATCGATACTGCTGTGGGATTGGTGGCCGAGAGCGAGCGCTCCGTGCGGTCTTCCAACGTCGAGGATGTGGAAGAGGTGGCGCGATGAAACATACGACCCGCAAAGCGTCGCTGCAAGTGAATCAGAACGAAGGCCTGATCTTCGAGAAGTCGTCGCCTGGGAAGGCAGCCTGGAAATTGCCGCCGCTCGATGTGCCGGAAGTGGACACGGCCGCGCTTCTGGGCGCGTCCGAGAGGAAAGATCTCGGCAACATGCCCGAAGTGAGCGAGATCGAAATCATCCGCCATTTCACGCGCATGTCCACGTGGAATTACGCCATCGATCTCGGCATGTATCCCCTGGGCTCCTGCACTATGAAGTACAACCCGCGTGTAAACGAAGCCGTGGCGCGCGTGGAGGGAATCGCCAACGGGCATCCTTACCAGCCGGAGAAGATTTCCCAGGGCGCGCTGCAGATCATCAAGACGCTCAGCGAGCAACTGATCGAAATCACTGGCATGGACGCGATCACGCTGCAACCTGCGGCCGGGGCGCATGGCGAGATGACCGGCCTGCTCATGGTTCGCGCGTATCACCAGTCCAAAGGCAATGCGCGCAAGAAGATTCTGATCCCCGACTCCGCTCACGGAACCAATCCGGCGACGGCCGCGATGGTGAGCTATGCGGTTGAGAATCTGAAGTCGGATTCGCGGGGCATGGTCGACATCCAGGCACTCGCGGCGCAGATGAATGAAGATGTCGCCGCGCTGATGCTCACGAATCCCAATACGCTCGGCGTGTTCGAGCAGGACATCCACAAGATCGCTGACATCCTGCACGCCAAGGGCGGCCTGCTTTACATGGACGGCGCCAACATGAATGCGCTCGTCGGCAAGGTGCGGCCGGGCGACTTCGGCGTCGACGTGATGCATCTGAACCTGCACAAGACGTTTTCGACTCCGCACGGCGGCGGCGGTCCGGGGTCAGGCCCGGTCGCGATCAAGAAGGTGCTCGAGCCTTTCTTGCCGACTCCGGTGCTGACCAAGAAATCCGACGGCACGCTGGGGTTCGACTACAACCGTCCGCAGTCGGTGGGACGCGTGCGCGCCTTCTACGGCAACTTCGGAATGTTCGTGCGCGCGCTGGCTTACATCCAGGCGAACGGCCCCGACGGCCTGCGCCAGACCACCGAAGACGCGGTGCTCAACGCCAACTACATCCGCAAGGGACTGGAAGGCACTTACGATCTTCCCTACTCCACTCCGACCATGCACGAAGTGGTTTTCAGCGATAAGACGCAGCTGAAGAAAGGCGTGCGCACCATGGATATCGCCAAGCGCCTGATCGATTACGGGTTCCATCCTTATACGACGGCGTTTCCGCTGATCGTGCCGGGCGCACTTATGATCGAGCCGACAGAAAGCGAATCAAAAGAGGAGATGGACCTGTTCATCGAGGCGATGAAATCGATCGCGGAAGAAGTGGAAGAGGATCCGCAGACGGTGCTCGACGCGCCGCACTCCACGCGAGTTTCACGGTTAGATGAAACCGCTGCTGCTAGGAAGCCCGTTTTGCGGTGGAAACCTCAGAGTTAACCACAGAGGACACTGAGGACACAGAGGAACGCCGTTCAGCCCCGGAAACCACCGAGGACTCGGAGGACATCGTCTCGGGCGGATCGCCACTCACCATCCTGCGTATGCCATCACGCAGGTGCACTACATTGAAGTTGATCAAAAGCCCGACATGCTTGTGGCTCTTGAGGTAAGTTAGAAGCTGAGCCTGGTGGACGGGAGAAATGGCATCCACAGCCTTGATTTCCACGACTACACAACCTTCCACGAGAATGTCCAGCCGGAACCCTAGATCAAGTCGCACGCCATCGTAGATCACCGGCAGCGGCACCTGGACGGCAGTGCGAAATCCTCTCTGATGCAGTTCATGCACCAGACAAGCCAGGTAGACGCTCTCCAGAAGCCCGGGACCTAGTTCGCTGTGAACCTTCATCGCTGAATCCACGACAGCGCCACTAATCTGGTTGAAGTGCATCTCTGTGTCCCCCGTGTCCTCTGTGGTTGTATCTGCTTTTGGTACCGCGCGTCTGTGACAATTGTCACCGTGATCACGCAGATGCTTGTGCAAAACGTCCTCTGTGTCCTCCCTGTCCTCTGTGGTTAAATCCTATAGTTGCCTCCCAAAAGCCAAGGAAGCCTGTTTGCGGATCCGCAGAAGCGGAACAAAATCGTCTGCCTGCTGCTGGCGGTGGTCACACTCGCGCTCTACAACCCGGTCAATCGCCATCCGTTTGTGAACTACGACGATGACCGCTACGTCGTCAACAACCCGCACGTTCGTCAGGGCCTGACCGTCGATACCTTCACTTGGGCGCTGACTTCCACCGAACAGGCGAACTGGCATCCGCTCACCTGGATGTCGCACGCCCTCGATTGCTCGCTGTTTCGCCTGAATCCCGCAGGCCATCATTTCACCAGCATCCTGCTGCATGTCGTGAATGTGATTCTGCTGTTCCTTCTGTTAATTTGGGCCACGAATCGCTTTGGGCCGAGCCTCTTCGCGGCCGCGTTGTTTGCGCTGCATCCCATCAACGTGGAGTCGGTGGCCTGGGTGGCTGAGCGGAAGAACGTGCTCTGCACCATGTTCTTCTTCCTCGCTCTTTGGGCTTACGGACGGTATGTGCGGAAGCCCAGCTACGGACGCTACCTGGCGGTGGCGGGACTGTTCATTTGCGGTCTCGCTTCGAAGCCGATGGTGATCACGCTGCCGTTCGTCTTGTTGCTGCTCGACTATTGGCCACTGACGCGGATCCGCGGAGTGAATGAGGAAGAGGGAAAGACTTCGACGCTACCGTGGTCGCGGCTTGTGATTGAGAAAGTGCCGCTGTTCGCGCTGTCGGCTGCCAGCGCGGTGATTACGATGCAAGCGCAGCAGGCTGGCGGGGCGATCCGCACCACCGCCGAGGTTTCGTTCGGAGCGCGCATCGCAACCGCGATTTGGGCCTATGCAATGTATCTGTGGAAGATGATCTGGCCCGCACGGCTGGCGCCTTTGTACCCGCATCCCGGAGATTCGCTCGCAGCGTGGCAGGTGCTGGTTGCAGCTCTAGTACTGATCGCAATCACCGCGCTCGTGCTGAAATACCGCGGCCGCCGTTACCTGGTCGTCGGTTGGCTCTGGTTCTTGGGAACGCTCGTCCCCGTAATCGGTCTGGTGCAGGTGGGAGAAGCTGCCATGGCCGATCGCTACGCCTATATCCCGCTAATTGGCATTTTCGTGATGATCGCGTTTGGCGTCGCTGACTGGGCGGGATCGAAGCAACTTGGTTTCTGGCCAGCGATTCCCGCGGCTGCGGTAATCGTAGCGCTCGCGATCACCACTCATCACCAGATCGGATACTGGCAGAGCAACTACGATTTGTGGTCGCACACGCTCGCGGTCACGCAGAATAATTTTGTTGCGGAGAATAATCTGGGTGGCGCGCTGATTCTGCAAGATCGAGAAGAGGAGGCGCATCCTCACTTCGAGGCGGCGGCGCGCATCAATCCCAAAGATCCCATGAGCCACGCGAATCTCGGAATCTATTTCCAAAAGCACGGCCAGATGCGCGAGGCCATCGCGGAGTATCAGACTGCGGTGAGTCTGACCTCGGATCCTGGCCTGCTGGCTCAGACCTATGCGAATCTGGGCGGCGCCCATCGCGCCTTGGGAGACGACGATCAGGCGCACAAGGATTTCGAGCAGTCGCTGCGCTTTAATCCCCACCAGTACAACGCCTGGTTTGGTCTCGGGCTGCTGGCGCAGAAGCAGGGCAAACTCGACGAAGCGATCAGCGATCTTTCCCGGTCGGTGGAGCTGCAGCCCACCGCTCAGGAATATCTCGAACTCGGCCGCGCTCTCAGGCAAACCGGGCATATCCCCGAAGCCCTCGATGCCTTCCAGCAGGCGCTGAAGATCTCTCCTGATCTGGTCGAAGCGCAACAGGCGGCCGAGGCGTTGCGACCGCAGGGGAAGTGAAACTGGATGCGTCCAGCCTTCTATCGCCACGGCGCAGTGCTGAGCTAGCTTTTTCTCGAGGTCACCGCGAAAAACGCGGCGGCTTCCTGTTCCACGTTCTTACTTCCACAATGCGGGCACTTGGGATTTTCTTGATCGTGCTCGTTCAGGGTCAGAACGGTTTCGAAGGACTTGTGACAGTCGAGGCAAACGTAATCGTAAACGGGCATGGGAACCTCCCGTGAGATGCCGATGAGAAGATTGTAACGCCGGAGGGATTGTGGATTGTTGGTTTTTGAGGGCCGATGAAAAATCGGCCGAGCCTGCATCGAAGCAAGTTCGGCCGATCTCTTGCTGTCATTACCAAGGTCAGGAAAACAGCAACCAACCACTTGCAGCCGCATTATTTCGCGCTGATGTCCACCGATGCGCGGGTGGTTTCCCAGTCGATTTGCAGAGTGCACCCGCTGCCGGACTTGACGTAGTTGATCGTGAAGTTCTCCACGGGGGCGGGGAGCTTCGACACTTTCATGTCGACGCGCGCCAGTTCATCACTCTCGTACTTGTAGGGGATGCCCCACTCGCCGGTTTTCTTGTTGACGATCAGCGTCCACTTGTCGGCGGTGGGAACGGTGAAGATCGTATACTTGCCAGCCGGTACCGTCTTGCCGCCCATGACGACATCGGCGCTGGGAACGAACGTTGTGGCGGCATTGGCTCCAGTGCGCCAGACTTCGCCGAAGGGGACCAGCCCTCCGTAGATTGTGCGGCCTTTCGCGCGCGGGCTGGAGTAGTCGGTCTTGATGGTCTTTCCGCCACCAAGATCGCATGACGCCGAAGCCGGTGGGCTGGCCTGCGCCGAGGCGAACAGGGTCAGCGTGAGCATCGCGAATACGAGAACGGCAATCCGTTTTTGCATGGTCTCTCCTTTTTGGATGTTGAGTGCCAATGATTTGGACGCGTGAGTGAAGAATACGTCAGCAGCCTCGCCATTATGCGCCATGCCCACGTGCAGTTACAATCGTCCCATGCCGGTATTCGACGAAAAGCAGGAAGAACTGGAGCACTACGAGACCATGATGGGCGTGCCCCGCGGGCGTCTCGCCGTCACTATGGACACGATCACTGACGCTATGGCGCTGGTCGGCCAACACGGTGTCTACTGCCAGAGCCAGCGCTGGCCCGGCAAGCCCGTGATGGATATCCAGATCATCATGAAGAGCCTGACCGACGCGAAAGAGCTGATCCAGAGTGTGATGGAAGAGCTGAAGAAGTCCGCGTGACCTCTGTGCCCTCCGTGTCCTCGGTGGTTGAGTTTTACGGTCTTACAGTGACCATTACGACGCCATGTGACGCAACCGCCGCCGAGTATTTCCCCGTGAACTTTCCCAGATCCTTGTGCTGCCATAGGTCGCGCACTGCGGCGCTAATATTGCTGGGATAGCCAATATCCTCCCAGTTCGCGGAGATCTGCTGTTCGGTCGCCCCACGGTTCAGCAGGATCACGGCGCGGCTGCCGTCTTTGAGTTGCTTCGCCCACACTTCCAGATCGCCGCTTTTTGACACACGCTCGCCCTCGCGCCCGAGCGCATCCTGATTCACGGCGATCACTTCCTTATTGGTGAGAATGTCGTGAATCTCTGGACGCATGGTGCGCAGGTCGTTGCCCGCGATGAGCGGCGCGGCCAGGAGCGCCCACAAGCTGAAATGCGAGCGGTACTCCACGTCGGTCATGCCGCCGTTGCCCACTTCCAGCATGTCGGGATCGTTCCAGTGCCCCGGTCCTGCGTACGATTGCAGGCCGACCTGCTGGTCGAGAATCGATAGCACGCCGTTGGAGCAGCAGGTTCCGTCGGGCCACTTTTGCTGGCCTCCCCAGCGGTCCTGGATGTCGCCCGTCGACCGCCACAGGTTCCCGCCGACTTCTTTGCCCCACAGCCACGGCTTGGCCGTGCCCCACTCGCAGATGCTGAGCACGATGGGACGCCCCGAAGCGTCGAGAGCCGCGCGGATGTTGGCGTACGAAGCCTTCGCATCCTGCGTGGTTGCGTTGCACCAGTCGTACTTCAGGTAGTCGACGCCCCAGGCCGCGTACTGCAGCGCGTCCTGATATTCGTGACCGAGGCCGCCGGGCCGGCCCGCGCAAGTCTTCGATCCGGCGTCGGAATACACTCCGAACTTCAGTCCCAGAGAATGGATGTAGTCACCCACGGCCTTCATGCCATGCGGAAAGCGCTGCGGGTCGGCGACGATATTGGCGTTGGCGTCGCGGCTCACCTGCCAGCAGTCGTCGATGTTGACGTAGACGTAGCCCGCATCCTTCATGCCCGACTTGATCATCGCGTCGGCCATGCTCTTGATCATGTCTTCGCTGACGTTGCAGGCGAACTTGTTCCAGGAATTCCAGCCCATGGGCGGAGTGAGCGCCAGATTTGCTGAAGGGGAAGCGGTTTGTTGCGCGACCAGAGCAGAAATGAAAATCGGAATGCAGAAGAATATGGCAAAGAGGACTCGCGTCATTTTCATGCAGACGTTGTACCAGAAGCGCTTGACGATTGGTATCGAAAGATAAGCGGTACAATGCCGGGTTGGTCATCTCGCTTGGCGAGCAATGGACGGAGGGTCTTCATGCGTGTTTCTCGAACTTTCACGATGGTCGCAATTCTGAGCTGTGTGGTGGCTGGGATGGGCCGCCCTGTGTCGGCGCAATCTGCCGCGGCGCCGGTTGGAATTTTCGAGAACCACAGCGATGTAGGCACGATTCTGCACGCCGGCTCGGTGGACTACGACGCCTCCAAAGGGACCTACACCATCAGCAGCAGCGGCAACAATATGTGGTTGGCGGAAGACGACTTTCAGTTCGTGTGGAAGAAGATCTCCGGGGACGTGACGCTGACCGCCGACATCTCCTTTCTGACCAAAACTGGGAATGAGCACAAGAAAGCCGCGCTCATCTTGCGGCAGAATCTCGACGCCGATTCTGTGTACGTCGACGTGGCGCTGCACGCCAGCGGCCTGACCTCGCTGCAATTCCGCGACGAAAAGGGAGCGGTCACGCGGGAGATCGAATCGAAGCTATCCGCGCCGAAGCGCTTGCGGATCGCCAAGCACGGCGATTATGTCTATATGTCCCTGGCGGCCGATGGCGGCGAGCCCCAGCCCGAGGGCGGCTGGCTCCGCATCCCTCTGCAGGGCACGTTTTACGTTGGACTCGGTATGTGCTCCCATGACAAGGATGTAGTGGAACAAGCTGTCTTCTCCAAAGTCGAATTGACGCAATTCACTCCCGCGAGCGCCGGCAAACTCACTCTCTACAGCACACTCGAAACCGTCACCATCGATTCCGCCGATCGCCGCGTCGCCTATGTTGCTCAAGGACGCTTCGAAGCCCCGAACTGGACGCGTGACGGCAAGGCGTTTCTTTTTAATCGCGACGGCCGCATCGAGAGCCTCGCGGTCGGCGGCGACAAGCCGGTCACGATTGATACTGGCTTCGCGAACCGTTGCAACAACGACCACGGCATTTCACCCGACGGCACACAACTCGCCGTCAGCGATAACTCGCAGGGGGACCACGAATCGCAGGTGTACATCGTCCCTATTGCTGGCGGCTGGCCGCGCCGCATCACGCAGAAATCTCCGTCGTATTGGCATGGCTGGTCGCCTGACGGAAAGACGCTGGCGTTCGTCGGCCAGCGCAATGGCGATTTCGATATCTATGCAATTCCGGCAGCCGGAGGCGAAGAAACGAGGCTGACCACCGCCAAGGGCCTCGACGACGGCCCGGAATATTCACCGGACGGAAAGTACATTTATTTCAATTCCGAGCGCACCGGCCACATGCAGATCTGGCGCATGAAGCCCGACGGCATCGAGCAGGAGCAAGTCTTCTCCGACGATCTCAACAACTGGTTCCCCCACATTTCGCCCGATGGAAAATGGATGGTGTTTCTCACTTATGGAGCGGACGTGACCGGTCATCCTGAGAACAAGGATGTGATGCTGCGGCTCATGTCGCTTGATCCAAAAGAGAGTGACAAGAAGATCACAGTGCTTGCGAAGTTGTTCGGTGGGCAGGGAACCATCAACGTTCCGTCGTGGTCACCCGACAGCCAGCAGGTGGCATTCGTCAGCTATATGCTCGTGCCGGAAGAGAAAGCGGGCAAATAACCGATTTTCATTCCGGCGCTTGGAATGGCGATGCCGGCAACCCTTCCTTGTTGTATAGATTGCAGTTCGGATTCGCCGCCCATCCGTAACGAACGGAGACCGGCGCAGGCACGGCAGCACTCGATACCACGACGGATGTGCCCTCGATCTTGGCATCGGCTGCTGAATATTTTCCATCAGCGCCCGCAACTTCAAATCCCGTAACCGTAGCCCCTTTCGCCATCAATCCATTGGCATGATCGAACCACACACGCAAAGCATGTTCCTCCTGCGTAATCTGACGGTACAACGGGCCGGACCACTCGATCTTTTCCCCGTAGGTGATCGCGCGAGCGGCCAGCGACAGACGCAGGCCGACGTCCTGCTTGTTCTTGGGATGAATGTCGATGGGATCGCCAATGTCGATCGTGACCGCCATACCGGTGTTCCGGAGCGCGAGTGCCTGGCGCTGCGCGTTGCGAACTTCCGGCCAAAGCTCGCCAGGCTCGGTGTTCCAGTTTGCGATCTGCACGAAGAGGAACGGGAAGTCGCCCTCGTCCCACGAGTTGCGCCAATCGAGAATCATCGTCTGAAAAAGCCGGGCGTAGAGGAAGGCTCGTTCGGGGCTGGCGTTGGACTCACCCTGATACCAGATCACGCCGCGAATCGCGAACGGTGTTAGGGGCGCGATCATCCCGTTAAAGAGCGCCGCCGGAGCCCACGCCTCGAAATCAGGATGCCACTGCGGCCAGGGCAGCGGCTTGCCCTCCGCTTTGGCTTGCTCAACTGCCTTTTGAAACTCAACGTCTTCGCGCTGCTGACGCAATACGTTGGTGGACTGTTCGTCAACCATCTTTGCCCGCGCGGAGAAGACGGGCATGAGCGCAGCATCGGCGCCGAGAGTGTGAAGGCTGGTCCACGACTCGGCCGCGGTTCCTCCCCACGAAGACTCGATCAGGCCGATGGGCACACCCAGCTTCTGCTGCAGATTGCGCGCGAAGAAGTAGGCGACGGCTGAGAAGTCAGCGGCGGTTTCCGGAGTGCACGCGGCCCATCCTTTGGATTCGACATTTTCCAGGGGATAGTCGGCCGGCTTGTGCTTCACCAGGAACAAGCGAATCTTGGGATACTGTGCCGCCGCGATTTCCGTTTGTGCGTTGACCAGGCCGGTCATGGGGAACTCCATGTTGGACTGGCCCGATGCGACCCAGACGTCACCGACAAGAATGTCGTGGAGCACGATTGTGTTCGTCGCCTTGATGCTTAGCTCGAAGGGACCGCCGGCGTCGCCGGGAGAAAGATAGATGCTCCAGCGGCCGTCATCATCGGCGTTTCCCGCTTTCGTCTCGCCACGGAATGCGACCGAGACAGCTTCGTGCGGAGCAGCCATTCCCCAGACGTGAACGGGCAGGCCGCGCTGCACGACCATATGATCGGCCAGCACGGCCGGCACGCTGACGTCTGCGTGAACTGAAATCGCGAGGATGTGAAGGAGCGTCGCGACCAAGAGAACGAGTCGAGGTGATGGCGGCTGAAGAGGCCTGCGGATCATGAGTTCTCCGTGTGGTTCTTGTTCAATCTACTATCACGTCTTTATCGGCATCGCTAAAGAGGCGGCGGAAAAATGTCCATCAACGAACAAGCGACCACAGGGGCTGAAGCCCACACTGATTCCACGTTTCTTACGCGGCCCTAGAAGGGCCGCTCTTCCACGGCAGTGCACGCATTTGTGGTTTTTCCGTAACTTCTAAGGCGAAGCCCTGGCACGAACGTTCTCTGCAAGCTACACCGTCGCTAATTTCACGCAACCGCAAGATTCTATCGCCCTACCTTGTCATCGAAAAACTTAGCCATCAAGGCGAGCGCCTCTTTCGTCTCCGGCAACTGAAAGTGATACCAGAAGGCATGCGGCAGTGCTTCAAAGACAACCAGTTGCGCATCGACTCCAGCGCGCAGCATCGCGCGCTGCAGCGTGGTTGTATCACTCAACAGGATGTCGCGCGTGCTGGTGACGAGCAGGCTCGGTGGCATGTCGTGCAGGTCGGCGAAAATCGGCGACAGTACTGGATCTTTGCGATCGGTCTTGCCCACATACTGATCGTCGGGCAGATGATTGGGATCGATCGGCTCCATCCGCCCAGGAAGACCGTTGAGCGCAAACAATTGCCGGGAGTCGCCAACACGGCTGAAATCTGCAAGGCCAGAAAAGATCCCGAGGGCGCCAGGGAGTGGAAGTCCAAGTTGCTTTAGGCGGACAGCTGCTTCGCAAGTAAGAATCGCGCCTGCCGACGTCCCGAAGATTCCGATGCTGTGCGCTGGGTACGTCTTCAGGAGTTCCTTATATACCGCGACCACATCATCGACAGCAGCCGGAAACGGATTCTCCGGCGCCAAGCGATAGTAGACCGAGACCACCTTGATCTTGGCCAGGTTCGCGATCGGGATGCCTTCGATCAACGAGCCTGAATCAGAATTGAATCCGCCGCCGTGCAGATTGATGAGCACGCGCTTTGTTCCGGGATCCGAAAGGGGCGTGATGATGTCGGTACGCACGCCGGCGAGCGTCGTTTCTTCAACATTTACGGGATAGAGCTTGCGCGCTTCGGCGGAGTCCATCTTGCGCCAGGCATCGGTGTTGGTGCGGCGTTCGGCGAGCGTCTCCGGCGGACCCACTTTCTGCTGGCTCAGCGATTGCAGCCACTTCTGTGCCTCGGGACTGATGGTCGTTGGCATCGGAATGATGCGCACGATGTGCGCGGTGCCATCGGGATCGAAGGTGGCAGAGTCCTGCGGCACGGCTGGGGCCGACTGTGCAGCCAGATTCGAAGCAAGTGCGAGCGCCGCGACGAGGTGCAACGCCGTAATTTTCATCGTGACAGTTGTATCAGAGGGCGGGCTCGAACGAAAACAACCACAGAGGACACAGAGGACGCGGAGGAACCGAAAATTCTCTGTGTCCTGCGTGTCCGCTGTGGTTGAGATTCAGGCTTACGCGAGCGTGTACTTCCCCCGCTCAATCATCTTCTGTGCGATCTGCTGCCGCAACTCGATCGTATTGAACGGTTCGTGCTTCGCCAACCGGCGCAGGATCGCCAGCTGCGTGCGCAGCATGTCGCCGTCGGCCACCGCGGCAATTACCTTGCGAGCTGCCGACTCGACTTTCTCCATGGCCTGCGACAGGTATACGCGCGTCATGGCCACGGGCAACGCCGCATTCGCCGCACCCTTCGCGTCTACGATCTTCTGGGCACGAAGGACGGCCGTTTCCATCGCATACGTTTCAATCGTCATATCCGCGATGGAGCCCATGATCTCCTGCTGGTCCTGAATGGCCTGCATGTATTTCTGCGTGGCTGCTCCTGAGGCGAATAGACCCAGCTTTTTAGCCTGCGCGACCAGTTTTCGCTCTTCAGGCAGCGCGCCTTCGAGTTCTTCCGCCATCGACGGACCCGAGAGGACTTCGTCCATCAGTCGTTTGATCGCCGGCATCAGCGGCAACTGTCCGCTCATCGCGCGTTTCAGCAGGAACCCGGTAATGATCAGCCGGTTGATCTCGTTGGTGCCTTCGAAGATGCGATTGATGCGAGCGTCGCGGTATGCGCGCTCCGCGGGATACTCCTCAACAAATCCGTAGCCCGCATAAATCTGCACGGTCTCGTCGACGACGTAGTCGATCATCTCCGAGCCCCAGACTTTAATGATCGAGCACTCGACAGCGTACTCCTCGATCGCCTTCAGCGTCTGCTTGGCAGCATCGGCGGCCGATTTGTCGACCTCTCCCAGCGCGACATCCATCATGCCGACCGTGCGATAGACGAGCGATTCGCCCACATAGAGCAGAGTCGCCATGTTGGCGATCTTCTCCCGCACCAGCCCGAAGTCGGCAATCACCTTGTTGAATGCCTTGCGCTGCTTGGCGTACCCGATGGCGTTTTCCAGCGAGACGCGGCCGCCGCCTACGCACATCGCACCGAGCTTGAATCGCCCGACATTCAGAATGTTGAAGGCGATTACGTGTCCCTTGCCGATCTCGCCGAGCAGGTTTTCGACTGGCACCTTGCAGTCATTGAGAATGATGGGGCAGGTCGACGATCCGCGGATTCCCATCTTGTGTTCTTCGGCGCCGACGGAGAATCCGGGGAAAGTTCTCTCGACAAGGAACGCACTGAACTTCTCGCCATTCACTTTAGCGAACACCGTGAACAGATCGGCGAAGCCGGCGTTAGTGATCCACATCTTCTCGCCATTGAGAACGTAATGCTTGCCGTCGGCAGAAAGCTCGGCGCGAGCTCGGCAATTCAATGCATCCGACCCAGACGAAGCTTCCGACAAGGCGTATGCTCCGACGATTTCGCCCGACGCCAGGCGCGGCAGGTACTTATTCTTCTGTTCTTCGGTGCCGAAGTACACGATGGGCAACATGCCGATGCCGCTGTGCGCGCCCCAGGTGGTGGCGAAGCCGGCATACTTCGCGATGTGGTCGGCGATAACGGCGGCGGTAACCTTGTCCATTTCGAGGCCGCCGTAAGCTTCGGGGATTTCGACGCCGCTGAGTCCGAGTTCTCCCGCCTTCTTCAGCAGGTCGCGAGAGACCGAGAAATCCTTGTGCTCGATCTTCTCGACGTGCGGAAGAATCTCGTTGACGGCAAACTCCTCCGCCGTCTGCCCGATGAGTTGGTGCTGCTCGCTGAAATCTTCCGGCGTGAAAATGTCTTCGGGCTTCCTGGACTCCAGCAAAAAGCTTCCGCCGGAAATCCTGGCCTTAGGAACTGCGGTGGTCGTCGCCATTTCTTACCCCCCAGTCAAAAAACCGCCGGGCTAGTGAAGCCACGGCGGAAGGTCACATTGCAATTCTAATGCTGCAAGCGAGGGAAGGAAAGGAACGCACCCAATTAGCCGTTACGGATTGCTGAATCGCAAGTCGAACGGTTCAAACAGCCGTCCCGCGGAATAACCGCGAAGACCAAAGCCTGCGGAAGATTGCGAGGACAGAGATCGCTGCATGCAACGCTGGTATTGCTCCTGCAACGTGCGGTACAGAGCTGCTTCACTTTGCGCCGCGCTGGCGGAGTCCATGCACGCTTGCGAAGAGACCGCCGCACAGGCACTTTGCCGCTGTGATTCGGCTGCCCGCATGCGCTGCTCCTGCCGCTGCATCGTCATCCGCAAACTGTTGCAGCTATCCAGAAATTGAGTCTGCAGTAGACACGAGCCGCCACTCCAAATCTCCCCAGATGTGCAATGGCGGTGTTCGTGGCGGAGGTAAAAGGTCCCTCCACAACCGCCGCCATGGGCCTGGCTTGGAGGACACACGGCGCAGGGGCCTTTGAGACATGGGACGGGGCGCCTCAAATCGGCGACGGTTGTGGGCTTGGGTTCAGGCTTGCGGAAGGGATGGCGCAGGAATCCGAAGAAGCCTCTCTTCTCGGGCATCTCCGTCCTGACGCGCGCGCCCGGATTCGGTTCACGGACGGAGCGCTCATGATTTGAATGGGAGTTGTTCACGCTGGAGTGGGTCGATGGGGATGTTGGCGTCGAACCATGGCCACTCGAACTATGTCCGCTCGAAGCGTGCGACGACGATCCGCCAGAGCTGTGCGCACTCGAACTGGAGTTCGAACCAACGGAGCTATG
This sequence comes from uncultured Acidobacteriaceae bacterium, assembly GCA_963706645.1. Classification (GTDB taxonomy): domain Bacteria; phylum Acidobacteriota; class Terriglobia; order Terriglobales; family Acidobacteriaceae; genus Sulfotelmatobacter. Next base: position 55,621 of record CAVPNR010000013.1, read on the forward strand.
GCCGCCTGCAGAACCTCCGGAGGAGCTTGAGCCACCGCCGCCACCGTGCGTACCACCGCCCCCGCCACCGGAGCCGGCGGAACTCCCGCTACTCGAACTTCCACCGCCTCCACCTCCGGATGAATGTTGTGCAAAGGTGGCTACGGAAAGGAGAAGTACTGCTGCAACGCAAAGGCTGGAGAGCCGCATAAAGCACCTCGTACCAACCGACCGTTACTCAGCGGACCAGGGCGGGGACGCCTTGGCCTCGTTCGGACAATTTGTCCAAAACAAGAATACTCCGGGACCGTGTCAAAGAGCGTAGCAATTGGGTAAAGAAGTGTTACGCAGCGCGGCTCAGCGGTTGACCGGCTCTGCGTGCATTTCGGTGGTCCTCAGGCGGTAACGCGTCGAGGGCTGGCAGGTCGAATAGCTGACCAGGTGCGTGGAATCGGAATCTTTGGAATCGCGCGCGACGACGTAACTGCGAATCTTTAGACAGGTCGTAACTCCGTCGAGTCCGTCTATGCCGTTCAAGCCAGAGAGAACCATGCCAGCGTCGGCCTCCGGGCCGAGGAGGAGAGTGCGCGTGCTCGTGTTGGAGCGGAAGACCTTATATTTGTCGATCTGAAGACGGTTTAGAGGGTCCTTGCGAGGGGCATCAGAAGGCTGGTTCGAGTCGATCTTCCAAGGTTCCTTTGGCGATGGCAGCTGTCGCCCCGTTCAAGTCGAAGAAAAAGACTCCGCCCCCGCTCCTTAGGACGTTACCGACCGCAGGGCATCCTGTCGCGGGATTCTCCCCACACGGAGGAATCGAGGGTCGGGTGATCTGAGATTGCTGATCCTGGGCGAAGACCGGCAGGGAGCAAATCACCAGCGCGGCGGCAAAAAGGCGGGTGAGAGTCATGGGAACCCTCCGGCCAAATTATAGCGCTGAAGGCTGCGATTGCTTCAAGGGTTTTCTTCGTCAAGCATAGTGTCGTTGGTGGTTAATGTTATGTCTTCCACTCAGTGCCGTTCACGAAACGCTGAATCCCGTCCTTCAAGTGGACTACATTGAAGTTGATCAGCAGCCCGAGAGACTTGCCGCTGAGCTTCAGGTAAGAGATGATCTGTGCCAGATGAATCGGTGAGATTGCGTCGACCGACTTGACCTCCACGATGACGAGACCTCCACGACCAGATCCATTCGGTAGCCGATCTCCAGCCTTACTCCGCGATAAACCACAGGCAGCCCGACTTGAGTTGCAGCCTGAAGGCCTGCTTGTTGCAGTTCGTGCTGCAAACATGCCTAGTACGCGCTCTCGAGCAGTCCGGGACCTAATTCGGAATGCACCTTCACGGCGGACGTGATGATGGCGTGACTGACTTCTTGTGCGCTTAATCGATGGATCGACGCTGTGGCCATAATGCTTACACAGATATCGATTTCCTTGACGGGAGTCCATGCTCTCCGTCACAAATTGCAGAAAAAATGAATGGGAGACCCAAAGCGGGAACCGCGAAGGCCTCGAAGGAATCAAAGGCATAAACCACCAAGGACACGAAGGTTCACGAAGGAACCCCACTGCATAACGCACCCAAGACTTGAGGGTCAACGAAGGTAAATGCTTGTGGTTTACTTCGTGAACCTTCGTGTCCTTGGTGGTTAAAGGTTTTCGAAAATGCCGGCTGCGCCCATGCCTCCGCCGACGCACATGGTCACCATGCCGTAGCGGGCGTTGCGGCGTTTCAGTTCGCGGATTACGGTTGCGGTCAGCTTGGCTCCGGTGCATCCCAAGGGATGGCCTAACGCGATAGCGCCGCCGTTGGGATTTACTTTTTCTGGGTCCAGTCCTGCTTCTTTGATTACTGCTAGTGATTGGGCTGCGAAGGCTTCGTTCAACTCGATGACGTCGATGTCGGAGAGCTTGAGGCCAGCCATCTTAAGTGCTTTTGGAATTGCGAAGACAGGCCCGAGTCCCATTTCTTCGGGTTTGTAGCCGGCAGTGGCGAATGAGACGTAACGCGCCAGCGGCTTGATTCCTAGGGCCTTCGCGCGCTCGGCGGACATGACGACGGCAGCGGCTCCGCCGTCGGACATCTGTGATGAGTTTCCCGCAGTGACCGTGCCTTTCATGTGGAACGCGGGCTTGAGCGCGAGCAGGGCTTCGAGCGAGGTGTCGCCGCGCGGTCCTTCGTCTACTTTGAACACGATTTCCTGCCGCTTCGGTTTGGAGCCATTCGGCGTGGTGAAGCTCACAGGAACTGGTACCACTTCGTCGGCGAACCTTCCGGCCTGAATGGCGGCCATCGCTTTCTGGTGGCTTCGAAGTGAGAACTCGTCTGCCGCTTCGCGCGTGATGCCGAAACGTTGGGCGACGCGCTCGGCGGTGAGTCCCATCGAAAGATAGGCGTCAGGATAATGGTCGACGAGCCAGGGGTTGGGCGAGATCTTGTGACCGCCCATCGGGATCATCGACATCGATTCCGTTCCTCCAGCGACAATGACTTCGGCGCCGCCGCTCATGATGCGTTCGGCGGCCATGGCGATCGACTGCAGTCCCGAAGAACAGAAGCGGTTGATGGTGAGAGCGGAGACTTCGACGGGCAAGCCAGCGCGCAGGGAAGCGATGCGGGCGACGTTCATCCCTTGCTCGGCTTCAGGCATGGCGCAGCCGAGGATGACGTCTTCAATCTCTTTGGGATCGAGTTGCGGCACGCGTTCCAGAGCGCCTTTGATGGCGATGGCTGCGAGTTCATCGGGACGAGTGGCGCGGAGCGTGCCTTTGTAGGCGCGTCCCACGGGCGTGCGAACAGACGAAGCAATAATGACTTCACGCATATAAGTTCTCCGTTCTCGGTGGGCTACTGATTAGATGCCTGCCTGTCTTTGTTCGTTCCAATCGCGCCGGTGCAAGTGCGCTGTTCGTGCGCAGGACCATCACTTGGCCGGAGCGAAGAAGTAATAATCGGCTCGGTATTCGCTCTTGGTTTCTGCGTTCTTATGCGACTCGTCGCACACATCGTCGTTGCCGGGTTTGCCGCCGTGCGTGTGGACGCGTTGAATGGTGGTCACGTTGGTCAGCATTCCAGGCTTGCCGCCGTGGCTGACGACGTTGACCAGCAGCCACGGGATCGAGTTGGAATTGAGCGAGTCCACGTGTGCAGCGGCCTTGCCGGAGACTTCGCTGCCATCTTTCAATTTCCAGGTTGGAAGTTTGGTGGTGGGATCGGCTAGGTGCTGGCCAATGACTTTATCTTTGCGGTCGCGCAGCTCGGCTTCCGGGCCTTTCAGGGTCCAGGCGAACTTGCCGTCCGCGCCCGCTTGGCAGGTGTAGATTTGCGATCCCTTGGCCGTTACAAAAAACTGGACCGTTTCACCCGCGGGAACCGCAATGGCATCGGGAACGTCGGGAGCCGATTCCTGTGCGGAGGACTCGTTTTGGTTCGATTGCCCGTTGGCGAATGAGGCTGAGGAAGTGAGGATGGTCAGGCTGAAGATCGCAGCAGCAGCTGAAAGAAGTCTGCGCATAAGGCAATTGTAGCGCAGGAGAAAAGTTGCGTAGGTTGCGACGCCAGCATCGGCGCGGGGCTGAGGCCCGTCTGATTTCGCCCGCCTAACGCGGCCCTTAAAGGGCCGCTCTTCCACGGCGATGTTCGTCGTGTCATGCGCTGCTCTCTCAGACCGAGATATGGCAGACAGAGTTGAGATTTCCAGAAGGTCAAAGTCCCCATCCCTTAGACTGCGCTCAGGGCAGGCTCTAATCTCGCCAAAGTGCGGCGCGATTAAAGATGGGGCACCCTCTTGTTCCTCATAGATTCTCGTTCTCTTGCCCTCTTCAATTCCTTAATGTTTTTCCCGTCTTCAGGGTGAACTGAATTCTCTCCTGCGTTTTCTTTTCGCCGCAGAGGGATTTGAAGCCTTCGCGCTCCAGGTCGAGGATGTATTGCTCGCTGACTGGAGTTCCGGGGGTGACGTTGCCGCCGCAGAGGACTTCGGCGATTTTGCCGCCGAGCTTCACTTCGTAGTCGGTGATGAAGTCGCCCTGGCGCATAAGGTGGACGCCCATCTTCAGTGCGGCGAAGAGACTCTCACCGGGGGCGGGAATGTCGCTGCGCGGGACCGGAGGCTCATATCCAGCGCGAGCGAGTTCGAGCGCGCGGGCTTTGGCGTCGGAGAGGACGCGCTCGCGATTCATGGTGATGCGGTCGCTGTCGGAGAGGAAGCCGAGTCCGCGGGCCTCGTGCGCCGAGGTCGCGACCTTCGCAGTGGCGATGGCTTCGAAGGCCTTCTTCATGGCTTCCATCATTTCGACCGAGCCGGCGAGGGCTTCGCCGGAGACTTTGCCGCGCGATGCGGCGGCGCTGTCGACGGCGCGCAGCAGCATTTCTTTGCAGCCTCCGCCACCGGGGAGCAGGCCGACGCCGACTTCGACGAGTCCCGTGTACAACTCGGCGTGCGGTTGTCGGGCCGCGGCGTGCAGCGAAATTTCGGTGCCTCCGCCAAGGCACAGGCCGAACGGCGCGGAGACTACGGGCTTCGGCGAGAACTTGATGGCTTGCGTCATCCCCTGGAATTGGCGGATGGCGAGGTCGACGTCGTCCCACTCTTCTTCCTGCACGCTCATGAGCAAGAGCATGAGGTTGGCGCCGACGGAAAAATTCGTGGCGTCGTTGGTGATGACAAAGGCGTCGAAGGCGTCGCCGGGGCCTCCGGGTTTTAGGGTTTGAATAATAAGACTGATGATGTCGGCCCCCAGCGAGTTCATCTTGCTGTGGAACTCGATGCAGGCCACACCATCCCCGAGATCGATGAGCGAGGCCCCGGAATTCTTCTTGATGACGCCGTTGGATTTTTTGGCCACGGTCGTCGACCACACACCGGCGGGGACTTTCACGGCTTCCCAGCTTTCCGTTCCCAGTTCCCAGTACTTGCGTCCCGATGGGGATTGGGGATCGTCGATGTACCAGGACTTTTGTCCGGTGGCGAGCAAGCGCTCGACGTTGGCGGCGATCGGCTTGCCTTCTTTTTTCATGCGGGCGACGGTGGCTTCGACGCCGGCGGCGTCCCAGAGCTCGAAAGGGCCGAGTTCCCAGTTGAAGCCGAGGCGCATGGCGCGGTCGATTTCGACGATGGAGTTTGAGATTTCGGGGACGCGGTTGGCCGAGTAGGTCCAGAGGTCGGTGAGCGCCGACCAGAGAAATGCTCCGGCCTTGTCGCCCTTCTGCGGGCCGCTGCCATCGAGGCCGAGTAGGGTGCGGAGGCGCTTGCCGGTGTCCTCGATGGATTTCGCCATGTCGAGCGCGGGAAACTTCGGCTTCTGGCGGGGATGGTATTCCAGCGTCTTCCAGTCAAGGGCGAGGCGTTCGTCCTCCTTTCCATCGGTGCTTTTGGCTTTCTTGTAGAAGCCGCCTTTGGTTTTGTCGCCCAGCCATTTCTTCTGCAGCATCTGGTTGAAGAAGTCGGGCAGGCGCAGGTCGCTGCGTTCGTCGTGGACATTGGTGGTCATGTTGCCGACGACGTGGCCGAGGATATCGAGGCCGACCAGATCGATGGTGCGGAAGGTGGCGGACTTGGGCCATCCCACGGCTTGCCCGGTAAGGGCGTCGACTTCTTCGATGGTGAGGCTCATTTCCTGCATGAGGCGGATGACGTTCAGCACGGAGAAGGTACCGATCCGGTTGCCGATGAAGTTGGGAGTGTCTTTGGCGATGACGACGCCTTTGCCGAGGCGCACGTCGCAGAAGTGAGCGACGGCGTCGATGGCGGCGCGGTCGGCCTCGGGCGTGGGAATGATTTCCAGCAGGCGCATGTAGCGCGGAGGATTGAAGAAATGCGTGCCGAACCACGCCCAGCGGAAGTCGTCGGAGAATCCTTCGGCGATTTTGCCGACCGGCAGACCGCTGGTGTTGGTGGTGACGATGGTGCCGGGCTTGCGGATGGCTTCTACCTTCCGCAGTAACGCGCGTTTGATTTCGAGGTTTTCGACGACGGCTTCGATGATCCAGTCGACGTCGGCGAGTTTCTTGAGGTCATCTTCGAAATTGCCGACGGTCACGAGTTTCGCGAGCGACGGTTCCATGAAGGCGGCGGGCTTGGATTTTTTGGCGGCGTCGAGTCCGGCGGCAGCAATTTTGTTGCGGGCGGGGCCGTCGGCGTCAGGTGGGACGATATCGAACAGGTAGCTGGGAACGCCGGCATTGGCGAAATGCGCGGCGATGCGGGCGCCCATGGTTCCGGCGCCAAGGACGGCAACTTTATTGATGCGCTTCATAATGAGGGCCTCGGAATGAAAGTCTTAACGTCCTTAGAGTTCTTCACCACAGAGGACATAGGGGACAAAGAGGATTGAATTGTGAACTGGTAATGGTAATCGCATTGGGGGGAATTTATCTAGAGCTGGGGTCACAGATTCTCCGCGCGAGATCCCTCCCTTCGCCTGAAAAGCGGCTCCGGTCGGGATGACGCATTCCAACTAATAATCACGCTTCCTTGCTAGATGGCGCCGTTATTCGAGGTCAGCGTGGGACTTCACATACTGCAACGCTTGGCGTGCCATTTGTTTCTCGCCGCCGTAGGCCAGGAGTTTGGGGGCGTCTTCGAGCGGCACCCATTTGGCGCGCGCGACTTCAATGCGCATGGCGTCAGAGACATCGTCGATGCGCCCGGATTCGTAGCGCAGAAGGTAGAAGCTGACAATCTTGAAGACCTTTTCGCCGTCGCCCCAGGAGCGTACGTAGACATATTTGCTGTCGCCGAGTTTAGTGATGGGGACGGCGGTAATTCCGGTTTCTTCGCGCACCTCGCGCAGGGCGGCTTCGAGCGGCTTCTCGCTGGGATCGACCAGGCCCTTGGGCAGGCAGAGCACGGGCTTGGGTTGCGAGCGTACCGTGCGCTTGGCAGGATCGGGCGCGGCAGCAGGCGTTCCGGAGGGCAGTTCGATGGCGGCCATCCACCAGCTACCGTCTTTCATTCGAATGACTACACCGCCGGATGAGATCTCGCGCACCATACTGTTCGCAACTTAGCAGGAATACAGGGATTTCGTCACGGGCCTGAAGGTGCCACGGTAACTGTTACTTCGTCCGTGGTGTACTCCGACGTAACTGAGGATGGCACCAATGTGCCCTGCAGCCTTGGATGCAATTGTGGCATCTTATATGGTAGCTGGGGTTCTAATCCGGCAGTTCGCGGGCCGGAGATGTGGGGTTCGCCGTGAAGAGTCTGGGGAAGATCATTCGGTCGGTCCAGGCGTTCGGCCGGGAGCTCTCGCGCAAGAATGCGCCTGTTTCGTCAATCCCGGTTCCTGCAATTGGCGTGGCGTTGGGTGGAGGATTTGCCCGCGGCATCGCGCACGTTGGAGTTCTGAAAGTTCTCGAAGAAGAAGGCATTCCCATCCGCGTGGTTGCCGGCACCAGTGTCGGCGCAATGATTGGCGCGTGCTACTGCAGCGGCCTGACGATCGCTGAAATGCGGGATGTGGCCGTTAACACGCGCTTCACCACGTTTGCGCGCTGGACGCTGTCGCGCTGCGGATTCGCTACGAATGACCGCATGGTCGCTTTTCTGACCCGCACCTTGAAGGTGAGAACATTTGAGGAGATGCGGATTCCGCTGGGCGTGACCGCAACCGATTTCAATACCGGCGAAGGCGTGGTGTTTCATTCGGGTTCGATCATCGATCCGGTGCGCGCCAGCTGTGCGTATCCTGGGATGTTTCTGCCGGTAGAGATTCGCGGGCGCCACCTGGTGGACGGCATGTTGTCGCATCCGGTGCCCACGCGGCCCTTGCGCGAGATGGGCGCCGATCGCGTGCTGGCGGTGCACTTGCGCGGGACTTGGGCGAACGGTGGCGCACCTCGGCATCTGTTTGATGTGATCGGACAATCGTTCGCGATCGCCCAGGACGCCATGTCGTGCCTATGGCGCGAAGCGGCTGACGTTGTGATCGAGCCGGAAGTTGCCGGATTTGCCTACGATGATTTCAAACGGGCCGACGATCTGATTCACGCCGGCGAAGTTGCCATGCGGAAAGCGCTGCCCGAAGTGCGCAAATGGCTGGAGGTTCCCGCGGAAGCCGCGTACGTGGGAGTTGAGCGTCGCGCCGTTCCGCGCCCCGCTCCCATGCCCGCGGATTGAGCTTCAGTTTTCCTGACCCAGATCCCTCTGCATTGACTGCGAAGTGACGAAGACCTACCATTCGAATCAACTTTGGTCCGGCAAGAGTTCAGGTCGAGTGTGCTCGCCGATGAGAGGCATGGCGAGGTGGTCGTTCCCAGACCTTTCTTGGATTCGTCCGAACATAACCCCAGAGGAGACGGAGTACACTGAGGACGTTCGTCGGAGCCAGCAGGTAGAGCTTTTTATGCTGAATCGAAATCGGATGTTGTTTCCGATATGCCGCCGCTGGAATTCACTTTCTAATGCACGAGGTGCGCGAAGGCTTTGACTGCGTCCGCCGTCAGGTTGCGACGAATTGCGTGGGCCCCGTGGCTGCTTGTCGCCGTACAGATTGCCAGTTTTCTGCTTCTCGGGCCGGGATCGCCGCGGGCCCTCGTTTCCAACATTGTCCAGATTGCTGCCTGCCTCACTGCAGCCGGAATGTGCGTTCACGCCTCGCGGCGCAGTCGAGACATGGCGCGAACCTTCTGGATGCTCTTCGCCTTTGCCTTTACGGCCTACGGAGTTTCCAACGTTGTCTGGACGTATTACGAGAACTGGCTGCACCAGCCGGTTCCGGCGTCTCCTGTCTCCCAATTTCTGTATCTCTGCTACGACGCTCCCATCGTGATGGCATTGTTTCTAGGTGAGGGCGAAGACGCTTCCGGCCTGGACTGGTACCGCTCGCTGGACTTCGTCCAGATGCTGATGGTCGCGTTTCTCATTTATTACGATTTCCTGTTCCTGCGCACGCTCCCGGGCGGCGTCCACAGTCTCGATCTGATGGAACAGGGGATGACGAACGTCCTCAACTTCGTGTTGGCGATTGCGTTCGTGATGCGTTCCTTTTGGGCGCGCTCTCCTTTGGCCCGTAGCTTATGCCGGAGAATGTCGGTGTATTTGATTGTGTACGCTCTCGCTGCGGGAGTGGGGGACTATGCGCTGACGTTTATTCACACTGATTCAGGAAGCTGGTCGAGCCTGGCGTGGACGGTTCCTTTCGTTGTCGCAACGATGCTGGCGGCGGGATACGAACAGCCGGCGGAGACCGCGGCGGTAGTTCCGGAGACCTGGAACGAGCGCCGCTTTCTGCTCAAGAATGCCGGGCTTGCCGTGATGCCGCTGACGGTGTGGGCTCTTGCGATCAAAGCTGCCAATCATGATCATATCGTCGCCTACGGCACGGTGATCGTTTCACTGGCCTGCTACGGCGCGCATTTGACTCTCAGCCAGTACCGCAATCACCGGAACGCCGAAGCTCTGCGCGCTTCCGAGGAACGCTATCGACTGCTGTTCCAGCAACTGTTGCAGGCGGAGAAGATGCAAGCCATTGGACGCCTCGCCGGCGGCGTCGCCCATGACTTCAACAACGTGCTGACGATTGTCATGGGATATGCGCAGCAGATGCTCGACAGCGAAAACCCCGCGGCGGACAGCGTTCATAACGGGGCCAGTCAGATCATCACGGCCAGCAATCGGGCCGCAGCGCTGACCCGCCAGTTGCTGGCTTTCGGGCGAAAGCAGGTCTTGCAGCCCAGCACGTTGAATCTGAATGCGATCATCGTCGACGTCGACAAGATGCTGCGTCGGCTGATCCACGAGAACGTGGAAATCGTGACCACTCCATCGCCGCAACTCGGCGCCGTCAAGGCGGATGTGAGCCAGATGGAGCAAGTGCTCTTGAACCTGGTGATCAACGCGCGAGACGCCATGCCGGATGGCGGCACGCTCACGATCGAGACCGCAAATGTTGAACTCGACGATGCCTATGCCCGCGAGCATGCTGGCGTGAATTCGGGCTCTTACGTGATGTTGGCAGTGAGTGACACGGGGCAGGGAATGAGTGCCGACATTCTAGCCCACATCTTCGAACCCTTTTTTACGACCAAGGAAGTCAGCAAAGGTTCGGGCATGGGACTGGCCACGGTCTACGGCATTGTGCAGCAGAGCGGCGGACACATCTGGGTGTATAGCGAACCGGGTCGGGGCAGTACTTTTAAGGTCTATCTTCCCCGGGTAGAGGAGAGCGCGGAACGCGCCGCCAGGGCGCAAACGCCGGAGCCGACGATCCGCGGCAAGGAGACCATTCTTGTGGCCGAAGACGATCCGCATGTCCGCGATCTGACTGTGGCGATTCTGAAAGCGTGCGGATACCTGGTTCTGGAACTAAAGAACGTGCTCGAAGCCGACCGAGTTTGCGAGCAGCACACGGGCCATATCGATTTACTGCTCACCGACGTGGTTATGAGGGAAATGAGTGGGCCTGACCTGGCGCGGCGCATGCAGAAGCTGCGCCCAAAGACCAAGATCCTGTTCATGTCGGGCTACACCGACAATGCTAGCGTGCGCCAGGGTGTGCTGGATGCCGGGATTGCGTTTCTCGCGAAGCCGTTTACGCCTTCCGCCTTGGCGGGCAAGGTGCGGCAGGTGCTGGACGGGATGCGGGCGTAGGGCCCGTCGGGTCTCTTTCAACTGAGGTTTTCCCTTGACCAGAAAAAGAGAAATAGAGGTGTCTAGTGAGATCCATGCGCCTTGCCCCTTTTGCGGCGATCCAGTTGCGGCGCAAACCATTCCTTCAAGCGAAGCCGCGTCCACAAGTCGATTTATTGAGCAGCAATGCCCGCATTGTGGCCATGAGTTGCATAGCTAGCCGCCGTTTTCCACACTCGTTGCCTCTTCCTTGATCCGCCTCCACGCCTTCTCCACGTGGCGGAACTGTGTGTGAGTCTGTCCGACGCTGAGACGCAAGGTTAGCTTGCCGTGCAGCCTAGTGTGGGTAAGGAACAGGTCACCGCTGCGGTTCAGGCGATCCATGATGGTCTGATTGGCACCGTCGCCACTCTTGTGCCGGAAGCAAACCAGATTCAGCGGCGCGGGGGCGGCTAGTTCGAAGCGGTCGTCGTTGCGCACCCACTCCGCGAACTGCTGCGCCAGCTTCACATGCTGGCGAATGTGATGCTGCAGGCCTTCCACGCCATAGTGGCGGATTACGAACCATAGCTTCAGAGAGCGAAAGCGGCGTCCGAGCTGGATGTGCCAGTCGCGGTAGTCGATGACCGCGCCCGACTCCGTCGCTTGATTGCGCAGGTACTCCGGCAGAATGCTCAACGTCTGAATCAGCGCTTTGCGGTCGGCAACCCAGAAGCAATTGCAGTCGAAGTTGGTGAACATCCATTTATGGGGATTGAAGTTGTAGCTGTCGGCGAACTCGACTCCGTCCTGCAAGTGACGGAATTCGGGACACAGCATGGCGGTGCCGGACATGGCGGCGTCGACGTGCAGCCACAGATTGTGCTGGCGGCAGACTTCGGCGATGGGGGGGATGGGATCCATCGCGTTGGAAGAGGTTGTACCGATGGTGGCGCACACGAAGAACGGAGTCAGCCCGGCGGTGCCGTCGGCTTCCACTTGTTTTGCCAGGGCGTCAGGACGCATGGCGAGATTGTCGTCGACATCGATCTGGCGCAGATTGTCGACGCCGATGCCGGCGATCATTGCCGCTTTTTGCAGCGAGGAATGCGTTTGGGTGGAGACGTAAGCGACGAGGCGGCCATCGCATCCTTTCTTGTTGCTCACATAGTTGGTGGCGCGCTCCCTTCCGGCCAGCAGGGCGCAGAGCGCGGCACTCGAGGCAGTGTCCTGAATGACGCCGCCGCCGCCAGTACTCGAGGACAGGAATTTCTCGGGCAGGCCAAGCATACCGACCAGCCAATCCATCACGTGCGTTTCAAGTTCGGTGCAGGCCGGGCTCGTGGACCAGAGCATCCCTTGCACGCCCAGACCGGAGGAAAGAAGATCGCCGAGGATTCCGGGTCCGGACGCGTTGCAGGGAAAGTACGCAAAGAAATTCGGCGACTGCCAGTGAGTGACGCCAGGCAGGATCAGCTTCTCGACATCTTTCATCAGCGCATCGAACGGCTCACCCTGCGCCGGAGGATTCACTGGAAGTGCAGCGCGGATCTCGCCAGGCTTCACCTGAGAGAGCACGGGAAACGACTCGATGCGTGCCTGGTAATCGGCGATCCAGTCGACTACGGCATGGCCGTGGCGACGGAATTCGTCGGGTGTCATGTGGAAGGATTTTTCGTTTGGTTGCATGGATTCCTGCGCATTAGCGGCCACTCTGATCAAAAGAGGGTCTATTCGCAAATCATTCTTGGACCCGTATGATGATATTTGGCGTTGAACTTTCCCTCTTGGAGCCCGCTTACAAACTGAACCTTAAAACTGCCGACAAGGCGCTTGCCGATCTTGTCAAACTTTATCTGCGCAGTGGTCGCGTCTTCGCATTCGCCGGACTTGATCGAACACCGCTTCGCCGTGATGTCGTCCCAGCCTGCCGATTCCCATGCAGGTGGATAAAGGCCGCCTCTCCAATGGAGACGAAGTGTCAGATCGTCCTTTGCCGCCGCGCTTCCTGCAGCTAGATGAAAGGTATAGCCGTCGCAGTCCATGTCATAGCTTCCTTTTTGCGACCCAGACTGCCCCTCAGAAAAAATGCAGACGGCCAGGAAGAATAGAAAAAAAGTTCTGGGCAGGACTCTGGAAGTCATAACGCTACCGTGCCACCCGTTCGCCCATTTCACCACGCCTGTCCGAAATATACACGCGTTTTGTAGTCGAAGGTCGCGCGTCCGGCGACGGCGTGCGCGTCGAAGATGCGCCGCAACTCGCGCAGCATCGGCGCGTGGTTCGGATGCTCCGGGCCGGGCGCATACGATGACGACAGCAGGCGGCCTTCGACTCCCGGGTAGTCGAACTGCTGCTGCATCTCGAACACGCGCGCCTGAAACGGTGCCGGGTCGAAAAATTCATTCACCGCGTCGGTGGTCTTCTCGTGCCGCACATCTTCATAGTCGGTGCCGTAGGTCAGCAGAAGTTGCTCATAGTCGCGCAGAAACGGAGTCGAATCGGTGAGGCGCTCGTTCCACAGAAGCACGAGCCATCCGCTGGGCTTCAGGATTCGAACAAACTCGCGCCGGGAGCGTTTGCGGTCGAACCAGTGTGCGGCCTGAGCGGCGGTCACAAAATCGACGCTGGCGTCGCCGATGGTTGTTGCTTCTGCCGTTCCCGCTACGCTGGTGAAGTTCGGAAATGACGCCAGCAGGCGTTCGCCCGCCTGGCGCATGTCGACGTTCGGTTCGACTGCAAAGACCTGGTTGCCGTTTTCCAGGAGCATGCGAGTCCAGATGCCGGTTCCGGAGGCGATGTCGGCGATGAGATGGTTCGGTGCCAGGCCGCATTCGTCCCGGAGGGCCTGTAGAGCCTCCGAAGGATACCCGGGCCGGTAGCGGACGTAGTTTTCGACGCGGTCGGAGAATCGGCTGGTGGCGTTCGATGCAGGCATAAGAATCAAAATTCCCCAAGATCAATATTATTCGGAACCGCACTTCGTAGGCTGAAACGACGTGTAAACCACTGTCTTCGTTCCTACCTCGAGTGTGTCGTCTGACAGCTTCGCATCTTGCTCGGTGATATTGCGCAATCGGATCGTGAATCTCTCCGGCTCCACACGCCATGACTTTACGGGAGAGGCGGCGTTGGTGACGCCAGCCCATTTGCCATAGCGCGCGTCGATCGCCGCTTTCAAGTCATCGAGCGATACCGACTTGTCGTACTGCGCGGTCACTGCGAGCGCGCAAGGCGTATTGTCGGGAAGTTCGACCGTCACTGCTTTCGGATAGATATCATTGGCCTCGGGCGCCTTGTCTTCCCATAGCTGGGAACACTCCAACGACACGCATCGAATGAGCTTGGAGTTCGGCAGAATCACGCGCTTGGTTTGTCCATACGAGGAAGATGTGAGACACGTGAGAGCAATCATCACTGCGAGAATTGTCTTCATGTGGACCTCGGGAGGCACCGGGAGGATTTTGCGCGAGACCACGCTCACGATGCCCGCGATGCGGCAAGATTTTTCACCTTGCCAGAAAGCCATTCTAACGGCAGGATAGAAGAGTTGTCCTTCCCCGCCGGGTCGGGAACATCAGGCCGCCGGGCACTCCAGGCTGGAGTTCCTGGCGGCGAAGGAAAAGTGAAGCGACTCCGGCCCGCAACCAACAACATTATGCGAGTGGTCATTAAAGTCGGCACCAGTCTTATTGCTCCGGGTGGGCAGATCGACATCAATCTGCTGCGCGGCATGGTCGATCAGTTTGATCTTTCGAAGAACGAATACCTGATCGTGACTTCAGGCGCGATTGCGGCGGGGATGTCGGGACTGGAGCTGGATCAGCGCCCGAGCGACGTTCCGCGCATGCAGGCCTGCGCCGCGGTTGGACAGAGCAAGCTCATGCATACCTACGAGCGTTTGTTCTTCGGGAAAAAAGTGGTGGCGCAGTTGTTGTTGTCGAGCGACGACTTCACCTCGCCGGTACGCTACCGCAACCTGAAAAATGCCCTCGCCGAATTGCTCGAGTTGGGTGTGGTGCCCATCGTGAACGAGAATGACAGCGTTTCGGTGCGCGAGATCGAAGGCGCTTTTGGAGATAACGACGAGTTGAGTTCGCTGCTGGCGACGGCGGTCAAAGCCGACTGGCTGCTGCTGCTTACCAACGTAGACGGATTTCTGGTTCCGAACGGCCGCAAGAAGCCGAAACTGCAGCGGGTGATTCGCAAACTCACGCCCGCGATTGAAGCGCAATGCAACGGCAAGAGTTCGCTGGGGCGCGGCGGCATGATATCCAAGCTGCGCGCCGCGAAACTGGCGAGTGAGGGCGGCGTGCACGTCGCGATTGTGAATGGAAGGCATCCCAAGGCGATCACGCTGGGAATGGAACGCAAGATCGGGACGTATTTCCCGCCGCAGAAAGACAGACAATAGATTCGCGATGGCCGCCATCCTCACTACCGCCGTATCGACGCAGGAAAAATTGCTACGCGCGCGCGGCGCTTCGAGCAAACTCGCATTGCTTTCGACCGCAGAAAAAAATGCGCTCCTGCTCGCGATTGCCGATGCGATCGAGGCAAACGAGAAGAGCGTCCTCGCCGCCAACCGCGAAGACGTGGAGAATTCGGGGCTCGAGGACGCTATGCGCGACCGCCTGCTGCTCACGGCACCGCGGATTGAGGATATGGCGCGCGGTGTTCGCGAAGTTGCGGCTCTGCCGGATCCCATTGGCGAGACGTTGGCGGAGTGGACAAAGTCGAACGGCTTACGCATTCGTAAAGTGCGCGTGCCGCTGGGAGTTGTGGGAATTATTTATGAGTCGCGTCCGAATGTGACCGTCGATACCGCGGTGCTGGCACTAAAGACGGGTAATGCGATCGTTTTGCGCGGTGGCAAGGAGGCGACGCAGAGCAACCAGCGACTGGTCGAGATCATGAATGCGGTTCCCGGCGTGCCCCTGGGTGCGATTGAGTTGCTGGATTCGGGCACGCGGCAGTCGGTGCAGGAGTTGATTAAGGCGCGCGGACTGGTCGACGTAATCATTCCACGGGGCGGCGCGGGGCTCATCACGTTTGTGACCGAGAATTCCGCGGTGCCCGTGATCGAAACGGGAGCAGGGAACTGCCACATCTTCGTCGACGAGACGGCCGATTTCGAAATGGCCGATCGCATCGTGATCAACGCGAAGACACAGCGTCCATCGGTGTGCAACGCCGCCGAGAAGTTGCTAGTGCATGAACTCGTGGCGGCGCAGATACGTGCCTGCGTATTGTGAAAAAGTTAGTCGATGCCGGAGTGGAAGTGCGTGGCGACGGCAAAGCGCGCAGCCTGGCTGCCGGGTTGCACGTCGGTCCAGCGACCGAGCAAGACTGGTATGAAGAGTATCTGCGGCTCTGTATGGCGGTGGCTGTGGTAGCCAACGTGGACGACGCGATCGAGCACATCAACCGCTATTCCACCAAGCACAGCGATTCCATCGTGACCCACAATGACGTGAACGCCCGCAAATTCCTGCGCAGCGTCGACTCGGCCGCAGTGTACTGGAACGCCTCGACCCGTTTCACCGACGGCGCAGAATTCGGCTTCGGCGCCGAGATGGGAATCAGCACACAGAAACTTCACTGCCGCGGGCCGTTTGCGCTGGCGGAGTTGACGTCATCAAAATACGAAGTTATCGGGACGGGGCAGGTAAGGTAGTTGTGCGGCGAGGTCGTCGCTTCTTCGGCAAAACGCCTGCCAAGTACAGGTCGTGCTTGTCGCTTACGTTGCGATAGCCACTGCCGACCTACGCTGGCTTGATTTTCAAGGGTCTGAATCCGCGCCGCATAAAGCTCCTGGCTGTCGGACCTGATGGTACCTATGCTACCTTACTAGCTTTACTTGGAGCCCATGAAACTCTTCTCAACGGCACTTCTTTCGTCTGCCATTTTGTTCTCCGGTTCAGCCACTCCGCCAGCGGGAAATGCGCCATCGCCCAACTCGACCCAGGCCATCTTCGGCTTTCGCGACGCCGCTGCCGAGTCGACTGCGGAAGCGCGCTTTCTCGCCGTGCCCGATCCTAAGCTCGCGGAGGAACATCTGCGCATTCTGACGCAGGCCCCGCACATGGCGGGCACGATCGAGGACAAGGCGACCGCTGACTATGTCGCGCAGAAATTTCGCGACGCCGGTCTCGACACCGAGATCGTCGAGTACAAGGTCTGGATCAATTATCCGGAAGAAATCAGCGTCGATCTGACCGCGCCCGCCGGAGTGGCGATGCACGGGCCCACGCGCGAGCATGTCGACAACGATCCGTTTCAAGACGATCCTCGCGTGGTGATGCCCTTCAACGGCATGTCTCCGTCGGGAGACGTTGAGGCGGACGTGGTCTACGCCAACTACGGAACGCCGGAAGACTTCGATAAGCTCGACAAGCTGAAGATCGATGTGCGCGGCAAGATTGTGGTGGTGCGCTACGGGCAGAATTTTCGCGGAGTGAAAGTGTTCGTCGCGCAGGAACATGGCGCGGCGGGCGTGATCATCTACTCCGATCCCGCGGATGATGGCTGGAAGCGCGGCGACAAGTATCCGGACGGGCCTTGGCGTCCGGATACGGGCGTGCAGCGCGGGTCGGTGGGATACATGTTCGAGTTTCCGGGAGATCCCACCACGCCTGGAGTTGCGTCGGTGCCGTCGCTGCCTGAGTTGCAGCGGTTGTCTCCGCAGCAATCGGCGCAGGTGCCGAAGATTCCCGTGACTCCCTTGTCATATCACGATATCTGGCCTGTGCTGCAGCATCTTGGTGGTCCGGACTCGCCGCGGGAGTGGCAGGGCGCGCTGCCGTTTACGTATCACGTGGGTCCAGGTCCGGCGAAGTTGAAGATGCACCTCAAGCAGGACTATCAGTTCCGCACGCTGTGGGATGTGGTCGGCCGGGTTCGCGGTTCAGCATTGCCGGACGAATGGGTCGTCGCCGGGAACCATCGCGATGCGTGGGTCTATGGGGCGGTCGATCCCAATAGCGGCACGGCGGCGATGCTCGAAGCCGTGCACGGTGTCGGAGAGTTGTTGAAGTCAGGGTGGAAGCCGAAGCGCACGCTGATGTTTTGCAGTTGGGATGGCGAAGAAGAAGGACTGATGGGTTCGACCGAATGGGTGGAGCAGCACGAGTCCGAACTCGCGAATGCCGCGGCATATTTCAATATGGACGTGGCCGTATCTGGGCAGAAGTTTGGCGCGTCGGCGGTGCCGAGTCTGAAGCAGTTTTTGCGCGATGTAACCAAGGTGGTGCCGAGCCCGAAGGGCGGGACCGTCTATGAAGTCTGGCAGAAGGCGGCGCAGCCAGAGGCACCCTCGGCGCAGTCGCCGACCGAGGCGATTGGAGATAGCCGCCGCCTTCCGGCAGCGCAAGCGAAAGTCGATGTTCCGGTTGGAGACTTGGGGAGCGGTTCGGATTACACCGCGTTTCTGCAGCACGCCGGAGTGCCCTCGAGCGATGTGAGCTCCAGCGGTCCTTATGGTGTTTACCACTCGGTGTTCGACAATTTCGCTTGGTTCAAGAAATTCGGCGATCCGGATTTTGTGTATGAGCAGCAGATGGCGCGGGTGTTTGGGCTGGAAGCGGTGCGCATGGCGGACGCTGACATTCTGCCCTACGACTATGAGGAGTACGCGAAGGAAATTGCCGTGTATCTGGACGCCGCTCACCGGAGAGCGGACGACAGGTTCGGCAAGAACGTGCTCAGTTTTGACGCCGTGAACAACGCGGCGCACCATTTCGAAACGGCGAGTGGGAAGATCCTGGCAAAGCAGAGGAATCCGCCGCAAGATGCGACGCGCCTGAACCAGGCTCTGCGCGGGGCGGAGCGGGCGCTGTTGCTGCCGCAAGGGTTGCCGCATCGTCCATGGTTCCGGCATGTGATTTATGCGCCAGGAGAATATACGGGCTACGCGGCTGTGGTGATTCCGGGGGTGAATGAAGCGCTCGACAAGGGCGACAGCGAGCGGGCGCGGCAACAGCTGGCGGCGCTGACCGCGGCGCTGGAGCGCGCGGCCAAGACGCTGGAAGGATACAAGTAGCGCTATGAGTTCGGCTCAGGCATTGGGACAGTTTTTGCGCACGTTGCCGGACTCCGCGGCCGCGACATTTCTGGCGCTCTTTCCGATCGTCGATCCCTTCGGCGGCATTCCAATCTTCTTCACGATGACTTCGGGATGGACTCCGCAAGAACGGCGTCGCACGGCTGTTAAGACCGGGATTTGGGTGTTCGTCATCCTGGTGACGTTCCTGTTCTTTGGACGCTTCGTGCTGCATTTTTTCGGTATCTCGCTGCCCGTGATCAAGATTGCCGGCGGGCTGATCGTGGCCAATACGGCATGGGGCATGGTTACTTCGCATGCCCGCATTACTCCGGAAGAAAGCAATGAGGCAGCGGATAAGGAAGACATCTCGCTGGCTCCGCTGGCGATGCCGCTGATGTCGGGACCGGGCGCCATCGGAGTCGTCATGGCGCTCGCGGCCCATGTGGACAATGCGGCGGCGTATCTCGGGATGATCATCGGCATCGCGGTTGTCGCGCTCAGCGTGACCCTGTTCTTCGTGCTGGGAGGGCCGCTGGTCAGGCGCCTGGGACCGAGCGCGGTGGGAGCGATCAACAAGATCTTCGGCTTTCTGATTCTGGCGATTGCCGTCCAGTTGGTGTGGAACGGCGTGGCCGACTTCCACTGAATCTTGCCCCACAATTTCTGAAACTTCCCCAGCATCTTCTCCCGGAACTTTGGCGGGTTGGCGTGCGTAACAGAGACAGGCGCTCTTGCGCCCGAGAGGTGCTCCATGCCTGGAAGGTCTCTTGTCCGTTGGAATTCCGTGTGCAAAACAATTCTGGCGTGTCTGGTCCTGGCGTCGTTTAGCGCGGTTCCGTCTCTTGCGAGCCACGATTGGGACTATGAAGAGACGCACAGCGACGCCCGCGAATTCGCCGCCGGCGGATTCGTGCACGTGCGGTTGAGCGTGGGCGACATGCACATCAAGCGCGGGGACACCAACAAGATCAGCCTGCGCTACACGGTCAAGTCGCGCCACGAGAGAAACGTCAAAGATGCGACCGTGGATTTCGACGTCCGAGGCAAAGATGCCACGATTGAGTTTCACGCGCCTTCGGGCGGCAGCACGCAGTTTGATGTGGAACTGGAGGTGCCTCAGACGACGAACATCGACGTGCATGCGAAGGTTGGAGATGTAACGGTCGAGGAGGTTGAGGGCGACAAGGATTTGAGTTTGGGAGTCGGCGATCTCCGCATTTCGAACGGGCGCGCTGGGTATCGGGTAGTGAACGCGAGCACGGGCATCGGCGACGTGCACAGCGATGGCTACGGCGAGACCAGCGGCTGGCTGGGCAAAACTTTGAAGTATCACGGCGAAGGGAAGTACGAATTGCGGGCGCACGTCGGAGTGGGGGACATTCATCTGGACGGGAAGTAGGAATTGCGGAGTTGCTAGGGTCCTCGTCGGTTCGGCTCTTTCCTGGGGTATTCGGTTCCCCCCGTTTTTTTCCCGCGGAATCGCCAAAGTATTGATTCTGTGTGACTTGCCGGGTTGTGATCTGCCTTCCCGTTCCCAAAATCTTGAAAACAAATAACTTATTCGTAAAATATTCCGGAATAAGGACTTAGGTGGTGAGTTGTGGCGGATTGGAACGCCAAGGCGTGGCCAAAATATTGATTTCGCTAGACTTGCAGGATCGTGGTCTGCGTCGTCGCGTGCAAAATCCTGGAAACAAAGAGATTGTGGGCAATACGCTCCGGAATAGGAGCCCGGGCGCAGTCTTGACAGGCGGGTGCCGCGTTGAATCTCTAGCAGCTTGTGGTGGAAGTGTTTGCGCACAATGTGATTGTGCGCTTTCTGTATGCTCGGTCAAGGTTGTACGTCACAAGAAACTGAATTCTTTTTGAGGAGAGCTGTGGAAAAGTTTGAACTGGGGGATTAGGGAGCTTTCCTCACATCGGTCGCGCCGGGGTTCGATGACTCCCATCTTTCGCAAAGAACGCGAAAGGATGGGCATCCGACCTTGCCATTTATATTGACTAGTTATATGACTAGTCAGATAATGATGGAGGAGCGAATCATGAACTCATGGCAGTTGCAGAAGGCTAAGGCGCGATTCAGCGAATTCCTGGATGCGGCGCTGAAAAAAGGGCCCCAGGTAGTAACACGGCGGGGAGTGGAAGAGGCGGTGCTGGTGCCGATGGAAGAGTGGCGGCGACTGCAGCGTGAGAGGCGACCGAACATCAAGGAGTGGCTGCTGGGCGAAGGGCCGCGGTTTGAAGACATTGTGCCGAAGCGCGGTGGATGGAAGAGTCGCCCGGCAATCGATTTCAGCGGACCGGAGTTTAAGTAGGCGCGCAAGATCCAGTGATTCGATATCTGCTCGATACCAACGTTGTTTTTGAATTGCGGAAACGCAAACCGCACGGTGCGGTGCTTGCGTGGCTGGATACGCTCCGGCCCGAGCAAATATTCCTGTCGGCGGTGACCATAGGCGAGCTACAGGCAGGCGCCGAACTCACGCGAAAGAATGACCCAGCCAAAGCTGTGGAGATCGAGAACTGGCTGACGGTCACGGAGGGGACGTTTCCCGTGATTCCAATGGACTCGGCGTGTTTCCGCGAGTGGGCGCGGCTCAAGGCAGGGAAGTCGTCAGAGCTGCTCGAAGACGCAATGATTGCCGCGACGGCACGCGTTCACGGTCTGCAGGTGGCCACGCGGAACGAGCGGGACTTCGGGGAGTTGCAGGTCGGGGTGGTTAATCCGTTTGGGTTCGGGGGGGGAGCTTCCGACGTGTAAAATGTTGGGAGGAGTTCAAGCATGGCTGCTGACAAGGAGCACGCTCACGAACTGATCGACCGGCTGGCCCCTGGCCAGGTTGCTGCGGTGGTGGGACTCTTGGAGATCATTCTTGATCCATTTGCCCGCAAGTTAGCCAACGCGCCATACGACGAGGAACCAGTCAGCGCGGAAGAGGCTCGCGAACTCGATGAAGCCAGGGACTCACTGGCCCGGGGTGAAGGCGTTCCCCACGAGCAAGTCCTTGCGGAATTCGGCCTCACTGCGAAGGACTTCGAGCAGATGGGCCACACGCCATTGAAGCCAAACGGTCCTGACCGATAACGGATGCCTAAGAAAGTGATTTGGAGCGGCCAGTCGCGGGCCGAACTGCGCGCCGTCGAAAAAACGACAGCCCTCAGAATCCTGCACAGTCTGGCGCGTCTCCTATTCACTGGAGAGGGTGACGTCGAGCGCCTTCGCGACAGCGATCCACCGGAGTTCCGGCTGCGAGTCGGCGATTACCGTATCCGCTTCCACGATCGCAGCGACTCAATTGAAATCCTCTCTGTAAAACACCGCCGCGAAGCGTATCGCTGATGCCGGCAGCATCGTCCCCCACCCTTTCAAAAGGCGAAAGGATGGGGCACCCGGCGTTCATGGATTGCACGTGGCCACGCGGAACGAGCGGGCCTTCGGGGAGTTGCAGGTGGGGACGTTGAATCCGTTTGGGTTCGGGGGTAGTTCTCAAATCTGAAAGTCAAATTCCCCACCCTGTCGCAAAAGCGCGACAAGGATGGGGCACCCGGCAACCGGCAACGTCAGTCTCGTAGGCGTGCCGCCCAGGCAGGTGTTGGCGGAAACCACTGGCCCCCGGAGGGCTCAAGAACAGCGACGAGCCGGTAGCCTTCCTCGGTTGAGTTGTCGAACAGGATCGCATGATCGGCCCGCGTGAAGACGCTGGCGAGATTTTGGAAGCTTCGCAGGTAGCGACGGCGCACGTCGGTCTCGGGCACGTCATGTCCGCCCGTGAGCACACGATCGCGGATGCGGGCGAGGTTGAGTTCGACATTTTCTGTTCCGATGTAGACCAGCACAACCTCAAAGCCGCGTGCCCGCGCATCGATCATCATTCGTAAATAGCCCTGACCGGAAAGCGTGGTTTCGACAGCGAAGCTCTCGCGGTTGTGAATGTGTTCTTGGGCAGCGATGAGAACGTGGCGAGCGGCAGCGACAGCCGATGTTCCCGGGATAGTTGGCTGGAGCGCTTTGCCAATCGCGTCGGGATCGAGGAGAGGAATGTCGTACACGAAACTGGAGCGCCTCGTGAACGTAGACTTGCCGCAACCGTTAGCGCCGGCAATGATAGTAAGGCGAGGCGGGATCACCGAGCGTTCGTCTGAGCTTTTTGGGCGGACTGTTGGCGTGCCCGTTCCGCAAGGGTTTCCTGCAGGCGCTTGCGATTGAGGGCAAGCTGGGCTCGCGCGTCCTCAGCCATCTTTTTCGCAACTTCGAGCCAGTTCACAGCCATGGGACTAGCATAACTCCGCCGCCACCCTTTCGCAACGAACGCGAAAGGATGGGGCACCCGGCAGCATCTATAACGGTCGTGCTGATGCCCAGATGGTTTCAAGCTCTGAACGCAGGGTTCGGATAGCTGTCTGGTCCTCCAACCTGTTCAGCAGCGACAGCTTGTCACCAAGATCCTTGATTGATGCCCCCAGAGCAAAGAAAGTAATGTCATCAATGACGATTGCTCTGTCATGGACTTCCTTTTGGTGTACCCTCACTTCAACCGTTTGAGTGTACTGCTTCTGAAAAGCTATCACTGCCCTCTTAAAATCCGCTGAGGGCTTGAAGGTGAGCAACCGGATTGCAGGTCTCGTCGGTATTGCTTCAATCCTCTCCAGAAGTGAGTTATCCAAATAATTGTCAACGACAAAGATCTGTGTGGCGGCGCTCTGCATGATCTTGGTTATGGCTTTGTAGCCGTCGTGCTGACTGCCCTTTGGAAACACTTGCTCGCTGGGGAGCATACTCTGGACGGCCTCGCGTACCTCAACCCCGTCAAAGTTGAAGCCCGAATGGTCTAGTCGGACTTCAAACTCGGCAAGCGCGTTCAGAAATCTGTCTTCGTCATCGGCCTTTTCTGCGTACTTATCCTTGCGGCGGAGTAGGTCAGTGCACAGCGCTTGGACCCTCGGGGCTATCGCGCTGTCCTGTCGGTCCAAGTGGCTGTGGAGATTATTCCAAGAGAAAAACCCTTCTTCTCCGCCTGGGTACTGATCGCCGAAATACTTCATCTCCCGATACTCTTCCTCGCTAGCGAGGCCAAACTGCTCCAAGATACCAAACCAACTTTGCAGGGAGAAGAGGGCATTGCAGAGCGACGTTAGCGCATCGTTAGAAATTGCAAACATGCGAGGCATAGCCCACCTCTCGGCCGAGTATACATTCGAGTTTCTTTTCGCGGTTCCACAAGGTCGGGCCGCTGATGCAGATGGCATAGGGGATATAAAGCCGTCGAGCTTTGCTCGGCGGACAGCCGAGGGCGGCTGTCCCCACATGTTCCGTTGTCAGTCTGTCGCTTACGCGGCCCTGAAGGGCCGCTCTTCCACGGCTGTCCCTTATTTCAGTGTGACCAGTCTCTCCACCAATTCTGAATAATCCTTCTTCTCGATGCCGTGGACTTGCTTGTTGTATTCGTCCACTTTGGACGAATAGTTCATCGAGCAGAATTTGGGGCCGCACATGGAGCAGAAGGCGGCTTCTTTGTAGAAGTCGTCGGGGAGAGTTTCGTCGTGCATGGCGCGGGCGGTTTCGGGGTCGAGTGAGAGGGCGAATTGTTTTTCCCAGTCAAATTTGTAGCGGGCGTAGCTGAGGGCGTCGTCGCGGTCACGGGCGCCGGGGCGTCCGCGGGCGATGTCGGCGGCGTGGGCGGAAATCTTGTAGGCGATGATGCCGTCTTTCACGTCTTTCTCGTTGGGCAGGCCGAGGTGCTCTTTGGGCGTGACGTAGCAGAGCATGGCGGCGCCGTACCATCCGATCATGGCCGCGCCGATGGCGCTGGTGATGTGGTCGTAGCCGGGGGCGATGTCGGTGACCAGCGGACCCAGCGTATAGAACGGGGCCTCGTAGCAGAGTTCGACTTCTTTTTCGACCTGCTCTTTGATCTTGTCCATGGAGACGTGGCCGGGGCCTTCGATCATGACCTGCACGTCGTGCTCCCAGGCTTTCTTGGTGAGTTCGCCTAGGGTCTTGAGTTCGGCGAATTGGGCTTCGTCGCTGGCGTCGGCGACGCAGCCGGGGCGGAGGCCGTCGCCGAGGGAGAAGCTGACATCGTACTTCTTGAAAATCTTGACGATGTCGTCGAAGCGGTCGTAGAGGAAATTCTGTTTGTGGTTGTAGGCCATCCACTGGGCGAGGATAGCGCCGCCGCGGCTCACGATTCCCGTGATGCGCTTGGAAATCAGCGGGAGATATTGGATCAGCACGCCGGCGTGGATCGTCATGTAGTCGACGCCTTGCTGCGCCTGCTCTTCGATGACTTCGAGCATGACTTCTGCGTTGAGGTCTTCGACGCGCTTAACGCGGGCAATCGCTTCGTAGATCGGGACTGTGCCGATCGGCACCGGGGAGTGGCGCAGGATGGCCTCGCGGATCTCATGGATGTTGCCGCCAGTGGAGAGGTCCATAACGGTGTCGGCGCCGTAGTGGACGGCCGTGTGGAGCTTCTTCAGTTCTTCATTCACTTCCGAGGTGACGGCTGAGTTGCCGATGTTGGCGTTGATCTTGCAGAGGCTGGCGACGCCGATCGCCATGGGCTCGAGTTCTGGGTGGTTGATGTTGGCGGGGATGATCATGCGGCCACGGGCGACTTCGTCGCGGACCAGCTCGGGCGTCAGCTTCTCTTTGTGGGCGATGAACGCCATTTCCTCGGTGATGACTCCCTGGCGCGCGTAGTGCATCTGGGAGAAGTTGCCGTTGGTGTTTTCTTTTTTACGGCGGGCCAGCCACTCTGCGCGAGGTTGGGGGACGCTGTAACCGTTGCTGCCATTGCCATTGGAAGTCATGAGAACCCCGGATCGAGAAATTCGGTAAGGTTCGATTATAACCGCGTCCGGGTTCGCCGGAGCAGGACAGGAAGGCTTTCACCACAGAGGACACCTTCGACTTCGCTCAGGGCAGGCTCAGGACGCAGAGGGCTTCGCAAACGCTGCGAAGGGGACGTTCGTCAGGCCTGGGAGCGCCGCGGTTCAGTTTCATGACGACTGCTGGGAGATGTTATGTCTTGCGGGTTTGCTCATCCTGAACATCGGGCTTAGAATCTCAGCCGTTGCGCCGACCTTCCATCTGAAGGAGATTGTTCTCATGCGCGCGTTCCGTCTTCTGCTGGCTTTCCTGTTGATCGTGACTGCTGCCGGTTTCTCGCAATCTGCGTCTTCTGCCAAGCCTGGTTCTGGATTCAGCATCGACAACATCGACAAGAGTGTCGATCCGTGCGTGGACTTTTATCAGTACGCGTGCGGGAACTGGATCAAGAATTCGGAGATTCCGGCAGACCGGCCATCGTGGCAGAGTTTTTCGGAACTTGATGAGAGCAATCTGCGGATCGAGCGGGGAATTTTAGAGAAGGCCGCGGCGGGCGGGGCCGGGCGCAATGCCATCGATCAGAAGATTGGCGATCTGTACGGATCATGCATGGACGAGAAAGCGGTAGACGCTAAGGGGATCGCGCCTCTGAAGCCGCAGTTGGATCGCATTGCGGCAGTGAAGGACAAAGGCGCGCTGATTGACGAAATTGGGCGCCTGCACTTGATGGGGGCGAATGCACTGTTCAACTTCTATTCGAATTCCGACTTGCACAATGCTGACCAGGTGATCGCGTACATCGGGCAAGGTGGGTTGTCGCTGCCGGACCGCGATTACTACATTAAGGACGACGCGGACAAGGTCGAGATGCGGAAACACCTGGCGGAGTATGTGACGCAGGTGTTCACGCTGGCGGGGCAGACGCCGCAACAAGCGGCGAGTTCGGCGCAAACGGTGCTGATGGTGGAAACGCTGCTGGCAGCGGACGCGATGGATCGCACCAAGATGCGCGATCCGAAGAACCGCGATCACAAGATGACTCGCGACGAAGTGGTGGCGATGGCGCCGGAGTTTTCTTTCAATCGATACTTCGCGGCGGTGGGTGCGCCTAACTTCACAGACCTGAACGTGACCAATCCAGATTTCTTCCGGCAAGTGAATGGAGTGATTGCGGCGCTGCCGCTCGAGTCGCTCAAGACGTATGTCACTTGGCATGCCCTGCGGGCGGCGGCTCCGTGGTTGTCGCAGCCATTTGTCGACGCCAGTTTCAAGATGCGCCAGGCGCTGACCGGGCAGAAGCAGATTCAGGATCGCTGGAAACGCTGCGTCGATCTGGTCGATGGGTCGTTGGGAGAGGCGTTGGGGCAGCGCTACGTCGAAGCGACCTTCGGGGCCGAGGGGAAGCAGCGCATGCTGAAGATGGTGGACGCGCTGGAGAAATCTCTGGACGAGGATATTCAGAATCTTTCGTGGATGTCCGCCGACACGAAGAAGCAGGCGAAGGTGAAGCTGCAGGCGATCCGCAACAAGATTGGGTATCCCGACGAGTATCGCGATTACAGTTCGGTGGTCATCAAGCGCGACGACCTGCTGGGAAACGTACAGCGGGCGGACGAGTTCGAGTCGAAGCGGCAGATTGCGAAAATCGGCAAGCCGCTGGACCGCAAGGAATGGGGCATGACTCCGCCGGAAGTGAATGCGTACTACAGCGGGTCGTACAACGAGATCGTGTTTCCGGCGGGCATTTTGCAGCCGCCATTTTTTGATAAGAGCATGGACGATGCGGTAAATTTTGGCGGCATCGGGCTGGTGATTGGGCACGAACTGACGCACGGATTCGACGATCAGGGGCGCAAGTTCGATCCGACGGGGAATTTGCGCGACTGGTGGACGGAGCAGGATGGCAAAGAATTCGAAAAGCGTGTGAGCTGCGTAGCTGATGAATATTCGAACTTTGTGGCCGTCGACAACATGAAGCTGAACGGGCGGCTGACGCTGGGTGAAAATACAGCCGACAATGGTGGGGCGCGCATCGCGCTCGCTGCGCTGGAGCGCTTGATTGCCGAGGACAAAACAGGCAAGGAAGGGCAGAGCATCGATGGCTTCACGCCAGAGCAGAGGTTCTTCCTGGGATTTGGGCGGGTGTGGTGCGAGAAGCAGCGGCCGGAATATTTGCGGATGCAGGTCAGCACGAATTCGCATTCACCGGGCAAGTATCGCGTGAACGGCGTGGTGCAAAACATGCCGGAATTCCAGAAGGCGTGGAACTGCAAGGCGGGGCAGCCGATGGTGGCGGAGAACGCCTGCCACGTGTGGTAATCGGGGCCTGTCGCGATTCGGGTCAAAATGAAAAGCCCCACTTCTCGCAACGGACGCGAGAAATGGGGCACCCGGGCATCTTCTTTTAGAGTTCTGGCGTCGGTAGAAAGACCTTCGCGCCTGTCGAACGGCACATGTCGATTGCCTGCACGACTTGCCCAAACGGCAGCCGTTCGTCGGCTTTCAATAGAATTATCTTTTCATCTCCGTTCTGGAAATGCTGCCTCAGCGTACCTTCCAGAGCGGGCCAGGAAATCCCGTCGCCGTTCACTCTCAGCAGCGGCTGTTGCTGGCCCGAGTTGAGCAACTGCACGACAGTCGCTACCGTGCCCGCGGACAACACCGGAGCGATCTGCACTTCCAATCCATTCGGAGGCACAACGGTTCCCGCAGCGATCGGCTCCCTTTGGGATGTGAGCAGGACTGGGGTTTGGAAGAGCGCCTGGCGGCCAACGTCAATGACTTGCTGCACACTCGCGAAGGGCGCGCGGGCGTCGGCTTTGATGTAGAGCTTGGCCTCGCGGTTGCGAGGGTGGGTTTTCATCCAGTCGGCCAGAGCGTCGCGCGTCATCGGGTCCGCGCCGAAATAGAGGCTGCCGTCGGCGGTGACCGTGACTACCCAGGCATCGTTGCGGTCCGCGTCAGGGACGGATGTGGCATTGCTGGTGACGGGCATCTGTACGCTGACGCCTCGCTGCATTTCCTGAGCGTGGCTCGGATGCTGCGGGAACAAGACCAGTACGAACAGCAGGGCGACACTTGATACGAACAGGCTTGACGTTTTGATTGTCTGCAAATTCATGGCGTGCTTCTCCTCTGGGGCGGCCGCTAAGGGCAGACGCCTCTTTGTTTGAAGTGCTCTTGATTAGACCGGTTTACGCGGGCGCTGACGGGCCGCGGTACGCTATGGTTTAGCGCCTCCTAGCGATGCAGTGGCCAGAGTGCCGCCGAGGCCCATGGTTTCTACTGCGGTCGAAGGGCACGATCACCATCGAACCCTTTTCTTTGATCGCTTCATACAACATGTTCATGGCACGCAGGTGCAGGGCCACGGGATTCTCGGTGTAGGACTTTGAAGCCTGCACGAAGCTGTCGGCGATTTCCTTTTCCGCTTGGCCGAGGATGATGCGGGCTTGGCGCTCGCGCTCGGCTTGCGCCTGTCGCGACATGGCATCTTCGAGTCCTTGCGGAATCTTTACGTCACGGATTTCGACCGATTGCACGGTGATGCCCCAGGGGGTTGTCTTCTCGTCGAGGATGCGCTGCAGTTCGCGGCCCAGGGTTTCGCGCTCGGTGATCATTTGCGCGAGTTCGTGGCGGCCGATGGATTCCCGCAAGGCGGTCTGGGCGCTAAGCGTGATGGCCTCGATGAAGTTTTCGACTTCGAGAATGGATTTCTCGGCATTCCAAACCATCCAGAAAATGATCGCGTCCACGTTTACGGGGACGGTGTCGCGCGTGAGCGTCGATTCGGCGGAGACGCTGGCGACGCGGACGCGCTGGTCCACGTAGGGGCTAAGCGTCTCGAAGATCGGAATGATGTGGCACAGGCCGGGGCCGCGCAAGCCGACGTAGCGGCCCACGCGGAGCACGGCAACCTTTTCCCACTGGCGCACCACTTTGATCGCGAACAAAAAATAGACGCCGACCAGGGCTCCGATGAAGGCGGGGGAGGTGTGGTGCACAGTCTGAGATATGGCGATTCCAATCGCGATGCTGATTACGAACAGCAAGAGGGCGATGCCACTGACTTCGTTTTTTCGAATGTTGGCCATGACTATCTCCTTTTTGGCAACAAGTCGCGCAGACGATCGATCAGATCTTCGAGGGTGAATCCGGCGGCACCTGCGCGGGCCGCGAATTCTCCGGCCATCTGGCCGAGCTGGCGATCGCGCTCGGCCGAATTCTTTTCTAGCTTCTTGTTTGAGATGAAAGTTCCGGTGCCCTGGTGGGTCTCGATCAGGCCGCCGAGTTCCAGTTCGCGGTAGGCGCGCATGACCGTGTTGGGGTTGATGGCTAAGTCGACCGCGAGCTGGCGCACGGTGGGGAGCTGATCTCCGGCGGTCAGAGAGCCGGAGGCGATTCCACCGCGCACGTGGTCAATCAACTGGCGGTAGACGGGGACACCGCTGTGGAGGTCGATCGAGAACCGTGGCGCCGCGGGAGTGTTGTCCCTTCCCATGCGTGTCAGTGTACTACACTGCTAGTACACTAAGTCAATGGAAATTTTGTAAATGTTTTTGGGGGGGCCGCAGAAGAGGGCGGGCATTCCCCAGGCGGCACGGACGTAACTTGTGACCGTATTCTGAAGCAACCTACGATTCTTGAGAGATAGCGCAGGAAGAGCGTACCTATGCGTCAGTATCGTGGGGTAGAAGATGAAGTCCGATTTAGCGCCTGAGCTGGAAGCAAAGCGCATCGAGAAGGCCGAGACCCGCAAACTCGCATTGTCATGGGTGGGGACGAGTCTAGTTCTCTGGGTTCTGCTCGTACGCAATCGACTGCACCCTAGTCCTGCCATGCATTGGATCGTCCTTGCCGCCCTGCTCCCTTATGGATATTTGTTCTATCGACTCGCCCAGAAAACGAGGAAGCTTAAGTCGGTCCTGCCCGCTGAGATGGAAGGCAAGCGCATCCAGATCGGCAAGCGTCATAATTCGCTCCTTTTGCCATTGATCATCGCCACGGGCGCGTTGCCGATCGGAGCGATATGGGTAGGCGCAGCGATCATTCCCGGCCACGACCATGCGGTCCTTTTTGTGGCCTTGGCAGTGACGGCTCTGATGGTCGGATACGGGCTGTACCGTGTTTTTCAGTATGACAATGCCCTATGCCGCCAACTGGGGTATATGTGCCCGAATTGTCACAAGCCCCTGTACGAACCCAGGGCGACCACATATTTGAATGGCCTGTGCCCGAAATGCAAGAAGCGCGTAGTTACGGAAGATGGAAGGTCGATGCAGCACGCCTAGGCGGTCCCCTCAAAGAGATACGAGAGGCGCGGCCGCAACTCTCGTTCAATCGTTGATCAGGATGTAAGGCGGAGAGAATTTCAAGGCAGCCACGGGGCTGAAGCCCTTGTTTGCTTTTGGGGATGACTTGACGCGGCCCTGAAGGGCCGCTCTTCCACGTGCTGACAAAGGTTTTGTGGGCTCAAGTCAGTGCTAGGTTTTCGCGACTTTGAAGCCTTTGCGGCGTTGCTCGCTGTAGCGGTGCAAGGCGTCGAGGATGATGGGGTAGGCTTCCACTGCGGGTCGTATCTCATCGACCTCGACGGCCTTACCTTCCAGTTGTTTGTAATCCTGAAAGAATCTGCGGAGCATGAGCAGGCGGTGCGGCGGAATTTCGGAGGCTTCGCGGTAGGAGTTGAATTCGGGATCCTCGGTCGCGATGGCGATGATTTTGTGATCCTGCTTGCCGGCGTCGATCATGGTCATCAGGCCAATGGCGCGGGCGTGGATGATCGTCAGAGGGACGACGGTCTCCTGACACAACACGAGAACATCGAGCGGGTCGTCGTCTTCGGCGAGGGTCTGCGGAATGAAACCGTAGTTCGCGGGATAGTAGACGGCCGAATAGAGGATGCGGTCGAGGCGGATCAATCCGCTGGATTTGTCGAGTTCGTACTTCACGCTGGAGCCGAAGGGAATCTCGATCACGCAGTCGAATTCGTGGGGAAGCTTGTCGCCGGGTGTTACATCGTGCCAGGGATGAATCATAAGTTTATGAAAGATGAGACGCATTCATTCTAGCGGACGCGGACGGAAGAGGCAGGGAGACTGAGCGGTGGTTCAGTTTGGCTTACGCATTAGGCCGGTTAAGCGGGAGATCCTTCGCTACGCCTGAAAAACGGCTACGCTCAGGATGACAAAGTCGTGTAAACGCCAAACGGCACCACTACCGGAGAATGGAGGAACCGGAGGAGAAGATCTATGGTCTGCCAGAAGACCGCTTCAGTAGACGCGGCAGATGCTGGCGGACGGTTTTGTGCAGATGCCGATTTTGTTTCCGCATAGCCAATTGCTCGTGGCGGGGAAGATTGTAGAGACGCATGGAGACTTCGACCAGCATGCGGTCCAGAGCGAGAAGGACGTCCATCATCTGGTTGGGATCGCCCCCTCGATGCCGCGACTTCTGTGCTCTATTCTGCATGCGCTCAGGCATTGGGTACACCGTATGGCTCTCTTCAAGACTTTCAGGAAACACTCCAGTAGAGATAAAGGATCGAACCGGGAAATGGAAATCGAAACAATCGATGGGTTGAATCGGTTCGAGTGGGCCAAGGTAAGTGCTTGAGAATGAATATAGTCAGACTTGCAGGTGCTTATACGGCCGATGCGGCAGATCGATTCTTTGCGTGGGACGCGACTGGCCCGCGGTATCTTGATTCTCGCGCAGGTGACGCGTACAGTCTGAGCGTGGGGTGTATCCCTTTGGGGGCTTCATGTCGAGTCAGAGCAATACCTATCTCAAGTTCGGTGGAGCGACGGCGGTGATTCTGCTGCTGCTCGGCTACCTGGCCTATACCGGGGTGCAGGATAGCAAGAGTTATTACGTCACGATTAAAGAACTGCACAAGATGGGCGATGGCGCTTATTCGAAACGCTTGCGGGTGGCGGGAAATGTGCAGCCAGGCTCGATCAAGCGCGTGGGAACGCATGTGCAGTTTGTGCTGATGGAAGAAGATCAGACGCTGCATGTGGATTACACGGGGACAGAAGCTCCGCCCGATACTTTCAAAGATGATTCCCAGGCGCTGGCTGACGGACGATTTGACCGCGATGGCGTGTTTCATGCCAAGCAACTGCAGGCGAAATGCGCGTCGAAATATGCTCCGCAGCAGCCGGGGGCTCCGGCGAATGGGGCGCCATCCTCTGAACCCGCCAAGAGCATGACGCAGGTGCAGACCGCCGGTTCTGCGGCTGTGCCGAACTAGCTCCTTACTGGCTCCTTCTCCCTTTCGATGGCCATACTGTCGAGGTGCGCTCGACCGGACAGCCGAGGGCGGCTGTCCCCACATGGTTATCTCTGCAAACATGTATCTGTCCAGTAGACTCATGGCTGGAGTCAGACTCTGCTGAGTTTTTGAAGCCGTGACGTCCGCCGCGACCAACTCGATCATCACCGTTAGTAACGTCGTCAAGCAGTTTGGACGGTTTGCCGCGCTGCGCGGAGTGACCGCGGAGTTTGACGCGGGACGATTTCACGCGATTCTCGGCGAGAACGGTGCAGGGAAGACCACCTTGTTACGGGCTCTGGCAGGACTGGCGCAGCCAACGCGGGGGGAGATTTCGATTTTCGGGAAGACGCCGCAGGAGGCGTGCCGCGATCTCGGGTATATGGCGCATCCGTCGCTGTTGTACGACGAGATGAGCGGGATGGAGAACCTGCGGTACTTTGGGCGGCTCTACGGGATTGCGGGCGACGCGCGTGGTGCGGAGGTGATCCGGAGCGTGGGGCTCGATCCGGAGTTGACGCGGCCGGTGGGGCAGTATTCGCAGGGGATGCGGCAGCGGATGTCGCTGGCGCGGGCGATTCTGCACGATCCGAAGGTGCTGCTGCTGGATGAACCATTTTCGAATGTGGACCTGCATTCGGCGCGGGCGATGGTCGGATTGCTGAAGGGGATGCGCGACGCAGGGAAGACGGTTTTCCTGATCACGCATCAGGCGTTGCTGCTCGAAGGCGTGGCCGACGAATTTGTGTGGATGCAGGCGGGTGAGATCGTGGACCGTACTGCGACTCTGGCGCGAGCGGAAGCCGAGGACGTCCAATGAACTCGTTCTGGTCGTTGGTGGCGGCGACTCTGGTGAAGGATATTCGGCTGGAGTGGCGGTCGAAGGATGCGCTGAATTCCATGCTGTTTTTCTCGTTGCTGGTGGTAGTGATCTTCAGTTTTTCGTTCGATCCTCTGGCGGAAGAGTCGCGGCACATTGCGGGCGGATTGATCTGGGTCGCGTTTCTCTTTGCTTCGGTAGTGGCTTTGAATCAGACCTGGGCGCGCGAGTTGCGCAATCAGGTGCTGGATGCTTACCGGGTTTCTCCTGCTTCGGCGAACGCGTTGTTTCTGGCCAAGGCGGTGGGAAATTTTCTGTTCGTAAGCGTGCTGGAAGGGCTGATGACGCCGCTGTTCGTGATTTTCTACAACTTGCGGGTGCTGGGTCCGGCGTGGCAGTTGATACCCATCGCCGTTCTCGGAACGTGGGCGCTGGTAGTGAATGGAACATTTTTCGCCGCGATGTCGTTGCGGACGCGCAGCCGCGAGATCATGCTGCCGCTGCTGCTGTTTCCGATTTCGATTCCTGCGGTGTTGGGCATGGTGGCGGGAACGACATCGATTCTCACGGGGGAAGAGTCCGCGCACTTCTGGATCGTGTTGCTTCTCACCTACGATGTAGTGTTTACTACAGCTTGTCTGGCCTTATTTGGAATGATTCTGCACGCAGAATGAAACGACTCTTCCCCATTCTTTCGATTGTCACGGCAGTTCTGCTAGCGTATACGCTGTATCAGGCGCTGGTAGTGGCGCCTACCGACGCGCAGCAGGGCGATGTGTATCGAATCATTTATTACCATGTGCCCTCGGCGTGGACGGCGTTCCTGCTGTTCTTCATCAACTTCATCGCATCGATTCAGTATCTGGCCAGCCGGAAACCTTCGACGCAGCGTGCCGCCAAGTGGATCGTGATTGCCATCGGAGTCATCGGAGTGATTGCGTGCTTCTTGCCGCAGGTGCAGCAGTTGATACCGAAGGGCATGCGTCCGAGCGCGGTGGCGACGACGGTGTTGTTGATTCCGATCTTCTATTTTTTGATCGGGAAATGGTTTCCGGGGCAACGGCTTGATGTGCTGGCGGTGACGACGGCTGAGGTAGGCGTAGTGTTTTGCACGATCGTGCTGGTGACGGGGCCGATCTGGGCGCGGCCGGTGTGGGGGATATGGTGGGCGCCGGGAGATATCCGGCTGACGTCGACGCTGGTGTTGTGGCTGATTTATGTGAGTTACCTGGTGTTGCGGCGCTTTTCCAATAGCGCGCAGACGCAGATGATGGCGGCGGCGCTGGCGGTGTTTGGCGCGCTGGATGTGCCGCTGGTTTATTTTTCGATCTGGTTCTTCAGAACGCAGCATCCGCAGCCGGTGATCGGTGGGGGCGGATCGATGGATCCGCGCATGTTGCACGTGCTTCTGATCAGCTGGGTGGCCTTTCTTTTCTTTGCATTTCTGGTGTGCTGGTCGCGGTTCCGGTTGGAGTTGTTGCACCGCGAGATTGAGGAAGCGCACGCGATGGAATCTCTGGTGGGAGCGGGAGTGGCGGCCAAGGCCAGCCTTCCGCTGGGACGGAGTTCGCGATGAACGCGATCAAGTTCCTGTTTGCTGCTTATATTGCGACCTGGGTAATCCACGGGGTTTATTTGGGGAGCTTAGTGCGGAGATTTGGACGGTTGAGACGGCAGTTGAAGGAGTTGGGGAAGAAGTAGGCGGGCGTCATGCTCTTGGCTTCCGGGCTTCCGGAAAGCTAGTGTGTCGTCCCTCTGGGACTCGGTTCCATTCTCACGAGCCTACCCAGGACTTCGTCCTGGGCTAAATTGTTCCGCCGCTCCGCGGCTTGAGTTTGGTGGCTTTGGCTCTGTCTCCTCTCACAATTTCATCCTTCGAACTCCGCGGAAGAATGCTCAATGCCATTTCGCGAAAGCCGGAAGGCAGAAGCCGGAAGCCCTCAATTCAGTTGGTGGCTTTCCACTCCTTCTGCAGGGCGGCGAGGAAGTCTGGGCTGCCATTGGAGCGGAGGAATTCGTAGTCTTCGATCATGGCAGCGGTGCCGATGCGGGCGGAGGGAAGAGGCTGCTCGACGCGGATGACGCGGGCGCTGAAACGCACGCGGACTGCGTCGGTGAGGGTGACGTGCGGAGGGAAGGTCAGGGTGACGTCGAGCTTGGTTCCAGCCTCGACTGCACGATCGAGGTAGAAGAAAACGCCGCGGGCGCTGACGTTCTGGGTTTCGGTGTGGACTTCGCTGGCGCCTTCGAGGCGGACAATGGCGGGCAGGCGCATGTCAAAGCGCCGCATCATCCGCCGTTCCTGTGAATTCGGTTGCATGGCCAGAGCGCTCTGCCAGGAGCGCGTACTACCAGAAAAGCACAGCAGACGGCTGGTGTCCCGGGTGCTCGAGGGCTGAATTTTGAAAACAGAGACGGCCCTGTCGCACTTCAATGTATAGAAACAACAGCAGTTTGCAACAGCAAAATGCGAATCGGAACTGATTCGGTTAATCTGTCCGGATTTCGGAACAGAATCGGTTCCGCGAGCCGCGGGAGGACGCACCAAGGCGCATGGCTCACTTCAGGGAAGAGCAATCGGTCTGCCATCGCGATTTGTGGCGAACGCTCGAGTTGTGCGCAGAGAATGAGTGATTTGCGGAGTCTGCTACTCGCATTGAAGCGCGGGGGCATGCAAGCGGTTGCGGAAAGAGGCGCTTTCTTTTTCCACAGCGCACATTAGGAGAGGCGAGCGAGCAAGACTCTTCACACCACTTTTGTGCCAGGGCGCGGCATCTTTCGACGGCCTGGAGCGCATCTGACGAATCTTGGAGTCCCGGCCAGCCGGAGGTTCGCTTGACTTGTCTATCCGGTAGATGTTTAAGTAGTTATTTAATTTTTTCCGCCAGTTCCAGTGACAAGCAAGCCGCGGTCAGGTTCGCCGGCGCGAGGCTCGATGGATTTGTGCGCCGTCCCAAATCTCTCCACTGATCTGAGCGAAGAATGATCGCAAGAACGATCGGAATAAGCACGATCGAAAGAATATTGGTTTGACTGCATCGGAGGAACGAGTGAACGTAGATCGCCGTTGGTTGGGAGCATCCGTGGTACGAGTTCGTGTTCTAGCCGCTGGGCTGGTGCTGCTAGGGGCAGGATGCGCAGTTCTCGGGTGGGGTTCCCGCTCACGCCAAAGTGCCGCGAATGCCGCGGCTCACCTTCCCGCGATCGAAGCGCAGGCGACAGGCGCGCCGGGCCTTTTGGCGATGGCACAGGCTACTCCCCAGGGCGTCCTCGGAGACGCTCAGTCGCGAGCGCGGGCGCTGTTCGCCGGACTGCCGCTGATCTTTGAGCCGAATCAAGGGCAGGGGAACCTCGACCCGGCCGACCGGCGGGCGAAGTTCGTGACTCGGGGCTCCGGATACAGTCTATTTCTGGGCTCCGAGGGCGCGATCTTGAGCCTCATCTCCCACCAGCCGTCGAAGTCAAAGCAGGAAGCGTCAGCGACCCGCGTCGACTCACTCCAGATGAAGTTGGCGGGTGCGAATCCGAAAGCCAATGTCACCGGCGCGGAGTTGCTGCCGGGCAAGAGCAATTATTTTCTGGGCAATGATCCCGCGAAGTGGCACCGAGGCGTGCCACAGTTTGCGCGGGTGCGGTACGAAGACGTTTATCCTGGGATTAACCTGGTTTTCTACGGGAATCAGGGGCATCTGGAGTATGACTTTCAGGTGGCACCGGGGGCTGATCCAAAGCAGGCTCAGCTGGAATTTAACGGCGCGAAGGAATTGGAGCTGAAAGACGGAGCCCTGGTGATTCGCAGTGAAGGCGGGAGCGTGCAGCTCGATGCTCCGCGGGTGTATCAGGAGGTCGCGGGGCGCCAGCAGCCCATCGAAGGCCGGTTCGTTCTGCGCGGGGCAAACCGGGCGGGATTCGCGGTGGGGAATTACGATCACTCGCGCGAATTGATCATCGACCCGATTCTGACGTTCTCAACTTATTTCGGCGGCAGCGGCGACGAGAAGGCGACTTCGGTCGCCGTGGATGGAAGTTTCAATCTCTACATTTCGGGTTCGACGACGTCGCCGAATCTCCCGACGGTTACGGGGGTCTTTCAGCCAGCGCTGGCAACGGGAGCGACGCAGAACGTTTATGTTGCGAAGATCAGACCTCCCCTGGGAGCGCTTGCGGCTGCTCTGGATTACGTGACGTATCTGGGCGGCTCGGGCTCGGACTATCCAGTGGGCATCAATGTTAACGGCGCCGGAGAAGCGTACGTCGCGGGGACGACGACCTCGAGTAACTTCCCCACGACCCAGACGAACGCGTATCAAACTACGCCTGAGGTTGCAGGCACTCACGTGTTCGTGACCTGGCTGGATAGCACCGCTACTACGCTGAAGTATTCGTCGTATCTTTCGGGTAACGGCATCGACATCGCCAGCGGAATGACGATCGACTCGTCGGGCTACATTTATGTGACCGGCACGACGACCTCGACCGATGCCTCCAGCGGGCTCGTCCAATTTCCAGCCAGCAATCTTCCGCAGGGAGTGCCGTTCCAGAGCATTTCGCGCTCCCCCGGTCAGCGTCAGTTTTTTGTGACCAAGGTGAATGCGAACGCGCCGAAGTATCAGAGCATCGCGTACTCGACCTTTTTCGGCGGCGCTAGCTTTGCCACCTCTACGACCTCGCCCAATGCGATCGCGACGGGCGGCGGCATCGCCGTTGATACAAGCGGCAACGTCTACTTCACGGGAACGACGAACTACCAGTTCTCAGGATGCGCGGGATGCGGCAACAGCGACTTTCCCATCCTGAACGCCTATCAGCCGTGTCTGGATCAGCCGCCCCTGACCACCATCATCAATCCTCCCTCGTGTACGTACACGACGAGTCCGCTTGAGCCGGATGCCTTTGTTGCGAAGCTCAATCTCAACCCCACTGCCGCGCAGGGACAACAGTTGGTCTGGTCGACTTATCTCGGAGGCGCAGGGACAGAGTCTGGTGCTGGCATCGCCGTGGATAGTGGAGCGGCGAACGTCTATGTCGTCGGAACGACGAACTCCAATCCGTTTGCCACGGTAACCACTCTGAATACGACCGCCGCCTATCAAACTTGCCTGGACAACCTGATCGACACGACGACAGCTCCGCCGACCTGTACGGCGGCCGCTGGCGCTCCCAACGATGCTTTCGTGGCGCGGCTGACCAACCCGACCACGGCGACAACAGGCACCGCTGTGAACGTGGCGCTGAACTACTTCTCCTATCTTGGAGGGTCTCAGAACGAAGCCGGGCTTGCCATTACCGTGGACTCTGCGGCGGGCGCTATCGTGACCGGATGGACGCAGTCTTCCGATTTCCCAGTCTTCCCCGTGGGGACCAGTTCACTGACGGGCTTCCAGGATGCGTTTACGGCTCGATTGAATACTACGGCTGCGATCGGGCAGACGACGACCGGTTCCTGGGCGAATTACTTCGGGGGAAGCAGCACCGACTCCAGTACGGTGCTCACCGAAGGCACTGGCGTCGCGCTGGACGTCAATCAGAACGCCTACTTCGCAGGAGACACGAACTCGGTCGATCTGCAGGTCAATAAACCGTTGCAAGCGACGAACAATGGCGGATACGACGCATTTGTTTCGCAGCTGGGATCGGCTCTGAGTTTGTCGATCAGTGGAGTGCTGACCTCCGGGACGAACCAGTTTTTCGTGGACGCAGGCAATCCGGCAACGTTCAGTTATACGGTGACGAACAACGGTCCCGATCTAGCGAGCAACATTACGGTTTTGGACAATCTGAGTTCGTCGGTCACGGGCGTCCCGCTAACCCTGGTTTCGGCGAGCGTCAGCTCAGGGACGTGCGGAGCAGCTTCGACTACGAGCAGCGTAAGCTGCAGTCTCCCGCCGCTGCAGTCGGGTTCCACTGCAACGGTGACGATCGTGGTCACGCCGGCTTCCAACAACAGCGGATCCCCGAGTTCTTTCAACGGTGGATCGGTGCAGGCGATCGGGCCAGGCAACATTGTTCTGGCGCAGACCTCAGTACCCGCGCAGGCGTTGGATTACACGATCTCGGTCAGCCCTCCCAACGGCAGCGTGGCGCAGGCGGGAGACACCGCTCGGTACGAGGTGCAACTGACGCCGCATACGGCTTATTCCAGCAGCATCTCGCTGGGATGCAGTGGCTTGCCGGCGGCATCGACGTGCAACTTCACGACGCAGTCGGTCAAGCTGGTCGGAGGTCCAGGGTCATCGACACTGAACCTGGTGACGACAGCGAGACCGGTGGTCACGCCATCGACGAGTTTCCCGAGCCTTTATGGGCTCTGGCTGGCGGTTCCGGGATTGACGCTGCTGGGTGCCGGAGTCGGACGCGACAGGCGCCGACGACGCATTCTGGGAATTCTGATGTTGTGCATTCTGTTTGCGCTGCTGCTGCTGCAACCGGCATGCGGCGGGTCGACAACGCAGGCCCCGGTCAGCGGAACGCCTCCGGGCATCTACACGATTACCGTCACCGGGACATCGGGTAGCGACACCAAGAGCGGCTCGATCACGCTGACGGTCCCGTAAACTCAACTTGCGAAACGAATGGGAAAAGGGAAGCCCACGGACGCGAATCCGTGGGCTTCGATGTTTTTGGTGAATGAGATTAGTTCCGGACGGAAAAGAACTACGCTCCCGCCGACAATTTGTGGTGCCCTTTCGCTTCCGCAATCCCGTACTGGCGGATCTTGTACAGCAGGGCTTTGTAGCTGATCTGGAGAATCGCGGCCGCCTGTTTACGGTTCCAGTTGGTCTGCTCCAGTGCCTGGGTGATGGCCAGCGCTTCCGCTTCATCTTTCGCGGTACGAGCCAGCGATTTCAGGCCGCCGGGTTCTGCAGCGCGAGTGGAAGAATCTCCGTGCACACCACCGGTGCCGTCATTGCGGGGAAGTAGTTCGCTGACTGCCAGGTTCTCATCCCCGAGGATCAGGTAGCGCTTCAGGAAGTTATTCAACTCGCGAAGATTGCCGGGCCAGGAATGATTCTGGCAAGCCTGCAGCAGAGCCGGTGAGAGCGGCAGCGGCGGACGCGCATAACGCTCGGCCATGCGCGACATGGAGTGCTTGAGCAGAATCGGAATCTCTTCTTTGCGCTCGCGCAGCGGCGGAATCTGCATGGTGAACGCGTTGAGGCGGTAGTAGAGATCCTCGCGCAGGCGCTTGTTGGCGAGAGCTTCGGGAATGTTGATGTTGGTCGCGGCCAGGATGCGCACATCGACCTTGATGATGGAACGGCTGCCCAGACGAGAGAACTGCTGGTCCTGCAGCACATGCAGGAGTTTCGCCTGCAGAAGTGGCGGCATCTCGCCGATTTCATCGAGCAGGATGGTTCCGCGGTTGCACAGTTCGAACTTGCCGGGCTTGGCGTGGGTTGCGCCTGTGAACGCACCCTGCTCGTAGCCGAACAGTTCGCTCTCAAGGAGATCGGCGGGAACAGCGGCGCAATTGACCTTGAGAAATGTGCGATGGGCGCGAGGCGAAAGCTTGTGGATCAACCGTCCGAGGACTTCTTTGCCGGTACCGCTTTCACCCAGCAGGAGCACCGGGATATCGACATTGGCGACGAGGGCGGCCTGCGAGCGGATCTTGCGCATCTGCGGGCTGGCGGCGATGAAGAAGACGTCTTCAGAGAGTTCCTCGACCTCGCCGCTGTAGGTCTGCTTTCCCTGGCCGAGACTGAGATCGATGACCGCATCCAATTCTGCTTTTTGAAAGGGTTTGGTGAGGTAGTCGAGCGCGCCGAGTTTCATCGCATGAACGACCTTGCGCGTGTCGTTGACGCAGGACAGCATCACCACTTTGACCCCGGGCTGGACCTGGCGGAGTTGTTCCAGAGTTTGCAGGCCGTCGATGCCGGGCATGAGCACGTCGAGTAGCACGAGGTCGGGTTGCAACCCCTTTTCTACTTGCTGAAGGGCTTCTTCGCCGGTGGTAGCGGTTTCGACTTTGTAGTCGTCCACTTCGAGCAGCGTTTTGATGTAGCGGAGCATGCCGGGTTCGTCATCGACCAGCAGAATCTTAGCGGTTGGCTTCATCGAGTTTTCCCTTTGCTGGCGGCGGCAGCGGCCGGTTTGTAGGGGATCAGGAAGGAGAACTTGCAACCGGCGCCGGCATCACTCTCGACCCAGATTTTGCCGCCCATGCCGTGCACGAGACGGCGCGCGATGGCGAGACCTAATCCCATGCCTTCCTTGGCTTCGGTGCCGGGAAGGCGGAAAAAGTCGTCAAAAACCTCCAGGTGGAACTCCGCGGGAATGCCGGGCCCGGTGTCGGAGACGCTGACCTTGACGGAATTGGGGTGAGTCACAATCTGGCGGCGGCGTTCCGCCGGAGAAGGCTCAGCAGCGGCGCGGCGTTCCCACATGTAGGGCTCGGCATGCAGCCACACGGTCCCGCTCTGAGGCGTGAACTTAAAGGAATTCTCCAGCAGGTTCGAGATCACACGCTCTAGTTTAGGGGAATCGAAGGGAAAAATCGGAAGCTTGTCGTTGGCGAGAAAATAAAGAGCCAGCCCTCGTTCTTGAAAACGATTCGACCACAAGCGGCAAACGTCAGACAGACACTCGTTGATGTTGCCGGGCGCGAATTGCATGCGCAGGCCGCCGGTTTCGAGAGCACTGAAGGTCAGAAAATCCTGAATAAACTGCTGCAGGCGTTGTCCGCTGCTCTGCATGTCGTGCAATACTTCACGCTGACGGTCGCTAAGAGGGCCCAGTTTTTCGCTCTGCAGCAGCTCCACGTAGCCATTCAAAATCGCCAGCGGCGTTTTGAGATCGTGGGCGGCGGAGCCCAGGGCGTTCGTAGTGCGCTGGAAGCGGTCGCGCAGATCTTTATATTCCTGGAGCAAGTTTTCGGGGCTTGGGACGTCGCCGTCGGGTCGGGCAGCAGTGGCTGGCATAGGTTGGAACGATTCTCCCGCGTCAGAAACACACGTGTTCTTTTGGACAGTGGCCATGACGGAATTACCACAGGTTTACACGGGGAGAGGGAAAACCGCACTCGTCACTGCAAGCACGAGGGCCAGTGAGAAAATCGTATGTCAGACGCAAATTGTTGTCAACGGAAAATGCACGGGAATTACCCAAGTGTAGCAAAAGCTTGCACTTTTCGACGACGAAGGTCCTTCTAACCGGGTTGACCACAACCGAACAAAAAGCGAATAAATCATCCGAAAGCTCCGGTTGCTTTGCTGGTTTGGCCGTCAATGAGGGGTGAGACTCCGCGTTCGAGCTGGGTTCCGTGGGGAATTTACTCGAAATTTGGCCCCTCAGGTGCTATTGTCCGAGGGGCTTAGGGCGACGGAGAGGTCTGCATGAACGGGGCGAAAGCAGGAAATGAGCGGCGCAAGTGGGCGAGATTGCCCTTGGCCATCCCCGTTTTTGTTCGTAGTCGGGACGGCAAGGGCAAGGAATTCCTGGAATTTGCGACAGCCCTGAATGTGAGTGCTGGGGGGATGTTAGTTGCGATCCGCCGGACTCTTCCTGCAATCGCTCAACTCCGTCTCGAGATTCCGAGTGCGCCGGTGGCGGCGCTCGCGTTGTTGCCCAGGGCCTCGAGGAGCCTGCGCGCCAAGGCTCTCCGCACGACCCCTGCGGAAGGGTATTACCTGCTCGGGCTAAAGTTCGCACGTCCGTTGCTTCTGTCAAGTAGCACAACCAGCAGGCGACGGAAAACCGCTTCTGCGATGTGAAAATGTTTGCGCATCGCTCCCCGAAAGCTGTTACGCTTGGCGTTATTCCCTGATTACCAGGGTTTGCCCGTCTTGTTCTTTGGTAAGTTGATACTCCTCAACCACATAAGTTAGATTTGAGTGGTCGGTAGTGTGCGCAGGGGTGCCTTTGGCGCTCTGGGTGCAAGATGAGTGTCTTCTCCCCCCTAGTTGGTAGAAAGCGGCCATGACAACCAGCAGTGTGAATTCACTCGTCCAGCCTTTGGGGGAAATGCCGCCCGACGCAATTGTTTTCGGGCGCAGCGAAGCGATGCTTGCGGTTCGCGATCGCCTGACCAAGTTGGCGAGCGCCAACGTCCCTGTATTGATTCAAGGTGAGAGTGGAACGGGCAAAGACATCATTGCGCGCATGATTCACGCTGCGTCGCCCTGGCGTAGCGGGCCTTGGGTGAAGGTGAATTGCCCTGCGATTCCAGGGACTCTGCTCGAGAGCGAATTATTCGGCTATGAAAAAGGCGCGTTCACTGGCGCGTATGGAATGAAGCCAGGGCGCGTGGAGATGGCCCATCGGGGCACGCTGTTTCTGGACGAAATTTCCGAACTGGATATGTCGCTGCAGTCGAAGTTGTTGCAACTCCTGCAGGACGGGCAGTTCTGCCGTATCGGCGCCCAGGAAGACAAGAAAGTCGAAGTTCGAGTGGTGTGCGCCACCAACCGCAAACTCGAACAGGAGATCGAAAACGGCACGTTCCGGTCGGATTTGTTTTACCGGATCAACGTGGTGAATCTGCACCTGCCTCCGCTGCGCGAACGGGCGGGCGACATTCCCGACCTCGTGGCGTACTTTCTCGAGTATCACAACCGGAAGTACAACTGCCGGGCGAGGGCGCTCTCCAACGAATTGATGGCAGAGTTGCGAAAGTATCACTGGCCTGGGAATATCCGGGAACTGGAAAACCTGGTAAAGCGCTATGTGATTCTGGGCAATGAAGAAGTGATTTCGACCGATCTGGCGCCGCGAGCCACCGACTTCTTCAACGCGGAAATCCCGGTTGACGGACAGATTTCGCTGAAGAAACTGACTCGCCAGGCGGTGCGCGAGTTGGAGCGGAAGATCATCCTGAAAGTTCTGCAGAATTGCCATTGGAACCGCAAGCAAGCGGCGCGCGCGTTGAGCATCAGCTATCGCGCCTTGCTATACAAGATTCGCGATGCCGGACTACCTTCGAACCGGGTGGTCAAACGGCGGGATGCGGATAGCCCGAAACAAGACATCGCGGCGGACTGAGGTTCTTTCGCCCTCTGCACTTGCCGCGTCCGACGCGGCTTCTCCAGTTGTTTTTTGCGAAGTTGCGCATACATTTTCACTTTCCGCTTCATCCTCAGTCTTGGAATATCTCTTAAGTCATTGCCAGTCCTTGGTTTACGGAATCGTGAACTTTGGTACTCAGGGTGC
Organism: uncultured Acidobacteriaceae bacterium; assembly: GCA_963706645.1. GTDB lineage: Bacteria > Acidobacteriota > Terriglobia > Terriglobales > Acidobacteriaceae > Sulfotelmatobacter. Next base: position 100,275 of record CAVPNR010000013.1, read on the forward strand.
AAATCGCAGAGTAGCACCTTTGCGACCGCTCTCAATGAGGTGTGAGCCACACCCTCGTCGGAGATAAGAACCCTGGCGAAGTAACTCCTAGGAGAAGCACGATGAAGAAAATGCTCATGCTCGCTCTGCTGGCACTGGCCCTGCCAACGGCGATGTTTGCCGGCAGTAGCGTAGATTACACCAACAGTGGCGGCACTTTGTCGGGTTCGAGCAGCGGTCTCACGCTGAGCGGATCGGCATTGATCGCTGTCAATGGGCTCAATGGGGGCGGGCTGATCACGGGGTCAGACCTGGGGAGCGTAAGCTTCTCGACCGGCGCGCTCACGAGCGGTTCATTGCAAATGGGTGGGACATTCGCAGGTGGTGGATGGTTCACCATCAGCGGAAACGGCACCAACGGAGTCCCGAACGGAACACTGTTCACTGGAACGTTTGACGGTCCGGTGACGTGGACGCTAGTGACTCTGGCTAACGGAACCCACAACTACACTTTGTCCGGCAGCGTCTCGGGATGGACGGGCTCTGGAGCAGCGACCGTCGGGGTGACCGTGCAGTTGACGATCAACACCGGCAAAGGCTTCTTCAACGGCAGTACGACAATTTCCAGCGGTGATACGAACATCGTAGTTCCGGAACCTGGCTCTTTGAGCCTGCTCGGAACCGGATTGATCGGTCTGGCTGGGGTAGTCCGTCGCAAACTGAAGAGCTAACCAACTTCCACTTCATGAAACAGAACCCCGCCGCAAGGCGGGGTTTTTACTTGGCCGGAGTCTGCAACCGGGATCAGCCGTGGAGCTCCGACAGGGCTTTCTTGGCGTCGGCGTTGTTGGGGCTGAGCTTGACGGCTTTTTCCAATTGCTGACGAGCCTGAGCGTTTTGATTGGCCTTCTGATAGGCGAGGCCGAGGTGATAATGGATGTCGGCATCGTCGGGATCGCCACGCTTTTCGCCCAGCCGCAACGCGTCCTGAAACTGGTTGATGGCGGCTTGGTAGATGCCTTTCTGATAGTAAGCCCAACCCAGAGTGTCGGCCGCGTTGGGCGAGTCGGGCATGCCGCGACGCGCGGTCTGAGCCAGTCCCATGGCAACATCGACGTTTCCGCCTTGATCGAGAATCACCGAGGCGAGATTGTTCGAAGCCAGAGGATGGTCAGGCGAAATGCTGAGGGCCTGCTGGTACATGTCTTTAGCGTGATCCCAATCCTTCCTGGCTTCGTAAAGCTCACCGGAAAGAATATAGAAGATCACTGCCTGCGGGTTGTCTTTGATCGATTGCTGATAGAGGGCGAGAGCCTTATCGGAGTTTCCTTCCTGGACTTGGAGTTTGCCGAGTTTTTCAATTGCGTCGGAATTGTTCTTGTCGAGTTCGATGGCTTTTTGCAGGGCGGCTTCTGCGCCGGGCAAGTCCTTCTTGCTGTTGAAGAGCGCGGTGCCGAGAAGGTCGTAGAAGTTCGCATTCTTGGGGGATTTGGCGATCTGAGCGTTGGCAGCCGCGATTGCCTTGTCGAACTGCTTTTGCGCGAAGTAGGTGTTCATCAAGCCGCTCAGGCCCTCCGAGGACGATGGATCTTTGTCGAGCGCCTGCTGATAGAACTTCTCCGCCTCGGGGAAATGCTTCTGCGCCAGCTGGATATTGCCCATCTGAATAAACGGGGCGGGACTCTGGGGAGCCCGTTGAGCGGCCTGTTCGGCGTCGTGCTGAGCGTCGTTATATCTCTGGCGGGAAAGCTCGGCGATGCCTTTGAAGATAAAGCCGTCTGGAGAATACGGCTGGGCCGCAATGATCTGCTGCGCGGTCTGGAGAAGGGCATCGACATCGCCCCGTTGAATTTCCAAGGCAGCCAGGGAGCGCTGGGCCTCGCTCATGTCGGGACGGATACGAACGGCTTCACGCCATTCTGACTCTGCCCGGGCTTCGTTGTGCTGTTGGGCGAAGGCATTTCCCAACCAAAAGTGAGCGGTGGCGTTTTCGGGATCATTGTGCAGAGCGCTTTGCAGCGAGTCGACGGCGCCGTTGGCATCCTTCTGGCGAAGCTGAAGCTGCGCCTTGTAAACGAGCGCATCCACATCGTTTGCGTTCGCCTTGAGAATCTCGTTGTTCAGCTTCGTGGCTTCGTCGAGACGGTTTTTCAGGATCAAGAGTTGGACGTAGTTCTTCTTGACTTGAATATCTTTGGGATGATCGCTGTAGAGAGAAGCGAATTCGGCGGTTGCTTTATCGACGTCACCGAGGATCTGGAAGTAAAAGTCTCCCAGCATGCGGTACCCTTCGGGATTATCCGAAAGGTCTTTCTTGGTTTGCCGCAGAAAGGATTCGGTCTCGTCCTTCTTGCCTTCCTGCATCAGGAGACGAACCAGGGCAGCGCGCGGTGCGGGATTCTTGGGATCGATTTCGATGGCGTGCTTGAACTGTACTTCCGCCTCGGGAAGACGGTTGCGCGTTTGATAGAAACCACCCAAGGCAAGTTGAGCGTTCATGGCCTTGGGATCGACTTCGGCTGCTTTTTTGAAATTCTTTTCGGCTTCATCGGGAGAGTTGGAGCGCAGCTGAAGCAGGCCCATGAGGAGATAGGACTCGGAGCGGTTCCGATCGAGTTCAATGGCCTGGTTCATCTCCTGCATGGCAGCAGGGATGTTGTTTTGCGCGGCGTAGTAGTTGGCCCACGCCTCATGGGTTTCAGGGGAGTTCGGTAATTTGTCGCGGAGAATATCGAGGTGAGCCTTCGCCTGCTTGAGATATTCCGCCGTCACGGTTCCGTCCGGATTTCTCACTGTAACTAGCAGGTTGGCGATATCGGTGTGAGCGCGATAGTTGTCGGGAGCAAGCTCAACAGTGCGATTCAGTTCCTGGAAGGCGCGGTTCGTGTCGCCGAGCTTGAGGTAGGCTTGCGCGAGTTGAGAGTGCGCCTGGGCAAAGCGGGGATCGATCTGAACCGCATTGGAATATTGAATGGCCGCCTCGCGGTACTTGCCCGCGGCGAAATATTTTTCGCCGCTGTCGAAATACTTCTGCTTGCGGACATTGGGATCACGGGAGCAACCGGTCAAGGTCACGGCAATCAAAGCACAAGCTAGCAGCATGCGGGCAGAAACGGAGAGACTCATATTGGATTCTCCAACGGTGGATGCGGAAGGCACACTTCGACGTCTATTTGCACCTAACGTCATGATACTGCACGGTAATCGCCGAAAAACAGTGACTGGCGTCATACGTCGATCGGAGTGAAAGAGTGGCAACATCAGCGCGGAATGTAGGCGTCAAGTTGATGCACGACGTCGGTAACGAAAGGAAGAAGTCGTTGTTGCACGGTGTCCGCGGTTTCGCCGGGGTTGAGTGCGGTGGTGATGCGCACGAGGGCGCCATCGCTGCGGTTCATTTTGATTGAATCCGCGACCAGATAGTACTTCGCCCAGTACTCGCTGGCGACTCCGCGGCTGTGAGCCCAGTACCAATACAGCACAACCCGCCTGGAATCTCCCTTCGCAATGACATAGCGATTTGCAGGGAAGGGGGCATGGCCGGGCACGGAGAGAGTGACGCGGGTAGACTCGATCGGCGTCCAGCCCGCTCCCGGTAGGCAGTTCTTGGGGGAATGAATCGTGTCCCCGGTGCGCTGGCTGCGGAAATAGGCAATGAAAAGATCGACGTACGGACTCGGTTTGTCTGGATCTGTGTACACACGGAGGAGAAAGTCTCCCGGCCCGAGAACCTGGCGAGAGTCATTATCGATGGCCTCGTCATTGCCGGTCCATGGTCCCAGTTGTGCGGGGAATGACTGGAGCTCGAGACGAGGAGGAAAGACCTCGTTTCGAGTGTGGGCGCGCAAGAATATTGCGGTGGTCACGATCAACAAAGCAGCGAAGATGAAGCGTGCCGGAGAGCTTTTCATTTTTCCTTGTCTTTCGGCGGGAAGACCATGCCAATCAAGCCATGGAGGCCGTACAGCATCACGAGGGAGATGACGAAGATGAGCCATCCCCAAGATGCGTGAAAATATCCCTCGGCCATCTCAGGACCCCAATATTGGACCAGGAGTCCCGTTCCTATGATGCGAAAACTGTTGGCCGCGACGGCGATTGGCACCGAGGCCAAAGCCAGGACCCATCGCACCCAAAGACGTTTCTCCAGCAGATATCCGTAGATGATTGCCAGAGTAACGAGCGATATCAGGGAGCGGATGCCGCTGCAGGCGTCCGCGACCTCCAACGCCATGGCGGGAAGGTTGATGACATTGCCCTCGCGAAGAATCGGAACGCCAAGCACGGGCAGCACTATGGCGGAGATTTTTGATGTCAGCAATTGCAAGGGAAAAGTTATCTGATTGAAGACGATCGACGGGATGGGAATCATCAGAAGCAGCATCGCCCAGGGGAAAAATGCAGCCCGGAAATGATTCCATCCAAAAAAAAGTACGATGAAGCCGGCCAGCACGAGCAAGAGCGAAGAGCGGGATAGAAACAACTCCGCTCCCATCTGGCCCACGATCAGAAGACTCATGCCAAGCGCGAGTATGGGTAGACCTGACCAGGACGGACGTACTGGAAGCCGGGCAAATCGGTCGCGCTCCTGCCAGACCACGAAGGCAGAAAACAGAGGGACAAAGAAGCCGTGAGAAAAGTTGGGGTCGTGCCACCACTGTCCGACGAGGTGAGCGAGGGTGGACCAGTAAAGCCAGAGCGTTAGAAGCGCGAGAGTGCCGAGTTGCCAGGGAAGGGCAGAGGGGGAAGGGCCTGAGTTCCGGCGCGCAATCGAAGGTTCGGTTTGCACTAGTTGACTCACGGTCCAGAGCCGAGAAACCCTTCGGCAAGAGCTTCAGAATAAGCCAAAGAATCAGGGTACGCAATGCAAACCGAGGTCCGAACGCCTTGCTTCTGCGGCGCCAAACTCTAGTCGCATGAGAGTGTTACGGGGTGAGTTTTGAAGGACGGAACCGCAGTCTCGAGCGATGGCACATTCGTGGGAACAGGCGGTCTTAATTACTGGCAGCGAAGGATATTGCAACTATTGCAATGGGTAGCCGAAAGTGAGAAAAAGTTTTCCTACAAGTCCTGAGTCACTAGAGAACTTCGGACACTATCGGACCTCTGATTTCCTTCATCGGAAAGCCTGATCGACATCTAAACCACTGAAAACAAGGATTCAGCTGTAGAATCGAGCTTTATTGAGCGAAGCCCCTCCGGTGGCAAGGTTCTTGCTCCCAAGAGGGCACGGGGTTCGTGGCGAACGGGGAATCGCTGGCATTTCAAAGGAAAAGGCAAAAATGAGTAAATTATTGCCTAATATGGAAAGAGCGACTGGGAACGGGTCCAACTCGGAGCCGGCCGGGCTTGCGTTTGTAGAGGGAGTGAGCGCGAGCATGCGTCCGGTCGAAGCAGTGATCCGCGAACTCGCTCGGAGCGACGTTCCGGTGCTGGTATTGGCCGAGGCTGGTGCAGGCAAGCACGCCACGGCGCAGCGCATCCATCAGATGTCGCAACGTAGCACGCAACCTTTCCGCTGGTTTCAGTGTCTAGGTCTTGAGCCCGGAGCATTAGAGGTTTTGCGCGAGCGAGAGAACTCAGGGGAACTGGGCGCAGGAACTATCTATCTGCAGGAGTTGGCTGATCTGAGTGCGGAATGCCAGGTCCGCCTGATGGAAGCGCTGCCGCAATCTCCTGGGAACGGGGTTTTGGGCAGCGAACGTCCGCGTCTTATCTGTGGCAGTGCTCGCGATCTGGAAGTTGAAGTGAAACGGGGGAAGCTTCGCGAGGATCTTTACTACCGTATCAGTGGAGTGTGTTTGCGCGTGCCACCTTTGCGCCAGCGGAAAGAAGACATCCCGTTTCTGATGGGGTACTTCCTGCGCAAGTATGCGCGGGATTTCCGCCGCACGGTTCCTGACTTGAGCGCTGAGACCTTGCGACTATTTCTGGATTATTCGTGGCCAGGAAATCTGCGGGAACTGGAAGACGCTGCGCGCGTGTTGGTGGCGCTGGGAGACGAGCAGGCTGCCCTGGGGGGGCTGCGTGCTCTGCTGCGTAAGCCGGAGGCCAACAACAACGGAGCAGGTATCTCGCTGAAAGCGGCGTCGAGAGCGGCTTCGCGAGAGGCGGAAAAAGAACTGATCTTGAATACATTGACGCGCACGCGCTGGAACCGGCGGCGGGCCGCGGAGGAGTTGAAGATCAGTTACAAGGCGTTGCTGTACAAATTGAAACAAATCGGATTTGAAGGATACGGAGCGTCGTAGCTTCGCGGAGAGGGTATGAAGAAAGCGATAAAACTCGCGGTGTTCATGGGGACGGTTCTGCTGGCGGCAGGCATGCTGGCACAGACCACCGACGTCACGAAGAGCGAGGCAGTCAAGAGCGATAGGCCAGCGGATGCGGCCAGCACGAGTACATCAGACTATGTCATCGGCGCCGACGACACGCTTCACATCTCGGTTTGGAAGGAACCGGATCTCACCGAGAGCCTGCCGGTGCGTCCCGACGGCAAGATTTCGATGCCGCTACTCAACGACGTGATGGCCGCCGGGTTAACGCCGCTGCAATTGAAGGATTCGATCACGGAGAAGCTGAAGAAATACATTGCCGATCCGCGAGTGACAGTGGTGGTGACGGCGATGAACAGCCGCCGGATTTTTGTCACGGGCGAGGTTACGCACACCGGGCCGATGGCGCTGTTGCCGCACATGACCGTGCTGCAGGCATTGGCCCAGGCCGGCTTCACGCAGTTTGCCAATCTCAAGGCGATTTACGTGCTGCGGACGGAGAACGGGAAACAGGCGAAGCTTCCGTTCAATTACAAGGAAGTCGTCAAAGGGAATCATCCCGAACAGAACATTGAGTTAATGCCGGGTGACACTGTGGTGGTCCCGTAAGGAAAGCGATGAGCAAACTGCAAAGCATCTTGACCCTGAGCATGCTGGCCTTCGCGCTGAATGGAGCGTGGGCCCAAGACAGTTCGACGCCTCCGGCTTCGACCGAGCCGGTTCCACAGAGCGGGCAGCAGCCGATTCCCGCGTATGGGCAGGACAATGCGCCGCCTCCGATCAGCGAGAATCCGCCGCTGTCAGGATTGGACCTGCCGTCGCTGGAGCCGCATGCGGCGCCGTTGAGTTATATACAACCGGGCGCGACGTTCAGCGAGTCGGCCAACTGGAACGCCGCCAACGTTATCGGAGGGGCGGGAGCCTCCTCGGTCACTCGTGGTTTGGGTAGCCTGACGCTGCAAAGGTTGTGGAGTCATTACGATCTGGCCCTGGATTACATCGGAGGGGCGGGGTACTACAGCGAGTCGGGCGTGGGCTGGAAAGCGCTGCAGCAGGCGGATATCGATCAGAAGATCAGCTGGAAGCGGGGGCAGTTGTCGATCCGCGACAGCTTCAGCTATCTGCCGGAAGGAAACTTCGGCGGGTCGTACGGGTCCTTAGGCTCGCAGGGGATCGCGTCGCTCGGCACGACAGCGTTTGGATTGTTCTCCAGCGGCGCAGCTCTAGGGACCCTGGGACTCGCGCCCCGCATCCTGAACGTCGCGGTGGCGGAGGTTTCCGAGAACCTCACGCCGAAGTCAGCCATCACGGCTGCTGGAGGGTACGCCTTCACCCACTTTTACGGGCCCGATGAGGAGACGGGAGGGGCTTTCATCGGCAGCTCGCAGACCTCGGCTCAGGTGGGCTACAACCGCATTCTGACATCGCACACGCAGGTCGCGTTGGTGTACGGATATCAGGGTTTCGACTTCACCGTTGAGGGTTCGTCATTTCATACTCAAGTGATTCAGGGATTGTATGGGCACCGAATCTCAGGACGGATGGACTTGCTTCTGGGGGTGGGGCCGCAGTTCACCAGGATCGGAACGGCATGCACACTGGTGGATGCTTTAATCGGTGTTCCACAGTGCTCGGTGAACCAAAACGGGGAGCCGGTCGGTTCGATTCCCAATACGCGGCTTGGGGTCGCGGCGCAGGCGCGGTTGCGGTACAGGTTTACGAAAACCATGCTGGACCTTACCTACCAGCGCTTTGAGACCAGCGGATCGGGGATTTTTGCGGGAAGTCAGAGCAACATCGTGCAACTGGGCGCGAATCGACCGCTGTCGCGCATTTGGAGCGTGTTCACCGATATCGGGTATTCGCTCAATGACCGGTTGCAAAGTTTAAGCGCGGCTCAAGCGGCGACATGCGTCCCACAAAACCAAGCCAACCCGGACAACTTACCGGTTTGTCCCGGAGTGGATGCGAATTCTTTCTCGTCCTGGTTTGCGGGCGCCGGGGTGCACCGTGCGTTTGGACGAGACTTCCACGGCTATGGGAGTTACCAGTTCAATCGGCTGGCGTTTGATCATTCGTACTGCGGAGGGCTTCCGGCCTGCAACCGCATGTCGAACCGAAGTGTTTTGACGTTTGGATTGGATTGGACGCCAAGGCCGATGCGACTCGACTGATTTCGAGGCCGCGCGAGCAGATGCGGCCGGAAGGAATGCGAACATGATTCAGAATCGCGAATTAACGATGGACGACTATCTGTCGATGTTGCGTCGGCGGGCTACGGTGATCCTGATTCCCGCGTTGCTGGCGCCGCTGATTGGATTCCTGGTTTCGTACTTCTTCACTCCGAAGTACACCTCGCAGTCGCTGATCCTGGTGGAGGGACAGAAGGTGCCGGAGAGCATGGTGCAGCCGGTAGTGTCCGAAGATCTGGCGGCACGCATGGCGACCCTGCAACAGCAGGTCATGAGCCAGACCAATCTGCAACCGGTGGTCGATCGGGTTTTCCCCGGCAGGAACAGCCAGGAGGTGGGCCAGATCATCGACGAGATTCGCCTGAACATGACGGTTGAGCCGGTAGTGACCGATCTCTCGCAAGCGTCGGGCAAGAAAAGGGGTGGACAGAGCACTGCGGTGCCGGGCTTCTATGTGAAATACACAGCTCCGAAACCACGGGAGGCGAAACAGATTTGCGATGAGCTGACCAACCTCCTAGTGAACGAGAATCTCAAGTCCATGCAGGCTGCCGCAACGGGCACGAGTGATGTGCTCAGCAAAGGACTGGAAGATGCGAAGCAGCATCTGGACCAGCTGGATTCCCAGCTGGCGGACTTCAAGAAGCAATATGTCGGTCAGCTTCCAGGGGACGAAGAGAACAACCTGAAAATCCTGATGGGCCTGAACTCGCAATTGGAGTCGAACACACAGACTCTAAACCGGGCGCAGCAGGACAAAGCATATACCGAGTCGTTATTGGCCCAGCAGGTGGCAGCCTGGAAATCGACCCAGACTTCAACCAACCCGCAGACGCTGGAAAAGCAGTTGTCCGATTTGCAGTCGCAGCTGCTGAGCCTGCAGGCGCGGTATACCGATGACCATCCGGATGTGATCAAGACGAAGGCGGACATTGCGGAAGTAAAAAAGAAGCTGGTGGAGGTTAACAAAGCGACATCGGATGCGAGCGATGCGAGCAATGATAAGGCTTCTGCCGCGGAGCCGCCAGAGATTCGACAGCTGCGGATGCAAGTGCATCAGTACGGAGACCTGATCACAGCCGCCACGGCCGATCAGAAGAGACTTGAGCATCAAATCGCGGCGTACCAGGGAAAAGTCTCGTTGAGCCCACAGGTGGAGGAACAGTACAAGGGGCTAACGCGGGACTACGACAACGCTCAGAAGTCGTATCAGGATTTGCTGGCCAAAAAGAGTACGGCCGATCTAACCGTCAAAATGACCAACCAGTCGGAAGGGGAGCGGATGTTTGTGCTGAACCCGGCGGATGTGCCGGACGCCCCAAGTTTCCCCAACCGTTTGCTGTTTGCGGGCGGTGGATTGGCGGCGGGGCTGGCGCTGGGTTGCGGTTTGGCCATGTGGCTGGAACTGCGGGATAACTCGATCCGCACCGAGGCCGATGCCGAAGCGGCGCTGGAGTTGCCCCTGCTGGTTTCAGTGCCCTGGGTCGGCGTAGCTGCGGGCACGAACGGTGACAATCGGCTCAAGTTCTGGAATCGCAACAAGAATCCGGAACAAGGCAAGGATAAGGAAACGGTCGGAGTTTAAGCGAAGCCATTGCAGGGACACTTATGTACAAAGATTTTTACGGACTAAGGGCGAACCCGTTCAACGTGAATCCGGACCCGCGTTATCTGTTCCTGACGCGGCATACGGAAGAGGCGCTGGCTTGTCTGACCTATGGAATCCAGAGCCGCAAAGGTTTTGTTCTGCTCACCGGGGAAGTGGGAACAGGCAAAACGACGCTCATCAACAAACTGCTGGAGTGGCTGCGTCTGCAGCAGGTCGCGACGGCTTTTATTTTCAACTCGCGCCTGAACACGCCCCAGTTTCTGGATTACATGATGGCGGACTTCGGCATCCCGTGCGATTCGAAGGCCAAGAGCCAGATCCTGCTGCGTCTTTACAACTGGCTGCTCGATCGCTACCGGGCCGGCGAGACTGCGGTTCTCATTGTCGATGAGGCGCAAAACCTCTCGGAAGAAGTGCTGGAAGAGATCCGCCTGCTGACGAATCTGGAGACATTCACGGAAAAGCTGCTGCAGATCGTGCTGGTGGGACAGCCGGAATTGGAACAAAAGCTCAAACAGCCACAGTTGCGGCAACTGCGGCAGCGCTTGACTCTACGGGCGAAGACGCATGCGTTGACCCTCGACGAGACCAAGGCGTACGTGCAGCAGCGGCTGAGGATCGCAGGTTCAAACGGGCAGCAGATTTTTGAACCCGAGGCGCTGGTGTCGATCCACCGTTACGCGGCGGGCATTCCTCGCGTGATCAACCTTCTGTGCGAGCACTGCCTGGTCAGCGCGTTTGTCGATCAGCAGAAGGTCATCGGCCCGAACGTGGTCGATGGAGTGGCGCGCGACTTTGATCTGGGCGACAACACTACGTCCGGCACAGTCACGGCGCCGCCGTCCAGCCCAACGGCGGACAAGTTTGATTTGGTGGATGCGTTGCGTTCGCTGGCCACGCTGGCCGATCGCTTGCGACAGGAAGATAAGGACCTTCCCGACGAAAGGAAGCTATGAGTCGAATTCATGAAGCGTTGAAAAAAGCCGAACAGGAACGGGCCGCGACCCAGGCAGTGGCCGTGCAGTCCAGCTTTTCCACCGCTCCGGTAGCAGATCCGCCGGTATTCACCGAGCCTCCAGCCGCGGAAGCGCCGGCGGTCCCGTTGAGCGCACGGTTGGGGATGCCCGCGTTTGCCAGTCCGTTCAGCATCGACACTCTGCTGGCTCGTTGCCCGCAAATGGAGTGGAAGCCGGACTTGGGGACCATGTTGTTCATGAACGACGACGACAGCGTGCGGGGCACCGAGGAGTTTCGCACTTTGCGTTCGCGCCTGTACCACATGCGCGAGAAGATGAACCTGAAGACATTGCTGGTGACAAGCGCGCTGCCCAAGGAAGGTAAGTCCTTCACCTCGGCGAACCTGGCCCAAGTCATCGTCCGGCAGCACGGCCGGCGCGCCCTGCTGATTGATGGCGATTTGCGCGGACCGCGCCTTCATCTGTCTCTGGGCACAACGCCCGGCCCTGGCCTGTCGGAATACTTACAGGGCAAGAATGATGAGTTTTCGATCATGCAACGGGGCCCGATGGAAAATCTTTTCTTCATTCCCAGCGGGACCGGCATCGAAGATCCAGCAGAGTTGGTGGGCAACGGACGACTGAAGATTCTCTTACAGCGGGTCGAGCCGCTGTTTGACTGGATCATCATCGACTCACCGCCGGCGGTCCCAGTTTCCGACGCCAGTCTGCTGGCGAAGGCTTGCGATGGAGTGCTGCTGGTGGTGCGGTCAAATTCGACGCCTTCCGACATTGCGCGCAAGGCTCGGCAAGAGTTCCCCGATCAGGTGCTGGTGGGCGTTGTCCTGAACGGGACCAGTGATGAGTCAGGGACCTACGCGCGTTACTACTACGAGTCCTACAGGACCCCGACCCCGACCAAGCCCTAGGAGAAGTCAGAAGTGATCCGGCTCTTCAAAGTCTATTACCCGGTGCGCACCCTGGTGTTGTTGACGGTCGAGACGCTGATCGTCTGGGCTTCCTTTGTGCTGGGAACGATGGTACGAAGCCGGGAAGACTGGCTGCTACAGCTTAATAACGAGCTGTTCATTGAAGGCGGATTTCTCAAGATCCTAGCGGTCACGGCGATTGTACTTCTAATCTCCCACGGCTTAGACCTGTACGATTCCTCCAGCCTCGACGCCAAATGGGATCAAGTCTTTCGCCTCCTGCTGGTGCTGGGTTTCGTGGCGCTGGCTCTGTCGGGCGTGGACTATGCGTACCACGTTTTTCTGCCGGGGCACGTTTTTCTGCCACACGACTCCGCGCTAGTGGGGCTCGTGATTCTGATTTTCGCGCTTTTAGGCTGGCGTGCGATCTACTCGTGGCTTGTCCAGCAGAAATATTTTCGTGAGCGAGTCTATGTGTTGGGAACGGGAGATCGAGCCCAGCAGCTTCTGAATGGGCTGCGGCGGCGCTCGGACCTCGGCATCGAAGTGGTGGGATGGACAGGGGACCTTGAGGGGGAAGTGACTCGCGAGTCGGTAGGCACGCACCTGTTGGATTTGGTGCGGGAGAGCGGAGTGCACCGAGTTATTGTGGCGATGCCGGATCGGCGCGGCACGCTTCCCGTGGACGAGCTGCTGAACTTGCGGCTGGACGGAGTCAAGGTAGAAGAAGCCACCTCCTGGCTGGAGAGAATTAACGGACGAATCGAAGTGGAGAACTTGAATCCGAGCTGGCTGATTTTCGCCGACGGGTTCCGCTTCAGCTCATTTTTCCGGCTGGTGCGACGTGCGTTGAACTTTTCCGTGGCGCTGGTCGGCCTCCTGTGTTCACTGTCGCTGCTGCCGTTCATTGCGCTGATGATCAAACTGGGGTCTCCTGGCCCGATTCTCTACCGTCAAAAGCGCGTCGGCCGTGGAGGCAAGATTTTTTACTGCTACAAATTTCGCACCATGCGGCAGGACGCCGAGGCCGATACCGGTGCGACTTGGGCAACCGACAACGATCCCCGCATCACCCGCGTCGGAAAGTTTCTGCGGGTCACGCGTCTCGACGAGATTCCACAGCTTTGGTGCGTGCTCAAAGGCGACATGCATTTTGTGGGGCCGAGGCCGGAGCGGCCCGAATTTGTGGAATGGCTGAAACAAGAGATTCCCTATTACGGCGTCCGTCACACAGTGCGGCCGGGAATTACGGGCTGGGCCCAAGTGCAATACAAGTACGGAAATACTCTGGACGACGCGCGCGAAAAGCTGCAGTACGACTTGTTCTACATCAAGAACGCTTCGGTGGGGCTCGACTTCTGGATCGTCTTTCAGACCTTCAAGATCGTGCTCCTGGGGCGAGGAGCGAAATGACTACTGCGTGCAAACCTTTAGTCAGAGCCGCACTGGATTCCAACACCGGCACGGCGCCGGGCGTGGTGGTGGAGAGAACGGAAGAAGTTGCATGAAGTACTTGTTTTGGCTGGCGGCAGGGCTCATTGCCTATACGTACGTGGGGTATGCCTGCTGGTTGTGGATACGGCTGCTGTGGCGTGCCCGTCCGGTCCAGCGCGGTTCGTCTACTCCGCTGGTCTCGATTGCCATGGTGGTGCGCAACGAGCAACCGGTTCTGGACGCGAAAATTCAGAACTTAATGGGGCTCGACTACCCTGCGGATCGATGCCAGATCATCGTGGTGTCGGACGGGTCAACCGATCAGACCGAGAGCATCCTCCGAGCGTACGGGAGCGATTCGCGAATCCATATCGTCCTGAACCAGTTGCCGCAAGGGAAAGCCTCAGGTCTCAACGATGCGATCGATATGGCCCAGGGAGACATTGTGGTGTTTACGGATGCACGCCAGACCATTGAGCCGCGAGCCGTGCGTCTACTCACCGAGAACTTTGCTGACCCGGAAGTGGGATGCGCGAGCGGTGAATTGATGCTGGGAGATGCGGCTCGAGGAGAGAGCGGCCATGGACTCAGTCTTTACTGGCGCACGGAGAAGCAGATTCGTAAGCTGGAGTCGGCCTCCGGGTCGGTCGTCGGAGCAACCGGAGCGCTCTACGCAGTGCGGAGAGAGTTGCTCAAGCAGGTTCCGGCTGGGACGATCCTGGATGATGTATATCTGCCGATGGAAGTGGTGCGACAGGGCAAGCGGGTAATTTTAGACGAACGCGCCCGGGCGTGGGATCATCCCAACCTTGGGACGGAGCGTGAATTCTCACGCAAAGTCCGCACGCTAAGCGGCAATTATCAGTTATTACAACTGGCGCCCTGGTTGTTGAGCGCCAGCAATCCGATCCGGTTTGAATTTGTGAGTCACAAGCTGTTGCGACTGGCTGTCCCGTTCGCGCTGGTGATCTTACTCGCGGCATCGTTCGCGATCAGAGCTCCGTTCTATCGCGTCGTTCTGATTCTGCAGTTGGTTTTCTATGCGCTGAGCGTTCTGGCGCTCAGCCGGTTAGTGAAAGGCGGAATCCTGGCGCGCGTAGCCGATGCCGCCGGAACTTTCGTTCTTCTGAATAGTGCAGCGGTTGTTGCCCTGGCGAACTTTGTGGGGGGGAGACGGGCGGCATGGACCCGGTAAGCGGCGCGCAAGTGCAAGATCGCGAGGCCCCGCTGGTGGCCGTTGGCCCGACACGGCGGGTCGAACCTCGTCCGCTAAGGGCCGTTCGCTGGCTGCTCGTGCTGGGTGCGATCGCGCTGGTTTGCATCATCGTCGCCCGCGATATCCACACGGGAGAGTTCGACTACAACGTGGATGAGGCACAGCATGCGGTCACCGGTCTCTTTGTAGCGGACGCGCTTCATGACCTCCCGATTCGCCATCCCGTGCAATACGCCTACCGCTATTACGCGCAGTATCCGGCAGTCGCGATTCTCCACTGGCCCCCGTTGTTTTATCTCTTCGAGGGGATCAGTTTCATGCTATTTGGGCCTTCGGTGGTGTCGGCAAGGCTGACCGTGATCTTTTTCGCGGTCGTGCTGCTCTATCAATGGTTTCTATTGGTAGAAGCGCTGCAAGACTCCTATACCGCCGCCATATGCGTGGCTGTGTTGGGGTTGCTTCCGACCGTGCTGGTGTTTGAAAAGACGATCATGCTGGAGATTCCGTCGCTGGCGCTGGGTGTAGGCGTTATCCGGCACTGGATCCAGTACTTACAGGAGGGGCGCAGAAATTCCCTTTACGCGTTTGGCATATGGTTGGTGGCGGCTCTGTTGTGTAAGCAAACCAGTGTATATCTGCTTGTTTTCTGCCTGTTCACCGTGCTGGCGACAAAGAGGTGGGATCGGATTTGGCGCCGGGACATGTTCTGGGTAGCGGGAATGGTTGCGGCGCTCGCAGGACCTTTTCTAGCGCTGATGCTCTTCCTACAGGGAAGCGCAGTCGCGAACGACCTGGGCTCGCACCGCATGACCGGCATCGAGAGGATCACGTATTACGCTCGCACTTTGCCGGTCACGTTTTCACCAGCACTGCTTGCCCTAGCGCTGCTGGGTCTGCTGCTCTCGCGAAAATGGAACATGCGGGGACAAACGACGATGATGGTGTGCTGGATCGCGGCCGGCTACGTGACGTTCTCGTTCTTCGGGCAACGAGAACCGCGGTTTGCCATTTACTGGTTCCCGCCGCTCGTGTACTTCGCGGTGGGACTGTTGACCGAATTCTTTCAAAAACCGAAGCTTCGCGTGGCCATGCGCGGACTCGCGGCACTCCTCGTTGCTATGGTTGCATTGCCAGCGTGGAGTCAGCAGCGACCTTATATTTCAGGCTACCAAGACGTGGCGTCCCGACTTGTGACCCAGTATCACGCGGGCATCATCTTGTTCGACGGGAGAGTGCCGGGAAATTTCGTCTTTTACATGAGGGCGCTCGATCCGAAGAGACATTTTGTCGTCCTGCGAAAGTCGCTGTATGCCGACGACATACGGCCGGGTCCGAACAGCGAAGAATTACTGCACACCCGCGAACAATTGGCGGATGCATTCCGGCGGGACGGAGTGCGTTTTGTTGTCGTATCGGAAAACGCTCCGCTCCGTTTTGAAGTGCAGAAGATTCTGCGCGAAGAGTTGCAAAGCGATCAGTTCCAGCTGTTGGGACGCTTCCCGATCTCAAGCAACGAACCTAGTTGGAAAGGAGAGAATCTTCTACTTTACGAGAACAAACAGTGGACCGCTCCAGCCGACAAATTGCTAAGGATCCGGATGTTGACGCTTCCGTACGACATAGTAGTGCCGATTGATGAACTTGACATGGAAAAACGCTGATTCCTAAAACCAGAATAGGCGTTACGACTCGAATCAATATGAATACTCAGAGTGCATGGCTAAAGGGTAAAGACGGTTCTGCGGGCTGGATGGCGCGGGCTCAGGCCGTCGCTGTCGAGGGACGGCGGCCTTTTGTCTATGGAGCGCTCGTGACCTTCTCGGCTCTTTACTACTTCCGGCCCGAAGACTTCATTCCGGGATTGAACTATATCCCGATGGCGAGGATCGCCGGAATCATAGGAGCAGCAGCGCTCATTGTTGGAATGATGGGCGGGGGGAACGCGAAGGTACCTCGGGCCGTGAAGTTCCTGTGGTTGCTTCTGCTGCAAATGGCGCTGTGCGTGCCGTTCGCAATGTGGCGTGGCGGGGCCTTTTCGACTGTCTTCGAAAAATTTGCCAAAGGTGTGATTGTGGCGATGCTGATTAGCATGGCCGTGGTCACGGCTCGAGAACTCCGAAAGCTGCTCTGGATCCAGGTGAGCGCTGTCGCGCTGGTCACTGTTTTTTCCATTCTGCTGCGCCATTTCAGGGACGGACGGCTCGAAGGAATTCAGAAAAGCATTCTGGAGAATCCCAATGACCTGGCGATCAACATCGCGATCAGCTTTCCGTTGGGGATGGCGTTCATGCTGCATGCGCGCGGTGTCAAGAAAGTGGTTTGGTGCATCGCGCTCGTGTTCATGGCAGTCGGTGTCGTGCTGACTTACTCGAGGAGCGGCTTGATGGCTCTTATTCTCAGTCTCGCCATCTGCGTTTGGGAGTACGGGATAAAAGGAAAGCGCCGTTACATTCTGGTGATCACGGCCGTGGCGTTGGTTGTCGGCATGGGAGCAGCGCTTTCGACGGCGCACTACCGGGCGCGCGTCGAGAGTATTTTCCTAGGGAATGTTGAGGACTCGGGCGATAGGGGATCACTGGACGCGAGGAAGGCTCTGTTGAAAAAGAGCATCATGACGGCGCTCCATCATCCCGTTTTTGGCGTGGGCCCGGGGTGTTTCATATTGGTGGATGAGGGCTGGGTAGTGGCCCACAACACGTATACCGAACTCGCTGCCGAGGCTGGTATCCCCGCTCTTGTCCTGTTCCTTCTGTCCATCGGGGCGGCGTTAGGGAACATTGCCCAGGTGCGAAAGTCACAACAGTACCGGGAAGATGCCGAGCTACGGCTCTTCACCCAAGCCTTGTGGGCAGGGATTGTGGCATACCTCGTGGGAGCCTGCTTTGCTTCCACGGAATACAACCTTTATCCATATTTTATGGTGGCATACACGTGCGCCATGGTTCGGATCGTCAGTCAACCATCGGTGGCACAAGGGCAGAGCAACAGCAATAAAGACCAACGCTTAGAGAAATCAATTTATGACAGTGTCCCTAGACGGCAACCAATCTGGAGTCGCTGAGGAAGTCGTGTCTGTGCTTCGTTGCCTTTCCTGTCGCGGCCACCTTGACGACAAGGGAAGTGAGTTGATCTGTGCCGAATGCGGCCAGAAGTACCCATGCGTGAATGGAGTCGTCCGCTTTGTGGACGCGCAACAGTACACGGGCAGCTTCGGCTTTCAGTGGCACGTACACGCCCGAACGCAACTGGATACGAAGGAAAGCGATCGTTCGGAGCGCGCCTTCCGACGACGTACCGGCTTTCGCCCGGAGGATCTCGCGGGCAAGCTCGTCCTCGACGTGGGATGCGGCATGGGACGTTTCGCCGACGTCGCCACGCGGTGGGGAGCGCACGTGGTCGGTGTCGACCTGAGCCTGGCCGCCGAAGTCGCGGCGCGCAATCTGGCCGATCGCAAAGCGACGATCTTCCAGGCAGATGTTTTCCAGCTTCCGTTTGCTCCAGAAAGCTTTGATTTGATCTACAGCATTGGAGTGCTCCACCACACACCGGATTGCGAGCGGGCTTTCAAGATGTTGCCGGGATTACTGAAGCCGGGCGGCCGAATCGCCATCTGGCTCTACAGCGGATACAACAACTGGTACAAGATGAGCGACGTCTATCGTAGAGTGACGAGGCGCATGCCGCCGAAGTTACTGCACAAACTTTGCTGGGGTGTGGTTCCGCTCTACGGCATTCATCAAGTGCTGAGGAAAATTCCCTTGGTCGGTCGCCCGGCGAGTGGAGCACTGGCGTATGCGATCCCAATGGCCTTTCACCCCAATCGTACCTGGCGAATTCTTGACACATTTGATTGGTATTCCCCGTGGTACCAGTCAAAACACACGTACGAGGAAGTGTTCCGCTGGTTTGAGAGTTGCGGGCTCGAGGATCTACGAGTGATCGAACAGCCCATTGCCGTACAAGGAAGGAAGCCGCTTTATCAGGACGCAGGCAAGGCACAGGATGAAAAGGAGATAAGGCAGTGTGTGGAATAGCGGGCATCGTCGGGAAGGGGGGCGACATCATCGAAGCCGCGGACGTTCACCGGATGTGCCAGACGATACTCCACCGCGGCCCCGACGATGAGGGTGTCTACGCGCAAGGTCCGGTCGGGCTTGGGATGCGCCGGCTCAGCATCATCGATCTGGCCGGCGGAAAACAACCTATCCACAATGAAGATCGTACAGTCTGGGTAGTCTTCAATGGGGAGATCTATAACTTCCCGGAAGTGCGCCGCGAATTAGAAGAGCGGGGCCACCAGTTCTATACCCACAGCGACACTGAGGTCATCGTCCATCTCTACGAAGAGATGGGCGCAGATTGTGTGAAGAAACTTCGCGGAATGTTCGCGATTGCGCTCTACGACACCAAACGGGACGTCCTGCTCCTGGCCCGCGACCGGCTGGGCAAGAAGCCGCTGCACTACGCCCTCCATCAGAACCGGCTGTTCTTTGGATCTGAGATCAAGACGATTCTCGCGGTGCATCCAGAATTGGCGGAGGTCGATTCTGAAGGATTGTTGCAGTACTTCTACTTCGGCTATATTCCCGATCCGCGCACCATCTTCCAGGGGATTCGAAAGTTACCGGCGGGACATCTGATGGAGTTCCGTGAAGGCGAGATGAAGATTCGGCAATACTGGGACTTGCCCGAGTATGGCACGCATCCGCCGATCGGCGAAAAGGAATGTCTGGACGAGTTGGAGAGGCGTCTGGAAGAGGCGGTCCGCATCCGCCTGATCAGCGATGTTCCGCTGGGTGCATTGCTGAGCGGTGGTGTGGACTCCTCCATCATCGTAGCGCTGATGGCGCGTACGAGTGGCAAGCCGGTTAAGACGTTTTCTATCGGATTCCGGGCTGAACAGTTCAACGAATCGGAATACGCGCGCCTGGTCGCGGAACGATTCGGTACCGAACATCACGAGCTGATCCTCGAGCCGGATCTGGAAGAAACGTTGACCTACCTCTCGGGAATGATGGAGGAGCCGTTTGGGGATTCTTCCATGTTGCCGACTTATTACGTGTGCCGCATGGCGCGACAGCAAGTCACAGTCGCTCTTTCAGGGGACGGCGGAGACGAACTCTTTGCCGGGTATGACCGTTATATGGTGGCGATGGGACGGTCAAAATTCGATCCACTATCGCGCTGGTTGGGACCGATCTATCGCGATCGCATTCACGGCGTGATCCCCGCCGGAATGTATGGGAAAAATCTGGCGTGGAATGCGACGCTGAATGAACGTGATCGGTATCTGGACGCGCTCACGTTTTTCCCGGCTTTACATCGCGAGCGAGGCCTGTTCACTCCGGAATTCCTTGAGCATGCAGCGGCTCTCCCAGATCCACTGCTCGAATGGCAGAAGGTCTACGACAACGCGCCGGCCTCCGACCGCTTGAGCCGTCTCCTCTATCTCGACACCAAGACCTATCTCAATGCCGACATTTTGACCAAGGTTGACCGCATGAGCATGGCGACATCGCTCGAAGTGCGCGTTCCCATGCTCGACCATGAGTTTGTGGAGTGGGTAACGTCTCTTCCGGTCGAGTGGAAATCGCGAGCGGGAACCCGGAAGCATATTCTGAAAAAGCTGGCAGAGCGGCTGGGGATTCCGCCGGCCCTGCTACATCGCAAGAAACAAGGCTTCCAGTTGCCGCTCGTGGACTGGATGCGGAGCGAACGTAAGACGCAATTCTGGGGCGTGCTGCTCGAGCCGCGGACCCTGCAGCGTGGCTACTTCAAGCCGGCTGTGGTTCACTCGCTTATCGACGAACATCTTCGGGGTCGCCGCAATCGATCGGGCCTGCTGTGGCGCATGCTGGTGTTGGAACTCTGGCATAGAAATTTCATGGAGTCGCGGTCGAACTGGAATGCCGAACGCGGGGCCCCGAATGTAATGTCGCACGAAACCAAGCCGGCGCCGCCAGCGGAGATGACCTCCCTGCCAGAAGCCAGCACCAACTGAGAGATAGGCAAAACAAGAATGAACTCGATGATGCGAAGCGTCTCAACCGAAACGGCGTCGAGCAGCCATGTGGCAGCCAGAGAGCGCAGCGTGGCGCCAGTGTTCGTGCTGGGCTGCGTGCGATCGGGAACGACTCTGCTCTATCACATGCTGTTGTCCGCGGGCAATTTTGCGGTATATCGAGTTGAATCCAATGTGATTAACTTGCTGGAGCCGCGATTCGGAGATCTATCCGTCGATCGCAACAAGCGGCGGCTGTTGCAAGCATGGTATGACAGCCGGCTCTTTACGCTTTCCGGGCTCGACAAGGACGAAATCGCTGCGAAGGTGATGAGCGAATGCAGAAATGGCGGAGACTTTCTGCGAATCATCATGTCGGAGATGGCCAGGAAACAGGGAGTGGAACGTTGGGCAGACACGACACCGGAACATTTGCTGCATCTCCATCGCATCAAAGAGACGATTCCCGAAGCCCTGGTCATTCACATCATTCGTGATGGGCGGGACGTCGCGCTCTCTACCGACAAGCAGGGCTACATCCGCCGCCTGCCTTGGGACCGCAAACCCTCAAAAATGGCGGCCGGACTCTATTGGGACTGGATGGTAAATAAAGGGCGCCTGGACGGCCGCGATTTGGGCGACGATTACACAGAGGTCCACTTTGAGGACCTCGTCGGGAAGCCGCGAGAAACGTTGGCGAGGCTCGGCCGTTTCATTGGACAGAATCTGGATTACGACCAGATCCTGAAAGCGGGAATTGGCTCGGTGAGCGTTCCCAACACATCCTTCGGAGATGGTTCGAAAGAAAACTTCAATCCCACTGGACGTTGGCGCGCCGGTTATTCGGCGGAAGAACTTGCGATGTTTGAGGGCCTGGTTGGCCGCACGCTCCAAGAGAATGGCTACGAACTGGCGACCAAAGACCAGGATGCGCTCAATCGACCGGGCCTCCGTCGGATGCGCGCCATGTACAAGCAATACTTCGACGCGAAGCTCTACCTGAAGGCGAAGACGCCTCTCGGGCAGTTATTGGTGACGCGCGACTTCTCCTGGATTTGAACGGGAATCCTACCCAAGCTTGTCCCCGACCAGATCCCGATAAAAATCAAAGACAGCCTGCAGGTTGCTTTCGTTGTGCGCGGCTTGCTCCTTATGCACGGCTGGATGCTGAAGTTCTTGCTCAACGGCCTGCAAAAGAGCCTGCGGCTCTGACTTTGGAATCAAACGGACGCCGGGGGGGCGCATACCGTTGTCAGTGGCGATTACGGGTGTGCCCAACTGCAACGCCTCGCGCACAGAGATGGCATCGCCATCGTAGAGCGTCGTCCGCAACAGTATCCGCGCGCGGGACATCACTTCCATGGTAGCCGCGTGGGGCACGTCGCCGGGGAGCAAAATGTGTTCCGCGCAAGCTTGCTGCTGGATTCTTGCTCTTAGTTCATCCTTGAGGCTTCCGGATCCAAGCAGGAGCAACCCTGCATTTGGAAATCTCTTCCGGATGAGCGGCATGGTCTCAATTTGCAAAGGGAGATCGTATTCTGGCTCGAGTTGGCCCGCAGAAATCAGAACCGGGTCATGTCGAGCAAAGAAAGCGAATAGGGGCTCTGGAAGTGGGCCAGGCGCTGGCTCTGTCATGAAGGAGTACGGAGAGATGAGCCGGATGCGGTGTGGCGAAACTCTCATCTTTTGGAGGAAGGTCATGATCTCCTGATTCACGGCGATCAGCCCATCAAAGCGCCGCAGGACGAAGCCGGCGAAGGAGTTGGGGCCCAGCAACCGGCCTTCTGGAGTGGAGGGATACCCACCGGAATGAAACGTCATCACGGATTTTGCTCCCGGCCGAGAGGTGCAAGCCAAGCTTAACGCGAGAATGCGGTTGGTGAGCATTCCGCCGAAGTGCTGATGGATCACGTCATATCGCAACCGTGCGAGGAGGTGGAGCAATTGAGCGGGGCTTTTCGGATAGTACACTTCATCAGCATTTGGTCTGCGGTGACGGGTGATGTTGACGACCGAGCATGGCACGCCATGCTTGAACAGGAAAGTGCGAATGGCTACCAGGTTCGTCTGTACGCCGCCGTGGGGCGGCGGATATGGTCCGAGCTGGAGCACCCTCATTGTGAGTCGGACGAGGTTAATAGCGCAAATCCTCGATCTTCATCTACCGACGATTCCGCCGATGCAGGAAGGGCCTTTGTGGTCACTGGACTCCCTTAGTTGCCTGGTCGATGGCTTCGAGGTCTGCACCTGTGTCCTTCTGGTCGGCAGCCGCATGTGCGAACTTGCTGCTCGCCGACAGCCGGTAGTCGCCTCCGTTCCCGCCTTTATAGTTGGCAAAGCCAACGTCAGCCATTTTCTTAGGAGTCTTGTTGTCCTTCGGCCATCCTCCTCCTCCATTAACAATAACGTTGTCGTGAAATGTATAGGACGAGAAACAGTCGCGGAATACGGTGTCGGGGGCCTTGGCGTCTGGCATGGCCCCGCAATTTTTCTCGACACCACCGCCGGTGGTCGCGAAGGGCTTGATGCCAGTCCCGAAAATACTGTTTGTGATCGAGAGCCCGGACATTCTGGGATCGTTGCGCGGACCTCCAATGATGAACACAGCCCGGGCAGGAAATGCGGTGACATGGTCAATGGCGACGTCGTGCAGGCGCGGTGACTCGGAAATGCCGGGCGTCATGGAGATCTGGGCGAACGCGCCAAACCCACTGTAGAGGTCCGGCTGGATGTCGTCGACAACGATGTCGTGAATGCTGTAGCGCCCGCCATCCTTTGCGGCACCGCCGCTGTCCGAGACTCCGTTGCTGATCTGTAGACCATCACCGACATGGCTGATCCGGCAATTCCGTATCGTGACGTCGGTCACCAGACAACTCGGGCAAATGCTCTCCTTTCCACGAGCCTGGTTCTTGGGCGTCAACAGAATTGCGAAACCGGCCTGGGAGAATCCACCCCAGTTGTTTTCCAGAAGATTGCCTTCGAACAACACACGCCGGGCATTTTTGAGTTCAAAGAAATTCTTGACGACGAATGGACTGCCGTCTATGCCACCAACGAACCCACGTTGTCCTTTCATCCAGGTCATAGGCTTGAACATGTGGTTGCGGCGAACCTCGATGTCAGTTGGCGTGGCGGTGGCCTCGCCGCCTCCCAGCAGAAGGCATTCGCCGGCGGCCTCGAGGAAGTTGTCGATGATCTTGAACGTGCTCATGGCGTCATCCCCCAACCCTCCGGCAATGGCCTGGGAGTCCACGCACGCGCCGGTTCTCGCTACGCAATGGAAGTCGGAGAAGTAGGAGTCGACCACTGCCACGTAACGGAGGTGGCTGAGCATGATGCCTCGCACGGTCTCTTCATGGGCGGTTCCGTGGATCCACATGCGGTCGAAGATGATATGGTCGGCAGCTCCCTTGTCCGGACCAATCAGGTTATACACGACCGCCAGCGTTGAACTTCGTGTGACCTCCAGACCGATCAAGCGATAGTGGTTTGCCCCGGGCTCGAGGAGGACTGGGCCGGAGCCGCCCTTTTTATCGAATTCAATCTTGGCGAGTACGTCTTCCGTGGAGGCACATTGGAACGGAGGCCGGCCGGGAAGAGAGGAGACGCCCGCATAGCAGGGAGTCATTCGCGTACCTTCCGGAGGGAGTTTCGAATCGGGAGCGCTGGTGCGAACGATGATCCAATGTGAGTCGTCACATTTCTTTTCAGGCAGAAGAAGAGTGCGGAAGGTAGCGCCCGCTTCCAATTGAACGGTGTCTCCACAAGACGCTTTGGCGAGAGCTTGGGAAGGATCTTCACCGGCGAGTACCGTCAGAGTCTTACCGGGAGCAGGAGTGGCGCGCAGAGAACTCTCCACTTGCGTTCTTGGCAGTTCGGCTGGGCCATCAAAGCTGCCAGCCGGCGCGGAAGCTTGTTGGCCAGCCACGGGCAGAACCAAGGGAAAATGAATGAGCCAGACAAGGGCTGCGAGTGAAGCAAGGAAGCATCGCGCGGAACCATTCACAATCTCCCCCCAAATATTGCGCAGAACTCGTGAAAACACCACGCCTCCTGAGGCGACGCTGATAGGAGGACGGAGATAAGTCAGCTAAAAACAGCAGATCCTGCTAGTCAGAATTATAGCAGTCCGGGGCGCCATGCATTTCTGGAGAGAAACGCTTTGACAAGAAGAAAGCTTACGTCCAGAGGGGTAGAAAGTGAAATCATGAGTTTGCTTCGAGCTGCGGTACACACTCAACTCAAAGGCATTTGCATGTGTCGGACTTGCAGCAGAGAACTCGCATCCGCGGTTAGTCAGAAGGCGGCAGCAGCTTAGATTAGCAGGCTGCTGAAAAACAACTCCCCATCCACAACCCGGTGTGTTAGGAAGAGGCATGCGAGGAACGGACGAGCAACAGAGTCAGATATTCAGTTACTTGTCGCCGGAAGCACGGGTACGGAAGGATCATCCGCTGCGAGCGATCCGGGCGATGGTGGACGCGGCGCTGAGCGAGCTGTCGCCACAGTTTGACGTGATGTATGCCAGCGTGGGTCGGCCGTCGATTGCGCCGGAGAAGTTATTGCGGGCGCTGTTGCTGCAGATGCTCTACATCGATCCGCAGCGAGCGACTGCTGATGGAGCAGATGGATTACAACCTGCTGTTCCGCTGGTTTGTCGGGCTGAACGCGGACGACGCGGTGTGGGACGCGACGGTGTTCACCAAGAACCGCGACCGGCTGCTGGAGGGCGATGTGGCCAAGCAGTTTCTGGCGCAAGTGGTGGAGCAGGCGCGAGGCCGGGGCCTGCTATCGGACGAACACTTCACGGTGGACGGGACGCTGCTGGAGGCGTGGGCGAGCGAGAAGAGCTTTCAGTGAAGGACGGAGAAGAAAACTCCGCCGCCGGACGATCCCGGCAATCCGACGGTGAACTTTCACGGCGAGAAGCGGTGCAACGACACGCACGAATCCAAGACCGATCCCGAGTCGCTGCTGGCGCGCAAAGGGCCGGGCAAGGAGGCGAAGTTGAGTTACAGCGGCCATCTGCTGATGGAAAACCGGAACGGGCTGATTGTGGATGGGGAGGGTTCCAGGCCAACGGCACGGCGGAGCGCGATGCTGCGTTGCTGATGTTGGCGAGAGTTCGCGGGAACGAAAACGGTGACGGTGGGTGGGGACAAGGGATTCGATACGCGCGGGTTCGTGGCCGAGTGCCGGCATCTGTGGGTGACGCCGCATGTGGCGCAGAACCATGCGCGAGCAGGCGGCAGCGCCATCGATGCACGCACTACGCGGCACGCCGGGATACAAGATCAGCCAGCGGAAAAGGAAGCGCATCGAAGAATGTTTCGGCTGGCTGAAGACGGTGGCGGGACTGCGCAAGCTGCGGCATCGCGGAGTCGACAAAGTGGACTGGATCTTCACCTTCGCCTGCGCGGCCTACAACCTGGTGCGTATGCGCAATCTGGCGGTCTCAGTTCCGGCGGTGTAAGTCGGGGGCCGAGGTGTGTCAGGTAGCACAGAAATCGCAGGGAATGATGGCGAAAAAAATCGACCCAACTTCGCAATAGCTACTATCGATGAAAAACGGAAAGACCAACACCGTATCCGTCACTTTTTCAGCAGCCTGTTAGGGGGCTCGGTGCGTGCCGGATACCTAGTATCGCTACCAGGTGCCATCTCCGTAAACGGAACCACGGGTTCCGTTACCGAGTATTTCAGCAGGCACCAAAGGGCGCGGAATCCGTCCTTCCAGCCGATTTTCTTTCCTTCTTCGTAGGTACGGCCCGAGTAGCTGATGCCGACTTCGTAGATGCGCACCCTGCGCTTGGCGAACTTCGCGGTAATCTCAGGCTCAAATCCGAAGCGGTCCTCCTGCAAGGGGATGGATTGGATCACCTCCCGGCGGAAAGCTTTGTAACAAGTTTCCATGTCGCTGAGGTTGAGGTCAGTGAGAGCGTTGGAAAGCAGAGTCAGGATCCAATTGCCCACCGAATGCCAGAAGTAGAGCACGCGATGAGGACGGCCCGAAAGGAAGCGCGAACCGTAGACCACGTCGGCCTTGCCTTGGATAAGGGGTGCCAACACCACGGGATATTCTGCCGGATCGTATTCGAGGTCTGCATCCTGGATGATCACGAAATCTCCCGTGGCTTGCTGAATTCCACGCCGCAGGGCGGCACCCTTGCCCATATTTCGAGGCTGCAGCACAACGCAGATTTGCGGGTACTCCGTCTGCAATTGCGCAAGGATTTCACGAGACCCGTCCTTCGATCCGTCATCGACGCAAATCAACTCGATTTGCGATCCAACCGCCAAGACCCTTTCCACCACCGGCCGCAGGGTGTTGCGTTCGTTGTATACCGGCATGACGACGGATAGCTTCATGGGCTCCCTGCAAGAGCTTAGCATGGATAAAAGATAAACGGTGTCAGCACCGACTGAAACGAGAAGCGCTGCCGAGTCCCGATGATCAGCACGAAAGCCAGTGCTGTATGCGGACCCACACCAGGATGGGTCATCAACCGTTGCATCTCCGGCATCTTCTCGATTCCTCCTTCATCTCTGTGCTCAATGCAGCGATGGTGGGGTTCAGCCGGTCCATGAGTTCCAGCAAGTCGCCGGCAGAAATCCAGGTATCGGGCGAGCGGTCTGCGGCTCTGTGAAATTATAAAAATGAGAAAAGCCAGGTTCAATGTGTCGTCTCGCTGGAAACCAGCGGGTCTGATCTGACTGTAGACATGTATAGTGCGTTGCCGCTGTTTCACTCGCCCCTTGCCCTTCAGGCTCACCTTATTTGGAAACAAACGCCCTCCCTCAGCTTTCATCTTGCATTAGAAGAGACTGAATATTACAGAGCAGAGCCCAAAGTGGTATGGTTTCTGCTCCTTGTGCGGATCGCAAGCTGATCGGAGCGGTCTGGATGAAATCGTCTCAACTACGTCGGACTTGGCGATTGGGGAGCGTAGTGCCTCCTCCTTTCGAAATCAAAAAGGAAACTCCGGCTAAGGTACAACCGACGGTCTCGCCACAACCGGAATAAATCGTTTCAGAAAAGCGCACTCGGACGGAAGTCACTGTAGGTGTGATTGAGCAGTTAGGTTCCGTGGTCGAATCCACGCTCACGCTTAAGCCATGGATCAGTCCACTGCTCTTGTCATCGGCGTTCCTTCCGTGTGCGCTCGTCAAAGCGGATCGGCGGCCCTTCAACTTCGACGAGATCCTCTCCACGTAATCGCTGCCTTGCCGAGCCTCGACATGATTTGGAAGGCCCTCATCGGCCCCGCAGAATCCAGCCCGCCGCTGTTTCATTCGATCTTCAAACTCTCGGCCGATACCTTTGGCTGGAACCAACTGGGCCTGCGGATTCCATCGATCGTCGGATATTTGACGATGATGCCGTGCACCTACTTCATCGTCAATGGGTATGCAATCCCAGTCTACGGTTGGATTGGAGCGCTTCCCGGTTTTTTGACTTTCGGTCAGTCGTACAGCGTGCAGGCGCGACCCTATGCCTTGCTCCTGGGTTGCAGCAGCCTTGCTCTTTTGTGCTGGCAACAGGCTTGCAGAGGGCACAACCGTCGCTTGATGCTCGCCGGATTGTGGTGGAGTCTGGCGACTGCCATCAGCTTGCACTATTGTGTGATGTTCTCGTTTGCCGCGATCGGCTTAGGCGAGTTGGTCCGCACGGTTCGCAGCCGGCGCATCGTCTAGCCGGTTTGGATCATGCTGACTTGGCGGCAACTCCGTTTCTCGTTTTCAGGCCGCTGCTGCGTGCCAATCTGGTTCTCGTGAGAGGATATGTCGCGCCAGCATCTCTACTCCAGTTCGTGGTCAGCACCTCGCAGTTCTACTTGCCTCAGGGCGGAATTATCTGGGGAGTATTTGCATTGTTAGTCGGGACTTGCATACTCATCTTCGCCCGCCGGTCGCTGCAGACTCCACGGACCACGAATCAGTTCCGATACATGAATTGGCGGTCTTGGTAGCACTGCTTTTGACGCCGGTGGAAGTGTTCATCGCCGGAAAGCTACTCACCAAAATATTCCACAAACGCTATTGTTACGGTCATTGGCTTCTCAATCCTTCTGCCGCTCCGCTTGCAGTGTCTATTCCGCAGCTCTGGTGCAGCGGCCTTGGTCACGGTGGCATGCAGAGGAAAAGGCGGGAGATGTTGCTAGGAGATCCACCGACGTGTGCCGCACAACCAACGATCAACACACCCCAACGAATAGGCTCACAGACAGCGAGGGATTCAGGGCACACCCCGCGGATCTCCAAGGAATGGTTGCGGGCGGCGGCCGCCTCGGGATTGTCGATTGTCATATCGGACCCGCTTCAATATTTGCGACTGGCGCAGAGCGCACCGCGCGACCTGAAGCCTCTGCTGCTGTATACCCCGATCCTGAGCAGGCGCTGAAGTACACCGGGGCGAGCAGCGCCGACTACAATCTGGCGGGCCTGCGAGGGCTAACCCCTCTGAATCTACCCGACTATCGTAGCTTTACAGATTTGCACCGCGAGTTTCTGGTTCTCTGTAATAACTCGCGTTTCGACTGGATCGTCCCGAAACTGCAAAGGGCGGGAGCGCAATTGCGCTTGTACAGTACCCAAGACGAGGGCACGTTGTGTCTGGTCGATCTTCCGGAAGCTGCCGATATATGGGCTGAAACGGCAAAGTAACTAAGCTTCGGCGAGTTTGAAGAGTTTTCAGCGAAGAAGGTGGGACTACTTAAATCTGGCCCCACATTGGAAGTTGTGGGCTAGACTGTCTCCCTTGAAATCTGTTTCCAGTAAACGGCAGCCGCGTGTTCCCAGCTGAGATTCCAGCCTCTCTAGCAGCTTTCTCTGCTTGGGAAATCCGGTGGCAGCATTTGTGTTGTAGACCGGCAAGAACAACCACACGGATTGTGCCTGCACGCCTGCAATTCTCGCAGCTTCTTCCTCAGCCCATTCTTGGTCCGCATCGAGTCCCCTCGATGGGGCGGGTGGTGGGTTTCCCACTATCTCCTCCATTCGGTGATCGATGGCGGGAAAGTCCAGATCCTCACATCCGCCCACTCGCGCGGCGCTTTCTCCGAGATACACCAATTGTGCCGAGCGCAGACAAGCGTAGGCCAGGTCAACCCTCTGCTTCAATAATTCCCGTTGGCTCCAATCGCCGGCATAGTAGGCCCACTCCGCGTACCTTCCGAAAACCAAGTAAACCGCGCAATCCTGACTTCGGCCTCCGATTGTCCTAACAAGATCGCGGGTCGCTTCCCGCTGGTTGAAGTGAATTGCCTGTTTCCCTGTTGCAACTGCAGTCGGTAAGATGAGAACGCCAGCCAGCCCGATGAACGCCAGATTCGAAAGGCCGTGCGGAATGAGATCCGCAATCAGCGATATACCCGAAGCGTAGATCAATAGCAGAATTGGGACAGAAAACAGCAGCAACCTGGTCACGATTGGATACTGCTTTAGCACCGAAGCTAATAACATTAGACCGAACGGTGCCGCAACGACCATCGCGATCAGCCTGCCCGATTTCTTCATGATCCCATAGAGGCCGACCAAGAATAGGCCGCTGAGAATGATCGTTCTGATTCCGATAATGTGGGAAATTCCCAACGACAAGGCAACTGCTGCGGACAGGCGATCCCGGAAATCGGGGGAATTCAGAGTGATGAAGTTCGATGACCAGAACATGTTCATGTATGCACTTTGCATTGTGGCGCGGTAGGAAAACCGTAACAGCGGAACGAAGACTATCAACCACACAGCGCCAGTGAGGATGCAGTGTTTGCGCCAAGTCGCGGAAGTGCGGAACCGGCGATCGAAGACGGCGGCTATCCCGATGCTCGCGAGAACAAAGACTACGGGCTGCGAGAAGCACATGACCACAGCTCCAACCGCAATTAGCTTGGGCCATGGCGGATCTGCAGCGCTCGTCAGGGTGATAACTGCCAGCCACACCACTAAGACTGTTGCCAGAGCGTCCAGTTCATATTGCTTAAGTTCCGAAGAGTAGTAGATCAGCGGCTGCGAAACTGCCATGATCGCAACTATCAAGAATACAACGCGAGGTTCGAATAGCTTCGAAAACAGAATCCAAGTTAGGATCAGTAGGGCACAGCCGACCAGCAACAGGGGCAAACGCAGAACCAACTCAGAGTATCCCAACACACTCGCGACGCCCTTAACACACAGCAAGAAACCCACCGGCATCGTTTGATCATAGCTGAGAGGGTGCAGCAGTTCTGCGAAGGATCGGAAGCGCAGGTTCAACGCAATCGCTACCTCGTCCCCCCAGAAAGAACGATCGCGGAAAAAATTCGCGACGCGAAGTCCGACACCGACCCCGATGATTAACCACTGTAGTGCAATGCCAACTCGCGATTTTCGCATGAGAATTACGTAAGAGTCGATGACTGCTTGACCCTTCGACCTCGAAAGGCTGCATCATTATGGAAAGTTTCCCGGGTCAAGGGATTGCTCGAACTCAGAAATATCCTCCCGTGCCGGCAGCAAACCGCGCAACCATGTGTACCCCTTAGAAAATCGGATCGGTTCCTTTAGGATAATCACGCCTCCTCTACGGAGAACCCTGCACATTTCGTCTCGAACGGGCTTTATGTCGAGACGGTGAATGAGTGCCACGCGAAGAAATTGCATCGACCGATTCATCCGGCAATCCGGTTTTCGTATGCAGAGCCGACGGTGACCGACACTTCTGAATCGGCGTTTCTCAATCGCTCCTAAGCGATAGTAATAAGTTCGGGGATATATCCGTGCCAGTCAGGCATGCGCCCCGCTCGAGCAATGGGATAACGTTCTCTCCTGTAACACAGCCGAGATCGAGCACCATCTTGCCTCGAACGCCTCCCAATAAGCAAAACGCATACTCAAGTGGATAAGGTGTATTCGCAGGGGGATTCAAGTAGTGCTCAATCTGGGGTCGATCCATGGGCTCGAGAACGAAATCCTTGGCCTCGGCCGCGCTGCGTTCAATCTCGGCTTGATTGCGCTCGAAAAATCGGGGGTCCTCCATAGTGTCCTTCCGGCGTCTAACGTCTGATCGCTCATAATATGGCATAAAGTGAATTCTGAGTAGTATCCATGGCGACGGTGTTTTAGTTCCATAATTCTGTCACCCCGTAACGGCAACGTGAAAGTGTCACCCCATAGAGGAAGGACAGTCGCGTTGAGTCAGAAGGAACTGCAACGAGTGAGCGTAATTTCCAGTTGTGTTAAAGGAGACATGGCGTGTGCCAGAACTGCCGAACTGCTCTCGCTCTAGCATTCGTCAAGTCCGGCGTCTGAAAAAACGTTTGCGAGAGCAGGGAGAGGCAGCTTTGGCACACGCCAACCGCGGACGCCCCAGCCCCCGCCGCCTGCCCATCCGAGTCCGGAGGGGCATCGTTCAGCTTGCCCGCACCACTCACGCCGGCTTCAACGATCATCACCTGTGCGAAAAACTTTGGGAGGTCGAGGGCTTCTCCCTGAGCCGCGAGACCCTGCGCCGCGACGTTGGCGGGTTGCCAGGTGGTGGTGCACCAACATCTGAATCGAACTTTGAGTCTCACCCACGGACCGCATTGCCTGGGTCGCTATGACGCTGGCGGTACACCCCTATCCACCAAGGCTTCTACAGAGCTGAGCAGGGGAAGGGGAACTGCCCCCTTTCCCTGCAACCCCATCCCCAAAATCAACCCAACCCAATCGGCGAGGGCACAACTTTGAAACCGGACATTTCACTTGCTACGAAAAGCGGACATTTTAACTTGCTACCGACAGATCACTACTGAACATCTGCGATCGCAGATTCGAGACTATCAATGTCTGCGCCCAGGTCTTTACCATCGCTACCAGCGTTTTTGTAGGGGCTCGAACTCTGCAAATGGTAGTCGCCGCCGTTACCGTTGTTGTAATTCACAAAACCAATGGCAGAAACCGTGGCAGGGAAATAGTTCCCGGCGGGATACTTGCTGGGAGGGTAGTTGGCTGGACTTGCGATGATCGCGTTGTTCGAGAACGTGTAAGGATTAAAGCACGCCCCCAAGGAAGTCAACGGCGCACTGTAGTAAGCGCAGTTGGCAGTGCCACCGCCGGTCGTCTGAGTGGGAGCCGTACCGGCGTTTACGATGTTGTTTGTGAATACGAAATTGTTCATCGTCGGGTTGATGGCAGTGTCGTCGCCCAGGTTCAGCAACACATTTGGCTGGAATCCGGTCACGTGATTGATGGTGACGCTTTGCAGGACAGGTGCCCCATCTCCCATAGAGACCTGAGCAAATGTGCCATACCCGTTATATTTTGTCGCGTCGATGTCGTCGACGGTGAGGTCATGGATACTGTAGCGCTCGCCGGCCAGCGGTGCGCCGCCATTGTCAGATAGTCCATTGGCGATCTGCATGCCTCCGCCCACATGACTGATCGTGGTATACCGAATAGTTACATCTGTGACCTGGCAGATGGGGCAGACGTTTCCGGTGCCGCTGGCTTGGTTTTTTGGAGTGAGCAGAATCGCGAAGCCGGCTTGGGAGAATCCTCCCCAGGTGTCCTCCAGGACATTGGCCTCAAACAGAACCCGCTGCGCATTCTTAAGCTCCAAGAGATTCTTAACAATGAAGGGGTTGCCGTCAACGCCGCCGACGTATCCAGGCTGGCCTTGCATCCACGTCAGCGGCTTAAACATGTGATTACGGCGTATTTCGATGTCGGTGGGCGTTACTGCGGCGGCGCCGCCTCCCAGGATGAAACTTTCGCCAGAAGCCTCAAGGAAGTTATCGACAATCTTGTACGGTCCGGAGGCCAAGCTGCCAAGGCCTCCAGCTACGGCTTGGGCGTCGACGCACGCTCCTGTTTTCGACACACAATGAAAGTCCGAGAAATAAGACTCTACGATCGCGGCATAGGTCGTACCGCTCAGCATGATGCCGCGCCCAGTTTCATCCTGGGCTGTGCCATGAAGCCAGGTTCGATCAAAAATGATGTGATCTGCCGCACCGCCGGACTGATTCACGACGAGGTTGTAGACAACTCCGATAGCCGGAGTTCGAGTGATCTCCAATCCGATGAAGCGATAGTGGTTTGCGCCATCTGCCAGAATAAGGGGGCCGCTGCCCACGGCAGAAAACTGAAGTTTCGCCAGCACGTTGTTGGTAGAGGTGCATTTGAAAGCTGGGCGGCCGGGAAGAGCCGAGACGCCGGCGTAGCACGGAGAAATCCGCGTACCCTCGGGAGGCAGGCTACTATCGGTTGCGCTAGTGCGGACGATGATCCAGTGTGCGTCGTCGCACGTTTGTGCAGGCACCGTGAAAGTTCCGGTGAAGACGGCCCCGGCTTGGAGCGTGATCGTGTCTCCACACTTGGCGCTGTTCAATGCCTGCTGGAAATCTCCCCCCTTGGGCACGGCAATCATGTTGCCGGGTGCGGGTGTATCGGCCAAGTCACTCTGGACATAGACTCGCGGCAGTTCCGCCGGGCCATCAAAGTTTCCTGTCGTCGACGGGTTGATCGAAATGCTCAGGGAACTGCTGCTGGTCGCGGCCGTTGCGTCCGTTACCGACGCCGTGAACGGGAAGGTTCCAGTCTGCGACGTGGTGCCTGAAATGACTCCGGTGCCTTTGTTGAGCGAAAGGCCTGGGGGCAAGGATCCTCCAGCAATTTGCCAGGAGTAAGGTGTTGTGCCTCCGGTAGCCGACAGCGTCGCACTG
Source organism: uncultured Acidobacteriaceae bacterium (assembly GCA_963706645.1). Lineage (GTDB taxonomy): Bacteria > Acidobacteriota > Terriglobia > Terriglobales > Acidobacteriaceae > Sulfotelmatobacter. The sequence goes on from CAVPNR010000013.1 coordinate 134,548, forward strand.
TAAGGAGCTCCGGTCGTGCCGGTTGGCATCGTGCTGACGGAAATCGAGAGCTTACCGAGAGGAACGACCGTGAGCTGAGCCGTGGCAATGGTGGTAGTGTCAGCAGCGCTCGTGGCCGTTACGGTTACCTTGGTCGAAGCGCTTACGGAGGGAGCGGTGAATAGACCACTCGTCGAAATCGTTCCGGCGCTTGCCTGCCAGGTGACGGCTGTATTGCTGGTAGAGGTTATCGTAGCGGAGAATTGTTGTTTAGCACCCGAAGAGAGCGTGGCCGTTGCCGGTGACAAAGTCACCGCGACCTTGCCGGCCGGCACTACGGTGACTTCCGAGGCGGCATAGCTATTGTCCGCAGTACTCGTCGCGGTTACTGAGATCACGGTGGATGAGGTCACGCTCGGCGCCGTGAACATTCCGCTGCTGGAGACAGTGCCCGCGGTTGCGTGCCAGATGATCGAAGGAATTCCGGGTTCATTCCCTATTTTTGCTCGACTAGTCGACATCACAGTCGCATTGAACTGCTGCTGGGAGCCGGAAGAGATCGTGATCTTCGTCGGCGAGAGGTTAACGCCGACGTTGGAGGTTGTGGAAGAGTTGGGCGACTTCGCGGCTGACGTTGGTAATCCAGCGCAGCCAAGGGAAAGACTAACGAGTACTAGGAGCAGAATCGTGGTTCCAAGTTGCCAGACAAGTGTTGCAATTGCCTTGCGACGTTGGTAATCGGGGGACGATTCCAAGAACATTAGGGGCCCTCACAAATGAAATGAGTCTTAGATTGCGAACAGTCTTCACTCTAAAGAGGGCGGCGAGAGGGGTGTAGATAACAGAGGACACTGGCCAGTTGGCGCACGAAAGTGCAGACCGTGATGCAGCGGAAGTACAACGACCCTCGGAGCGGGATGAAAAAACGTCAGGGTGCAAGAAAGACGACGCTAGTCAGTGGTGAGTGGAACCCGAGTCTTCTTCTCGACCAAGGATCAGACTACGGAGGGCATCATACTTTGAGTTGCCCAGCAGTTGTCGGGCGGTCTCACGGGCTCGTTCTTTCAGCTGCGTTCGGAAGAGTCCACGGCCGCGGCACTCGCGCCTGAATTGCTCGACGCTGGTACCGTTCAGCACCGCAATGCGCGTCAGACAAAGTGGATTTGTGCTCGCAGAATTCATTCCAGTTCGGCTGGTCGCCATGGTGCGAAATTTAGCGGCCTTCACAGCTTCGATGACCCTCCGGTCCCATCGTCCGCCAGGGCACGAAAAATGTTCTACGGCGACGCCGGTGATCTGTTCCAACCGATCCTTGGCTCCGGCGGTCTCGTCGTGAAGGCGACGATCGTCGATGTCAGGGAGATAGGGATGGGTGAGAGAGTGGCATCCAATCTCGAATCGGAGCGCACTCAAATTGCGAAGTTGCGCCTCGGAAAGATATCCCGGTTTGCCTAAGAATCCGACTGTAATGTAAAAGGTGGCGCCGAATCCGAATTCCTTCAGAATGGGGGCGGCGGCCAGCAGGTCGGTTTCACAACCATCATCGAAAGTGATGCAGACGGTTTTGCCATCGAAGGACTTGACCGCATGGGAGACATCGGTCGCTCGCCAGCCTTGGCGTACGAGTTCTTCGATTTGGCTGCGAAAGTCTGAGGCTGATACGACGTAGCGCGTGTATCCCGGCTCGCGGTGGCACAGCGCCCGGTTGGGCAGCGACAGTTCGTGATACATGAAAAACGCGGTGCCTTGTTCCGCCATCGAAATAATCTCGTCCTTGACGCGACCTAGAGTTTGGCTTTGTGGAAAGCGCGTTGCAAGAAACTCAGCCAATCTCCCAATTCTGGCAGAGGATCGGCCCACTGAAAGTTGTCGTGGAAGGTGCCCGGCACTGGAGTCATCACGGCGAGCAGAGTGCCTACTCGTCCTGGATAAGGCCTGGGATAGCCAGCCGGCGCGCCACGCCAGACTTCCACAAGATGGCGAAAATCTCCGAGAAGCCAGCGGCAGGTGACACCGGTTCGTGCTGAATTCTGTTTTTCCACATCGCCTGATTCCGCCATCTGCGCCAGCAGGGCGGGAAAGTCTGTCCCTGCGTAGCAGGCGAGGGGAAGCGAATTCCAGAAGCGTCCGTTAACCTCCATGAAAACAGGCTGCTGGCTAGCGGCCTGCCGAAACTCCACCATGGCTACTCCGTGCCAATGCAAGGCCCGGAGGATCGCTAAAGATGGGTTGCGAACCTGCGGATCGGGTTCGACACTGATGCGAACCGCGCTGCCGGAACCGGTGGGATGGACGTCGCGGATCCGCCGGTGCGCGAATTCGGCTCGCAGTTCACCGTGGTGCATCAAGGCGAAATAGCCCGTGCCTTCACCGTCGACAAATTCCTGCACCAGGACTCGGGAGCACGTCCCACTCATTTCCTGATAAAGGGCTTGCAGCTCTTCCGCGTTCTTCGCGTAGCGTGGACGTCCGGTCACCTGCATTGCGCCATCGGATCGCGTTTCGACCGAACTGCGCGGCTTCAAAACGACCGGAAACGCCATCTCTCGTGCTGCGTTGTGAGCTTCCTCTGCACTGCAGACGATCGTCGTCTTCGGGACTGCGATCCCGAGAGACGCTGCCAACCGAACCGTTTCCTGTTTGTCGAAAGCACGGAGAACGTCGGCGTGGGAAGGCAATACCAGCCTGGCGCCAGTTGCCAGCAAAGCGTCGAGCTGCGCCGACAACGGCAGCGTTGTCGCCTCGGTCATGGGAAGCACCAGCGTGCCGGACTGCTGCCTGGCGACTTCCGAAATGCGGGCGACGAAGGCAGCGACGTCATGGTGCGGGTCGGGGTACTGAAAGATGCCACGGCAAGAGCGAGACCAGCCAGCCTTTGACCAGGAACTCGATTCTCCTACAAGAACCTCGTGGCCAGCCTTCGCCAGGGAACGAACGGACGCCACAGCTTGATTCTGGTTGCCGTCGAGCACCAGAATTCTCACGGACGCACCGGCACAACGACGGCACTCTGAGGATGGCGGCGAGTTCGAAAACCGGCAACAGCTTCCTGAAGTACATCCGCGAAGCGCCGGGCGATATGGGACCAGTCAAAGCGTGCGGCCAAAGCGGCGGCATTCCGCTCATAGCTTCGGCGGGATTCGGGATCGCGCAAGAGCTGCAGAATGCTCGAGGCGAAAGTTGCCGCATCGTCGGCAATGATTAAGTCGCGGCCATCGGTTACGTCCAATCCCTCGGCACCGATGGAAGTGGAAACCATGGCCTTGGCCATGGCCATCGCTTCGAAGATCTTGAGCCGGGTTCCACCGCCAATGCGCAGGGGCACGATCACGACAGTCGCTTGGCGCAAATAGTCGGCGACCGAAGCCACGGTTCCCGTGACCTCGACGGATGACGAGGCCAGGCGTTGTACTCGCGGGTGAGGGTTCCGCCCGACAATCTGAAAACGCGCGTCCGGAAAAACAGCCAGGACTGCGGGCCAGATGTCGCGGCAGAAATATTCCATGGCGTCGATGTTGGGCTCCCAGTCCATGGAACCAGTGAAGACAACGAATGGAGGGCGCCCCGAAACCGAAGGCGCGACTTGATATTGCTCGGTGTCGACGCCAGTGGGGACCACCGTGATCGGGCAAGTGGGCGATAACGTCAGCATGGCGCTGCGATCATGGTCGGAAACGGCAATAACATGCTGAAATCTGCCTAAGGTGCGAGTTTCGTACGCCGCCATCTTGCGCGCTTCAATACCGTAAGAGAGCTTCCGCAACGCAGCTTTTTCCGTTGTTGCCATGCGCCGCCAGAGCATGGTCTCGACATTGTGTTGGAAGAGAACAACGGGCGCCGGTAGAGTCTCGGGAAAATTCAGCGATGCCGAGAGAAAATCGCAAACGGCAACGTCCAGGCTGCCCTCGCTTAGGCGTCTGGCTACTTCCTTGCGAAGCCGGCCGTCCGTGAACTTTCGCACAGCGTAAGGGGCCGCCGAGGGCAGGCGAAGAATGTAGTCCAGAGATTGAGCTAGAGCACCTTCCGGTGCACCTGTGAAGATGGTTTGGGCTCCGGGCAGGCGCCGCGCGATTGCGGTTTCGTAGTCTGAATCGCGCGCCCCGCCGTAGTAGGAAAGCAGTGTGACCTCATGCTGTCTCGCCAAATGACGCAGGATGTTGTACGAGCGAATCTTGCCGCCGGTATCGACCGGCAACAACTTGCCTGCTTTCACCCAGAGTATTTTCATTGGTCACTGGCCTACCAGCACAACCCCTCGTACGAAGTCCCCGCAGCGGGCCGCCGGGACTTCTCGAGATTCACCAGGTCCACGACGAAATGACTGGGCCGAAGATGCGACTCCAATGTCTTTCGGTCAATGCCGCGAGTGCCGATGACCACCACTTCTGCTTCGCTTAGGACTCGCTCGAGATCCGAACTAAGCAGGGAACCGATGTGTGGGATCACGGTTTCGATGTATTGTCGGTTCGAACCGATGAGGCGGCCCAAGGATACGTTGTCATCCCAAATCTGCAGCTTGCAGCCTTCGCCAATCAATCGCTTGACCAGTTGTACCTGAGGGCTTTCCCGGAGATCATCGGTGGCGGCCTTGAAGCTGAGACCGAGCATGGCGACATTCTTTTTGCCGGTGCTTAAGATGATCTCGATTGCGCGCTCCAGATGCGCGTCATTGCTGGTCAGGATCGATTCGAACAGGGGCAGGTCAAGATCGAGTTCTTTGGCGCGATAGTTCAGTGCACGCACATCCTTGGGCAGGCACGAACCGCCAAACGCAAATCCAGGTTTGAGGTAACTCGCGGAGATGTTCAGTTTAGTGTCGGAGGTGAAGATCTCGACCACATCTTCCGCATCGACTTGCAGCTCTTTGGCCAGTGTTCCCACTTCATTGGCGAAAGAGACTTTTACGGCGTGCCAGGCGTTGCATACGTACTTTGCCATCTCGGCGGAGCGAAATGAGGTTTCAAAGACGCGTCCGGGAACCCACGAATAAAGATCGCGAAGAATCTTGCTGTGTGCCGGATCGCCCGCGCCAAGGATGGTAATTGAAGGCTCCAGAAAGTCCGCGACGGCCGTGCCTTCCCGCATGAATTCGGGGTTTACGCACACACCGAAGTCCGTTCCCATCTTCTTTCCGCTCGCTTTTTCAAGGGTAGGCACGACGATGGTCTCGGCTGTCCCCGGCAGCACCGTGCTGCGCAGTACGACAAGATGGAACGAGTCTTTCTTCCGCAGGGCCTCGCCGATTTCCTGACAAACCGGGGCGATGTGACCCAGGTCGAGTTTCCCATTACGCATGCTCGGCGTGCCGACGCAGAGAAAGGAGATCTCAGTCTCGAGTACAGCCTGTTTCGAGTGGGTGGTGGCGTGCAGGCGGCAGGCCTTCTGGGACTCGGCAATCAGTTCGGCGACAGCCGGCTCGACGATAGGACTGCGGCCGCTGTCGAGCGCCTCAACTTTCGAGGCACTAAGATCGACTCCTGTAACTCGGTTCCCCTGATGCGCCAGGCAAGCCGCCGTGACCGTTCCCACATAGCCCAAACCAAAAATGCTGATCGCCCGGCTCATACGTAAGCTTCACCCTTCCGATTGCTCTCGGATCGAAGTTCTAAGATAGCCCAAGGGACAAGCTGCGGCAAACCCTGCGCGAATCCGTGGACAGTGAAATAGTTAGTTAAGCTACGCGTTTTCAATATTTTGCGAGATGCCGCAGGTTGAATTGCGACCGACGAACGAAGCAGCGGCGATGTGCAACGGGAAAGAATTGCCATTACTATGAAGAGGCATGAATCCGTCGAACCACCAGGCCCTGGAATCTCAGGCCGCCGATTCAGATGCGGCGCAGGGTCCTCGAGGTAGCCAAGTTTCCGGCGGAGGCTCAAATGTGGCCCGGCGAAAAGTATTTTTTCTGCTGGATTCCTTGAATGTCGGTGGAACGGAGACTCAAGCGGTCGAACTAGCGATCCGGCTGAACTCCGAACACTATGAAGTGACTTTGGGATGTCTTCGCGCGCGTGGCCCGCTGCTGGAAAGGCTGGCTGGCTCGGCCGTTTCGGTCTGCGAGTTCTATCCCAAGGGTGGGTTTGATTCAATCGGCGGAATGTATCAGATGTTTCGTTTGGCGATCTTTCTGCGCCGAGGCGGCTTTCGGATTGTTCATGCCCATGATTTGTACTCGAATTTGTTAGGCATCCCGGCGGCGGTGATTGCGCGCGTGCCCGTGATCATTTCCAGTCAGCGCGATTTAGCGCATCTCGGGTTGTATCAGACGCGGCGACGAGTCTGGCTTCGGCGTTTGCAGAAACTTTCTACCGCCGTGCTGACGAATGCGAGCGCGGTTCGGGACGCTGTTCTGGCCGAGAAGCAGTTCGCTCCGGAGAACGTGCGCGTGATTCACAACGGCGTGGATCTGCAGAAATTCGCTCATGGAACGCGAGATCGGGCTTGGCTCACGCAAGGCAGCTCACAGGAGAAGTGGATCGCTCTCGTCGGAAACATGCACAGCGATGTGAAGGGACATCCCTGGTTGATCGCTGCCGCCAAGACCATTACATTCGAATTTCCTGAGGTGCGTTTCGTGCTTATGGGAGATGGCGACCTGAGGAAAGATTACGAACGCCAAGTGGCGGAACTTGGCTTGGGCCGTCATTTTCTATTTCTGGGCCGGCGGGATGACGTTCCCCGCGTCCTCGCATGTTGTGACATTGCCGTGCTTCCGTCCAAAGCCGAAGGTTTACCGAACGCTGTTTTGGAGTATCTCGCAGCCGGCTTGCCCACCGTGGCGACTCGCGTTGGAGGCAATGCTGAGATCATCGACGATGGGAAGACCGGCATTTTGGTTCCTCCCGAAAGTTCCCCAGCTCTAGCCGAAGCAATCCTGCGTCTGCTGCGTGATCCTAGGTTTGCGTCGAGCCTAGGGAAAAACGGACGAGAGTATGTGGCGTCGGAGTTCAGTTTTCAGAAAATGATTGAGAATACCGACAAGCTTTATACGGAGCTACTGCACTCGCGAGGTGCGGAATGAGTTCCGGGACGGAGGGCCTGAAGCGCGTGTACCGGCGCGTCCGGGCAATGGACCGCACTGAGATTGCCGACCGCATTCGCCAGCAGGCAACCGCTCGTTTCGACCTGGTGCGCTACAAGACCGGTGGGGACTTTGCTCCTCGAATGCTCTCCACTGTGACGGGGGCGCAGCCTCGTTTTTTCTTTACCCCCGAAGCTGTTCCGGAGTTGTGCGCGAGGCTGCGCGATCTTTTTCCGGAAACGGTGAAGCAGATCATCGAACGAGCCGAACGAATCTGCGAACATCGCTTTGACCTGCTGGGGTACGACGACGTGGACTACGGATCTGAGATTGACTGGCACGGCGATCGTGTTCACGGAAGACGCGCTCCCCGAAAGCCGTGGTTCCAGATAAAGTACCTCGATTTCGCCGAAGTCGGCGACAGCAAGGTGACTTGGGAACTGAACCGGCACCAGCATTTGGTGACATTGGCTAAAGCGTACCGGCTAAGCGGGAACGAGAAATTTGCCGCGGAGTTGTTTCGCCAGTGGGAGCACTGGCATGCTGAAAATCCTTATCCCATCGGCACCAACTGGGCGAGCAGCCTGGAAGTGGCCTTTCGTAGTTTGTCCTGGCTCTGGGTCTACTTTCTTCTGTCGGATTCTGCGGCGATGCCTGCAGGATTTCGAACGGCATGGCTGCGAGCCCTGGCGGTTTCTGGCCGTCACATAGAGTGCTATTTGTCGACATATTTTTCACCGAACACTCACCTGCTGGGTGAGGCGGTCGCGCTCTTTTTCATCGGCACCCTGTGCCCGGAGATTCCCGCGGCGCGCCGATGGCGACAGCGTGGCTGGAACATCGTGCAACAGGAGGCGAGCCGGCAGGTGCAAGGAGATGGCCTGCATTTCGAGCAGTCTCTCTATTACCACGTCTACGCTCTGGACTTCTTCGTGCATACTGCCGTGCTGGCTTCCGTGAACCATCGTCCAACGCCCTCTGATTTCGATCGAACGCTGGAACGAATGCTGGAAGCTTTGTTGGTTCTGGGCCGCGGCGGAACGGTGCCGCAGATTGGCGATGATGATGGTGGGCGCCTGTTCGATCCTTCTCGAAATCGCAGCGTGCATATGCTGGATCCTCTGGCCACGGGTGCTGTCTTGTTTGGGCGTGGAGACTTCAAGGTCCAGGTGGGAGGGCTGCGAGAGGAGACGATATGGCTTCTGGGAGAGTCCGGTATCGTGGAGTTCGAACGGCTGCCGATCGCTGAATCCACATCCAAGTCAGTTGCGTTTCCAATCGCGGGACTGTACGTGATGTCGGGAGATGATTCGAAACGGCAGTTAGTGATCGATGCAGGTCAGCAAGGTGCACACACCGCAGGCCACGGCCACGCGGATGCTCTCAGCTTGAGTGCGACTGACGACGGTTGCAAGTTGCTGATCGATTCTGGAACCTTTGAATATGTCGGTGCGGATAGCGAGCGAGACCACTTCCGCGGCACCAGGGCTCACAATACGCTCCAAGTAGCCGGGCAGGATCAAGCCGAACCGAAAGGTCCCTTCAGTTGGGGACGATTGCCGCAGGTTCAGGCGGAAGGCTGGATTTCGGGGAAAACTTTCGATCTTTTTGCGGGCAGCCACGATGGATACAGTCGTTTGCCGAAGGCGGTGGTTCATCGTCGTTACGTGTTTTCGCTTAAATCCGGCGTTTGGTTCGTTCGGGACCTGGCCCTCGGTTATGGAGAGCAACAACTCGACCTCTTCTGGCATCTTGAGTCCGAGTTGAACCAAGTGAATGGAGAAAAGAATCTATTCGTTCGTGAGGGGCAGGCTTTGCGGTTTGTAACCATTGAAGGATGCGGATGGACGCAGACTGTCGAGCGCCAGTCGAACTCACCGATGTATGGCAGGAAGGAGGATCATAACGTCCTGCGATTTGCCACTTGGGCGCACCTGCCTGCCGAGTTCGCGACATTGATGGCGTTGGGAGCCCGTGCCACCCTTGCGGATCAGCACTTAACCCGAATTCCTGCGCAGTCTTCTGTCGCCGGATACCGCTACCAGGCAGCTCAGGACGAGCATTCCATCATTTTCGGGGACGGCAAGCCGTGGAAGCTGGATGACTGGAGCAGCGATGCGGAGTTTCTCTATTGGGGACCGGGAGGAAGCGGTTCAAAGCGCACTCTCATCTGTTGCAATGGTACTTATGTGGAGCGGTCGGGCCACGCGATTATAACGTCGAAGGCAACAGTGTTGCGATGCGAAGCCATCGAGAGTGGCGACCAATTCGAGGTCGTTTCTTCAGTCCCCGAGGCAGTTGTCGTCGACCGCGAAGGAAGCCGGATGCTGCTGGCGAAAGGTAGTCCGCAATTTGCCGGCAAGCTTGCCTCGGAAGAGAAAGACTGACTTATGTGTGGAATCTGCGGGATTTTTTTCTCCGATCGCGATTGGCACGTCAAGGGTGACGTGTTGGCGGGAATGAACCGCCGCATCGTACACCGGGGGCCCGATGACGAGGGTTTCTTTGTCGAAGAGAATGTTGGTTTGGCGATGCGGCGTCTCAGCATCATCGACGTGAAGAGCGGTCATCAGCCTCTGGCCAACGAAAATAAGGACATCTGGATCGTATTCAACGGCGAGATCTATAACCATGCGGAGCTGAGAGTCTCGCTGGAAGCTCAGGGGCATACCTATCGCACGCGCAGCGATACGGAAACCATCGTCCATCTTTATGAGGAATACGGTCGCGATTGCGTGAAGCACCTGCGGGGCATGTTCGCCTTCGTGATTTGGGATCGTCGCAAGCGCGTGATTTTCGCGGCTCGGGACCGCGTCGGGATCAAACCCTTTTACTACCGATGGGATGGGAAAGCCTTTCTCTTCGGATCAGAGATCAAAACGATTCTCGCGTACCCCGGCGTGGAAGCGGAATTCAATCGTGGCACTCTAGCGGAGTACCTCGCTTTTGGCTATATCACTGGCCAGGAGACGATGTTTACCGGCATTCGCAAACTCATGCCGGGTCACACTCTAGAACTACCAGAGCGGGGCGAGCCCAGGGTCGAGCGTTACTGGGAGCTCACGACGGAAGTGGATGCCGAGCCGCGTCCGCACGAGTACTACGTGAAGACCTACCGTGAACTGCTCGACGATGCTGTGGAGTCGCATTTGATGAGCGACGTGCCTCTGGGAGTGTTTCTGAGCGGCGGGCTGGATTCGAGCGCGGTGGCCGCGTTGACCACAAAAATTCGCGGTGACCAGATTCAAACCTTCGCGGTCGGGTATGGCGAGGAACAGTTCAGCGAGCTGAGATACGCAAAGCAAGTCGCCGGGCATATTCGTTCGGATCATCATGAAGTACGCTTGAGCCGCGAAGAATTCTTCGCCAGCTTGCCGCAGTTGATCTGGCACGAGGACGAACCGGTGGTGTGGCCCTCGAGCGTTGCTCTCTATTTCGTGGCACGCCTGGCACGGGAGCGAGTCACGGTGGTGCTGACGGGCGAAGGCAGCGATGAGACTCTGGCGGGATACACAAGATATGCCTGGACGCTGCTGAATTCGAAGATGGACCGAACCTACCGGGCGCTCACCCCTGGGTTTTTGCGCCGGTTGTTGCGCACTGGGATTGAACAGTTTCCGCTGTCAGCCAGCGTACACCGCAAACTGGAGCACACGTTCCTGATGCGGGACGGCGAGGACTGGCCATCATTTTACTTCGACAATTTCTACTCGGCCTTTTCTGCGGGTGAGTTTTCCGAACTCTTGACTTCGGAGGCGCTGGCCGGTGCAGGACAGGCGTACGCCGGATCCATGAATGCGTGGAAGCAGTCTCACGGCGACTTGCTGCATCGCCTGCTTTACACCGACATAAACAGCTACCTCATTGAACTGTTAATGAAGCAGGATCAGATGAGCATGGCGGCGTCGATCGAAAGCCGCGTGCCGTTTCTAGATCATCCGCTTGTCGAATTCACGGCGCGAATTCCAGTGAAGGACGAGATCAAGGGAATGGCTGGCAAATTCGTTCTGAAGGAGGCGGTCGCGGATCTTCTGCCCGCAGAAATTGTCTACCGCAAGAAAATGGGATTCCCAACACCGTGGGCGTATTGGTTAGCGGGCCCACAACTGGCGGAGATCGAACAGCTTTTGTCGGAGCCCCGAAGCCACGCGAGAGACCTGTTCCGGCCTGAAGCGATCCAGCGGATTTTCGCTGAGCACCGAGCGGGATACCGCGATCATGGCAACCGCATTTGGAGGCTGCTGAACCTCGAACTCTGGCAAAGGGTGTTCCTCGATGGCGAGGTCGATACTGTTTCCCGCACTTCGCAGAGCGGAGCCCTAGTTCGCTAAGGCCATGCGCACACCCGCACTCACGATCCAATGCAAATATTAAGACGAGCAAAGCTCGCCGCGCTCGAGTTACTGAAAGGCACCGGAGCGTTCAACGTTGTGGCCAACAGCGCATGGCGCCGCGAGCGATTGCTGATTCTTTGCTATCACGGCATCTCGCTAGAGGACGAGCATTTGTGGAGGCCGCGGCTGTACATGACCGCAGAATTGCTCGCAACCAGGCTTGAGACCCTGCGAGCGATGCGTTGTTCGGTGCTGCCTCTGGTAGAGGCCCTGACCCGGTTGCGACGAGGCGATCTTCCGCGGCGGAGTGTCGCGATCACCTTCGATGATGGTACGTATGACTTCTACAACCAGGCTTACCCGCTTCTGAAAAAGTATGGCTTTCCCACTACCGTCTACCAGACTACGTACTACACCGATCGCGAGATTCCTGTGTTCAATCTCATGTGCTCCTACATCTTGTGGCAGCGGCGTGGGGAGCAGTTAGATGCGGCTCCGGATCTCGGGCTTTCCGCACCGATGGATCTGCGAACGGAGTTGGGCCGGCATCGGATCGTCCGGGCATTGATTGAACGATCGGAACGCGAGAATCTAACCGGCGTACAAAAAGATGAATTGGCCCGAAGGTTGGCACAGGTTCTCGGCATCGACTATTCGGCGATCGCTGCCAAGCGCATCCTGCAGTTGATGAATGCTCGAGAGGTGGCGGAAGTCGCAAAGGATGGTGTCGATGTGCAACTGCACAGTCATCGGCACCGCACGCCGGAAGACGAAGCCCTGTTTCGACGTGAGATCAGAGAGAACCGGGATCGAATTCGATCCCTAGCTGGGACCGAGGCCAGCCATTTCTGCTATCCCAGCGGGGTCTACCGGCAGCAGTTTCTGGAGTGGCTCAATCAGGAGGGCGTCGTCTCCGCGACTACCTGTGATGCAGGGCTAGTCAATCGACACTCGAACCCGTTGCTGCTGCCGAGATTCGTAGACACTTCGGGGCGCACTCAGCTCGAATTTGAAAGCTGGCTCAGCGGGGTGGGATCTCTACTCGCGGTGCGCAGAGCAGCGCCACAGCGATACGTTGTCCAGGAAGATTAAGCCCGGGCGGGCGCTCATTCTCGACCGGCGGTCACCGGCAGGTGAGCCTGAAGGGCGGAGAGCAACCCTTTCTTGAGAAGCGGACCGCTGGCCATCAAGCCGGTAAGCAGAGGGTTCCGATTGTTACAGCGCAGCGGCATCTTGTCGAGCGTGGCGACAAATCCTCCAGCGCTTTCCACTAGTGCAGCGCCGGCGGCGACGTCCCACTCGTTCTTCGGCGTCAGTGTGAATGTGATGTCGGCTTTCCCGGCGGCTACTAGAGCCAGCTTGTAAGCGACCGAACCCATCGGACGAATCTGATAGTCTCCGCTTTGGAACTGCTGCCACTCACCGCGTTTGACCTCACTGCGGCTGGCCAGGATGAGCGAACCCGGCATGGCGGCCCTCTGACTGGGATGCGCCGGGTTGCCGTTGTACAAGACTCCAGAATCGATGGAGCCGATGACGGTTTCGTTGGTTGCAGGATTGCAGATTCCGCCAGCCACCGGGCGTCCATCTTCGACGAATCCAATGGAGACGCAGAATTCGGGAATGCCAGCTACGAATTCACGAGTGCCATCCAGCGGATCCACCACCCACACGTGGCGTTTGCTGAGGCGCGATACGTCGTCCACGCTCTCTTCCGAGAGCCAGCCTTCGCCGTCGCGCAACAAGTTCTGGCGCAGCACGGCGTCTACGGCGCGATCCGCTTCGGTTACCGGGTCGTGTCCGATCTTGTATTCCGTTTCAATTGCACCTGGGGTAAAGCGCGCGAACACAGCGCGGGCAGCGTCCAAGGCGGCTTCAATTCGCTCCAGGATATCGGCGTAGGAAGAAGAGGTCATGAGGTAAAGAGTCAAGTCGTCCGAATCTTATTTTGGCTGAATCAAGCCCACAACATGCGCGCTCCGGTAATCAGGAGCAAGGCGCACAGCAGCCGGCGTAGCCAGAGCATGGGCACGCGCGTGGCCAGGTGCGAACCGAGCAGACCGCCGGGAATCGAACCGATCAGTAGCGACGCGACGAGACCGGGATCCACGTTGCCCAGGCGGAAGTGAAGCAAACCCGTAACTCCCGTAAGGATCACCGCATGCACAATGTCGGTTCCAACGTTCACCTTGGGTGGGTAGCTGTAGAACAGCAGCAGCAACATCATGATGATGCTGCCTGAACCGACCGAAGTCATACCCACGAGAAAGCCAGCCACCAGACCGATCAGAGCCATGCCAGCGAAACTCTTCGTCGTTGGTGGACGATTCACAACGCGTTCTTCGATTCTTCTCTGGAACAGCAACAGCGTGGGAATCACGATCAACAGCACGCCCACGGCGGTCTTGATAAAGCTGTTGACTCCGTCGCCGTAGATGTGGCGAATATGCATCAGCAGATTGACTCCAGCGATGGAGCCGGGAATGCTGCCGACCGCGAGGGCGATCACGACCTTGCGACGCACCGTGCCCTTCTTGAGGTGCAGCAAACTGGCGGGAATTTTTGTGAAGAAGTTAAATAGCGCGTCAGAACCGACGGCCATGATCGGGGGCACTTTCAATCCGAAGATCAGCACGGGGAGCAGCAAAACGCCGCCCCCCACGCCGCTCAAGCCGATGAGGACGCCCACGACAAAGCCAACCAGAATTTTGGCTGTCAGCAATGGCATAGTCGGTTCCTGTTCGCTTTACTCCCCAGCCTTAGTTACTCCGATGAAGCCTTCGCGCTCCAGGTGCAGAATAATTTCCTGGGCGGCTTCCTCGGCTGACAGGTCGCCGGTGTTAATCGTGACGTCGGCGTCGGCGGGAACTTCGTAGGGATCGGAGATCCCGGTGAATTCCTTAAGGATACCGGCGCGCGCCTTGGCATAGAGCCCCTTGCGGTCGCGTTGCTCGCAGACTTCGACCGTCGTCGCGATGTGCACAAGAATGAAGCCTCCGTAAGGCTCGACCATCTGGCGCACGTGTTTACGGGTGGCATCGTAGGGAGCGATCGGAGCGCAAATTGCGATGCCACCGTTCTTCGTAATCTCCGAAGCGACGTAGCCGATGCGGCGGATGTTGATGTCGCGATGCTCTTTCGAGAATCCGAGTTCCGACGAGAGATGCTTGCGCACGAGATCGCCATCCAGCAGAGTGACTGGGCGACCACCAACTTCCAGGAACTTTGTCATCAGGACGTTGGCGATGGTCGACTTCCCCGAACCAGAAAGGCCGGTGAAGAAGATAGTCACGCCCTGCTTAGCGCGGGGCGGAAAGCTGCGACGCAGTTCTTGAACCACTTCCGGGTAAGTGAACCAGGCTGGAATATCGCGGCCTTCATTCAACCGGTCGCGCAGTTCAGTGCCGGAGATGTTCAGCACCTTGTCGCCCTTTTTTACTTCGTCGTCGGGGACGTAGCGGTCTTCATCCTCGAGGTACACCATCATGTTGAAGGGCACCATGGTGACGCCAATGTCGGCCTCGTGCTTCTTGAAGGTTTCTTGAGCCTCATACGGGCCGTAGAACGGTTTTCCATCGGTGTCTTTGCCAGGCCCTGCGTGATCGCGGCCTACGATGAAGTGGGTGCAGCCGTGGTTCTTGCGAATCAGAGCATGCCAGATCGCTTCGCGCGGTCCGCCCATGCGCATAGCAAGAGGCAGCAGCGACAGCTTCTGTGTTCCCTGCGGATACTTCGCACTCAACAATTGATAGCAACGCACGCGGGTGTAATAGTCCACGTCTCCCGGCTTCGTCATTCCGACGACGGGATGAATCAAAAGGTTGGCTTCCACTTGCTTGGCCGCGCGGAATGTCAGCTCCACGTGAGCGCGGTGCATGGGATTGCGCGTCTGGAAGGCAACTATGCGGCGCCATCCCAGGCGAGCGAACTCTGCACGCAACTCGGCCGGGGTGAATCGCAGTGTGCGGAAATCATAATGCGAAGGGGCCTGCAGGCCTTCGACGCGCCCGCCCACGTACCACGGGTTTGCTTTATTCATCGTGTAGTCGGCGCCGGGATGAGCCTTGCTGGTGCTATTGAAAACTGCTTTAGCTTCGGCGGTTCGGTCGGGTTGCCAGACTTCTTCGACGTGTAGCACGGCTAGCATCACTCCTTCGGCGTCGCGCAGCGCGACTTTGCTGCTGCCGGGCGTGAGCTTCTTGGCAAACTCTTCGGTGACATCCAGCGTGATCGGCATAGGCCAGAGAAGGCCGCTGGCCAGACGCATATTGTGGCAGACGCCTTCGTAATCAGCCTTCGACATGAAGCCGCGCAGCGGAGAAAAGCCGCCGCTCATGAGCAGTTCGAGGTCGCAAACTTGGCGGGCAGTAAGGTCCCAGGACGGCCACTCTCGGGAGTGGGCTTTCAGTTCTGCGGCTTTTTCCGATGAGACCAGAAGATCTACAAGTTCGCCGCCGTGCGGAGCAATCAAATGACTAGAGGAAGCAGACAAGCGCGTGAACCTCCAAGGTTCGTTGATTTTGGAATTTACAGCATGTAAATTTCAGCGTCTCGCAGAAGAAAACAGCGATGCCTTCCGGACGTGTTGAACGGGGGGACTTACGACAAACCACAGTTGTTGCGGGCCAATGACCCAGATTGGCCTTAGTTTATACCAAAGGAAGTGCACCCCTAACCCCACGCAAGTGCCATGCCGCAAAGGTTTTGGCAATTGTACTGTAAATTGATAAGGATAAAAGCTAAACTTTGATTTCTGCGTTTTTCCTCTCCGTTTTGCTCAATCTGATGTGCAAAGAGTTGCGCAGAATAGGGAATGAATTTTGCCCCGATTGGGAGCTTGTGCAAGTTCTTGCGTAGTTAGCAGTTCTCTCCCGCAGGTGAAGACTCGGCAAAAAAGCGTCTCGGTTACACTGCAAACAGCCTTGGGCAACGATTCTTTCTATGGCATTGATCAGAGATTGGACCAAGAGAACGATTCTAGCCAGCAGAGTGTTGCGATTTGCTGGAAGCTTTCAAGGTCCCGGCACCGCGATCCTGATGTACCACTCCGTCCTAAAGGATCCCGCGCGAGAGTCCGACTCTCTCGGCGGCATCGTTCACTCCGAGCCCGTGTTTCGCAAGCAGATGGAGATGCTGGCTCGGGATTATCACCCGATCTCTCTCGATGATGCCGTGAAACATCTGCGCAACGATGAAGAGCTGCCAAGGCGATCGGTGGTGGTAACGTTCGACGATGGCTACGCCGACAACCAGGAAGTCGCGATGCCGATTCTGAATGCATTCGAAATTCCCGCGACATTCTACGTAACCGTCGACTGCGTCGAAAACAAACGCCTGCCATGGCCCAGCCGCTTGCGTTTTGCATTCCGCAGAACCAAGTTTGCTTCATGGCTCGATTCGTCGGCCAAGCCCTGGACTCTAACTACTCCCGAGAATCGCGAGGAAGCATTTCTGTCCGCTTGCGACTCTTGCTGTCAACTCAGCGGTGTTGCGCAGGAAGAGTTCGTCCGGCGGATTGAACGGGAATTGCAGGCCTGCTTCCCTGACCAGGCGGGCTCGCCCATGATGAGTTACAGCCAGTTGCAGGAGTTGACTCGTCACGGTCACGCCGTCGGCTCCCACACCATGACGCATCCGAACGTGGCGTACCTGAAGGAAGACGAAGCTCTGCAGGAACTCGCTGAATCGAAGCAGCGGCTTGAGGCGCAGCTCGGCGTGCCGATCAAACATTTCTCCTATCCTTGTCCGGCTCTCTGGCCCCATTGGAGTGAACGGACCGTTGAGCAGACTCGCGCCTTGGGCTACGAAACGGGAGTTACCACGAATAGCGGGTTGACCCGCCGCGCAGACAATCCCCTTTGCTTGAAGCGCCTCCGTCCAACCAAGGCGGTGGAAGGCCTGCGATGGAATCTGGAAAGAGCTTTTGCCGGACGGAGGGTTTGACTAGACTCGAGACGGAGAAATCACTGATTGCCAAGAATCCTGGTTCTGGATGGGCACAGCGCGGCGGCTCTCGCGGTAACGCGGTCAGCCGGCCACGCTGGGCATTGGGTGGGCGTGGGTTCCAACCGAGGAATGTTCGCTGCCGCCGCGCTTTCCCGCTACTGCAGTAAAGCGTTCGAATATCCTGTTTCTACCAGCGAGCCGGGAGCCTTTGTTGAATCGGTTCTGGAATTTGTTCGCGCCCAAGCGATCGACCTCGTTATCCCGATTACGGATTGGACCCTTGGACCGCTCTCGGCACAACGGGAACGCTTTGCGGAAGTTTCCGGAGTGGCGATGCCTTCCCGGGAAGCATTCGAATTTGCCTCCGACAAATATCGAACCATCCAACTTGCCGAATCGATCGGAATCGGAGTGCCCAAAACTCTGCTAGTTGCATCTGCGGGTGATTTGTCTCAATTTCAAAGTAGCGCGTTCCCGGTAGTTGTGAAGGATCGCTTTTCCGTGCGATGGACAGCCGATAAAGCGGTGTTCGGATCGGTATCTTACGCCTACTCCGCTGAGGAACTGCAAGGCAAGGTTGCCGAGCGCGTGCAGAGCTGCGGGCGATGTTCTTGTCCAGGAATTTGCCGCAGGCCTCGGGCTCGGTTTCTCCTGCTTCATGATTGGGGGCAAAGCATTTCTGCCTTTTCAATGGCAGAGAATCAGGGAAGTGGACCCTCGAGGATCCGCCAGTTGCGCCAGGAAATCGATTCCGCTGGATTCATCGTTGGCTTCGCTGAGTGTGAGATTGATTCATGAAATGGGCTTCGAGGGAATTGCGATGGTGGAGTACAAGAAAACCGGCGACGGCCGCCTCATCTTGATGGAGATCAATGGACGGCCCTGGGGATCGATCGGCCTGCCGGTGGCCTGTGGCATCGACTATCCGCGGCATTTGATCGAGTGGTCGCTGCATGGCAAGCTCCCGCCGCAGGAAATCTCTTATCAGACGAATGTCACCTGCCGCCGCCTGGTCGGGGAGTTGACTCACCTCAGCAATATTCGCCGAGGGCGTCCCGCCAACTGGACGGGCCGGTATCCGAATTTCTGGCCCAGTCTGTTCACCATGGCAGTGCCTTGGCTGCCGGGCATGTGTTATGACGATGTTTGGCTGTCGGACTTGCGGCCCGGACTTGCCGAGATTCGCAACTGGTTTCGGTCCCGCTTAAGAAGCAAGCCGTAGCAGAAAGGGCTGGCGTCTTCGATCACTTGCCGGGTACAGGCACTTGCTTTGACTGGGCAGGAGTTGACGACAAGATGGTGGAGTCGATCAGGTTCTGCACACATGTTCGCAACTGCTGGCCGCAGAATTGAGTCGTCTCAAGATCCCCAAGATAGGGATCTGGAATCTCGCGGTATTGCCACGGACCTTCGGCATAGGCGCTGAGCATGAAAATCTTTTCTTTCGCTTCTGGGTAAAGCGTGAGCAACTCCGCCTTGTTCTGGAAGTCCATCGCCAGCACGCAATCTGCCTGCTCCACCATTTCGCGAGTCAGGCGCTTGGCCCGATGTTCCGCGAGTGAAATTCCAAGATCTGTGGCTGCCTCCTGTGCCCATGGATGTGCCTCTTTGCCGCCGGTGGCGTGGAGGCCAGCCGAAACGATCTGGACTTGTTGCTCCAGACCCTTCTCGCACAGAGCCTGCCTCATGAGGAATTCCGCCATGGCGCTGCGCATGATGTTGCCGAAGCAGACAAAAACAAAGGATCGCGCAGCGGGTGGTACGCGCCGTTGGTTTGCGGTATGTACTCCGCGCGCGTCGCTCAAACGTAACCCTCCATAAATCCAGCCGGCTCGAATCCCAAGGCGAAAGATGATGCCGCGTTGCTGTAGCGCCCGCAACCAGGAGTTCGGAAGCTTCTCCCGTAGAGC
>CAVPNR010000014.1:0-96822 GCA_963706645.1 uncultured Acidobacteriaceae bacterium
TGTTGATGACCGCGGCACTGACGATCGCGTGCCTTGCCGGTCTGATTCCCGCCATTGCTTCGATCGCCTTCTCACCACTCCTGTTCCGCGGATGGTACTACTTCATCCAGAAGCCCGACCGTTAGCCGTAAGGAAGCTGGGCTGGAACGAACTGACACACGCCGTGGCGTTCTGCATTCTGTTCATCGCAGCCTTCGCCATCGCAAAGTAGCGCTCCGTTTCAGGAAACACCTATCGATCTTTTCCGGTCCGTAACCTATTGCGGACGTTGGGCTTCATACGTACCTGTACGTACATTATTGTAAGAAAAAGGTTCCTGTAGGAACACTGTGGAAAACTCCTGCATCTCTTTTAAATTGAGTAGTTTACCTGCTGTCTTCGCCCTACGGCACGATTACGGCTGCGCCGTCGATGGCATCGTTCTTCACCGCCAGCAGCGCTTCGTTGGCCTGGTCGAGTGGAAACACAGTGACTCGCGGCTGCATCCTGATCTGCGCGGCCAGTTCGAGAAAGTCGCGAGCGTCGCCGCGGGTCATGTTGGTCACACTGCGCAGCTGGCGCTCGCCCCAGAGCAGACTGTCGTAATCGAACTGCGGGATGCCATCAAGATGAATCGCGTTGATCGCCACCACGCCGCCTTTGCGCAGGCTGACCTAGCGCTGCGATCACCACGTCGCCACTGGGCGCGAAGGTAATCGCGCGGTCCAGTTGCACGAGCGGCTTCTCCGCCTCGGTTCCCACCCACGTCGCGCCGAGCGACTGCTGCTAGTTTGCGATGCGACTTTCCTCGCGTCGAAACATACACGTCGCACTTCCACGCGCGCAGAACTGCGATGGCGAGATGCGCGGACGCGCCGAAGCCAAACAGCCCAACGCGCTCGCCCGCTTCGACACCCGCCACGCGCAGGCTTCGAAAGCCAATGATGCCGGCGCACAGCAGCGGAGCAGCGTGCAGGTCGTCGAGCGCTGCGGGTAGCGGATACACGAAATCGGCACGTGCCAGCGCGTACTCCGCATATCCGCCGGGGACACTGTAGCCAGTGAATGTGGGCGCGTCGCATAAGTTCTCTCGACCTCGTTTGCAATAGAAGCAGGTGCCATCCGTTCCACCAAGCCAGGAAACGCCGACGCGAGCGCCCAGAGGAAGCTCTGCGGTTGCGCCGTCGATGACATCGCCCACGATTTGATGGCCGGGAATTATGCCCGCGTGTTGAGGAGGTAGCTCGCCTTCGACAATGTGGAGATCGGTGCGGCACACGCCACAGGCGCGCACGCGCAGCAGGACGTGGCCAGGAGTCATTCGCGGATTTGCAACTTCAGCAATCTGCAGTGGCCGCTCGGAAACTGGTCGCGGCGAGGTTAGGATGGCGGCTTTCATTCTGGTTCACCTACTCCATTTATGATGCGCGGCACCCTCGCCAGGCTGCGCCTGGCGGACAGCCGGGGGCGCTGTCCCCACATCTTTATTATTTCGCTACTTTGACGGCAGCAGTTCCAGCGTTAACACTTGGAACGGTTGCAGGTGAAAGGTGTGTTGCTCTTTTGCAGGAATCGTCAACGCTGGCTTATTGCTGTCGCTTTTCCATGGACTGCGCGCGGCGTAGGCGCGCGCGGAACCCGCCGGCAACTCCAGCAGCGTCGTTAAGCTCGCCGTGAAATCCTGCGGTTGATCACTGGGATTGCGCAGGGTGACGATCGCCTTCTCACGCGACCATGACGCCCATCCATACACTTCCAGCTGTGCGGGATCGCCGCCAATCCAATGCGAATCTTTGAGTGTCTGCGCGTTGTCCCGCGACCACTTGGCCGCTTCGGCGAGCACATCCCAATTCTCTGACGACAGCAGAGTCGGTGTGATGTACATCTCCTGCAGCTGCGTGCCGGTGCCAAAGTAGTCGTGCACTTCGTCGGGAAAATCGTGGCCGGGGTCATCGCCCAGACGGTGCGCATAGCGCGCAAAGATCAGGCCGTGCAGCATAAGCGAGTTCATCGGAAACAGCGGGCCATCCTCGACGACCCGGCGATAGAGCTGCGAGTCGCGATAGGTGATCCAGCGCTGGCGGCTGGTGCCGACGCCGGCGAAGCTGTGGTCGTCGCCGCCGCGCCAGATCGAATCGGCATAGAGCAGCCAGAACGGCGAAGGATAGGTGCCGGTGGTGAGGTTGATGTAGATATCCGGTTTTTTCGCGCGCAGATCGCCTATCAAATGGATCGCGGCGTCAAAGTCGCTGTCGAACTCGCTGCCCTTAATGACTTCGTCGGCGTTGCCTGTGCCGTCGAACTTGAACTGGTTGATGCCATATTTTGCGATCAGATCGAGACAGGTATCGTGGAAGTAGCGATAGTATTTGGGGCCTGACAAGGCGAGACCGCCCTCGTTGGTCTCGAATCCCTGCGCGTGGGCGGAGGCGAGGCGCTGCTCTTTCGGCTTATCGTATCCGCCCCAGGGAGAAAGCCAAATGCCAGGCGCAGCGCCGAAACTGGAGGCGGTCTGCGCTACCTTGTTGAATCCATCTGGAAAGCCGGGATTGAACTTCCACAGAGTCGTGGGATCGTCCCAGCCATCGTCGAACATGAAGCTGTCGAGTTTCACGCCCCGCTTCTTCGTCAGCTCCTCGCCGAAACTCTGAACTACTGCAACCGCGTCGTGCTCGTTGTAGCGATCGAAATATCCCAGGTCATACCACGAGTTGTAGTGCAGAAACGTTCGATAAGGATGCGCGCGTTCGAGTTCCACGTAGTTGAGGAAGTCGCGGCGCAACTGCGTCGGATGCGCCACGCCGACGACAGACGAATAGGTGACGGAGAGGCCGGCCTGCAGTGGCAGTTCGCGGGAGAGCCAGCAGGTGGCGCGGTCACCGCGCACGCGACACTCGGAGAGCGGATGCTCGAATCCCAGAAACCAGGTTCCGGCGGTGACAGGCGATCCTTTCACTTCGCCGGACACGGAGGCTCCGGGCACATTCGCGTCGATGAGTCCGATTTGCGCGAGCGCGATCGGCTGGTGCAGCGCGTGGATCGTACACTTCCTGACGAACGTAGTTGGCGCCTTCACGGAGGATGGCCTTCCAAATGATCTGGACTGTGGCGGACGGATCCTCAAGCACGATACGCAATTCGCGTCCCGGCAAGCGATCGGCAGCCTTTGCTGAGTTCGGTGACGGGGGGATATTGCGCTCGACAGGCGCGGCGACAACCTTGAAGTCAGAGGAGCGGAGGACTGGGCCCTCTTTGGGCACCAACTCAAAGACACTGCCGTCGAGCGGCAGATTGTCTTTCGTGAAATGGTTGGTCAGACTCTGCCAGCGGAGCGACCCGCCACGGATGGTCCAGGACGCAGAGATGGAGTCGTTGGAAAGAGAAATGCTGTCGCTGTCAGGACTGGCCGGCGAGGCTGCGATGGATCGGGCCTCGAGTGGGGACAACTAAAGACAGGACGAGCAGACAAAGAGCGCAACAAAAAGAATGAGAACGTGACATTTTCTCGCAATTCCTTGAACGAGCGACGATTGACAGCCCAACAGAGTACGGGACACATCCGCGTGAAACAAGAAGAAAGCAGCCGTAACAGGGACGCGCAGTTCGCCCTCCGCGATTGGGATCGAGCTGTAAAGGCTGCCCAGTCAGTTGTTTCCGGCGGTTCCATCGGGGCTGCGATTTGACTTGACATTCATCATAATCGAAAGTAATAGTTTTAACTCGTAATAATATGAAAGTGCCTTCCGTGGAGGCTTCTATGCGTGTCTGTCGACGTAGTGTGGGTATCGTGTGCTTGCTTGCGACCTTCGTGATGGCATTGCTATTCGCGACCGCGGCTTGGGGACAGGGGTCGTATGTGGCTCAGGTTCGGGGCCGAGTGACTGACCAGACGGGCGCGCTCGTGGCGAACGCCACCGTGACGATCACCAACGTGGCGACGAACATTGACGGACACCGCGCACAGCGACGATCACGGCGAGTATTTCTTTACCGGCTTGCGTCCCGCGCAATACACCGTGAAGGTCCAAATGTCCGGCTTTCGCGTGGTGGAAAAGACCAACATCGTTCTGCAGGTCGACCAGCAGACGACGGTCGACGTTGTTCTGCATCCTCTGAGCGTGAGCGAGACGATGGAAGTCAGCGCCGCCGCGCCGTTAATGGACACCGAGAGTGCGACTCTGGGCACGGACATCAGCGGCGAATATGTGAAAGAACTCCCTCTGGCCAACCGCAGCTTCTTTGGCTTGACGTTCCTGGCGGCGGGCGTGACCGAGGTGGCAGGGTCGGGCACCAGCGATAACTATCCTTCGGGAACAAACTTCACTTCCAATGGGCAGCGCAACGCGACCGCTGAGGTACGACTGGACGGCGCCCTGATCAGCGCGCCGGAACAAGGGGAGGGAGGAAATTCCAACGTCTACTACGAGCCCCTGCTCGAGGGCATGCAGGAAATGAAGGTGCAAAACAACAGTTTCTCGGCCGAGTTCGGCAACAATGGCGGCACGGTCGTGAACATGGTGATGAAGAGCGGAACCGATGCCTTCCACGGCAGTGGCTGGTATTTCTTGCAGCGCGCGCAGTTGAACGCTCGCGATTTCTTCAATCCTGAGTTCTCGTACGGTAGTTCCGTGCCCAACCCTAAGCCAGACAGCAAACGCGATCAGTACGGCTTTTCGGTAGGCGGGCCGATCATCAAAAACCGCACATTCTTTTTCGTGGATTTCGAGAAGGTTCGAAGTTCCAGCGCGACCAGCGGAGTTGCGACCGTACCGACCCTAGCCGAGCGGCAAGGTGACTTCTCGGGGACGGGGACTCCTATTTATGACCCGAAGCAGGCGCTTGTCGTCTGCCCGCCGCCGGCAAGCGGAATGTGTCGGCCGGCCGTGCAGGGAGGAGGAGTGATTCCAGGGGCCGAGCAGGATCCCATCGGAATGGCTGTCCTCAATCTTTATCCAACACCCAGCAACGGGAACGAGTTCAACAACTACAACTACACGACATTGGCGAATGGCCCGGACTACCAGTTCGACATCAAGATAGACCACCAGATCAATGACAGGAACCGCATCAGCGGCCGCTACAGCCGTGGCTGGTACAACTATACGACTCCGCTCACCCTGGGCGACGGTGTCGATAACGACGGAATCGCGAGCGGTGTGACGGTAGCGCAAAACGCTGCGCTGGAATATACCTGGACGATCAACCCGCGGATGGTCTGGACTAACCACGTAGCAGTCGACCGGGTGCACGAACTGTCGGTCCCGGGTATCCCGACGATCTCTAGTTTCAACGCGTCGCTGCCCGCGGGCGTTCAGGGATTGCCGTCGGTGTTCCAAACGGCCAACGGGATCGACAAGATGCCAACGTTTCTGATGCAGGGAAGTTCGCCTTGGACAAATCTCTACGACCAGTGCTGCATTAACACTACCTTTGCCCACACCCTGGTCAGTTACTCTACGCAGTTGGTAATTTCCAAAGGGACGCATCTGATTAAAGTCGGCGGCGAGCAGAGAATTTTCTACAACAACTTCTGGCAGCCAAATTACCCGACCGGCTTCATGACCTTTACGGATAACGTCACGTCGCCGACTCCGAACAGCGATTGCGACCCAAATTCACCTCCGGATGGCTGCAATAGCACCGGTAACCCATTCGCCAGCCTGGCTTTTGGCTACGGCGATAATGTCAACGCCTCCAGTCAACTAGTGGTGACGCCCTCGGTCGCGAACAAGTCGCTGGAAACGGGATTTTATGTCCAGGACGACTGGAAGGTGACCCCGAAGCTTACGGTCAATCTGGGCTTGCGCTACCAGTGGAGTTCGCCGTACACATCGCGCGGCAACCAAATCGAGTTCAGTAATTTCAACGCCGACAGCGGCGTCAATATTGCGCTGACTACGGTTCCGGCAACGGCGCCGACGGGTACATTCAGCGCACAGGGACAGATGCAGAGCGTTGGACTCAACCTGCCTGCCTCGCAACAGGTGCTCGGCACAACGCAATTCCCAACGTCGAGCATGAGGACAATTCCGACCTACTGGAAGGACCTTGGGCCGAGGGTGGGTTTCTCTTACCAACTTGGTCAGCAGACGGTGGTGCGTGGCGGGGCAGGCATCTATTTCGGAATGAGCCCGGCCACAAACTTCCAGTATCCCGGCTCGGCGTTCCGCAAGACCGCGAACATATTTTTTACGAACGACAATTTCGCCACCCAATCCGCGACCCTGACGAATCCGTTTCCCGCAGGCTTTACCGGTCCACAGGGCACACAGTACGGCCAGTTTGCCAACTGGGGTTATCAGAACCCGAACGATCTAGGCACGACGGCGGCGCGAGACGCCAACATTTACATGTGGAATCTGGGAATCCAGCGGATGCTCCCCAGCCAGATCGTGCTCGGCGTCGACTATTCCGCGAACCGAAGCACGCATTTGCCGTGGGCTGGCACAAACAACCGTTCTTTCATGCCTTCGACTTTGCTAGCCCAAGTCACCGCAGCAGTAACTCCGACGGATTCGAGTTGCTCGGGGGACAGCTGCGTGAGCAACTTTCTTCAGACGCAAGTGGGCAACCCGTTTTATTCCATGTTCAATGCCCCTTGTGTGTCGAGCGCTTCGCATCCGTGCTTCAACGAACCGAATTCGAACTACGGCAATCCGACGCTGTCCTTGGGGACGCTGTTGAACCAGTACCCGCAATTCAACGGTGATTTTGAAGCGCTGATGTTGGAGGAAGCCAGTTCCTGGTACAACGCTCTACAGGTTCGCTTCCAGAAGCGCACTACGCACCACATCAGTTTTGAGGGTAGCTACACGATCTCAAAGGCAACCGACGATTCGTCGGCGGGCAGGAACAACTGGGTGGGTGCGCTTGGAGCCGGCATCCCGCAACAACTGGATCGCCTGAACCTGGAACACAGCATTGGGGGCAACGACACGCCGCAGCGGCTAGCGCTCGCCGCAGTTGTGGATCTGCCAATTGGGCGGAACCAATGGATCGGCACCAATATGAACCGGGCGGTCGACGCTTTTGTGGGAGGGTGGTCGGTCGCGACGATCATCACCGAGCAATCGGGACAACCGATGGCCCTTGGCATGTCCAACGCCCGTCTGGCGAACGGCACTCAGCGTCCCCAAGTTTTGTGCTCCCAATTTAAGACCGGAACCAGCATGCACTCCGCCGCCTTGACTTGGCAGAATGCGAATCCTGACGCCTATCTGAACAGCAACTGCTTTGGCGACCCCGGCGACCAGACTCCAGGGAATGCTCCACGGTACTTTTCCGGGCTGCGCGTCGACGGCATCCATAATATGGACCTAAGTATTTACAAGTCGTTTGTGCCCAAAGAAGGCATGCGGATCGAAGTGCGGGCGGAAATGTTCAACTTCACCAATCATCCGCGCTTTGGACAGCCGAATTCGGCCGTGGGCGATCCGCTTTTCGGGACGGTGACAAGCGACGCCCCGGGGGAAAATCCGCGATCCTTCCAGTTTGGATTGCGATTCGAGTTCTAAAGAGCCTGCTCAAACCATAGACGATACGGACCTTGCCGCCGAGCGAGCAGGAGTACGTGTGACTCGATCCGGCCAGAGTAAATCGCGCGGTGAAAACGGATTCAGAGGCGGGTATGACACGAAAAGCTCTATTCGTATTTCTCTCCTTATTCTTGTTCGCGCTGGGATTGGTGGCGGCGCCTGATTCCGAAAAACAGAACTGGACGAACCAGAATTGGACGAACTACGTTCGCATCGGCGCTTATGGGTTGAAGGGCGGCGACGCGCTGGAGATCGTGCGCCGCGCACAGGCCAGCGGGGTGTTCGGGATTGAAGTCGACAACGACATTCCCGGGCGCTACGAGAGCTTCGTCCATCCAGAAGAAAAGCTGAAGGCGATCCGCGAGGTGGCCGAGGCGGCGCACCATGCGGGTAATTACGCCTTCGTCTACATTGCCGGGACGGAGTGCATCACGGCGCATGGCGACCAAGTGCCGCACACGCTGGCGAAGGATCATCCCGACTGGCTGCAGCGCAAGATCACCGGCGAGCCCGCAATCTTCGGCGGCGGGAGCGCGTTCTGGATTCGGAAGGGAGACGAGGACGTTTGGGTCAGTCCCTACGCAACCGAGTGGCGGAAGATCTATATGGAGCGGGTGCGGCAGATTGCGGCGACAGGAATTGACGGCATCTACATTGATATTCCGTACTGGATGACGCACTTCGAGGGCTGGGAGAACACGTGGGCCAGTTTTGATGACTACACGGTCGCGGCGTTCAAGCAGCAGACGGGGCTGGATGCGAAGCACGATTTGAAGGTCGGAGACTTTTCCGATCCGGCGTTCCGCAAGTGGGTCACGTTCCGGATTCAAACCTTTACTGATTTTCTGAGCGAGATTGACCGCACGGCGAAGGCGGTCAATCCAAAGATCAAGACGATTCCTGAAATCTATCCCGGGATTGAGGGCGAGTCGGTGCGCGTGGGGGCGGATGTTTACAGCCTCTATCCGGTGGTCGACGCGATTGCGCACGAGTATGAATTTGGCGAAGGCGACCACATGGCGTCGGCACGGAAGCCGCTGGACTGGTTCCGCTACCAGGTGGGGATGCACTCGTTCCGCGCGTTCGCGCAGGGGAAGGCGACTTGGATTCTGAATTACTCCTGGGACGGCGACAAGAAGGTGGCTGGGAGCGAGGCTATGATTCGCGAATCGATGATGAATCTGGCGATGTCGCAGTTGATGGCGGGCGCGAACTTCTGGGATGCGCCGGGACATTCGATGGCGGGGTCGAATGATCTGCCGACGCGAACGAAGATCTTCTCGTGGATTCAGGCGCATGAGAAGACTTTTTATTTGCCGCGCTCGTCGGTGGATCCGATTGGGGTTTATTTTTCGCCGGAGACACGGAACTTCTATACGGAAGATTTCATTGCGTCATATCGCGGGCATTTTGATTCTGCTGATGCAGAAGCATCTCGAGTTTCAGATTGTGACGCCGCGAACGCTGGCGGATTTTCACGGAAAGACGCTCGTGCTGCCCGATGTGCGGATGCTGGGAGAGAGCGAGAAAAGTTGGCTGCAGAGTTTTGCTGGTCAGGGGAATCGTCTGGTGATCACGGGGGCGGACGCTACGGGCGATGGGCAGTTCACAGAATGTAGTGCGGTTCGCGACTTGTCCAGGGCGGGCTTACAACGCGGAGTTGGAAAAGGACTTTGAACATGCGTCGCCGGATTCTGAGGAGGCATTCCTCGCGAGCTTGCGCGGTGGCGACAGTGTGCAGGTCAAGGCTGGGGCGCACGTGGCGACGTCGATTGCGCGGACTTCCGATGGTCACATGAACGTTTTCTTCGCGAACTTTGCCGGGCTGGTTGGAGGTTCGAATCCGGTGCAGACGCTACAAACCGGAGTTGAGGTTAGCGTAAGTCTAAGAAGGAAGGTCGTGCATTCTTCCTTCCTTTTCTTGGCGAAGCCGCAGGCAGTTCACGGCGTGCGTCACGGCGACAGCGTTTCATTTACATTGCCTCCGATTACCAAGGGCGCAGTGTTCTGGTACGAACCTTAAGTCAGCGGCTGAGTCAAATCCCCACTTCTCGCGCAAAGAGCGCGCGAGAAATGGGGCACCCTGGTGCTACTTTCGAGTCTCGCCCGATCCGGACTCCCAATTCTTGGATCTGGCGACGGCCTCGTTCCAGCGGTTCCGCAGGAGACGCGCCTGCGATGCCGGCATTTGCGGATTGAATCGGCGGTCCTTTTCCGCGGCGAGAGGCATCGAGATCTTCCGTCTTCCAAAACCCCACAGCCAAGCCCGCGAGGTAGGCGGCGCCTAACGCCGTGGTTTCCGTGATCGCCGGGCGAATGACGGGCACTCCGAGAATGTCGGACTGAAATTGCATGAGGCTGTCGTTGGCCGCGGCGCCGCCATCGACCCGCAGTTCCTGCACCGCGTCGCCGGAATCGAGGCGCATGGCATCGAGCAGGTCGGCGACCTGGTAGGCAATGCTTTCAAGCGCAGCGCGGGCGAGGTGGCCTGCGGTGGTGCCGCGGGTGAGTCCGAACATGGAGCCGCGCGCATAGGAATCCCAGTGCGGGGCGCCCAATCCAACGAAGGCAGGAACAAAGTAGACACCGCCATTGTCGGAGACGGAATTGGCCAGAGCCTCGACGTCTTCCGACTTGCGAATCAGGCCGAGGCCGTCGCGCAGCCATTGGACGACCGCGCCGCCGACAAAGACGCTGCCTTCGAGAGCATACTCGGTGACATCGCCAATCTTCCAGGCAACGGTCGTCACCAGGCGATTGGAAGACGGCACTGCGCGGCGGCCGGTGTTTTGCAGCATGAAGCAGCCGGTGCCGTAGGTGTTCTTCGTGAGGCCGGGGCGGATGCAGCGCTGACCAAATAGGGCGGCCTGCTGATCGCCGGCGATGCCTGCAAGCGGAATCGTTTCCAATCCCTTGCCCGCGCTGACTTCTCCGTACACTTCGCTGGAAGAACGCACGGCCGGCATCATGGAGAGTGGAACGCGAAACAGATCGAGGAGTTCGCGATCCCATGCGCCGGTGTGGATGTTGAAGAGCATGGTGCGCGAGGCGTTGCTGGCGTCGGTGGCGTGAAGTTGCCGCCGGTCAGTTTCCAGAGGAGCCAGGTATCGACGGTGCCGAACGCGAGGCGGCCGGCTTCGGCTCGGCTGCGCGCGCCGGGAACATTTTCCAAGATCCAGGAAATTTTGCTGGCGGAGAAGTAGGAATCAATGAGCAGTCCGGTGCGCTGCTGGATGAGAGGGCCGTGGCCTTCGCTGCGGAGGCGTTCGCAGAAATCGGCGGTGCGGCGATCTTGCCAGACGATGGCGTTGTGGACGGGCTGCTCCGGTCTCGCGATCCCAAACAATCGTCGTCTCACGCTGGTTGGCGATGCCGATGGCGGCCACATCGTTGGGCCGTGCTTTCGCTTGAGCGAGAGCTTCCAACGCCACAGCAATTTGTGAGGAGGCGATCTGCTCGGGATCGTGCTCGACCCATCCGGGTTGAGGAAAGATCTGATCGAACTCACGCTGAGCGACGGCGCGAACGACTCCCTCCTCGTCAAACAAGAGAGCGCGCGAGCTGGTGGTGCCCTGGTCGAGCGCTAAGACGTATTTCACGGTTCCTCCTCAAACATTCGGTAGCGCGCTAAGAGTTGACGGGGCGCAGGAAACGCCGGATCCCAAAGTCATAGAGGGCCGCACCTGCCAGGCCACCGAGCAAGGGCGCGACGATAGGAATCCACCAGACGTGGGTTCCGTCGGTGAGGCCGTTGTTGCGAAATCCGGCGACGACCGTAAAGAGACGAGGACCGAAGTCGCGCGCGGGATTGATGGCATAGCCGTGCATGCCGCCGAAACTCATGCCGATCGCGACCACGACCAATCCGATCATGGCGGGCGCGAGGTTGGCTCCGGGCGGCAAGTTGAATTCGTCGGTGATGGCAAAGATAAGAAGGACGAGCAAACCGGTGCCGACCAATTGGTCCAGAAAACCCGCTTGCAGGATTGCGGGAAAGGCGGGAAACGTGGTGAAGACTCCGGCAGTGTGATCGAGTTGGGGATCGGTTTGCCGAAACGCCGGCAGGTAGTTCCAGTAGACGAGGGCTGCGGCGGCGAAGGCCCCGGCGGTCTGAGCGATCGAATAGGGCAGGACCTTGCGCCAGGCGAAGCCACGAAAGACTGCCAGTGCCAGGGTCACAGCGGGGTTCAGATGCGCTCCCGAGACTTTGCCCGCGATGTAAATTCCCATCGTCACCGCGAGTCCCCAGCCGAGGGTAATGTTGGTGAAGCCACCGTGAACGGTTTCTCCCGCATCTTTTGCTGGGAAACAACACGACCATGGCAACCACACCTGTACCGAACAGAATCAGGACAAAGGTACCGAGGAACTCCGCAATCAATTCCGCCATCAGCGTGGGCTTCGGGTTCATTCCTATCTCCGGGGTGCGATTGGATCGTGCGTTCACATTGCTTCGGGAGCGTTCTTCCAGACCGCGAAGTAGTCTACCAAGCGGCGGAGTGTGGCGTGTGATTTTTGGCGGCGAGCGCTGAGCTTTTCTCGCCTTGGCTCGGGCGTGCAGAAAGTAACCTGCGCGGGCCTTTTCGCTTGACATTTGGGGAGGGGGCCGTAAGATAGAGAAATATTTATGCATTAGCGTGCATATTTATTCATTATGAATAAAACACTGCGGCAACGGGCGGTTCTGGATGTGCTGAAGCACGGGTCCATCGCCAGCCAGGAGGATCTTCAGCGACTTTTGCGCAAGCGCGGGTTCAAGGTCGGACAGGCTACGCTGTCGCGGGACATTCGCGATCTGAATCTGAGCAAAACTTCTCACGGATATTCGCTGCCGCAGGGCGAGAGTGGGATGGGGGTGGCGCTGCCTCCCGTGTCGCGATTGGTGCGCGAGTTTGTGCTCGATATTCGATCGGCGCAGAACCAACTGGTGATCAAGACGATTGTGGGAAGCGCCCAGCCGGTGGCGGCGGCGCTTGGACGAGGCGGACTGGTCCGAGGTGGTCGGCACGATTGCCGGCGACGACACCATCCTGATTGTGTGCCCCGATAAGGAAGACGCCCGCAAGCTGGCGGGGCGGATTGAGGAGATGCTGGGTTAGTGGCGGCGAAACTCAAAACCGCGGTACTGGGCGCGACAGGATATTCCGGGCTGGAATTGACGCGAATTCTTCTGCGTCATCCACGGCTGGAAAAGCCGTTTCTGCTGCGGCGGTCGGCGGACAACGGAAGCGCGTCGGATTTGGCGGACGTATTCCCCGCCCTTTACGGCAATGGAGGCTATCCGCTGCATGCGCTCTCATGGTCGGCGATGAAGCAGCAGGGAGTTGAGTTGTTGTTTCTGGCTACGCCGCATGAGGCGTCGCGCGCGCTGGTGCCTGAAGCGTTGGCGCACGGACTGCGCGTGGTCGATCTTAGCGGAGCGTGGCGGTTGAAGCAGGCGCAACATCGCGGCATTTACAACTTCCAGGATTCGGATGCAGTCTCGGCTGCGGAGTTGACCGAGAAGGCGGTGTACGGACTGCCTGAATTGAATGGCGATCGCGTGGCAGGTGCGACGCTGGTGGCGAACCCCGGGTGCTACGCGACTTCGGTGATCCTGGCGCTCGCGCCGCTGCTCAAGGCTGGGATGGTCGATCGCGAGCGCGGGATCGTCTCGGATTCGAAGTCGGGCGTGTCCGGAGCGGGTAAGGAACCAACCGCGAAGACGCATTTTGTTTCGGTGGCGGACAACTTGTCAGCATATTCAGTTTTCAATCACCGGCACGTGGGTGAGATTGTCGAACAACTCGGACTGGGCTCTGCGGAGCTGATTTTTACGCCGCACCTGCTTCCCATTCCACGTGGGATTCTTTCGACGATCTATTTGCATCTGAATCGTGAGATGACGCCACTGGAAGTGGAGTCGTGCTTTCAGAATTTCTATGCGGGCAAACGCTGGGTGCGGGTGTTCCAGACTCCGAAGCTTCCGCAAGTGCAGTTTTCACTGCAAACGAACTACTGCGACCTGGGATTTTGCCTGGCGGAAGACGGACGGCGTTTAGTGCTGATCTCCTGCATCGACAATCTGCTGAAGGGCGCGGCCGGGCAGGCGGTGCAGAACATGAATCTGATGTACGGATGGCCGGAAGACGAGGGACTGCTGTGATTATCGTAGTCAAAATCGGCGGAGCCGCACTCGAGGACGCTCCTACTCTGCGGAAGTGCGCACGCGCGATTGCGGAACTGGCGCAGGATGGGCATCGCGTGGTAGTGGTTCATGGCGGTGGGACGTGCTCTAACCCGCGTGCTGAAGCAACTCGGGAAGCAGAGCGAATTCATCGGCGGGCTGCGCGTGACCGATGCGGAAACTCGCGATGTCGCGCTGATGGTGCTGGGCGGGATGGTCAACAAAAAGCTCGTGGCCGCGATTCAATCCGCGGGGATGCCGGCAGTCGGATTCTGCGGCGGAGATGGCATGACCTTCCGGGCGCGTCGAAAACATGTGCAGGGCAACGATGTGGGATTCGTCGGTGAGATTTGTTTTGCGGAGCCGTGCTGGATCGAAGCGTTGTGGCAGCAAGGTGGAATTCCCGTGCTCGCGTCGCTGGCGCTGGGAGCGGACGGTGAGTATTACAACGTGAATGCGGATGAGATGGCGGCGGCGTGCGCCGCGGCGTGCCACGCGAATGCGCTCATCTTCCTGACGGATGTGCCTGGAGTGAAAGATGCAGAAGGCACGGTGATTCCGTGGCTAAGCACGAAGCAGGCGCAGGACATGGTGGACGGATCGATCGTCAGCGGAGGCATGTTGCCGAAGCTGGAGGCGTGCAAACAGGCTCTAAAACAGGGCGTGGGCCGGGTACGGATATTGCCCGCCGCAGAAGCCGAGGCACTGCCGCAGTTTTATCTTACGAAACTGAATTGCGGAACAGAAGTCACCTGCGCATGAGTTCAGGAGCGCAGTTACCGAAAGAGGAGTCCGAGTTGAATAGTCCATTGCAAAGCAGAGTACCGGCGCCAGGAGTGCCGGAGACATTTCCGAGCACTTTCTGGTGTCCAGACCTGGTGTCGACGCGCGATCTCGGGCCGCAGGGAGTTCAGGCCGTGTTGCACCTGGCGGAACTCATGAAGTCTCGTCCATCGGTTTTTCAACGGTCGATGGCGGGGAAACAAATGGTGATGTTCTTCGAGAAGCCTTCGCTCAGAACGCGGCTGACTTTCGAAGCAGGGATGACGAGCCTCGGTGGAACGGCGATGTTCGTGGACCAGTCGCAAAGCCGACTGGATGCTCGCGAGACGCTGAGCGATATCGCGCACAATCTGGAGCGCTGGGTGGACGTGATCGTGCTGCGAACGTTCGCGCAGGAGACCATCGAGGGCATGGCTCGTTTTGCCGCGGTCCCGGTGATTAATGCGCTCAGCGATCTGGAGCATCCATGCCAGGCGCTGGCGGACTACTTCACGCTGCAGGAGCGGTTCGGCGATCTCCGAAAGATCACGCTGGCCTATGTCGGGGACGGCAATAACGTGGCGCATTCTCTGATGCTGACGTGCGCGTGTCTGGGCTCTTCGATCCGGATCGCCACGCCGAAGGGCTACACGCCGAACGCGCAGATGGTCGCCGACGCGCGGAAGATCGCTAAACAGACGGGCGCGCAAATCGAATTGCTCACCGATCCGCATGCGGCGGTTGCGGGGGCTGACGCCGTCTATACAGATGCCTGGGCAAGCATGGGGCAAGAGAACGAGGCGGGGCAGCGCGCGGCAATATTCCCGCCCTACCAGGTGAATGCGCAACTCATGGCGGAAGCCGCTCCCCATGCGGCATTCATGCATTGCCTTCCGGCGCATCGCGGAGAGGAAGTCACCGATGAGGTGATGGACTCGGACAATTCGGTGATTTTCGAGCAGGCGGAAAACCGGCTGCACGTTCAGAAATCCATTCTTTATTTATTGCTGGGCGGCGCGGTGCGCTTGCCCGTGAGGAGCGCTCATGCCTGAGAAAGTTGTTCTTGCTTATTCCGGTGGATTGGATACGTCGATCATCATTCCATGGTTGAAGGAAAACTATTCCTACGACGTCATCGCGATGGTCGGCGATGTTGGTCAGGGAGACGATATTGAAGCGGTGGTCGAGAAGGCTTATAAAACCGGCGCCAGCAAAGTGGTTGTGGAGGATCTCCGCGAGGAATTTCTGACGGGGTACGTGTTCCCTGCCCTGAAAGCTGGAGCGGTGTATGAGCACAAATATCTGCTGGGGACTTCGCTGGCACGTCCAGTGATCGCGAAGCATCAGGTCGAGGTGGCTCTGCGCGAGGGAGCGACTGCCGTCTCGCACGGATGCACGGGCAAGGGCAACGATCAGGTGCGATTTGAGCTGACGTATCAGGCGCTGGCTCCGGAGTTGAAGATTATCGCGCCGTGGCGGGAGTGGAACTTGAAGTCGCGGGAAGACTGCCTCGATTACGCGGAGCAGCATGGAATTCCGGTGGCAGCGAGCCGCGAGAAGATTCACAGCCGCGACCGCAATCTGTGGCACATCAGTCACGAAGGCGGCGAATTGGAAGATGCGGGCAACGCACCGCTGCCGACTACGTGGCAGATCACGCGCTCGCCGCAGGAGGCGCCGGACAAGGAAGAGCAAGTGCGCATCGGCTTCGCGAAGGGCGTTCCGGTCTCGGTGAATGGGATGGAAATGGATCCCGTGTCGCTGGTGGAATTGCTGAACGAGATTGGGGCGCGCAACGCGATCGGACGCATTGATCTGGTCGAGAACCGGTTCGTCGGGATGAAGTCGCGCGGATGCTACGAAACACCAGGCGGGACGCTGCTGATCGCGGCGCATCGCGAACTGGAAGCGCTGTGTCTGGAGCGCGAGGTCGCGCACTTCAAGCAGCACATCGGGCTGAAGTATGCGGAGATGGTTTATTTCGGATTATGGTTCACGCCTCTGCGCGAGGCTTTGGACGCCTTCGTCGAGAGCACGCAGAAAGAGATGACGGGAAGCACTACCCTGTCGCTTTATAAGGGAAACGTTTCCGTTGTGAGCCGAGAATCGGAGCACTCGCTCTACCGCACCGATCTTTCGTCGTTCACCATGGGCGACAGCTACGACCAGAAAGATGCGGCGGGATTTATTCGCATTCTTGGACTGCCCTCGCGATCGAGGGCGCGCGCCCGCGTGGAGGTTGCGCGATGAAGATGTGGTCCGGAAGGTTCCGGCAACCGCTGGATCCTGATTTCGAGCGCTGGCAGCGGTCGTTTAGCTTCGACCGGCGGTTGCTGAAATGCGAACTGATGGCCAGCAACGCACATGCGCGAGCGCTGAAAGCGGCGGGGATTCTGTCGTCCGATGAACTAATCAGCATTTTGCAGGGGCTGAAACAGATTGGCGAGAAGGCGGCGGAGTCGTCCAGACTTCCTCGAAGACGATGAGGCGGAAGACGTTCATCATTTCGTCGAAAAGCAACTGGTCGCGTTGATTGGGGAAACTGGATACAAGTTGCACAGCGGGCGGAGCCGCAATGAGCAGATTGCCACCGACCTGCGGCTTTACGTGCGGGCGACGATTGATCAATTGCGACACGAACTGGCAGAAGTGTGCAGCGTGATCGCGGACCGCGCGGAGCAGGCGGCGGATGCCGCCATGCCCGCGTATACCCATCTGCAAAGGGCCGAACCGGTGCTGCTTGGACATTGGCTGCTCGCCTATGTCGAGATGTTCTTGCGGGATGCGGAGCGGCTGGCGGACTGCAGAAAGCGGCTGAACGTTTGTCCGTTGGGATCGGGCGCGGTTGCGGGCGCGACCTTGCCCTTGGACCGGGCATTGATGGCTGACAGTCTCGGGTTCGATGGCGCGACGGCAAACAGTATTGACGCCACCAGCGACAGAGACTTTCTTCTCGAGTTCGTGAACGCGCTGTCGTTGCTGGCAATTCACATGAGCCGCTGGGCGGAGGAAATGATCTTATTTTCTTCCCAGGAGTATGGCTTCGTTGCTCTGCCGGAGGCTTATTCGACGGGCAGCAGCGCGATGCCGCAGAAAAAGAATCCAGACTTGCTCGAACTAGTGCGAGGCAAGAGCGGGCGAATTCTGGGAAGCGCCACGGCGCTTATGGTCGCAGTGAAAGGCCTGCCGCTGGCCTACAACAAAGACTTGCAGGAAACGCAGGAGCCCTTGTTCGACTCGTGCGATACGTTGATGCGGATGTTGCCGCTGGTAGTGGGATGGATGAAGGCGGTGGAATTCAACAAGGAGCGCATGCATCAGGCGGCTGAGTCCGGATTCATGAATGCATGGGCGGGAGCGACGTATCTGGTGACCCGCGGAGTCCCCTCGAGAATGGCACATGAGCGGATTGGCAAGGCGGTGCAGATTTGCGTCGAGCGCGGATGCGAACTTCAGGATTTGGCGCTCGACGAACTGAAGGAGCTGAGTCCGGCGTTCGATCAGGATTTTACGAGTCGTTGAAGTTGGCTGCCGTGCTTGCAGTGCACGATGTTCCAGGAGGTACCGCGCCGAGCCGGGTGCGGCAGGCAATTCAAATCACAAGGAAGAAGATCGAGTCGCTTCGCGAGGAGGCCCATGCGCACGCGTAAAGCCATTTTGCCTGACGCACAACAGATTCACGAGTTGATTTCGGCGTACTCGGGCGACGGGACACTGCTGCCGCGCACGCTGCCGGAGATTTGCGAGAACGTGCGCGACTTTGTGGTGCTGGAAGATGAAGAGCGGATCATTGGCTGCGGCGCGCTACATTTGTATGGCACGCACCTGGCGGAGATTCGATCGATCACGGTTGCTCCATGGGCTCAAGGCAAGGGCGGCGGCGGACGGCTCGTAAAGGCCTTGATGGCTGAAGCGAAGCGCCATCGCGTGGATTGCATTTGCCTGTTTACGCGCAAGCCGGATTTTTTTGCGGGGCAAGGATTTTCAGTCGCGCAGCGCGAAGATCTTCCGGACAAGATCTACAAGGACTGCCATGCTTGTCCGCGGTTCCATTGCTGCGATGAAGTGGCGATGGTGCGCGGGGATCTGCCCAAGTTTGCGATTTTGCCGGAACCAGCGAACTGGCTGGTGAAGCTGCAGGGATGGACGCCGAACATCGAGACGCAGACCGAATCTAGGTAAGCTCGGCGGCCCCGTCTTCCGCGGTGCAGAGGTATACTTGGGGTCGAATTCCCGTTGCTTCGCGATAGCGTTCGGCAATTTGCTTCGCGAAGTCTTCGGCATTTTCTTGGCGCACTAGGTTGACGGTGCATCCCCCGAAGCCGCCTCCGGTCATGCGTCCGCCAACGAAACCGCGGTAAATCTTGGGCGACATCGACCATGACGTCGAGTTCCCTGACAGCTTACTTCATAGAGGTCACGCAGGCTGTTGTGCGAATCGCGCATGAGTCTACCTACCTGCAGCAAGTCGCCTTCACTCAGAGCCCGAGCCGCATCGAGGGTGCGGTGGTTTTCGCGGACGACGTGGGAGCAGCGCTTGGCGATGGTCGGGGGAAGATCGTGGAGATGATGATCGAGAAGTTCCAGCGATACATCGCGTAAGGCTCGAACAGCGGGATCCCAAGTTGCGAAACAGCCGCGCTGCCTTCCTCGCACTCTGCGCGCCGGGTATTGTAAGTACCGGTGGCCAGATCGTGCTTGACCATTGTGTTGCAGACGACGAGGCGGAGGCCGGCGGGAATTGGGATTAACTGGAATTGCAACGAGCGGCAGTCGAGGAGGAGAGCGCGTCCCGCTTTGCCCATGCAGGAAACGAAGGGGTCCATGATTCCGACTTTCGCGCCCACGAAATTGTTTTCAGCGTACTGGCAGAGCTTGGCGATTTCGGGCACGGTGGCACCTGCGTTTTGCTCGTGCTCATCAGCGCAAGGGCGGAGGCAATTTCAACCGCTGCGGAGGAGCTGAGGCCCGCGCCGATCGGGACTTCGCCGTGCACGAGCAGGTTCGCTCCGCTGAACCTATGCCCGCGTTGCTGCAGCACGCTGGCGACGCCCAGCACGTAATCACACCAGGCGCCAGTGCGGTATTCGGGCAGGTGATCGAGATCAAACTCGAAGTTGCCGGGGAATTCCTCTGAGTGGATCACCAGCTTGCGATCCGGCCGAGCGACCAGTGGCCACGTAGGTTGAGAAGGCGACGGCGGCGGGCATGACGAAGCCGTCGTTATAGTCGGTATGCTCGCCGATCAGGTTGACGCGTCCGGGGGCGCGGAAGATTCTGGGGCGAGTGCCGAAGAGCATTTCAAAGTGTTGCGTGAGTTCGCTCGTCTTCGCCGGCGCCGTCACTCGCGGATCCCCATGCAAAATGGATCTTGTGGATCGAGCAGGAGCTCGGAATCGGAGTTCACGAATGCGGTGCCCTTGATGCTGGGATAAACCTTGCCATCGCGCACCGTGACGCTGCCTTCGAAGACGCTGCCGACAATGCTCTCTTGTTTCCAGACCTGGCCCTCGCGGAGGCGCGCATCCGCACAGAGGCAGGCCAGCTTGGCGCTGGTGCCGGTTCCGCAGGGAGAACGATCGTAGGCTTTGCCGGGGCAGAGAACGAAATTCTTGCTGTCAACATCGGGCAAGTCAGAAGGGCCGAAGAGTTCGATGTGATCGATTTCCTGATTTTCCGCTCCGGTGATTCCATGCTGGCTAAGCGCATGGCGTATGGACCATGTGAAGTTTGTCAGTTCTTCAATGTTGTTGAGCGAGAGGTCAGTGCGGTGGTCGCGCACGAGAAAGAACCAGTTTCCTCCCCAGGCAACATCGCCGTACACCTTCCCGTAACGCGGGACATCCACTTCAACGTTTGCGCTGAGGCGGTAGCTGGCGACGTTGTTCACTGTGACTGCACCGGTCGAGTGCAGGACGGCGCTCACGGTTCCGACG
The DNA here is from genome assembly GCA_963706645.1 of uncultured Acidobacteriaceae bacterium. Classification (GTDB taxonomy): domain Bacteria; phylum Acidobacteriota; class Terriglobia; order Terriglobales; family Acidobacteriaceae; genus Sulfotelmatobacter. The sequence continues at coordinate 20,379 of CAVPNR010000014.1, forward strand.
GAAGTCTCGATGCGGTGTTCTCCGGGCGCGATGCGCTTCATAAAAGACAGCGTCGCGATCAGCCCGATGGTGCCGTGGCCGCACATGCCGAGATATCCGACATTATTAAAGAAGATGACGCCTGCGGCGCAGGTGGGGTCGACGGGCTGGCACAACAGCGCTCCCACCATTACGTCGGAGCCGCGGGGTTCGTTCACCACGGCCGATCGGAAGCTGTCGTGCTCTTCGCGAAAGCGTTGCAGGCGTTCGGGTAGCGGGCCGGTACCGAGATCGGGCCCTCCGCTGACGACCACGCGCGTCGGCTCGCCTCCGGTGTGGGAGTCAATCACTCGAACTTTGCGGTAGTTGCCGTCTGTCATCGACTCTCTTGTTCTCTCATGAAAGGCAGGGAGATTTCTAGTGGAGGTTCAGATCGAGGTAATGGCTGAAACTCGCGAGCGACATTTGATCTCCGCCGGGCAGGTAGAAACCGAAGCGGCCTGACGAGAGATTGGTTCCGGGTAGGGTCCAGCGATCAAGAACAAACCAGGCGTTTCCCTGCTTGATCTGATGAACGATCTCGGTGGGTGACACATGAATCTGCAGGGTGCGAAAGCTTTTCTTCTCTCCCTTATGCGGAATCTTCGCGTCGTTGGTCTTCTGTCCATTACGAATATCGGTGCGATAGAAATTGTTGTCGTCGATCTGAAACAGATCGTAGTTGTCCGGGTCGGTATAGTTGACCACCCATTGCAGACGGTGGCCTTTGGTCAGCATAGCGGAAAAGACGAACGTCCCCGAGGTGGGGGTTACTCCGTACAGAATGTAGTCTCCGCCCTTGCGAACGAAGGTGCCATTTTCCTGCTTCCATCCGTTGGGATCGTCCCACTTGGACATTCCGCTGGGAGCGAGCGCCAGATCGAGAGTGCGAGACACGCCCGAAGTCAGCTCCACGGAAGATGTGCGTACGAAATTGTCTGACATGCGGGCGGCCAGAGTATAAGTGCCGCTCAGTAAATTGAGCGGAGAACCGCTGCTTACCTTAACCGGGGCATCCCCAGCTTTGGACAGAGTGACCTGGGCGTCGGCAGGAGAAAAGGTGATCTTCAATTCGCCAGGAGCGGGCTCCAATACCGTATCGGTCGCGGCGAGAATAACGGGAGCTCCTACGACAAAGTGTTTCTTCACTTGGCGCGGCTTGAAGCGATCTTTGCGCAGTTCGACTACGTGGTCGCCGGGAGCGATGGACGACAGGGTCAGGGTGCCGTCGGGCTGCACGGTTCCGGCGTTGACTTGATCGATGAGAACCGTCGCACCCGGGGTCGCGCCTTGAATGTTAAGCGATGCCATATGCGGCACGGGAAGCAGAGCCAAAGACCAGTCTTCCCTGCTCGCCTTTGCGAATGCGGATTTTCTGGTCAGGAACATCCTGATAGCCGGACTTGGCAACGCGCACAACGTATTCATTGGGCTCGAGGTTGGCGATGCGCAATTGGCCGCCTTGAGTTTCTTGCGCCAGCGCTTTTCCGTTGAGGAATACGCGCGACTTGTCTTGTCCGGTGACGACGACAAGCGTTCCGACATTTTGTCCGGACTCGGCGAACGCGGTTAGCGACGGCCCAGCCGCGACTTCGATCGCCAACTTGTATTGTTCGGCGCCGTGGCTCAAGGTCAGTTCATGAGAGCCGGCGGCTACAGGGGAAAGATCGGCGCCCTCGGCAGGAACATCGACCGCCGGTTGCCCGTCGAGACTGACCTTGGCGGCCGCATCGCTCGAATACAGGTGGACACGATCGCCCATGCTGCTCACGACTACCGCGAGAATTCCAGTTGCGGTGATTGGCGTCTTGATCGCGGGCAACGTGCCCGGAGCTGCGGTGAGCGTCGCAGAAAAAGTCCCCGAAGGACTGTCGAACTTCAGCGTATGATCGCCGGCGGGAATTTTATCGAGGGTCCACTGGGCATCTTGCAGGTCGACGGGCGGCTGGCTGTCGAAGGTTACTTTGCCCGCGGCGGTATCGGACGACAGCTTGATGACCGGCAGTTCGGGCTGCGGTGGCGCGACAGTTGGCGTTGGCGCACCGGTAATAACCTGGTTAGGCGCGGACTCAGCGGGCGTCTTGTGCCGGCGAACGACAAGCGAGACTACAACCAGCAGAACAACCGCTGAAATAGCACCCATCAAAACCTTCGAGTTCGTCGGAATCACACTCGATCGGCGCGAGATTCGAGGCGTAGCCTTCTTCGACGCAGGAGCGGGAGTCGCCGCCTTTGCAGGTTTCGCGGGAGCGGTTGAGACCGGCGCTACAGGGGAAAGAGGCTGTGCCGGCGGAGGCTGCGGCGGTTGCGCGGGGGACCGCGGTTCAACTTCGACCGTTGGCGTTCCGGCGAACGACAGCGTCGCGCCGGAAGTCAGATCTTGACTGGACCCCTTGCTGGTGATGCTGGGAAGGTTCAATTTTTGCAGCAGGACGTTTGCACTGGATACGACCTCTTCATCTTCGAGGTACTTATCAGCGAGGGCTCGAGCCTTCGAGCCGAGAGATTGCTTCGTGTCGGCATCGCTGGCGGAATCGGCTTCGCTCTCGAGGCGATGCAGTTCTTCGAGATCGCGCCGCCGTGTCTGTCGACGTTGCGTTTGAAGGTCGCGCTGCACGGCGTCCCGGATCTGGATCAGACGCATTTCTCGCGGATAAGACGACAGTGCTTCCTCAATTCTCGACAAGGCGGCAGGCAAGTCTCCAGAAGTTTGCAGCTTGCGAGCCTGGGAAACGTATTCTCCGACGAAGGTCTCGCGCTTCTGATCGAGAATCAGCGTGCGCAACGTCTTGGCCATAGGATGGCTGGGATTCAGGTCGAAGGCTTCTTTAGAAAGCTTTTCCGCCTCGCGCCAATCACTTTCAACCAAGGTCTGCGCGTGCTCAACCAGAGTGTTGGCCAGAACCGCCCGAGCGAGAGAATTGTTCTCGTCGAGTTCGTAGGCCTGCCGCAGTAATCGGATACCCTCAGCAGTCTTCTCCTGGGAACACAACTCTTGCCCATCTGCCATCAACCGCTGAGCTTCGGCTTTGCGTTCGACACCCTGCTGAGCGTGCTTTTCCAGTTCCTGCAGTTCTTCGTCGTTAGGAAATTCCGCAGCGGCGCCGTGCAGGAGTTCAAATACGCGCTCGTAGTCGCTGGAGTGAAGGCACAAGTCAATTTGCTCAATCAACTGGGTTCGAGCTTCGATGCGGGCTTGCTGGTCACGCCGCTTCTGCAGGCGTTCGACTTCGAACTTCAGGCCGGGATATTGGGTGTAGATCGTGCGCAGAATCTCCCAATCGTTCAACGCATCGTTAAACGCGGCTTGCTCTTCGTGAAGGTGGGCGCGAGCCACAATGGAATTCACGAGGTCGCGCTTGTCCTGGACCAGGCGCAGAGCGCGCTCGAAATGGGATTCGCCGGGATGTTGCTCCAGGGCCTCGCGCAGAATACTGACGCGCTTGTCGAGATCGGGCTCGAGCTCCACTTGGCGATCGACTTGGGCGATCAGGGAAGAGAGTTCCTGGCGCTGCTGCTCTTCGATGTCATATCGGAGGGCCTGAAAAATCGCGTTCGTCGGATATTTCGCCAGATAGGTCTGGCAGGTCGAGATCGCTTTGGAGAAATTACGGTCCGCGAGCTGCTTGCGCGCCTCGGCGTAGGCGGTGTTCATCGAATCATGCTCGGAGCGCACTTCGTTATAGAAGCTCTGGTAGCGGGCGCCGCTTTCGCGATTGACCGAGTCGGGAGCTTTGCGGTCAAGCTCGAGCACGACACCTAATTTGGCGAGGGCGCTGCTGACGTCGCCCTTCTGCCACGCTTCCATGGCGGCTCTGTGGATCTGCTCTTTGTCCTGACGGAGTTTCTTGTACTCCTGTTCCTGGCGGTCGACCTCCGCCAGCAACTGAAGGGCGCGAGCCTCTTTCGGCCTGAGTTGAAGTACATTTTGAAGGGCTTCGCGAGCATGTGGGTAGGCGTGATTATCGATGTGCTGCTTGGCCAGGCGATACCAGTTTTCGATCTGTTTCTCGCTGCGCCGGTTTTCGATCTTGCTTTTTAGCGCGAGGGCAGTGGCGTTGTCGGGCTCGATTTGCAAGGCCTCCTGCAACTTTTGGAGGGCGAGAGGATCTTCGTCTTCTTCGAAGCGGGCACGGGCCGCGTCGAGCAGTTGAGAGAGAGTTTTGCGGCGGACGGCATTGTCGAGTTGGCGACGGAGCGATTGAATCTCCGTGTCCATGTGGCCTTCGGCTTCGACCTCACCCAGAATTTCGCCGGCAAATTGGAGATCTCCGTCGGCGAGCGCCTTAGTCGCACGCTGCAGACGCGGGCGAGTACGCTCGGCATCGAAGAATTCGATTGGCTCGTTGCGCAGAGCTTTGCTGAGCGTGTCGCCGAACTCGCGAGCACTGGCGAAACGGTGCCAGGCCTGTTTAGCCATGGCTTTGTGGACCACGCGGCTAATCGACGGCGAGATGGCAGGATTCACTTCTGAAGCAGGTGGGGGAATCTGGTTGAGGATGGCATCGACGACTTCATCGGCGCGAGCGCGTTGGAACGGGTGGCGACCGGTCAGAGCCTCATAGCAAACAACACTCAGAGAGAAGATGTCAGACGCAGCGGTGAGAGGCTTCAGTTGAATCTGCTCGGGAGACATGTAGAGCAGAGTTCCCTTTTGCGCGCGCGTAGTGTGCGCGTCGGCCATGTGGGCGACACCGAAGTCGATAATCTTGACGGAGTCATCTTCCATGACGAAGATGTTGCTCGGCTTCAGGTCGCGGTGGACGAGTCCACGCTCGTGTGCGGCCTGCAGGCCGCGACAGGTCTGGGAAATAATCTCGACCGTGCGTTCGACGGTGAGATGGTGGCTGGTCTTGCGGACGAAGTGATCGAGAGTCGTGCCGGGCAGAAGCGGCATGACGAAATAAGGTTTCTTTTTCCCTTCTTCTTCAAATTCTCCGATGTCAAAGATCTCGACGATGTTGGGATGGCTCATCGAGGCGAGGACATCGCATTCCTTGTAGAACAACTGCAGAGACGCGGGATCGGGAATGTCGAGGATCGTTTTGACGGCGACTTCGCGGCGGACAACGGTGTCGTAGGCGCGATAGACCAGGCCCATGCCTCCCTGGCCGAGGATCTGCCTGACCTCGTAGCGGCCGGCTAATTTCTTGGGCGATCCCGTGGCATCCATGGCGCGCCCTGCGAGCAGGGCCCCAGCATTTTATATGATTTTGGGGCGGTTCTGCAGGGCTATTCCGGGATGCGGATTTTATTGCAAATCGCTGAAACGGCTTGCTGGAAGCGGGGTTTGCGGGATAGTCCCAGCGCGGCCTGGCGCCGCAATGAGCATCCTGGAGCCCTATTTGGCGAGTTCCCCTGTCGACTCAAAACGGATGCCGGCCAGCGGCTTTCCGGAGGCAAGAGATTCGCGGATACCGGCCCGGTTGGGGCCAGCCTGTTCGATCGCCGCAGACAGCGATTGTAAAGCCTGTTCAAGAGGAGTGCCCTGTGGCAGGCGGAAGATCCAGGGAATGTTGGTGGAGGTCAAGGCCCGGTCGGAAGAGATGGCGACGACGGGAACGAATGACTTGACCGCAATCTGTTCGGCGAGATGACCGGACGCACGGTCCAGAGCGACCACGGCAAGCACATGGTCCTGGTAGACGGCTTTCACGAGGTCAGTGGAGGCTTTGCCCCATGACGACTCAGACGGAATTGCGATCAGGGAAAGGTGCTTGCCTGTGGCGTTCAAAGAACTCAGCATGCGAACGATCTCGGGAGATCGCACAAGTTCGTCAGCGTGCGGGCCGAAGACGCCGATCTTCAGATCGCCGGCGATCTCGTCTGGCACTTTCGGACCGGCGTATTGAACACCATTTTCACCGACTCGCGCGTATGGATTTTCCATGGTGATGCGGCGGTATTCGATCGTCCCGTTGTGCACGTGCGCGAGAAACATCGGAGTAATGTTCTTGCTGTTGGGATCGAAAACCATATCTCCGGTGACGCCCTTGTAATTCTCAGTTCCTGCCAAGGCGTCGCGGATTCTGCCTCGATTCAGACCGGCACGGCAGATGGCGTTCAGGAGGATTTGCATGGCATCGTAGGCCAGAGCAGCGAAGTGATCTGGCTTTTCGTGGAAGGCCGCTTCGTAGCGCGAGTTGAAATCCTGCCAGCGTGGGTCGGTGCGGGTGGGATCGTAGGGAAAAACGGCTTCAAATCCCTCGGCCGCGGGGCCGGCCTGCTTGATCAGTTCATCCCCAATGGTGCGATGGCTTCCGAAAACGCGCTGCTTCATTCCGAGCTCCTGCATTTGCAGCAGGATTTGCGCCGCGGGGCCAACGTTAGTCCACAGTACGATGGCGTCGACTCGGGAATCTTCGATGACTTGAAGCTGGCGGCGGAAGTCGGTGTCACCGGGCATGAATTTCTGCTCGATCACAACGGGATGGCCGAGGCGCCGGGAAGCGTCGCGGAACTTGATGACTCCGAAGCGGCCGTAGCGGTCATTCACGCGGAGTAATGCTACGCGCTTGAATCCGAGTTCGGTGTAGATGTGGCGCGCCATTGTATAGCCTTGCTCGCGGTCGTCCTGAATATCGGTGAAGTACCAGGGGATGATGGTTTCTGGGATTGTGGGATCGGTGGAGGCGCTGTTCACCAGTGGGGTCTCGCCTTTTAGGGTGAGGCGCAACGCGATGTGCGTTGACTCGGAGCTAATGGAGCCGAACATGGCCCAGACTTTGTCTTCGTAGATCATGCGGACGGCGTCGTTGGAGGCCGCGCCCCAGATGGCGGAATCTTTGGCAGCGCCCTCGGTGGCAGATTTGCTCATCTGCCAGTTGTCGTAGTCGTTGTGGGTGATCAGGCGAAAAGGCTTGCCGCCATAACCGCCGGTGGCATTGGCCTCGTCGATCGCCATGGTCGCGCCATGCAGCATGTGATTGCCGAGCACGGCGTCCGGGTGATCGTAGAGGGGAGCGAGAAATCCAATACGAATCTCGCTGAGCGTCTTTAGATCAGGATCGGGAACGTCGCGGGCAGCTCCGTTGTATTCGACGAGGTCCTGATAGTACTCATAATAAGGAGTGGTGAATTTGGAAAATGGACGCAAGTCTTCTGGCGCGCCGGTGTAGGGTTTGAGCGAACGGGGCGCGGGTGGGCCCGGCGGATTGTGGCCGCACGCACAAGGGGCCGACGTCTGAGCCCACGCCGCGCTGGTCAGCAGCGCGGCGACAACGGATATCCTTACGAGGCGCATAGCTACTCCGAAGGCGTTTCGCGCCGGAACATGGCAATCGCTTCAATTTCAATCAACAGATCAGGGCGGCAGAGAATCGCCTGGATGCCGGTGGAAGCCGGGAGCGGATCAAGTTGCTGCTCTTTGTAGAAGGCGGTGCGCTCTTCGTTAAAGGCCTGGTAGTCGCGCTCGATGTCGCGCAGGTAGCAGGTTGTGCGCACGATGTCATGCCAGGTCGCGCCTTCGGCAGCCAGCAACTTGGTGATGTTGTCGAAGGTGCGGCGGAGTTGAGCGCGCAGATCTCCGACGTGGACGGTGAGGCCGGCATCATCGATGCTGGCGGTGCCCGAGATCAGCAGCACGGTGAGGCCGTTCAAGTCGATGCGCATGCCGCGCGAAAACGCGCTGCCATAATCGTAAGCTTCGTTCAACGCCGTGTGATTGGTGATGGCCCGCTTGATGACGGGTGCTGTGGCCACTTCCGCGAATAACTCCGAAACATTCATTATTTTGGCTCCTGATGGATTCATTTCTTATGTACCGTCTTGTGCGTACTCAAAACTTGGGCCGTCTGGACGGAATTTTTCTGACGAATGGCGTGGCTTAATCCCTTGGCGGTGGCAACCCAGAGGTCGTCCCCTTGAAAGTCGACACCGAGGACATAGTTGTGCGCCGGAGCGCTTTGTACCGCGACCTTCTTTATTGTCCCCGCCGCGTCTCGCACCAGCATTTCGGGCTTGTGAGTATCGAGCGCGGGACGGTATACAGCCCAGTTGGCGCCGTCGTAATACGCGAGGCCTTTGTCGGTGGAGAACCACGCGCGATTGGCGTCGATCGCCTTGACCTGGTTCAGAAAGTTGCTGGGCAGGCCGCTGTCTTTCTGCAGGAAGTTGTGCCAGTAGCGTCCGTCGTAGCGGCTAGCTCCGAAGTAGGTGGCGACCCAAAGAATCTTGTCGACGTAGCTGACGGAGGTTGTGATCTCGTGGATGAGGCCCTGATCTTTCATCAGCACGAGTTCGGTTTCACCATCGGGATCGTTGTAGTCCTTCCAGCGCTCGGTCTTGACGTCATACTCGAGCACTCCGCCACCCCAGACGGCGTAGTAGACCTTGTCCTCGGCGGGGCTGACGGCGTAGGTCCAGATCTCGAACATCGGCGTGTTGCGTTCGTTGAAGAGGGACCATTCACCGGTACGGGTGTTCAGACGGCTGGCGCCGGCGGCGGTCGCGGTCCATACGAAATCGCCTTGCACGCCAACGCCGTAGACAACGTCGTTGCTTAGGCCGGAATTCAGCTGAGTGAAAGTGTCGATGCGCCCGGCCGAGATGTGGCTGAGTCCGCCCATGGTGCCGACCCACAGATCGCCGGTGCGCTTGTCGAGCGCGAGAGAAAGGACCGCTTGATGCGCCAGGCTTTGTTCTCTCGCATCGGCCTCGGGACGAAATACTTTCCAGGCGCCATTCTCGTAGAGGCCCAGTCCATTTTCTGTCCCGGCCCAGATGCGCTTTCCGTCGACCAGTACGCAGAAGACGTGGTTGTCGGGTAAGCCGTTGGCGGTAGTGAAGTTCTCCCAGCGGAAGAGCGGAATATCTTGCGCGGGGCCTCGTAACGGCAGCAGCACCACGCTCATCAGGGTCAGGACGCGCAGGAGATACTTCGCTTCGCCTGCAAGGCGGCTCCGCTCAGGATGACAACGACTTGGCGATTTCGGCTTCATAGCGTTTTCAGGTATTCGATGAGATCGTTCAATTCGTCTTTGGTGAGATCGTTGCTCACGCCGTGGGTATCTTTCGGGTTGAAGACGGTCCAGATTTCTTCCAGCGAGCGCGCCGAGCCGTCGTGCAGGTAGGGCGCGGAATAGGCCACGTTGGAAAGTTGGGGAACGTCGACGACGGGCGAACGATCTGTGGCTTTGCCTGTACCGACGTCAACTTGCTTCTGATTGGTGTATTTGGGACCGCTGTGGCAAGTTCCGCATTGATTCGAGTCGGGGATCGGTTGGCCGTTCTTATACGCCGTGCGTTCGAAGATGGCTTTGCCGCGCTCTTGAGCTGGGGTGAGATCTCCGTTGGCGAGACGGGCGCGATTCGGACGATATGGAAGCGAGTAGACGAACGTCACCAAGTCAGTGAGTTGCTGCTGATTGAAACTCTGGGAGCGGAAGAAAAACTTTTCCGTGCGCGGGCCACATTCCGTGGGCATGTCGGGGTTGCCGCCATTCCATTTGAAAGGCTCGGTGCCTGCCAGATTCTCGAGCGAGCGGTTATCGACGATGTCTTCGCCGAAGCCATCGGGTTCAAGGTCCCACTGCAGGCCGTCGATGGTGGCGTCGAGGTGGCAATTGGCGCAGCCGAACTGGCCCTGGAAGGCGAAGTCGGCCGTATAGAAGAGACGCTCGCCGCGGCGGAGGGCGTCGACGTTCTTCGGGCCGCCGAGGTCGATGGTCGATATGACTTTCTTGAGTCGCGGTATCGATCACTGCGAGATTGTCGTCCAGGCGGTTGGCGACGTAGAGGTGCTTGCCGTCCGGGGAGAGCAGAACCCCACGTGGATTGTGGCCTACGGGAATTCGAGCGACCACATAATCGGCCGAGGCCGAGAGATCATTGACGAACGGCTGGTGCCGCGTCCGCACCGTTTTCAGCAAGCTGGCTATGTCAATGACGGTGACGCTTTGCGATCCTGCCGTGGTCAGGAAAATCTTTGATTTATCAGGTGTGATTGCTACGCCCCAAGGCAGGGCGTAGTAGCGGTCGAGTTCGTCGATCGGGATCTGGACCGTACCGCCAACATCATCGCCAAACAATGTGAGCGAATCGCCGAAGGCCCAGCCATGCTCGACGTGCGCCAGGGGAATCAGATTCTTGGGCCTGAGTTGCGCGGCCACGCCCAGGTGGCCATCTGCCGACAGAGCTATATGAAATACGCCCGCCACGTTGTGCAGCGGCTTGCGCTCGACGACTGCCTGCCGCTCGGTATCGATGACGGTGATCTCTGAATTCGGCTGCGTCCGGAAGGCTCCGGGATTCGGATAGATATGGGTGCAATAAATTGACTTGCCGTCGGGAGATAAAGCCAGGTAGCTGGCGCCGCGCCCTGCAAGGAGGCGTTTGGTTTCCTGGCCACTCTTGACGTCGATCACCGAAATGTCGCCGCTCAAGCGATTGGCGACGTAGAGCGTAGTGCCATCTTTATCAGAAATGATGCCGCTCGGCTCCGATCCGGTGGGCAGAGTCTGCACGATCTGCAATGTGGATGTATCGATGACCGAGAGCGTATCGGACCAGGCGTTCGTGATATACAACTGGCGGCCATCAGGGGACAATGCGATTCCACGCGGCATGTGGCCGACCTGGACACTTGCCTACGACTCTGCTGGATTGCACGTCGACGACTCGTACTTCGTCACTATCCTGGCAAACGACGTAGAGCAGACGGCCATCCCGAGAGGAAACCATTTCAAGCGGAGAGAGATAGCGTTCTTTCGGAATCGATGCAGACTGATTGCCAGCGGGCTGATGCGGCGATCGCCAGCAGAGCCACGGCGAGGATGGCTATCACTTTCACCATCTGCCGAAAGCTGGCGCTCGATATGGGGCACACCGGCATCTACGGCTCCTCCACGGTGAGCATGCGGTCCACCGCCAGATTTTCCAGAACCTGTTCCTGGCCGCTGGGCCAGTGGATGGTGAGCTTGTCTGCTTTGGTGGCAGAGCCCAGACCAAAGTGGATGCGGCCGTCATCCTGCGAGAGATAGCTGGATCCGGCGACGCGCTCTGCAATCTGCTTGCGTCCCCCGGCCAGCAACTCCAGGCGGGCGCCAATGCCGTCGCGATTGCTCTTCTTTTCCTTGGAATTGCCCTTCAATTTCACAGTGAGCCAGTGATTGCTGTTCTGGGTGACGTTGTGCAGCAGGGTCGCAGGCGCGCCGAGATTCACGACGAAGGCGTCGATTTTTCCGTCATTGTCGTAGTCGGCGAAGCAAGCGCCGCGCGAGACCGTCTTCACATCAAGGACAGGGCCGGCGTCACGGGATACGTCCGCGAACTTGCCGTTGCCGAGGCCGCGGAACAGCGACTGCTCTTGCGGGACCAGGTGAATCAATCCGCCGTGAAAGATCAGAATGTCGAGCCGGCCATCGTTGTCGAAATCGTAGACGCCGCTGCCCCAGCTCACGTACTGCGCCGTCGCCTGCGAGATGCCGGAACTGGGGCCGATGTCTTCAAATCCACTGGCGCCTGCGTTGTGCATCAACCGGTTGTACTTGGAATCGGTCACCCAGAGATCGAGGCGACCGTCACCGTCGACGTCGGCAAACACAGGACCCATAGCCGAGGTGTTCTCGCCATTCTGACCGTAAGCCGCGCCGAGATCGCCGGCGACCTCCTCGAAAGTACCGTCATGTTTGTTGTGGAAGAGAAAATTCTCGGTCTTGTCGTTGGCGACATAGATGTCTGGATATCCGTCACCGTCGTAGTCGGCCGCAGTCACGCCCATGGTGCGGCCTTTGAAGGCACCGATTCCGGACTTGTCGGTAACGTCGGTGAAGGTTCCGTTGCAATTGTTGTGGTAGAGACGGTTGGTTTCGGCGGCATAGTCGAGCGGGCCGGGATAGTTGTCGGCGGCGTAAAAGTTGCGGTACTTGGGATCGAACTTCACGTAGCGTCCGACGAAGAGGTCGATGCAACCGTCGCGATCGTAGTCGAGCCAGGCGGAGCTGATGGACCATCCGTCGACCTTGATGCCGGCCTTGGCGGTCACGTCGGTGAAGGTGCCGTCGCCATTGTTGTGGTAGAGAATCGCTTTGCCGTATCCGGTGACGAAGAGATCGACAAGACCGTCGTTGTCGAAGTCGGCGGCAATTGCCGCGGTGCCATAAATGTTGGCTGCTACACCCGCAGTGTCGGTCACGTCGGTGAAGGTGCCGTCGCCGTTATTGCGGTACAGGTGGTTGTGCGGTGGAGTGGCGGGTTGCTGCTTCAGCGGATACGGATGCATTCCGTCTTCAAGCGGCTTGCCGCTGACGACGTAGAGATCGGGTAGTCCGTCGTTGTTGTAGTCGAACCAGACGCAGCCGGAACCGGTGCTCTCGAGCAATGAGCCGAGTTGCTTGGCGCCGAAGCTGTGGGTGAATTGAATCCCGGACTTTGCGGTCGCGTCTTCGAATCGGATGGAGCCCGGCGCGGCGGCTGGCGGGGTTTGCGCCAGCATGCAGGAGGACAATAAAAGGAATCCCAGGATTCGTTTCGTCACGCTAGTGCCCTCCCGAAGCGTTTAGAGCGGTCGTGCCAGTCAGGTCGGCTGGCGTGGTGGATTTCAGCAGGATCATGGGGACCGCATTTTCCGGCGAGGTCTCGGGGCCGGCGTGGCATCCGACGCAGGCACGCTGCTCGCCGCGCCGCATCCAGAAGAATCCCGACTGGCGCTTCAAGGTCTTGCCGGCTTGATCCAGCAGTTCGATCTGCAACGGTTGTTCGGTGGGCACTTGGACGAAGAAGGAGCCGTCGCGTTCAACTGGTGCGGTGCCGAGCAAACGAGGGCTGCCAGCGTCGTCGCGGGTGTAGAGGCGTACCGAATGAATCGATCCCGCGGCGAATGGATATTTCGAGGTGTAGGCGTTGAGGCAAAGAAGATTCGCATTCGGCCAGTCGTGCAATCCGGAGGGATGGCGGTTTGGCGCTGCGCGCTCTGCAACCTGTACCGGCTGAACGGCGTCAGAGTCCTGTTCTGCCAATGCGGGGCGCAACGCGGATGAACCCGGAGTCCAGAACATCACTTGAAAGTGGGCCTTCGCGTCCGGCCGCCAGGGCATGAGCCAATCGCCGGCGGCGGCTTCGACAACTTCTCCGGCGTATTCTCCGGCTGGCACGGAAATGCTCGCTGCCTGCGCCTTCGACGAGGTGAACCTTGCTAAGCCGTGCGTCGAGGCGAGGACGATATCTCCCGAACTGATTTGCCTGCCGGAGTGACGCGCTGCGCCGTGATCGCAGCGATACGACTCGACTCCACTGCCATCGGAATAGACGGTGTAGATTTCCGGAACGGCGTCAGCGCCGAGCGGATACGCGGCTTCGAACAAGATTCGGCCATCGCGGAGAACATCCGTGGGCAGAAAGTTCGCGGGCCCGTAGGTGAGCGCTGAAGGCTTTCCGCCAGCCAAGCCCACAGTCTCGATGACGAATCGGCCTGCGATCTTTCGGGCGTAGACGATGCGATCTTCCGGAAGGTAAAAAGGCCGAACACAGTCTTCATTGCCGGCGGTGATGCGGTGAGGCTCGCCGCCTGCCAGAGCCATCTCCCAGATCTGCCATGGGTCTTCCGGCTTGCGTTTGCCCGCGAAGAGCGCGCGTTGTCCATCGAAGGATACCGCGGAATCAGCAGACATCACGAAGTTTGGGACCAGTGGATGCTTACCCTGCGCGTCCCGTTCGAAGATCGTCGCGCCCGAAGGGAAACGATCTGCGCCATGCATCCATGCGAGCGGCTCGTAGTGTTTTGCAGCGGTGTAAAGGAATGACGGTTCTGCACCTGGTGAGGCTTTTACGGCGCTCTTCGGAAGACTCAGCACGCAGAGCGCAAGGACACAAGCCGAGAGAACGGGAACCATGATGAAGCGCGACTCCACTAGTCTGCTCCCCCGACGGCGAGGAGTTGCGGACGCAGTTGCCGGGCCTCTTGCTCAAGATCGAGGTAGGGCTGGAGATCTTTCATCATTTGGCGGAACTCGTCGAAGGTGAGCGATTGGTTGCCGTCGCTCATTGCTTTTTCCGGGCAGGGATGAACTTCCACGATCAATCCATCGGCGCCGACGACCGCAGCGGCCCGCGACAACACTGGCACCAGCGCGCGAACGCCTGCAGCATGACTGGGGTCGACGATGATGGGAAGGTGCGAGACGGTTTTCAGAACGGGCACGGCGGCGATATCGAGCGTGTTACGCGTCGCGGTTTCGAAGGTGCGAATGCCGCGTTCGCAGAGTATGACCTGGGAATTACCCGCGACGGCGATTACTTGCGCGGAGCGTAGCAGGTCTTCGAGTGTGGCAGTCATGCCGCGCTTCAGCAGAACAGGCCGTCCGCAATGGCCGAGAGCTTCGAGGAGGGCGTAGTTCTCCATGCTGCGCGTCCCCACCTGCATGATGTCGGCATATTCGGCGATGAGGTCGACATCTTGTTCGCTCATCACCTCGGTAACGATTGCGAGCCCAGTGAGTTCGCGCGCCTTGCGCAAGATCTTGAGGCCTTCTACGCCCAGTCCTTGAAACGCGTAGGGCGATGAACGTGGTTTGAAGGCGCCGCCCCGCAAAATGCGTGCACCAGCTTCGGCCACTGCAACTGCAGTCTCGAGAAGCTGGGTTTCGGACTCGACGGCACACGGACCGGCCATCACCACGAAATCGTTTCCGCCAATCTCGATGTCGCCGACTTGCACTACGCTGCGAGAGTGTTCATTGGTTTTGGCAACGAGGTCGAAGCAAGAAAACTGGCCGTTCCATTTAGGGTTCATAAATATGACGCGCCATTCTAGTAAGCAGTGAAACCGTGATCATTACTACGAAACGATTAGAGCGCCGAGAAACGACACAAGAATTCGGCTCATTTCGAAAATAACGGCTCGTAAGTCGTTTGTATCGAGAACGAAGCGGGACTCGTGTGATCGCAATCACGCATCAACGCGACGGTACGCACAAGAGTGGGTATTTCGGACGGACGGAAACGCAGGGCAGCTTGCAATTCCGCGAGCGCGGTCGTTCGAGTGCCGAAGGTGACGGGATAGCGCAGACGATCTTGTTGGCGATCCCTACAGCGCTGTCGGGAATTCCGGCAAGCAGGGAGGGTAATTTCCTTGCATGTCATTGAATTTACTTGATGGCGTTCGGATTGCATTAGATGAGGATGGCCGTGGCGTTTAGCGGCGAGGAGGTTACTCGATATGGCTGGAGAGAATTGGACGTTCTGGCTCAACATGACGAACTTCGCGTTGGGCATGGTCACGCTTGTGGCGCTGGTGGTGGTGTTCAGCGCAGTGGGCTGGGACTTGCTGGTCCGCAAGGTTCGCACACCGCGCACTCATGCAGGGTTGGATTGGAACACGCTGGATAGTGAACTGCGCGCGATGCTGCAGGGATCGCACAGCATGTACGAACCCGGCTTGGGGCTGACGATGGCAGACGGCGGCGAGAAAATCGAGCCCGCCGAGCCCAAGGCCGCAGACGAGAAACACGGGAAGTGAATTATGGCGTGCCCATTCCTCAAAGAAGGTCGAGCACGATATTGCCACGCGGCTCCGGTGCAGAAGTTGATTCTGGATGGCCCCGGAGCGGCCGACGGCGGGCGCTGTGCTTCACCGGACTACCGGCAGTGTGCTTTGGTTGCGAAGAATAGTCCGCAACAGGATCACTGCCCGCACCTGGAACAAATCCGCGTGCAGTATTGCGGCGTTTCGCCGGTCACAAAGCTTGTACCGTTCAGCGATTCGGAGCTGTCGAGTTGCACCAGCAACACCTATCGCTACTGCGATTCGTATCTCTTGCTGGCGCGACCGCACGCGAACTCCGCACCTGCACACCTGCTCTACACGGCGAATCACTTCTGGCTCGACGCAGAGGAATCCGGACTGTGCCACGTCGGCATCGACGGCTTCCTCGCGGATGTGGCGGGCAGCGTCGACGGCATCACATTCGTCACCGCACGGGGGACGCATTGTCCGTCTTTGGCGCTCACCGTGAATGGAGTCGAGTGGCCGATGAGCTTTCCGAATCCGCTGATGATTCAGAAAGTAAACAGCCGCGTGCGCAGCGATCCCACCAGATTGATGGCTGATCCCTATGGCGCGGGATGGCTGTTCGAAGGCTGGGAACTGCCAGGGCGAACGCGCGCGGGGCTGGTCTCTGGTCCGCAGGCGGCGGCGTGGCAGGCGCAGGAGCGAGAGCGGCTGTCGAACGAAATCCACGAAGCGCATGCACCCGGCGCCGATGGGGGCGTGCCTGTGCGGGGAGTAGCGCAACTGCTATCGCGGCAGGATCTGGTGTGTTTATTCCAGCATTTCTTTTCGAACCGGGGCTGGACGGGGGAAGTATGAAGATGTCGCGGAATGCCCTCGTCTTCGGATTCGGACTGGCCGTAGCTCTAGTGGCAGGGTGGGTGGTGTTTCCGCGCGTGCTCTACGTGCAGAAACAACAGCCTCTCGAGTTTCACCACAAGACGCACGCGGAGAAGTCTGGCGTCGCCGATTGCGGCGAATGCCACGCAGTTCGCGAAGACGGAGCATTCGCCGGAATTCCCGCCATGGAGAAATGCGGAAGCTGTCACTCGGAGCGGATCGGTGAGAGCAAAGACGAAGCAACCATGGTGAACAACTACATCAAGCCGGGCCGTGAAACTCCGTGGCTGGTCTATGCACGGCAGCCGGCCAATGTGTGGTTTTCGCATGCGATCCATGTGAAGCGCGGGGGCCTAGCCTGCACGGAATGTCATTCCACGTATGGCACATCGGACCAGGTGCGCGTGTATCAGTTGAACCGGATCAGTGGCTATAGTCGCGACATCTGGGGACATTCGATTTCGCGGCTGCGGCGTGCGCCGCACGAGAGTATGAAGATGAGCGATTGCGAAGACTGCCACCGGCGGCACAAGGTCGAGGTGGGTTGTCTCGGTTGCCACGAGTAAAGGAGAAGCATGAAGGTCACGCGACGAGATCTGCTGGTATGGAGCGCGGGAGCAGCAGCGGGTCTCATGGTGACGCCAGTTCCCTGGAAGTTGCTGGATGACACGTCGATCTGGAGCCAGAACTGGCCGTGGATTCCACAGCCCGCGCGCGGTCCAGTGGAAGTGAAGCTGTCAGCTTGTACGCTGTGTCCGAACGGGTGCGGGATGAAAGTAAGGATGGCTGCTGGATGGCCAGTGGGCGTCGCAGGAGTGAGCAGCCATCCCGTGAGCCGCGGGGCACTCTGCCCGCTCGGCTTTGGAGCGCATCAACTGAATTGGCATCCGCGGCGGTTGCGGACGGTTCGTCACGGGGCGAGCTCTTCAACCTGGAACGAAGCTCGGGCGGCTTTTGCGAAGGCTAGCAGGGAGGGGCCGGTCGTAGTCGTCGACGGATATCCGGGACGAGCGGCATCGTCTGGGTTGCAGAGCTTCGCTCAAAAGCAAAAGGGAGGCTATCGCGTTGTGCTTGGCTCCGAGACTCGGGCTCTCGCTCCTTACGAGTCCTGGAGCGAAGTACCAGCTTCTGCGCTGGGTTACGATCTAGAAAACTGCAGGACAATTATCAGTTTTGGCGCACCGATGCTGGATGGATGGGGAATGCCCGGGCGCTTCACGCGATTGTGGGCGGAACGCGCTGCGGGCAGCTCTGACCCCCAACTCCGATTGATCCAAACGGATTCGTCGCTTTCGCGGACTGCAGGTCGGGCCTGGCGCTGGATAGCGGTTCCTGCCGGGGCAGAATCCGCGCTGGCTGCTGGATTAGCGCGCGTGCTTCTGGAAGAGCATCTTGTATCGGCTCGCGGCCCCATGCCCCAGCTAACACTTGCTGAGGTGGCGACACAGACTGGTATGACTGGCGATGCGATCCGTGAACTGGCGCGGACGATTGTCGCGCGGACTCCCGCGGTTGCGATCGCAAGCGATGACAATCCGTCGATCGCGGCCTTGAACGTTGTGCTGGGATCGGTTGGAGCCAGGGGCGGCATCGTGCGGAGATCGCAACACACAGAGTCATATATTTCCGCCGACGTTGCGGTCCCCAATGCACGCGCAGTACTGATCGATGCCAGTGTGCCCTGGGAATTTACTCCGCAGACCGACGCCGAGGTCTTCCGCCTTGCGGCGTGGGATGGAGGATCGCAAAGAGCAGATTGGCTGCTTCCCGCGCCCGGATTTATGGAAGAGTTGAGCGACGTTCCGACGGCGCCCACATTTGGTGTCGAAACCTATGCAGTCGCTTCCAGCCTGGTGAAAGCACCGCATGAAGTGCAGAGTGCAGCACAGTTCGTGTGCAGTGTGGATCCCACTCTGACTCCAGTGGAGAAGACCATTCACACCCGTTGCGATGATCTTTTCCGAGGACGGACGGGAACTTTGGTCGGACAAGAACAGATTCCAGTCTCGAAACTTGCGTCCGTTCAGGAGCTCGAAGAGCAACTCTGGCAAGGCGCGGTCTGGGTCGGCGAGGAAGCCCATCCTGCAGCTTTGCGATGCGAACTACGAGAATGGCCGGCGGCGGGGCCATCTTCACACCCTGAGAACTGGTCGACAGCGTGGCCCGCGCCGGTGCTGCCTCCGTTGGCAACAAAGCTCTACCGCGAATCGAATCTGCGGGAGTCTCCAGAAATGAGGACCGCATGAGCGCCCGTTACGGCATGGTGATCGACCTGGACCGCTGCACGGGATGCGGGTCATGCATGATGGCGTGCGCGTCGGAGAACAATGTGCCTTCCCTTCCACAGGCTACGGCTCGAACCGGACTCACTCCGATGCTCGTCCGCAAAGTCTCGAACGGCCAGGAGGGGACGGCGCGGCGCGAGACATTCATCCCGATTATGTGCATGCACTGCGAGCACGACACGCCGTGCGTGAAGGTGTGCCCGCAACAGGCTGTCGAAGTGGACAAGGCAACTGGGATCGTGATGCAAATGCCGCAGCGCTGCCTGGGATGCCGCTACTGTATGACCGCATGTCCGTATCACGCCCGTTACTTTAACTGGTGGGATCCATCGTGGCCCGCTGGAATGGAGAAGAGTCTGAATCCGGGAGTGGCGTCGCGGATGCGCGGCGTGGTGGAGAAGTGCAACATGTGCCATGCGCGGCTGCATTCGGCAATGCAGAAGGCCGCCGCTATGGGAAAGCGTGAAATTGATCTGGCTGATTATGTTCCCGCTTGCGTAGAGGCGTGTCCAACCGGTGCCATCCGATTTGGAAATCTGGCCGACAAGAACGATCCGGCGTCGCAGGAAGCGCGCTCGCCCGATGCATTCCGCTTGCTGGCTCGGATCGGCACGGAGCCGAAGGTTTACTACAAGTCGAAGGAGGCATGGGTGAGAGCGCTGGCGGAGTCGAGTTCGGGTCCTGGTTCGAAGGCGGCGTCGGAGGTGCAACATGGCTAGCGCCGTAGTGACCGAAAGCCGGCTGACTGACCAAAAGTGGATCGCACGGGGCGAAGAGCGAACCTCGCTCCCGCGATTTCTGTTGTGGCTGGCTCCCTGGGCCGCTCTTCTCGCAGTGGGAGTCTATGCTGCCGGCTTGTGCCTATACTACGGGCTGAACCAGACGAATATGGACAACCGGTTCGCCTTCGGGCTGTGGATTTTTCTCGATCTTGGCGTCATCGCCCTTGGTGCAGGTGCGTTCTTCACAGGATTTCTTGTCTACATTCTGAAGCGTGCCGAGCTCAAGCCGATCCTGAACACCGCAGTCGTGGTCGGATTCATCTGTTACAGCGGCGCAGTGGCGATTCTGATGATCGATGTAGGCCAGCCGCTTCGGGCATGGTTCACCTTCTGGCATCCGAATACGCACTCCATGCTCACGGAAGTCACGTTCTGCATCTCCTGCTACCTGCTGGTGCTGAGCCTGGAATATATACCGATCTTGCTGCGGAATCGGCAGTTGCGCAAGCTGCCATCGTTCCTGGTGTTTGAACATCAACTTCACAAACTGGTTCCAGTGTTGGCCGCCGTGGGGACGCTGCTCTCGTTCTTCCATCAGGGATCGCTGGGCGGGCTTTACGGAGTGCTGCGGGGACGTCCGTTCGCGTTTCGAACGGGCCTCTTTATCTGGCCTTCTACATTCTTCTTATTCATTCTGTCGGCAATCGCGTCGGGCCCAAGCTTTCTCATGCTGGTGACGGCCACCGTCGAGAAGGTGACCGGCAGACGATTGGTTCCTCCGGATTTGTTCCGCCGTTTGGGGTTTATTTCAGGCGTCCTGCTGGCCATCTATGTCGCTGCCAAGTCGATCGACACGTTGATCTGGTTAAACGTGACGTCGCCGTCGGTAGGCTTTGCCCCCTGGCAGTACTACATCCACAAGCCATTTGGCACGCCGATTCTATTCGCCGAGATCGTGCTGCTGGGGCTGATCCCGGCATTTCTGTTGACCTATCGCAAGACCGCGGCGCGGCGGGGATGGCTTCTGAGTGCGGCCGCGCTGGCGTGCGCGGGAATCCTGCTGAACCGTTTCGTTCTCACGGTGCAGACTCTGGCGGTGCCCACGCTGCCCTTTGACGAGTTTCTGCAATACACGCCGAGTTGGCAGGAGGTCGCCAGCTTCGGTGGCGTGATCGCGTACGGAGTCATTGTCTATTCGCTGTCGTATCGCTATCTGCCCCTGTTCGCGGCGCCAAAAGGAGAGAACACCCATGTTTCCGGGGATTGATGGATTCCATTGGACGGTTGCTCACGTTGTGTTTCTGTCGTTGTTCTTCGCCGTGGTCGTGACCATTCTCACCACGGTGGCCTCGGCGGTGTGGCGGACTACCCGTGACCTTGGCAGCCATCGCGCGATCGAGTTGTGCTGGAGGTCCGATTTTGCGGAGTTACCGGAGTCAGACCGGCGCTGCCGCCACGAACTTGCGGGCCGTGTGATTTCGAGGACATGCGACAACGCGTTTGACTGCCGCCACTGCGAAAAATATGCGCAGTATGCCGTTCTGCCCGCGACCGGACTCGCGACTGACCTGGGACTCAACTATTCCGACGACCGGTTGTACCATCGCGGACATACCTGGGTGAAGCCTACCGAGGACGGCACATTAACCATCGGTCTTGATGAACTGGCCGATCGACTGATTGGAAGCCCAGACTCCATCGAAATGCCGGAAGTTGGCATCGAACTAGAGATCAACCAGGCCGCGTGGCGGATGAGCAAGAATGGGAACGACATTCAGGTGCGGGCACCGATCGAGGGAACCATTGTTGGAGTTGGCGGCCCAAAACAAGGCTGGTTCCTGAAGATTCGGCCTCGGCTGGATCCACGCGACCCGATGACGCTGCGACATCTTCTACGCGGACCGGAAGTGCACGGCTGGATGGCTCGGGAATTAGAGCGGTTGCAGATACAACTGCGGGCGCCCAACACGCCTCCTGCCTTAGCAGACGGCGGTGTGCTGATGCCCGGATTGATGGACGCTGTGCCGGAGGCAGACTGGAATAGCGTGCTGGCGGATACATTTCTCGAGGCCTGATGAGGAGCGGTGCCGCCGCTATGGGACTCAGTTGCTGCTTTCACATGGCGCGATTTCGGCTTAGGTCGCGACGAGTCGTTGGGGTGTTCTCCCGATATTCCGTCCTCAGGTAGCAACAATCACCAACTAATATCGTGTCCCAGAAATCCGCGGCATAAAGTGCGCGGCATCTCTTATGCAGCGTAAGGCGTGTCAGGCGCTGCAAACAAAATGCACAGGTCCTTCGCTTCGCTCAGGATGACAAGGTTAACGTATGCCAGAAATTTCTGGCACTCCACAGCGGCGGGCGGTCGCAGATCAATGCACGATCTCGTAGCGCTTGAGCTTGTCGTAAAGCGTCGAGCGATCGATGCCCAGAGCAGTGGATGCCTCTTTGACGTTGCCGTGCTTACGCTCGAGTGCAGCAACAATCGCGCGGCGTTCCAATTCGCCGAGAGAAACATCCGGAACTTCCCAATTCTGGGGCTGCCCGGGATTGCGCTGCATCCATGAAAAATCCTGCTCGTCGAGCGTGCCATTGCGGCAGGTCACGATCGCCCGTTCAATCACATTTTCCAGTTCACGGACATTGCCGGGCCAGTCATAAGCAATCAGCAATTTCAAAGCGGCGGCAGAGATGCCACTGACGTCCCGGCCCAACGCAGAAGAAATATGCTGTACGAAGTGCTCTGCCAGCAAGGGAATATCTTCGCGCCGCTGACGGAGCGGGGGCAGGTGAATCTCAATTACATTGAGGCGGTAGTAAAGGTCCTCGCGGAACCTTTGCTCTTTCACTTCCTCCGCTAGGTCTTTGTTGGTGGCGGCGATGATCCGCACGTCGACTTCGACTTCCTGAGTTCCTCCGAGGCGATAGAAGCGGCGCTCCTGCAACACACGCAGCAGATCGGCCTGCAGCTTGGGGGAGATGTCGCCAATTTCGTCGAGGAAGATCGTGCCGCCGTTCGCCATTTCAAACTTGCCCTTGGTCTGTGCGGCCGCGCCGGTGAAAGCGCCCTTCTCATAGCCAAACAGCTCACTCTCAAGCAGAGTCTCGGTCAGAGCGGCGCAACTGACGACGATGAAGGGCTTCTCGGCGCGATTGCCGGAGAAATGCACAGCACGCGCCACTAATTCCTTGCCCGTACCGCTTTCTCCTCGAATCAGCACCGTGCTGCGCAGGTCGGCAACTTCCTTGGTCAAGGCGAGAATCTCGTCCATGCGCGGATTCTTGGTGATGATGTCGTAATGGCGATATTGCCGGTTCAGCTTCTTGCGCAGAATCGCGTTCTCGCTTTGTAATTTCTTGAGTTTGAGGATGCGCGAGACCAGCATCGAGATCTCCTGCGGATTGCAGGGCTTCACGATGTATTCCTGCGCGCCTTCTTTCATGGCCTGGATGGCGGTGTCGACGGTCGCGTAGGCGGTGATGATGATGATCGACGCCTCCGGCCGAACGCGGTGAATCTCCATCATGGTTTCAATGCCGTCCATGCCGCCGGGCATTTTCAAGTCGACGAAACAGATGGCGTAGTCCATGCACTTGGCGAGTTCGACGGCTTTCTTGCCGTCGGGAGCTGTGTCGACGTGATAACCGTCCTCCCGCAACCACGCGCCCATCGATTCACACATGACGTCTTCGTCGTCTACGACCAGGATCGGCCAGTTTTTCTTCATACGGTTGCCTCTTTCGACGTAAATCTCTCTACTAAGCGCATTCCACAGCGCACGCAGTACTGTTCTGCCTTGGCATCGACCAACTCGATATGTGTGGCCAGGCTCATGGCACAAGTGGAGTCCGAACAATGTACAAGCCCGAACGTGTGTCCCAATTCATGCAGAACTTCTTTGGCGGTGCGCTCCCGCAGCAGGCTCTCTTCCGCAGGAAGACCGTAGAATTCCTGGTGCAAGCGGCAAAGAGAGACCACTGCGATCGGGCCGTCGAATTGCGCCTGCCCGAACAAGAAGCTCAACATCGGGATTGCCAGATCCACATCCGTTACGCCCAGCAGTCGCGAAGCATCGCGCGGAGCGTGTTGGGCCAGCATCTTCATGATTTCAACTGACTGGTACTGCCCTCGCTTCGCATCGTAGGCACCCGGCGGAATCGGTAACGGAGGCAGGCGTCGGATGGGAAGCGGGAACCATTCGGCGGTCGCAGTTTCGACCCAGTCGAGGGCCTTCGCCGGTACGTTCCCGATCGCCACAAGATAGAGTCCATTCACACCGCGTGCACCTGCACTTCCCGCGACTCCGGAGTGCTGATTTGCGACTTGAGCGGGAGAGTGACCGTAAAGGTCGTGCCCTCGTTGCGCTGGCTCGTGACCTCGACCTCACCTTCATGGGCTTTCACGATGCCATATAACACCGCCAAGCCGAGGCCCACTCCCTTGCCTTCCGGTTTCGTCGTGAAGAATGGATCGAAGATCTTGGAGAGGTTCTCGGGGGCAATGCCTTCACCCGTGTCTTGAACGCAAAGCTCAACCGTCTGATCCGCCAACTCGCGGGTACGGATGGTGAGTTTGCCACCCCCGCGCGGCTGCATGGCCTGTGCGCCGTTCAGGACCAGATTCAAAATCACTTGCTGGATTTGGGACGAGTCGCATTCGACGAGAGGCAGGTTGTCTTGTAACTCCAGAACAACTTCGGCGCTGATGAGCTTTAATTTGTGGTCCGCCAAGCCCAGCGTGGTGCGCACGAGTTTGTTCAGGTCCGCAGGGGCGCGCTGCGGCTTCGAACGCCGGGAGAAGGCCAACAGGTCCGAAACAATGCGCCCGACACGAGCGGTTTCCGTTGAAATCAGGCTGAGGTATTTGCGGAATTCGGCCTCGCGGCCCGGGGGATATTCGCCTTTGGCCATCAGGCGCTCCAGCAGCATGGAGAGGTTGAGCACGCCAGAGACGGGATTATTGATCTCGTGAGCCACACTGGCCGCAAGTTGCCCGAGCGTGGCGAGCCGATCGGATTGAATCAGCTTGCGCTGGGCGACCTGCAACTGGCGAGTGCGCTCGTCCACCTTGCTCTCGAGCGTCTGCTGCATGTCGTTCAGATCATCGACCGCGAGTTTCAGGCGCTCGCGCATCTTGTTGAACGAGTCCACCAATTCGTCGATTTCCTGGCTGCGGCGGGTGATCTTGATGGGCCGGTCCAACTCCATCTCGCTGACGGCCTTCGTCCCGCCGATCAGTTGCTGAATCGGGGTCGCGACAAAGCGTTTGGTAAATAGGATGACGAATGCCGCGCCAATCGCCACTTCGAGCGCGGTCAGAATGACCGTCTGAAGTGTGATAGCCCTCGTTTGTTTCTGCACGGGATCGAGACGCAACGCGACATCGACAACTCCGAGGACCTTGGTCTCGGCGCGGTGCGCGTGGCAACTGGCGTTGCTGCACGAAGGCTCGTTGTAGATGGGCGCCACCATGTTGATGGTCTTCACGCCATCCGGAGAAGTAGCATAGCGCACCCGAGAGTCCTCGACCGGTCTGTGACGGATCGGGCCCTGCGCATGGCAACTGGCGCAAACTTCATTGGACAGGCTGGTCACGCCGGGCTGCTCTTTCCCATCGGTGGAGAACACCAGCCGTCCTTCACGATTGAACATCCGGATGCGATCGATGCCTTGCTTATCGGCGATCACGCGCATGATCTCGTACGCGGCCTTGCGATCGTCGTCAAGCATGGCGTGCCAGGTGGCGCCGGTAATGCTGCGCGAGAGTTGATCCGCACCAAGGATCATGGTGCCCTCGAGTTGTTTCTTCTGGGTGCGGAAATTGAGGTAGCCACTGACTCCGCTGATCGCGACGATCAGGATGGTGAGCGACAGAATCAACTTGGGACCGAGTTTTCGAGGCATGGTTGGACCCGGAGATCCCAAGTTTCTGAGCGGACAGCAAGAGGCGAAATCCGCGGGAGATCCCTCATCAAGGCTAGCCACACACGCTAAAGCAGACAGTGATTGTCAGCGCGCTGACCAGTGATCTTGGTCACGTCCTCAAACCCAGCCAAACTACGCACTTACGGCGGTTTGCAGGCGATCCAGGGCGGGACTTTTCTTGATGGTTGCTATAAGAAATTTGTATTGGACTGAGCGAAACTCCGCATTTATCGTCCTCGGATTGATTCTGACGAACACGCTGTGTGGGGTCGTCGGCGCGGCGCCGGGGGGGTGTCCGCGCCGCAGGACCTTGAGCGTTCCCACTTGAAATTGTGCAGATTCATAAGAGGAGCACGCGAAGATGATGAAGCGAGCAGGCAGGCGCACCCTGCGCCGGTCGTTGGGGACCGCCAGCGCCACAATCGTTTTGGTCGCAGGACTGTTGGCCGGATTATCGGCTCTGAGTTTTGCGGACGACGGGCCCAAACCGGACCCCGCAGGCACGGCAACCGGGGACAGATCGGCCGCCGTCGACGCCGCCGGAAATCCATTTGTCCCGGTCGAACCGACCGATAAGACGGCTCCAGACTACGCCCAGAACAAGAAGGCCTTCGACGACTATCAAGCCCAAGCCGCCAAGGAACCTCTGGCGGTTAAGCTCGCCGACAGCGTCGGCCACGTTCGCATCGCAACCAACATGGCCTGGACCTTGAACACAGGCTATCTCGTCCTGTTCATGCAGGCGGGCTTCGCCCTGC
Organism: uncultured Acidobacteriaceae bacterium; assembly: GCA_963706645.1. Classification (GTDB taxonomy): domain Bacteria; phylum Acidobacteriota; class Terriglobia; order Terriglobales; family Acidobacteriaceae; genus Sulfotelmatobacter. The sequence continues at coordinate 46,411 of CAVPNR010000014.1, forward strand.
TCACCTGCGGGCTGGTGCGAAAGAAAAATGCCGCTCATCTGATGATGCTGAACTTCGCGGCGTACGTCTTCGCTTTTCTCGCTTACTACGCGGTGGGATACGCATTCCAGTTTGGAGCGGTCGCAATTAACGCGGCGCCGGCAAATTTAGGCGGCGTTCCGACCCTGAATCATTTCCTGATTGGCAGCGGGCAATGGGGATTCGTCGGGGGGAAAGGCTTCTTCCTGGTCGGTCCGGCTTACGATGCCGGCAGCAATTGCCTGACCCTGTTTGAAGTCGTGTTCATGGAGACCGCCGGATACATCATTGTGGGCGCGATTTGCGAACGCATCAGCTTCTGGGCGTTCCTCTTGTGCGAACTCTTTGTCGGCGCGATCCTTTATCCAATTTCCGGTTGCTGGACGTGGGGCGGCGGCTGGATGTCTCAGCTTGGATCGACCATGAATCTAGGCCACGGTTACGTCGACTTCGCCGGATCCACGGTCGTGCACGCCGTCGGAGGATTCTGCGCCATGGCCTTGGCGATCATTCTCGGGCCGCGTCTGGGGAAGTTTGGCCCCGGCGGAAAGATCCGCGTGTTCCCTGCCCATAACGTTGTTTACGTTGTGACCGGCACATTTATTTTGCTTTTCGGGTGGATGGGATTCAATCCCGGCTCGACGCTGGGCGCGACAGACTTTCGCATTTCGGTAGTCGCAGTAAACACGAATCTTGCGGCGGTGGCCGGCTCGGCTGCGGCGATGCTCATCTGGTATTTCCTGTTCGGCAAGCCCGATATCACGATGGCGTGTAATGGGATGCTAGCCGGGCTGGTCGCGATCACGGCTCCCTGCGCCTTCGTCTCCCCTACTTCGTCGGTCATCATTGGGGTGCTTGCTGGCTCACTCGTATGCGGTGGCGTCTTGTTTAACGAACGGGTGCTGAAGATCGATGATCCGTGTGGTGCGATCTCGGTTCACGGATATTGCGGCTGGTTGGGCGCCGTGTGTGTGGGCATTTTCGCGGACGGCACTTACGGATCGGGATGGAACGGCGTCGGCGCGGCCAGCTATCTGGGACACGCGGGTCAAGGCGTAACCGGGCTGATCCACGGCGACACAAGGCAGTTCTGGTGCCAGCTCATGGGAGCAACTCTGTACGCGGTCTGGGCATTCGGCGCGACCTATGCAGTGTTCGGAATTGTGAACAAGGTAAAAAGCATGCGGGTAGCCGAAGAATCGGAAGAGGTGGGCCTGGACGTTCCCGAATTTGGCATGCCGGCTTACCCTGAAGATGCTGTGGTCACGGCTCCTTACTAGTGTCGTGCATCGAGGAATGCTCGCTTCACCAGGGGGGCCTTTATGTCTATCCTTGCCCGGGATCGCCGATCCCTACCGGTGATCTTGTGCGTGATGACACTCATCAGCGTTGGTGTGCTTCTGGTTTGGGATCTATTTCCGGGAATGTTTCCGGCGAAGGCGCATAATTTCCTGGCAGCGTTTCCGCTCGCAATGATCGCTGGTGTCTGTCTGATCTACGAGGCGGTGCGCCGGCCGTCGCGCTCGGAACTGGTCAAGGCGATCCTTCTGGCGTGCGCGTTTCTGTTTTGGGCTGCCAACCAGCTTTTTCCAACCCTGCCCCAAGCCACGCTCTTCAACGACATCGCGATCGGACTCTTTGTCTTCGACGTATTTCTGGCGATGACGAGCCGTCCCGATCCAATGTCGTGACCGGTGGGATATGGAAAAGGCAGGAGCGGACTAGCGAAAGCGCCGGATGAACAGTGTGTGGCGCTCCGAGCGGTAGAAACCGACTCCATAGATGGTGGCTTTTCCCTTGGCTGAGTAAATCACCTGGCGAATGCGAAGCACCGAAGCTCCACGCGGAACACCCAACAATTCGGCAACGTTCGCCTCGGCGGCGGTGGCGTCAACTTCTTCATCGGCGTAGGCGAGCTCGACGCCATAGTCATGCTCCAACGTAGCAAAGAGTGAGACTCTGCCCAGAGGGGCATCTATCAAGTCGGCAAAATCGACGGCAGGCAGGTAACAAGTCTCCAAGGCGAATGGCTCATCGCCGGTTTGGCGAAGGCGCTCGATCTTGACCAGGGCACTGGTCGCGGGCAGTCCGAGCCGGGCGGCGACTTCCGCCTCTTGCTCAATAATCTTGGCCACGAGCACCCGTGACCGTGGAGCCAGCCCGCGGCTCGACATGTGTTCCGAGTAACTCATCAGCTTATTGAAGTGAATCTTGGGGGCGGCGACGAAGGTGCCCGCACCGCGCCGGCGCTCGACCACGCCTTCGCGTTCCAGGCCAGCCAGGGCATGGCGGGCGGTCATCAGGCTGACCTTGTGGGTCCTGGCCAGTTCGCGTTCCGAGGCAACGGCGTCACCCGGCTTCAGTTCCGCGGACTCGATCCGTTTCCGGATGGCATTCTGGATTCGCTTGTAAACCGGCGTTCCGTTGCGATGGTTTCCCGACATGAAATAGCTTTCCGGCCGAATTATTGCACTGCGCGACGAATGATCCTATCTGGCAAGTGCCTTTAAAATATAGCCCTTCTTTGTGCTATATAGCTCAATTCGGTCTCCCTGTAAAGCCGAAAGTGCACTGAAGGGGCTGTGACGGGTCACTTGGGGGCAGGAATTTGCTATAGAGCGGATCGATTTTATCGATTGAACGTGGGTCGGCCTTCCGGGGCAAACGTACAGGTGGAACAGCCGGTTTGTGAGGGAAATCACAAGTTTTCCACAGTGTTGCCTTTGGTCTAACGAAACATCGCTCCCAAAACGGTCCACACTGTTCGTTTTTGGGTGATATAGAGCACATTGGGAAATGATTTTCGGGAAAAATCAAAAAGTTGAGCATTTTCTTCTTGACCACGATCCCCGATGTGCTATATAGCATAGTCGGATTGTACTAGGCGCAGTTTGCTGCGTTCTGTTTGGCGAGTTGCTCTCAGGAGGTTGTGCGATGAAGAAATTGACTTGGGGAATGCTGGTTCTGCTGACCCTAACAGTGTTCGCGGCGTTGCTGACGCCCGCATGGAGCCAGGAAGTAACGGCTGGCGTGGTTGGTACGGTAACAGACCCCAGCGGCGCGCCGCTGAATGGTGCTGCCGTGACCGTCCAGAATACAGACCAAGGCACAGTCTGGAACGCGACGACGTCCGATGCCGGAGTCTACAACGTCACGCGCCTGCCTGTAGGGACATATCAAGTGAAAGTGTCAGCCACGGGTTTTCAGACGGCGATCTATCCACCGTTTGTGCTGGTACTCAACCAGACGGCACGCGTTGACGTGCAGATGAAGGTCGGGAAAGTCAGCGAGACGGTCGAAGTGACCGGCGCGGCGCCGATTCTTCAGACGCAATCCACCGAGGTCAGCACGCTGATCGACGCCAATACCAATGTCAGCTTGCCGCTGGCTTCCCGCAACTACCTGCAGTTAACACTACTGGCGCCTGGAGTGACGAACGTCGACCCGGATGGAATGCGCCAGGTGCAAAGCATGACGAATTCCGGCCGGCCGTACATTAACGGCAACCGGGAGCAGGCAAACGAGTATTTGATCGACGGCATCCTCAACAGCGAGGACAAGAACAACGAAGTGGGCTACACGCCTGGCATCGATGCCGTTCAGGAATTCAACCTGATCACGCAGAATGCCTCCGCCGAGTTCGGCAACTATCAAGGTGGGATCGTGAGCGTTAGCGTCAAATCGGGCACCAACAATTTTCACGGTGACCTTTACGAGTTCTTCCGCAACGATGCGCTCAATGCCAACAAGGCATCCGCGGGCTGGACCCAGGGCGTTAACAACGGTGTTCTTGGATACAACGCGCAAGGCGTACAAAATAAGCCGGAATTTCGCTACAACCAATTCGGCGGAACCATCGGCGGACCGATCATCAAAAACAAGCTGTTCTTTTTCGCCGACTATCAGGGCCAGCGCACGGTCAATGCCGGCGCTACCGGTGCCCAGGTCCTAACCGCACAGGCGCGCACCGGGGATTTCGGGCAGCTGTGCACAAGTTTCGGAGGGACGTTCAACGTTGCCGGGACGTGCACCGGAGGATCGGGAACCACTCAACTTGTGGATCCGACCACAAATCTGGCCATCCCCTTCAATAACTTCGCGAACACAACTCTCGTCGCGAGTACGGTAGCCACGAATTTGTTTAAGGATACGGCGCACTATCCTCTGCCCTCCCTCGATTCACTCAACGGAAATAACATTTTCTACAACTCAGGAAATGACCTGAACAATAACCAGGGCGACCTGAAGATTGATTACAACATCTCGCAGAAGGACCACCTCTTCGGACGTTGGTCTCAAATGGACCTCAATAATCCAGCCTTCACAGGTTGCGTTTTCTGTACCAGCGGCGCGGGTCAAGGGAGTGACGAGCCGGTCCGGAATGCGGTGGTCAACTGGCAACATGCTCTCACGACGAATCTACTGAACGAAGCGCGTGTGGGCTTCAATGCCGTACGCTACGATCAGCGCCAAACCCCAACCTCTTCGCTTGGGAATATCAGCGAATCGCTCGGCATTTCAGGCGGCAACCTGCAAGCGCCGGGGCTGGTAGAAATGGACATAACCGGCGCAGGCGGAGGCGCTGCTCCGAGTCTGGGATTACGAAACCTGATTCAAGTGTTCCACTCCACGCAGATTCAGTTTGAAGACAACGTGATCTTCACGCACGGCCGCCACCAAATCAAGTCTGGCTTCCAGTTTGCGCGAGAACGGCAAGACTACATCTATCAAGGCAACAACGGAGCGCTTGGCTTCCTGACGATCGGTACCGCAACCGGTTCGGGATTGGCGGATTTCTACCTTGGAAACGTTGTTGGGGGGGGCGGATCTTCGTTGCGCGACACCGGCGGCGTAGTCAGTAACCCCGCTCAACTCCGAGGGAATGTTTTCGGACTGTATGTTCAAGATGATTGGCGCGCGACGAATACTCTGACGGTCAACGTCGGCCTTCGCTTCGAGGACCACACTCCGCTTTACGAAGACAATAACCGGGCCGTCAATTTCGGCCTCTACACGGGAACGATCTACACAGCGAACGGTCAGGACGGAACCAGCAAGTTCGGCAACCGGGCGCTGTACAACAACTACTCGGGCATCGGTAATTACCAACCCCGCGTTGGGGTCGCCTGGTCGCCTGCAGCGATGGGCGGCAAAACCGTAATTCGAGCGGGATTCGGTATTTCCCAGTTCATGGAGGGCGGCGGCAGCAACGAGGAACTCACTCTGAACCTGCCCTTCGGCATCTTACAGCAGGGTGCGGCAGGCGGCCTTGGGACGCTCTCCAACGGCTTCGGCACTGCCACGAATACCGAGTGCCCAGGAGGAATCAATCAAGCCTGCTATGAAGGCGGGGTTCGAACCAGGATCTATGATCAGAACTTCAAGCCCGCCATGGTCAGCCAGTGGAACCTTACGTTTCAACAACTGTTGACTAACACTCTGACATTCCAAATTGGATATGTTGGCCAACGAGGCGCACACCTGCTGAACTTCGAAGACGTTGCGCAGTCCATCCCATTGGACGCGGCAGGTCACGTTGCGGGAAAGGGCGACCCGATTGTGACAAGGGTTCCAGGGCCGTTCCTGGGCGGCGGCACGACTGGATCGCTGTATCTGGCAGATAACCCCCAATTCAATGCCGCGAATTGCGGAACCCCCGGCAATCCAGTATGCGGGGCCGAAACGCTCGCCGGAACCAACATGTCGAACTCCGACCAAAAGTACAACGCTCTTCAAGCCGTGCTGCAGAAGCGCATGAGCAATGGTCTGCAGGCTCAGGTCGCCTATACCTGGTCGAAGTGCATGAGCAATTCGCCGGGATACTTCGGTACGGGATGGGGCAGCACACAGGCCACCAGTTCGGGCGGACAGCCGGGATGGGAGAACATCTACAACCCACGCCTGGATTGGGGACCGTGTTACTACGACCAGGCTCAGATTCTCACCAGCTACGTGACGTATCAACTGCCGCTCGGCCGTGGCAAGCAATTTGGCCACGACATGAATCCCGCGCTGAATGCCGTTCTCGGGAACTGGGAGATCGGCGGAATTATCACCCTGCATTCCGGAAATGCTCTAACCCTGAATAACTTCGGAGGGTGGGGCGTTGGCGGAAACTCAGACAACACCAACGGTATTGGGCCTTACACGCTGGCGAATCTGCCAGACTGTAATGGTCCAGTCAAGGTACTCAATAAGCGGGTGAATGCAAATACAACCCCTGGTTCGCTCGCACCGGGCTATATCCAATGGATTGACCCATCGAACGTCAGCCCAGCAGCCGCGAACACGTTCGGAACCTGCTCTGTCGGTGACGTTCGTGGCCCAGGCTATGCCAACGTGGATTTGAGCCTGCACAAGGACTTTTTGATCACCGAAAGCAAGAGGCTGGAATTCCGCTTCGAGGCGCTGAATGCTTTCAACCATCCAGTGTGGACATTTGCCGGCGGACCTGCAAACGGATCGTTTGATCCGGGCACGGCTGGCAGTAACCCAACGTTCGGCCGCATCGTAGATTCTCAAGGCGAAAGGCAACTCCAGTTCGCTTTGAAGTTCTACTTCTAACTCACGACTGCCTTCGCAGAAAGATGGCGGTCAAAGCTAAGGCAGGCGCTCCCCCGGCGCCTGCCTTTTTCCTTGCACGCATGCCAGCCACCGCTGGCAGATTTGGACGACTGTGATTTCGGAATATAATCAGGCAATGCGTGAACTCTTCCGGCGAGCCGGATTCTCTTCCCTGCTCTTCCCCTCTCTGCTGCTGTTGGGCACACTTTCGGCAGGACAGGCCGCGAAGAAGGCCCCGGCATCCGCACCGGCTGGAGACCCGGAGCATGCCACGAATCTGGCGGAAAGCGGACATTGCGCCGAGGCGCTCCCACTGCTCAAACGCGCCATCCGGCAAACATCGGATCAAAATCTGAAGAAGAGGATTGCATTGGACGGCTTGCATTGCGCGATGACGCGTGACACTCCGTACGATTCTCTCGAGTTTCTCGTCGTGCTCAGCCGGGAGTTTCCGCACGATCCCGAGGCGCTCTATTCGGCCACTCACGCCTACTCCGATCTTTCGTTGCGCGCTTCCCAGGATCTGGCACGGGACGCTCCGTTTTCCTATCAGGTCCACAAACTAAACGCCGAAGCGCTGGAACTGCAGCGCAAGTGGGACGAGGCGGCGGCGGAGTACCGCAAGATTCTCGAGATCAATCCAACCTTGCAAGGGATCCACGCACAATTGGGTCGCGCGCTGCTGTCGAAGCCGCAGCCTTCGCCCAGCGATGTGGAACAGGCGAAGAAGAACTTCGAAGAAGAACTCGAGATCGATCCGCGGAATGCGGTGGCGGAGTATGTCCTTGGCCAATTAGCGGCCGACGCAAAAGATTCGTCGACTGCAATCCAGCATTTCACGAAGGCAACCAAACTGGATTCCGGATTCTCCGAGGCTTTTCTGGGACTGGGAACGTCGTTGAACGCAGCCAAGCGCTATGCCGAGGCCGTGCCCGCGCTCGAGACCTACGAAAAGATGGAGCCCGATAGTCCTACGGGACACTATCAGTTGGCGCTCGCATACGCCGGGATGGGGCGCAGAGAGGACGCGAATCGCGAGGCGGCTTTGCAGCGCCAGACTGCGGAAGCCCTGGAAGCTGTGAAGCGCAGGGCGGCCACGGCCATGGAGAAACAGCAATCGAACTCTCCCGCTCCGGAGCCGAAGTAGGATGTCGCGCTTTCCCGGAAGCATGGGAACTCGACGGAACTTTCTCCAATTGCTGGCAGGAAGTCTCGCAGTCCCCACGCTTCGCCGTTTCGCATTTGCGGCCGACCCCACGACGTATCCATTCTCCGAGGTTCCCTCTTCTGCCAGCGGCATTACCTGGAAGCACACTGCCGGCCTCTCGCCTGAGAAATATCTGCCTCAGTCCACTGGGGCGGGCTGCGCGTTCTTCGACTACGACAATGACGGTTGGATGGATCTCTATTTCGTGAACAGCGGTCCCTGCGACATCTTCACGCCGACACAGCCGCTGCGAAACGCTCTTTACCGGAATAACCGTGACGGCACCTTCACCGACGTCACCGAAAAAGCGGGCGTCGCCGGCGGCGGTTACGGGATGGGCGTAGCGGTCGGCGACTACAACGCTGACGGCTTCCCTGACCTTTACGTGACCCAATACGGACGCAGCATTTTGTATCGCAACAACGGCGACGGAACATTCACTGATGTCACTGAACACGCCGGCGTTGCGGCTCCGGGATGGGCTTCCAGCGCAGTATGGTTCGACTACGACAACGACGGGCGGCTCGATCTTTTCGTCTGCCGCTTCGTGGATTTCGACAAGTCCAAGCATCACAATTGCGGCGCGCCGAATATTCCGGCGATCAAGGGGCTCAACGAGTACTGCTATCCGCGAATCTATTCGCCGATGGCGAGCTGGCTGTTTCACAACAATGGCGACGGAACGTTTTCCGATGTCAGCCAGAAGATGGGGTTCGCCGACAATCCGGGAAAGTCATGGGGCGTCGTGGCTACCGACGTCAACAACGACGGCTGGATGGACTTTGTTTGTCGCCAACGACACGGTCGCCAATTTTCTCTTTATCAACCGCGGTGGGAAGCGCTTTGAAGAAGTCGGCTTTACTTCAGGCGTGGCCTTCGGCGAAGGAGGAAAGGCGCGCTCGGGAATGGGCGTCGATTCTGCCGACCTGAATCAGGACGGCTGGATGGATCTGTTCGTAACCAACCTGAATCACGAACTCGATGGCTTCTACCAGAACAAACACGACGAGACCTTTGACGACATCGCCGCGCCCACGGGCATCGCCAACGCGACAAAGCTGATGAGCGGCTGGGGTTTGAAGTTCCTGGACTACGATAACGATGGCGATATCGATCTGATGATTGCCAACGGACATCCGGACGATCTGATCGAGAAAATTTACGACAACGTGGCGTATCGCGAGCCCCTTCTGCTGTTCCATAACACGGCGGGGCAGCTGAAAAACGTGACGCACGAAAGCGGGCCCGCGTTCGCCCACCCGATGTCCGCACGAGGGCTCGCCCTCGGCGATTTCAACAATGACGGCGCGGTGGATGTCTTGATTTCCTGCAACGACGAAGTTCCCGTGTTGCTCAAGAACGAGGTCGGACTCCAGAATCACTGGCTGGGCCTGAAGTTGATTGGCAAGAAGGCGAACATAGACGCCATCGGAGCGATCGTCACCTATCAGGCGGGCGACCTGAAGCGGAGTCGCATGAAAGTGGGCGGCGGAAGCTATCTCTCCTCGCACGACCCGAGGATGGTATTGGGCATCGGCAAACGCGCCAAACTGGACTGGATCGAAATCAAATGGCCGCAGCCCAGCGGCGTTGTCCAGCGGTTCACTGATCTTCCCATCGACCGCTACATCACGATTCGCGAAGGTCAACCGAAGTGGGAGTAGACGCTTAGCCAGAGTCTTCAGATTGTGCGTTCATTCAGGGCTCGACTCAACGCGCACCCCCAGCCATAGCAAGCCTGCCACGATTGCTAGTCCGGCAGTCAGCGTCAATGCCGATTCCCATCCGATGCGCTCTGCGAGCCAAGGTGTGAGCGCGGGCGAAACCATGCCGCCGAGGTTGCTGCCGAAGTTCATCGTGCCGCCCGCGATACCGCTGTGCTCACCCGAGAGTTGCGTCATCGTCGCCCAGAACGGGCCCTCCGTACATAGCACCAGCACCGTACATGTCGTAAGCGCCGCTACGGCCACCAACGGCTTCGGAGTGCGCGCGCCAATCACGAGAAAAATGGCCGCCGCGCAGAGTGCAGCCAGCGGAACACTGCGGCGTCCCCAGGTCGCGCCCCAGCGAGTCACCGCCCAGTCGGAGAAGACGCCTCCCAGCGGAATCGCGAACGTGGTAGCGATCCACGGCAATGCAGTGAAGCTGGCTGCCCTGAGGACATCGAAGTGCCGCACCTGGACCAAATAAAGATAGAACCAGAAAATGAAGATGTATCCCAGGTAGCCTTGCAACAAATAGCTGGCGGAGAGAAACCAGAAACTCGGCAAGCGCAACGGTCGGGCTGAGTTCTTCGGCGATTCGGTCGCGGTGGAATTGGTCGGCGGCCGATACGTTTGAAATCGCGTGGGCGTGAAGTTCTCGCGGACCGAATCGCGACCACAGCAACCCGGCAACCGCGCTGAGGAAGGCTGCCACCCACAGAGCCGTGCGCCATCCATAACGACTGGTAATGGGCGCTAACAGCAGGGGCGTGACTGCCGATCCGACGCCCACGCTCGCCAAAACCAGGCTGTTGGCCCGGGCTTGCAAGCGAGGTGGCATCGTGATGGCGATGGTGCGGCCTGAGGTCGGGTAGGTGGGAGCGGCGATGATTCCAAAGATCGCGCGGATCGCCCACAGTTGCGGAATGACCATCGCCAATCCGAATCCATGCCATCCCACGAGCGCGGTCAGAACGGTGAGCACGGCCCAGCCCGTGCAAAGAAGAATAAAGATGCGACGCGCGCTGACCCGGTCCGCGAGGCCTCCCGAAGGCACCTGAAACAAGGTGTAGCCCACCAGGAAAGCGCTGAACACCGTGCCCATCTGTGTTTGTGTAAGGCCGAACTCCCGCATCATGCTGGGGGCGACCACGGTTACAGCTACGCGACACACGTATCCCACTGAGGCCGCGGCCATCAGCAGCAGCACGAGGCGTTTATTCAAGGAGGTCGATGCGGTTGCCACCGCAGGAACCGCGCTCATGGAAGCCTTTTATGCAAGATGAGTTCCGATTGGCCCGGGCACGATGTAATCCTTGAGTTCGCCGATGAACTCATACCCGTGCTGGCGATAGAAGTGTTGGGCGCGATCGTTGAAGGACGACACGAGCAAGAACAGGTGGTCCCGCCCGGCGAAGTGGTCTTCAGCAAAATGCAGAAGTTGTGATCCGATGCCCTGTCCACGGCCTTCCGCAGCAACACCCAGGCAGGCGATATAGGGCGATCCCGCCAAACCAGAGGGCGCGAGCAGGATGAAAGCTACTGGGAGATCGTGTGCGCGCGCTATAAAAAGGTCGGAGCCGGGACGAAGGAGCGTCTTGCGGCATCCGTCGAGATCGCGGCGAAGAGTAATCCAAGGCTCGCTCGATACCATCACGCGGGCGGACCATTCATAGTCTTCCGGCTTCGCCGCTGCGATCTGGATCGAGGTCCCCATTCTTACTTGGAAGCGAAAGCGATCGTAGCAGTGATCGTGCCCGGTTCGCAATGCGCCTAGCCGCAGACCAGGAGCCGCTGATCGAGGGCGGACCACCTTGCGGATTCGGGAACACTACAAAAAGGATTGCTTAGAAAATCGATTTTTTCGATAACATAATGATCATGGTAACTCCTCTCCGCCGGAGTCGTACCGCTCTTATCCTGTTGACATTCGTATCGGCCCTCTTCCTCCCATCCTGCGGCGGATCGGGTTCCAGTGGAGGAGGCGGCGGCCAGCAAGCGCAACCTCCAGCCGTGCCGACGGGCCTGACCGCGACCGCGGGGAACCAGCAGGTTGCGCTCACCTGGAATGCGAGTTCCGGTGCGACCAGTTACAACGTCGGGCGCGCCACGACGACGGGTGGTCCGTACACAACCGTTTCGTCACCGACTACGACCAGCTACACGGATTCCAGCGTGACGAATGGCACGACCTATTATTACGTTGTCTCGGCGACCAATTCTGCGGGGACCAGCGCCAACTCCAGCCAGGTATCGGCGACTCCCTCGGCCCCGCCTACGCAGGTCAGCGTGACAATCGATGTTCTATCCAATCGGCACGCGATCAGCCCATACATTTATGGCGGAGCTTTCCCTCAGGATGCGCCGACCATCACCGACAGTGGTCTGAGCGTGGTGCGCTGGGGCGGGAATGGAGCGTCCACCTACAACTGGGAACTGGGCACGACCAATGCGGACAATGACTATTACTTCGAGGACTTTGCCTTCGGTGCGTTGAACAAAAGCGCGGACTCCGATTCCACACAGTTTATTAAGGACGTACAAGGCGCCGGCAGCGTTCCTCTGATGACAATGGTGATGCTGCCGTGGGTGGCGCAAAGCCCGGAGACATCCGTACAGCAGGGGAATGGGTCAAACAACGGCCACTGGAGTTTTTCGGTCGCGAAGTACGGCGCGCAATGCAGCGTCGATCAGTACAACACGGACGCCGGAAACGGATTGAAGACGGACTGTACCACCCAGCTGACCGCCAATCCAAACGATGCTTATTTTCCGCTGCTCGATCAACCGGGCACCAGCGATCCCGCCAACAGCGTGTATCGCAATCAGTGGGCGGCCGCGCTGGCCGCGGTCTTTGGCAACAGCGTTCCTCATTTTTACGACATGGATAACGAGATCGATATCTGGGGTGGCACTCATTTCGATATTCATCCCCAGCAGTCCGGCTACAACGAACTGCGTGACACGTATGTGCTCGAAGCCGGAAATCTGAAAACCTGGGACCCGGCGGCGATCCGCCTGGGGCCGGTGAGTTGCTGCTGGTACTTCTATTGGAACCTGAATTCCTCCACCGACAACAAATCCACGCATGCCGGGATTGATTTTCTGCCTTGGTGGCTGAATGAAATCGCGTGGGCAGACGCCGTGTCAGGTACCAGGTCGCTCGACGTGTTCGACATCCACGCTTATCCGGATGGGCCCGACACTTCCGGTTACACTCAGGCGCAGTTGCAGGCGCTGGCCACGCGCATCTACCGCGATTGGTGGGATCCAAGCTACAAGAGCGAAGCCACGTACATCGACAACAACGGCTTCAGCATCGAGCCGGTTGAGCCAAACCCGTTCCGCATTCCGCGCATGCGCGCCCTGCTGAACCAGATTTATCCCGGAACGCAGTTCAGCATCACGGAGTGGAGCGCGGCTTTTGCTGGCAACACCCCCCAAGAGCGCGAGGCCGATTTTTCGACTGCCATGGGCGATGCGGACGCTTACGGAATCCTGGGACGCGAGCGAGCCTATCTGGCTTCGCGCTGGGAAGCTCCTCTTCCGGCCAACCCGAACTACCAGGCGCTAAAGCTCTATACCAATTACGACGGATCGCATCACGGATTCGGCACGACCTCGGTAGAAGCCACGCACAATGCCAACCCGAACCTGTTCAGCACCTACGCCGCACTGAACTCCACCGGCACAACTCTCACGATCATGGTGTTGAACAAAGATCCGGTGAATGCGGCCCAGGTCACGTTCACGACCACTGGCTTCACGCCCACGAATGTGACGACTTACACTTTGTCGCAATCGTCACCATCGTCAATTGTGGCAGGGGCGTCGAAGGCGTGGCCGTCGTCCATGACGTTCGCGCCTTATACCGCAACCTTGCTGGTGGCGAGCGGCAGCATGGCAAGCACTCCAGCCTCGGCCTGGGACCTGGGTCCCGACACAATGATGGTAGCCGCGAACGGAACAGCCACACTGCACCCGATCATCATTACAGGCACCGCCAACGTCGCGCTCTCGTCGGCGGCTTTCGATACCTTCGAAGGAGCGACGGCGTGCAACGGGACGATCACCCTGACAACTTCCACCATCACCACGGGCACTCAGGGTGAGATCACGGTGATCGCGGGCAGCACTCCGGGCTTCTGCCACTTCACGGTGACGGGAACCGACAGCGGTGCGACGCAGACTGAAGGCGGGTGGATCGTGGTGGGCAATCCGGCGGCGACGTTGGCCAAGACGGCTGGTGATGGCCAGACGGGCACCAACGGTACGGTACTCCCGCAGGCTCTGACGGTGACATTGACTCCCGGTGCCTCGGGCGGCGGCAACACAGGTGCGAGCGTCCTTTTCACCACCAGCGCCGGTACGCTCTCGAACGGCACGACAAGCGGCTCAAAGGTAATTGCAGTCACGAATAGTTCTGGCGTTGCATCGGTCACACTGACACTGCCGTCGACCGCAGAAACTGTGACGGTCACGGCTGAGGGTCCTTACGGACTTGGCCATCCTGTGGTGACGCCCGCGTTTACAGAGACTTCGCAATAAATGGCATTTTCGGACTCAACAGATCACCGGTAGAACGACGTACGGCTGCTCGCGTTCATGGCTCGAAGAACGTGTTATGCTTCGCGTGCCATTTTGTCGTAATCGTTTACGGAACTTGTCTGGCGACTCCGCGACAAAGGGAGGCTGCATGCATCTTTGGCAGAATCTGCTTCGTTTCGTTCTGATTGGTTTGCTGCTTCCGCTCGGCTTTTCCCAGGAAACTCAGCCCGCCTATCGCAATCCGAATCTTCCCGCCGAAGAGCGCGCCGCGGACCTGGTGAAGCGCATGACCTTGGAGGAAAAGGTCGATCAAATTGCGGGAGGCCGGCGCCGAGCGCGCACGTCGGAAAATCCGGAGGAAAAGGAAGCCTTTGAAGCGTTGGGCAAGTTGTATCGCGAGGATTCGCAAGCCAGCCCTCATGATGCCGCCGAGGCCCGGAACAAAGCACAGCACTTCCTCGTGGAAAAGACGCGTTTAGGAATCCCCACAATCTTCATGGGGGAGGCTCTACACGGATTCATGGCGTACGGCAGCACCAGCTTTCCCCAAGTCCTGGGCTTGGCCAGCACTTGGGATCCTGAACTCGTGCAGCAGGCCTTTAACGAGGCTGCGGACGAGATGGCCGCTTCGGGAGTGAGGCAGGCCTTCACTCCAGTGTTGGATTTGGCCCGCGACCCGCGTTGGGGAAGGACCGAAGAAACCTATGGTGAAGATCCTTATCTCGTCGCTCGGATGGGAGTGGCGGCCATCAACGGTCTGCAAGGCACTTCCTGGATAATCGATCGCCACCATGTGATGGCCACGATGAAACATTTTGCCGCTCATGGCCAGCCGGAAAGCGGAACGAACACGGCTCCCGCGAATTTTTCTGAGCGCGACCTGCGGGAGACGTTCCTGGTTCCCTTCCGAGCTGCGGTGCAAGAGGCGCACGTGGGCAGCGCCATGGCTTCGTATAACGAAATTGATGCCGTCCCGAACCACATCAATCGCTGGCTGCTGGACCGCGTCCTGCGCCAGGAATGGGGCTTCCGCGGCTACGTGACGTCGGACGGAAATGGCCTGCAGATGCTGGTGGAAACTCACCATGTCGCCGCCGACTTTGCGGAAGCCGCACGCAAGGCTCTGGCGGCCGGCGTGGACTTCGACCTGTCGGACGGTTCTGTCTATGCCACATTGGTCGAACAAGTACGCGATGGTAAGGTCCCTGAAGCTGAATTGGATCAGGCAGTGCAGCGCGTGCTCGAGGCGAAATTCCGCCTCGGGCTGTTCGAAAATCCTTACGTCGACCCCAACTACGCACAAAAGATCACGAATAGCTCTGAGCATCAGCAACTGGCCCTGAAAGTAGCGCAGAAATCGATTGTGCTGCTGAAGAACGACAATAAGCTCCTGCCGCTCGATCTTAAGAAACTGAAAACCATCGCAGTGATCGGGCCTAATGCGGCCGACGTTCATCTGGGGGGTTACAGCCGCGACCCCGGCCCGGGAAACCAGATCAGCATTCTCGACGGCATTCGCAAGCGGGCGGGTAGCGGCGTCAAAGTGCTTTACGCCGAGGGCTGCAAGATCACGACCGGAAAGCAGGGCTGGGCGGCGTGGTACGAGAACAAAGTTACGCAGCCCGATCCCAAGGCAGAAGTTGAAACGATTCGAGCAGCTGCGGCCATCGCTCGTCAGGCAGATGTCGCCATCGTCGTCGTGGGAGAGAATGAGAGCACCAATCGCGAGGCCTGGTCGGAGCAGCACTTGGGTGACCGCGATTCGCTCGATCTGCTGGGCTCGCAGGAGGCGCTAGTCCGAGCCGTCGTCGAGACTGGCAAACCTACGGTCGTGCTCCTCATCAACGGACGGCCATTGTCGATCAACTACGTTAAGGAACACGTTCCTGCGATTTTGGAAGGCTGGTATCTTGGCGAGCAAGGTGGAACGGCGGCTGCCAACGTCTTGTTCGGCGACGTCAACCCAGGCGGCAAGTTACCTATCACCTTCCCGCGCACAGTGGGACAACTTCCCGATTTCTACAACCACAAGCCTTCCCGCAACCGCAGTTACCTGTTCGACAGCCGCGAACCGTTATTTCCCTTCGGCTACGGTCTGAGCTATACGCAATTCCGATTCGACAACGTCCGGGTTGAGCCAAAGAGCATTCGTCCCGGCGGCTCCGCCAAAGTCTCGGTTGATGTAACAAACACGGGCGACCGCGCCGGGGACGAAGTCGCCCAGCTTTACATTCACCAGCGCGTGGCGTCTGTGACTCGTCCCGTTAAGGAATTGCGCGGCTTCAAGCGGGTCAGCCTGGAACCCGGCCAAAAGGTAACGGTCGACTTTACGCTCACTCCGGAAGCCTTGTCGTTAATCGATATCAACATGAATCGTGTTGTCGAGCCCGGCATGTTCGATCTCATGGTCGGAGCCAACTCGGCAGAAACTACCACCATTCCCCTCGAAGTTGTTAACCCGTAGCTATAGACATGTGGAGCGTCCGATCACCTATGAGCATCCGACAGTCACCGAGGTTCTTCGTTTCATCCCTGCTGGGCTTTTTCATCTGCCTGCTCTGCGCCTCAGCCGCGCATGCCCAATGGACCCCCATGAATCCGGTCAGCAAGGTTCAGCAGGAGCCCGATGGGGTTCTGTTCACCATGGGAACCGGTACGTTGAAGGTGCAGGTGTGTTCGGACTCGGTGATCCACGTCCTGTATTCTCCCACGGCTGCTTTCCCAAAGCGCACGGACTTTGTCGTCATCAAAGAGAACTGGCCGGCAGCGCAATGGACGATGCAGTCCACCGACGATGCGGTCACTCTCGCCACTTCGCTTCTGAAGATCACCGTCACGCGGAAAGACGGCGCCATCTCTTATGCCGAAATCCAAGGCGCCCCGCTGGTACAGGAAGCCTCCCGCAGCCTGACTCCCGAAAAAGTCAATGGCGAAGACACATTCCGTGCCGAATCTCAGATTAGTATCTACGGCTCCCACGAGGGCATCTATGGCCTGGGCCAGCATCAGGCAGGGGTGTGGAACTATCGCGGAGAGTCGGTTGACATCTCACAGGAAAACAGCAACATCTCCGTGCCTCTGATGCTCTCGAGTAAGGGATACGGCATTTTCTGGAACAATACCTCGCGCAGCCGGTTCAACAATCGGTTCGCGAATATTCTTTACATCAGTTCGGAGGTCGCCGACGTCATCGATTACTACTTCCTCTATGGCCCTGACTTCGACAAGATCATTGCGGGCTATCGCGATCTCACGGGACAGGCCCCCATGTTCGGGAAGTGGGCCTACGGCTTCTGGCAGTGCAAGAACCGCTACAAATCGCAGGATGAAATCCTCGGAGTAGCTCGCAAGTATCGCGATCTGCACATCCCCGTCGACAATATCGTGCAGGATTGGTTCTGGTGGAATCGCAAGGGCGAATTCGTTTTCAACAAGAACTATCCCGATCCGAAAGCGATGGTCGATCAGTTACACAACGAAAACTTTCACCTCATGATTTCGATCTGGCCGTTCTTCGAGCCGGGCTCTTCGAACTACGATTACATGCAGAGCAAGGGCTGGTTCGTCGACAAGTTCAAGTACGCGAAGCCGCCCTATCACACCAACGCGATGGCCGTGTATGACGCGACGAGTCCGGAAGCGCGCAAGTTCTACTGGGATGAAGTGAACAAAGGTCTATTCAGCATCGGACTCGATGCCTGGTGGATGGACACGACCGAACCGGAAACCGAAGGGCAAGAAGAGAATATCCTGTTAGGCCACAAACTCGCGGCCGGAAGCGGCAACCGGTACGTCAATGTATTTCCCCTTCTTGATACCCAAGCCGTCTATCAGGGTCAACGAAGCGTCTCGGACAAGAAACGCGTGTTTATCCTTTCTCGCTCCGCGTTCGCGGGATCGCAGCGAAACGGTGTGACAGCGTGGTCGGGCGATATCAATTCAGATTGGCTGAGCTTCCGGCGGCAGGTTCCGGCAGGATTGAATTTTGCTGTGTCGGGAATTCCCTACTGGACCACGGACATCGGCGGATTCGTTTTTGGCAACACGCGCGATCCAGCCTTTCGCGAATTGTTCATTCGCTGGTTTCAGTACGGCACGTTTAATCCCATTCTGCGCGTTCATGGCACGCGCAGTCCCGACGAGAACGAATTGTGGTCGTACGGGCCGGATGCGCAAGCAATCCTGGTAAATTTCGACCGCCTGCGCTACCGCTTGCTGCCGTACATCTACTCGCTGGCATGGAAGACCACCAGCGAAGCGTATACGCCGATGCGGCCGCTGGTCATGGACTTTCGCGGGGATGAACGCGCTCAGAATATCGGGGACCAGTTTATGTTCGGACCAGCATTCCTGGTCAATCCAGTGACCGATCCCGCCGCGACGAGCCGGCAACTCTATCTGCCGGATGCGAAGTGGTACGATTTCTGGACGGGCTCCACGCTTGCAGGCGGGCACACGATCAATGCCATAGCTCCCTTGGAGCGTCTGCCTTTGTACGTCCGCGCGGGATCCATTCTTCCCTTTGGCCCGGACCAAGAATGGTCGACTGAGAAATCTGCAGACCCGATCGAGCTTCGCATCTACCGAGGAGCGAATGGGGACTTCACGCTCTACGAGGATGAAAACGACAATTACGACTACGAAAAGGGTTCCTACGCGACAATCCCTTTGCATTGGGAAGAGGCGAGCCGCACGCTGACGATCGGCGAGCGCAAAGGACAGTTTCCTGGTATGCTCCAAAGCCGCACGTTCCACGTTGTGTTCGTAAGGGAGAACCACGGAGTGGGCGTCAATCCGGCAGACGAAGTCGACAAGGTCGCTCAGTACTCGGGAAAGCAGATCAGCGTGACGTCCAAGTAGGCACAATCGAAGATTATTTAGCAGCTACTTCGCGGGGCCCTGGGCCTGCTGTTTGGCAGTGAGGCTGTCCACAACCTGGCGCTCCTTTGCGCCGTCTTCAGGCCGGTGGAGGCGGTAGTACAGAGTTGCCAGTTCAACATGAGGCTCAAGCCAGTCCGGATCGTCTTTCACCAGCAACTCCAATTCGTGTGCGGCGGTTGCGTAATCCCCGGACGTACTCTTCAGCATTGCCGACTCGTAGCGCGCCATTGAGTCGTTGGGCTTAAGCTTTAAGGCGCGATCCAGATAGCCCTTCGCTTCGTCCACATCCCGCCGCTTGTACAGAATAGCTCCAAGATAAAGGTTAGCCTCGAAATCGTCGGGATTTGTCTTCAAGGCCTCGCGAAAAGCGGGCTCGGCATCTTTCACGTCGCCGGTCTTATCTCTGGCTGTGCCGACCAGTGTATATAGCTTTGGAAGCCGCGGGTTCAGGCGGAGGGCTTCTTCGAGATCCTGACGCGCCGCTTCGTATTCATTCAAATCCAGGAGCGTCGCCCCCGCAAGCATATAGGCAGAGGCGTCGGAGCCGGCTTTGGCGACCTTCTCGATGCGCGCGACACCTTCGCGTCGTCGCCCTTTGGTCGCGATCAGCGCTGTCCCGAGCACATACTCAAAATCCATGTTCTGCGAGTATTTGCTCTCCAGAGGCTCCAGTAAAGCGAGCGCAGCATCTGACTTTCCCGTACGAACATCGCAGTCCCCTAAAAGAATCACAACCTGCAATGAATTCGGTTGCGCATCGTGCAGAATCACGAACTGCTGGCGGGCATTTTCGAAGTCTCCCTTCTTGAAATAGGCAAGCGCCAGATTCAGCAGGACCGGATTCTTGTCTTTGAGAGAAGTGAGCGCCGAGCGGTACATTGCGATGCCTTCGTCGAACTGCCCCGTGTGCACCAGAGCAGCGCCGAGGTTGACCTTGGCTTGAACTTCGCTGGGGCGCAGCTCCAGCACCTTGCGATAGTCGCGGATCGCCGCGGAGAAGTCGCCGTGCTGCTGCTCCTCGATGGCCTGCTTGAGAAGTTGATCTGGGTTCGCTTCCTGAGCCACGAGAGCGGCCGGAAGCAGCGCAAGAAGCAATAGCACTGCCCGCATAGTGAATAGGATAGCTCACGAATCACGCGAACGGATGGGCAAATTCCTCGATTCTCACTCCTGCTGCCGCCGTACAATATCAGTAATGATAGGGATGTCAGGGAGGTGCGCCGTGAAATCGATCTTATCTCGTTTTGTGATTTCGTTGTATTTACCTGTGCTACTCGGCTCGTTGGCGTTGACTCAAAGTGGTGGTCAGTCGCACGCCTCTGCGCCGGCTCCCCCCTCGACGATTACTCGTCCCGATTCGATCCAGGACAGCGGATTCTACAACTACTGGGCGAGCATGTCGGCTCAGGGTCGAGCCGGAGGAGTGCTGTTGGGCAAACTCGCGATGGAAGGTGAGCCTCTTCCGTGGGAACCGATGTTAGTGAATGTCGACTGCAAGGGCTCAATCGTGAACTCAACTCAGGCTGATCTACGAGGCCAGTTTGTGATTACTTTCGCAGACTCGCAGGGCGTGGATCGCACTCCGGCGGATGCGCAGCGGCAGATGGAGACCAAGTACGAAGGATGTACCGTGCGCGCGTCCCTGGCCGGGTTCCACTCGAGCACGGTGACGATTACTGCGCATAATCTGCGCGACGAGCCCAACCTCGGCACGATCACACTTTCCGCCGAGGGACGCGGGGGCGGCACTGAACTTAGCATGACCAGCAAAGAGGCGCCGTCGAACGCGATGAAGGCGTTTGACAAGGCAAGAGCGGACTGGCTCGCCCAGAACCCCGATGGCGCACAGCGCAACCTCAAGAAGGCGGTCCAACTTTATCCTGGATTCGCCGAAGCATGGTTGCAACTCGGCAAGATCCAGGAGGCTTCCGATCCAGCGGCCGCGCGCAATTCTTTTTCAAAGGCCTTGGCCGCCGATCCGAAGTTCGTTTTACCTTACGAACAGCTTGCCGCGCTCGCGGTTAAGGCAGAAAAATGGCAGGAGGCCGTGGATAATACCACCCAGGCTTTGCAGCTTGATCCGGCAGGCACACCTCAGATGTGGTACTACGATGCTTTGGCAAAGTTCCAACTAGGCAAGACCGAGGAAGCCGCCGCGAGCGCCACGAAATCGTTGGCCATCGATCCTCGCCACAGCGTTCTGAATACCGAGCAGCTGTTGGCAGTAATTCTGGCGCGGAAGGGTGAATACGCGGGAGCTGTCTTACATCTGAACAACTGCCTTTCTTACTTGCCACCAGGTCCCTTGTCAGACCTCGTCAAGCAGCAGATCGCGCAACTCGAACCGAAGGTTACACCGACCAGGTAGCGAAAGGGGCGGCACGCTTAGTGGGCGGGCTCAGTCACCTTGAGGATCTGGTCGGCAGTTACGTTTTGAAGAGTTTGAACGATGCCCGATGGCCAGTGGATTTCAACCAGGTCTGCTCGGTTTTCTGAGCCCAGGCCAAAGTGCACCGGTCCATCGCTCGAAGACGCATATCCGGCGCTCGTGGTCATATGGTTATACTGTGCGCCGCTTTTGGTTACGAGCTTGATGCGAGCGCCGATTCCGTCGCGATTGCTCTTCGTTCCCTGTAAGGCGATGTCGAGCCAGTGGCCGGAGTTCGGGCTGCGGTTCATCCAGATCTCGGCGTCCTGACCGAGCGCACTGACCACCACATCGACACGGCCATCCCCATCGAAATCGCCGAACGCGCAGCCCCGATGTCGGGCAGGCTGCGCCGCTGCGAAACCCGCTTCTTCCGTCAACGGAGCCCATTTCCCGTTTGCACCCAAGTTGCGGAACACGGTGTTCAGCTGGTCAACCGGTTGACCGGGCTGATTCAGTGATTCCACATGACCTCGGCTGACAAACAGATCTTTCCATCCGTCATTGTCGAAATCGTAGAAGGCGACGCCGAAGCCCGACATCTGGCGACTGGGATCTCTCATACCGCTTTCTGTCGTCACTTCGCGGAAGTCGCCTTTGCCGGTGTTCTGGAAAAGCGGAAACGTCTGGTTATTCAAAGCGACGAATGCGATGTCGGGATAGCCATCATTGTTGTAATCGCGAAAATCCAGGCCCATGCCGGAGATGAAGCTGCCATCTTCGGTTAGCGCGACGCCGGTCTCGAAGGCGACCTCCTCGAACTTGCCTCCTACGTTATGGAAGAGCGAGTTGTAGGAAGCGTCGTTGGTGACAAATAGGTCCGGACGACCATCGAGATCGTAATCCGCCATGCCGACGCCCATCCCTTTGCCGACGTGGGCGCGAAGACCCCATTCCTTCGAGACATCCTGAAAGGTACCGTCGCCTTTGTTCAGAAACAGCTGGTTGGGCTGCCCCTTATAGAATTTCGGACTGCAATAGTCGGCGATGCCTCCGATTGCGCAGAGCGGTTTATCGGAGTACTCCCACTGCATGTAATTGACGACGAAGAGATCGAGCAGACCGTCGTTGTTGACGTCGACCCAAACCGCCGTAATCGCCCAGTAGGGGCCGAATTCGGGATCGGGATGATTCAAGCTCGCATCCATCCCCGATTTCACTGTGACGTCGGTGAAGGTGCCGTCCCCGTTATTGTGGTAGAGAGTGCTGTGGTGGAGGCCGGCGACGAACAGATCCGGATGGCCATCGTTGTCGTAGTCTCCGACGGCAACTCCGATATCGTAGCCGGAGCCAGCCAGGCCAGTCGCGTCGGTGACGTCAGTAAAACCGCCATGACCGTCGTTGCGGAACATGCGGTTGCGGTATTTGGGCGAGTCTTTCTTCAACGTCGCGATATTGGCACCGTTGGTGAAGAAGATGTCGGGATGTCCGTCTCCGTTGTAGTCGAAGACTGCGACTCCACCAGGCATGGTTTCAGGGGCGTTGCGGGCGGGCGTCTCGCTGTTCTCGACGCGAAAGGGTATCTTGACCAATTCGAACCGGATGGGGCTGGGAGTGGAGGCCGCGAAGAGAAACATTGCACCAAGGCTCAGCATCGAGACCGCTATAGTTCGTCGAGCCAGCCCGTGAAGAAGCATTCGCGTCCAGAAAAAGAAGGGGTGGCTCGCGCCACCCCTTTGATTCTAACTTACGCCACCCGCCTAGAAGTAATACTTCACGGCGAAGGTGAGTAAACGGCTGCCGGTTTTGAATGCCGGTACACCGGTGGCGGCAGCGTTATTGAACTTCGAAATACCAACTGTGGGAACATTGCAGCCGGTACTGGTAGCAGTAGTGCCGCCTACGTTCGCAAGAGCGTATGCGCACTGGTTGCCAGCCGATCCGGCGGGAGCAGTGTTACTGATGAAAGTTGTGTAGTTATTCTGGAAGCTAATCTTTTCATCAGTATTGCCAGCCAGCCCGAACTGGGGAAGCGGGTGATTCAAGAAGTTCACAGCAGAGATACGGAATTGCAGCTTTTGCCGTTCCGTGATCTGGAAGTTCTTGAACAACGCCAAATCACTGTCAAAGTAGGCGGGACCACGCATGTAGGGCCATGCATAGGGACCCTGCGCCCCGTAATCAGGCATCCCGAAGCATCCGGGGTTGAAATGTTGGCCTGACTTCAGTCCCTTCGCGGGATTGCAGGTCAGGGTAGGCATGAGCAGGAATCCGCTGTTGTCGGGTGAGACGCCGAACCAGGTTTGCGGGCTAACGTTGGTAGCCTCCAATCCATTCGGGAGTCTGATTGCGTTATCCGGGAGACTCGGTAGCGCATTGGTAGGCATAGTCAGACCACCGGCGTAAGCGGCATTCAGGTTGCCGTTGAGGTTGGGCTGCAGTGTCGCCCCGCTTTGGTACGTCGTGTAACCCGAGAGCTGCCAGCCATTCACCGCTCCACCGAGAATCGCATTGCCATGGACGAACTTTGGCATATTCCACACATACGACAAGTTCAGAATGTGCGTGTGGTCATACGCCAGAGGGCCATAGTTATTCCGGATGTTGAACGGATCGACGACGGTGCCATTGCCCGGCCCGTTGTCGGTCTGTCCATCGGTGATTCCCAGTACCTTGCCGAAGGTGTAATTCGCCAGGAAGGTGACGGGGCCGGACTGCTTCTGCCACGACACTTGCAACGAATTGTAGTTGGCGTAGCTGCCGTGATAGAGCAGGTAAACGTCCTGGTAGACATTTAAAGGACGCCAATCGTTCGCGTTGAACGTTAACGCGTAGTCCGGTTGGGTGGCGCATGCCAGCGGCTGATTGTTGGTCGGAGTGCTGCTGGTGCAAGCAGGCGCGTTGGGGGACATCAGCTTGTGATAGGTCGCTCCGCCAGTGTTTGAACCGGTGGGATCGGGCAAGAACAAACCGCCAGGGTTGATGTTGTTTTGATCCCCAACCTTGCCGTTACCGCCGTCAATCCATTCATTCTGGCTCTTGTTGGCGACATACGAAACTTCAAGGACCGATCGCCAAGGCAGCGCCTGAGAAACGGTGACGTTCCAGTTCATGGTCAGCGGAGTCTTGTTGTCTCCTGGCAGCAGACCGTAAACTGTTGCGCCATTCTGAGCCACGCTTGACGGCGGAACGAAACCCGAAGAGCCCGAAGGACAGCCGGGCGTCGTGCCGGTGGCGGTGGTGCACTCAATCTGGGCGTATCCCGTTGTAGTACCGGTCGATTGGAAGGTAAACGCTCCCTCAGGCCCGGTAGCCGCATCGGCCACCTGGGTTGAGACTTGATAGTGGAATACGGCAAATCCAGAGCGAAGGACGGTCTTTCCGTTTCCGAAGATGTCGTACGCCAAGCCGACACGAGGCTCGTAATAGAACAGCGGCGAATTCATGCCAGACAACGGTACGCTGCTGTTGTTGGCATGCCATTGCAATCCCGTGTTATTCGGGGCTGCAGTTATGAGCCCACTGGGACCGTAGGCATTTTGCTGATAGGTCCCTGGCGTCCAAACCTGGAAGCCTTGGGGCGTGCCGTACCACTGGCCGACGTGGTCAAAGCGCAGGCCGTAATTCAAGGTCAGCTGTCGATTTGCTTTGAAAGAGTCTTGCGCATAGATCGACCACTGATGGAACTTGAGGTCGTTCGTTGGGAAAGAACTCACCTGTTGATAATTGCCGGTACGACCGAGCAGGAAGTCAGCAACAACGTTGCCGGAACTGTTCGGGCCCCAACCTAAGTTGTAGGTACCGTTGTCTCCCGGCCCAAGGCCGCCAGCCGATTGAATGTTCTCGCTGGTATCCCAGTAGAAACCAGCCTTGAGCGTGTGGGAGCCGATCACCTTTGGTGAAGTTGTCGTACAACGCCGGATCTTTCTTGGTGGCACCAAACGCGCCCTGCTGGAAGCTTCCGTCAAAAGAGAATTCTTCAATGTTCGGGAAAGCTCCGCCCCATGGACCTTCGAAGTTCGGGATCTGGGAGGTGGTATGGCCGAACAATCCATTCACGTTGAATCCAACGGCCGTGCGATCGACCGCCTTAGGATTCTGAAGCGAACTGGGATTGATGTAGCGCGCCAGGGTGAATACAAACTCATTGGTGGTGGTTGGACTGAAAACGTGCGTGAAGTTCGCCATGATCTCCTGCGAAGTCGTTGGCGCTACAACGTTCGAGGGATAGGGCAAGGTCCACGGTGGAGTCCACCAGACGCCGATGGGATGCTGATCGTTTTCGATCTGTCGAGTGTAGGAGACGGTCAGCTTCGTGTTATCACTGATCGCATAATCCACTTTGCCGGTGGCTTCCCAACGGTTCTGAGGGACGGTGCTGATGTACTGGTAGTTATTCCAACCGTTGGTAGCCGAAGGACTGATGTTCGACGTCGGGATCATATTCAAGATGCCCCCGACGTTCGGGTCGTAGTTCGCCGGCGTCATTTTGCTGGTGCCAGTCGGCAAGTTGTAAGCGCTGGAGTAGGCGTACTGCCAAATGGCGCCACTGGAGAGGCAGGCCAACAGAGTGGAACCGCCGCCGCAACCCGAGACCGGAGTCGATCCAGGTATGCCATTGATCGTGTTTTCACTGAAGTCGCCAGCCCTCTGTTCCGCGGTCGGCACGTTGTAGTTGATCGGGGTGGCCGCCGGGTGCTGGTTCATGTATTCGTAGCCAGCCCAGAAGAACAGTTTCTTGCGGCTCTTGTTAAAGTCGGTACCCGGAATGATGATCGGGCCGCCAATGTTCCCACCAACGTAGTAGTAGTGCTCGGCCGGATTGGTCAGGCCTTGGCTCTTGCTGTAGGCGTCGACCGAGTTGAGCGCGCTGTTGCGGGCGTACATGTACGCTTCGCCGTGGAACGCGTTGCCACCGCTTTTGCTGAACGCCTGGAAAATCACTGGACCTTTGGCGTATTCAGCGCTGTAAGACGACATCAGCACTTTGACTTCGGAAACCATGTCCTGGTTGATGTTGGCAATCTGCGTGCCGGCGTTGCCAGGGTCCACCAGGTTGGCGCCGTCAAGCATGAAGGCCATCGCGCCGTAAGGCTGGGTGCCGTTCGAGGAGTACGCGCCAACAGGGCCGTTATTCGTGCCGACCACCTTATCATTGAATCCGGATCCCTGCGTCAGACCATTGGTCAGCGCCATTCCAGGCATGACCTTCAACAACTCGCCTGCGTCGCGGCCAACGATCGGAACGTCTTCAATCAGTTGCTGGTTGATGGTCGTGCTGACCTCGGAATTGTCCGGGATCACAACGTCGGCGCCCGCCTTGATTTCGACGGTCTCAGTCACCTTGCCGATTTCGAGCTTGATGTTGGGTAGAGTCTTGCTATCGCCTTGGCTGAAGTGGATGCCCGTCTGGGTCCAACTCTTGAAGCCGGGAGCTTCAATGCTGACAGAATACGACCCAGGCTGAACGGCAGTGATCGTGAAATAGCCAGATCCGTTCGAGACCGTGGTGCGCACGTCGCCAGACGCGTCGTTCTTCATCGTAATTTTTGCGTTGGGCACGACAGCGCCAGCAGAGTCAGAAACCGTGGCGCTCAAAGTACCTGTTAACTGCTGTGCGAAACTTGTCGAAGCCAGCAGGATGAGAACCAGCAGCAATATTGCTGCGCTTACAGTCTTTCTCAACACCGCGAGTAGACGAGTGGAAATCATTGCCCCTCCCCGAATTTGCTTGGAACTGCGCTCACTGGCTTGCCGCCCCGGACACCGCGAGGCACCTTTTATAGAGGACCGTAAGCGATTACGTAATGGATTCATACTATTGCGTAGAACGACGCAAGGTACCGCCGACGAACAACCACTGTCAAGAGAAAAATCGATTTTTTAGAGAAACGGTGCCCATTTGGGCTAACGAGGGTAACCCCGCCGGTGATGAGGGAGGAAAACACGGCGAAAAACCGGCGAATCGGGGATGCATAGTAAATTGATGCGATGAAAGCGTGCACATTTGGGCAAACGGGGGTAAACTGTCGGTCTTGATCGGGCCGGAATCGTCAGAAAGCCCGCTAACTGGGTCGGACGGCGGGATTGGGGTGGGTCCATGCCTGCACGGGTTCTTCTCATTGTTGCCTTGAACGCCTTGGTTGCTCTTCCTTCCCTGTTTTGCCAAACGAGTTCCCCTCCGGCAGTTGAATCGAACCGTCCCGTAATTCATACGACCACGCGCGAAGTGTTATTGGATATGGTGGTTCGGGACAAGCACCATCACCCGGTGACAGACTTGCGGCCCGAGGAAGTCGAAGTCTTCGAGGACGGCGTCCGCCAAAATGTTCGTGTGTTTCGGAGCATTCAAGGCACCGAGCAACTGAAAACTGAACGCAGCATCGCGGATACCCAGAAGCAACCAGCTCTGACCAAGAGGGCCGGAGACGATCCGCATCCTCTGAATTCCATGCGGCAGGTCAACTTCGTTTCCATTGTGTTGGCGGACATCGCTCCTCTGAACCTGGAATTCGCCCGACAGGCGGTTCTGGAATTCCTCAAGAGCGACAACCTGCCGAATACTTACGTGACGATCTACCGCTTTGATCGGAGCCTGCAAGTGATGCAGCCTTACACGAGCGACAAAGACGCTCTAGCGAAGGCTGTCGACGCGGCCACAAAAGGTTTGCGAGGAGGCGGCACGCTGAACGTAAATGCGACGGTTGCGAGTAGCGCCCTGGCGATGCTCAACGCGAAGTCAGAGAACATCCTAGCTTCGCCAACGACGCTGGCCACCACCGCCCAGGCCGTCCAGAACGCTCAAGCAAATCCGCTCGTGGCGATCGCTCACGACCCGTTATTCGCTGCAAACGCAGCTTCCCAGGATGTTTCCATCCAATTGGGCAATGCCATGCTCGCGCAGGCTGGACTGGTCAAAGGCCTGCGGTTCTCGACCAGTTTGTCGGACGGCATGGATTCTATGGATGCCCTACATGAACTGGTTCGCAGTCAGGAGAGCCTGCCGGGCCGGAAGGTAATTCTCTATCTCGCGGATGGACTGACCTTGCCTATCAATCGCAGGGATGCCGTCGACAACCTCATCAGCTATGCGAACCGATCGGGGGTGTCGTTTTACACCATCGACTCCCGGGGCCTGAACGTCGAAGATCCGATGATGGACGCCTTGTCGGCGCAGCGCCGGACGGGCGCCGAAAGCGTCGCCCAGAAAGTGGATCCGATCAACGGCCATTTGGAAGACGACGACGTCGAATTGACCGCAGTGGCAAGCCGTCAGCTCGCAATGCGGGAGTTAGCCGAATCGACGGGTGGTTTTGCGGTCACAAATACGAACGAGATCTCTTTGCCTATGCAACACATGATGGAGGACATGCGCGACCATTACGAACTGGCCTATGCTCCGACATCGACGAACTACGATGGGCACTTCCGCAAAATTGATGTAAAGATCAGCCGCCCGAAGGTGACGCTGCAAACTCGAAAGGGCTACTACGCGGTACCGGACTTGAATGGAGAGCCGCTTCAACCGTTTGAATTGCTGGCCTTGAATGCGATGAACGCGCAATCTTCTGCGCCGGATTCTGCGACGGCTTCTGCGCCGGAATTTCCCTATCAGGTCTCGGCCATGAAGTTCCGGCCGCGCGAGAATGCGGTGGAGTACGAAGTAACCTTCGAGATCCCTCTGGCGGGCATCAAAGCCGTCCCTGACAAGAAAACCGGCGAAGTTACGGTTCGAGCTGCGCTGGTCGCGTTCATACACGACTCCGAGGGCGAGATCGTGAAAAAGGTGAGCCGTGAACTGGTGCGGAAGGTATCCAGTGCCGACGCGGCACAATTGCAGGCCGATCGAATTCTGTACGCCGAGCCAATCGAACTGCGACCCGGACACTATGTCATCGACACGGCGGTGACCGATGAACAGACGGGCAAGACTTCGGCGAAGCGAGTCTCCGTCTTTGTCGATCCTGGAAACAATCTTGCTTTGAGTTCGCTGGGTCTGGTACGCCGCTTCGACGCCCTGACGGGGCCGCGCAATCCCCAGAGCCCTTTTGAGTTGGAGAATGGCAGAGTAACTCCGACTCTGGCCGATTCAGTGCCCCCGGGGAATCCGGTAAGCCTGTACTTCGTGGTCTACCCGAAGGCAGCCGCAGGTGAAGAACCGAGAGTGACCGTAGAGCTGTTGCGAGACGGCAAAGAGATCGCTCGCAAGCCGGTGAATCTGTCGCAACCTGCGCCCGATGGGTCGATTCCAATGATTGTGCAGCTTTCACCCGGGCAAGGTCAGTGCGACGTGCTGGTAACCGCCAGACAGGGAACCTCGGTTGCAGAATCAAGCTTGTCCGTGAAAGTTGAATAGTTGAATAAGACGAAGCCGGTCGTCGCTTCATTGTTGCGCCCTGCAGCGAATTGGTGACAACCGGCGAGTTGGCCTTGGGGTAAAATCACTCGGTCGAAACGTCTGGCCGCAGCGTGAGACGTCCGCATGGTTGCATCGCTCCGGATTCGAACCCGTTTTCTCGTGGCAGCCATTCTGTTTGTGGGAACAGTTTGGGCACAAGGAGTGCCAACCGTTTCGCAGCCGTCCGCCGCCCCCGATTCCCAGGAAGCGGAAAAGAGTGGTGTGGTCTTCCACTCGACTGTGCGGCGCGTCATTGTCGATGTCGTCGTTTCTGACTCGAATGGAAAGCCGGTCTCTGGCCTCACCGCCAGCGACTTCTCCGTCGCTGAGGATGGAAAGTCTGAACGCCTGCGCTCCTTCGACGTCCACGACTTCGATTCCGCTTCTGGTTCCCTTCCGAAAGCTCCCGCTTCTCTTCCCACGAATACGTTCGTGAATCTTCCCTCGGGCCCGGAACGGGGGCCGCTTTATGTCTTGCTTCTCGATCTCGTAAATATGGAGGTCGACAATCAGCCTTCTGCGCGGGAGCAGTTGCTGAAGTTCGCCTTGAGCAAGCCCCTGGGGACACGGTTTGCAGTCTTTGTTTTGAGTGACGGTCTTTATCTCGTCCAAGGCTTCACCGAAGACCGCAACCGGCTCGCCGACGCCGTGGATCCAAGAACCTCACATGCTCATTTGCCGAGGCTTTTTCTGTACGCCGATAACTATCGGCCCGCGATTTCAACACCGCGCGTGCTGATCGGAATCGCAAAGTTTCTGTCCAATTTTCCCGGACACAAGAATGTCATCTGGATCTCTGAGTCGTTTCCGTCCGCGATCATGCCTAGCGCTGACCCGGGTTCCGAAGGCCGTAGCATCAGCGATGAAGTGAAGGAAGCTACCGATGCTTTGGCGCGGGGACAGATCGCGGTGTATCCAGTCGACGCTCGCGGAGTGGCGGTCACCGGCGCGTCGGCCTCGAACGTCGGAGGCGTCGCTCAGGTGTCCTCGGAAAATAGCGCCGACTATGCTCTGAATGCCAAGCACATGACCGAGCAGGAAATTGCGGACGCGACTGGAGGCCGCGCCTTCTACGGGACAGACGACTTGGCCGGCGCGCTCGCCGCGGCCACTGAAACTGGTGGCCACTATTACACCCTGTCGTATTCTCCCAGCAACGCGAACTACAACGGCAAGCTGCGTCATATTCACGTGGAGCTCGCCAAACGGGGATATCGTCTGGCGTATCGTCGTTCGTACTATGGCAATCCCGGTCCAAGTGCACCGGATTCAATCGGAGGATTCCATTTAGCTTCAGAACTGGAACCGTTCCAACTGAGCCAGGTCGCTGATTCGTTGTATTCCAACATGCAACACGGAGCACCGCTGGCGCACCAATTGTTGTTTCGAGCCCACATCCACACCTTGACTCCGCCCGCGAAGGCCACACGCGAGCAGATGGCAAGTTTGGCCGACCAGCCAGCCTTCTTTCGCGAGCGCCGGCAGAACAAGCCAGCCAAGCCACTGCGTCCTATCCAGCTTCAGACTTACGAAATCGATTACACAGTTGCGGCCCGCTACCCGGCGCTCGAAATCGCGGCGGCTGCTTTTGACGCCGATGGAAAGATGTTGAACGGCGTCGTTCAACGGGCTGCGGAAGATGCCGCGCAACCACACGGATTGAGACGCGATGGAATCTTTCGCTTACAACAGAAGTTCGATGTTCCCATGACTGCAGTATCCGTGCGGATCGCGGTCCGGGATGTGGCGACCGACAACGTTGGCGCCTTGGAAGTCAACCTGCCCCTTCTTCCGGAGGAAAAAAGCACTGAGGCGTCTCTGCATCCTTCCAATCCGCCTTCTGCCGCTGCAGACGCGGCTGGACAGCATCTCAGCCAGTCATGTCGCTAGCCATGGCGGTCGAATTGTCCTGCTTATATCGTCCCCGCACGCGCATGGTACGATGGTCGTCCTGAGAAAGATTTGAGCCTTAGAACGGCGGTTTGGACGTAGAAGGCCGCAGTGGGTGCGGCATTACGGGCATGGGGACGAATCGTAAGTACCGCGGCTGCGCGGCGGAGCAACTCGGGCTTGCGGTTTTGATCCTCGCATTCTGGCCTGTCTTTTGCTCTGCGCAGGCCAACCCTGCAAGTTTCTCTGATTTGGCTGCGAAGGCCACCGCTGCCCGCGATGCCAACGATGTTTCTGGCGCGATCGAACTGTACCGTCAAGCTCTGAAACTCAACTCCCAATGGGCCGACGGATGGTGGTTTCTGGGCTCGCTTCACTACGGGTCAGGAGAATTCACCGCCGCCCGCGATGCCCTCTCTCATTATCTCGAACTCACGCCCAACGCTGCCCCGGCTTTGGCCATGCGTGGGCTGTGTGAATTCGAGATCGGCGAATATCCGTCGTCTCTGAAAGATATTCAGCGCGCATTGTCGCTGGGTGCCGCGAACCAGCCGCGCAATGAGAAGATTCTTCGCTACCATGAGGCGCTGCTGCTCACGCGAACCGGGCGGTTCGAAGACGCCCTGCGCAGCTACGCCTTCTTCACTCGCGATGAAGACTCCAATCCTGAACTGATGCTGGCCTTGGGCCTGGCCGGACTCCGCATTCCACTTCTCCCGCGAGAAGTGAAAGCCGATCAGCAGGAGTTGTACGTCAGCGCCGGCAAAGCCACGTTCGATTTCATGAGGAAAGACATAGACGCCGCCCATGCGGAGTTCGAGCGTCTCTTCCAGCGCGTCCCCCCCGCACCCAATGCTCATTATCTTTATGGCTACTTGCTCTACGCCACCGATCCGGAGCAGGCGGTGGTCGAATTCAAGCAGGAGTTGGAGGTGAATCCGACGAATGCCGTAGCTGAGGTTATGCTGGCATGGATTCCTCTCATGCAGAATGACGGCGCGGAAGCCTTGCCACATGCTCGCAAGGCAGTGGCCGAGGATCCTTCCCTCTCGAGTGCACAGCTTGTGCTCGGTCGGGCGCTAGCAGAGACTGGAGACACGAAGGCCGGCATCGAACATCTGGAAAAAACCGTGCAACTGCAGCCCGATAACCTTGAGGTCCATCTGGCACTGGCAAAGGCGTACTCAAAATCCGGCCGCAAAGACGATGCCCGGCGTGAACGATTGCTGTGTCTCGAGATGACGAAAAATGATACGACCCCGGCGACACATCCTTAGACCGCTCGCGGGCCTCGCGATTTCCATCGCGGCGATCTCGTCATCCTCTCCTTGGGCGGCCGCCCAAGGCAAGACAGAGACCGCATGTGTTTCCTGCCACAGTGCGCGCTCCCAGTCCCAGCCTCGAACTCCTATGGGACGGGCGCTGGCGCTGCCGGGCGCGAATCCCGTGCTCAAAGACAATCCGAAACTTACTGTCCGCAAGGGCCCGTACACCTACACGGTCGAAACTCACGGAGACGAAAGCACATATAGCGTGAGCGATGGCACTCGCACGATCTCCGTGCCGATTCATTGGAATTTTGGCGCGGGCGCACAGACTTGGGTTCTGGAGCGCAACGGCCATCAGTACGAGAGCGCAGTCAGTTTCTACCCGTCGATTCCCGGCCTCGATTTCACCACTGGAGACGAGGACCTGAAACCGCGCAACCTCGACGAAGCGATCGGCCGCGAGATCGAACTTCGCGAAACCAAGGTCTGTTTCGGCTGTCACTCCAGCAACGCGGTAACCAAAGGCAAGATGACATACGAGACCCTGCGTCCGGGTGTAACCTGCGAGCATTGTCACGCCGGCACGAACATCCACCTTGCCGACGCGTTCAACGGCGACTTCGACTCCGCTCCCCCGGATCTCCGCAAGCGATCGGCGGAAGATATTTCGAATTTCTGCGGGCAGTGTCATCGCACATGGGAGACGGTTGTGCGGAATCACTGGCGCGGCGAGCTGACCGTTCGATTCCAGCCCTACCGTCTTGCCAACAGCAAGTGTTTCGATGGCGCCGATGCCCGCATTAGCTGTATCGCGTGCCACGATCCCCATGTGGACGTGGTGCGACAGG
The DNA here is from genome assembly GCA_963706645.1 of uncultured Acidobacteriaceae bacterium. Lineage (GTDB taxonomy): Bacteria > Acidobacteriota > Terriglobia > Terriglobales > Acidobacteriaceae > Sulfotelmatobacter. Next base: position 80,104 of record CAVPNR010000014.1, read on the forward strand.
ACTCTTCATATGATCCGCAATGCCTGGCTTGCCATTCTTCAGCGGCCGCTCCACTCGCGTCCTCAAGTCCGGAATCGATCAAGGTTCACGCGAAGATATGCCCCACGGCTAAGGCGGAGTGCGTGAGTTGTCACATGCCGAAGATCAAGCTTCCCAACGGACACATGACGTTTACCGATCACCAGATTCGGGTCGTGAAAACCGGCGAACCCTTCCCGAACTGAGCCCTGCGGCGCGGAAACGCACGCCGATGCTGCACCGCATCACTTCTATTCGGGTGATCACGCGCACGGAACGGATGTAGAATGTCGGCTACTTTCGAGTCTGAAGACTTGAGGCCTATATAAGTGAATTCCTTCCAAAATACGTACCTTCTGGCGCTGTTGACCCTCGTGCTCCTCGTCTCTCAGGGTCACGCCCAAACGGCAGCGGCACCCGCGCCGCAAAGTGACAAAACAACAATTATTTCCAACGCCAACGAAGTCACGGTCGATCTGGTTGTTCACAACAAGAAGAACGAGCCCATTGTTGATCTCAAGCCCGAAGACATCGCGGTTACCGACGGTGGTGCCGCGGTAAAAATTTCCGATCTTCGCCTGGTGACGGCGAAATCGGGCGCGCAGCACCTGATTACCCTGGTCTTCGATCGTCTCCAACCTTCTTCCGCCAAGAACGCGCGCGACATTGCCGGGAAGATTCTCAAGATCGTTCCGGCAGATCAGTTTGCATTCTCTGTGCTTGGCATTGAGGGACGTCTCAGATTGTTTCAAGAATTCACTTCTGATCCCGCAGTCATTACAAAGGCCGTTCAGGCTGTCACGGAAATAGATGAATCAGGCAAAGTGGACGCTGCGGCATTACCGGAGAAGAATCTTATTGCTGCGGCTCAGACGGGAACGGACTCGTCGGGAACCCGTGTCAGCGGGCAGCAGAGAAGCACGGCTCGGATCATGCTGGCAAGTTTGCAAGAGTCGCAGAAGATTGAGCAAGATGAGCACTGCCGGCCTTGGCTGGCCGGGTTGCTCGCCTTGGCACGAACCTTGCACCAACTTCCGGGACGAAAAGTCGTGATCTATTTCGAACAAGGACCGCAACTTGATTCGAACGCCAAGGACATGCTGCTTTCCATTGCGGGGGCGGCGAATCGTTCCGGGGTCAGTATTTATACCGTCGACACAAACGCGGTTGACGAACAAGCGGGTCAAGGATTGCTGGCCGCCGTCGCCATCGGCGGTCAAATGGCAGCGGTCCGCATGAATCCCATATCGGCGACAACCGGAACGGGTGCGGGAACGCAAACAGTTGCCATGGCGCCGGCGGGCTCGATCACAGCCGGCAACGACTCGATGAATCGCCTCGAAACTGAGGGCTTGACTGGATACAAGAGTCCTATGGCCCAGCTCGCGGAGAACACTGGCGGGGCCTACATGACGGCGTCCGACCACCTGAAGAAGCCTCTGCAACAGTTGATCGGAGATATGACTTCGTATTACGAGGCTTCCTACGTTCCGCCTGTTCAGGAGTACGACGGGAAGTTTCGGCCGGTTGCGGTGACGCCTGTGCGCAAGGGCCTGAAGATTCACGCCCGCGCAGGTTATTTTGCAGTCCCTCCAGATACCGGCTCAGGCATCCGGCCGTTTGAAGCGCCGCTGCTGAAACTCTTGAGCGAGCCGCAACTACCTGACGATCTGAAATTTCAGTCGGCCGTCCTTCGTCTTGGAGATTTGCCGACTGGCAACGAGAATGCGCTCGTGGTTGAGGTGCCCGTCTCGGAACTCGAGACGCGGGACGATCCTAATTCGAACCTCTATTCCCTGCATCTCTCGATCGTGGCCCAAATCAAGAACCAAGGCGGGCGAGGTGATCGAGCATTTCAGTGAAGATGTTCCACGTCACGGTTCGCTCGATTCCAAGGGAGGCGCGCAATCAGAGTCGATCACAATGCAGCGGTCTTTCACTGCCGATCCAGGGAAATATGTCGTGGAGGCGGTCATCCTGGATCGCAACAACGAAAAGGCTGGCGCACAACGCTTCGAATTCGAAATCCCGGCCGATGCCGGCGGACCAACGCTCAGTGATGTGACACTGGTCCAGCGCCTGGTCGCCATCCCGGCTGAGGTGGACGCGGTCGAACCCCTGCGTTACGGAAGCGGCAAAGTCATCCCCAGCATCTCTGGCCGCGTGCCTCACGGCGCAAAAGAGATTTCCTTTTTCTTTGTCGTTCATCTCGATCCTAAATCGACGGAGCAGCCAACCCTGGAGATGGAAGTCCTGAAAAGCAACGAGTCCATCGCGCAAGTGCCTCTGCACCTCCTGAAGGCCAGTGCGCCCGGAGCCATTCCATACCTTGCGTCGATCCAGGCCGCATCTCTGCCTGCCGGGGACTATCAGATCGTGGAGAAGCTCACGCAAGGCGAGAAGACGACAGAAAGTGCTCTTTCGTTCCGCATCGAAGGACCCGTGTTGGCAGCGGCAACCGCACCTGAGGATCCCAAGGCACAGAACGACGATGTCCTCATCGCTGCGACTTCCGGGCCGCAGCCTCCCGATCCGGAGGGCCGCAATGGCCGTCGTCTGGTGATCACCTCGCTGCCCGCCGGCGCCGTGCCCCCGCCGTCCGCCGACGAGTTGGAAAGGATCATCTCCGGCGCGAGAAAGCGCGCTCTGGATTACAGCAAGTCTCTACCCAATTTCGTCTGCGTCGAAGTAACCAATCGCTCCGTGGACCAATCCGGCAACGGGAACTGGAAGCATCGAGACTCGATTGCCGAACTCCTGACCTATCACGACAATCTGGAATCGCGCAGCACGCTCGAAGTAAACGGGAAGCGCAGCAGCCTCACGCGGGCCGAAATGAATTCCACTTGGCCCATGTCGGTTGGGGAGTTCGGCGCCTTGCTGAATCTGGTTTTTGCCCCCTCGTCGAAAACGCAGTTTGAGTGGAAGGAAGCTGGCGCCCTGGGCGACGGGTCCGGGACACTACAGGTATTGAGCTACCGCGTATCGCATGAAAACGCCACGCTCGATCTCAATGAGGGCAACAACAATACGATCGGCGTCGGCTTCCACGGCCTCGTATACGTAGACGCCACCACCAGCGGAGTCCGGCGGATTACCGTTGAGGCCGATGACTTGCCTCGTAATTTCTCCATGCATGCCGCAGCGATGACGGTGGACTACGACTATGTTTCGATCTCAGCACGCGATTATCTTCTCCCGGTGCATTCAACCGTCAGCCTACAAAGACATCGCAAGCAGATCGAACTGAACGAAATCGCATTCCGGAATTACCGGCGTTTCGCCTCACGCGCGAAAATAAAGATGATTCAGTGAGGATTCTCAGCCGGATAGATCCCGATCTGGTGATTGCGCACCAGCGGCATCAGTTTCTTTCCCATTGGTGTTTGAAAAAAGCACTCGCGATTCTTGCATTGGCATGTGGCAATCGATGCAGTTGCGGGTTCCCTGCTCACCGAGCTTGGCATACTCGCCACATTGCTTGGCCTCATGGCACGTGAGACAGCGCGGCGAGAACGCTGCGGCGTCCACCTGCGGCTTGTGGACATCGTGGCACGTGGTACAAGTCAGGGTCGTGGTGGACTGAAAACACTTGCTTCTCTTTAGCGTTTGCACCTGGCTGCCATGAACGTCCACCGCTTCCTCCGCGCTGTACTGCGGAATATCGATGTAGTCCTCGAGCGCATCCCCGGGAAGAAACGACAGTGCGGGCTGGATCGGCGTCCCATTCCCCGCATGGCATAACCCGCATACATCGATTTGCCGATCCCGCGAGAGTGCGGATGGATTGACGATCGCCTCCGTCGTTCCGGCAGGCAGCGCATTCTTCAACCGATGCCGGGCCAATGCAGGCGGCCAGGGCCATGGCACTTCTCGCAGGTCACGCCCAACACTAAGCTGGTCTTGCGATAGCGATTGACGGGCGGAGGCATCCATTCGAAATAGCTGGCGTGACATTCGAGACAGCGCGGGATGATCGCCTTGTCGAAGTGGGGCGAGCCATCCGGATAACTCGGACTGTTTACCCAGCTACCGGTATCGGTCCAATATGTAACGGGCAGTTGAAAGAGTTGGTCCCCTTTCCAGAACAGATAAGTCTGTCCCTTGCGCGCCGATCCGGTGACCACGTCGATGCGCTCGGTCCGCGAAATCTTCTTGGTAGGAGAAACCTTTTCCACTGCACTCTGAAAATATCCCTGCTCAGTGACCGTCATTTCGAACGTCAGATAGGGATTGGCGGTCTTCATGACGTTGGAGTCCGGAGTAAAGCTTCCTTTCATCGTGCGCTGGCTAGGCCAACTCGATGCGAAGTGATGCGCCGTCTCAGCATAGGTTTTGCCTTTTTCCTGGTGACAGGAACGGCACACCGAATCTCCGACATAGTCAACACGAGGAGGCGGCTTCTTCTCCTCGGGATGGAGAAGCGGGGAGCAGCAGTAGAAGCAGAGCAACTACGCAAACAAACAATCCACGTCAGGAATCGTTACGCCCCAAACCCAATTCCATTTCTCCTTCCCGACGCCCCTATGGCCCCATCAGATTCGCTTGCAGGCCTGCCAGTTGCTCAATTATGCTTCAGATTGCGGAGAGTTGTTATCTCGCAGGGTTCGCCGAGGCGATCTTTGTCACATCAATGCATCCGACGTTTTCGAAGGCGGTTCTAATTTTCGCGGCCGTTCTGGCCGCGGTCCCGTGCTTGCATGCCTGCACCGGCCCCCCAGTACTCGAAGCCAAACTTCGGGCTCACCCCGACGCCGACACTTACACCGAACTCGGTGACTGGTTCGGAGATCGCAACCAATACCCTTGTGCACTCGAGGCATTTCAGAAAGCTCTTCAGCTGGAACCTGGTTCCGCCAAGCTTTATTACCTCGTCGGTCTCACCATTTACGCTTCCGGGCATCCTGAGGACGCGATCAAGCCGCTGGGGCAGTCGATCTATCTAATGCCCGAGGTCCTCAAGCCTCGCTTGCTGATGGCATCCGCGCTGGAACAAGTCCACCGCCCCCGGGAGGCTCGCGTGGAATGGGAGGCGGCGTTGCGCATTGATCACCTCTCGATCGAAGCGCTCGACGGAATGGGCAAGTCCTTGATGGCGCAGGGCGACTATCCTTCGGCGATTGAGCTGCTGAAAGACGCTCCCCGCAACGAAACCTTGACGCTCGATTTGGCTGTGGCCTATGGCAAGGCCAGAATGCTCGACCAGGCGGTCGACGTTCTCACCCAGGCGCTGAAGCGCAATCCGTCCTCCATGCCGCTGACCACCGCGCTGGTCACTGTCTACGTCAATCAAGTCCACTATGAAAATGCCGTAAATCTGGCGGCAAAAACGGCACGCGCTCATCCTGGAAACTTCGAAGCGCAGAAACTTTATTTGCGCGTTCTTGTGCTCGATGGCGACTTCGCCCCGGCGCGGCCGCTGGCACGCAAGCTGCTTGCCGCGCATCCCCATGATTTCGATTGCCTATATCTGAGCGGCATTCTCGAAAATCAAGGTGGAGAATTTGCGGCGGCCCGCACCCATCTGGAAGCCGCCATCGATCTCGATCCCAACTACTACAACGCCCACTACAATTTGGGTCTCGTCCTCGCGGAACTCAAGGACTTCCCTGCCGCCAAGGAACACTTGGAAAAAGCGATCGCGCTGGGAGCAACGGAGCCGCAAGTCCATTTCAAGCTTTCAACCGTTCTGCGTGCATTAGGGGACAAAGAGGGAGCGCAGCAGCAACTGATCCTCTATCAGCAGTTAAATCAGGCGAAGATTAACCGGACGCTGGCGGCGTCCAAATCCGCGGAGGCAGCCAAGGAACAAGCCGCCGGCAATTTGCAGAAGGCGGCGGCCCTCTACCGCGAGGCATCAGATGCCACTCCCGATGATCTCCCGCTCGCTTTCAAGCTGGCGCTCGCTCTCGAGGGCTCGGGCGATACCGCAAGCGAGCGCACGGTATTGGAGCGAGTGATCAAGGTCGATCCCACGTTCGCGCTGGCTCAAAACCAGCTTGGCTATCTCGATACCCAAACCGGCGACTCTGCTTCCGCCGAGGAGCATTTCCGGCTGGCCGTACAGGCTGCTCCGGGATATACCCAGGCCTGGATCAGCCTGGCCGCTACTCTCGGCATGGAGAATCGCTTTCCGGAGGCGCAAGAGGCTGTTGCCAGCGCTCTCAAACTCGAGCCCAGCAATAGCGCAGCATTGCAGCTCCGCAAGGATCTCACCACCGCGCAGGAGCAACGCTAAGGAAACGCGCTAACGGAGCGCAGGAATGAAGTCGCTATGAAGGACCCAAAAGACGGTCGATGGACGCGACGTCGCCTGCTGCAAACCTTGCCGGCGATGCTGGCGCCCGTGCTGGTCCTCCCGAAACTCCGTGCGCTTGCCGGGCCGGCGAAACGTGCTCCGTTTTCTCGGTTTGTTGATGTGAGCGAGAGTGCCGGTCTCACCCAAACTATCTTTTACGGTGATTCCACCCGCAACATTTATATTGTCGAGGTCAATGGCGCCGGTTGCGCATTTTTCGACTACGACAACGACGGTTGGATGGACGCCTTTATCCTGGGAGGCCGCCGTCTCGAAGGCATTCCGCCCGGCGCCAGCAACCGCCTCTATCACAATAACCGCGACGGTACATTCACCGATGTGACCGCCAAAGCCGGCCTCACGGATGCGGGATGGGCCCAGGGGGTTTGCGTCGGCGACTACAACAATGACGGCTTTGAGGACCTCTTCCTCACCTACTACGGACAGAACCGGCTTTACCGCAATAACGGTGACGGAACATTCACCGACGTTACTGACAAAGCCGGACTACATGACCCGCGTAACAATCGCTTCGGCTCGGGTTGCACCTTTGTTGATTACAACCGTGACGGTTTGCTCGACCTGTTCGTTTCCGACTACGTTGAGATCGATCTCGCGACCGCTCCCAAGCCGTCCCTGCAAATTCCCAACTGCAACTTCGAAGGCGTGCCCACCAACTGCGGTCCGGGCGGCCTTCCCATGCCCCCGCATTCGCTCTATCGCAATAACGGAGACGGAACGTTTACGGATGTGTCCAAAGAATCCGGAGTTGCCGCCGTCCGTGGGTCGTATGGATTTACCGCGGTTGGTTTTGACGCTGATGAAGATGGCTGGCAGGACATTCTGGTGGCGTGCGACGCCACTCCCAGCTTGCTCCTGATGAACAATCACGACGGCACGTTTCGGGAAGAGGCATTGCTGCGCGGCATCGCTCTCAGCACCGAGGGTCAGCCCATGGCTGGCATGGGACTCGGGCCTGGCGATTACGATCTCGACGGCCACATCGATATCGTGAAGACCCACTTCGTGAACCAACCCACGGGCCTTTACCACAACAATGGCAAGGGAGAATTCGAAGATGTCGCCGCTCAGTCTGGCCTGGGGGCCGAACGCCGCTTTACCAGTTGGGGCACCGGCATGTTCGACCTCGACAACGATGGCTATCCCGATATTTTTACGGTCGCGGGAACCGTAGCCCCGGAATTGGAAAAGGTCTACGCCAAGTATCCCGCCCGCAATCCGCGTTTGATATTTCGGAACCAGGGCAATGGAACTTTCGTCGAATTGGGCGATGAGGCTGGCCCTGCCATCGCATCGCGCCACGTGAGCCGAGGATGCGCCTTCGGAGACTTCGATAATGATGGCGACCTCGACATTCTCATCATGAACCGGAACGAACCGCCAACGCTTCTGCGTAACGATGCACCCTCCGGCAATCATTGGATTAAGGTGCGACTGGAAGGAACGAAGAGCAATCGCAGTGCCATCGGCTCGCGAGTCCTAGTGCGCTACGGCGGGAAGGTGCAGGCCCAACCCCTCACCAGCCAGTCAAGCTTTCTCTCCGCAAATGACCCGCGGCTGCATTTCGGCTTGGGAGCAGCCTCCAAGGCGAGTGTGGAGGTTCACTGGCCGGCAGGCACTACCGAAACTTTCGCCGATCTCCCGGCCGATCAACTGGTGACGATCCGCGAGGGCCAGGGAATCGTGAAAGGCCGGCCTTTCCGCTAGACTTATCCTCGGCTAAAGCAGTTCCTCACCGTCGCGCCCCCGCCATGCTTCGCGCCAAGGCAGGCGCGTTCTTCTTCCGACTGATCCCATCGGCATCAATTCTGAAATGCTCCACCAGGTACAAGCGAAGAGGTCTTGTGGAGGAATCCAAACCAGTCCATCGGGATGATCGGCCAATTTCGTTTCAGGCGATCTTTTCCCTCCGACCGTCGTCCTGATAGCGTTCGACGATGGCGAGGCGATCTGGCGCGCCGACTTTTCGAAGGATCCGATGGACGTGGTTCTTCACCGTCTGCTCCGAAAGGTTCAATCGATTTGCAATCTCCTTGTTAGTCAGACGTTCCCGAAGCAATCCGACCAGTTCCTCTTCTCGCCGGCTCAGCGCGCGGTTTGTTTCTGCAGGAATCGCTCGACGCTTGATTGCATCGAACAGGCTCATCGACAGAGCAGAAGGGCATACCGCTTCACCCGCTGACACGGCGCGGATCGTGGCTGCCACCTCCGTCGCGGATGCGTCCTTGAGGACGTAGCCAACCACACCTTCGCGGACGGCTCGCAGAAAGACTTGGTGATCGAGTTCCATGTCGATCATCGCAACCCGCACACCGGGAAGCGCGGCGTGTAATCTTGCGACAAATCGGGCTTCGGAAAAGACTGGCGCAATGGAATCCAGCAGAACAATACTGGGGCAGGCAGCTGTGATTTGTTCCAGCGCGGTGGGTGAGTACGGGGAGGCCCCGACTACCCGAATGTCGCTCTTCTTGGCCAGGATTCGGATCAGCGCTTCGCGCAGTAGCCGATTCTCAGCAAGAAGAAACACGTCAACGATCTCTTGGAACTCCATCGGAACCCCCGGGTCCGCACGACTGTGCGTAACCATTGAAGACTTGGGTTGAGCCCCCTATCCCTTCCCATGTCCAATTCTCGTGGTGGCGACTCGCTGGGACTAACGACCCGCTGAAAAAGATTCTCGACTATTTATGTTTGGGGTGGATCCCCCGCTAGCGTGGGCCCGTTTGTTGCTTCTTCCTCCGTCAAAACCCAATCTTGAAAAAAAGTTGCGCGGATTATCGGATTCCATTTGAGAAAAACAGTTGCAAACAGCTGCTCTCTTTACGAGAAGACGATGGGGCATCTCCAGTTCCGTGGACCGGGGAGCCTCTAGACTATCGAATCGGGAAGTAATGTCAAGCGATCCTTATAGCTAGAAGCAATCGCATTCCCTAATACGTGCTTCCAAGACTCACGGTAGGTACTCCTTGGTACTTCGTTGGTACTCCCGTAGTACTTTTATCAACAAATGATGTTTAGTCCTGTTGCGTCCTCGCTAGCTCTCTCATGGACCCTTTTTGAATCTTGCAGATACGAGGGAGCAAGACGATACTCTGCGCTTACGTTTAGCGCCGGAGAATCTATGTGAAACGAGTCCGTGTGCTGGTTGCAAATCGGCCCCGCCTGATGCGGGAACTCGTGATGGCCACTATTTCCGATCAACCCGACATTGAAGTCGTCGGCGAGGTCGCAGACGACGGTGACCTTACCGAAATGGTCGAGCAAGTTCTGCCCGATGTTCTCATTCTATCGATGGATGAACCCGAGAGGCGTTTGGGACAGTGTGGCTTCCTTCTGGGCCGCTATCCACAGATGAGGATCCTTGCGTTGGCGCCAGAGCAGAACACTGGCATTTTCTACTGGGCGATTGTCGATATCCGAACCAAACCGCTCGAAAGTTCCGAAGCAGGCATTCTGAACGCGGTTCGCGAGCGTCCGGTGCTGGTGGGAGCGGCTCGAAATTGAGATCGCCGGGATCGGTCTGAGTTCCAGACGTTGACTTGCAAGGGCCACGGACTGCGGCGTTCCAAACGCATTCCCGGGACGTCGTTCGGGGCCAGATAAAAAAGCGATACTTAGCCGTATCGCCATGAAAATAATGGGCTTTGCATCACACTCGATCTGTAAGTGAGGCGGCGAAGCTGTATCCGGGACTCTGATGGATACTCAAGTTAATTCGGCAGGCACGTACCTCGGTCCGGCGGCAGGGAGTGGACCCGGCAACTGGTATGCGCTATACACCTGTCCACGCCACGAGAAGTATGTGGCGCAGCAGATCGAACGCCGCCACATCTCCTGCTTCCTGCCCTTGTACCGGTCCGTGCGAAAGTGGAAAGATCGGCGCAAGGAGTTGGAGCTTGCCCTGTTTCCCGGGTACGTCTTCGTCCATATCGCCCTTCAGGACAGGTTGCAGGTACTGCAGGTTCCGGGTGCAGTCCGGCTGGTTACGTTCAATGGACAACCCGCCGTCTTGCCGGAACTGGAAATCGAGTGTTTGAGAAACCGCCAAACCGGCGTCGGGGCCATCCAACCACACCCCTACTTGTGCGTAGGACGTCGCGTGCGCGTGCGTAGCGGCCCCCTGGAAGGACTGGAAGGCATCATCCGTCGGAGCAAGGATAAGTGCCGAGTCGTGTTCTCGCTTGATCTGATCATGCGCTCCGTGGCCGTGGAAGTGGACGAGGCCGATGTCGAACTAGTCTCCTGACGTGAGTGTTCAACCTGCCTGCCTGCTTTGTCGAAGACTTGAGAACCTCCAAATCTTGAGTACTACGGAAACTACAATGCGCTCCAACCCCAGGAACCGTAACAGGATTTTTCCAGAACGCACCCTGCTGGATTCTGCTGCTCCTGCTTGGACATGCTTTGCATGGCCAAGTGAGTGATGGACAACGCCCGCTTCGAGACGACGTCCGCAGAGGTTTTGCGGCGGATACGTCTGATCTCGGCAAAGATAATCTCAATCGTGTTGCCGCATCTGCGGTTCAGATTCGAGAAGTCCTCGTCAAAGATACCGGGCTCCTTGTCGAACTAAAGCGCTGGATTGCCAAAGAGGCGACCGACAACGGGCAGGTGGTCGAGGATTCGAAGCTGCTCGACGAAGCAATCTTCGATCGCCTCAACCGGGATGTCGCCTTTCGCGCCGTGGCAACTCGCCTGCTGCAACGCTACGGCTACTTGATGCCGTCTCCCAATCCCGATTCAAGTTTGGGTAAGGAAGAAGAGATTCTGCTAAAAGAGAGGGCCCGCCGTCTGGTCCAGATTGAATCGCAGGAAGACTCCGAATCCCTCCAACCGAAAAAGAATGGCAGTGACCGGGACGTGGAGCGCACTGCGACCTGCGATCCACGGCAGGATGAAGATTGCGAAAAGCAGGCTGCTCCCAAAAGGCGATCCAATCGTCCCACGTCGAACGAAGCCCCTTCACGCGATGAGAATCCGAGCTCCTCACCGGGCGATGGGTTGCCCACCTATTCGCCGAATCAGCAGCGAACCCTTCGCACACAAATGTCAACCGATGGAGAAGATTCTACCCAGCGAGACCGCGTGACGTCGCCATCCATCGAATTAGCTTCGATCGAGCCGAAGTCTGGCACGGAGCTTTCTCCCTATTCACCAAATTCATCAAACATTCCCTCTCTGCCAAACGGCCTGTCCGTACCGCGGGATGCGATCGCGGATGCGGAGCGAAACAGCCAACGCGAAGCCAATCCCTCGCCGTCGATGAGCCCGAAGCGCTCTAGAACTAGACCATCCGAAGAAGAGGATGTAGACCCGGTCAAGATGGTCCACCGGGCAAATCCCTATTCCGACATACCGTCTCTCTACGATATGTACACCCAGGCGGCAGCCTGGCAGCGTCCAGCAGAGCGGTTTGGCTCCGAAATATTTCGGAATACCATAAACCAGCCCGACATCATTCCCATGGATCTGCCCGTCGGTCCCGACTACGTAGTGGGCACAGGGGACAGTCTTTCCATCGACCTCTGGGGAAGTGTGACGCAGCGACTGGTTCGCCTGGTGGATCGGGAAGGAAGGATCGCTCTACCCGAAACAGGTCCGGTGCTGGTAACCGGCAAGAGCCTTGGGGATGTGCAACTGGAAGTTCAGCACGCGCTGAGAAGCGCATTTCGCGATGTATCTGCCGACGTCTCGGTTTCCCGCCTGCGCACCGTACGAGTCTACGTGGTTGGTGAGGTCGCGCAACCCGGCGCCTATGACATCAGTTCCCTTTCAACTCCACTCAACGCGCTGTTTGCCGCCGGAGGCGTCACCGGCCGCGGTTCCTTGCGGACCCTCAAACACTATCGGGGCAAAGAATTGGTGGAGGAGGTGGACGCCTATGATCTGCTCCTCCACGGAATTCGAGGGGACTTGAAGCGACTGGAGAACGGGGACACATTGCTGGTGCCCCCGATCGGACCTCAAGCCACCGTCGATGGCATGGTGCGCCGCCCGGCGGTCTACGAACTGCGGAATGAAAAGTCCCTGGACGAAGTTCTGGAACTGGCCGGCGGGATTTTGCCGGCCGCTGCGTTGCGCCACATCGAAGTACAGCGCCTCGAAGCCCACGACAAGCGAACCATGTTGACCTTGGATCTCACGGCGACCACAGATCCTGATCAGCTCAATAAGCAACTCCAGGCTTTCAAGATTCGTGGCGGCGATCAAGTACACATTTTCCCGATCGCCTCCTACAACGAGGACGCAATTTACCTGCAAGGGCATGTGTTACGTCCAGGCCGATATTCTTACAAGCCGGGAATGAAGTTGACCGATCTGATCTCGTCCTACGGCGATCTGCTGCCCGAACCAGCGGCGCACTACGCTGAAATCATTCGTCTGAACAAACCCGACTTTCACCCCAGCGTGGAAAGCGTCGATCTTTCGGCGGCACTCGCGGATCCCGCATCCGCGCCAGTTCTAAAACCCCTCGATACCGTGCGGATCTTCAGCCGCTTCGATTTTGAGCCCGCTCCCGACGTATGGGTAGGTGGAGAAGTTCGCGCCCCCGGGAAATATCACACCTCGGGCCAGGCCCACTTGCGCGACGCAATCTACTTGTCCGGCGGCGTGACGCCAGATGCTTCTCTCGATTCCGTGCAACTATTCCGCACTGAGAGTGACGGGACACTGCGAATTCTTAGCGTCGATCTCCGCCAGGCTCTCGATGGAAACCCAGTCGACAATCTCATCCTGCAGTCACGTGACCGAATTCTCGTGCATAAGAATCAGGCACAGGTGGAAGCACCGACCGTCTATATCAAGGGTGAAGTCGCAAAGCCCGGACGGTATCCCCTGCCTTCCAATATGCGCGTTGCTGACTTGGTACGGGTTGCCGGAGGACCGACGAGATCTGCGTTTCTTGACACGGCGGATCTGACCCGATTCGCCGCTACTACGGCCCCCGGTCACTCGAGCCAGCGACTTGAAGTCAACCTGGCAGCTGTGCTCTCGGGCGATTCAGGCGAAGACGTCCCCCTACGCAATGGCGACGTCCTCACGATTCGACAGATCGCGCAGTGGAACGATCTCGGTTCTTCGGTCGTAGTCCGGGGCGAGGTTCAGCATCCAGCAAGCTATGGAATTGAGCCAGGAGAGCACCTTAGCTCCGTCCTGAAGCGTTGCGGTGGATTTACCCAGCAGGCCTATCCGTACGGAGCGGTGTTGATCCGCCGCGAGGTTCGCGAGCTGGAAATGACATCTCACACATCGAATTGGTGAACCCGCGTCAAGAACGAGCAAAGTTATTTGAAGTCATTACCCGAAGCGGACGCGGACCAGAAGAGCGCCAAACTCACTGCGATCGCGCAGCTTGAAACCACGCTGCAACAACTGGAAGCTACGCCGCCGATCGGACGAGTCGTGATTCACCTTCCCTCGGACGTGAAGAGCATAGACAAGATGGTCAATACCAGCGTCGACGTTCCGCTACGAGATGGAGACGAGCTCGTCATCCCAAAGAAGGCGAACTACGTCCTCGTGAGCGGGCAGGTTTTCAATCCGACGGCTGTAAGCTACTTCCCGGGTAGAAGCGCGAAATGGTACCTGAGCCAGTCCGGCGGATTGACCCAAGTTGCAGACAAATCCGCGGTGTTTGTGGTGCGAGCCGATGGCTCAGTTCTTTCCGCAAAAAACAACTCGGGGTTCTGGTCGGGTGATCCGATGGGCGCTGTGCTTGAAGCCGGGCGACTCGATTGTGGTGCCGGAAAAGGCACCGAAGGTCGGTACTCGGAACTGGACCCCGATTATGCAGGCGGCGCAGGTCGCAGCCTCGGTTGCCCTCACTGTAGCCTACATACATCCGTAGAAGTGGGGACCAAGAGTTGAGAGCCGATACGCGACTGCTGGCAGCGCTCCTGAGCGCTGCCGTGACGCTTTGCCTGGTACCTGATGCACATTCTCAAGACTCAGGGAAAGACGCCGAGCCGTCAGCGCCGAGCGCGGCCGACTCAACAAAGAAATCTACAACCACTTCCGCAGACGCCAGTACTTCCGAGAGTGCAACTAAGAGATTCTTCGGCGGCGCGGTCACAGACTTCACGCAGGACCAAAAGCATATCTGGACCAGTCCCGCACACATTCGTTTGGTCGACGCGACTTGGCTGGTGCCTTTAGCGGGAGTCACGGCGGGCCTGTTTGTAACGGACAAGCAATACAGCGCTTCTCTGTCCACGAACCCCAACACCATCAGTAACTACAAGACCTTGTCGAACGTCGGAATTGCCAGCCTGGCTGGAGCCGGCGCAGGCATGTATCTGATGAGCTTTCCCACTCACAACGAACACTGGCGCGAAACCGGCTTCCTGGCGGGCGAAGCGGCGATCGATAGCCTGATCCCGATCGAGGTTATGAAGTATTCCCTCGGGCGGGAACGTCCGTATCAGGGCAACGGCAGCGGAGCATTCTTCCAGGGCGGCACTTCGTTTCCGTCGGAACACGCCGCCGCGGCATGGGCCATCGCAGGAGTCATCGCGCACGAGTACCCGGGGACATTCCCCAAACTGATTTCGTACGGCCTCGCCTCCGCGGTCAGCTTTGCCCGAGTTCGCAGCCTGCAGCACTTTCCATCCGACGTGTTCGTTGGCAGCGTGCTCGGATATCTGATCGCCCAGAGCGTCTACAGCCGTCACCATGATCCTGAGTTAAGAGGCAGCTCTTGGGCGACACCGCGCGAATTTGTGGAGGAAGGCAACAAGGCGCACTCTCCCGCGCACATGGGATCGCCGTATGTTCCTCTCGATAGCTGGATCTATCCGGCAATGGAACGGCTTGCAGCCATGGGATACATGAAATCCGAAAGCTTGGGAATTCGTCCATGGACGCGTCTGGAGTGTGCTCGACTTTTACTCGAAGCGGCGGAATTGCAGCCTGAGACGGACGCTCCCTTGGAAGTTCAACAACTTTACGGTGCCCTGTCAGCTGAATTTGCTCATGACACCGAACTGGCGAGCGGTGAACGCAATCTTGATGCGCAGCTGGAGTCGGTTTACTCTCGCGCACTTGGAATCTCGGGAACGCCGCTTACCGACAATTTTCACTTCGGCCAGACCTTGCTGAACGACTATGGTCGGCCATACGAGCAAGGTTTCAATGCCGCAGTCGGCTCGTCCGGCTGGACCACGGCAGGTCCGTTCGTTGTCTATGCTCGCGGAGAGTATCAGTCGGCACCCTCGGCTCCGTCACTTTCGCCGGCAGCGCTCGATTTCATCCAGTGCGACAGACGGATTGCCGCCGAATTCTCCGCAGCAGCCCGTCGCCGCCATTAGCCGTTTTCAGTTGTTGGACGCTTATGTGGGCATGAACCTTGCTAACTGGCAGCTCTCGTACGGCAAGCGCAGCTTATGGTGGGGGCCTAGTGAAGGCGGGACGATGCTTTTTACGAACAACGCTGCTCCGCTCAACCACATGTTCAGCATCGATCGAGTGTCAGCCCTTTTCGATTGCCCTGGATTTTCCGCTATCTCGGAGACATGCGACTCTCGTCCTTTATAGGACAGTTGTCGGGACAAGAGTTTATGACCACGAGTGTAAGTTCACGGGCGCGGGTCCCATCGACAATCGGGCAGTACGGGCAGGCCTTGCATCCCCAACCGTATCTCAGCGGCGGAAAGATCAGCTTCAAGTTCACCGAAAACTTCGAGTTCGCCATGTCGAAGACGACGATCTATGGGGGACCAGGAAATCCGCTGACGATCAAGACGTTCCTTGCAGAGCACATTCGGCGTGCACGTGAACGGCGATGTCCTGGGAGATGGACGATCTGCGGTGGATTTTACATATCGAATTCCAAAGATTCGCAACTGGTTAACCTTATATGGCGAGGGTTTCACCGAAGATGAGATTTCGCCGATCAATGAAGCGCCAAGTCGGTCTGGCAGGGCGGACTCTACCTCACCAAAGTTCCTCGGCTAAACAAGTTCGATTTGAGGCTCGAGGGCGGATATACCAGCCCAACCCGGGGCAGCTTTTGCACCTCGTGTTTCTACTCCAACGGCCAATACACTCACGGATACACCAATGACGGTCGCTTGATCGGAACTTGGATCGGACGCGCGTCACAAGGCGAGTTGATGCGGACAAATTATTGGCTCAGCCCGCGAAAGAAAATCGGGATCGAACTCAGGCACAGAAAGATCGATCAACAGTATCTTCCGCAAGGCGGAACTCAGAACGACGTTGCGGTAAATGCGGACATCTTCGCTGGGGCGGGTTTTCGCTTCTCAGGCAATTGCAATATGAGCGTTGGCAGATTCCCCTGCTGGCAACCAACCGGCAAAATAATGTGGCAGCTTCCTTTGAGTTTGGATTCTGGCCGCGGCAGCGTTCACAATGAAAAGATC